>CAKVHF010000007.1 GCA_934748015.1 uncultured Clostridia bacterium | reverse complement strand
GATCTCAAATATCAATTTTTGGGGAACGAGCGGATTAAAGAGATTGATGCTTGATCTCTCCACTGCGAAACAAGTTCAATGTGTTCGATCGCAAGCATCAATCTTCCAGTGCATAAGAAGTTATCAGAAAAAAATAATAACTATTGATCTCTCCGCTGTAAGACAAGTTCAAGGCGTTCAAAAGTTATATAACTGGCTTAAAATAAAAAGCAGTTGTATAATAACAATTTTACTATTCAGCGATAAAAAAGGTGATTGATATCAAGCCTCAATTTTTCGGGAAATAAGGATTTATCAGAAAAAATAAAAAACATATAATTTCTTTGCTGTGAAACAAATTTAATGAGTTCAAAAGTTATATAATAGGGTAAGAACAATTATGTAATCTAAAACTGAAATGATCAATTTTTTATAAAAGAGTATGATTTCAAATATCAATAAAAATGATAGATAGAAAATATTTGAGCAAATGTTTAGATATCTAAATGTTAAAATAAAGGTGTTCTATAAAAATATTGAATGTAAAAAATTGAAAAGATTTTCAACAAAAAATAAAAAAGGAAAAATTAAGTAGACGTTATGGAAAATATAAAAAAATTAAACAAAAGGATAAAAGACGATATACGAGCGACCAAAAATAATGTTGACGAAGATGGCCGTGCAATAATCAACCTTACTATATATGATGATGAAGAATTTTTGTCATCATTTTCTACCGATAACGAAGAGGTAATTAGTGAAGAAGTGGCAACATATATTGAAAACTCTGCTAGTCCAATCAATCCTATTGATCCTATTAGTATTACAATATCTAGCAATAAAATTGGTGAAAGCAAAAAAGAAAGATATACAAAAGCAATATCCAATTATTATTTTAACAAACTGTGCGATCTGTATAGAGAATTAAGGCACAACACAATTATATCGCTATTACTTGCCTTGGCAGGAATACTTGTTCTGGTTGTTCAATTTCTAGTGGCAAAAGTGTATGATCAAGCGGTGTTGCTAGAGATCATTAATATTGTGGCATGGGTGTTCTTGTGGGAAGCTTGTGATCAATTCTTTATTGAAAGGCGAAAATTAAGGTTAAAAGTGTATAGATATATCAATATTACCAATTGCAAATTGAAGTTTGTGCCACTAGAGACAACTAAATGCGATTGATGCTTGATCTCTCCACTGCGAAACAAGTTCAAGGTGTTCGATCTCAAGCATCAATCTTCTAGTGCATAAGGAGTTATCAAAAAATAATAAGAACTATTGGTCTCTCCGCTGTGAAACAAGTTCAAGAAAAGAAAAACATATAACTTCTTTGCTGTGAACTAAATTCAAGGCATGCGAACTTATATGTTTTCCTTTTGGTTCTATAAGGATCAAAAAGAAATTGATGTTTTTTTAATATTTGTAAAAAAAGTTCCAAGGCATACAAAAATAAAATTTAGTGCTAGTTGTGCACAATTGTTTCACAAGAAACATTGGGTTGTGTGAAGATTAAGAAAAAGCAAAGAAATGACAAAGATGAGGCTAAAATGATCAAGGAAAATTCAAAATAATAAAAGGCGAATATTTATTAGTAAAATCTTGCATGAATATGATAAAATAAAAATATCAATAAAAAAGGAGATAGAAAAATGAAATTGAAAAATAAAATTATAGGACTAATACTTGCGTTTGTTCTGATTGTTCCTACAATGTTATTAGTTGCGTGTGGTGATGACACAAGTAAGGTTGAGTACGCATGGGGCAAGTCATTTAGTTATCAAGGGATAATGAACGATACTAGAGAGTATAGATATGGTGATGGCACTGGCAATGGTGGTTCGACAATAATAGACCTAATAAAGCAAGAATATAGCAAAGGCAATCTTGATTTTGCTAATGTAGAAATAAATGATGTCGCAACCGATCTAACATCAAACAAAGGTAGCAGTGTGGAAGATTTCTTCAATAAATTAAAAAATATTGCAGATACAAAACTTCGAGCAATATATAATGGCATAACATTTAAAATAGGAACGGAAGAAGAGCTTACTTTTGCAGTAAATGACAAAGTATACAGCGTAAGAAAGGGTGAAGGTGCTGGCTTTAACCAAGTGTATGACGAAGCTTTGCCAGCTTTTACATATCTTGCTTTGTTTACTGATGATATATATCATCAATATAACAATGCACCTGCAGGAAATCTGAATCTTCAGATAACTTATATGGCAATAATTTCTCCTAGTCTAGCTGATACAGCCTATAATATAACTATAAAAATACCTACCAAAACTATTTGCGCCGACCAATCTGCATTCAAAGAAACTGATGAGAAAGGACAGGTTGTGTCCACTTATATTATGATTCAATTTAACCCAATGTTTTCTAAGGTAGAGGCGTGAAGTTGATTGGAAAACTAATGTTATAGACTTAAAGAAACAAACAAAACGACACATATGAAATAAATAGTTAACAAAAAAATAGAGTGTTTATCTTTGACAAGACGCACTCTATTTTTTGTGTTTTGCTTAATTTATTTTATTTTTTTGTGTCGTTTTTATTAATGTAGCGATATGTAGTGGATAGTTATTGTCTTTCGTGGTCAGAGATGTCAAATAGGGTAAGTTGAGTACCCGGATCTAGGTTAGCAAAAGTATCTTTTGTGACTTTGTCTTGTGATATTGTCTTAGTAGTATCTTTTGTATTTCTGTTATCACTTTGCTTATCTGAGGCTTCTGTTGTTCTGTTAGTGGATGATAAATTGCCATCATTTGCATTTTTATTTTCTCTATTTGCTGTATTTTGCTTAGGAGTTGCGGTGTATCGCATCATTCCCTCTGGGACGTTCTCGGCAAATGTATAAGCGGCCTTCAATGCTTCTTCGGTGTGTTCGGATAGTCCTCTTTTGATAATGCCATTGGTTGCCATTGCGGTGTACCATTGTTTAAGTCCTTGTCGTGTGGCTTCGCTTAGTGATTTCTTGGTTTCGTCCACATAAGATAGCATGTAGTTGACAACATCTGCTTTGATAAATTCTGTGATAGGGGTATTAGTATACTCCATTATTTCTTCGTCAGATAGTTGGACAGTCTGATCATTGATGGTTATAGCCCCTGTTTTGGAAACGTCTTGTGAAATTTTGCGTTGCTGAGCGATTATGTTGGTGTAACTAGGGATTGCAGTCTTCTCTAGAGATAGGTCTTTGGGCGAAAAATACATATTGCCGGCGTTTGGCTTGGACATATATTTTTCTCGTGCTGTGTCAAGAAGTTTATCAAAACTAGCAAACTTTTGTTTGGAATCTAGATCCATAATTGTTTTGCGAAATTTGTAGTAATGATACATTGTCTCAATCGACATATAGTCTGTGGGAGAGTATGCTTTGTCGAAATACTTTTTGTCGCTAGGGTGAGCATTGTCATATTCGTTTTTTCTAGCATAAATTGGTATAATTTCGTCTTCATATCTATCATTACCCCAAAACGCACGCATAACTTCGGACACGGCATAACTTCTGTCGCCACTCAATCGATATCTTTCAAATACCGAGTTCATGGTCTTCTTGGTTGAACCATCGGTGCAGTCGGGATTGTCTTGATAGGCAACAAGGGCACGCATGTTTCTTCTAAGCGCCAATTTGTCCTTGTCATATTGTTTTCTTTCTTCTGCAGATAGTTTGACATAGTCGATTGAACGATAATATGGGATACGAGTGTTTTTCTTACGCATATAGATCTCCTTGGGCAGTGGTTTAGCACATATTGCTTATTATATTGTAGCATAAGTGGATACAAAAAGCAAGGGGGATGTGGACGGTCGGCGAATAGCCGACCAAGGTGTGTGGCGAGCCACACACCCATCGCTCGTAGTCGAGCGATGTTGTCCGCATCCCCCTCCTTTGTAACCGACTGCACGCAAAATTTCATATTTTGCAAAATAAAATAATATATTTTGAGTTTTTGCTAAATTGGTATATACTACAAGTATATAAGTATGTAATAGTCCTATTAGTTAGGCAGGGCAGAGTTACAAAAAACAATTTATTATGTTGGAGAGATGTAAATGACTATACGACATATCCCTAGGAAAAGCAAAGTAAAAATAGAAGTGTACAACAATATCGGTATATCCGAAATTGTTATGGCTATTATCGGTGTAGGTCTTGCACTGATGTTTTTATTTGCCAATATTTTGTCTATCCCATACAATATATATTTAGCAATTGCATTTTCGGCAATTTGGTTCATGACATATATCCCTATCAGCGAAGGCGTAAGACTGTATTATGGCTTGGTACTGATGTTCAAATTTATGTCTTACAAAAAGAAATATATCAAAAATGCGAAAAATGCAGTAGACGATATTGGTCGTATTATTCCATTTGAGGGTATAAGCACAGATAAGTTTGTAGCATTCTATGGTGGCTATTATGCCAAAGTTATTGAAATATTCCCAATGAACTTCGGCCTATTAACTGACGAGAAACAAGACACAGTTGTTAACTGCTTTGCTCACGCATTGGGTAGGCTTAATGCTAAGCAAAAGTTCTCTATAGTCAAAACAAGAAAACCAATGGTCTTAGACGAAATGGCAAAGTACGAGGATAACAAATATAACACCTTAAACGATATGCGAGACAAAGGATTATATAATCCAAGCGAACTAGAGCCAAGAAGTATAATCTTTGAAGAAAGACTACAATACATTAACTATCTTAACAACGACAGCAAAATTATCAAGGACGGATACTATATCGTCATATATGATAAAGATCGTGAGGCACTAGATAGTGCGGTTAGTGGATTTGTAGCCAGCCTAGAAAGTGGTGTAAGCCCCATCTTTACTAGAGAATTGAAGGGCAATGACCTACTTGTATTTCTTAAGAGCACCTTTACCAGCGACATGAACGAAAGAGAGTTGGAACTTGTCCCAGAAGCAGACAAGATCAAATGGGCGATGCCACAAGAGGTTGAGTTTGGACTAAGCAACACCAAGATTGACGGAGTAAAATATAGATCCTTTGTGGTAACAGACTATCCATTGGATGTCGCCAATGCATGGTTGTATCCACTATTTGTGCTAGAAGATAGCCGTATTGTTATCAACTGCGAGATGATGGATAAGTACCAAGCAAAGAGACAAATAGATAAATCATTGATGGAAGTTGAAGCAAAACTTGCTAAAGATATGAAGACATCAAAGAAAATCGAAACACAAACCCACTATGACACATTGAAAGAATTGTTGACGAGTCTAGAAAACAACAATCAAAACTTATACAATGTCAATATTCATATCATGGCAAGCGAAGCGGTTAAGAAAGAGGTTAGATCGGTTCTTAAACAAAACGGCTTCAAGTATAGCGAAAACTTTGGCCGTCAGATTGACGGATTTGTATCATCCAACCTAAGCACTTTGGATTTACTTAAAAATTACCAACGTGGAATCCCGACATCAACCCTTGCTAGCGGATTTCCATTTATCAGCAACATGTTGCAAGACGATAGAGGATTCTATCTAGGCTACAACGCATATCCAGTGTTTGTTAACTTCTTTGCTCGTAATAGTGAGCGTGTTAACTCCAACATGATGGTTATTGGTAAGTCTGGTGCCGGTAAGTCATTTACCACTAAGACTTTGCTAACCAACTTTGCTGCCGATAACACACGTATATTTATCCTCGACCCCGAGAACGAGTATGAGATACTATGCAAGAACTTGCATGGCAAAATAATCGATGTAGGAACAAGTACCGATGGTATATTCAACCCTTTCCATATCTATGCAACACTGGAGTCGGAGGAGGGTGAGCAAGACGACTCATTCAATGCACACTTGCAGTTCTTGGAACAGTTCTTTAAATTGATTTTGCCGGGCATCAACCCCGATGCGTTTGAGAAATTAAACTCTATAGTTGCATCGCTATATCTTAAGAAAGGCATAACTCCAACAACCAATGTTTCCAATTTGTCGCCAGACGACTTCCCTATCTTCGATGACCTAGTTGACTTGGTAGACGAGTTGATTGCTAAGGAAAAGGACGAGTACCACTTGCGTAACCTTCAGACCATAAGAGTGTATATCGAGAAGTTTGCATCAGGTGGCCGTAACAGCAACCTTTGGAACGGCCCCAACTCTATACGTACTAATGAAAACTTCATATGTTTCAGTTTCCGTACACTTATATCCAACCGTAACGATATTATTGCCAACGCACAGATGCTACTAGTGTTCAAGTATCTAGATAGTGAGATTATCAAGAACAGAGACTTTAACTTGAAATACTTTGCGCACGAAGAGAAGGAAGAAGATCACCGTAGGGTTATAGTTGCGGTCGATGAGGCGCACGTATTTATTAATAAGAAGTTTCCTATAGCGCTAGACTTTATGGCACAGATGGCTAAACGTATCCGTAAATATAACGGAATGCAAATAATCATCACACAGAACATCAAAGACTTTGTTGGATCGGAAGAAATCGCTACTCAGTCAACCGCTATTATCAATGCCTGCCAGTACTCTCTAATACTATCGTTGTCACCTAATGACATGAACGACCTTATCAACCTATATCGTAATGCCGGCGGTATTAATGATAGTGAGAAGGACTCAATAGTCGCAGCCAAGCGTGGTCAAGTGTTCTTGATCACTGGACCTATGAATCGTACAACAATTCAGGTTCATGCACTAGCCAATACCAAAGTTATATTTGAACAGGATCTAACCGGTCGATCATTAGAATAATTATTAATTAGGCATATTGTATACATTGTTAACATAAGATAATTAAAACTCAAAATTTTGTTAAAAAATAACTATGTATGCAAAAACATTTTGTAAAAAGTGGAAAGATCAGTTATACTATAATTATATAAATCAAATTGCGTTTTGCGAAAAATGTCGAAAAAAAGAATACGCAGAGCAATTAAAAGAAAAATAAGGAGAAAGACAAAATGAATCTATTAGGAATAAATTATTGGTGGATTGGAATTGTAGGTATCATTGCCATAATAGTTATAGTACTTATTTGTATGTTCATTAGTTACTATAACAAGTTTGTAAAAGGAAGAAATAGTGTTGAAGAGAGCTTCTCATCTATGGATGTATATCTTAAGAAGAGATACGATCTTATACCTAACTTAGTAGAGACCGTTAAGGGCTATGCTAAGCACGAGAAGGAGACTCTTACTGCTGTAATTGAAGCTAGAAATATTGCCGCTGGCAGTAACACAATTGATGACAAAATCAAGAATGAGTCTGCATTGAACGGCGCTTTGAAGAATTTGTTTGTAGTTGTAGAGAAGTATCCAGAATTGCAAGCAAACCAAAACTTCTTGTCATTGCAAAATGACCTAAGAGCAATTGAGGAAGATATTGCTAATGCAAGAAAATTCTACAATGCTAAGGTTAAGTCTTACAACAATAGTATCCAAGTATTCCCAGGCGTACTATTTGCTAAGATGTATCATTTCACTAAGTTCGAATTCTATGTAGTAGATGACGAGAAAGAAAGAAAGAACATCAAGGTTCAATTCTAAATCCAAAGAGATAAAACATGGGCTAAATATAAGTCCATGTTTTTTTGTCAACAATTACAAAATATTTGTGTTGTAAAGCAAAAAATTGTATACTTATAGTGTATAATATCTAGAAATATTATTTTATATCTAAATATTACATATTGTTTTGAGACAAAATAAAGAAAAGAGACGAGCGAGGGGATTGCCGATGAGCAGTCGGCAATCCAGACAGCCCTTGGCTTTCCGCCAAGGGCTGTGGGCGAAAAAAATTCTTTTTTCGCCTCCCTCGCTCGCCCTATACTCACAAAGCATATATAACTA
Source organism: uncultured Clostridia bacterium (assembly GCA_934748015.1). Taxonomy (GTDB): domain Bacteria; phylum Bacillota; class Clostridia; order Christensenellales; family UBA1242; genus UBA11490. The sequence goes on along the minus strand of CAKVHF010000007.1, from coordinate 26,660 downwards.
ACTAAGAGAAAAGGAAAAAGCTATGAGCAAAAAAGGTAGATTAATATTACTAATAGTATGCATAGGCCTTGCGATCGTAATGAGCGTCACGGCGACTATTGTCGTGCTTGTTGCAAGAGTAAGCACTGTTGGTAGCAATGTTAATATCGAATATAAGACAACAGACAATGTCAATGTGCGAGCATCAGCCCAGTATCGCTACGGCAATACAACATCGTCTATGACATCGGGTGGCTTGGCAAGTGGCGGAACAAGTATTGTGATATCTGCATCCAATAAGACTGCTTCCCTTAGCCCAACTGCTAAGATATCTTTCAACTCATCAGCTAGTAGAGTTGTGTTTCGTTATACATTCACCAATCTTATGACCAGTGCAGATGTTGGGATCGAACTAGCAGAGAATAGAACCACAACTAATACAACTACACGTTATGCTTATAGCGATACAGCGATATCCGATTATACATTGTTTGACGATACATCCATAACTTATGGTGAATACACTAAGCAGGTTATTGGTGGCACAACCGCCGGCAATAGCACAAAATATATTTACATAATAGTAGACATTGCCAACAATATGCGTGATGCTACATATACCAACACAGTTACTTGGACACTTACTAGAGAGGAAGGTGTTACACTTACCTTTGATACATCCAGTGCCGATAAGGTCGTAGATGGCAACAATACCACTATTACACTTGCTAACTTTAGCGGAAGCAATGCAACAACCACTATATTAGCCGGAACAACAATGTCTAATACAACTCGTGTTATCAAGAATGGCAAAGCAATAGACCCAACATTTTATCCACTTAAGGATAACAAAATGTTCATCGGTTGGACAACAGACAGTGCCAATGCGATAGACAATCCATCTTGTGTAGTGGATCTATCTAGCACAACATTTGCCGAAGACACAACCCTATATCCTGCCTTTATGACTGGAACGATACCGACCGATTCGTATACACTTATAAGCAATCAATACACAGTAAATATCTCATATATGTATGATGGTCTATCATATGGGTCACAAAGTGATGTAACAGCAACTATTGCTGCTTTTATAAGCAATAATACATTTGTTCTCCCAGATATATACAATGGACTGCCAGTAACAGGTATTAATTATTCTGCCAAAGCTGTATATAGGAATGATCCAAATATTGGCATGACTGTTACATGCAACTATGGTATAGTTAGCGGATCAGGTGCAACTTATGTGTTTGTAGGCAATTATTGGAAAAATTTACAATTTATATTTGAATCGTATTGGGACAATATATCTCACCAATCACCAGTACCTAAGACAGATAATATTGTAATAGGCAGAAGTGCTATATGCTTTGAAGGTGGCGGAAGCGAGCAAGATGTCAATTTTGCAAAAGCATGGAATCTCCTTTCCGCACCTATCACAACTATCCGAGTAATGCCGGGCAATGGAGTGTATGATAGCAGAGAGAATTGCAATTGTGTTATAGAGACTGCAACTAACAAGGTTGTTAAGACTAGTAACAATTCAGTCATTCCTAATTCGGTTAAATCCAGCAATGTTATTCAGTTGATGAATAGGACTGCATATCCAGCAACAACTACCAAGAACGGCGTTACATTTACTAACAATGGAGATGGAACAATAACACTAAGTGGCACATCAACAGCATCAGGATATTTGTCCATTATGCAATATCCAGAAGCGAACAATGGACATACATTGTTACTTACAGGATGTCCAGCAGGTGGAACATCTTCCACATATTACATTTCGCTTGCCAACCAAGGTGCTGGTACACAAGATTATGGCAATGGAGTTATTAAGAAGACAGACACATCCCTAATGAGATATGTTTCAATTGTTTTTGGCAACAATGTAACCTTTAATAACGTAACCTTTACCCCACAATTATTTGACTTAACAGAAATGTATGGTGAGGGTAAGGAACCAACAACAGTTGCGGAATTTAGAAGTAAGTACGGAAGTAATTATTACGAATACAATACAGACACTAATGGTTATCTGGACTGGAAGAATATGTCTGGCAACACAACAATAACTTCTATTAACATCCCAGAGGGTGTAACCGAAATCCCAGCAAGTGCATTCAAGGGTTGTACCGCTCTTACAACTGTTGTTTTCCCATCTACTCTTATTAGTATCGGCAGCAATGCATTCGATGGTTGTTCAGCGCTGAAATCTGTCACTTTGCCTTCCAGCCTGCAGACAGTGGGAGAACAAGCATTCAGCAATTGTACAACATTAACGACTGTTACATTCACCAAGGGTGCAAAACTGGAGATTGGGGCAAAAGCATTCTATGGCTGTTCGGTTCTGGCAACAGTCAATATGCCTAGCACAATCTATAGCATTGGTGACCAAGCATTCAATGGCAATTACGCAAGTGTGGTATACAATAAGGCAATGCCTTGCAGTGATGCGAGTGGCAAATATTGGTTCCACAAAGCAGGATCTTCAACAACCAACACCGCCAATATCACCAATTGGGATAATGTAGTTGCTATTGCTGTTAGTGCATTTGATAGTATTACCAATTTGACTACCGCTAGCATCCCTAGTGGAGTAAAATATATCGGTGCTAAGACTTTTGCTAATTGTACTAACTTAGCCACTCTTACTTGCAATGGCAAAGTAGAGTATATTGGAGATAGTGCATTCCAGGGTTGTAGCAAGATAACCAACTTTGATGCAAGCAATGCTAGTCACATTGGCACTTATGCATTCTACAATTGTACATCACTAGTTTCAGTCACTACAGGCAACAAACTAACATATATCGGTGCAAGTGCTTTTAGAGCATGCACATCATTGACATCCTTTGTTATCCCAGATAGTGTTACTGAGATCAAAGATTATACATTTTATACTAGTTCCAGCTTAGCCAATGTGACTATGAGTAAGAATTTAGCTAAGATCGGTGCAAGTGCATTCTATCGTACTGCACTTACTGAGGTCACCATCCCAGAGGGGGTCACTAGTATAGGCAATTATGCTTTCTATGATTTGCAGAACCTTGCTACCCTTAACTTCAATGCAATAGCTCTTGCTGGGTTTTCTTCTTCATCACAAGTATTCTACCAAGCAGGCAAGACCGCATCCAATGGCGGATTTGCCCTTAACATTGGATCTAAGGTCAAGAGAATACCTGACTATATGTTCTATGTAACAGCAGCAACTACTTATGCACCTTACATCTCAGCAGTTAATATCCCACAAGACAATGTTTTAACAGAGTTTGGTCAATATAGTTTTGCTTATGTACAAGGTTCATTCTCTATCAATATCAATCATGATATATCTTCAATATACAATTATGCGTTTAGCAACTCTAAGATCAAAGATTTTATTATTCAAGGTAGTGTTACTTCTGCATTTAGAACAAGATTGTTTGAGGCAACTTCCAATATGGATAAATTTATAGTATATGGAGATGTATATCAAATTAACGGTTCTTATATTTTTCAAAATTCGTCTGCTAAGACAATTAAGTTCTTAGGCTCAATTACTTCAACATCAGCTACTTACAAAAAAATTGGTAATTACTTTGCACAAGATTGCACACAACTTACAACTGTAATATTACCTAGCTCAGTTACTCAGATTGGTAACTATACATTTAGTGGTTGTTTAGCACTAACTAGTGTTGTTTTGCCCGATTCAATAATTTCTTTTGGTTCATATAGTTTCCAAAATTGTACATCGCTGACTTCTGTTAGATTGCCCAATGGTTTGACGGATATATATGCTTGTTCTTTCGAAGGTGCATCTAGTCTTGCTACTATTAACAATTTTACTAGTCGAATAACTGCTATTAACGCTTATGCATTCCGTGGTACTGGACTTACTAGTTTTGACACTTTGGATGGTGTAACAACTATAGGCAACAACGCATTTGCCTCTTGTACCAAGTTGAAGACCTTGCGTATAGGTAGTGCAGTTAAGAAGATAGGAACTAATGTACTTACTGGCACAACCAATGTATCGGTGACCATGGCAGTGACTAGTGGTTGGGTGGCAGCGACATCGGCTACCGCAACAACCGGCACAGCACTTACCTTTGGGGCAGATGGCTCTGCTAACTATACAGTGTTTATGAATAACAAAACTAGTTATATCAATAGACCATAATATCTAAAACGGCTTATCTCATGTAAAATAAATGGCAATTCTGCCACAAAGCTTACATGCCAAGCCGTTTTTTGCTTGTAAATATAATAAAATAATTATTTAACGGAATAAAAAAGAAAAGAAAAAAATAACAGCAAAAATAAAGTGAACCTCCTAAAGTTGTCTAACTTTTGGGGTTCACTTCAAAATAATAGTTCCTTTTTATTTTCATTTTTGCACTCCTAATGAAAAATTGTGAGCTTTTAAAAATATTATTTTAACAAAAAAGCCAACTGCAAAGTAGTTATCGCAGTTGGCTTTTTGTGATTATACAATATTATTGATACATAGATTTTGTTATATCATATCATATTATATTTTGATTGTAAATTATAGAAATTTTAAAAAACAGACTTTTTTACAACTCGGTGGTGACGTCTGTGTTGCAGATCTGTGTCTTAATGCCGTTGTGATACAGATATGCCTCGCCATGCACAATGGCATGATGTTGGGTTAACTCGATATAACTATCGTCTGGTAGTAGATAGATATCTGCTTTGTGGCTATCTGGAGTTATATATTCTTTTTCAATATCTTTGCCGTCAACGATGTCTGGCTCGGCTATGTTATAATGCGGATATACATTGAATGTTGTAAGTCCCAGCCCTGGGAAAAATCTAGTAAAATTATTATCCAGTGCCTCGCCGTCCAACTCTGGTGGACAATACACGACCTCTGCCATATTCATACTGCCAGCACTGATGCCTAGGATCACTGCATTGTTTACTTCGTGCAGTACTTTAGCAAAATTGTATTCTTGAAAGAAACGATTTTGAGTAGGGACATGTCCACCACCTAGGATAATTAGGTCAGATTGTTTTAGTATTTTGCTTGCCTCTGCTACACTGGTTCTGCCGTCTATAAGGTGATAGTGTTTGAATGGCATTGCGATATTGAAGGAGTCATATATGGCACCTGCCTTGATATCGTTATCCGCATAAGCATCCTTGTCTGATGCGACATAGGTTAGATTGTTATATTTCTTGATGTTAGACTTCATAACATCCTTGATGCCGTTAATGTTGCCAAAATCAACCGCAGTCCTAGAGCCGTCTGCTTCTTTGATATAATTCTTAAGTAGGCTTGTCATAATAATTGTGTTCATAGTTTTTCCTCTATTCAATTCTTTTGTAGCAATATTCTAACATAGTAATTTGATTTTGTTAAACGAAATCTTTGTATATTTAAAAGAGAAAATGTTGCAAATAAGCAAATATTATTAAAATATTAATAATTAGAAATCTATTTTGGTGTCTAGGTATAATAGGTTGACAAACTAGTTATGAGTATAGTAAAACTATAATTAATAGAGGTTGACGAAATGGATGAAATAAATAAACTTAGGCAAATGTATATTGATAGATACATTGCTTTGTATGAAGAGGATGATTACAAAAAAGGCAATAGAATAGAAAAAACTTTTTGTGATATGTAGCAAGTGTTATGCTTTGCTGTATGCACAAAAAGTTTTTTTCTTTGGCTTAAAAAATTGTGTGGAATGTGTATAAATATAACATGTTATTCACATTATATTGCATAAATTATCATTTCTTGTTATTACGCGTCCAAGCCCATATCGTCTTGCGATAGGTCGATTTCTATTTCCTCTGGGGACTGCATTTCGGCACCGGCTTGCATGCTAGATACAATACCGGTCAATCTAGAACAAGCGGATCTAGGCATGTCGGAACTAGTAAATACGGTTGTCTCATCATAGCCACCTTCCTTGTAGATACCTACATTGATATTGTATACTGGGCATATCTCTTGTCTAATTGTTATTTCGTCAGATACTTCAACCGGCTTTCTCATCTGCTCTAGGTTGCACTTAATAGCACTATTGATAACAGTGTCTGCAATAGGTTCGTTAGATAGTATCAGCAAGCTTTTTTGGAAGTCTTTTGTCTCGTCTGTATCGTTGGAAGGTGATAGAGTGATGCCATAGTTCAATTTGCCTACTGCCTTTAGGTCTATATCGTTAGTATTGTATACTCTCTGGCTAGACACCTCTGTTAGTTCTGCCTTGCGAGTAAAGAAATGTCTAGGTGTGCAATAATTAATATCTGTCAATCTCTCTAGCATATTTTCCTCACTGGCTTCTTTTGCCTTAGCCATTGCGATTGCATTGTTAGTAAATATTGTTATGTTCTTGCCCCTTTTGTTCTTGATCTCCATACGAGAATAGTATACATTCTTGCTGTTTTGTAAGAAAAACTCCTCTACTAATTCTTGACTTGTTTTTGGTTTTAGTTGCATTGTTTTTTACTCCTTTTAATCTCTTTGCAATTTGTTCAAAACTTTTGTTTTATATCTCTCTATCGTTGTCTTTATCCTCAAAGTGTGACTCTCTAATCTTAACCACATCTATGCCCTTGGATACGATATCGCACAATGTGTCAACTGCATCGTCCACCGCTCTAGAGTGGTCGGTTAGTTTGCTCTCATACTCGTTGTTGTTGCTGGAAACGCTAAAGCCGATGCTGTAGTCTTTGGTGCAATTTCTGCCTATTGCAGATACTGGCATGTTGTAGTTCTCGTCCATCATATATTCCTTGACACCTGTTCTAACAAAAGGCTTCAATACATCCAACCCCTCATTGCCATGGTTGGACATAATTAGGCACTTGATATCACCGTTGACCGTGCCATTTCCGCTATCTTGATAGAATGCAAGTGTGTTGCCGTAGTACTCTGCACATAAGTTATCGTAGTCATAACTGTTGATAGATTTCTGATTGCCTATCATAACTTGGCCTTGCTTATTGCTATCACCAGCAAAATACTTAGTCAACTCATCATCTATACGCACACAACTTGCCTCTCTCCAAAATCCAAAAGTCTCAGCAATATCGTTGGTGGCAATACGCACATCAATAGGGTTGCCGGTCTTGTTATTGGGCATCTTGACATCAAAATAAAATATTTTATCGCCCTTTCCAGCCAGTCTGGTCATCAATTCGCTACTTTTAGTATCGATATCGTACATCATTATTTTTATCTCCTTTTTTCATCCTACATATATTTTTTTTGGTGCAAAAAGCAATGCTTTAGAGATTGTATATGTCAGTAACGCATTGCTTTGTAAAAAAAGTAAAATTATTATTAGCTTATATATTGTAAAATATATTATACCCAAAAGTCAATACCCAATTTACAAAAAAATGCCACAAATTTGTGGCAAATTAGGTGTTTTTCTATCAAAAATCATCTTGCGACCTTGGATACATAATATATTGATAGTGTCCCCGGCCCCGAGTGCGCCCCAATGACAGGGCCTAGGTTGGTTACAACAACCTCAATATCTGGTCTAATACTTGTAATTAGTTCTTTCATATTTAGTGCATCATTCATACAGTCTGCGTGAGAAATAAAGCATATTTTGCAGTCGTCTGCTATAGTTTCTTTCATAGTATCAACCAGTGCCATGATTGCTTTCTTTCTGGTCAAAACCTTCTTATATACAGTCAGCCTTCCTGCCTCGTCTGTTCTCATAACTGGCTTGATGTTAAGTAGGTTGCCAATAAACGCCGAACTTGCTTTCAGTCTTCCGCCACTGGCAAGATATTTCAAGTTGTCTACCGTAAAGCCGTGTGTAATATATAATTTGATACCTTCAACATATTGGATAACTTCTTGGATAGTGTGCCCTTCGTCACTATACTGCCTTGCAAGCATCGCAATATATCCTTGACCAGAACAAGCACATAGCGTGTCAATTACATACACTTTGTTTTTGCTAGTTTCGTTCAATTTGTCAGCAACTGCTTTTGCCTTATTAACAGTTCCACTTAGTCCACTGCTAAAGCCTAAGTGCAACACATCTTGCCCTCGGGATAGTAGGTGAGTGAAGAACTCTTCATATAGTGTCTCATTGATCTGGGATGTCATCGTCTTTGCCCCATGACGCATTTTCTGATATAGTCCACTGCTTACCACATCGTCTTTTGCGGTTGTGTATTCTTCCTCTCCCACTCTGTACTCCATGTCGATCACATCTAGGTTGTACTTTGCCAGCAAACTTTCTGGCATGTCACATGTTGCCTCTAGAGATATTGTTATTTTTTCCATAATTCTCTATTCCTTTTTTGTTCTATATTCTTTTTGTTTTATATTTTTTATTTTTCTAATCAAAACACATATTTGTTATGCTTTAGGTTTTTTTAGGCGTGCAACATTGTTTTGCAATTGCTTTTTGCAAGATATAGCCATTGTATCTACGACTTGTTATTTTGCAAAAAATTTCCACCAATAACCCTTGGCAATAACTTTGATTACATCGCTATTATATCAGACATTATTTGCAATTGTGCTCTATTGTTAAAGATGTTAGGTATACACTTGCCGTTGCATAATGGAGAGTAAAAATAAGCAATTCTACTATTGGTAGAGTGACAAAAAAACAAACAACCTGCAATGCCTTATCTAGATAACATGTAAGTTGTTTATTTTTCTTAATAAAATATTAAAAATTTCGTTACTAAGTTCACAAAGCCGTTATAACTATTGTTTCTTCTTAGTATCTTTCTTGTACTGACAGCCCAGATCTAGCATTCTGCCATCATAGATAGGGGCAAAGATAAGCCATAGGCAAGCAATGGCAACTAGTATGTAAATAATAATCGACATAACGCTTCTTACCCCAAAGATTGCATCTACTAGGTTGAAGTTGAATATACCTACTAATCCCCAGTTGATACCGCCAATTATTGCTAGGATATAAGCAATATAGTTTGCAATAATCATTTGATTCTTCTCCTTTTTTGTTTTTTGGTCGAAAAATTACTTGTTGCTATGCAGTATTTCAAGTGTGACGCCAGGGCTAGTGACATTGTTGGTGTAAGCAAAAATATATATCGTCTGTTTTTCTTTACAAAACTTTTTTAAGAAAATACACATTTTGCCGACTTTGGCGATGTGTAATAATTGTGTATATTTTTGTTTACTTTTACACATTTTTGCCACATAGTGTAGCGTTTAGCAACAGCTCAAGAACATTTTTCGACACTATTAGTATTTGTATAACTTATGTCACTTATACATATTGCAATAATTAAATAATGGCTTAATTTGGTTGCTTGATATATTTATTTAGGTTATAATTATAGAGAAAATAACATATTGCAATGGAAGAGATGTATGTTAAGACTGCAAGGAGTTAATAAGAAAAAGTTAATACAGATGCTTGTTTCGGTGTTCACATTGACACTGATTGTTCTTATGAGTCTTAACTGCAATGTTCAGCAGTATATCCGTTCTAGCATCGAGTTCCTTCAGATAGATGCTAATGTCAAATATATTCTTTTTAGACCTTTGGCAGTAATTAGCAGTATATGCAATATAGACTTTATCTTGTCTACTATCATTATAATATTCAATATGCTTTTTACCATTTCCAGTTTCTGTGTATTTGTAATCATGTTCCATGCACACAGACCGGGAATAATCGAGAAGGTAGAATATAGCAACGAAGATCGCTATATCTACGACAATAATTATGCTAGTAATGATGTCTATTTGATCAATGGACAGTTTTTGTGTTAAACGAATAATTTTTTAACAGAGTAAAGGCATCTTAGATCGTTAAGTTATCTTGCCTTTTTCTTTGTTAATTTTTTTGCAAAGCCTTTTTTCGACACAATATCCTTATTTTAAGAAATATTATTTTCTTAGTGGAGCAAATGTAAAACGGCTTGTTTTTTTGCACAAGGAATGGCAAAAGTTTTTTGCTTATATATATTTATTTTCACAAAGGAAAATATAATTTCAATAGGATTATTGTTCTTTAGTCTAGAGGGCTTAAGAAGGCTTTTTTGTTACGCACAAAATATATTTGTTGACACAGTGTATAAATATGAACCGAAGAAAACGACTTGTTTAAGTCCAATGTCGGCTCACTTAAGATATGGCGATCTTATTATAGGTTAATACTAATAGATTATTATATATACAATTACATAATAGATATCGCTTTGTGGCACAATATAGTTAAGGGACATGGTTTTTTTGCGAAATTATATATATGGTGAACTTTGGCAGAGGGGAAACTTAAATATCAGATATATGCTTAGCAAAAAAATATGTTATGAAACAAAAAAAATGATTTTTACTATATAGAGGACAAAAAAAATGATTATCTTAAATTATTGCCTGATTGCATTGATAGCAGGGGTGCTAATTACAATATATGCACTTATCAAGACGGGCAAGATGAAAGGGAAAATAGACTTATTACTAAAAATAATTGCAGGTGTGCTGATTGCAGTATTTGCGGTCAGATACATGTGGGCAGAAGATGCGATCCAAAAGACGCTGGAGCTTACAAACGATATATTTGATAGCAAATTTGTCAACGCAATTGCAATCATATTCAATTGGCTTATCTATGGTGCATTGATACTGGCGATGATGTATCCGTTCTTTAGTGTCAGTGTACGCAAGATCAACATCCTAGTCAGATACTATGTGTTGCCAGTAAGTATAATATATCTTGTTGCATACTTCATGCTTGCCAAGAGCATTGTGGGTGTAGGGGCTTTTGCTACATTCCAGGTAAGGACTATGCTTATGGCGATAGAAGTTGCACTGATGTTATTTATAGCAATTACTGCTTTTGTGGACAATGGATATTTCCATATTGACAAGGGCGAGAAGAGAGTGTTGTGGTACATAATCCCTGTGATATTATTTGCTATCCCAGCCTATGCATTGCAAGGGCTATTTGGGCTAAGCAGTATCACTGTTAAGATTAAGTCGTTTACGCTTCCTCATCGTGTACTATTGTATGGTTCGATCCTTATCCCTATAGCAATATACATGGTACTACGCAAGAAGGATAGCGAAACTTGCCGATGTGCATTGTTATATGTCAGCCTTGTGACCTTGGTGTCATATCTGGTGACCAACAGAGCGCAATCACTTGTTAGCATAACTGGACTTCCTATTCACCTATGCAACACAGCGATGTATATCACACCACTATGTATCATCTTTAGAATGAAGAGGTTATTCTACTTTACATACTTTATCAATGTTCTGGGTGCGTTCCTAGCAATGGCTATGCCTAACTATAGCGACACCATGAACATTATGGCTACCGGTTGTGTCAAGTTCTATATCAACCACTACATTGCATTCTTTATGCCAGTGCTATTGGTTGCTTTGAGAGTTTTTGGCAGACCAAAACTAAAACAATTTATATGGTCAATGGTTGCATTTGGCGGATACTTTGCACTGGTGTTGATCTTAAATGCATGGTTCACCAACTACGATGCTAGCGTTGACTACTTCTTTATCAACAGTGACTTTATAGCAGACAAATTAGGACAATGGGCAGAAAATTTGCGAGATGTGGTGCTTCAGTTCAATATTGGGGATCTGAAATTCGTGTTCTACCCAGTGTACCAGGTGCTGTTCTTCCTAGTATATGTGCTACTGGGACTGGGAATGTGGTTCGTGTACGAGAACGGATATGCCTTTGTGGATACATGGAAGGATATGGTGGCACGCAATGAGAAGATCAATGCCGATATACTTGCATTGCAGGTATCCAAGGCGGAGAATAAGGGGAAATATGAAATGGACGAAAATAGAGAAATAAGTATTGAATTGAAAGACTTTTCCAAGAGATACGGCACTAGCAAAATATATGCGGTCAAGGATGCCAATCTTAAGATCAACGGCGGTGAAGTGTTCGGCTTCTTGGGTCACAACGGTGCAGGTAAGTCGACTATCATCAAGAGTATCGTAGGTGTGCAACCTATCACAGCGGGTTCGATCAGCGTATGCGGATATGATGTAGACAGAGAGTCGGTTATGGCTAAGAAGATGATAGGCTTCGTGCCAGATCACTACGCACTATATGAGAAGTTGACCGGAAGAGAATATATCAACTATATCGCAGACTTGTGGGGTGTTAGCACCGAGGATAGAAACAAGTCGATTGAGAAATATCTAGATCTATTTGAGATGCGTAACGCATTTGACAGCCCTATCAAGACATATAGCCACGGCATGAAGCAGAAGATAACAATCATGTCAGCGTTGGTGCATAACCCTAAGGTGTGGATCTTGGACGAGCCGTTGACAGGTCTAGACCCTAATAGTATCTATCAGGTAAAAGAGTGTATGAAGAGACACGCCAAAGAAGGCAATATTGTATTCTTTTCCAGCCACTTGATAGATGTCGTGGAAACAATCTGCGATCGTATCGCAATCATCAAGAAAGGTCACATCCTAACAGTTAAGACCCTAAAAGAGATAGACGAAACATGCGGACTAGAAGAGTTCTACCTAACAACCATTTCGCAAGATGTGGATGCCGAGGTTGTGGACGAGAAGATGCATGATGTGATAGAGAAGGAACACGCTAAGGCTGTCAAAGAAGACAAGCGAAAAGCAAAGTTAGAGAGAAAAGAAAAACATATAACCGATAAAAACACGACAGAAAAAATAAAAAAGGAAAAGAAAAAGGACAAGAAGAATGAATAATCTAAAAACTTTGGTCGCAATGCAACTAAAAGATAAATTGGATTTCAGTTTCTTCAAGAGTTGGAAACAGACACTGTTCAAGACAATCTTTGCTCTTATCAAGTTTGCTCTTATCACTGCGGTCATCTATGTAGCGTTCTATCTTATATCCATGCTAAGGTTTGTGGATCTTAATGCGGGTATTCCGGACAAGTTCTTGCTAATCATATTTACCGTTATGATGACATTGTCTATACTGGGTTGTACTATTGGGCTTGTTAAGTCGTTGTACTTTGCCAAGGATAACCAATTGTTACTGACCATGCCAACCAACCGAGTTAATATATTCTTTTCTAAGTTGATTGTGTATTATTTGTACGAACTAATTCGTAATATTTACTTTTATTTGCCATTGTTTTTTGCCTTTGGGCTTATCAATGGCTACCCAATTTATTTCTACCTATGGCTAGTGGTTGCAATATTGGTGCTAACCGCTGTGCCAGTAGTGGTGGGTGCACTGCTTTCCATTCCAGCAATGTATATTTGCAATTTCTTCCGCAATTTTAAGATCTTGCAATACACAACAATTGTTGTTTTGATTGCACTAGGTGTGTGGGCAGTTGTATCTCTTATCAATCTTATTCCAGCCAATTTCGATATAGTTGCCTCTTGGGGAACAATATTCTGGGATGTGCAGGACTTTATGACCAGTTTTGCAACCAAGGCATTGCCTTTTGCTGTGATGCTTAGGATGGTGGTTGGGCTAAGATACGGCATGTCATTGACACTGCTGGATGGAACACAATGGCTATACCTAGGCATAGTGATTGCTAGTGTAGCAGTGCTATTGGGCGTATGCTATCTTATCGTTAGACCACTATTCTTCAAGATCGCTAGTAGCCCATTTGAGTACAAGAGAGTGATCGAAATAGGCAAACACACCAACTTCCAGAGGCGAACATTCCTATCCGCAGTTAACAAGGAGACTTTGCTTAACCTAAGGACACCGGACAAGATGTACTCACTATTCGGAGTAGCAGTAGGCATGCCTATTGCGATATTGCTACTTAACAAGATATTTAGTGCCATGGACACAAGATTGTCAGGAACATTTATGACTATTACATTCAATATCCTTATGATCATGTTATTTGCATTGTCCAGTAGCACAACTATGGCTAAGGTGTATAGTGAGGAGGGTGCTAGTGCTTATCTTATGAAGACCAACCCTCAGCCATATTACAAGTCGCTTATTGCCAAACTTGTCCCTAACGCAGTTGTTATGACTATATCCATTCTTGCAACCTGCATCGTGTATGGCAACTTTGCCAATAGCCTAGTTAGTATTCCGCTACTATTTGTTAGTGTAGAATGTTTGTATCTAGGACACTTGCTGTGGAGTGCAGAACTGGATATTATGAACCCTCAGAACGCACAATATGCCACAACAGGTACTCACACCAACAACCCTAACGAGATCAAGTCGACCATATATACTTTTGCATTGTCTATCATATTTGCATTTATGGCATACTTCATTTTGGGCGAGGGTACTAAGGCGTTTTGGATCAAAGCCAGCATTGTATCGGCAATATTCCTAGGCTTCAGGATCTATTTCTATCTAACTAAGATCAAGGTATATTATAAGGAGAAGTAGACTATGAAGAAATCAACGTTAATAATAATCATGATAATATACATTGCCAGCATAGTGGTCATCAACTTCTTTGGACTAAGCGTTAAGATATACAATGAAGTAATCAATGTTACATCCATAGAGTGCTTTAACGAAACCGATGACGAAGCAACAGTAAGATTAGATAGATATGACAACAAGGAAATTGTTATCAAATATGATCAATTGCATACAGGTGTGGATGAGGATGAGGTTGAATACAAGATCTATCAATTGCAGATAAGGGTACTACCAGATAATGCAACCTACAAGAGTTTTCGTCTAGCAGGTGAACACAAGAATGTTAAGTTTGCTAAGGACGGCAACGGCAGAGATACCGGAATACTAATGTTCTATGGCAAGGCGGTTATGGATATAAGCATAATCTCCACCGATGGTCAGAATATAACAACTAAGTTATCTATAATATGTAGATAACATGTTAACAAATAATTAGACATATAAGTTAAACTAAAGAATCGTTTTAACACAAAATTATAAAATATAAACCGATAACAATTTAGAAGAATTTAGCCTTCAAATTGTTATAAAAATAAAAAATTTTACTTGGTATATCGCTTACTATTATCCATTTTTGCTATTAGGGTATAGTGGGCTGTATATAAATAATAATAAAGGAGAAAAACATGAAAAAAATAGCAAAATTTATAACCTCAATAATGCTATGTATCGTGTGTGCATGCATGATTGTTGCTTGTGACGAGAAGAAGATTGCTTCTATCGAGTTGGAAGACAACACATTGAGAACCAAGATCTATGTTGGTCAAGAACTAGATACTTCTAAAGTTGTTGTAACTGTTACATACGAGGATAAAACAACTAAGAAAGTTAAGAGTGCAGAACTTGAATTTAGTACAATTGATACATCCAAGGCAGGCACTGAGAAATTAACAATTACTTACAAAGATTTCAGTATAGATGTTAACATCACAATTCTTGCCCCAGGTACATCAGATACAGTTGCATACTTTGGTAGTGACCTAATCGATGCATTTAAGGACAAGGGTTCTGCCAAGGCTGATAAGAACACTGAGTTCACTAAGTTAGGCATTACCCACAGGACAGGTGATGACAATGCTCTAGACCTAGGTATCAGAACTGAAGGGCTAGACGAGACAGATACCAGAGTAGATGTTGATGCAGATATTGTGTTTACATTTAAGATTTGGGACGAAACTGCTAACGATTGGAAAGAACTATTGACAGAAACCGAAGATACTGCAGTTAAATACGCTACATATATCGAGGGTATTACCAATACAACAGTTGACTTCACTGAGGCTGCTGTAGGCAAGAAGTTCGAAATCACTGCTAAACTAGCGGATGGTGTAAAATATGACGAAGACATGATCAGCAACACACAACTTCGTCTAGTAACCGATGTTGTTGATGGCTACAATGTGTACAATGCACAACAATTGTCACTATATGACAATGCTAATGAAAATGGCAATTGGACTGCTAAGAAGACAGAGTGGGGGCTAATGGATGTTGCTAGTCCTAACGCACTTATTTTACAGAGGGATATCAACATCACCGATGCAGATATCCCAGCAACTAGCTTCTGGACAGAGGCAGAGTTGTATGACAGCAATGGTGCACTTAAGTCACAATTTAATCATGGTGGAACTACTTATGCTGAGAAGCATGCAGTTGGCTCTATGAAAGATAACCAAGAATACATTTACTGCAGATATGTAGCAGATGATGACAAATTTGACATGTATGGTAACTATTTTGATATCAACGCACAAGCACTAACCAAGGCTGTATATGGATCAGATGATAGAGAGTCTGGTGGAGTTAAGAAGAACTGGTATGTTGATGATGCAGAAGGTGCTAATAGTTATATCTGTATGCACAAGACACTATTTAGAGTAAATGGTGCATTGAAGAATAGTGATGGCAGTTATGATAATAACGAAGATGACAAAGATGTAAGATTGCACGCTTCACAAGGTCAGGCTAGCATGCAAGATATCAACTTTATTGGTAATGGTCCAAGAAGTGCTGATCCTAAGAATAGTGGTGGTGTAATACTATGTAAGGCTCGTTCTGTTAACTTTACAGCAGACAACACTATATCTAAGGACTTCAATATTATTTGGTTTACAGAATTTGGATTTAACTTCACTCCTGTACCAACAGGTGCTGACGAGGAAACTAAGACTAAGTTAAATACTCTTAATGCATATATTGCCAACGAAGGGAATGATGCATTCGTTCAACAGCAACTTGCTCAACTGGGTGTAACTAATTGCAAAACTAAGAATGCAAAATTTACTTATACTAACAACAAGGGTTACAACTCTTATAACAGCCATTTCTATATCTGGGGTGGCAATGCGTATATGGAAAATAACATCATGCACGATGCAGGTGGTCCAGTAATAATTGCAGATCATGTTTCGCATGGGTATATCAAACATGAGGGTGATGTAACTTCTAGTGAAAAAACTATGTGGGCTTATGGTACTCCAGCTTACATTGATGTAGTTAACTGCGATTATCAATCATTGGTAACTGGTCAAGAAGGTTGGTTTGCTACATTTACAGATCCAACTGCTGAGGTCAACCCAATCACTGCATTGGTTCAATCATTTATTACTCCTGATACTCTATTTGGTTCAGTAGGTGCAACCAAGACTAATGTCGTAACTAAAGATGGTGTTAAATTCTTAAACATGGTTCTTATCTACAAGTGGGGTGACAAAGGTCTTCCTACAGGTGGTGGAATTACTAGAGGTTATTGCCGTATGTTTGATGACAAGACAGAATATGACAAGTATTATGGATTGAATGGTCAGACTAAGGATACAACCGTTACTTATGGTTGGGATAGAAGTATTAACTGGTTTGAGAACACTGCATTATCTGCAAGTCAGTCAATCCCTGGCAAATACAATGGTAATGCTGCATTTACTAATTTGACTAATATGATAGCTAGTGGTGAGCAATATCGTTTTGAAAATTCTTCTACTGGTTACAATAGTATTATTCCAGGAACAGAGGATGAGGCTAGAGAGCACCTAGATGTATACTCTG
Source organism: uncultured Clostridia bacterium (assembly GCA_934748015.1). Classification (GTDB taxonomy): domain Bacteria; phylum Bacillota; class Clostridia; order Christensenellales; family UBA1242; genus UBA11490. The sequence goes on along the minus strand of CAKVHF010000007.1, from coordinate 9,264 downwards.
GTGATTATTTGAACTTGTATCTATCCAACGGATTTGGTACTATGTTCGAGATGTATGATAGACAGTAATCTATCTTAAATAGTAGTTAGTGATAACTACAAATTACAATTTAATAAATTATATATTCGACAAAATAAAAAGATCTGTATTTGGGAACTGCCCTATATAGATCTTTATTTTTCTTGGTGTTAATAATAAACTTTGTGGTTTGTAATAATTGGTTAAGAAAAACTATTTGTTTTTTATTGTACATGCTAGTCTATTTCTAGGTCGCTACTTTCAAATATTGGGTTATCAAAAAATTCAGCAACAGTTATCCCTAGTGTTCGGATCAATAGCACAAGAGTTTTTACATTGCAACTATCTCTTCTTGCACCCATTATATCCATCATAGTTGAATGAGGAATACAAGCGTTCTTTTCCAGTCTGTATTGGGTTATGTTTTTTTCTTTCAACACTTCTTTTATTCTTATTGCGATTGCTTCACTTACTTTCATAACAACTCCTATATTGAGTATAGTTTAGCATATGGTCGCAAAAACAATAAGTATGCAATTGCGACACTGCAATTATTTTATTATGGTAGTTGTTGGCTAGCGACACAAAGTGGCAAATAAGAAGAGTTAATGTGTGTGCAATTGTAAAAAAAATTCCCCCGAAAAATGAAATATAAACAAGAAAGTGGTGTTAGTGCATATAGATATAAAATAAAGAAGTTAGACAAAATCATTATTATTGTACAGGTTATGTGTGATATAATAGTGATGTAAGATAATTTATTGATATGGAGGGCACTAAGGTGAAGAAGAAAAATATATTTTCCCTTATACTTGCAATTTGCATGATTATCCCAGCAATGTTTATTACAACCGCATGTGGTGGCAACAAAGGTGGCGGAAGCAGTGGCGGTGGTAGTAGTAGCGGAGGCGGAAGCGGTAGTGGTGGCGGAAGCAAGCCATCCGATACACCTAAGACTATGACGGAAGAAGAAGTTAAGTCGTATATCCCTAAGGACTTCGATCTTACATCTGGTGTGACCTTGCATATTCAACGCAAGAGCACCTTCAATGATCAAGATGAGGATGTTACTATCTCTTATTACAAGTCTGGCAACAATGAGATGATTGCTACACGCAATCGTATTGAACAAGAGATCAATGGCGAACAGCAGACCATGGATAATAACAGAAATTACTTCAAGATAGGTGATCAGTACTACACTAAGGATCGTGACAACATGATGCTTACCGAGTACAAGACAGAGGAGACTGGCAAGGGATCTTATCTTAACTTCGTGGATATGGAGAAGGACTACTTAAGTGACATGGTTAAGTATATTGACTATGCTTCTAACCTAAATGTAGATATGTCTAGAGATGTTTTGGGCAGTGACTACAAGGTTACATATTCTGGCAAGAAAGTCGAGGAAGACGGCATAACAATATACGAACTTAAGATGACTGCAATATTTGTATTGTCATATCCAGACAAGGACTGGGAACCAAGCAGTATATCTGATACGTTCTTTGCACCAACCGAGTTGAAGGCATATTCGGTCGAGGCAGATATTATATTAAATGCCGACAAGACATACAACAGAATGAAATTGTTGGTTAGCAGACACAAGGACTATACTCCTGCTAGTCTAACTGACGAGAGATATGAGAGAACAACTATTGATTTCGACTACGATTATTCGGTTAATTTCAATAATGTGATAGAGAACCTAGGCGATAAACCATCTCAGGCAAGAGTGTATCTAGAAGGTGCTAGTGTAGATGGCTTTAAGACAGTATATAAAGATGGTGAGATAGTTAGCCTTCCTACACCTAGCGCGGAGGGTAAGACATTCTTGGGCTGGTTCTACGATAGCGGATACACTATCCCAGTAGACGGCAATAAGATAAGAGCGGTTGCTAGCAATAGTAGCACGACCAACCAAGTATTTGCTAAGTGGAGCAACGATGGACTTCCTACATTGGTTATGAATGGTGGAAAGTTCTCCACTCTATCCGAAGACAATTTCAAACAAGCCCAGCTTGTTAGCGACATGGCATCGGTGGTTTTGGAGCAGAACGGCAAAGCGTTTGTTGGCTTCTATAAAGACGCAGGACTAACCGAAATGATAGATTATACTAGTTCCGAGCCTTTGAGTTCCGACATGACATTCTATGCTAAGTGGATTGACTTAGCCAGAGTTACTATCAATACTCCACACTTTAGTTACAAGACTATCGACCAGATGGGTAAACCGGGTAACAAATTGTTTGCACCGGTGGTTGAGACTGAGGCTGGCTGGATATTCAAGAACTGGATAGACAACAATGGCGTGACTTATGACGAGAAGACAGTTAAGAAGATTAAGTTTGGCGAAATAACATCATTGACTGCAGTGTTTGAGAAGGGCACAATCGTGCGTGTTCACGATATCGAGACAGTGCTTACCTATGTTGATACCGTAAATGGCAACAAAGACGGCAAGGCACTGGATACATACTTTATATATGGTGAGGATACCAAGAAATCTGTTAAGTATCGAACCCCAAGATATAATGAATGGTTGAATGAGAATTGGGACAAAAGTGGAAATTGGGAAGATCAAGAGGACGAACTTGCTAAGCAATTCCCTGTAAATAACGACCTTATATACACAGTGACAGTCCCAACAGGAAAATATATAACTAACGAATGGGGAGGTGGAGGTGCAGATATATGGCAACAATTGCCTAAGAGTGTAAGGGACAAATATCCTAGCATCGATCCAATACCTGGCTGGACTATACCTTATATGGGATTTACTGTACCGCTATATTACTACGGCTTGTCCACAAATAAGCCAACAGTGGATAATCCATGGCAAAGATCTAACAATGTTATGGCTGAGGGAGAGCCAATTGATATGTGGATACTTGTTTGGCCACACGAAATCGTCAATTTCCAGATCAAAGTACAAGGCTTTGATGAACCAATTAGATGTCTATCATATTTTGATCCGAATATCGAACCAGTAGGTGGCAAATACGGAATAGATGACGAAGTGTTCTTCCCATCAGGTTGGGAAGAAACATACAATTTTCCAGCTGGCACAACATATAGAGATTATGTGCTAGAACCTGATCACATTAAGTACTATGATTACAATTGGTGGGAAGATAGAGTTATAGGCACAGCAGATGACTTCCAAGCATTGAAAGAGGCCATTATAAGAGAAAAAAGTTGGTATGATTTAGAAGATGGAATCCCTACACTATATGTTAAGTTGGAGAGATACACCACATTGACATTGCATGTGGGAGACCAAGAAACCAAAGTATATCCTTCTTCTTCTGAAAGGATAAAATATTCCGACTACATTGCTATCGAAGATGTAAATTTTGACACACGTGAGAGAACTGGACTATATCCATTGCCAGTTAAGTATTATTTTGACGAAAGATTGAGCGTAGCGGTTAACACCAATGGCGTCCCTGCGGGTTATATACTAAGAGATTATTATTTTGATCCAGAGTATACCCAAGTATGTAATATTTTGGACGAAATGCCTAATGGTGTATGCACAGGCGAGAATATCCACCTATACGCTAAGATCGAGAAGGATGATGCGATCAACTTCTATATTAAGGACAATTCTACTTATAACGATCTTAGCACAGCAACGCAAAGTTATCAAGATAGCAACGATGATTATAAGATAATAACAAATCATGAAAACAACCAATACTTCTTTGTTTTCAGCAAGCAAGCTAGTTCGCTAAATGAGATTATTGACGAGAGCACTCTACATGGCGATTATTATGATGTTTTTAAAGATAGATATCTATATATTCTTGTGCAGTTGGGTTACGTGCGTATAGTTGATCTTATGGATAAGCAAGCAAAATATACTTTTGTAACCAACACTGACGCAACAGAGCCTACCGGAAGGGCATATACCGTTGTTAACAATGATCCTAATGTTAAGATCAGAGATGTGATTGCTGGCAATGTTGAATTTGTTGACGATATCTGGAGCAAATATGATGAGGGTGTAAATAAAGAGCATTGTTATGTGTACGAATTTACCAATATCGAAGACGGCAACCTAAGATTTACTTATGGTGATCTTATGAAAATAGGTAAATTATATTATGAGAAATTTGGGTTGTCCATTGGAACGCAAAGAATAACTCTTAATATGTTCTTGTCCGAAATATGTACGGTTGAACTAGAGTATACGACAACAACAATATGGACAACAGATAGCAAGCATGAAAATCCAGTATATAGCACAGGTGTTAATCGTGTGTATATGGATAGTTATGATCTTTATTATTTTAACAATGAAAAGAAATCATTATACTATACACTAGGCATCAACAACCTGGATGTAGATGTATATCCAGATCAAGACTTTGTATTTACTATAGAGCCAGAAAATAACACAAACAATAATTAACAATGCAAAACAGATGTTAATCAAAAAAACTCACAGATTTAGAATATAGATCCGTGAGTTTTTTTGTTTTGTGATATTTGTATATGCAAAAAAATTTCATTTTTAATAGTATTATGATAGGTGATTTTAATAAGATACATATTAGTTTTGTAACACAAACATTAATCATTACTGGACTGCTAAAGGTAAAAATTCAAGTTATCAAAAGTTTGTTTTAACAACTAACTTAACAACCGTTGAGAGCACAGATAATTATTATAATTTAGTTATAAAATTTTATGTTTCTGATGATGTCAACTGGAATGATCTTAGCCAAAATTTACTTGTCAAAATATATAAGAATAACTAACAATATAACAACTTTTATCAAAGCAAAAAAAATACAACCGAACAAGGTTGTATTTTTTTTTCTTATTTAAAGAAAATATACATTCCACCAAGAACAAAGAACAACACTCCCACAACCAGCACCAAAGTTGGCAAAGTATTTGCAAGAATTAAAGCAGGTCTACCTTTCCCATTAATCTTTCTTTGTTGTTTTGCCAAATTTATTGCCTTTATTTGAATTGATGGAGCAAACATTAACACCAAAATCAATACAAATATACCCAATGCCACATTAGTTTGCCACGAGCAAGCAACCAAAACAAAGGCAAGCAAATAAACAACTATACTTAAAATAGTTAATGCGATGGAGAACTTTCCTTTTTTGTTGTTTTTCAATTCTTCTTCCGTTGGATTACTGTTTATTTCTGCGTCCCTTATTCTTTCTATTTTCCAAAGTTTTCCGATAGCTTCACATGTTGCCTTTAAACCTCTAAAAAATTTCATAATTACTCCCTTATGTAATATTATGAATAAATTATATCATATTAAATAAAATATCACAATAAAATTTATTTTCATAAATACAAATTGTTAAATAATTAAGAATAAAACAATAAATAACTTATGCGTGGGCGGTGATCCATCTTCAGACCCGGCTGGAGCGATTAGCGAAAGTGTCGGGCAGGGTTCCCTACTACACTGGACTATAGTCCGGAGTTCTAACAACGATAGTTGTTGGTGTGTGTGATAACACACCAGAGTCTTACGAGGAAAAGGGTAAGAATATTGACACTCATTCTTGCATTTACTAACTTATGTATGATAATATATAGTTGTTAATTAAAACAAATTTCAGAAAGGTTGAAGAATAAACAATTTTGTTATCTTCAACCTTTTATGTTAAAAGGAGAATTTTATGGATAAATGGCAAAAAGAAATGCTTGAGAGAAATAAAAAAGTTCAAGTGGAAACAGAAATAATAAACAATGAAGTTTTGAAGATTCCAACATATTTAACTGAAGAAGAAAAATGTGCTTATGAAGGAATTGTAAAAACATTGAAAGAAAGTATTAGTTATAGACTATCACATAGCGATGCCGAACTCATTTGGCAGTATTGTCAAATTAAGATAATGCGAGATAGAGCTTGGCGAGAATACAATAAAAACCCGGACAGATACATTAGAATTGTGACTGGAATTTGTAGTGATGGAAAGACACCAAAGGTTATGGTTAAAGAGAATGAGCACTATAAAACATTAGTTGATTGTAATAAACAACTTGAAAAAATATTGAAAGACTTAAGGTTAACGCCAGAAGCAAGAGCAAAAAAGAGATTTTAATAATTGCTTTAATATTAAACAAATTTATGTTATAATGATAGAGAGGAAATAAAATGTATACGGGTTATTTTGGAAAAATTAAAAGTTATCCCAAAAATAAGGGATATAAATATATTTCTATTGCGAGATTTAATAGGTTCTGGAAAGGAGAAGAATTTAAAAAGCTTGCTCCACCAGCCGAGATTATAAAAATAGAGGATGAAAAACTTTATACAAAACTTTATTACGAAAAGGTTTTAAATAAACTTGATCCAAAACAAGTCTACGCTGAACTTGGCGATAATGCAGTTTTATTGTGTTATGAGAAATGGACAGATATAAAAGAAGGTAAAACTTTTTGTCATAGAAGGATTGTTGCAAAATGGCTGAAGGAATATTTAGGAGTAAAAGTAGAAGAATTAGATGATAAAAGTAAAAACAATATTGAGCAATTGCATTTCTGATATTATAAACAATAATAAGTTTAATAGAATATTTGTTTATGGGTCAGAAAATTTGGAATTAGAAAAATTAATATATAATCTAACATCGTCACCAATAATTGGTGGCGATGTTGATTTTTGTAATGCTTTATTGGGTAAATATTTTAGTAACAATAAAGATTTAGATCTAAATGAAAAGATTTACAAAGAGTTAGAATTAGATATAGGTTCCCCTTTAAGCGATATTGAAAAACTGGCATTAGCAATAATCTATAAGACATATAAGCCAAAGAAAAATAACGAACACAATAAAAGAATTTTTAATAATGTTATCAAAAATAAAGATTATTTATGTAACGCAATAAAAAATCAAATAAGTTGTATTTCATTAGAGATAAACGAATTTAAAAAATGCAAAATCGAAGAGTTCTTGCAAAATATTGCAAATAAAGACATATTAATTATAAATAATTGTAATCATAATTTTTTAAATATAAAAACAGTTAAATTGTTATTAAATTCAAATTTTACATTTGTTGTTGTATCAAAGAAAGAAATAACAGATTTACACCATAATCAAATTTTAAAATCACAACATTTAAATGTGTATTCTAATGTTAATATGAAATCAAAACTAATTTCAACTCAAGCAAATAAACAAATATTACAAAAATATTTTGATACGGTTGTAGAAAATGAGATTATTGAAAATGTTGAAATTAAACAATTAACATTACAACAGTTTAATTCTTTAAGACAAAAATATTTAAGTAAACAAATTCACTATGTAGGTACACCTAAAGTCTGTTATGGATTGTTTTCTAACGATAAATTGTTTGGAGCCTTTGGGTTTACAAATAATTATAGAAACCAACCACTTAAAGAAATAGAACAACCTTGTATATACTTATTGTCAGATTTTGCAGTTAATTCAAATATTAAACGATTAAGCAAACTAATTTTGTATTGTGTTTTAAGTACAGAAGTTAAATTATTGGCAGAAAGATTATTAAATAAAGAAATAAAAACCATTTATACAAATGTTTTTACTAAAAATATGTCATCGGTAAAATATAGAGATTTGTTTATTTTACAGGATAGAAAGCAAATGAAAGATGGAAATTATAATTTAACCTATTTTTCACATATGGGTAAATGGAATCTGAAAGAAGGATTAGAATTATGGAAACAGAAATTATAAAGATAAATCCAAGAGATATAAGACTATTGAAAGTGAATGCTAGATATATGGAACCTGAAGAATATCAAAAACTTGTATCAAATATTAAAAAAGATGGACAGCTAACATCGGTCCCATTTTGTTATTATAATGAAAATAATGAAATAGAAGTTTTGTCTGGCAATCACAGGGTTATGGCGTCTATTGATGCTGAACTTGAAGAAATTGAAGTTATGCTATGTAAGGATAAATTATCCAAAGACCAAGCATTAGCAATACAATTAAGCCATAACTCTATTTCAGGTCAAGATGATGAAGAATTGTTAAGAAAATTATATAAAGAATTAGAAAGTTTAGAGTTTAAGGAATATTCTGGCTTGACAGATGAATTCATCAATTTTTGTAGAGAGGTTGAAAAAGATTTTAAATTGCCAAATCTATCTTATCAAGCATTAAACTTATTATTTCTTCCAGAAGAGATTGAAGAGGTAAAAGAAGTCTTAGTAAATATATCTGATATGTTAAAAAATAATCATATTTTAACGAGTATGAAAGACTATGATAAATATTTGGAAACCGCTACCATGGTATCAAAATGTTTGAATATTAAAAATCCCTCAACTACATTTCTTGCAATGATAAAGTTAGCAAAAGAAAATATAGATAAGTTAAAGGAATTAGCATTTAACAATAAAGATATAAATAATGTCCCACTAACTTCAATTTTAGGGAAAAGCAATGTAAATAAAGAAGATGCGATTGTTATTGACAAAGTTTTAAATAGAATGATAGATAAGGGTGAAATAAAAAAAGTTGAAAAAGAAAAAGGATTGGTAATATTGGCAAAAAGTTATTTACATAAATTATAATAACTTAAAATAAATAGTGTATACAAGCTCATTTGTATTATAAAGAAACTTACAACAAAAATTTTTAGAATAATAAAAAAATTAATGTATTATTAAATGTACATAATATAAGTCTTAATGATATTGTTCGCTAACACTCACAATGATATTGGCACTCGCCAATGATATTATTCGCTTAAGCTCATAATGATAATTACAAACGAGCCGAAACAATTGTGCTTGCACAATATTGCTTATGGCGAGAGCAGTAATTATATTATATATATAATATTGAACCGACACTTTTGCGTTAGCAAAAATATAATCTATGTGTTGTTGAGCTAAACGCTCAACGCACATTAACATGTGCCACAGCCACATATTGTGTCTGACACATAGATTGTTTACTTGTAACATTTCTTCAAGGTGTCTAACGACAACTTTGAACAATGTTACTGCGAGCACCATTGCGTTAGCAATATCATTCGTGAAACGAATATCATTTCCGTTTACGGAAATATCATTGCAACAAAAAAAGCACTCGAAAGTGCTTTTTTGTTGCTTGGTGTTCCCTCGGGAATCGGCTGGAGCAAAGCGGAAGTGTCGGGTAGGGTTCCCGACTACACTGGACTATAGTCCTTAAGTTCTAACAACGATAGTTGTTGGTGTGTGATAACACACCAGAGTCTCCGAAAAAAGGGAGCAAAAAA
>CAKVHF010000006.1 GCA_934748015.1 uncultured Clostridia bacterium | reverse complement strand
ACTGCGACGAGGTTCCGAAGACCGATGCTCTATCCAATTGAGCTACGGGTGCATAAGTATATTAAGTTGTTAATAGTGGTTGCTACCTAGCGAGGAAGCGAGGGTTGTATTGGGGACCCCGACTAAGGTTGTGTAGCAACCTGTTGGGGAGAGGAGCAGTCATGGCTTAGAGGTGCAACCTGCTGCAGTTCCACGAAGGCACGGTTCACCTAATGTGACATGCACTGCGACGAGGTTCCGAAGACCGATGCTCTATCCAATTGAGCTACGGGTGCATAAGTATATTAAGTTGTTAATAGTAGTTGCTACCTAGCGAGTAAGCGAGGGTTGTATTATATATATTACACCTCTGCCAGAAAATACAACAGATTGCTTTCAATCAAGAAACCTATGCTCTGTTTTGCCAAAGTTACAACAACAAATACAATATATATTATATAACATTTCCACTCAAGACACAATTAATTGCAAAATTTTTTTGCAAATTATGACACAAAGTTGTGACACAAAATAATTATAGCACAAATATCCACAAAATACCTTAAAATGTGGATAAAGTTGTTGGACAAAAAAATAAAATATGCTAAGATATGCTGGGATATGTGGGGAAAAATCTCACACTACCAAAAGGAAAAATATCGCATGAACAAATATGTTCCGTTTATTGCAGAAGATATTGCCGACTCCCTTATCACCAAAACTATGATACGTTCCAACACCAGTGACCGTAGAGGTGGCAACAGCAAGGCATATCTAATTGATGACTATTGTGTGCTTAAGACCAACAACATTGAGTTGGCTGATCACAACAAAACCGATGTACCATTCAACACTGTTATATCCAAGTTGCACGATTTGAGCGAAAGTGGTGTAAATGTCGTTCCAGTCCTGGGGTACTACTATGACCAAGTAAACGACTATGGCGACCACTCCTACGGCAGTGGATATATTATAGAGCCACTTGCCAAAGGCTCGGAACTATATGGGGATATGTTCCCAAAACAATATGGCGAAGTAACGCCTTCCAACCTTGATTATCTAAAACTGCGTGTGGACGAACTAGCACATGCACCACAAGAGCAATATGATAAGTTTGTACAAGACATGAAAAGCATAACCGACAACAAAATCGCTATCGATCCTAGCAAAAAAACCAACTTCTTCTATGACCCACAAGCAGGATTTAGTTTTGTTGATCTTAATTTTAACACCGAAAACACCCTATTTGACGAACCCGATTTGTATGGCAACAACACACATAGGGATTTTATCAAATACTGCTATCTGCCATGTGTAGATTACTTAAGCGAAAATATAATATCAGGCTTAAGCGAACCAGAACTAGCAAAAATAAAGGCCGACAATAACACTATATTTGACAAAGTGTACAACGGACTACTAAAAGTTGGTGTAACACATAATGATATTCAATCGGCGTTTGAAGAACAAAGAAATTATATATCCTACTCTGGCAAAAAAGAATGCTTTGGGGTAGACACCGACACATATTTTGCTGAGAAAAACACTGTTAGTACAAATGAGTAAAATCTGCAAAATTGTTAAATAATAATACTTAATGTTTTATTGATTTTTTTATCAATAACCTTGTTTATTATTCACAATTTATATTTATTAATAATTTTTAAAAAATCTAGCAATATATGATTTTGACAAAAAGTGATAACTTTTTGTCAAAATAAATGCAACATATAACAAAAAACACCAAATTTTAAAATTTGGTGTTTTTTGTTATCTTTATGCTTTTGCAATAGCAATCTTGATTGTTTTGCCATCGTACTCAAATGTTTCGCCATTATCAATAGTATCAACTACTTCTATTGCAGTTGTTAATATATCTTGCATTATAGCCTCTCTCTGAGCCATGATAATGTCTGTCAATTCTCTGTCCCCAGCGATTGTTATAACAATCCTATCGGTTACCTCTAGAGTTGTGTTCTTACGCATTGCTTGTACCTTGGATACAAATTCTCTTGCAATACCTTCCTTCAACAACTCGTCAGTGATGTGAGTATCTAATATTATTGCTAGGCTATCTTCACTGGCGGACGCAAATCCTACCTTCTCACTAACAGCACTCAAGATATCCTCTGCCAGCAACTCAACCTTTTCGCCGTCAAGATCAATCTTATATGATCCGCCGTCCTTGGTTGCATTCATTATCTCTTTAGCATCAGCAGTCGCTAAATACTCTCTTATCTTATTTATTAACTTTCCACACTTTTTGCCCAATGTTCTTAGATTTGGCTTAAGTAGATAGTTAACAAATTGATCTAGATTTTCGTTTTCTACTATTTCTTTTACATTCAACTCTTCTTTGATCTGATCAAGCAACTCACCGCTTAAGTCTACCTTGCCCTTAGCGTCAGTGATATACAACTTGGATAATGGTTGTCTTATTTTGATACTAGATAGATTTCTTGCACTACGACCTAGTTCGGTGAACTTGTATGTCAATTGCATATCTGACAACAACTTCTCGTCAATCATAGCTTTGTCTACAACAGGATAATCGGTAAGATGTACACTTACTGGAGCATCTGAGAAGAATGGTCTAGTGATGTTTTGATATATTTCTTCGGTTATAAATGGCACAAATGGTGCACATAGTCTATTTACACCGTCCAAAACTGTGTAAAGTGTAACATAAGCCGACTTCTTATCCTCGGTAAATCCACCACCCCAATATCTCTTACGGCATCTACGGATATACCAATTGGATAGATTGTCTACAAATGTTTGGATATAACGGCTAGCCTCGGTACAATGGAAAGCGTTTAACTCGTTGGTTACATTTTCAACTAACTTATTATACTCTGCTAGCACCCACTTATCCATAATACTCAATTTGCAATCTTTGATGTTGTATTTGCTTGGATCAAAGTTGTCGATATCGGCATATAGCACATAGAATGCATAGGTGTTCCAGAATGTTCCAAAGAAATTCTTGATAGTCTCACCCGCACTCTTAACACTCATAGGTTGATTGTTCCATGGCTGAGTTGTGCTATAGAAACTCCATCTTACAGCATCAGCACCTACTTCGTTAATAATCTCTAGTGGTGGTCTGTAATTGCCTAGGCTCTTAGATAGTTTTAGCCCATTATCGTCTACAACCATGCCGTTGGCAATGCAATTCTGGAATGGTGATTGGCCAAATAGTGCTGTTCCTAGAACCAATTGTGTATAGAACCAACCACGACATTGATCCACACCCTCGCTAATAAATTGTGCAGGAAATCGTCTTGCAAATTCTTCCTTGTTCTCAAATGGATAATGGAATTGTGCAAATGGCATGCTACCGCTATCGTACCAGCAGTCTATAACATAATTCTCTCTCTTCATAGGCTTGCCACACTTCTCGCAAGTGATAGTAACAGCATCCACATAAGGCTTGTGTAGTTCGATATCATGATCCAGATGCCCTAGTGTACGCAATTCTTCCCTAGATCCAATAACATGATGATGACCACAACTACATGTCCATACAGGCAGTGGAGTTCCCCAGTATCTATCTCTAGTTAAGCACCAATCGATAACATTCTCTAGCCAGTTGCCCATACGACCTGTCTTGATAGTCTCTGGCAACCAGTTAATCTTGTTATTATTGGCAATCAATTGATCCTTGATAGCGGTTGTCTTAACAAACCAACCATCTCTTGCAAAGTAAATAAGTGGTGACTTACATCTCCAGCAATGAGGATATTCGTGCTTATGCTTTTCTAGTTTTAAGATTTTGCCTGCAGACTTAAGGTCGAAAGCAATCTCCTCGTTAACTTCAAACACATTTCTTCCAGTGTACTTGCCAGATCCTTCCTTGAACTTGCCGTCACTACCAGCAAATTGTACAAAAGGCAAATCATATTTCATTCCTACGGCAGAATCGTCCGCACCATAAGCAGGAGCAATGTGTACTATACCTGTACCGTCAGTCAATGTTACATAATCGGCACATGTTACAAAGTACCCTCTAGCCTTAACCTCGTCAGACACAAAGTCAAACAATGGTTCATATTTCTTATACTCTAGATCCTTACCTACATAAGTTTCTACAATCTCATAATCTTTGTCAAAATATTTGCCAACCAATGCGTCAGCCATAATATAGCACTCGTCACCCGATCTCAACTTAACATATTTCTCTTTTGGGTTAACGGCAAGTGCAATATTGCTAGGCAATGTCCATGGCGTGGTTGTCCATGCTAGATAGTAAGTGTTTTCTTGATCCAAAGCCTTAAATTTTGCTACAGCAGTTAGATCATTACGCTCCTTGTATCCTTGAGCAACCTCGTGGCTAGATAGTGCTGTTCCACAACTAGGACAGCATGGCAAAACCTTGTACCCCTTGTATAGCAAGCCCTTCTTATCCAACTCCTTTAAGCTCCACCATACACTCTCAATATAGTCGTCATGATAAGTCACATAGCAGTCGTCATCCATATTAACAAAGTATCCAACTCTCTCGCTAAAGTCCTTCCAAAGGTCAACATACTTCCATACGTCTTTCTTACATGCCTCGATAAACTTCTCTACACCATATTCTTCTATCTGTTGCTTGCCGGATATTCCGATCTCTTTCTCGACCGATATCTCGACTGGTAGTCCGTGAGTATCCCAACCACCTTTACGTGGAACATAATAACCTTGCATAGACTTAGTTCTGTTGAATACATCCTTCAATGCTCTAGTAAGAACGTGTCCAGCATGAGGCATACCATTGGCTGTTGGTGGTCCTTCAAAAAACGAAAACACAGGCTTGTCCATGTTGTGATGTAAGCACTTACTTTTTACATCATTTTCTCGCCAAAATTTCAATATCTCTTGTTCAGTCCTTGGCAAGTTTAACTCATTTACTTTTTTGTACATTTTGCTTTTCTCCTTATATTTGACTTATCTGTTTATTTTGATAGTATCTCTAGTTACTGACACAAAATATATAGTTGTTGACAATATTAACATAGATTTTGCTATTATCAGTCACTATTGGAAAATTTTTTTGTAATCACCGCATGTGTGATATGTTGCCATATCTAAGCAATTTTTCACCCACAAACTAAACTATTATATACAAAAAAATCCCTAGCAAAAACAAGATTTCGCTAAGGAAACTATACCACTTGTTAATGCCTTAGAAGCTATCACTTCCTACTTCTGTCACGGGAAGTCCCGGCATTGCCTAGTCTAGTTGACAATTGTCAATCAACTGTTTCAGCAAGCAACTCTGAAAGTGATAACCTCTTGCACGATGACATGGATATTATCCAGTTTATCATTTTGCGAGCAAGCCGAACTATTGTTTTGCACCAACCAACAACTCTCTATTTTGTCCTGTAGCAAGCCCAAGGCCTTGTCTTTCATCAAGCGTCTTTACAATATATATATTAGGTCAAAACCGTAACTATTGTCAAGTATTTTTTGACTTTTTACTTTTATATATTTTCTTTACTTTGAACACCCAATATTTTATCAACAACACCATAAATGCAATGATCAACATTGTTCCGATATCAAACAAAATATGTTTGTTGCAAACACACAAAAAAAATAATATATTTTGTAATTTAAGAAAATTCAAACACAAAATATATTATTACTTATATTTTACAATTAAGTCCGCAAACTCCTTTCGATCGATATTTGAGATCGAACGCCTTGAACTCGATTTACAGCGGAGAGATCAAATATTGACCGCCAATCAACATCCGCTTAAATCTAAAGACAAATATTTAGGGGCGAACACATTGAACTTGTTTCACAGTGGAGCAACTAAATATTTGTCGCCCCAATGGAGTTCCGCACCCTCTCCATAGTCTTGCCTGCGATTACTCTAACCTTCTTAGCACCCTCACGCAAGATCTCGTCTACCAACTCTCTGTGAGTATTGTAGTAGTTGTATTTCTCACGCATTGGGGATAGATAATTGTTCATAACACGGAACAGTTCCTTCTTTGCTTCTCCCCAGCCAATGCCTTGTGTCAATCGTTCATCCATTGCCTTTTGCTCATCAACGCTGGCAAATAACTTATACAACTTATTGATAGTGCAGTCCAGTGGCTTAGGATCTTCTGGGAGCGAACTATCGGTTACAATCCTGTTGATAGTCTTTTGCAATGTTTTTTCATCACAGAATAGTTGAATAGTGTTGTTGTAACTCTTACTCATCTTTCTGCCGTCCAAACCAACAAGAGTAGCAAACTTCTCGTCAATAATTTCTTCTGGTTCTTTCAATGTTTTGCCGTATTTACGATTAAAAGCCTGTGCAATGTCTCTACACATCTCCACATGTTGCTTTTGATCCAATCCTACTGGCACACCATCGGCATCAATAAGTAAGATATCTGCACTCATAAGTATAGGATAATTGTACAATCCCATGTTAACACCATCGTCCACATTTACACCATTTGCCTCGTTGCGTTCTACCACAGCCTTGTAAGCATGTGCTCTGTTCATCAAGCCCTTAGGTGTAACATTGCTCAAGATCCAGTTCAACTCAAAGACTTCTGGAACATCTGATTGCTTGTAGAACACAACCCTACTAGGGTCCAATCCGCATGCTAGCCATGTACAAGCGATCCCATAAGTGTATTCTATCATTTCTTCTCGTGTTTCTAACACATTAAGTGCATGATAGTCTGCAATAAAATAAAAACTTTCCGCATCATCTCGCTTGCTGAATTCGATCGCAGGTTTGATTGCCCCAAAATAGTTGCCAAGATGTGCAATGCCTGTAGGCTTAATACCTGTCAAATATCTTTTCATTAGATTTTCCCCCTTTTTAGATATTTAGATAGTAACAATTTAGCACAACACCCACCTACTTGTCAAGCAATCGTGACTTTTCCCCAAACTATTACACTTTGTGGATAGATCATTGCGTACAAATATTAAAAAATAAGCACATCACTCCCTTTAAATTGTTAATATGCTTATCATTTGATTAATTATAACTTTTATTGTTTTACATAATCTATTAAAAGTTTTGTATAATCATATGTTTTTAATATAGTTGCATTATTTCCTGGATTTGAAAAATCCATTGTAACTTTGTTTCGTAAATCATACCAGTTGTTAGGATCACCAAATGTTACACTACTTAGCATTTCATTCCTCACAAATGCATCTTGACCTAGTTTTTGTAGTGAAGCTGGCAATATAATACTTTGCAAGTTATTTTCGCAAAAAGCCATGTATCCAATTGTAACAATGCCTTCCGGGAAATTCATTGCTGTCAGTCCCATATCTTGAAACGCATTATTCCCAATAACCTTTATGTCTTCCGGTATTACTGTATTTTTGCAACCAGCAACTAAAGTATTGCTGTCTGTTTCAATAACCGCATTACAATTATTACGACTATCAAAAACTTTATTTCCGCTGTCAACAATTATTGAGGACAAACCTGCACAACCTTGAAAAGCACCACTTTTAATATAAGTTACATTACAAGGCACTATTAAAGTTGTCAGTTTTGTGTTTCCCTCAAAAATATTGGACAATATCCTTGTTATATTTTTGCCCAAAGTAATGTTCTCTAAATCGACCACTTCTTCATTGTCTACACTAAATGCCCCATTGTCCAACCCTACAACTTTCTTAACTCCATTAGTTCCATCATTAGCAATATCAGGCAAATAAACTGTTGTTGCTGTTCCCTCATAATAGTCAATATTGTAAGCATCTTTATTTTTCATATAGCGAAGAACAAACCCCTCAGATGTTGTAGCATATTTAGGATATAATCTGGTGGATGGTGTAATAGTGCATGGCCATGTTACAGGGGTGGTCAATGCTGAATTGGAAAACCAACCCAAGAACGATTTACCTTCAATTACTGGGAAAATTGTTGGCTCGTTATTGACTTGATCAAGGAAAAGGTCAATATTTTGCACTTGTGTAGCATTGTATAAGTTGGTATCTGCCAAATTGACTTGGACTATACTACTACTTGATGTTCCCACGCTTTGCACCGTTGCGCCTTTGCTAAGTGTCCAACCGAAGTTTCCTTCGAAATCAACATCATACAATAGATCATTGATAGAAACAATTACATATACATATTTAACCTCGTTGACAGGAACAACACAATCACTAAAAGTGGTCGCTGTTGCACCAGCACCATATCCAGCACCTATCTGATCAATAGCACTATTATAAGTAAGTGTAACATTGTTGTAAGCATCTACTGGAACAACTGCAATGTTATTGCTATCTTTAGTCTGACTAACAATTGCAGTAATTGTGCTAGATAGATTGGTAAACTTGTATTCATATACAATTTTTGGATTGTCTTTGCTTAATACAACCTCACTTGCATCTTGATTAAGAGAACCAGTCGTAGTTGTTGGACTTAACTCAATATATGTAGCACTGCCATTAGTAAGATCTGTACCCGTCTTACCGATATAATATTTTGCCTCTACCTTAACATGCACATCACTAGATGTATATACCACCTTAACAGTAGAGGTTGCGGATTGATTGCCAATAACCAATACTACAATCAAAGCACTAGAAATAATTGCCAGTGCTACAACCAAAGCAATAACTAATGCTATCATTTTTTTACTTTTTTGCATTTTTCCCTCGTCTTATCTTAATTTATTTGTTATAAACACATTATTACAACTACTCACACCACACAACATGCTATACAATACAAAAAAGCCTAAACAAGTTATTTACAAAACTTGTTTGAGACTTAAAATATGTATATATAAGTTTTCTTCTATGTTAGTTGAACACAAAAAAGCGGGTCTATTAGATAATTCTAATAAACGGGATACCCCCCCCCCGAACTACTTGTGCATAACCGTTGCTATCATGCATAATTATAGTATTACTGTTAGATATTGAGTTGTAAATAATACTATTTTGCCTCATAACATAAATATTATTGCACAAAACAGTTATTTCTCCAACTAATATGCAAAAAATTATCAATTTATATTTTTCTATAACCCTAATCACACTATTAATCTAACATTTCCAACAAATACTAAATAATGCATAATGTCGAACTCCTTAGTAATAAGGTTATTTATTTTATTTTTTGATAAGATCCTTATAATCCCGGAGGTTGATATTTGAAATCGAACACCTTGAACTTGTTTCGCAGTGGAGAGGTCAAATATCAAGCTCCTTCTATAAATCCTTATAAAACCAAAAGAAAAACATATAAGTTCGCATGCCTTGAACTTGTTTCACAGCAAAGAAATTATATGTTTTTCTTTTTTTAAATCCTTATAACCCCGGGAGATTGATGCTTGAGATCGAACACCTTGAACTTGTTTCGCAGTGGAGAGATCAAGCATCAATCTCCTAGTAGCCACGCAACTTCACCTTCTCCACAGTCCCTTGCAATATCTTCTGATACTGCTTGGCAGTAGCCTCGTCTACTTCGGTCAAGCCGTCCTTGATATTGTGGTCACTATCCACAAACTTCTGCAAATATAACACCTTTGCACCCTTAATATCTTGTGCCATATCGGTGATACTGGCAGTGTCATGCAACTGTGCAACTAGTGTTGTTCTAAATTCGTATTCCACATGTCCTTCTATAAGATAAGCAATGCACTTTCGGATATTGTCTATGTTTACACACTTAGTCCCCACCGTTCTTGGATACTCCGCTAGGCTATTCTTGATATCCATAGCCACATAGTCCACCAGTCCTTCCTCCACCAGATCCTTCAGAACCTTGTAGTTAGTGCCGTTTGTGTCCAGTTTTACCTTATATCCCATCGCCTTTAATTTGGCAACAAAATCCTTCAAATCGGCTTGCAAAGTGGGTTCGCCACCGCTCACAACCACTGCATCTAACATCTTGGATCGACCACGCAAATACTCCAGCACTTCCGCCTCGTCTAGCATATCCACATTGCGATACACTAGCCCAGAATTGTGACAAAATGGGCACAAAAAATTGCACCCACCTGTAAATACAACCGCACTGCATAGTCCTTCATAGTCCACCAAAGATAATTTCTCTAAACCATATATATGCATAATGTGTCTACCTTCTATTTCATCAAATTAACATAAGCGACCGTTTCGCTACCGGCAACCGCCCCGTCACCTATGGCTGTTGCCACCTGTCTAATCCCTTTAACTCTGCAATCACCTGCCACAAATACGCCCTTAGACTTAGTATGGCAAGTTTCGTTGGCAACAATATATCCTGCCTTGTCTAAATCAACTAAATTGCTGAACTTCTCGTTGTCTGGGATCTGCCCTATTGCTACAAATAGTGCATTGGTGTCAATGGTGAACTTTTTGCCCTCATTGTCGGTAAATTCTACCGCAGTCAACTTGTCCTCACCGACTAGCTTGCTTGCAACCGCATTGGGAATAATCTCGATCTTGTCGTTGGCTCTGATCGCATCTTCTAGCACTTTCTCGCCAAAAAACTTGTCAAACATAGTTACCATAGTAACCTTGCTACAATATCCGGCTAACATCAACGCATATTGCATAGCACTATTGCCGTCACCCACCAAGACAACATCTTTGCCTGCAAAAAATGGCCCATCGCAAATAGCACAATAGTACACACCATTGCCTAGCAGTCGCTCTTCGTTGTCCAAATTCAACTTTCTGGCAGTCACACCTGTGGCGATAATAACCGCCTTGGTCTCATAAGTGTTATAATTGGTCTTAACCTTGTAGATTTCGCCCTCTTTGGTCACAGTTTCGACATCTTCTAGCTCAAATACAACCCCTAGGTCTACTATCTGGTCAAAAATTTTATCGGTCAATTCACTGCCCGAAATGGACTTAAGTGTTGGATAGTTCTCCACCTTAGGAGACTTAGCGATCTGTCCGCCATAATTCTCTTTCTCTAGTACCAAAACCTTCTTATTGCTTCTTAAAGCATAAAGGGCGGCAGTCATTCCTGCCACCCCACTGCCTATTATTGTTATATCAAACATAATAAATTATTTCTTCAATCCTTCTAGATATTTCTTGATCTCAGATACATTGTCAAATACCATCTGCATGTCGCCCTGTGGAACAACCAGAGTAGGTGCATTCTTGATGCCCATCTCAGTGCAAAGTTCCTTATTCTCAGTTGCATCTATTAGATCATAATCATAATTAGCATTCTTTAACAACATCTTAGCCATCTTGCAGTTAGGGCAAGTTGGAGTTGTAAATAGCATAGGCTTAACTGCTTTCTCACCTTTCTTCCTCTTAGGCAATTCGCAACCATTCTCGCCGCATACCATTTCGTCACCCTTGTGCTTATCGCTCAATACTGACTTAGAGATGTCATAAGTTTTACGCTCTTTAAATTCTTCGCTCTTGCCATCGTTCCAGTTAGCAACCGGTCTGTAATAACCAGTGATACGGCTGTATACCTCGGTTCTGCCACCGCAGTGTGGGCAAGTCTTCTGCTCACCACTCAAATATCCATGTACTGGGCATACACTGTATGTTGGGCTCATTGTATAGTATGGCAATTTGTAATTCTCAGCAATCTTACGAACCAAGTTCATAGTTGCCTTCCAGTTCTCTAGTCTCTGACCTAGGAATGTATGGAATACTGTACCAGATGTGTACAATGTCTGCAATTCGTCCTGAATGTCTAGTGCCTTAAATACATCCTCGGTAAAGCCAACTGGCAAGTGGCTAGAGTTGGTATAATATGGAACATCGTCATTCTTGCTTGCAGTAATAATATCAGGCCATCTCTCACGGTCGTGCTTAGCTAGTCTGTATGATGTAGACTCGGCAGGAGTAGCCTCTAGGTTGTATAGATCACCATACTCTTCTTGATAATTGCTTAGTCTCTCACGCATAAAGTTAAGTGTCTTCTTAGTAAATTCTTGTGCATTCTCATGAGTTAGATCTTCACCGATCCATACTGCATTAAGACATGCTTCGTTCATACCTACTAGACCGATTGTCGAGAAGTGGTTGTTAAATGTGCCAAGATATCTCTTAGTATAAGGATATAATCCATTCTCTAACAACTTAGTGATAGTCTCTCTCTTGATCTTAAGACTTCTAGCAGAAATATCCATGATCTTGGCTAGTCTGTCGAAGAACTCTTCTTCTGACTTAGATAGATATGCAATACGTGGCATATTGATAGTTACAACACCTACACTGCCTGTGCTCTCACCACTACCAAAATATCCACCAGATTTCTTACGCAATTCTCTAAGATCTAGTCTTAGTCTGCAACACATGCTACGCACATCACTAGGCTCCATATCGCTATTGATATAGTTGCTGAAATATGGTGTACCATACTTAGTTGTCATCTCAAATAGTAACTTATTGTTCTCAGTGTCTGACCAGTCAAAGTCCTTAGTGATAGAATATGTAGGGATAGGATACTGGAAGCCTCTGCCATTGGCATCACCCTCTATCATTATCTCAATAAAGGCTTTGTTAACCATAGCCATTTCTTTAACGCAATCTTTGTACTTAAAGTCTTGTTCTACACCGCCAACAATAGCATTCAATTCCGCTAGGTCATTAGGAACAACCCAGTCAAGAGTGATGTTGGTAAATGGTGCTTGTGTACCCCAACGGCTAGGAGTGTTAACACCATAAATAAATGATTGGATACATTGCTTAACTTCCTTGTAAGAAAGGTTGTCCTTCTTAACAAAAGGTGCTAGATAAGTATCAAAAGAACTAAATGCTTGTGCGCCTGCCCACTCGTTCTGCATAATGCCCAAGAAGTTAACCATCTGGTTGCAAAGTGTGCTTAGGTGGCTCGCTGGTGAACTAGTGATCTTGCCCGGAACACCGCCCAAACCTTCCTTGATCAATTGCTTAAGTGACCAACCAGCACAATAACCTGTTAGCATAGATAGGTCGTGGATGTGGATATCCGCATTCTTGTGTGCTTGTTCGATCTCCTTGTCATACACATCACTTAACCAGTAGTTAGCAGTGATAGCACCACTGTTGGATAGGATTAGTCCACCAACAGAGTATGTTACTGTACTATTCTCCTTAACACGCCAGTCTGCCAACTTCAAATACTTGTCTACTGTAGCCTTGTAGTCTAGGAAAGTATTGTTAATGTTACGGATCTTCTCATGATCTCTACGATAAATAATGTATGCCTTAGCAACATCCTCGTATCCGTTCTTCATCAAAACAGATTCTACTATATCCTGGATATCTTCTACCCCAGGGATACCCTCTGGGAACTTCTCCATAATATATAGCTCGGCTATCTTTGCCATCTTCTTACAGTCACTGATCTGACCATCGCCTATAGCCATCATTGCCTTAGCAATTGCGTTCTCAATCTTAGTGATATCATAATCAGCCAGTCTTCCATCTCTCTTTCTTATCTTAGTGATCATATACATTCTCCTTATTCAGTTAAAAATCAATATATAGTGTTTTGAAACACCTTTCAACCACTATATCTTGTGTTTTACGATTACATGCTACCACAATGCATACATACTAGTCAAACGAAAATGCCAATGTTTTTAAAAAAAATTTCTTGTGTTACATGACATGGTCGCACGACCCTTAAGCACCGATAATCATCGATCAAACTGTTATAGTTATACAACAAAAAAAGAAAAAGTGGTAGCGATTTTCGACATATTTTTTAAGTTTTTTTTGACGTGTTAATAAATGTATACTTATTGTCAAAAACTCGCACCCAAGAGGTAAAAAGTGGAGAAATGCTTTTTACAGCAATTTCTCCACTATAGCTTTACTCACCTTAGCCCAACTATTTCGCAAGTTGTTGTAGGTCAAAACTTTCGCAACATCATCTATATCCGTCCACACCAGATCATGCACCTCTAGGCTATCATTGTCACTATGTCCTCTGTCAACCGCCACGTACATGTATGTTGCACAATGCTCACCCTTGGGTGTGACATATCTCTCAATAACTGGCTCTATCTCTGGCACAATCTCTGCAATCCGCTTGGTCTCCTCTGCAGTTTCTCTAACTGCACACTCCTCCAGCGTCTCACCCTCTTCCAGATGTCCCTTAGGAAAAGTATAGTCGTCTAGGCTATCTCTGTATATCAGCCCAATCTTCCTATTTGCTACATCCACCAGATAGCACCCTGCCTTGATCGTTTCCTTAATCTTATCCATTTATTCATTTCCTCTTATTCTGCAATATTCTTGTTTTGCTGTTGCCGACTCACTACATAATTAACAGCAAAAAAGCCAAATTGACTATCTTATATCTAAAAATATATCGCCAATTTGTGCTTTTTCTTACTTGCTATTAAGCTGACTTCTTAGACATACTTATAGTTGTAGTATAAGTATATGTTTTGCCATCAATCACAACACTTACCACGATGTTCTTCTCAGTATAGCTATGACCTCTTAGCATATCGATAGTAACAGCCTTAGGCTCAGACTTACTTCCGTCTGCCAAAACCTCTTCATATTTAGCCTCTGTTAGATCATAAGTAATCTCGCCAGTCTCTACATCTTCGGTATAATATATTATAGATCCTCTTACTGCTGTAATGCCTACAACAGGAATGTCAGCCTCGTCGTATACATACACGATTGCTGTACTGCTAACGCCCTTATAAGTAAATGTAACAATTTGCAAGCCAGTCTTGTTCTTGTCATAATTGGTGATAGTAACTACTTTACCCTCAGATACACATGTTGTCTCATCTATAGGCACAATCTTGTTTCCGCCACTATTATATGCTTTACAATCCAGCCTCCAGTTAAGATTATATAATTCTGTCCCTTTGGTAATATAGTTAATTTCGCTAAATGCTCCGTCGTCACCAGTTACACTCATTTCTCTTATCTTATATGTAGGGAAATCATCTCTACTAGCAACAACTGTATAAGTAATGTTTCTAGTAGTTGTAGTAGTCTTGCCTGTTTCGTAAGTGATAACTGCATTACCCGTTCCTACATCGGTTAGGTTAAGACCAGTTATGTCTACTACTGATAAGTTCTCCATTGTAGCCGAGCCGTCTTCTTGGATAACAATACCCACCAACTCAACGCCACTAGCGAAGTCCTTTCTAGTAGCATTATCTGTTAGATCTATTTCTGTATTTTTCTCAAAATATACATCGGTGGCATAAGTTAACTTATTATCATCAAATAATGCAAAGTTTTTGTACAGATCTCTATATTCCTTCTCGGTATAAGTTTTAAGAATTGTGCCTTCTGCAAGTTTAGCAGTGCCACTCTTGTACATAATGATAGGATCTTCTAGGTCAACATCAAGTCCTATCTCATATAACATAACGTAGTTATTTGCAAACTGTAAAGACATTTCCATCATCTGCTCGATACAACTTTGAAACTTGTCAAACCCGAACAATTCAAACAATTCTTCTAATCCTTCCAATAGACTATCTTGCTTAACTTCTGTGCCATAAATTGTTTCTTTGGAACCTGTTAAATACTGTTCAAAATTATTAATTTTTACATCAATTACTTTGCCATTGTCATCTAGTGCAATAGTACCTAAAAGAACTGCACTCTGTTCCTTAACGCCAGTCTTATTGCTTATAGTAAAAGAAAATTTACCATCTTCACCAACAGTAAAGCGGTTGGTTTTGATGTTAATCCTGTTAGAGTATATGTCCTCTGTAGTTAGTTCGTACACGCCAGCAACCTGTTTTAGTGCATCTGCACTGCCTGTCGTTCCACCCGGATTATCGTCTTCGCCACATGCAGTTATCATAAAAGCACATGGGATAATCAAGCACAGCATAAGTATGTAACTAAAAAATTTCTTCATATTCTCTCCTATAATATTTTTTTACCATAACCGAATATCGACAATTATCAATACCCATTATAGCTCTTTTTGATTGTACCAGATAATATATGCCTCGCCAAGCGATTGTGTTAACAATTTTATTTTGCAAAAAAAATAACCCTGCCATATATTTATTATCTTATGCAGAGTTATTATGTATTATTTGTTGATGTTATTCTTACAATCTTAGCGAACTCCTTCGCATTATGTCTAGGATAAGATCAAAGTTGTCGTCTTCTGCAGACTTATTGCGTTTAACCATCCCACACCTTGTGCATTTGTGGACTATAATATATCCCTTCTTAGCACTGGTTTCTACCGCTATCGGAACAAGCAAGCCTTTGCACTCATTAGCTCTATCCCCTGGGTCGTTATCTACATGCAGGCTACATAAGCAATACGGACAATGGTTGCGACTGGTGTAACCAAGAGGCTTAACCTCTTTGCCACAATTGGCACACACAAAGCCGTTATCTAATTTCTTAAAACTCAAATATGTTTCTCCCTTTAGATCGTATTATGCAAAAGTATTCTTGTAACACATTTATTTGACCACATGCCTTAGTCGTCTTACTTATCCGCTACGCCATTTGCAGTCGGCATATAACATATAGCCAAAGTATAAACATATTGGCAAAAGTATCATTATGACAATTTTGCCACTATATTACTTGTCCAGCATATTAGCCAATTGCATGTTATAACTATCCAATAGCCCGTAATTGCGGAAACTATAGTTCTCGCCACCACGTGTAAATATATAGTGATCCACTAGTTCCTGTCCAGCCAGCTTCAATGCCACAAATAGTGTCTTAGTAAATATTACATCCTTGTTGCTAGGCCCAAACTCGCCTACTGGGTGATTGTGCGCTAGGATTATCTTCTTAGCATTGTTATGCTTAACAATCTGCAATATTCTGTCCGTCTTGGTTGCAACCTTAGCGTCGTCACCAAAATCCACAATCTCGTGATGTATCAGTCTGTCACTTGTCGACAAACATAGCACCACTAGCACTTCTTTGTCTAGGTTAGCCATAATAGGTTTAAGCACCTTATATGCATCCGATGCACACAATATCTTGACATTGTTGGAATATCTTATTTTGCTACAATAATTCATTATTTCGTTGATAGTACACAAAAATGTAGCACTCACTTCTCCCAAGCCTTTGGTATTAATAAGCGCCTCATAAGGAGCGTCCAAAACATTAGAAAGACTGCCAAACTTGTTGATTAAGTTATGTGCCAATTCGTTAGTATCTTTGCGTGCTATCACAAAAGATAGTATATATTCTAACACTTGGTGCTCGGTGCAACTATTTAGTCCTTCTTTCTTGACACGCTGTCTCATTCGATTACGATGTCCTGTATGAATATACTTGTTATTTGCTATATCTTCTTCCATAGTGTCTGTCTTGTGTTGTTCATCTTACAATAGCAATGCAATATCTATCACATTTATGCTATTCTTGGATCTCTGTTGGGGTCTCTGGTGCAGTATCTTCTGGTGCTTCGTCCAAAGCTTCTGTCTCAGACTCTTCTTCCTCTGTAGGGACAACTGCGATACTGGTTACCTTAGTACCTTCCTTAACACGCATTAGTTTAACACCCTTAGTGTTACGACCTATTGTGTTAATTTCGCTTGCCCTAAGTCTAATAACCTGACCATCATCACATATTAATATTAGGTCTTCTTCATCACTGATCTGCTTTAGGCCAATCAATCTACCTGTCTGCTCGTTAAATACGCCTGCCATTACGCCCAAGCCGTATCTGCCTTGCAACTTATACTCTTCCTGTCTGCTACGCTTGCCATATCCGTTCTCAGTTACGGTCATGATATCGTAGCCTTCCTTGATAAGAACACTATCTACTAGATAGTCGTCATCAGCTAATTTAATGCCTCTTACACCGATAGCATCTCTGCCTACCAGCCTTATATCTGTTTCCTTAAATCTGATACATTTTCCGTTGTTACTAGCCAGAACTATCTGATCATTGTCGGTTGTAACATAAGCACCGATTAGACTATCACCCTCGTTAAGTTTGATAGCAATCTTGCCACCCTTACGGATATTGTCAAATTCGCTTAGTCTAGTCTTCTTGATAATTCCCGACTTGGTCACTAGCAATAGATGTCCTTCTTCTCTATCTTCCGCCTTGACTGGAATAATAGTTGTTATCCTCTCGCCAGCATCTACTTGTAGCAAGTTAACAATCGCTCTACCCTTGGACTGTCTTTGTGCCTCTGGCACTTCGTAAGTCTTAAGAGTATACACCTTGCCATTGTCACTAAAACAGAATAGATCATCGTGTGTGTTGGTTAGGAATATGTTGTCCACAAAGTCCTCTTCCTTAGTCTTATGGCTACTTACTCCCATTCCGCCACGATGTTGGCTCTTATATTCGCTAATAGGCATACGCTTGATATATCCGCCATGAGTAAGAGTGATGATAACATCCTCTTTCTCGATAAGATCCTCGATATCAATATCGCCTACTTCATAACTAATTGTACTCTTTCTTGGCACACCATATTTTGCCTTGATCTCTAGTAAGTCTTGTCTGATAATTGCAAGAACCTTGTCCTCGCTAGCAAGTATGCTCTTCAATTCCTTAATAAGGTCTTGTGTTTCGGCTAAGTCTTGTTTAAGTTTCTCCACTTCTAGACCTGTCAACTTCTGCAATCTCATATCAAGAATTGCCTGTGCTTGTTTCTCGGACAATTCAAATAGTCTAGTCAATTTCTCGATAGCATCGTTCTTGTCCTCAGCCATCTTGATCTGCTTAATAACCTCGTCAATATTGGCTTGTGCAATAACCAGACCTGCCAAAATATGCTCTTTTTGCTCAGCCTTGTCTAGATCAAACTTAGTGCGTCTAACAATGATTTCTTTCTGGAAGTCAAGGAACGCCTTAACCATCTCCATAAGGCTACAGATCTTAGGAGAACCATTGACAAGTGCTAGGTTGATTATTCCAAAACTAATCTGCAGTTGTGTATGCTTGTATAGAGTATTAAGGACAACCTGTGCATTGAAGTCACGCTTGATATCAATAACGATACGCATACCCTCTCTGTCACTCTCTTCCTTAATATCGCTAATGCCGTCAATCTTCTTAGTCTTAACAAGGTCGGCTATCTGCATAATAAGTTTTGCCTTATTTACCTGATAAGGTATCTCGGTAATTATTATACGGCTTCTTGTTCCGTTGTTAAATTCTTCAATCTCGGCTTTTGCCCTAATATAACATGTTCCCTTGCCAGTACGATATGCCTCTTTGATACCCTTGATACCAAAAATGTATCCCCTTGTAGGGAAGTCTGGTGCTGGAATATATTTCATCAATTCTTCGATGTCTAGATCTTTGTTATCAATAAGTGCTACAACACCATCTACCACTTCGCCTAGGTTGTGAGGAGGGATATTGGTTGCCATACCTACCGCAATACCGTCCGAACCATTGACTAGTAGGTTAGGAAATCTTGCTGGCAAAACAACTGGCTGTTGTAGTGTATCATCGAAGTTAGGATAGAAATCAACAGTCTCCTTGTCAATAGTATTAAGCATTTCGCTAGAAATTTTGCTAAGTCTTGCCTCGGTATAACGCATTGCTGCTGGACTATCACCATCGACTGAACCAAAGTTACCATGGCCTTCGACTAGTGGGCAGTTGATAGTAAAATCTTGTGCCAATCTAACCAACGCATCATAGATCGCAGAATCGCCATGTGGGTGATACTTACCCATAACATCACCGACAATACGTGCACATTTCTTAAATGGCTTGTCGTTAAACAGGTTAAGTTCGCCACCCATTGTATATAATATACGGCGATGAACGGGCTTAAGACCATCCCTAACATCGGGGATAGCACGCGAAACATTTACTGCCATTGCATAGGCAATAAAAGATTTCTCCAATTCGTCCTTAACTTTAACTTCTAGCACTTTGTGACTGCTTGATTTTTCTATTATTTGATCAATTTCGTTTTTGTCCATACAATAGATTTCCTTTTGCTAATTTCTATTATTTTGCTTTTTTGTCTTACATTGTTGTTTTGGTGGCTAAAACTAGCCAATTATGGCTATATTCAGCTATAATACGGCTATGCTTAACCTATAAACCTTACTTAAACTATACATCTAGATCTTTTACCAGACCTGCATTGTCTTCTATAAATTTACGCCTTAACTCAGGATCTTCCCCCATAAGCTTAGCAAATACTTCTTCTGCCTCTAGTGCGTCTTCCATAGTTACCTTAAGTAGTATTCTATTCTCTGGGCTCATGGTTGTCTCCCACAACTGATCGGCATTCATCTCACCTAGACCTTTGTAACGTTGCAAGGTTACCTTAGGTCTTCCTAGTTCGTCCAACTTGTTATTAAGTTCTTCGTCCGAATAGCAATAGTATACAACCTTGTTGTACTCTATCTTGTATAGTGGTGGCTGTGCAATATATACATGTCCGTTCTCAATCAATGGTTGCATAAATCTGAAGAAGAATGTAAGCAGTAGGATACGAATATGGCTACCATCAACATCGGCATCGGTCATGATGATGATCTTGTCATATCTTAGTTTCTCTTCGTTAAACTCGCTACTAATTCCACAACCAAAGGCAGTAATCATGTCTTTGATTGTTCCGCTTGCAAGAACCTTGTGTAGAGTTGCTTTCTCTACATTTAATATTTTACCTCTTAGTGGCAATATTGCTTGGAACTTACGATCTCTGCCTTGCTTAGCAGTTCCACCCGCACTATCACCCTCGACTAGGTATATCTCGCACTCCTTCTTATCCTTGCTGGTGCAATCTGCCAATTTACCTGGCAGAGTTGTGCTTTCTAGTATTCCTTTTCTTCTGGTTAAATCTCTTGCGTTTCTAGCAGCATCTCTTGCTCTCTTAGCAGTTACGCATTTCAAGACCAATTCTTTTGCAATACTAGGATTTTCTTCTAGATATGCTCCGAACTTTTCCTCCATTGCGTCTTCTACAACCTTACGCATTTCGCTGTTGCCTAGTTTGGTCTTAGTCTGACCCTCGAACTGTGGATCGGTCAATTTAACACTAACTATTGCGGTGATACCTTCTCTTACATCCTCACCGCTTAGTTTTTCGCTCTCTTTCAATATCCTATTGTTCTTGCCATAATCGTTGATTATCTTGGTTATAGCATTTTTGAAGCCAACTAGGTGAGTACCACCCTCCTCGGTGTTGATATTATTAGCATAAGAGTTAATAATCTCGTTGTAACCGGTGTTGAACTGGAATGCAATCTCTACCTCGTTGGTTGGATTGGTTACATCCACATATATTGGGGCTGGAAGAATTGTCTCTTTGTCCTTATTAAGGTAATCAACAAACTCTACAATTCCGCCGTCAAATCTATATACTTCCTTCTTATTCTCTTCCCCTCTACGATCCTCTACACTAAGTGTAAGACCTTTATTTAGGAAAGCAATCTCTCTAAAGCGAGATTTAAGTTCGTTATAATCAAACTCAACTGTCTCAAATATCTCATCATCAGGCAGGAATGTAATTGTTGTACCCGTTCTATCGGTGTCACCTATTATTTGCAACTCACTCTGTGGCACACCACGTCTGTATATTTGCTTATGAATCTTGCCTGCTTGATACACAATAACTTCTAGATACTTACTAAGTGCGTTGACGCAACTAAGACCTACACCATGCAATCCACCAGAGATCTTGTATCCTTCGCCACCGAACTTACCGCCGGCATGCAACTTAGTTAGTACTACCTCTACCGCACTCTTGTGCTCAGTCTTGTGAATACCGCATGGGATACCACGACCATTATCTATAACTGTACAACTGCCGTCACGCTCCAAAATAACCTGAATATTATCACAATATCCAGCTAATGCCTCATCTATTGAGTTGTCTACAATCTCGGTTATCAAGTGATGTAGTCCACGCACATCGGTACTACCGATATACATACCCGGTCTCTTACGTACTGGTTCTAGTCCGTTAAGTACCTGTATATCACCTTCATCATATTTAACGCTTTTGGACAAAATATGTTCGTTAGTATCCATTAGTCTCACCCATCAAATTTTTTTATTTTTACCAAAATTAAGTATCTAAGGTGAACAAAAAGTTTTTCTTCTATAGTAAAACATTAGCTATCCGCAACCTCAAATTTACCCAATAAGGCTCATTTGAGGTGTATTTTAGCCATTTTTACCATGCAAAGAAACTTTTCACCAATTACTATTTTGTACCACTATTATACACCAAAATTACAAATCGTCCAAACGATATCGTCAATTGTATCAAAAATAATTTGCCAAATTAACGCATATATCTAAATAATAAGTTATTTTATTATATATTTTCGGTCAAAATCCGCATTTTGACTAAATTTATATCACAGTCTATTGAACCCACAATGCTGGTATTTTGCAAGCGATTACTTTTTTTAATATAATTTATTATTTATTTTGCATTAGCGTTTGTATTTTTAAGCAAAATCTAGTAAACTAGATTTAGGAGAGAAATATGTATATTAAATCGATCGAATTAATCAATTTCCGCAACTATGACAATGCACGCATATATTTTACTAACGGTTTAAATGTAATTATTGGCAACAATGCCCAAGGCAAAACCAACCTGTTAGAAAGTATATATTTGGCCAGCATCGGCAAGAGTCCTAGGACATCAAAGGAAAAAGAACTTATTAAGTGGAACTCAACCTACTCCAAGATAATCATCGAGTATGTTAAGAATAATAACCACAAAAAGATGGAGATCTATCTTAGCACTAGCCAAAACAAATCTATCAAGATAAACGGCTATTACCTTAAGAAGATTAGCCAACTGCTAGGTGAAATATACACTGTATATTTTAGTCCGGACGAACTTAACATAGTTAAGAATGGTCCCAACGAGAGGCGAAAATTTTTAGACGTTGCACTTTGTCAATTTGACCAAACATATTTTTACAATCTTAACAAGTACTACGAGATACTGGAACAGAGGAACAAACTACTTAAGTCCAGCACCAGTGCCAAGACTATTAGCGATACTCTATCCATCTGGAACGAGCAACTAGCCACTTATGGCGCAAAAATAATCTACACAAGATTGCAATTTGTTAACATACTGTCTAGCATTGCACATGATATACACAATGATCTAACCAGTGGCAAAGAAAATTTACGACTAGAATATGTAGGAGTTGTGGACACTGAACTTAAAAAAATCCAAGCAAAACTACTAGATAGTCTAACATCTTCCATCGACAAAGATATATCCCTAGGCTATACCACTGTTGGTCCACAGAGGGATGACATCAAGTTAATCGTTAATGAGATCGATATCCGCTCGTTTGGCTCTCAAGGTCAACAAAGAACGGTTGCGTTAACCTTAAAGTTAGCTGAGTTAGAAGTTATGCGAAGAGAAACAGGCGACTCTCCAATACTATTATTAGACGATGTATTGAGCGAGTTGGATGAAACTAGGCAGAGTAAGCTACTATCAAAGGTATCAGATATTCAGACATTTATTACAGGAACCAAATTTGAATTGACTGCAGATTATAACATAATAACTGTAACTGCAGGTGTAATTAAACAATAAAAATACCTAAATTAAGCCAAAAAATAAAAATTTTTAGTCAAGGATAAGACAATATATGTCACATTTTCTTGACTTTTTTTTTGCTTTTTTGTATACTAGGGGTGTCTAAAAAATAAATGCAGGAAAAGAAGGGAAAAATGAATATAAACAGTATTTGGAATGAGACACTAGATAGTCTCAAAACTCAAGTCTCTTCTCTTTCGTATGATTTATGGGCAAAGACTTTGGAGCCAATCGATGTGATTGACGGCGTCCTATATCTATCCACGACCAGTGTTAATGCCAAGGAGAGTGTTATGAAGCTTCTTGGTAGTAAGATCAAGGAAGATCTAGCCGAGATCACCGATGAGATCAAGGACTTTGTCGTATTAGCACCTTACGAAAAAGAGGAATATCTAGAGAAGTTAAGACAAGAGCAAGAACAAATTATTGCCCAAAGCAAGCGTGCAAACAATTTTAACAAGAAATACACCTTTGATAACTTTGTAGTAGGCAATAGTAACAAATATGTTTTTGCAGCAGCTGTAGGCGTGGCTGAGCACCCTGGCAAGATTAATCCGCTATTTATCTATGGTGGAACAGGACTGGGCAAAACTCACCTACTACACGCAATAGGTAATTACCTAGAGGAACACAACCCAGAGTTAAATGTGCTATATGTTACTTGTGAGAAGTTTGTTAACGACTACATTGAGAGCATGAAGAACGGTGGCAATCACTACAACAGCAATTTCAGAGAGAAATACCGTAATGTGGATGTGTTGATGGTTGATGACATCCAGATCATCTCCAAACACACAGGCACTCAAGAAGAATTCTTCCATACTTTCAACGATCTATACCAGAACAACAAACAGATCATCATAGTATCAGATAGACCACCTAAGGAAATTCCTACTTTGCAAGAAAGATTGGTTAGCAGATTTAGCATGGGCTTTATGCAAGACATTCAGACTCCAGACTTTGAGACAAGGGTTGCGATCCTTCAGAAGAAGGCTGAGACGGAAGAATTGATTGTTAACAACGATGTTATCAATTATATTGCCGAGAACTTTGATACCAACATAAGAGAGTTGGAAGGGATACTGGGCAAGGTACACTTCTATGCATGCTTACACATGAAGGAAGTAGCCGACCTAGACGATGTAAGAGAGTCGCTTAAGGATCATGTATCTTCCACCAAGCAGAACCTTACAACCGACCGTATCATTGATTGTGTCTGCAAATACTACAATGTATCTAGATCCGATCTACTGGGCAAAAAGAAAAACAAAGAGATAGTAGAACCTAGACAAATATGTATGTATATTATCCTAGAGATGCTAGCTCTACCGCTGAAATCTATTGGTCAGATATTTGGTGGCAAAGATCATACCACCGTTATTCATGCCAGAGAGAAGGTAAGCGAAATGATCAAGAACAATAATCGTGTAAAAATAGCCGTAGAAGACATTAAGAGTATGGCGTCTAGGCAATAATACACACAGCAATTTGTGTAAATGTGGATAACTTTGTGATTTTTTCCACCGACTTATACACATTTACCAACACAACATTTTGTGTCAAGCCCCACGAAAAATGGACATGCACACCACAATATATAGTGTTTTGTCCGACTTATACACATTTCCACAGGGCTTATTATAATAATTATTGAAAAAAAATATTAAATTAAAATTGAATAGGAGACACGCACATGAAGATAGTTTGCGATGGATTGGATCTGTCAGATGCTGTCTTGAAGGTAAGCAAAGCGATTAGCAATAAGAGCGTTAATCCGATCCTAGAAGGTATCAAGATAAGTACCGATGGGGATTACCTAAACATAACAGCAACTGATCTTGAGTTAACAATCGAAAATAAAATCAAGGCAGATGTAAAAATTGAAGGCGAGATTGTAGTACCGGGAAAATTCTTCGGGGAATACATAAAGAAATTAAACAATGAAAAAATTGAACTTACCACTGATGAACAAAACAATGTAAGCATCAGATATGCTGATAGCTTTGGTAAGATACAATGTTATGACAGTACTGAATATCCAGAGACTAAGCAATTAGACTTTGAAGATAGTTTTGAGATTACTCAAAAGAATTTGAAAGAACTTATACTAAAAAGCGTCTATGCGGTATCGGTTGACGAAACAAGACCAATACTAAAGGGCGTAAAGATGGAAGTAACAAATGGTAAGGTAAGTGCAGTTGCACTAGACGGCTTTAGATTGGCATTGGTTACAACCGAAATAAGCAATGCAGGCAAAGAGATTAACTTTATAGTTCCTGCTAAGAGTTTGAAAGAAATTTCTAACTTACTTAATGACAGCGATGAAAATGTGAAGATCAATATCCAAAAGAACTTCATGATGGTAGAAATAGAGAATACCAAGATATGTACAAGATTACTGGATGGTGAGTTTATCAACTATAGACAGATCATCCCTACAACATTCACAACTACTGTGATTGTTAACAAAGAACAATTAGAGAATTCTATTGACAAAGCAATGCTATTTAGCAGAGTAGACAAGAATAATCTAGTTAAACTAGAAGTGAACGAGAAGATCATGATTGTTTCTAGCCATAGCGAAATTGGTGAGAACAAAGATAACCTATCAATATCACTTAACGGCAAAGAATTATCAATTGCATTCAACGCTAGATACTTTAGCGAAGCATTGAGAGTTATTGGAGATGAATATATCAAGCTTAACTTCAACTCTTCTATTTCCCCTTGCGTAATAACAAGTAGCGAAGGTGATAAGTTTACTAACTTGATCTTGCCAGTAAGAATTACTCAATAACATATAAGCTTTTTAAAAAAAATATGAAAGCGGTAACACTGATTATTAGTGCTACCGCTTTTTTGTAAAATATTTTTGTCACCATTTTTTGATTATGTACTAACTCGTGCCTTATAATGTAGTCGTTAGTATTTTTTTTTGCCTCACCTCTGTTTTTTTCAAACTTCATTTAACTAGTAAATATTGTCAGCCACAAGACTTTGATCACAAGCCTTTGTTTTTAGCCACATTATTTTCTATTAGTTCTCCCCCACACCATAGCACCATCACAACTCAATATGTTTTCTTTGTGATTTTTCCTAATAGATAGCAATAACCGATTTTTTGTTGCCACCAATATTGCAGGCGGAAGGTAGAATAGAAATTTGTAATTTTTGTTATCCACATTTTAGGTATTTTTGTGTATAACTTATTTTTTCTACAAATAGACTTTTTGCATAGTCGTAATTTTTTACTATCGATATCACTCACCTGCTTTTTAGATATATTCCCAAGCATGTACACATATACTTGTACGCATACACACAAACAGTCATGTATACACAACTAGTCAAACATACCCATAAGCAATATGTATAACAAGTACGCATGCATACATACAAAAGCAAAATGTATATACAAGTATACACGCACACCCTCGTACTCAAGCACGTACCCGCCTACGCATGCCTACACACATACACCCATACACACGTGTGCACGCACATAGGGAAAACCTAAAACGCAATATTGCCACGCCCCAGTATCTATACAACAGACTATACCTACTTGGTTGCTTGACTGTGATTATATACTTACACATCACAATGTTCGTATACTTGCATGTCAACCCACATACTATTTCACACCAACTCACAAACTTTTTGGTCAGCCTCTTAAATTTCTCTACACGCTACACCTGCCTATATACATGTGTACTTGTGTGAGCCTAGCGCACGCATGCGTATACGTGTACCCGCATATATGTGCATGAAGATCAATACATTCATACTTGTGTATACACAGTCACCCTATCGACATATTTACAAGAAGATTTACCTTTACATAAAAAATTATCATTTTTATTGGTTTTTAAAAACATGTAATTTTTAAAATGTTAAGAAATAGTATATTTTGTGTCACCCAAATATAGTTTTGTGACAAAAAGTATATAGTTGTTGATATTTATAAAATAGTACAATTTTTATATATCAAAAAACGCCTAAATAAAGCCATTTTTAAAAACAATAAAAAATAGGTGTTTTTATATCAAAAACACACAAATATTTAATTTTTTATAAAATAACATGTAAATATAGTAGATATCAGATATATTTGATATAGTTATATTAGTTTTGTTAATATAATACTCACCTTTCAATATTGTTTGCTAAGATAGATTGTTTTATATAATTTTATTTTGTACTGGCAAAATATTGTTTTTGTCTTTAATCTAGTTTGATTAGATCGGGAAGTTTTTTTGATTTATTATTTTTTTATCTATAAGTGTTTTATATATATTGTTTAATTTATTTTATATATTATTTATTTTATGTATTATTCATTTTGTATATTACGTATTATATTTTTTGTGGTATCCAATTCGTGGTAAGCATTGTTGTAATATTGTTTGAAATATAGATAATTAGTTTAATATGTTATTGCTAATTATTATTATTATTATTATTATTATTATTATTATTATTATTTGTTGTTTTTATACTTTATATATATATATATATATCAATATTATAAAGTATTATTTATTGTAATTAATAGTTGGTATTATTTAGTATTGACTATTGATATTACTTATTTCTTATTTTTATTAATAATTATGTTTTTTTAACTCATATATATTATTTTAATAAAAAATAATACTATTTTGATTAAAAACAAGAATTTTTATTGTTTTTTGCTATGTTTATTTCGATATAATATAAGTTTTTTTAAGGCGTCTGATACAAATGCCTTATTTTTTTTTGGATATAATAGTCCAAATGCATGTATTATTTACTATATAACTATATATATTAATATGATCTATATCATATAATATACTTTATTATATTATATAAGGGAAATACTATACAATATATAAATAACTAATATATAATATATAATATATAATATATATAATATATATAATATATATAATATATAATCAATATATAATAAATATCATAACAATCTTAAGATTGATATATTAAAATCGAATATCTTGAACTTAGTTTACATAGTAAAAGTTTAATAAGACCGCATAACTTAAGTTTCATATATTGAGATCGAAAGTCTTAAACTTGATTTACATCAGAGAGATTAAAGTAGCCTTATAAACCTATGATTGATATATTAAGATCGAACGCCTTGAACTTATTTCACAGTGTAGAGGTTGATAAAACCATATAAAACTCAAGTTTGAGATATTGAGATCGAACACATTGAACTTGTTTCGCAGTGGAGAGATCAATATCTCAAACTCTTTACAAAATACCCCTTTATATGCTATACTATTTAGTGTTAAAAATTTGCAAAAACATTAGTTAATTTATTTCGATTTTTTTATTTTTATAGTTGGTAATTTTAGCAAATTTTACTTACAAAAAATGATTATTCATACTATAAAAAATATATAATAACAATCAAAAAAACTATCAAAAAGGTTGTTAAAAAGTAACTAAATTTTTGATAAAATCATGCAATTTTTTAGCAGTAGTTTTAGGTAAGTCTACTAATAGTAGAGTGTAAAAACTAATATAAAGAATCAAAAAAATATACAAAATAAAACAGTTGTAAAAAGTATTAATAATAGGCTTTTTGACAAAAACTATATAAAAACTAGAGTGTAAAGAGGGTATATATGACAGAAAATACAATTTGTGCTATTTCTACACCAATGGGTGTTGGTGGTATTGCGATTGTTAGAATGAGTGGTAAAGATGCACTAAATATTGCAAAAAAGTGTTTTAGTTCTAAGTCGCTAGACTATAAAAATATTAAACCTAGATACCTATATCTAGGTACTTTTAATGCTGATAATTTTGAAGAAAAATGCCTTATGGTATACTTCAATAATCCGCATTCTTATACCGGTGAAGATATGGTAGAATTTCAAGTTCATGGCGGTGTAAAATTGGCTTCTGGTATACTTGCTAAATTGGTTGAAAGTGGTGCTAAAATTGCTGAAGCAGGAGAATTTACTAAGAGGGCATTTCTTAATGGTAAACTTAGTCTAGACGAGGCTGAAGGTGTTATTGATATAATTAATTCGCAATCTGATAGTGAGATTAGAGCCGGTTACAACCTTATGCAAGGCAAATTAAAAAATGCAATATCTAAGTTGCAAGGTAGATTGACCGATAGTCTTGCAAAATTAGAGGTTGCTATGGATTATCCCGAAGAAGATCTTGAGGAAGAAACCAAGCAGGATGCTGAAGGGGAGCTTAATAGTATTAGATCTGCACTGGATACCTTATATGCTACCGCAAATACTGGCATGTGTATCAAGAATGGTACAAAAGTGGTTATTTTGGGTAAAACGAATGTAGGAAAAAGTAGCCTTATGAATGCTCTACTTAATTTTGATCGTGCTATTGTTACCAATATTCAGGGTACTACCAGAGATACACTAGAGGAGTCTTACGAGTATAGGGGAGTTAGATTTAATATAGTAGATACAGCTGGCATCAGACAGAGTAATGATGTGGTAGAGAGTATTGGTATAGAGAAATCCAAAAAAAGCGTAAATGTAGCCGATATTATACTATTTGTTGTTGATGGAAGTAGCGAAATATCTCAGGAAGATAAAGAAATAATCGATTTAATAAAAAACAAAAATAACGTTCTGGTTGTTATAAACAAAAGTGATTTGCCTAGAAAAATGGTTATAAAAACCCTTCCTTTTGATAACTTTATTGAAATTTCGGCAAAAGATAATAAAAATATTGATTTGTTAAAAGAAAAGATATATAATTTTGTGTTTGATAACAATATTACTAACGCAAATATTGTATTGACCAATATTAGACACATAGAAGTCGTAAAAGAAGCGATTGGCTTATGTGATATTGCGATCCAATCGCTAAAATCACAGCAGAATATTGATCTTACCGCACTTGATATCAAGAATATTTGGTTAAAGCTAGGCGAAATAACAGGTGAAAGCAGTGTTGAGGAGATTATTAACACAATATTCTCTAAATTCTGTGTGGGTAAATAGTTAATAAATAATATATATGCATTTCAACAATAAAAAAATCATTTAGTTGTTGATATAATAGACAATTATATTTATTATTTATTTATGTTGAGTATTGCACAAATAGCTTAGTTGTTGTTAAGTTTTTTAAAATAAATAATTAAACAATATTACTGTTTTTTTTGTGAAACAAAATAAGAAATGTTTTATATTTTATATTATAAAAATGGCTTAATATAGCCATTTATACTATAATTGGAGAAAGTTATGGAATATGATGTAGTGGTAATCGGTAGTGGGCATGCTGGGGTTGAGGCATGTTCGGCATCAGCAAAATTAGGACTTAAAACATTGCTATTGACGTTAAATCTTGATAGCATATCTTTTTTGGCGTGCAATCCAAGCATAGGTGGAACTGCCAAAGGACATCTAGTGTGTGAAATTGACGCATTAGGTGGTGTTATGGGCTACATGGCGGACAAAAACACAATCCAGAGGCGAATGTTAAATAGTTCGAAAGGCGCTGCTGTACAAAGTCTTAGGGCACAGATAGACAAAGTTACTTATCACACATCTATGAAAAAAATGCTAGAAAATATGCCAAATTTGGACATTGTTCAAGGTGAAGCAAGTGAAATACTTGTGGAAGACGGCAAAGTTGTGGGAGTAAAAACCGCTCAAAAAAATGAATATAAGTGTAAAGCAGTGGTTGTGGCTACTGGCGTATATCTTAATAGTAGGATCATAATAGGTGATTATACTAAGGATTGTGGGCCTAACGGATTTAGTAATGCCAGCTTGCTTACTCAGTCATTGATCAATCTTGGTTTTAAGATCAAGAGATTCAAGACGGGCACACCTGTTAGGGTGCATGGAGATACGATTGACTATAGTGTACTAGAGGAACAAGTAGGCGAAGATAATATCCAAACGTTTTCTTTTATGACACGAAAAATGCCTAAAAATAGGGCAAAATGTTATCTTACATATACCAACCAAAATACACACGATATAATCAAAAACAACCTAGACAAAGCCCCTATGTATACCGGTTTGATTACTGGAGAAGGTCCTAGATATTGTCCAAGTATTGAAACTAAAGTAGTTAGATTTGCAGATAAGGAAAGGCATCAATTGTTCTTAGAGCCAGAGGCTATGAGTACTAAAGAAGAGTATATCCAAGGTTTTAGCACATCAATGCCTAGCACTATTCAGGCGGATATGGTTCATAGCCTAGCAGGTCTAGAGCATGCTCACATCATGCGTGATGCCTATGCTATAGAGTACGATGCAATAGAGAGTACACAACTGTATCCAACACTAGAGAGTAAAGATGTTAAAGGGTTGTTTTGTGCAGGTCAAGTAAATGGCACAAGCGGATACGAAGAGGCTGGTGCACAAGGCATTGTTGCTGGTATCAATGCTGGTCGTTATGCGTTAGGACTAGATCAGATGGTTCTTAGTAGAGATAATTCTTATATAGGTGTTCTTATAGATGACCTTGTTACCAAAGGCACTAATGAACCATACAGGATGATGACTAGTAGGGCAGAATATAGATTGCATCTTAGACAAGATAATGCCGATCTTAGACTTACTGAGATAGGAAGGCAGTATGGTTTGGTGGATGATAAGCGTTATAGGGCATATTCTAAGCGTGTACGAAATCTGGCTAAAATTAGGCAATTATTGAATAAAAGATATGGTAAAAATTCATCACTAGAGAAACTTATCGTTGAGCGTGGCGAGTCTTTCCCTACTAGTGGGCTTTCATTGTTGGAAGCTCTTAGAAGAGCATGTTTTACCGTAGAAGATTTGCTTTTGATTAATAAACATACTTTTGATAAATTCAAAATGTTTGATCTAAAAGAAGTTGAAATTCAAGAAAAGTATGCTGGATACTTAAGCAGACAAGATATACAGATCAATCAATTTAAGAAAAGTGAAAATATAAAACTTGATACCAATTTGGACTACTCTAATATCAAAGGTCTAAGGATAGAAGCTCAACAAAAGCTTAATAAGATTAAACCTCTTAACATTGGACAAGCCAGCCGTATATCAGGTGTAAGCCCAGCGGATATAGCGGTACTTATGGTGTACTTAAAGAGTGTAAAAAGCAACAAATAACGACTTTTCAACATTTTTTACACAAAAATATAATAATTTTTATAAATATTTAGGAAAAACATTATGACTTATGAACAATTTGCTAACATAGCATCGAAATATAATATAAACATAACAGATGCTATGTATCAACAATTTAATACATATTATAATTATCTAAGAGAAGAAAATGAAAAA
The DNA here is from genome assembly GCA_934748015.1 of uncultured Clostridia bacterium. Taxonomy (GTDB): domain Bacteria; phylum Bacillota; class Clostridia; order Christensenellales; family UBA1242; genus UBA11490. The sequence goes on along the minus strand of CAKVHF010000006.1, from coordinate 4,165 downwards.
TATAATCTTACAACTATAATTGAGGAAGATGATGTTTTTCTTAAACATTTTCTTGATAGTATAATTGCTTGTAAATATATTCCTAATAATTGTCAACTTATTGATATCGGTTGTGGTGCTGGATTTCCTAGTGTTCCAATCAAAATTGTAAGAAATGATATAGATATGACATTGATTGACGCCGTTAACAAAAAGGTTAATTTTGTAAACACGTTATGTTCGGAAAAGCTTAAATTAAGCCATATTTTAGCAATACATGCTCGATGTGAAGATGTTGCAAAAACGCCTAAATATAGAGAAAAATACGATATTGTTGTTGCCAGAGCAGTTGCTAGTCTTAATATACTACTGGAGTATGCTATACCATTTCTAAAAGTCGGTGGTAAGTGTGTTTTGTTAAAGAGTAAACTTGTATCAGAAGAGATATCACAAGCAGAAAATGCATTAAAAGAGTTGAATGCCAGGATCGATAATGTTATTAATTATAATATTTCAGAATTAGATGCAGAGCGAAGTATTGTAATAATAACCAAAACAAAACCAACACCAAGCAAATATCCAAGACAACAGAATAAAGCACGAAAAATGCCATTATAATTAATTTATAATACAAAGAATAAATCAAAATCACAAAGGTTTTATTATATAACATTACTTAATCACTACAAAATGTAGTGATTTTTTTGTTTTTTTATTGCTATTTAATATACTTATTTGTGTTTTATTGATCAAACTACTGCATAATTATATTTTTTTGATTATATTAGTTATTCTATGTCTTAAATGTATAATTATTTACGATTTTATTAGTATTAGAAATATTTTATAATAATGTACTGCTATTGAATATGTGTAATAATTAAAAATGTTTCACGTGAAACATTTTATATTATAATAGTGTTTGTATACCGCAAATTGGCCATTTTTACTTCTTTATATAGTATATTTTTAATATATTCTTGGCACATGTATGTAAAATAATAAACTATTGCATTAATTGCAGTAGTAATATGTTAATTATACTTATTTTTTAGATAATCTACCTATATAGATGAATAATAATTATATTTATTTAGAGTTTGATGTTTCTAATATAGTGCAATATAGTATTATTTACCAATACCAAAGTTATAATGTTTCACGTGAAACAATTTGGTTAATACATTTTCACATGTGTTATATAATTACAATTGAATAAATACAATTATAATTATTTTTCGCAATATAAAAGGGATAAACATGTAGAAAAATATCAAAAATGGCTTTATTTCAATGGGTTAGTTATTTGCATAATTGCAATATAAAGTATTTGTTTCACGTGAAACATTGCAGTTGTGTAGATATAAGTAGACAACTAAGATATTGGTAGTTATAATGAAGTTGTTTAATATTTATTAACAAAAAGTGTTTTCATGTGGTGTAAGTACCAATACAATATAATAATGTGTAATATGTAACCAATTAAAAATATAAATGTTTCACGTGAAACATTTATTATAAAATGCTACCTTTTTAAAAAATTTTAGATATTATTATATAATATCTAAAAATCGAAAAAATGGTTGTTATAAAATTAAAAGTATAACAAACTACAAATAAAAAATAATTAAAATTATAATAAAAAGTGTTTCGAAATAGAATATATAAAAAATTAAATAAAACTATTCTAGTGGGTTTAATAATGAGTTGGCTTGTGGAAGTAAAAAATAAATCTAAAAATAGAAACCTATAATTGAAACTAAAAATAGCAACCCAAAATTAACACATAAAATTGATACAAAAAAAATAACAACTAAAAATTAACAATAGAAATCTAAGTAATGCGAGAGTAGTAATGTGTCTTAAAGTCGACCAGTCATTCTGGAATAGTAAATATGGCTGACAAAAAATTGTGCATCAAAATATAACCCAAAAAAGTTTCAACACTAAAAAATAAAAAATAATTATAACAATTAATGTTGTTTTGAAAAAAAATATTATAATATGTTAAAAATGCCTAAATAAAGCCGTTTTTGTAATATTTGTTGTATAATAAATGTGCAAAAAATGTCTAAAAATTATAAAAATATTTTATTAAATAAGTTTTACTAATTGATATTTCTTATGTTATACTACTAGCGTTATAATGAAAAATATTAATGCTAATAGGCATCAAAGGGGTTGAATGATATGGGAAAAATAATTGCATTTTTAAATCAAAAAGGTGGAGTGGGAAAAACTACAACCTGTGTTAATATGGCTAGTTACCTTGCTACATTTGGCAAAAAAGTTTTACTAGTAGATATGGATCCACAAGGCAATGCGAGCTCTAGCTTTGGCTTTGAGAAAGAGAAAAAGTATAAAACGATGTACGATATTATGACTGAAAGTTGTTCTATAGACGAAGTTATTCAGACAACAAAGGTAAAGGGATGTGATCTTATTCCGTCTGATGTGGACCTAGCTGGTGCAGAAATAGAAATGGTTCAGATGAAGAGAAGGGAGTTTATATTGAAAGAAACTCTTGACCAAGTAAAAGGCATATATGACTATATCTGCATAGACTGTCCACCATCATTGGGGTTAATCACAATCAATGCACTTACGGCATGTGATTCGGTTATTATCCCTATAACTTGTGAGTTCTTAGCAATGGAAGGTATAACTCAGCTGATGTATACTATCAAGCTTGTTAAAAAACGCTTAAACGAAGGCATTGCTATAGAAGGAATCGTGCTAACTATGAAGAGTAACCGTGGAACATTGTACGCTTCGGTTTCAGAAAACTTGAAAAAATATTTCAAAGAAAAAGTATACGACACTGTAATCCCTAGAAACATTAGGCTTGCAGAAGCACCTAGTTATGGCGAACCAATAGTGTTATATGATAACAAGTGTACTGGTGCAATTGCTTACAAAGAGTTAACAGAAGAGTTCTTAAGGAAACAAAAATAAGGTAAAATTAAGGAGATAAATATTATGGCAAACAGATTGGGAAGAGGTCTAGACTCATTGTTAGGAATACTAGATAGAGATGAGGAAGTAAGTGAAATACTAGAGGTTAAACACGAAAAGCCAGTTGAAACAAAAGTAGAAGAACCTGCTCATAATAGTGGGGTTGTTGACATAAACATATCACTTATTGACAATAACACACAACAACCAAGAAAAAATTTTGATATAAATTCGCTAGAAGAACTGGCTACTAGTATCAGAGAATATGGTGTTGTACAGCCTATAATAGTTGTTAAGAAAGGTGGCAGATATACTATCGTTGCTGGCGAGCGTAGATTTAGGGCAAGCAAACTTGCTGGCAAGAAAACGATCCCTGCAGTTATCCGTGATTACAACGATATGCAGATCAAAGAAATTGCACTACTAGAAAACATTCAACGTGAAGATCTAAATCCAATAGAAACAGCACGTGCATTAGATGAATTGATGCAAGAATTTAATTGGACACAAGAAACCATATCTAATAAGTTTGGTAAGAGCAGATCTGCTATAGCCAACACTCTTAGACTACTAAGTCTATCACCAGAAGTAATCAAGATGGTGGAAGAAGGTAGGTTGAGTGCTGGTCATGCACGTAGTCTTGTAGTAGTTAGCAATCCAGAGGCTCAAGTAAGGTTAGCCAATATGGCAATAACAAAGCGTATAACCGTAAGAGATATGGAAAAAGCGGTAAAAGAAGTTCAAGCAGGCAAAACACACAAGAAAAAAGAAAGGGTTTTGCCAGTAGAATTAAAAAGTTTTGAAGAAACAATCACTAAAAAAATTGGAACTAAAGCAAAAATAATGGGCAATGCAAAACGTGGAAAAATTGTGATTAGTTATTATTCTAGTGATGATCTAGACAAAATTTACGGAATTTTTAATAGATAATGCAACAAAAAGCAAGATATCCACAAAATTTCTTAAAATGTGGAAATCTTGTTTTTTGCATTTAGACAAAATATTTAGTTGCTCCGCTGCGAAACAAGTCCAAGAAAAGAAAAACATATAATTTCTTTGCTGTGAACTAAATTCAAGGCATGCGAACTTATATGTTTTCCTTTTGGTTTTATAAGGATTAAAGAAAATTGATATTTGATCTCTCCGCTGTGAAACAAGTTCAAGGCGTTTGATCTCAAATATCAATTTTTGGGGAACGAGCGGATTAAAGAGATTGATGCTTGATCTCTCC
>CAKVHF010000005.1 GCA_934748015.1 uncultured Clostridia bacterium | reverse complement strand
TATCTATCTATCTATCTATCTATCTATCTATCTATCTATCTATCTATCTATCTATCTATCTATCTATCTATCTATCTGTTTATTTGTTATGAAATATTGTTTATGAATAGTTTTTTTATATACAATCACTTCTTTGTAATGAATAAAATTACGATAAAATTATTATTTTTTTGCAAAGTGTTTATAATTGATATTGTGCCTTTTGGCGGTCATCAATAAGTTAACCCAATATAGTATTTATTCCATGTTATGTTCGTTTGCTCTACTGTCTAGCATTGTGTCAAATTTGTCTAACAATTCGAAACTTTCTCTTGTCATTTTTTCATTCTGAGCCATGCTATCTGCTCTGCCTACCATGACTAGTTCTCGCATCAGTTTTTCACCATCGCCCACCATATCTAGTTTGGCTACTTCTTCGTCAATAACACTGTCATCTAGTTGTCTCCAGTGTGGGTTATTGGTTTGGTTCTTCTTAATAAACATAAATATGTCATGATCTCTAACAAGGGTGGAGATTATGGCACTATCGTCATTGTCGAAGCCAAACTTGTTTAGTACCCTATTTGCTATCTTTTCGCTTGCAAGATTGTGATTGAAGAAGCTGTCTATCATCTTGCCGTCTTTCATACGCCTTATATGACACTCTGGCTTGCCTATGTCGTGCAGAAACATTGTAAATGACAGCATTTTTCGGTCTTTTTCGGGCAGGTCAATGTCCAGTTGATTAATTGCTTCAACCGAGTGTAAAATGTGTCCTAGCACATTATACTTGTGCCATGGATTCTGTTGTTCTTGATCTTCGCATGCTTGGGTTTCTGGCATAATATTATTAAGCCAAGTATTGAAATCAGCATTGTTATTATATTCGTTATAGAATTGGTCTACAACCTTGTCAGACATTAATATTTCATTCAATTTTTCTAAGTTATCCATATTATCCTCTTGATGTATTTGCTATATATATTGTACAACAGCAATATTATTTACCCAAAAGGAAATTGGGGATATTTTTGATAAAATTTGTTTTTCCATTAACTGACAGCATGCGTTAAACTACTATTTTTGCATAAGCATAGGCAATGAACATACATTGTTGCAATAGGGGAGTATTTAGTATTGACAAATGGGCATAAATGCGATATAATATCATCGTTAATGAAATGTGAAAAAAATTGGCAAATATATATTAAGTTAGACAAGGAGAAATTTTTCCAATGCGTAACACTTTAGTAATCAAAGATGAAAAGGTGGAAAATGGAGTATATATTACAGGCTATCTAATATCTGATAATGACAACAATGTTGTAGATATGTCGCTGGGCAAAGTGGGTTACAAATGCTTTATCCCTTATAGCGGAAAGTTGGCAAGAGTGCCCGAAATGTCAAGATATTTTTTCTTCACCCAACTAAGAAATAATATGGTTGAGCATGTTGTTGTTAGTAGCGAATATTGTGATAGATTTATTCACGATGATATTTCTAGTGCTAAGGCTTATAACTTACAGGGCTTTACTTTTGAAAAAGCATATTGATAGTGTAATTGTCAAGGTTGGATGTATCCCAAAAAAATGTTATGTATATAATTAATATTTGTAGATGATAAAAAGATTAAAAGTCTATAATATTAAAAAAGTAACATAAAAACAAACAATAGATTGGAAAATAAAAAATTGCAAGAGAGTATAATCTCACTTGCAATTTTTTATTTAGGTTATCAAAACACTATATGATCTTATTTGTTAGCAAGACCAATTAGGCCTGCAACGATAGGGCAGATAAAGCCAAAATATGCACCTACGCCAAATGCCATTCTAGTTGTAGAAACCAGACCCTCTACCTTAGGGATAATGAAGATGATTGAGCAAACCAATGCAACAGCACCTGCGACAAGCATAATGATGCAAGCTAGTCTAGATAGAGTGTTCATCAATTTGCTACCCTTGGTTGCTAGGTTAAGGATTGTGCATAGGATATATAATCCTGCAGCACATAGAGCAACAATTACTGCAATACCAGCAACAGTTGAAGCCCAGCCCATAAATGCAACGTCAGCTACCTTGAATGTAGTCTCAATCCCTGACATATCGGCGAAATATCCACCAGCTTCTGTAGCACCAGCCTTAGAATTGGATAAGTTCCAAACATTCAAGAACAATGGAAGGCATGTTAATGCGCCTACAACCATGGTGATGATGGACAACACTAAATTACCTGTACTAGTCTTTTTCTTTTTTGCCATAAGTATTTTTCCTCCTATTTATTGTATTGTTTTGGCATACTATATATGCCTTATTTTAGTTATTGAATGGTATTTTGTTTTTGGCTTAGATTAACAATACAATTCATTAACTAGTACGATCATTATAACATAATCTTTATAATGTTAAAAACAAAATTTTGAAACATTTTATTTTGATTATAATCAATAAATGATATATTAAACACTCTATACCTAGTTGTCGAAATAATATTTTGCTATTGCGTATTTTATTCAAAATGGTTAACTTTTATTTTACTTGGGGTGTTATATAATGCTACAATTGTTGTGTATTTAAGATATAAGATATTCAAAGTCTAAGACTTGAAATCAATATGCAATAGTGATAAAAGTTGAAATTGCTGTAATGGCAACAAAAATGTATTCTATTATATAAGAGTAAACATGCAAAATTAAGGTTAAAAAGGGGCAAAAAGAATGAAAGTTGTTAAAAGACAAACAAATAGTAGAAATTGTATAATATGTGGGTTAGACAATCTGCTTGGGGTCAAAGCACCATTTTACGAACTGGAGGATGGAAGCCTGTATACTAGGTTTCAATTTAAGCCAGAGCATCAGAGTTATCCGGGACGTGTACATGGTGGCATGATTACTGCAATGTTAGACGAGCTTGCTGGCAGGGTGTACTGGATTATCGATCCCAATATGTATGCAGTGACCACTAGTATTGATGTTAAGTTCCGCAAACCCGTTCCATACAACACAATGTTGCAGGGTGTAGGCAGAATAATCGTTAACACTTCTAGAGCCTATGAGGCAGTCGCTGAGATCAGGACAATGGATGGCGTAGTGCTAGCAACTGCTGATATCAAATATATGAAGATAACGGGGGAAAAAGTAACCGATGCCAATATTGATGAAGAGATGTGTTATGATATCCCTAATGATCTAACGGATGTAGAGGTTTAATATCAATACATAGATTAAATCACATAATTTACATTATTTTTTAATTGCTTAATCACTGATTCAGCAATTTTTTTATGTCCCAATCTGTTGGGATGAATTCCGTCTTGGCATAGATAATCTAGATAGTTGGTGGAATATAGGAAAGCTTCTCTTATATCCAGTATCCTACAGTTGTTATCTCTAGCACAATCGGTTATTATTAGGTTGTACAGTTCTTGGTGTCGATATATATTGTCTATGTCACCTTTCAAGAATTCTAGCACCTTGTCCTTATCAGCAATCTTGCCGATTACATTGTTATAATATCTGGTGCTATTGATAGGCACAATGTTGGATATAACAACTTTTACTCCGTTAGATTGTAATTTCTTAATAATATTTATTAGCCCTTCTCTGAAACTATCTGGTGTGGTCTTTGGGTCATGCCAGTCATTAGGGGTTTTGGCAACATTGCACCAGTCATAATCAGAGTCGTTGCCACCTAGCGATATTACAGCAATGTTATCACATGTTCTATCTATATTGTCGATATAGTTGTCTATATAGTTACGATTGATCACCTTGGATAGGGTCAATCCATACGATGATAGATTGGTGATATCTAGATTGCACTCTTTGGCAATAATTGTTACCGCTGAGTCGTCCAATGTTTTAATTTGACCATCTTCAGATATTATTCCTTTTGGGATAGAGTCGCCAAAAATTGTTATTTTGCTTTTTTGTAATTTTTCCATATTTTCACCTTCCTTAAGTTATTAGTTAGATTATTTATTGTTATTAACTTGTGTGTTATGCTCTGCTTCGTTTTCTTAACACTACTATATTGCAAATGTGCGCTTTTAGTCTACCTACTTATACACTGTTATTTTCTACACTTAATTTGCTATATTGTAGATTGACTAATACGCCACTCTACTATTAGTAGATACGGGTGTAGGGGTGAGTTTTTGTTTGACATATTTCAACAAATTGCTTAGCCAAAAATTTCGTATATATTTCCAATGCCCGCCAAAAACATTTGTTAATTTCCAGCAATATGATATAATACAAAATATGGAAGACTATAATAAAATAATTTCGAAAAACATTGCAGAATATAGAAAGAAAGCAAAGTTGACACAGAGCGAACTTGCTGAGAAACTAAGTTTCTCGGACAAGTCTATATCCAAGTGGGAGAGAGGGGAGGCAATCCCGGATGTTGTGGTTCTTATCAACATGTGCAAGATCTTTGGCATTACCCTTAATGATATGATCAGTGCAGAGGAGGCTAAGCCTGTCTATAAGCCTAAGGATACAATCAAAAATCATATCCTTATAACCATAATGTCGGCAGGTGGTGCATGGGTGTTAGCAACACTTATATTTGTGTGCTTGACACTTGCAGTTCCTGATATAACTAAGGCATGGCTTGCATTTATTTACGCAATCCCCGCTAGTGTCATTGTCTTACTTGTATTTGCTTGTGTTTGGGGCAAAAGATGGCAAATTTCCACCCTAGCATCAATATTACTATGGACATTGATTGTTGCTATATGCTTGACATTCAATCACAATATTTGGGGACTGCTGTATATTGCTATCCCAGTTCAAGTTATAATGCTACTATTCAGTTTTCTTAGTTTTGGGAGAAAAAAATCAAAAGAGAAAGTAAGACCTATCAAAGCAAAAGGACTTACTGATGTACAACAAAAGAAATCGGACGATGTGGTCGAGGCAAATAATTAAATAACAAAAATTGCATTGTTATATTTGACAACTTTGGCAACAACATATACAATTATTGTAAGAAAAGTGGAGGAAAAATTTTTATGAAAAAAAATATTTTTAAAATATCTGCAATTGCTCTAGCAATCGTGGGTTTTGTTATGATATTTCTTAACCAATATGATATGATTTTGTTAGGGGAAGAATATTATTTTGTAATGGGTGAACCTGATACAATCTTGGCATCTGGTGCATTGGCTAAATTAGCATATATATTTGCAATTATTACTTTTGTAACATTGTTTGTATTGCTTATATTTGCAATTCTTCAGATGTGCGGTGTTAAGGGATTAGGCAAAGTCTATGAGTGGCTAGGCTTGGGTGCAATAATTGTTGCGTTCTTTAGCATACTTTCATTTGCAATGTCGCTAAGTTTTGTTATTAGTAAGAATACTGATGCAGGAAAAGTTGTTTTGAAATTGCTTGCACCTAACATTATTATGTTTGTTAGCACGCTTGCTAGTTCAGCACTTATATTTGTAGAACAAAGATTTGTTAAATAGTTAATAACGGAAGAGGGAAGTCGTACAATAGTTACGGCTTTTTTATTTTGAGGTTTGATTATATCCAATAGTATTCTCTAATTGTTTTTTACATAATGCTAATTCTTTAATTTCGGGAAAAGTATAATATAGTAGTGTGTTGCAAAGGATTAGATTTTGTTTATAACTTTTAATAATTTACAATAATTAACAACATGTCAATATCGTTTGGGATAAAAACGCAATATGTGATAATCTATTTAAAAGTAAAAATTTTGTTAATATGGAGTAAATAAAATGGCAGATAAAGTTAAAAAACCATTGTGGCTAAGGTTAATACTATGGATCATTAGTTCACTGCTTTCTATTGCAGTGTTGCTGGGCATTGCATGTGCATTTCTATACATAAGATATCAGATCAATGTATTTACAGTGGGCAAGCAGATCAAAACACTTAACGAAGAAGTTAAGTTGGAACGACTGCTGACTAACGAGTACACGGCAGATGATATGGCTTATGCTAAAGAATTGATAGAGATTGATCCGGAGACCAATTCTTACACTATCCCAGAGGCTAAAATGGTGGAAATAATGACCGATGTCAGACCACTAAAATTGACAGACAAGCAGATAGGTGCATTTATGGCATACATTGTTGATAGTTTATCTACAATTAAGGCAAATGTGGGCGGTGAGATAGATCTTAAAGATTATGGCTTTAGGGTTGTGCAAGTGGATCTAACATATATTGATCGCAATCAAGCAGACTTCAATGTTGTTGTTAAGGTTGATTTGACCAAGGTTAAGGAGGATATGAACAAGTTTCCACTTAATTGGTTAAGCAAGGCGATACCTAAAGAACTATATGTATCTAGCACGGTGACAATTGCACATGGAGAGGATGAATTTAGTTACACAACAACTAGCAAGGGCATGAGTATCAACAATTTGTCACAAGAGGACACTGCAGATATTTTCAAGACATTCCGAAATTTCATTCAGATTGATTCGGTTGATGCATTCAACAAGACTTTGGGCGATACTTTTGTTAATATCTTGATCGGAACACCTGATGCCCAAGGGTTATCATATAGCCTTAAGCCATTTGTTAGAGATTTCTATTTCGAAACCGGTGTTGTTGGTGATACAACTACAGACTATTATGTTCTGACCAAATAATAAATGAAAAATAAATAATAACTTAGCACAAAAGCCTTTACATTGTATAAACTTTTGTTGTAATATAAATATATCCATTAAGAGTGTGCGAGGGACAGCCCCGATGACCACACAGCAACCTGTCATATTGGCAAAGGTGCTAAAGGCTGATCGATGGGAAATATTTTATATCTCTAAAATACAGATCCTGTCGGTTATCGATGGGATCTTTTTCTTTGATTTCTGGTTAAAAAAGACTTAATGGAAATAATAGAAATAAAAGGAAAACAAAAATGATAAGACTAATAACCAGCGAGAGTGTTAACATTGGACACCCAGACAAAACTTGCGACTATCTAGCAGATGCGTTTCTAGATACAGCACTTGCAAGCGATCCAGATAGCCAAATGGCTGTGGAGTGTGCGATCAAGGACGACAAACTATTTATATACGGCGAGGCAACTACAAGAGCAATTATTGACTATGATGCTATTGCTAGAGTGATCTTGAAAGACATAGGATACACTAACGACTTTACAATAATTAAGGAGATTAGTACACAGAGTCCAGATATAAGAGGTGCAGTTGTTAAAGACCATTTGTGTGCTAACGATCAAGGCATGGTGTATGGATATGCTACTAATGAAACTAAGCAGTATATGCCACTGCCTATTGTGATCGCCCATGACCTTATGCAGGTATATGATAACTTCCGAAGGGAAAGGAATGATTTCTTTGCAGATGCTAAGGGACAAGCAACAATCGCATACGAGGGCAATACGCCACAATATATTGATACAATACTTATTTCTGTATCGCATGCGGATAGCCTAAATAGAGCGGACATTGTAGAACTAATAAGAGCAAATGTAGTGGATGTAGTTTTGGCAAAATACAGGCAATATGTCACTGATGATATTAAGATCATAATCAATCCTAGTGGCAAGTTTACGATTTGGGGTTCTTTTGGTGATAGTGGTTGTGTAGGAAGGAAGATAGTTGTGGATACTTATGGTGGAGTAGGCAGAGTAGGAGGCGGATGCTTTAGTAGTAAGAATGCGACCAAGGTAGATAGATCTGGTGCTTACTACGCTAGATATGTTGCCAAGAATATTGTTGCCCACGGACTAGCCGACAAGTGCGAAGTAGAACTATCTTTTGCTATAGGAATGGAGAAGCCAATCTCTATCAATATTGAGACCTTTGGAACAGAAAAGATAGCGTTGGAAGGGATATATAGATATGTAGAACGTAACTTCGATTTCAGCATAGACAATATGATCAAAGAACTGGATCTATTAAGACCAATCTACAAGGATACTGCTTGCTACGGTCATTTCGGCAGAGATATTTTTCCTTGGGAAAAGATAAAACCACAAGTATAAAAAATAAGACACACTTTGTTATAGATATATCTATATATAGGTGTGCCTTTTTTGTTTAAAGTGTAAATTATTGACTTTCTTGACAATAAATATATGTTATTGACAGAAAATATATTATTGTTGTCATAAATATCTAATACAATATTTAATATAAACAATAAAATAATACACAAAATATTTTTATTAAAGTATATATAAACTATTCAGGATATTTGATATGAATAAAATTATATAACACTATATAATAAAAAATTTTAATTAGTATTTCAATTATTACATACATTATACATTAATTATGCGAAACATATATTCTTTCGTCTAGCAAGATATTGAAGTATTCCAACAATTGTTCTTTGGTGTATTGGCTTGGGTCTTGTAGCCAACAGATACCTAGACTAGTGATGCCACCACTGAAGAAATCAATAAGCACATTCTTAGGGATGGTTGTTTTCTCACCATAGTTATTCTTGCTATTAAGATATCTTAGACTGCGCTTGATAGTCGTGTTCAACAATTCGGATATCTGTTCCTTGCTGTTGTTGTTGAGGATAGATTGTAGGGTGGTCTTGTGATCATTAACAAAGTCTATCAGTTGTGAAATAAGTGACATATACATTTCTTTGCTATTGGTGTAATTTTCTTTCTTAATAGTCTGGCTGTACAGTTCTTCTTTGATGCCATCTATTGCATAGGATAGTAGATCCTCTTTGTCTGCAAAGTGATTGTAGAATGTTGCTCTATGTACCATAGCACGATCGCAAATGTCTATTACGCTAATCTTGTCATAGGATGTTGTTTCTAATAACTTGATAAGTGATTCACTCAGCATTTTTCTTGTTCTAAGTATTCTTAAATCTTCTTTGTGTTTTTTTTCCATAATGTTACTCCCATGTTATTGTACTTTTAAGATAGCACAATAACACAACAGATGTCAAGAAATTATACAACTGTCTAATAATTTTTATGGAAAGATAACAAAAAAATAATAGGAGGTCGTTTACTAAATTATATTGTCTTAATAGAATAATGTTTAATAATTTGCTTTATCTACATGTATGCGATTGTCTCAGACATAGTATTTTCTCTATCGTTACCATTTTTGTCGCTATCTAGTGTGTCTGTTTTGTCAACAATCTCTTTTTCGGCAATTGTGACATATCTTGGATCAAGTTCACCTTTTTGAACAGTATCATCTAGTATCTGGTTAGTCAATTCTTTGTCATAAGCATCCTTGTAAGATCTCTTCATAGTCAGAGCACTTGTAACATCTGCTACTTGCAATATTCTGTCCATATCACTTAAGTCATCTGCCTGCAATCCTTGGGGATAACCGGTTCCATTTAGCCTTTCGTGATGATGATATGCTATATTAAATATGTCGTCATCAATCTTGCCTTCCAGTAACATCTTAGTGCCATATATGTGCCCCAACTGTATTATCCTCTTTTGTTCACGGCTAGTAAATTTCTCGGCTAGTAAATCTTGATCTATCACTAACTTGCCGACATCATGCAGAGTGGATGCTGTGTATAACTTGGTTAGTTCTTCTTGCGATAGTCCCGCTTGCTTGCCGATAATAAGAGAGTATTTTGCAACATCTATGCTGTGATTATAAGTTTCAGGAGAATATGCTTTTAATTTTGATAACATATAGTTAACAATGCTTTTGCAGTTGTCTTGAATGTACTGATTTTGTATATCCGGTTGCATAACAATACTCCTTTTTTTATAGCAATACAGCCTATATTAGCATTATAGATTGCAAGTTATTATTTTTTTGCCTAGTATATTGATATTTGCCACAAAAGTCAAATATATAAGTATATATTGTATAACAACCAGCTTTGAAATAAATGGTATTTGTGTTAAAATATAGTACAGATAATAATAGTGGGGTGCACAAAAGATGAAGATAGAGAATGAGATTACTGTATTAAACGTGGATCGTGAAGATCTAATACACAAGATAATCAGTGCAGGCGGTGTGGAGACATGTCCGGAAGTAAAACAAATAAGATGTGTGTATGATTTTGTCCCAAAAGATCATAATAAGTGGATAAGGCTTAGGACTAATGGTCATACAACAACCCTTACTATTAAGCAACTTAATGACAAAAGCAAAATGAATGTTAAAGAGTTGGAAATAGAAGTGTCGGACTTTTGGGAGACAGATAGAATATTGAACGAACTGGGTTATAGATATCGCAATAGGCAGGAGAATTTACGACAAATATTTACACTGAATGGTGCAGAGATATCCATAGACACATGGCCAATGATACCAACATATGCAGAGATAGAAGCAGATAATATAGATACAATCAATCGGGTTATAGAAGTTCTTGGTATTGATCGCAATTCTGTTACCGATCTAGATGTTGTTAGTATCTATAATGATATTTATGGCATTGATATTATGTCAATCAAAGATTTGCGATTGAAGTAAGATTGTAACGAAATAATTAAGCCTTTGCAACATTGCATCACAAAAAAAATCCCACATTAATATGTGGGAAAATTTTATTTTGCAACTATGTCTTTTTGTTGGTTTTAACAAAAAATACCACATTGTTTTGCGGTATTAGATAGTACTATTAATGTTATTCGTTTTCCATAACATCGTCTTTGATATTGCATAGAGGTAGGATCTCAGTTAGGTTATCGATTTTGCCTAACGAATTATGCCACTTAGTGCGATCACTATCGTCTGTGTTGTCTGGGTTGATACATAGTGTTCTGCAACCAGATTTGTGTACCCATTCGTCATTTTCACCATTGCCGATGAATAGTAGATCTTTTGGATCACAATGAGTTTTTTGTTGCCATTCGGATATAAATTTTGCTTTGCCTTCGTAGTCATAGTCAGTGCTATCTATAGCACATATGTCGCCATTTTCGTCAAACTGCATTTCGTTGCCGTTAATAGAGTCAAAGTATTTAGAACTTTTGCCCAAAGCTTGTCGCATAACAGGTACAATATTGCCACTAACAAGATGCAGGCTATATCCATTATCTTTTAGTGCTTTAAATGTTTCTTCTGCACCATCTATTATCTTTATTTTGCAAGATAGGTCGTATAGATCTGCAATATTGAAGTTGGCTTCTGCAAAAGCCTGACATGTTAGGTCACACCATTGCTTGTGAGTGATAGATCCGCTGTTGAATGCATTGTATAGTTGAGAGAAATATGATCCTTTGCTAGTACTGTATCCACAGTCTACCCATATATCCTTCCATATATTAGAGCCATTTTTGGTTAGTGTTCCATCGAAGTCGAAGAATACTGCTTTCATCTATATTTCCTCCATATTTTTTAGTACCATATTGTATCATGCTATATATCGAAATGTCAATAGGCGATTTTCAGCCACAAGGATATAATAAGTTATTTGGTTTATGTATTATGTTTTTTTTCACAAATTAAAATAAAACACATAAAAAACTTGAAAATAAGTAAAGCTTGTGTTATAATATGCTCCGTAAATAATATATATGAACATTGACAGCAATTATCTCTTAAGGTAACCTTTGGTACCTTGCAAAATTATTATTTATATGTTACAATCAAAATATATGCACCATTAGCGCAATTGGATAGAGCGTTGGTCTACGGAACCAAAGGTTAGGGGTTCGACTCCCTTATGGTGCACCAAATGAAACTCAGTTGAATCCGCATTTCTTCTGAGTCTTTTGTTTTATTAGGAGTGAAAAATGAAAAATATAATTATTGTAGATATGCAAAAAGGTTTTATGAAAGAAACGAATTGCCATTTAATTGAAAAGATAAACAATTATTTAAGACAAAACAATTTTGATAACATTTTCTTTACAAAATGTGTTAATACTAATGATAGTCCTTACACTAAAATATTAAATTGGAATGGAATTAAAGATAAAGATGACCAAGAAATTGTTTGTTATGTTCCTAAGAATGCAAAAATTTTAACAAAAAATTGTTACGGCATTTCTTTTAATGATATTAAACATCTTAAAGATTTAGGCATAACAGAAATAGAAATATGCGGGACTGACACAGATGCGTGTTGTTTGGCAATTGCTTTTAATTTGTTTGATAATTGTATAAGACCTATAATTTTATCTAACTTATGTGCAAGCTCATCCAGAAATAAAAACAATCATTTAAATGCTTTAGATATAATGAAAAGACAATTTGGCAACGACAATGTAATATAATGTTCAACTGAGGTTATTCTGGTCGCACTAAATAAAAAAAATCCGAACTACTACAAAAGTGAGTTCGGTTTTTTTTACTATTTAAGGATAAATAAAATATATAGTGTATGCGTGTTATTTAATAATTTTCAGTGTTGTATATATTTTTGTTATTTTATTTTTCTTCTTTGTTTGTTGAATCAGAAGTTTCAGATTTTTCCTCTAAATTTTCTTTTACATTCTCTTCTACTTTGTCCTCAGACTTGGTTTCATTATCAGTGTCAAGTGTTGAATTGTTAACCGCTACCGGGTTGTCACTATCCATAGGTAGGGTTGCTGGGGTTTGGGCTCTCTTCTGTCTATCAAATCTTATGTAAGATATTACACCCAAAATTGTGAACGCAATAGTTAGAACAATATCTAAGATTATGTCTCCAGCAAAACGATCAAAATTGTTAAAAATTAATTCAAAAGTTTCGCCAATAGATATCCCTAATTCGGTTGCACCATCTATTGCAAGAGCAAGAAACATTGCGACAATATTGACTACAATAATAACGATGCTGGTTGCAATGTAAGTTGCTTTGGTAGGTTTGGCAAACTTAGTATATAGATAGATTGCAAGTAGTGCAGTACCATATGCAATTATTGCCACAAACCAGCCTGTAGTGTACAGCAGTCCCCATATTACACCACCAACTAGTGCGGATGCAATCATCAGTAAGATTGCAACCAATTTGTTTTCTTTTTTTATTTCATTCATATTATCTCCTTATATAATGCCTAGTGTTATATCTTTTGTTAGGCACAATTACATCTTTTATTATATCATATTGGCTGCAATATGCCAAATATTACGATATAATTTCAATTTTGTAGTATATCTCTTTATTTTTAGGGTGTGCTGTACACGACATTTGAATACTTATGTGGGTGTGTTTGGGGTTTCTGCAATAACAACACCAGATTGTCTAAGCAAAATATAAATAGCAAAAAAACAACAAATTAAATTGGTAAACAAAAGCAAAATATGTATAATATATAATATGGGGATATTGAAAAAGAAAAAAAAGGAAAAGAAACCTTGGACGACTGACAGGGTGGTTAAGATAATCATGCCATTACTATTGATTGTGATAGTAATAGTCTCTTGCATGGAAGTCTATAGATCTTGCGATTTCCCTACCAAAACCTACACACAGATGGCCAATGAATTAAGTAAGCCTTATGACCCGAATGCGATGATGTCCGACAATAAAATATTGGACTCCGATTATTCGACCATGCTGGAGAAGTTGGGTAGTGAAGGTGTGGATATGCCTATATTTATTGACGGCAGATTGACACCAGCACTATATGATGACAAATTATTTGTAGATGTGTTAGATAGTTACTCTTTGACCGATTGTGAGATGGGTGCATTTTGCACTACTATGATGAGTGTATTTACTAGCCTGAAGGTAAACATGCTGGAGTTAACATTGCAAGCCAAAGGCTCTATGCAATGGAGTATGACCAGTGTGTATAGTCTAGATGTGTCAGAGTTGACCAATAGTGTCAACAACGATACATTGAAGAAGATCAAGACAATATATATTAAGTCTGTTGCAACTGTAGAGATGTCGGGTGCAAGCGTTGTGCTAGTAGATGTCTCGTCTAGGATTAATAACTTGCAAGGGGATGTAAATTCTGAGGCACTTAATTGGATCAATAGTCTATCTGGACACTCAAGGGATGCATGTAGCGAGTTGGTTATTAAGATTGTCAACGATATGACCACTAAGACATCCACAACTCTATCCCTTAGCGACCATAGCTTTGGGTATATCGTCACAAAATGATGTCCGTATGTAATCGGCTAATTTTACTGAAATATACTACAAAATTTTTAACAATTATCCACAAAGATAGCAATAATGTGGGTAAAAGCATACAAACAGACCAAAGAGAAAAAGGAGAATGAAATAATGGCAAGAAAGAAAAAGAAACAAGCAAAACTAAAGATGTCGTATAAGTTGTTAGTTGCGATACTTATTATTGCACTGCTACTATGTATAGTTTTTGGAACAATGTATTTTGTTGATCCAGTGTTGTTTAAGAAGATATTTAACTTCAACAATTCTGGTGGTGGAACAATTACAGCCGGCAGTACTGTTACGCTTAAGGAAGGCGATACATCGGTGCATTTTATGGAACTAGGCAATGATAAGGCAGGTGACTGTATACTTATCAAGAACGGCAACACCGAGATACTGATAGATGCAGGATCGGACACAGATAGTATTGAGACTATCAGCACATATATTAACACATATTGTACCGATGGAATACTAGAATATGTAATTGTGACACATGGCGACAGAGATCACATTGCGTGCTTTGCGGGAACAACAAGCGTAAGTTATCAGACAATCTTTGATCGTTACGAGTGCGAGATTATTATCGATGCACCTTTGACAAGTAAAACAAGTGCAATGCACAACAGATATGTGGCAAAGCGAGATGCAGAAGTGGCCAATGGAGCAACACACTATACAGCCTTGCAGTGTTACAAAGAGACCGATGGGGCTAAGAGGGTATATAATATTGCAGACAATGTGTCTATGGAAATATTGTACAATTATTATTATGATCATACATCATCTGACGAGAACAACTATTCGGTATGTATGATGCTTACTGCAGGCAACTACAAATATCTATTTACTGGTGACCTAGAGAAGAGTGGCGAAGAGCATCTAGTTGCTAACAATAGTCTTGGCAAAGTAAATGTCTACAAAGCAGGACACCATGGTTCTAAGACATCTAGCACAATAACTCTATTGGATGTTATAAGACCAGACATTGTGGTATTTACAGCAGCAATGGGCGTGCAAGAATATACTTCCAATCTAGACAATGTTTTTCCAACCCTGCAGGCAGTTAAGAATATAACCAAGTACACAACCAATATGTATTGCCCACGTGTAGTCAATGAAGAGGGCAAGTCCGATTTATACAATGGCAATATTGTAATAATATCGGACGCAACATCAATCAGAGTTGTCTGCTCCAACATAACAGACAATATCACAGCCAATCAGTGGTACAAAGATTATCGTGCCTCTAAGTTATCTGCGTAGATAAAAGGTTGTTATTATGAAGAACATTACGCAAAAGCGGAAAAATTTGATAGATAGGTTGGGATACTTAAGGTCTAGAGCAAATTTGTCTGCTAGAGAGTTGTCGCAAATGGTCGATAAGTCAATTGCCTATTTTGCAAAGTTTGACAATGGTGATTTTAGTATTCCAGCCGAAGTGCTTATTGAGGCAACTGAGTGTTGTGGGAGTAGTCCAGAGGAACTATTTTGGGATGATATTTCTAAATATGCGGAAAAAAACAATTGTTGCTAGAATACAGAAAATTATCTGACAAAAACAAAGAAACAATAAAAGAATTAATTAAAAACTTAAAATAAAAACGCTTAAACAATTTTGGTGTATACCCAATTTTGCTTAAGCGTTATTTTGTTATTGTTTATTAACAATATTTTTGATTTCTTCAATTATTTTTTTGCACTTGGCTTCTGATAACCTAAATTTTTTTGCTATTGCAACAAGATCAGTTTCAGTTGGGTTACCATTGCCCATGATTGACATTTCATGTTCTGGCTTGTCTGGCGTAGAAGTTAAATCATAAGCGGGAGAAAGCATATATCCATTTATTTTTTCGTCATATATAAATGAAAAGTTTTTGCCATGGTCATCTTTATTATGATACATTACATTGTAACACATTCTTCTATACGCTTCGTACATATCCGATTTGTTAGGACATATATTTTGTATTACTTGCAGTAAGTGGCAATAGTCTAGATTTGGAACCCTGTGGGATGTTTCTAATAATGCTGATAGAGATATCATATGAACCTTTTTGTTGCATATTCGGTCAAATCTTTTTGATCCAAAATATCCCGAACATAGTTTGGATGGAAATAGTCTGCATTCGTTTATATTTATTCCACATTGCTTGGCAATTATATTTGCATTATATTCTTTTTCACCAATATTAATTGGATCGATTAGACACGGAAATTTGATTATCCACTCTTCGTCATCAATAGTTATATGTGCTTTTGGTCTAGCACCACCACTAGATCCACCTAGCCTATATATCTGATCCAATTCAACATTAGTTGCTTCGTTATTCAATATCTTTCTTGCGTCATTCGCTAGAGTGTCAAGATCTATATCACATGTTGAGTTATTGTCAGTTTCGGACGGTTCGTAAGTTAGTGCACCCAAGCCATTGCTAGAGATAAGGGATAATTTTTGAAGAGGGGATAGATTATCATAGTTTATTCCTTTTTTTGCCAACATTCTTTTGATAATCAATTCTCCCCATCCATCAGGAAGACTATCCCAAAATACCCCATATAATCCATCAAAATTATTTTTCTGATTAATATATATTTTGTCGCTAAGTGGCAAGGAAAATGGCGAAATACTAAATCCATTTTTGATCCAAAATTCATCATATTGAAATGCAATTTGACCATTGTCTAGTTCTGCCAAATATCCAACAATTATATCATTGTATTTTACTTTCAATTTTTTTACTTTTTCCATTATCCGTTATAATCCTTTAGGTTAGTTATTATCTGGCGTTGAAATAAGTGGTTGAAATCTAGCATGCAGTCCATGGCATGAGCAATCTTGATCAATGACGAAAGAGAAATCTCTCCAGTTGCTTCAAATCTTCTTATAGATCCATAACTCACGCCTGATTTTGTTGCAAGAGTTGATTGTGACCACTTCAATTCTTTTCGTCTTTTTTTCACCCTTGCGATTAATCCTTGAACTATACTGGCTTCTGTAGTTGTATCTACAAATTTGCTTATGTCAAATCTGTTTTCCATTTTACACCCCTTATATTTTGCATATATATTAGCAATTTTATCTATATTTGTCAATATTTTGCATATATATTAGCAATTTTTATTTTCTGGTAAATTTATTGCTAAAAGACGGAAGTATTTTGCATGTTTTGCGAGGGGACACCCAGTTCTTTGCCTAATTTGACATCTGACTAGGATAGTGTTTGGTTTAGATACATAATTTTGTTAAAACTTATTAATTTTTACTTTTTGCAACAAAGTTGGTGGGGCTTATATTGTTTTGCTTGATTTTTTTATTAAGATTGTTTACAATTAGTTAGATTATATATAATAGGAGAGTTATTGCATTGGGAAACTTTGTTCATCTACATGTTCATACTGAGTATAGTCTGCTGGATGGTGCGGCTAGGATAGAAAAACTGACTAAAATGTGTGCCGAAATGGGAATGCCAGCGTGTGCTATCACCGATCACGGCAACATGTATGGTGCAGTAACCTTCTATGATGCATGCAAAAAGGCGGGAATTAAGCCAATTTTTGGTTGTGAGTTCTATGTGGTTAGTGATCTAGCTGTCAAGACTGGTCGTAGTCGTAACTCCCACCTTATTTTGCTTGCTAAGAACCGCACTGGATACCTAAACCTATGCAAACTTAACACCATTGCGTTCCGTGATGGTTACTATTTTGGCAAAGGCAGAATAGACTACAATGTGCTAAAAGAGCATAGTGAGGGAGTTATCTGCTTGTCCGCTTGTATTGCGGGAGACATCCCTAGATATATCCTTGCAGGTGAGTATGACAAGGCAGAAGAGATGATCCAATACTTTGTCGATACATTCCATGACGACTTCTATCTTGAGATTCAGAACCACTACCTAGAAGAAGAACATGTTGTTAATGCTAAACTTCATGAGTATGCTAAGAAGTATAACATCAAGTTGGTTGCGACTAATGACGTGCATTATTTGTATCGTGATGATGCGTTGACCCAAGATGTTTTGATGTGTGTGCAGATGGGCAAAACATTGGATGACCCTAACAGACTTAAGTTTACCGGAACAGAGTTCTTCTTGAAGACTTATGATGAAATGGCAAAAGTATTCCCAAATGACCTCGATGCACTAGAGACCACAATGGAGATTGCCGAAAAGTGCAATTACTCCTTTGAAGAAGACCATATCGATAAGAATATGTATATGTTCCCACCATTCAAAGCACCTGATGGCAAGACTGTAGAAGAGTATTTGCGAGAATTGGTTGAAGCGGGACTAATAAGAAGATATGGCACTGTAACAGACACAATTAGAGAGCGTGTTGAGAGAGAGTTGGGAGTTATTATCAAGCAGGGCTTTGCACAATATTTCTTGACCGTATGGGACTATATATTTGCTGCCAAAAGCATGGGTGTGCCAGTAGGCCCAGGTCGTGGATCTGGTGCAGGTAGCGTTGTTGCTTATGCAATAGGTATCACAGATATTGACCCATTTAAGTTTGACCTACTTTTCGAGAGATTTCTTCACACCGAGCGTGTAACCGCACCCGATTTCGATGTCGATTTTGCCGATGATCGCAGGCAAGATGTTATAGACTATGTTACTCGCAAGTATGGAGCAGATAAGGTTGTTAAGATTGTTACTTTCGGCACAATGGCTGCCAAGAACGCAATCAAGGATGTAGGAAGGGTTTTGGGCGTTCCATATAGCGAAATGGATGCTGTAACTAAGATAATTCCGGGACTAAGTGCTAAGCACCATGATGTTATCAAGAAGTCTTTTGGTTTTGCTGATCCACCTAAGGAAGGGGATAAAGAGTATGGAATGTATCCCGTTCCAGACCTAGTCAATATGTACAACTCCAACCCCAATGTTAAGAAGGTTGTAGATATCGCTATGAAACTGGAGGGCATGCCTAGACAGTGTTCTACACATGCATGCGGTGTTGTTATCGGATGCGATAGCCTAGAGAAATTTATGCCACTATCTCGTAACGGAGATGACTTAACTACACAATATTCCATGACAGATATTGAGAGATTGGGACATCTTAAGATGGACTTCCTTGGACTTAGAAACCTTAACGATATCCAGACTTGTATCAAGTATGTTAAAGAAAATCACGGTGTGGATATAGACTTCCACAAACTTGGTTTTGCTGATCCAAATGTGTTTAAGATGATATCCACTGGCAACACCAAGGCAGTGTTCCAGATAGAAAGTCCGGGCTTTAGAAAATTTATGAAAGAATTGCAACCAACTTCTATAGAAGATATCACCGCCGGTGTGTCACTATATAGACCAGGCCCTATGGATAGTATCCCTAGATATGTGTACAACAAGCACCACCCAGACAAAGTAACCTATGATCACCCAATCCTAGAGCCTATCCTTAATGTAACTTATGGCTGTATTGTATATCAAGAGCAAGTTATGAGAATAGTGCAAGATATGGCAGGATATACCTTGGGTCAAGCCGATATGGTTAGACGTATGATGGGTAAGAAAAAGTTGGAAGCCATGAAGGCGGAGAAAGCAGTGTTCTTGCATGGTAAGCCTGCAGAGAATGGCAAGCCAGCAATAGATGGTGCGATCAAACGTGGTGTACCAGAAGATGTTGCCAGCAAGATTTGGGGCGAAATGGAGAGTTTTGCGTCCTATGCGTTCAACAAATCGCATGCAGCCGCATACAGCCTTATTACTTACCAGACTGCATACCTTAAGACATATTACGAGCCAGAGTTCTTGACCAGCGTGCTTAATAACCGTATCACCAATGCGGATGAAATCAAGAACTATGTTACTTATGCAAGAGAAGAAAAAATCGAAATTCTTGCACCAGATATTAACAAATCAATGACCTACTTTAGTGTCAAAGATGACAAAATAAGATTTGGTATCGCAGCTCTTAAAAATGTGGGTATAGGTGTGGTAGATAGTATCATTGCCGAAAGAGAGAAGCATGGCGACTTTACTTCGCTAGAAGATTTTATCTCTCGTATGGACTCTGGCGCATTAAATAAACGTTGCATAGAGTCGCTTATTCTTAGTGGTGCGTTTGACTGCTTTGGATTGTATCGTAGCCAAATGATGCAAATGTATCCGCTTGTTATAGACAAGGTTGTTAGCGATAGAAAGAAGCAAGCCAGCGGACAGATCGGATTCTTCGATGACTTACTTAAGGATGATGTCAATAACGAGGTTAAGGTGCCTAACATTCCAGAGTTTGATCTGCAGACTAAGTTGAAATTGGAGAAAGAGGTTGTCGGAGTGTATATCTCTGGACACCCATTGTCTAAATTTGCTAGCCTAATGTCCGGCTTTAGCCTAACCAGTGATATGCTTACAACCGATGAAGACGCTAGTGCTGGTGACGATGAAGAGATTGGCAATGCTGACGAGAACGGCTTGCAAGACGGCATGAGTGTGACATGTGGCGGAATAATAACCGAAGTCAAGAAGATGATCTCTAAGCGTTCGGGCAAAGAAATGGCTTTTGTTACAGTAGAGGACTTGTATGGCACAATCGAGGTTGTGTTCTGGCAAAATATGTATCAGAAGTTCAAAGATCTATTGGTCGTAGATAATATTGTCAAAGTTGCAGGAAAACTTAGCGTGCGAGAGGGTACTAAGCCATCAGTTATGGTGGATAATATCGAGAAGATGACGTCAGGGGCAGAGCCTAAGCAGGTTGCACCTAGCGAGAAACCTAAGACATTGTACCTCAAGTTCAACACCAAGGATGACAACCTAAAGAATGAAATCTTGGACATCTTGAAGTCATACCCAGGTACATCCGATGTTGTTATTAAGTGTTCGGTCACCAATCAAATATATAAGTTAAATATCAGAGTAAACCTAAATAGTTTTGTTAACCAAGAATTGTTGGCGATAGTAGGCGAAAGCAATATAGTGGTTAGATAGAGGAGTGGAAAATATGAAAAGATACGCAATATTATGTAGTGGCGGAGATAGCCAAGGGATGAATATTTGCATCAAAGCATTTGTTAATACATGCAATAGCCATGGCATCATCCCTATAGGCATCAAGAGGGGATATCAGGGATTGATCGACAATGATATGATATTTCTAGACGAACATATTGTTGAGAACATTCAGTGTCTTGGCGGTACTATTCTTAAGGTCAGTCGAAGTGAAGAGTTTCGTACACCTACAGGACTAGACAAGGCAATAAGAAATTTGAAGAAGAATGAAATAGATGGATTGATTGTGATCGGTGGCAATGGTTCGTACAATGGTGCAGTCAATCTATATGCCAAAGGCGTTAAGTTGATAGCAATTCCAGGCACAATAGACAACGATCTGTATTATACCGAACGAACTCTTGGCTTTGATACCGCTGTCAATAATGCAATAGCCAATATTGACGCAATGATGCAGACCATGGAGGCTAACTCTCGTGGCATGATCGTTAAGGTTATGGGCAGAGATTGTGGAGATATAGCGTTGTATACGGCAGTGGGATGCATGGCTAATTCGCTTGCCACAGCCGAACTAGGCACATCTATCGAAGATATAGTTAGAGATGTTAAGACTTGCTTAGATAATGGCGTAACTAGCCCACTAGTTGTTGTAAGTGAGAATTGCGATTATGAACTGAAAGATGTTGAGAGGGCGTTACGACAATCTCTTAAGATAGATACTCGTAGTACCGAGCTGGGATATATCCAACGTGGCGGTGCACCTAGTATATTTGACCGTATGCTAGGCATGAATATGGGTATCATGGCAGTAGAGTGCTTGGAAGCGGGTGTGTCAGGTGTAGCCCTAGGCATCCGCAACAATGATCTATTTTATACCCCTATAGATACTTGCCTAAGTGCAAGAAGGGAGTTTGATCGTGACCTATATAACAAACTTCGCAAAATGCACAACCTAGATAGATAGATATAGTAAAAATTTGCAGGACAAAAGTATATTCCTGCAATTTTTTTGTAAAATCGCAAATTTTGTGCATTTGCGGTCATAAACAAATAACGAAATTAAAACCTAGGCAGTATATCTTAAGTGTCACACTAGTGTATGTGTATATTGCCTAATACTGCAATAATCTTTAAGACAAGTCACATAACTAGTGGCTGTGGCACATAATAATTTATTTTTCTTAAGTGTTATATCCAACATTTCATACTTATTTATGTTTTACAAAAATTATTTTATATTTTTTGCTTAGAATATAATTATATGCTACAATATGGGTGTATAAGGGGTGGAGAATTTTACAGTTAACAATTTGCTTTCTTATTAATAAGACGCTTTGTTAACTTGCAATAATCTAGACCAAATATAAAGAGAGAAATAGTATGAATGACACAAGAAAATTATCTTTGACATTGTGTATATTGATTGTAACATTGATGCTAGTATTAACCACTTTGGGTATAGTGATGGTGTCTGGCACTCAGTATGTTCTGACCGATCTAGATATTCATTATGGTGGCAGTAGTATAGTTACTTTTTCATTAAGTGAAGATTGTACAAATGCTAGTGATTTCAATGATTATAAGAAAATAAAAAATGGTGAAGCTATAGAAAAACTGCCAGTTCCAACAATACTAAATAAGTGTTTTACGGGTTGGTATACAGACGCAAATGCAACCAATGAGGCGGTTTTCCCATTTACTGTAACTGAAGACGTTGCATTTTACCCTGTATATTTAGATGCAACTACAAGTAATTTAACATATACCTTTCAAGAAAGTACGAGTAGTTATACAGTTAAATGTGCAAGAAAGACTATCACTAGTGCTATTATTGCTGATATATACGATGATGGAATAAATGGTGCTCATAAAGTAACAAGCATAGCAATACAGGGTTTTAATAATTGTAGTGATTTGACAAATGTAACAATTTCAAATTGTGTAACCGATATAGAAGAACGTGCTTTTTTTAATTGTTCTAGTTTAAGTAATGTAACAATCCCAGATAGTGTAACTAGTATAGGTGTAAATGCCTTTTATGGTTGCAGTAGCGGTTATTTCAGTAGTATAAAAATACCGGACAGTGTAACTACTATAGGTGATGATGCTTTTATGAATTGCAGTAATTTGTCTTATGTATACATTGGCAATGGGGTAACCAGTATAGGCAATAGTGCCTTTATGTATTGTAAAAAATTAACATATTTAACAATTGGTGATAATGTAACAAATATTGGAGACGAGGCGTTTAGAGAATGTGAAAAATTGCAGACATGGAGAATTGGTAATAAAGTAACTAGTATAGGTTCACATGCATTCTTTAAGTGTTATGGTTTGACTAGTGTAACAATTCCGGATAGTGTGATCACTATAGGTTCTTATGCATTTAATCAGTGCGATGGCTTAACTAGTTTAACAATAGGCAATGGAGTAAAAACTATAGATAATTTAGCTTTCTCGTCGTGTACTAATTTGGTAGACATAACAATCCCAGATAGTGTTATTACTATAGGTAGTGAAGCTTTTAATAGTTGTACTAAAGTTGAAACTATAACAATAGGCAATGGAGTAACTAACATAGGTGATCAAGCTTTTTCGAATTGCGAAATGCTAAAAAATGTAATTATTCCAGCTAATGTAGTCAGTATAGGAAAATCGGCTTTTGCAAATTGTTATAGATTGGATAGTGCAACAATAATAGGTGGTGGTGCAACAATTATAGGTAAAAGTGCGTTTGAAAGTGCCTTTTATTATAGTTCTAGTGTCTCTAAGAGTGTAATAATAGGTGATGGTGTAGTAAGTATTGGTGATACAGCTTTCAATGATTGTAGCAATTTGAATAGTGTTTCAATAGGAAATGGTGTTACTGATATAGGTAGTTCTGCCTTTAGCAATTGTTCTGGATTAACTAGTATAGTAATTCCCAATAATGTAATTAATATAAATGGTTCAGCTTTTAGAAATTGTACCAAGATGACCAGTGTTACAATTGGTAGCGGAGTTAAAAAAATAGGAGCGTATGCTTTTTATAATTGTTCTAAATTGGTTAGTGCCAAATTTGGAGTTTTAACTGGTTGGACTGTTACCACTTCTAGTACAGCAACTACAGGCACAGCGGTAACAATATCTGATTCTGATTTTGTTGCTAATGCGACATTGTTAAAAACCACACACAAAACAAAGTACTGGAACAGAGCATAACTAATAAATGCGATAAAATATTAAAATTGTTAAGATAAGGTTATATGTATATTATAACAAAATAAATAAAAAATTTGCAGATTGTATAGTCTGCATTTTTTTGTTAATTGGGGCGATGTAAAGTAAGTGTATTATTTTTGCAAAATGGGTATTGAAAGTGAGTGTGCCTTTGTGATACAATGTACTTAGATATTGCAAAAAACAAAAAGGTGAAAGTACACTATGGAAGACCTAAAGAATAATATGGCACTATATAAGAAACTAATAAATAACGGCATGATCATGGGTACTGTCGGATATGACAAAGAGGCTCAAGTCAATTATGTATTGCTTAAAATAAATGAAAATATGCACACTGCGGAACTTAGATTGCGAGATGATGGCAATGGTGGTTTGAGATATTCTATTTATCCAACAGAGAAGGATTATATCGAAGATACCCCTAAGTTTGGTTGTGTCGGAGGATATGACAAGGCGAGTGATACTGCTATAGTAGAGGGTATGAAATTTGCAACCAGTTTTGGCAATCAAGCAGGCTTTAGACTAGACGAAGAGACTAACAAGAATGTTGTATGGAGTACGACCTCTACTGGTTCATATATCCCTGCACCTACTAGACTGGAGTTGATGGCGGAATATATGAGCAAGGTTGGAGACAAGAAGTCTTTTAATGAGTTCTTGGATCAACACGCAGAATTGGCAAAAGAAAATCCAATTGTGCTTAATCAAGAACATCATTTTGAAGAAGATCCGCTTAGTTTTGTATCCAACCTAGATGACGGATATAAGATAATAGAAGACATAATGTACAAGAATTTGTCCTTTAGCACTTATGCAGTGGATCAATACGAGCATGTACCTACGACCATTGGGGCTAGTAATGGTAATCAATTGTGTAGCAGTATGGGACTAAATAGTGTAACTAGTGAGATATGGGTTACTAGGAATAGCATAATTAGCAACACTCCACTGCACGTACCTTATGATAGTACTGTTGTCAGTACAGTAAAGGAAAATAAGGACAACAATACACCAATTGTAACCAGTTATGTTCAAGATCTTAATGTCAAATATTTTAGTGAGGGCAAACATGTGCATTACGATATTTTGCACCCAGTCCCTGAAGTGTACGATATTGATGAAACTGGCAAGATTGTCGGCATTGCAGATATTGCACCGGAAGTCAAAGCAGATATGCTAGAAGAAATAGCATTGTTGAATAAGAAAATAGTCGAGTCGGGACTTAAGATCGCAGTGGGTGTAGATCCTAGTCAAATAACTAATTATCCAGATGATGTGGATGATGATATGGATGACGATTATCCATATGACGACAACGAGAACGAAATGTAATAATGTTTAAGCCATCGAATATATTATTTGATGGCTTTTTTGTTGCTATACATGGTCGCAAGGTTGGGTATTGACTATTGGTGATATGTTATAGTAAAATATATATAATAAATATTGTGTGCTAAAAAATTATTTATGGGGAGGTATGTGGATTATGAAAAACAGTAAGAAAGCAATTGCAACCACAATGGTTGCGCTAGGATTGTTGGGTGGATTGGTTGCCAATCAGTCGGTTAATAATAGCGAGTATGTAAATATGCACAATGTAGGTGTTACGGATGCAAGCACCAGTGGTGTTATAATGTTTGATGAGCCTGCAACTAGGGTGGAAGAACCTAAGACAATAGCATCACCCGATCTTAGACCTTTTGACTATATCGAGGGTCGTGCTTTTAAGACCAGTTATGACAGAATTATGGAAGTAATCAATCATATTAGAGAAGAGAGATTGAAGGCACAACAAGAGTTAGAAAGAGAGGAACAGAACAATCCTCAGGGGACTGTAGAGCCTAGCACCCCATCTGAGACAACACCTAGTATCACAGAACCACCAGTGGTTGAACCTAGTGAACCATCGCAAATTGTTGAACCTAGTGAGCCTATAGAGGAGAGCAAAGGTATAACTCCTGACAATATGTTCCTAACAGTTGGCAAAAACACTAGTGATGATGTCATAGAGCGTAACAAAATAATGGTTAATAGCGATAATGGATTTACTCTTAGCCAAGATACAATCGATAATATTATGAAAACAATCAAGGGTGTTAATAAGCCAGTTAGTTTCTATATCACCGATCCAGAAACTATGACTACAATATCTTACAATGCACAAGATAAGATATTCCCTGCCAGTGCTATCAAGGCTGGAATGGCATTGCTTGCATGCAAGATGGTTGATGCGGGACTACTAGATATGGATATGGAGTTGGAGTACAAGGCTAGCCAAAGTTGTGGCGGATCGGGTTCTATCCAATACGATCCAGTTGGAACAAAATATACATTGCGAGAAGTTGTACATCGTACTATTCACATTAGTGATAACATTGGATATTATATGTTGCAAGACTTGGTTACTAAGGAGAAGTATGATGAGATGGTGTCGGAATTGGGTTGCACTAATCAGATAGGCAAATGGGCTAAGTGGGGATATATGAGTGCCCAAGATCTTAACCTAGTATGGCAAGAGATATACAATAGCGATAGACTAGAGGGCGAAGAGATGTATCACAAGGCAAATAATGGTGAGGCTATAGACGAAAGCAGGTATAGTGCATGTGCTATACTTAACTACGAGTTGTTGACTGCAAAATACAATTTCTTGGAAAATGCATTTCCTTACGACTGTTCACACAAGTCAGGTTTTAACCCTAAGTCTTACAATGATAGTGGCGTTGTATATACACCTCACGGCAATTATATTGTATCTATTATGACCCAAGCCAGCAACTCAGGCAACGAGAGGGCGTTTAAGCAGATAGGTGGTGCGCTAAATGGTGCATTGACCGAACTAGGCAATTACAAGGAAGCAGTTGCGTCTAACACTGCCGAGGCTGATACTACTGCCGAAATGGGTGAGTAATACATTTTGAAATAATTTATTATTTAGATATGTATACATTATCTAACAGATTGTGGATAATATATACATATCTTTTTTTATAAAAATATTAGTATACAAAAAAATATTTTGCAAATTAGCTAATTTGTTATAAAATATAAGTTGAAAAAGTATGTTGCTTAGGCATATATTAGATCGAGAAAATATATCAGTCCGATTGTGCCTAACAATATTGCAAAGAAATCTTAAATAGAGGGGAAAATATATGAAGCAAACTAAAATAGTAGCAACTTTAGGCCCAGCTAGTTCCAGTTATGTAACATTATGCGAGATGGTGCAAGCAGGCATGAATGTTGCACGTATCAATCTTAGCCATGGTGTATGGGCTGAGCATAAGGAGAAGATAGACAAGATCAAGAAGATCCGTAAGGATATGAACACTAGTGTGGGTATCATGATAGATACTCGTGGTCCAGAACTGAGGATAGGTAACTTTGTGGACGGCAAGGCACAGTTGGTGGAGGGACAATATTTTTCGCTTGTGACAGATAATATACTAGGCGATCACACCAGAGCCACAATCAATCATCCTAATTCTATATCACTACTTAATGTTGGAGATAAGGTTCTTGCTTGCAATGCACTTATAACTTTTGAGGTAACAGAGATTTTGCCTAATGGTGTTAAGATGAAGGTAATCAATGGTGGTGAGATTTCTAATCACAAGAGTTTGTCATTCCCGGGCAAAATATTCAATTTCTCTTATCTAAATGATGAAGATAAAGCGGATATTGTTAATGCAATCAAAGAAGGTGTAGAGTACATCGCTTGCAGTTTCGTTAATAGTGCTAAAGATATCGAAATGGTGCGTAAGTTTATCAAAGACAACGGCGGAGATATCAAGATAATCAGTAAGATAGAGAGTAGTCTAGGCATCAGCAATATAGATGAGATTATTGAGGCTAGCGATGGCATAATGGTTGCTAGAGGTGACCTAGGAGTGGAGTTGCCATTCCAGAGCATACCTCATCTACAGAAGATGATAATCCATAAGTGTATCAATGCCAACAAGATAGTTATTACTGCAACCGAAATGCTAGAGAGTATGATTAATTCCCCTAGACCAACCAGGGCTGAAACTAGTGACGTTGCCAATGCAGTATTTGATGGTAGCAGTGCAGTTATGTTATCTGGTGAGAGTGCTATGGGCAAGTTCCCAGTAGAGGCTATCAAGGTTATGGCTAAGATATGTGAAGAGACTGAGAAGTATGTTGATTACAAGTTGCTATTTGAGGAAGAAGAGCAGACAGATCAGACATTGTCTAACATTATTTCTCGTACAGTTGCTAAGTTAGCATTTAAGATCAAAGAGCTAAAGGCAGTTGCCGTATATACACAATCTGGTCACACTGCAATGATGATAAGTAAGCATTTCCCTAGTTGCCCAATCGTTGCTTTGACACCAGACAAGAACACATATTATAACCTAAGTTCTGTATGGGGTGTGTATCCAGTATTAGTTAAGGATATCAAGACAGCAGATAAGCTTATTGTAGAGATAGACGACATTGTTCAGGCTAAGAAATATGCTAAGAAAGGTGAGATGGTTCTGATCGGTACAGGTACTCGTAAACCAACTAGCACCGATATCATTAAGATCCACATTGTTGGTCAGAAGTAAAAGGAATAATTATATATCAATACAACAATAATTGGATAGATGCTATTAATAAAATTTTTAATATAATTATCCTAAAATATATATTGCTAAATTGCAATATAAAACAAAAAAAATATATCAATGTATAGCGTAAGTATTATAAGCTAATTGATATATTTTTTTATTGTCTGCTATGAAAAGTAGTGCGATGTGGGATAACTGTAATATCTAGCTTATTGTCGCAAAACTTTTCTCCGTCTATTACTATATCCATATTTTTGTCAAAATCTATATGTATTTTGTCAAATTCGATAATTGTTGCAAGTTTGTGGTTAGCAAATTTATCTAATCCAGATACAAACATTTTTACTATTGCTAGGCTTGATTGCAATGACCCATTTGGTTTATTGTCCAGTTCTTTTATAAGCACTAATTTTGCTTTATTTGATACAAAGTTTTTGTTGTCTATCCTGAAGCCCGCAATGTAGTCACTAGTGGTGACCAGTGCCAGAGCAAATTTGCCATTGTATGTTTTGCCATCTGCGGTTATTCGCATATGTATAGGTGGATAGTGCAGTAGATCTTTGCTTGCTGAGATAAAGTATGCCAACTTGCCAAATATCTTCTTATATTTTCGTGATGTGTTGTAACTGGTGCTACTGTATCTGCCCATAGCTATGCCGTATACTGCGTAGGTGTTGTTAACTTTTAATATACTATGCTTGACATAGTCTGCAGGGTATTTAGTAGTTAGATTTTTGATAGGGTTGCGTGATAGGTGTAAGTTGCGTGATACATCATTCATTGTTCCAACTGGCACGATCAATATGTTAGGGTTGCACCTACTTTCTGCGATTGCTCTTATACAATCATTGATTGTTCCGTCACCGCCCAAAATAATTAGATTTTTTAATCCACGAGATGCATCTTTGACATATCTATAGGCATCACCAGTTTTGCTAGTTTCATATATTGAGACATTGTCATATTGTCTTTTTAGTATACTTATTACTTGATCATATTTCCTTTGGCTTAAGCCTTTGCCACTAAGCCGATTATATATAATAATATTTTGCATACACTTTTCCTTTATACACCTAGTATGGCATATTGTGTCAAAATATATTACTACATAATATTGCTTTTCCCTCTCCCTTTGTGAAAAATGTTTAAGCAAAAAAGATCATTGCTTTTACTTGCAATGACTTTTAAAAAATTTCGATTTGATTATTGAATATTATCCAATCAGATATTCAATTAGCATTTGCTGGAATTTGTCTAGCGAGGATAGAATGATGTGTTCGTTTTCGCTATGCAGATTGTATCCTTCTGGGTTGATAGATACGCAAGGGATATTGAGGCTTGCAAAATATCCAATGTCGCTAGCACCATTTACTTTGATGTGTTCCAGTTTTCTACCCAGCGTCTTTTCGCATGATTTAATAAATTTTACAACCTCGCTATTTTTTAGATCGCACTTGAATTCGTTAACTGCGTTGTGAATGTTATATATGGCATTATGTTTTTTGCATATATTGTCTATATTTCGCTCTAGGTCTTTTCGTTTGATCCCGCTATATCTTATGTCTAGTGACATGTTGGCTAGAGCAGGGACTTTGTTGTATAGATCTCCACTATTTAGGATAGAGAGGTTGATAGATATATTATCGTTGACAGGACTATATATATCTAGTTCATATTGTTTGCAAAGGTCTGAGTATATGTCTATGCATTCAAGGACCGCATTTCGTCCCTCATCGGGTGTGCTGGCATGGGCAGATAATCCAGTTGCAACAATGTCCAGTTGCAACAATGCTTTTTCGCTGTCTACAAATGTAAAGTTTTCGCCAGCATCGGGAACGATCACTAGTTTTGCTTTGATTGGATATTCTTGCACAATCTTTTCTGCACCATTGTGACCACCCAATTCTTCGTCCGAAGTGATTACAACACCCACATGCTTGTCTAGGGTAGTGTTCTTTAAGATATGCAATATGCAAGCGATTTGCCCTTTCATATCTATAGTGCCTCTGCCATACATCTTGTCATTATCCGTTTTTGTGACAAAATCTTTGTCATCGGCTGACACAACATCAATGTGACCATTGAATACAACATCGAAGTTGTTTAACTCTTTGGTGTTGCTAATAAGTAGGGAGTAGAAACCATTGAAACAGAAATCTTTGAAGTAAAAGTCTTTGCCAAGATATTTTTTGATAAAATCAAATGCCTTTTTGACCTCGGTGTGATTGCCACTGACTGTCTTATAACTTATTAGTTTGGTTAATAATTCGGTTAGTTTCATTTTTTAATATTTCCTTTTGTTTTTTTATTTTATATATTTGACTACTATTATTGTGTGGAGAGGTGGTGGATATTATGCGGTGGGACACAATCTATGTGATGTTGATTTGTTCATTGCATTCGCAAACCAATTTGCTAAACGCAAAGTCCACAATAAATTGTGGTCACATAGATTGAATAAACATCAGTTGCCGGCAAATGCCACTTCGTGTCGCTCGCCGACAACTTCCGATAATATTAAGAAAATTGCCATAATAACAAAAAAGCCAGCAAAAAATTAATGAAAAAGTTTGCTGGCAATTTTTCTTAAGTAAATATATTAGATAAGATTAAAATTTTTGTTTTTTGTTAGATTTTTTTACTAAAACAACTATTGATTGTTTTTCATCTCTTCATCAAATTTAGCTAGGATCAATCTGCTAATTTCGTCTCTAGTAGGTGTATTAAGAGGATGAGCGATATCTTTGTATTCGCCTTCGCCAGTCTGTCTAGATGGCATTCTTACGAAATATCCTTGGTTACCTTCTAAGATCTTGATGTCATGAACAACAAAACAATCATCGATTGTCATAGAAGCAACAGCTTTCAATTTGCTGTCGTCCTTTTGCAATAATCTAATTCTGATGTCTGAAATATTCACTCTTGTATTCTCCTTCTTTCGAAATTACACACTAATTATAAACTATTTGTGCTTTTTCTACAACTTTTTTGCACTATTTTCATATAATATTTTATGGAAAATAAAGATATAGTACAAAATAATACAAATTTCGAAAAAATAAAAAAGGTACATTTTGTAGGAATTGGTGGTGTAAGTGTCAGTGCTTTGGCAAGGTTAAGCATGGATCTGGGGATGACTGTATCTGGGTCGGATGTGGTTACAACCATATGTTCGTATAACCTGCAGAGGGAGGGTGTCGGCATACATATTGGACATCTTGACAGCAATATCCCAGAGGGTTGCGACCTAGTTGTGTATTCGGGTGCGGTTGATAAGCGTAATATAGAGTTGGTCACTGCAAGGAAACTTGGCATCCCAACCATGGAGAGGTCGGAGTATCTAGCAATGCTTGCTAGTAGTTATGACAATGTTATTGCGGTTAGTGGCTCACATGGCAAGACCTCAACAACTGCCATGATCGGACATATTTTTGCAGTGGCAAAATTAAACCCAACAGTGCATTTGGGCGGAACATCACTCAACTTTGGTGCACTTAGACTGGGTGGCAAAGGTGTGTTTGTGACCGAAGCATGCGAGTATAGAGATAGCATGGGGACACTTAATCCCAATACAACGGTTATCACCAATATTGACAACGACCATTTAGATTATTACAAGACTAAGAAAAATCTTATTTCTGCATTTCAGCGACTGGATCATAAAACCAAAGACAATGTAGTTGTGGGTAGTGAAAGATTGCTAAGGTGGAAGTATAGGACTAACAACCTTGTTAGTGCAGGGCTAAATGCCAAGCAGGATGTGTATGCCTATGATATCACTCAGAAAGACTACGGCTATGTGTTCAAGACATCCGCTTTTGGCAAAAATTTGGGTAAATTTAGGCTAAATCAATACGGCAAGCACAATGTTAGAAATGCAGTTTTTGCAATCTCTGTCGCACTATTATATGGTATCAGCCCTAGGACTATCAAAAAGGCACTTAAGACATATAAGGGTGTGGAGCGAAGATACGAGAGGGTGTCAGCATTTGGCAGTATCCCGATTATTAGTGATTATGCACATCACCCTACAGAGATAAGCAGTAGTTTGCGTGGACTTAAGTCACATTTTAATAACATTTTGGTTGTGTTTCAGCCACATACATATTCTCGAACCAAGATACTATTAGACGAATTTGCTAAGTGTTTTGCCGATGCCAAGACGGTTATAATCTATCCTACATATCCTGCTAGGGAGAGATATGATGCCTCTGGTGACGAGAAGACATTGTATAACGCAATTACCAATAAGGACAAATATATTGTCAATGATACACAAGCCGTAAGGGATAGAGTGTGCGAGTGCAGTAGACATAAGAAATATGATTGTATTGTGCTTATGGGTGCAGGGGATATGCCACAACTTTTGCGAGATTTTTGATATCACAAGCAATTTTGGGTGCAAAATTATCTTAAAAAAATTAATATCTTGACAAATTGTATTGACTTGGAGGGTATTTTTAAGTATAATAGTCTAGCAAAATAATTTTTTTGAGGTAATGAAATGAAAGAGAATATACATCCAGATTATCACAAAGTCGAAGTTGTTTGTGGATGCGGTAACAAGTTTACTACAGGTTCTACAATCAAAGGCGATACATTGAGAATTGAAGTTTGTGACCAATGTCACCCATTCTACTCTGGAAAACAAAAGCTAGTAGATACAGCTGGTAGAGTAGACAAGTTCAAGAAGAAATACAATCTTGATTAGTAAAAATATAGTAGGTTAGAGATACATTTCTTGCAAAACACAAAAGTGTTTAGCACGAAAGACTTTTTCTTCAACCTACTTTTTTTAACTCATATAATTTGTGACCAAAATAGAGAAAATTGGACACAAATAGTATGAGTATTTTTTATGGCTTTGGATGGGGGTAACCAAAAGTGGAACTACACACTCTTAAGAAACAATGTGTTGCAATGTGCCGTGACCATAGTGATTTGTGTTCGGATTTCAACTTAATATCTAAGCATGTTATGGGTGTCAAGGAAGACATCAATCCTTTTAGCAACATTAGTGATAAGCAGGCTAGCAAAATTGTTAAGTTGATGAGTAAGCACATCAAGGGCTGCCCGGTTCAGAAATTGCTAGGCTATAGTATGTTCTACAATTGTTACATCCCATATAGCAAGCACACACTTACCCCAAGGCTAGAAACCGAACTGCTGGTGGAGAAGATACTAGAAAATATCAACCACAAGAGGTGTCGTGTTCTAGATCTATGTAGCGGAAGCGGTTGCATTGGCATTGCTATTGCTAAGGCAAGAACGGATACGGAAGTGACATGTGCGGATATATCATTTAGAGCGGTTAAGCAGTGTAGATCCAATGCAAAGCTTAACGGTGTAAAGGTGGAAGTGGTTAAGACAGACATGTTTGATGATATCACAGAGAAGTACGACATAATAGTGTGCAATCCACCATACATTAGCAGATCAGAATATAAGACACTAGACAAATTGGTTAAAAATAACGACCCAAAACGAGCATTGGTTGCTAAAGAGAACGGACTATATTATTACAAAGTTTTGGCAGATCAAGCCAAAGACTATCTTAACGACAATGGCAAGTTATTTGTCGAGGTGGGTTACAACCAAGGCGATGATGTAAGCAAATTGTTGCTTAATAATTTCAACAATATTGAGGTTATTAAGGATTATAGCAATAATGACAGAATAATTGTTGCTGGCAAAAATTTGTAGCAAAAGCAAAAACAACTTTTGAAAAAAACAAATTTAACGAACAAATTAAAAAGTATATATTATAGGAGAAAAAGAAATGTTAGATAAATTGAAAACAATCAAAGATAAATATCTTCAACTTAGTGCCAGCCTAGTAGATCCAGCCATTATTGCGGATATGAAAGAATATACTAAGCTAGCCAAAGAGTATTCGATGCTAGAACCTATTGCGCAAGCGTATGACAAGTATGCTAAGTTGGTTGGAGATATCGATAGTGCTGAAGAACTACTTAAGACCGAGAAAGACTCTGAGATGAGTGAATTGTTGGAAGAAGAAATCAAGGAGAACAAGAAAGAGTTAGCAAAACTAGAGGAAGAAATCAAAATTTTGTTACTACCTAAGGATGTTGATGATGACAACAACGTTATTATGGAGATCCGTAGCGGTGCAGGTGGTGAGGAGTCAAGTCTATTCTGTAGCGTGCTATTTAGAATGTACAGTATGTATGCCGAGAAGATGCACTGGAAGGTCGAAGTATTGGATATGAACGAAACCGAACTTAACGGAATTAAAGAAGTATCTTTTATGGTTAAGGGCTTGGGTGCGTTCAGCAAATTGAAGTACGAGAGCGGTGTACATCGTGTACAACGTGTTCCAGAGACAGAGAGTAGCGGAAGAATACACACCTCAACATCTACTGTTGCAGTTCTACCAGAACACGAGGATGTAGATGTAGAGATCAATGACAAGGATATCAAGATTGATACTTATAGATCATCTGGTGCAGGTGGTCAGCATGTTAACACAACAGATAGTGCTATCCGTATCACACACTTCCCTACAGGAATTGTAGTATGTTGTCAGGACGAGAGGTCTCAGACCAAGAATAAGGAAAAAGCGTTCAAGGTATTGAAGAGCAAACTATATGACTATTATCAGATGCAGAAAGATAGCGAGTATGCAGAGAATAGACGTAACCAAGTAGGAACAGGCGATAGAAGTGAGAGAATAAGAACATACAACTATCCACAAGGCAGATTGACCGATCACCGTATCAATTATACCGAGTACAATCTACAGAGTTTCCTAGATGGCAATATTGATAATTTGATCGAAAATCTAAGAATTGCTGACCAGAAAGCAAAACTAGAGAAACTGGATACCAAATAAATCTTAGAAAAATTAATGTAATTTACCAAAAAATACAAACAAGATCCATATTAATAATTAGTTGGAATATAATAAATTTTTTGTTAAAATAAAATTATAAAGGGTGAAATTTTATAAAATATTTTAACAACAATTTTCACACACTAGTTATTATAAGGATCTTGTTTTTTTATGAAAAGAAAAATCTCAACTTTGTTTATTTTTACGACCATTTCGGTCATACTTGCGGTTGCGACAGTGATTGTGCTTTTGTGTATCCCTAAGTTGTATACTGACTTCAAAATGATGATGACAGGAGTGTTCGTTCTGTTATGTTTTGTTCCATATTTGCTACTTTGGATCTTCAGGTGGCGACTACCTAATTACATAAGCATATCATATATTGTATTTGTATGGTGCACAACACTGGGCGGAACAATATACGGACTATATGACATCATATCTATATATGACACAGTCTTGCATGCTTCCAGCGGTGTACTTTTGGGGGCTTTCGGTCTGTATCTATACAGAGTGATTGCTAAGGATAAGAAGGATAACAAACTATTTATTGCACTATTTACAATATCTTTTGCAACTATGGCGGGTGTATTGTGGGAGTTCTGGGAGTTCTGGTCAGATGAGATCTTGGGACTTAATAGTCAGAGGCATACAGGACTAGATGGCGGGGCATTGGTGGGTCACGAAGCAATTAGAGACACCATTTATGACCTAATGGCAGATATGTTGGGAGCGATATTATTTTTTGTGGCATATATCATAATTGTCAATGTCCGCAAGAGAAAACAGCCAATTGTTGTACACAACAAGATAGGTTCAACCACAGATATAGCGGACAATATAAAATAAATAAGTGTCTTATTGTAGAAATACTATAACAAGATAACTAAAACACAATAAAAAAATAGCAACTGATTTTGATTTTTAAAAATAATTTTTATTAAAGGTCATAGGTTGCTATTTTTTTGGTATTAATATAATAATTTGTTTTGTAAATTTATCAAATTGTTATACAATTATATTGTTTAGAGAGAATACTAATAATATAGTTAAGGATAAAAGTAAATATAATCAATGCAGGAGAAATGAAAAAATGACAAGTAGTAAAAAAATGTTGGCTTTGGTTATTGTCATTGCAGTGGCTATAGTGGCTGTCACAGGTACACTTATTGTGGTGCTAGTTGCTGGCAACCAAAGTGCAGAATCTAAGGTACATGTTAAGTACACTAGTAGTGATGTTAATGTTAGGGTTGAAGCAAAATACTATATAGGCTCAACTGGAACAGACATGGTAGATAAGAGTAATGGCAATGCAACATCTATCGAACTGGATGCCAATAAGACTTCTGGCTCACTTGACCAAAACGCAACAGAGGTTACTCTAGATAAGACAAATAGCAGAATTGTGTATGAATACAAATTCACCAACTTGTCCTCTAGCATTCCTGCAACAATAGATCAGTTGCTTAATGCAGATAATACAATTATGATCCCAAGCGATGTTAATAACAATGTAGATATTACATACATGACATCTACAACACAACTGGGTAGCAATGCCTCTAGTACATCAACTACCTTCAACAAGCAAGCATTGCCAGTTAGTTCAACTAGATATGTATATGTTATGGTTGCTATACATGATTTGCTAGCCGATGTGGATTTCCAGGGTGACTTTGGCTGGGATCTAGCTAAGGG
The DNA here is from genome assembly GCA_934748015.1 of uncultured Clostridia bacterium. GTDB lineage: Bacteria > Bacillota > Clostridia > Christensenellales > UBA1242 > UBA11490. The sequence goes on along the minus strand of CAKVHF010000005.1, from coordinate 51,199 downwards.
TACATCTGCCACTGTCGATTCTACAGGTAGCGGAAATAGCATTGTCAATGTCAATACTTCTCAGACAGGATTTTATAACGCAGATGCAGTAAACAAGATTGATCTTATGGTAGGTGTCGAGAATGTTGAGCCTGCAGTATATCCAATGGTTGAGAGCAAATGCTTCACAGGTTGGTATACTAATTCTGGGCTAACTTCTAAGGCAAACTTTCCAATGGTTATAACTGAAACAACTAAGTTGTATCCTAAGTTTGAAACTGCGACTAGTGGATTAAGTTACTTTAGCGATGGAAGCAATTTTTATGTAGGAAGCGTTTCAGATCCTATGTATAGTGGAACTGCCACAAATATCATTGTTCCTGATGTTGTAAAAATAGGCAGTACTACTGGAGAAGTTGTTGGAATATTTCAATATGATTCTTCTACTATTTATTTCAAAGGCAACACAACAATCCAAACTATTGTGCTTCCAAAGACTTTTGTCAGTCTAAATTCTTCCGAATTTGAGGGTTGTACCAATCTTACTAGTGTAACACTTGGTGACGGAATAACACAAATTGGTGATGCCGCATTCAGGGGTTGCTCAAAACTAAGTAGCATCAATATGCCAGATAGTATAACTTCTATTGGAGTTGCTGCATTTAATGATACAACCAATTTGAAAACATTTACAATCCCAGCAGGTGTTAAACAATTGGCACCTAGTACATTTGTAGATAGTTCTCTTACAAGCGTTACTTTTAGCAATCCTAAGGGCTGGACAGTGCAAGATCTTTCATCTGGATCTACAATTAAACTTGATTTAAACGATCCAAGTGCTAATGCAACATATCTAACAAGCACATATTCTGGATGTCTATGGAACCGTGCATAACTGACTAGATACCACAGTTACAACAAGAGTTGTTGTTATTGTTGTTGGTGGAGAGTATCAATAGCAGTAGTAATAGAAAGTTGGAGTTAGTATTTAGGTCGGTTTCGGTCGAAGACGACAATATGGATATTAGCAAAACCAATAAAATATCGTTGGAAAATAAATTCATTTTGTTCTCCCTGTTTTCAAAAAAGTTTTTTTGATAGTATAGCAAAACAATATTAGATAATAGTATATATGCAATCGCAGTATTGTTTGTTACGTCAGGTGGGTAGTGTTAGATTAATTAGAAAAAAAACAAGATATGTGAAATTTACAATTATTCGCATATCTTATTTTTTTTGTTAATATTAGTTTTATATGATTATAATTTATTCATAATTTTATTTTGTTTTATTTGTGGGTTTGTGACAATAAATAACTTTTGTGTTAATAATCAACCTTTGTGAAAATAATCAAATATCTTGCGGGCGGTTATGTTGCCTATTCCGCTGACTGCGGTTAACTCGTCTATGCTTGCAGTTTTGATTGCTTTAGTGCTTTTGAAATGAGCGACAAGATTGTTAATTGCGATGTTGCTTAAGCCACTTACTTTTTCCAGTTCGCTACCCATAGTGTTTTTTCTCAGTGATCGCTGGAATGTTATTGCAAATCTATGACTTTCGTCTCGGACGTTTTGTAACAATTTCAATGCATAGTCACTTTTGGCTAACTGCACAGGCTTGGAAGAGTGGATAGTGTATATTAACTCATCTCTTTTGGCTAATGACACAATGTCGACATTGATGCCGTTAGATTTTAGTGCTTCATAGGCTTTGTGCAACTGTCCTAGTCCGCCATCTATCAATACTAGATCGGGCATTTTAGCAAAACTAACATCTTCGCCTTTGCGATACTCGGTAAATCTACGTGATATTACGTTGTTCATGCTAAAGAAGTCGTTTTGCTGATCGATATCTATCTTGAACTTCCTATAATGTTTTTTGTTAGGGGTTGCGTTCTCAAAGACTACCATGCTGGCAACAGTATTAGTGCCTTGTAGGTTTGATATATCATAACCCTCGATCCTTCTGGGTAGTCTAGATAGTCCCAATTTGGTTTGCAAAGTCTCCATTGCACCTTGCGTCTTTAGACTATATATGCTACTTTGTTGTATTGTTTTGGTCAAATATTCTTTTGCGTTATCGTTAGCCATGTCTAGCAGTCTTTTTTTGATGCTAGTCTTTGGATGAATAACATTTATCTTTTTGCCAGCGGTGTCATTTAGCCATGTTGACAATGCCTCGATATCTTCTATGTCGCACACTATTGTGTCAGCAATCTTCTTTTGGCTAATGTAATATTGGGTGATAAAGTTAGTCTTGGTTTCGTCATCTTCAATACTGCCATCTACGATAGAATAGTTGCTACTTCCGACCATTTTGCCACCACGCACAACCAATAACGACATACAAGAGTGTTCCCCATTGGTTGCATAGCCAAATATATCTAAGTCTATGTCTTGTGTTAATTCGGTTATATTCAGCCTCTTTAGATTTTCTATCAGCGTCAGTTGTTTTTTGTATTCCAGTGCTTTTTCGTACATTTGCAGACTTGACGCATTTAACATCTTTTGTTGCAAGATGTCTCTTGCTTGAGTAAGGTTGCCTTTAAGGAAATTAACAACTTTCTTGATCTCTTCCATATACTCGGCATGGATATCCTTGTTGACACATGGTGCTAAGCATAGTCCCATAGCGTAGTTAAGGCATGGGCGAGGCAATCTCTTGAGCAGTGTTATATTGTTGCTACATGTACGCAACTTGAAAGTATGCTCTATGATGTCAGTTAGCGACCTTATGTCTATCTTGTTGAAGTATGGACCGAAATACATTGCACCATCTTTCGAGATCCTTCTAGTAACTTCGATAACTGGGAAATCTTTTCGCATATCTATCTTGATATATGGAAATGCTTTGCCGTCCTTAAGTAGGATGTTATAGAATGGTTGGATCTTGTGGATAAGGTTACTCTCTAGGTTAAGTGCCTCTAGTTCGGAATTGGTTAGTGTATATTCGAAGTCATACACTTTTTCCACCATTTGAGCAACTTTTTCTTGTTTTTTTGTGGCAAGGAAATAAGAACTGACACGCCTTTTTAGGTTGACAGCTTTGCCGACATATATTATGTTGCCGTCTATATCCAACATTCGGTATACGCCGGGAGTGGTTGGAACAGTTCGCAGTTTTTCTTTGATCCTTTGTAATATTTCTTTGTTCATACTACTAGTATAACATTTTGTGCATAGTTTTATCAATTGTTAGTTGCCAAGATTTTCTTTTTCTCATATATTCTATTAAATGTAACACAGGGGGTGAGAATTATGCTTAACAGATTGTACAAGACTTTAAGACAAAATCTAGAGAAAGGTGTTGTTAGAAAGAATTATGACCTCTATCCACATAATTCTTACAAAGTCCATAGCGTTGCAAAGGTTGCAGTTATAGTTAATTCACTAGAGACTTTTTGCAAAACAATGTCTTTTTGTGAACAACTTGGCATTAAGCCAATAGTGATAGGTAACGGAACTAATATCATACTTGCTAGGCCTATAATAGATGGCGTAGTAATTATATTTGGCAATAAATTTAGTAATATTTATATGCAGGGCAATAACGTAATAGCCGATAGTGGAGCAAGTATATTGGATGTAATTAATTTTGCTAAAGATAATAACCTAACAGGCATGGAACAGGCAATCGGCATCCCAGGGACAATGGGTGGTGCTGTGTATATGAATGCACAAGCATTTGATTTTAGTATAGACAGAGTTGTGGGAAGTGTGCTAATATATATTGATGGCAAAATTCGCCTTTGGAACAAGGATGAATGTGGCTTTGGCTATCGCAAAAGTATATTTCAAGATGGTGGCGGAATAATACTAAGGGTAGAGTTGTGCTTGAAGCAAAGTGACAGGGAAACTATCAGCAACAATATACTTAAGACATTAGAGATTAGGCGATCCAAGCAAGGGGTCGGATATCCCAATGCAGGCAGTGTGTTCAAAAATGGCAATAATTACTTTGCGGGCGAATTGATTGACAAATGTGGTTTAAAAAATTACAATATTAACAATGCTTATGTTTCAGACAAACATGCCAATTTCATTGTTAACAAGGGCAGTGCAACGGGTGAAGATATTATATCTCTAATCGGTGTAATAAAGGCACAAGTTAAGCGGGAGTATGGAGTGGATCTGGAACTAGAACAGAGGATAATAGGAGATAAGTAGATGTTATACGGAGATTATCATACACATAGCATATATAGCAAGGATGCCAAAAGCACAATAACAGACAATGTTAATACTGCTATTGACAAAGGACTAAAGGAGATTGCTTGCAGTGAGCATGGGTATTTCCACATGTACGGCATGAAGCCAGCTGATTTCGAATCGCAGATAAGAGAGGTGGAGCGTATCAATGCTGGGACAACCATTAGGGTACTGAAGGCGGTTGAAGCCAATCTGATAGATCAATCGGGCAAAATTGATATTCCACGCAATATGCAGGACAAGCTGGATATAGTGATACTGGGCTATCACAAGAGTAGCGGTGCAGGGTTCTTTGACAAACGCAGACATGCTAAAATGCGAAAGTTAACCCCTAAGAATATTGAACTTAATACTTATGCATATATCAAGGCTTTGCAGGACAACCCTAAGATTGCAATTGTGGCACATCCTAACTATGCATGCCCAGTAGATTGTGTTAGATTGGCTAAGTTCTGTAAGGAGCACAATATATTCTTTGAATTAAATGGCAGAAAACACTGCATTGACGACAAGACTTTTAGACAAGTTGTAGACACTGGTGTTATGTTCATATTGGACTCGGATGCACATATTGCAACCAATGTGGGCAATGTTAGATTGGGACTAACAATTGCTGAGAAATTCAATATCCCAGAAAATCAAATAGCCAATCTTAACAAAGTCCCTAACTTTGACAAAAGATGTTAACAAATGGTGGACAATTATGGATTTAAACGAAGTACAAAAGAGAATTATACAAAATAAAATTAATAAGGGTTTCAATACAACCAATCTACACATGGAGTTCTGTCTATTGTATGGTGAGGTGGGTGAAGCGTATGATGCATGGCGTAAGAAGAAAGACGATCTAGGTAGCGAACTAGCAGATGTAGCAATATATCTTATGGGATTGTCCGAACTGCTTGGATTTTCGCTAGAAGATGAGATCAATAAGAAACTAAATATTAACGAACATCGCAAGTACGCTTATGATAAGAAAGGTGTGCTTGTTAAGTCAGAAACCAAAGAAGATTAATAACGAAAGGGGAAAAGAAAGATGTCTTTTGCATCCGAAGCAAAATTGGAAGTACTAAAAGAAGAAATTACAAGCGACTGCTGTGCAATTGCTTTTTTGAGTGCGCTTATTAAGTGCTCGGGATTATTGGGCTTTGGGGCAAATAAGACAATCAATGTTGAGATATACACCGAGTTGCCCGAGGTGTTTGACAAGGTTAATAGTATAGTTAAACAATATTATGGCATGGAATGTACCATTGAGAAGGCGGAAGAAAATACTAAGACTAAGAACGATAGATTTAAGATAACTTTGCCTGCTAGTATAACTACTCAGATATTGAAAGACCTAGGCATTATGGATATCAATCGTGATGGCCCACTAGAGGTCAACAATGGCATAGCTGATTTCATAATAGCAGACGAGTGTTGCAAGAGATCATACATTAAGGGCGTATTTGTAGGTTGTTCCACAAGCAACATTAAGATCAAGGAATATAGCAATATTGAGAAGAATACTAGTGGATATCACTTGGAGTTCCTATTTGCTTTTGAGGAGCTAGCACAAGACTTTATCAATCTATTGAAGGTGTTTGATATCAATGCCAAGATGACAATCCGTAAGAAAAATCCAATAGTGTATATCAAAGAATATCAACTTATATGTGATACACTAGCACTGGTCGGAGCAAGCAAGGCAGTCCTAAGCCTGCAGAACGAAGCTGCTATAAGAGAGTTAAGAAATAGTATCAATAGACAGACTAATTGCCTTAATGCCAATCTGTCTAAGACTGTTAATGCAGCAGTTAAGCAACTTAATGCAATCAAGATTATTCAAGATGCCAATGGACTAGAGTCATTGCCGGATGATCTTATGGAATTGGCACTGATAAGGCTTGCCAATCCAGATGAGAGCCTAGAGACTTTGAGGAAATTGTATGGCAAAGATATATCCAAGTCAGGTATCAATCATAGACTAAATAAGTTAATTGAGATTGCTGAAAAGATACAAAAAGATAAATTAAAGATGAGTTATTTCTAATGAAAAAATGTGAATATGCTAAATATTGTGGCAATTGTTCGCTTATGGATATAGACTATTCCGAGCAATTGCAGCTTAAGAAAAATTATGTACAAGATATATTTAATAACAACAATATAGATATAAATATTCCTACACCGATAGGAATGTTTTTTCCTTACAAGTATCGTAACAAAGTTCACCTTGCAATTAAGAAATTCAAGGGCAAAATTATAATTGGGTTTTACGAGGAAGGAAGTAGAAGAGTTGTAGATATTAAGTCGTGCCTTTTGCATGATACATGGCTAGGCAAATTGATAGAAATTGTTAGAGGATTTGTAACGAAATATAGGATCGAACCTTATGACAATGACACCAGAACTGGCGTTATCAGATATGTTGTTGCAAGGGTGATAGATGGCAATATTATGTGTACAATTGTAACAACGACTAAGAACTTTGCCGGCAGAGAATATCTGTATGCTAAGCTTAGTGAGGCGTTCAAGAAAGTATCTCTATATGTCAATGTTAATTCTAGATCAGACAAGTTGGTTTTTGATGACAAAGGCTTTAGTTTTGTTAAGGGTGAGAAGTATATACAATCTAATATCTTGGGTGTAAAATATCAGATATCACCCAATAGTTTCTTGCAAGTCAATCTAGAGATATGCAAAGCAATGTATAATAGGGCAATGAAACTATTGGACATCAATACATGTGATAATATTGTCGATATGTATAGTGGTATTGGCATAACATCTATACTTTTTGCCAAAAAGTGTAATAAAGTTATAAGTATTGAATATAACAAAGAAGCAACTAAAAATGCAGAAATCAACAAAAAGCTGAATAATATAGCCAACTTGGATATATACACTGGTGCATGTGGTGATGTGATAAATAATATTGATATAGGTGGTTATTCTAAATGCTTTCTAGATCCAGCACGAAACGGTGCAGAGCCAGAGACAATCAATGCAATACTTAACTCCAATATAGATCGCATGGTGTATATGTCATGTGATCCAACTACGCTTGCTAGGGATATCAAATTGTTACAAAAAGATTTTATTTTGAAATCGGTGGAATGTTTTGATATGTTCCCTCATACCAATCATATAGAGAGCATTGCTTTGCTTGTTAGGAAATAATATTACATAATTTTTTTGAAGTGTTATATTTTGATCAATGTGCTTATTTTGATCAATGTGCATAAGACAGCGATGTAGTGATAATATAATCATAAATCAAGTTACAAGAATAAAATTTTTTAGTAAAGTGCTGTTTTTGGACAAGCATAGACGACAAAACTATTTTTGTGCAAAACAGTTGCATATAGGATATGGTTTGTGTTACAATAACGGCGTTCGATTTTTGTAAGAGAATATTAGGAGACGATTGAAACTATTATGACAATTACTAATGTTAAGGTGGGTGACACGTTTGAGTACGATGGACATCTATATCGTGTGCAGAATTGTGAAATGGTTGGCGACTCAATGTTGAATAGTGAGTATGTTACTAGTCTAGAAGATCTAGAGACAGGCGATATTATTGACAAGAAATTTGCAATGAATGAAGAAGTGGAAGAGTTTGAGATTGTAGATAAGAAGATGCAATTCTCGTACCAAGATGGTGATCTATACTACTTCATTGATGTTAATGAGTATGACCAATTGCCACTTACCAGCAAACTTGTTAAAGACTATATGCAATATATTTCGGAAGACGCAGTTGTAACAATGACTTTTGCTAAGGACAAGTTACTTAAGATTACTTTGCCTCAGACAGTGGATCTAACCATTGTTGAGATTGACGACACAACAGTCAATGGTTATCGCAACGCAGTGCTAGAGACTGGACTAAATGTTAAGGTAGATAGTGACATGGTTGTGGGACAGAAGGTTGAGGTAGACACCGAGACTGGCGAGATTATTGAATAGGACTAAGAAAAATACACTAGATTTGATTTGCTAGTGTATTTTTTGTTTTTTAACTATTTGCAATTTTTCTAATTAATTTCTTGCACATATTTTGTTTGAGTTATTTGTCGATTTTGCTTAGTGCGATCATTATGCCTAATTTGCCATACTCGTATGTAAGTCCACCTTGCATAAATGCAAAATATGGTGGTGTCATTGGGCCATCGCAACTTAACTCTATAGTAGATCCGGATATGAAACTTCCGCCTGCCATAACTTCGTCATGAGGATATCCATCCATAGGTGCTGGTATTGGTGTTACGAAACTATCTATTGGACTGCCTGCTTGTATGCCTTTGCAGAAGTTAACTAAGTTGTCGCCAGTGTTAAGTGTAATTGTCTGTATTATATCTGTTCGCTTGTCGTTGTATTTTGGACTTACTTCATAGCCAAGGCTTTCTAGCATTGCGCTAGCATACACCATAGTCTTAAGACTGCTAGCAACTACACTAGGGGATACATATAGCCCTTTGTAGAAGTCAAGATTGCTATTTAGGTTAGCGCCTAGATTTTTGCCAATACATGGTGCAGAAAATCTTTCGGCAACATCTTCTATATATTCTTTCTTACCCACAATGTATCCACCAGTCCTAGCAATTCCGCCACCTAGGTTCTTCATCAATGAGCCTACAATTATGTCAGCACCGACCTCGATAGGTTCTCTGTCTTCGACCAGGTCACCATAGCAGTTGTCTACCATTATGATAACTTCACTATTTACTTCTCTTATGGCTTTGCAGACTTTCTCGATTTTTGCTATCTCTAGACTTAGACGATTGCTATATCCTCTACTTCTTTGGATTTCTACCAATTTAACATCGTGCTTGCTTAGTCTTTCTTGGATTGTAGGGATATCGAAGTCGTTATCTATCAACTCGATTTGCTCATACTTGATGCCATGCTTAATTAGTGAGTTACGGCTATTGCCCTCAGTTCCTATCATACTGCGTAGAGAGTCGTATGGCTCGCCAGTGATAGATATCATAGTGTCACCACTCTTAAGTAGTCCAAAGAATGTAAGTGCAAGTGCATGAGTTCCTGACATTATCTGGCTTCTTACTAGTGCGTCTTCTGCCTTAAATATTCTACAGTATATTCTCTCTAGCTTATCTCTTCCGTCATCGGTAAATCCATATCCTGTTACTTCACTGAAGTCTGAGGTGGATACTCGCTCTTCTTGGAATGCTTTCAATACTTTGGCACTATTAAGCATACAAATTTTGTCTATATCTTCTAGCATTGGTGCTATTTGTTTTTCAATCTTGTTAGATAATTCTATTATTTTGTCGTCTATATCGTATCCGTAATACATTTTGTCTCCTATGTTATGCAATTGTTTATTGCAAGTCAATTTTGTTGTAATCTACGTTATTCTACTACAAGTAGACTATTTTGTAAATAAAAAAACAAAAAGAAAATATGATACAAACTGGAAAAGTAGTGAAAAGATATTGACAAGGGTTGCTATTTTTAGGTAAAATAGGTCAGTAAAACTTATAAAAAAGAGAGATTATTGTATGATAGAAGTAAATGATATTAGAAATGGTATGACTTTGTTGATTGAAGGTAACATTTATCAAGTAGTTGAGTTCCTACATGTTAAGCCAGGTAAGGGATCTGCTTTTATGAAGACGAAACTTCAGAACTTGAGATCTGGTGCAACTATTGAGCGTACTTTCAATACTAACGTTAAGTTCGAAGAAGCAAGAATTGATCGTATTAAGGTTCAATATTTGTACGAAGACAATGGTGTATACAACTTTATGGACACTAACACTTATGACCAATTTGAGTTGACAGAAGATCAGATCGGCAACAAGAAGAATTTCTTGACTGAGAATATGGAAGTTGAGATCACTCGTTATAAGAATGAGTTGCTTGGACTATCATTGCCAGAGAAGATCGAATTCACAATCGTAAGAACTGAGCCAGGTGTTAAGGGAGCAACTGCAACTAACCAGACTAAGGATGCTTACACAGAGACTGGCATGCTAGTTAAAGTTCCTCTATTTATCGAAGAGGGCGAGAAGATCATTGTTACATCTAACGATGGCAAATACTATTCAAGGGCTTAATTATTTTAAGTCCTTTTTTGATAAAAAATTATGGGTCAAACAAAAGGGAAAAAGGAAACATGAACAGAGTTGCTTTAGTTACAGGTGGTGCAAGAGGAATAGGTGCTAGCATTGTTAGGACGCTGGCGGACGAGGGATATAGTGTTGCTGTGTGTTATAATACAAGCGTTGATAGAGCAAAAGCGTTGCAAGCAGAATTGTCTAGCAAGGGTGTAGATAATATCTTTGTCAAAGCAGATATTGCCGACCAGAGCGAAATAGATAACCTAGTAGATAAGGTTATGAAGAAGTTTGGCAAAATTGATGTTCTTATCAACAATTCTGCCACAACACACGATTCGCTATTTGCAGACAAAGACATGGATAGTTTTGCTAGAGTGCTTAGGGTTAACCTTGTCGGATCATTCTATCTTAGCAAACTAGTTGGACAGATAATGTATGAGAATAAGCACGGCAAAATTATCAACATTTCGTCTACCAATGGGGATAATACATATTATCCTATGTGTGCCGAATATGATGCGTCCAAGGCAGGACTAAATAGCCTAACACACAATCTTGCAATGCAATTTGCTCCTTATGTTACATGCAATGCGATCGCTCCGGGATTTATAGCGACAGAGAGCGAAGTAGACGGCATGGATGAAGAGTATATAGCAGATGAAACGAGTAAAATAATGGTTAGGCGTGCAGGGACTGAGGAAGATGTCGCTGGTCTTGTTTCTTACTTAGCTAGTAGTAGAGCCGACTTCATTAATAACCAGGTCATCAAGATAGATGGCGGAGTGTATGGGGACTAGGACAAATTTTCCCCTAAATAAATATAAGCACCGCTTTTGGTTGCCTATAATGTATTATTTTGTTAATATATATGGTGACAAAGTGGTGTTTTTTTTGTTGTCTAGTAGTCAAGACTTTGCTTGAAAAGAAATTTTTTTGTCATAACAATTTGCAAGTCATAATTTAAAACAAATTATGTCAAAAATATGACAATTGTTATTACATATTTCATGTGTATATTAGATTATCTTCTCAACTTTTGCATAACACGATAAAACACCTATATATAGCCAAATTATACAAAAGCATATAGTGTATAAAATAACAAAAAAAGGATAAGTGATGAACAAAATATTTAAGCCAAATTACAAGCATTCGGTTATCAATATTCCTGCAACTATCATGGAATATTATGGGGTAAAAAATGAATATCCTAAGAGTGCTGTGCTAAAAAAAGAGTTGAAGAAAAAATACAAAAATGTTGTATTTATCCTTTTTGACGGCTTTGGCAAAAATATAATGAATAAGCACTTAAATAGTGATGATATAATTCGTTCTCACACAGCAGAAATTTTGCACAGTGTGTTTCCACCAACTACAACTGCATCCACTACAACTTATACTACATGCAGTTATCCTAGTGAACACGGCTGGTTAGGCTGGAATATGTATTTTGCAGATATTGACAAGGTGGTAGATCTATTTACAGCAATGGAGTCTTATGACCAGGTCAAACTAGATGACACAGGTTATATTGCAAGAACCATTCCAACCAAGAGGATTTTTGACAAGATCACCAAGAAGGGCAAGTGCGAAGTAACCCTAGTGTATCCAGACAATCTGCCTGTGCCTGGGAATAGTAAACCATACAAGACACTTAATGGAATGTTTAGAAATATCAAAAAGATATGCGATAATGACAAAAGTAATTTTGTGTTCTGTTACAACCCTAATCCTGATGGAATTATGCACGAGTTTGGACCATATAGCACGGAAGCAAACAAGTTTGTAAAGACAATCAATACATCTGTTGCCAAACTAATGGACGAGGTGGATGATACATTGGTTATAATATGTGCCGATCATGGACAGATTGAGATCAAGAATAGGATATATCTACATCAATATAAGGATCTGTGTGATCTTTTGGTCAATCCGCCATATCTGGATGCTAGAACAATCGGCTTCAATGTTAAGCCGGGCAAAAGGGTGCAATTTTACAAACTATTTATGAAGTATTTTGGCAACGAATTTCTGCTATACACCAAGGAAACTATCCAGAAGAAGAAACTATTTGGGACTAAGAGCGACCTAGTGGATAAATACATTGGTGACTTTGTCGCAATAGGTTACGGCAATAGCATAATACAGTACACAACACATGGCAGTGACGAGAATCTTATTAAGTTCAAGGGACATCATTCTGGACTGACGAGAGAGGAAGTGGAAGTCCCCCTTGTACTTATTGGCAAGAAATAACAGATATTTTGTCAGATATGTCTTGAAATAATGTCCAAATGTTTTTTGCATTAACAATATTTTGTGTTATACTTGCATAAGAGATATATAAGAGATTGTAATAATATTTGTGAGATATTTTGTGCAGGGTAGGAGTGTTTGAGGTTGCAAAGAGAAACTATGCTACAATACAATATGCTAGCAAAGTCATACAACCATTGAGATAAAAAAGTAGATAAGAATATGAAAAATAAAGAAACGAAAAAAAGTCTAAAGCAGGTTATAGTTAATCTTAAGTTAAAAAAGAACTTTGAGTCGGAAGATGCGACTGTTTTTTCTAGGATTAAGATACTTCCACAAGATGTGTACGAGGATGCAACAACCGAGAACACGATTGTAAATGAAGAGACTGCGAATGAAGTTAAACCTAAGAAAAAGAAGAAAATAAATAAGCAGTTACTTAGTTGGCTATTTATCATACTTAACATTGTGATAGTTTCAGCCATATTTGTTAAGCAAAGTGTAGATGGCGGATTGAAACCATTAGGCGAACTATTTGCCGAAGCACCATATTATAGATTTCTATTTCTAGCACTTGGGGCAATGATAGTATGCTTGCTGGTTGAGGGCTTGAAGATATTATTGATCATCAAGACAACGACTGGTCAATTTAGACCTATTATTGCGCTAGAAAACGGCGTAATTGGCAGATATTGGGACTGTATCACTCCATTTGGTTCGGGTGGTCAGCCATTCCAGATCTATCATTTAAGCAAAAATGGTTTTAGCGGAGATAACGCCACAGGTATTCCACTTGCTAAATATCTATATTGGCAGATGTCTTTCTGTATTATTGCAATTATTGTTGTTTTGACACCAGTTAAAATAACCAATATAGCCAACATTGTTAGGTATCTTGCTTGGTTCGGAATAATAGGCAATATTTTGCTATTCTCGTTTGTAATGTTGATGTCATTTAACAACAAACTAGGTAGCAAAATACTTAATGGCTTCTTGAAATTGTTTCACAAGATGCATATTATCAAGAATTATGACAAAGCGTATGAGAAAGCACATAAGACTTTTGACAACTACCAGTTGTGCATAAAGAAAAGCTTAAAAAACCCTCTTAACACAATTATTCAGATATTCTTGGGTATGTTCAATATTATACTTAATGCAACAATTGCATACTTTATCTATCTTGCATTCAACTATGCATACTATCTAGAGGGTACAATGGAGCTTGCTGGATGGATGCAGATGGTTGCGTTGTCAGTCCTATGTGATGCAGCGGTTAGCCTAGTTCCACTTCCTGGTGGATCAGGTGCTGCAGAACTATCTTTCATGGGTATGTTTAGCCTATTTTTCAAGAGCGACATGCAATTCTGGGCAATGCTTTTCTGGAGATTGTTTACTTATTATGGAATTATATTCATAGGGCTGATTTTTACTGTTTGCAATTCTGTTAGAAATGGCAAAAATTCCAAAGTTGTAAATACAGGAAATATTTCAATAAACAAAGAGGAATAAATGAAAAAAGCGGATAACAAAGTCGTTATTATTACTGGTGCTTCTAGCGGTATAGGGCTAGCACTGGCTAAGAAGTATATTGCCTCCAATGACATAGTGTATGGAATAGGTCGTAAAGCGTTTCAACTAGATGGAATGATATACTATAGTGCTGATGTTACAAGTAGTGAAAGGATAACCGAGATTATAGATGAAATAGCCGAGAAAGAAGGCAAAATCGACATAGTTGTATCCAATGCTGGCATAGGAATAAGTGGGCCGGTAGAAACTGCGGACATCGAAGACGTAAGAAAGATAATGAACATCAACTTCTTAGGTTCATTCAATGTTATTAAGGCATCAATTGCAATTATGCGTAAGCAGGGTTATGGCAGAATAATCTGTACCAGTTCGGTTGCTAGTTTCGTACCCCTTCCTTTCCAAGCATTCTATTCGGCAAGCAAGTCTGCACTAGATAGCCTTGTGGATGCAACTAGGTCAGAGGTTAAGAGTTTTGGGGTACAGATACTTAGTGTACATCCGGGTGATGTCAAGACTGGCTTTACAGGAGCAAGAGACAAGCAGAATCTGAACGAAGATGACCCCTATAGCAAGGTGTGCACCAAGTGTGTCGGACAGATGGAAAGAGACGAACAAGGTGGCATGACAGCTGACTATGTTGCTGGCAAAATATACAAAATTTCACTAAAAAAACACTATCGTGTACGAAATGTAATAGGTGGCAAGTACAAGTTGTTTTCATTCCTACTTAGCCTTATGCCACGCAAAATGCGAGAATGGGCTGTAAGGAAAATGTATTTCTAATCATCAAATAATATATTCTGTGGTTGATGCCATAGAATATTTTTTTTGCTAATATTGCTTCAATTGTAATCAAAATCGTTTGACTAAATAACATAATATTGTTTAAAATATTATTGATAATAGTATTATAATAAGAAATGTTGTCTATACAAAGATGCAATGTGAAGCAATATAAGTTGCTAAGTAAGCATAGATATAGTACAAATCAATAATATAGCAATAATTATAGAAGGAGAGAAGATAATGACACAACGCAAAAAAATGACAATAGCAATTATTGTATTGGTTGCAATGTTCGTGATCTCTACAGCATCACTAGTTGTAGCACTGGTTGTGGGTAGTCAGAGAGCAACATCTAACGTTAATGTAAAATATGTCAGTAATGATGTTAGTGTCAAGGTAGAGGCTAACTACTATGTAGGTGGTGTAGCCACAGCAATGGTGACTAGCGACAATAAGACATTTATCGAGTTGAAACCTAAGCAAGAAACAGGATCGCTTAACCAACCTAGCAATGTTAGCGTTGTTAATCTTTCGGCAGAGAATGATAGAATAATATACGAGTATATCTTTACTAACATGTCCACAGAGATTTCCGCAACTATAGATCAGACCGTAGTAGATGGCACAGTTGTTGTCCCTACAGACAAGTCCGGCAAGGATAATGCAAAACTAACATACAAGTCCTCTTCTACTCAGTTGGGTGCTAACGCATCTTCTGACAACGAGACTTATAGTACACTTGCACTTCCTGCTGGAACTAAGAGATATGTATATGTAATTGTTTCTATTAAGGAACTTTTGTATAATATGCAATTCAATGGTGATTTTGGCTGGACATTGTCTAAGGGTGATGGATCTACAGAGGCAATAGTTGTTGATACTACTAATTCTAAATTATACAACAAGTCCACTATGGAAAGTCTGCAACTAGTAATAGGTGTAGAGAATGTAGAACCAGAGTATCCAATGATAGAGGAGAGTGTATTTTTGGGTTGGTATCTAGACTTTAATTGTCAACAACCAGCTACTTTCCCAATTATTCCAACTGCCAGCACTAAGTTGTATCCTTTGTTTAGGAGCTCTACAACAAGTGGATTGGCGTATTCCTACGACACTGCTACAGATAGTTATAAAGTGACAGGTTACACTGGCACCGATACTATTATGATTATCCCAGATGTGTATAATGGTACTAATGGTGTAAAGCCAGTTACTGGTACATCAGGTAGTTCAATGGGTAGCGGTATAATTAACAAGGCAATAACTTCAGCATATATTCCAAGATCAATAACTTCTTTTAGTGCAGGCACATTCTGGGGATGTTCTAATCTAACACAAGTAGTTGGTGGAGGAAGCAACCATGTAGTGCAAATCAATGGCGGTACATTCTGGGGATGTAGTAAGTTGTCAACTATATCTTTAGCAGTAAAAATAGTAAGTGGAAATGCTCTTAATTTTAATGGGTGTAGTAAGTTGACAGCTGTGACGCTATCTTATGACAGTACAGAAATTGGATTGGACGAGTTTGATGGATGTACATTACTAACAAGCATTGTAATTCCAAGAAGTGTAACCAAAATATCAGCATCTGCCTTTGGATCAACATTAACCAGTGCTAAGTTTGAAAATATTAGTGGTTGGAAAGTTGATATATCTGGAAATAAAAAATCTATTGCATTATCTGATACCGATTATGCAGCTAATGCAAAGTTGTTAACTACAACATATTCTTCCTATAATTGGACAAGATCATAAATCGTAATTTATAAATGTGTACAATTCACAAAGATAGGCACAAAAAAATACACTAGATTTTAATTTTCTAGTGTATTTTTTATTTCAGTTTTATTGGATGTTGTTTTAGTAATTTAGTTAGTTACATACTCACTTATTTACATATTTATCTAATTATTTATTTCATTAACTAATTAATCAATCAACTAACTATCTCACTAACTTACTATTTATCTACCTGTCTATCTAACTAGTTTTTATTTATTATTTATTCTTGCGACAATGTAGTCTAGCACCTCGGAGTAATTGTCTTGGGTGTAGTTGATATCGGCATCGGTTTCTATGTGGTTTTTGTCACGAAAATCTAGACACTCTTTTGAGATATTTTCCCTCTTCTGCAATCTGTCTAATCTAAGCCCTAGGTCGGCTATGCAGTTGATATTTACTGCATCTTTGCCAAAGTCCCAAATGCCTGCATTTAGGTGATCTATTATATAGTATGCAAAAGTTGTTTTGTCTACAAATTGCTTAACAAAGTTGTAACAAGCATTTTTCATATAGTCTGTCCATTGGGTGTATTTGATTTTATCGGTCGAGATTGTATCCAAGATGTACTGCTTGTCTAGTTTGCCGTCATTGATAGCGTTATCCCCAAAGATCTCTTTTGCCATAGCAATGACAGGCTTGGTCTTCATAAGATCGCCGTTAAGTTCGTCAATATCTAGGTGTATTGCATCGGTTAGATCTTTTCGTAGCATTTCGCTTAGTGTAGACTTGCCACTGCCAGATTTTCCAGATATTGTAATAATCATAATTTTATTTTCCTTTTTGTAATGCCATGATGGGATTTGATTGGCTTTTTTAAGTTATTTGCATTACATATATATTTTACACCATTTGGGTGATATATTAGCAAATAAATATGGGCAAGTTTCAAAATTTTCAATTTTTCGCACATTTGTTTGATAACACATCTTTTATTACTTGATTATTTTTGATTACTTTGCTACAATTATGGCAGAATAATGGATGTGGCATATTTATGATAAAACTTAATGGAATAGTACAAGAGATAATATATAGAAATACAGATAATAACTATACTGTATGTATGCTAGATGTCAACGGAAGCGATGTATGTGCCGTTGGCAAATTTCCTAATGTCTGTGAGGGAGAATGCGTAGAGGTTGAGGGCATGTACACTAAGCATGCTAGATATGGTGAGCAATTTAGTGTACGCAATGTTAAGATCACACCACCCAATACATGTGAGGGTATTATCAAGTATCTTAGCAGTGGACTTATCAAGGGTATCGGCCCAGTTACTGCTAGCAATATTGTAGACAAGTTCGGCAAAGACACGTTAGACATCATAGAGTTTACGCCAGAGCGACTGAAAGAGGTTCGTGGCATAAGCGAGAATAAGGCGATGGAGATAGCAGAACAATTTGGGAGTATCAAGAAGATGCAGAACACAATCATCTTTTTGCAACAATATTCCATATCCACCAATCTTGCTATCAAGATATACAATCGTTATGGCGAGAAGACACAGCAATATATGCAAGATAACCCATATAGATTGGTTGAGGACATTGAGGGGATAGGTTTTCACACAGCAGACAAGATTGCACAGAGCATGGGTATAGAGCCGGATAGCGAATACAGGATGCGTGCTGGAATATTGCATGTCCTTAAGGACAATAGTGACAGAGGTGGTCACACATATATACATTTTGAGAACTTGCAGAATGAGTTGGTTGGCTTGCTTAAGCAAGAGATTGAACACGATGGACTGCTACATGTCGTAGAGCAATTGGTGCTAGATGGCGTGGTAAAATACTTTTCACAAGATGATCTAGAATGTGTTGCCTTAAGCAAGTATTATAACATGGAGAAGAGCGTTGCTGTTATGCTACAGTTGTTGGACACGTGTGTGGACAAGTCCAATATGGATGTAGATGATGAGATCAAGATGTACGAACTGCTTAACAAGATAACCATGCATGCTAACCAAAAAGAAGCAGTTAAGGTCGCAGTAGGCAGTGGAGTATCGGTCATCACCGGTGGCCCAGGAACAGGCAAAACGACAATTGTAAAATGTATATTGCAGATATGCAAAAGTATGCGAAAAAGAACACTTTTGCTTGCACCAACAGGCAGAGCATCTAAGAGGTTGAGCGAGAGCACTGGCATGGAAGCAATGACTATCCACAGAGCCTTGGAGCTGGATTACACCAATGCAAATATGTTCTATTACAACAATATGAATAAGTTGCCATATGATGTTATTATTATCGATGAGGTCAGCATGGTGGATATACAATTGATGTATTATCTTACACGTGCATTGAGGCAAGGCACACAACTTATTCTGGTGGGTGATAAGGACCAACTTGCAAGCGTAGGTTGTGGCAATGTGCTAGCGGATATCTTGGCAAGCAAGCAGTTCGAAACAGTATGCTTGACACAGATATATAGACAGAGTGGAGACAGTTTGATTATCACCAACGCACATGCTATCAACAATGGCAAAATGCCTATAATAGATAATAAAAGTAAGGATTTTTTCTTCAGCGAACAGACCGAGCAAGAGGGGGTACTTAATACAATTGTAACAATGTGCACAACTCGTATCCCTAAATTCTTAGGTGTGGACTCATCCAAAATTCAGGTGCTTGCACCCATGAAGGCAGGGGTGATAGGCATAGACAATATTAACGAGAAATTGCAAGAGAAGATTAACCCACAATCGCTTAGCAAAATGGAATTGCAGTTGGATAAATGTGTATTCCGTGAGGGCGACAGAATAATGCAGATCACTAACAATTATGAGCGAACTTGGCGTAAGCCAACTGGCGAAATCGGGTCTGGTGTATTCAACGGAGATATAGGCGTTATAGCAGGGATAGACATCAATACACATCAGGTTACTATTGACTTCGAAGACGGTAGACGCAGTGTGTATATGAAGCCGGAACTGAGCGAGTTAACACTTAGTTATGCAATCACCATCCATAAGAGCCAAGGTAGTGAATTTGATGCAGTAGTGATCCCAGTCTTGTCTGGCCCACCTATGCTACTTACTAAGAACCTATTGTATACAGCAGTTACTAGGGCTAAGAAGATGGTTGTGTTGGTCGGAACTAAACAGTGTATTGCACGCATGGTTCACAACAATCACACACAGGTTAGATACACAATGCTTAAGCATTTTCTAGACAATATCGACACAATTTTGGGACGAACAAGCGATACGGATGAGGTGGAACTAGACAATGAAGAAATGGATGAATAAGTTCCTCAATCGCCTATCCGATGCAATATTCCCCAATAATATTACTTGTGTAGTGTGTGGCGAAGAGTTAAGTTATGATGCAAAATATCATGTATGTGATAATTGCATTGATCAGTTTGATTTCTTGGTCGGCAAAACATGTGCCAAGTGTGGTGCAAGGGTGACTGCCGATACAATATATTGTTCCGATTGCCAATATGTTAAGCATGTTGTTGATCGCAATTATGGTGCGTTGGTGTATACGGGCAAAGTCAAACAAATGATACATGCGTTGAAATATGATGGCAAAAAGCACATAGCAGTATCCTTAGGCAAAATGTTGAATGACTTATATTGCGATGTAGTTAAAGACTATGAGCCAGATATTGTTATTCCTATCCCACTAAATAGCGTCAGACTAAGAACAAGAGGCTATAATCAGACCGAACTAATGCTAAAGGAAGTGGAAGGGATAGATGACAAAATAGCAACCGATGTTGTAGTTAGGATCAAGGATACTCCCCACCAAGCCAGTCTGCCTAAGAAGGATAGACGAAATAATGTAAAAGGTGCTTTTGAAGTTACAAGACCGGAGTGCGTTAAGGACAAGAATATCCTGATAGTAGATGATATATTTACAACAGGTGCAACTATTGACGAATGTGCTGATGTCTTATATAAGGCAGGCGCAAAGTTAGTTAGATCCATGACACTATGCAATTCGCACCAAGACAGTGCATTAGACGATAGCGAGTAATGCAATGTTGCTGTACAACACACTGAAAATATAATGAATAAGTGAAAAAGCAGTAAAATCATTTTGCAAAATGGCTTTTTTGTGCCATACTATTTGTGTTATGAAAAGTGTATTTTTGCAAAACAACTTAATAGTAAGAAATAACTTGTTGGACATCTCAACAATGCCTATTTTTAGCAATTTTGCAAATATCCAACGGGGGGGGGGTATCCTTTGGTAAGGATAGCATAATTTTATCCCCAGTACATAACAAACACAACTTAATAATTAATCAATTAAAGGATATTAGGTAAATAAGTAAAATTGTTTGCCATATCCTTTTTTGTTTTTTTCCCAAAAATACAAATACTAAATGAAAAGGAAGTAGCAATGAGTAAGAATAAAAAATTGTTAATCGCAATTGCACTGATGTCAATTATGCTAATAGCCATGATCGTGGGTATCATGGTTGTGATGGTTGCAGGCAATCAAAATGCAAAAGTGCAATTGAAGGTAAAGTATCAAGTAAGTGATGTATATGTAGAGATATCTGCTAAGGCATATATAGGTAGCAATGTATATACTCTCAAGAATGGCAACTCGGATATATTAACTTTGTCACCAGTTAATATGAGTGGTGAACTTAATCAGACCGAAGACGAACTGGTTATGGATAGAGATAACTCCAAGATAATATATGAGTACAAATTCACCAATCTATCCGAGACTATTCCAGCAAGCATATCTCAGACCATAGAGGATGGTGGGGTAAAAGTGCCAGTAGATACAATCAACAACAATATATTACTTACATATTCTTCTAGCACAGCCCAAAAGTACAATACAATAACATCCAATAAGACTACTCTTAACAGTCAATCATTATTACCCAAAACAACTAAATATATCTATGTTATTGCATCTATCCAAGATCTTATGAAAGACGTACTATTTGAAGGGGAATTTGGCTGGACATTAACCAAAGCAGGCTTAGTAGATAACACAACAGAGAATGTATCTGGCGGAACAATTATATCCGGCACAGACGATGCCGATGTAGTTAACAAAGATGAAATGGATAAGGTCAATCTTGTTCTTGATTGTGAGAACGAAAAGCCAAATATATATCCTCAGAAAGCAAACAAATGCTTTACAGGTTGGTACACTAAGGACGAGAGTGGCAATGATATAGAGGTTGAATGGCCAGCACTTATAACATCTTCCACCAATATATATCCTAAGTACGAAGATGAAACTCCGGGATTATCCTACACCTACACAGGTGACGGCTATGCAATAGTAGGTGGATACAATGGTTCAACCAGCAACATATTTGTACCAGATATCCACAATGATGGCACTCATGGCAATGCCAGAATTACATCCATAGCGGGCTTTGCGTTTAGGTATAACAAAACAATAGTAGATGTTGTTATTCCAAATACTGTAACATCTATAGGAGATAGTACATTTGCTGATTGCACAAATTTAAGAAGTCTGTACATTCCAAAGAGTGTTATATCGATTGGAGGTGGTTTGTTGGTAAACGATGCTAAATTAGAGGCTATAACAGTAGAAAGTGGAAACCTTAATTATGATAGTAGAAATAATTGCAATGCAATTATTGAGACTGCAAGCAATACATTGATGTATGGTTGTCAGAATACTGTTGTGCCAGAAGGTATAGTAACTATCGGGAATCGTGCTTTCTACGGTATAAGCAGTTTGCAAGAAATTAATTTACCTTATACAGTAAAAACATTAGGTGCTAGCAGTTTACAACAGACAGGATTAACAAATATTGTATTGCCTAATGGTTTAACAACTATTAATGGATATGCATTTTACCTTACTCCAATTGAAACATTCTATATTCCAGCTTCTGTCAACTATATAGGAAGCCTTGCATTATGTACAAGTCGAACTAATAGTATTGTAGTAAGTTCCGCAAATCCTAAGTATGATAGCAGAAACAACTGCAATGCAGTAATTGAAACATCAGTCAATAGACTAGTGATAGGTTGTAATAAATCAATTATCCCTAATACAGTGGTGTCTATTGCTAGTTACGCATTTCAATATTGCAAAGGGTTGACTAGTCTACATATTCCTAGTGGTGTTGTTACGATTGATGAAGCAATTTTTGATAATTGTACAGATCTTGCCATTCTTACGGTGGATGAAAACAACCCAAAGTATGACAGTAGAAACAACTGCAATGCTATTGTAGAAACTGCAACCAATACTCTTGTTCAAGGTATTGCAACTTCTACTATACCTGAGGGAATAAAAGCAATTGGTGATAAAGCATTTCAAGGAGTTTTATTAGGTGGTATAACATTGCCAAACAGTTTAGAAACAATAGGAGTACAAGCGTTTTATCAAACACCATTGAAGTCCATTAATATTCCTAAAAATGTAAATAAAATCAAGGAGAATGTCTTTGGTTATTGCAATAATCTTGCAACAATAACAGTTGATGCTGGCAATGCTGTATATGACAGTAGAGATAATTGTAATGCAGTTATCGAGACTGTAACAAATACACTAGTGGCTGGCTGTAAAAATTCCACAATACCTAATACAGTAACTGCGATAGGTTATCGTGCTTTCTATGTTATACCGATAACAACAATTACTATACCCAATTCTGTAAAAACCATTGGTGCGGAAAGTTTTGGTTTTAGCAAACTTGAAAGTGTTGTAATTCATAATTCGGTTACGACTATAAGGAATTTTGCTTTTGCTTATGCTGGACAATTAAAGTCTGTAACTATTGGTAGTGGTGTGACAACAATTGGTAATCAGGTGTTTCAGGGTTGTAGTTTATTAAATAGTGTAACATTTAGTAATACAACTGGCTGGAAAGTATATAGCAATACTAATTACACTGATGGTATAGATGCAGAAGTGTCGTCTACAGATACATTCTATAATTCTACATTGTTCAAATCTATATATCTTAATAAGCACTGGAAGAGGGGATAAGTATAAATATATTTACACAATTTAGTTGGAGAAATCTTGGAAAAATTCTTGACAAAGTGTGTATCTTGTTGTAAACTTATATCGCTTTGAAGATTTTCGGAAAGTTTTTTGTAAGTTAGCCCCTATGAAAAAATGTTTTCGGAAATGAATAAGAATATTAATATTTTTGGAAAAAATTTATCAAGGAGTGAAAAAAACTTTTATGAAAACTGTTATGGCAAATAACAAAACTGTGGACAGAAAGTGGTTGTTGATCGATGCAGCTGGTATTCCTCTAGGAAGAGTTGCTAGCCAAGTAGCATATATACTTCGTGGCAAACACAAGCCTACTTATACTCCACATGTAGATACAGGCGATTATGTTATCGTTATCAATACTGACAAGATGATCCTTACAGGAGACAAACTAAATAAGAAATATTATTACAGACATTCTGGATATCCAGGTGGACTTAAGGCTGTTCAATACAAGGCTCTTATGGAGAACAGAAGTGACTTTGTATTGGAGAAGGCTGTTAAGGGCATGCTTCCTAAGAATTCTTTGGGACATGATATGTTCAGAAAGTTGAAAGTATACAAAGGTGCTGAGCATCCTCATGATGCACAACAACCAGTTAACTACACTATCAAAGGAGGAGTTAAATAATGGCAGAAGAGAAAAAGACTAGCAAGAAGATTCCTGCTAATAAGAAAGTAAATTATGCTGCTACTGGCCGTAGAAAACAATCTATCGCTAGAGTTAGACTTTTCCCTAATGGTAAGGGTACAATCCGTATCAACGGCGACATCCTAGAAGATTACTTTGGTCTAGGAACACTACAACAAATAGCTGTACAACCACTAGCATTGACTGATACACTACTTAAGTATGATGTAGAAGTTAACGTACACGGTGGTGGACTAACTGGTCAAGCAGGTGCTATCAGACATGGTATCGCTAGAGCATTGGTTAAAGCTGATGAAAATCTTAAGAGCGAAATTAAGAAGGCTGGCTTCCTTACTCGTGATGCAAGAGCTAAAGAAAGAAAGAAATATGGTCTTAAGAAAGCTCGTAAAGCTCCTCAATTCAGAAAGAGATAATTTGCTTTATTACAAAAAAAATATTGTTTATACAAAACTTGGGTATTTTATTTCAATCCCAAGTTTTTTTTGCAAAAAAAGTATTGACAAAATAAACGAATGCGTCATATAATATAGATGTGACATTATTATAGATCACATTGAAGTAGAAGGGGCGAGAAACCCAGCTAAATAACAAAAACTAGTCACAAATGAACTTGGATATAATGCAGAATGTTCGAGTTCTAATCAATGCACTAGATGTTCGAAAATCTGGTGTACTTCAGGCAAGTGTCATGAACTTGACTTGGGGAAAAGTTATATTTTATAAAATATAATATGGTCGAGGTGTGCATGCCTCGATTTTTTTTGTAAATATATAGGCGGATAATTGATATCCAATATTATCTATAAGATCAGACTGCGTTATAATAATAGGGTACAAAACTAAAAATTGTATTATTTGATAGAAAAAATATCCATGCTAAAAAGAGTTGCATGGATATTTTTTTCCAGAAAATGGAAAATGCTATACATATTATTGTCACATTTGATACACAACTACTAATAGAAAGTAGAAAAGGAGTAAGTGTGTAATCAATGCGAACAGGTGTGATACGAAAACTGGATGAGGTGGGAAGAGTAGTTATCCCTAAGGAGATACGAGATTATCTAAAACTAAAAGAAGGAAGCCCACTAGAGATAGGCATAAGTGACAACGGAGATGTTGTGTTGCGAGGCAAAACAAGTACATATATTTCACCAGAGATAATCAATGATGTTATTAGACATTTTGCTGATGGCATCAATATGAATATTGTTGTGTCTATTGGGTCTAACATAATGTATGGTGAAGATATATATATTGGTTGCAATATATCCGCATCGGCTAGGCAGATAGTTAGTAGAGATAGGGTGTATTTTGCATGTATAGATGATAGCACAACCATCTTGCCATTGTGTGACAAAATATCCGATGTTTCTAGTGAAATTATAGTCGGAGTAAGCAGTGCGGATATGTGTGTTATTGCGTATAGCAGTAGACCAAATGTTGACATGAGTGAAGTCAAAGTATTGGAGATCTTGGCACAAATATTGAAGGGGATGCTTGGATGAAAAAGAAGTCTTTTTTCATAGGGGCTAGTATCCTTGCAATAGGTGGATTTTTAGCAAAATTTTTGGGTGCATTTTACAAGATTCCACTTACTCATATTCTAGGCGCTAACGGCATGGGAGTATACTACCTTGTGTTCCCTTTTTATTCGCTAGCACTTATTTTGGCTAGTTCTGGCATTTCTACTGCCGTGACCAAAATGGTTGCAACTGAGCGTAGCAAATTCAATAAGAGAAACGAGCAAAAAATATTTAAACTGGCAATACTATGTTCGTTTATTGTGTCGTTAATACTCGTTGGACTTACATACTTGCTAGCCGACACATTTAGTTTTTTGCAAGGCAACAACAATGCTTATCTTAGTTATTTAGCCATTGCACCAGCGATAGTTTTTGCATCGGTATTGGCAGTTATTAAGGGGTATTTCCAAGGGGTAGAAAATATGCTTCCTAGCAGTATCTCGCTACTGGTTCAACAAACTTTTAAGTTGCTGTTTGGTTTGTTTTTTGCTTACAAATTGAAAGACTTGGGTGTCCAATATGCCGTGCTTGGAGCAATCATAGGTGTGACATTATCCGAACTTGTTACACTTATATATCTGACTATCCGATTTGTAGTCTATAGGCATAAGCAGTTTTACAAATTTTACGAAAAAAAACCATGCGAGAAGCATGACGAAATACATAGACTAAAGAGAGAGTATCTTAGCAAAAATACAGCGGTGTTATATTGCAGCAATAGTAGACGACAGAGGATAAAGAAGAGACTTAGGTGTGACAAATATTATTGCGAAAACAACGATTGTTGCAGTTATAAGACACTATTTGTAAAACTAATTAAATACGCAATCCCTAGCACACTTTCTAGTCTAGTGTTGCCACTTAGTGTATTTGTGGATAGTTTTCTTGTAGTAAATTTGCTAACCAATAGCGGATATAGCACAACCATAGCGACCAGTCTGTACGGCATGAGCAACGGCATTGTGTCCAGCCTTATTAGTCTGCCTATAGTTGTAATCTCAGCACTCTCAACAACCATTGTCCCTAACCTAAGTAGTACGATCGAACTTAGTTCGCAAGATGTTGTTGTGACCAAGACTAACTTTTTTATCAAGTTTGCTTGGATAATTGCCCTGCCAATGTGTGCGTTATATCTTATATTTTCTTCCGAAATAATCAATGTGCTATATGCAGGTGGATTGTCTAGCAAGGTTATAGACGAGTTTGCTTTCTCTTACAAAATTCTGGCACTATCCAGTATATCAATAATATATAACGCATTTCTTTATACTTTTACCGCTATCCTTAATGCGTTTGACAAACCCGAAGTGCCGTTCTATAGCCAGATAATAGCACTAGCTGTTAGGACACTGCTTGCAGTTGTCTTAGTTTCAATTCCTGGACTTAATGTCTTTGGACTTATTATCGCCAATACTGTGTTCTTACTGATATCGTGTGTAGGTTGTGTGTTGTCTTTGCGAAAAGTTATTCCTCTTAGGGTTAATTTCAAGACATTTTTTGTGACGCCAATAGTTAGTATTATTCTTGTTTCTGTCCTAGGCTATGGGATCAAACAACTATGCTACAGTGTCCTTCCTTCGTGGCTGGTTATGGTGATTGTTGGGGGAGTGATGATGACAATGTATATTCTACTACTATTTGTCCTTAGAGCATTCAACACAAGGGAGTGGGCATACTTGCCTATCCCTAAGAAACTAGTTAGGTTTTTGCCTAAGAAATTTAGGAAATATATCCAGCCAGAGGATCAAGTGATCTAGTGTTACAAGATAGAATAACTATTTAATATTTATATATAAAATTGTCATATAAATTGATTTTTAAATAATTATTATATAATTTTTCCAAAAAAAATTACCTAAGTATAACTTAAGTAATTTTTTCATATTTCAATTATTTTTGAAACTTTTTAGTTCAAAGCATCTTTCAAAGCTTTAGCTGATTTGAAAGTAGCAGCTTTGCTTGCAGGAACTTTAACTTTTTCTTTAGTTCTTGGATTGATGCTAGTTCTAGGTTTTCTAGTCTTAGCTGTAAATTTGCCTAGTCCAGCGATAGCAACCTCTTCTCCTGCTTTTAGTGCCTTAGTTGTAACTACGATAAACTCTTCAATAACGCCAGCAACTTCTTTCTGAGTTAATTCAGTTTTATCAGCAATTACTTTTACTAAATCATTTTTATTCATAATTGTTATCTCCTTCTTATTTTAAGTGATACCCAATTATACCATAATTATTTTGCGACAACAAAACAAAAAATCGCAATTTTCGAATTATTACGTTAAAAATGCGATAAAAATGCCTATTTTTATGCATTTTGGCATGTTTTTGACTGCTTTTGGCTTGCAAAAATCAATAATTTACACCAATTTTCATCAAAATGCTGGCAATTTAGGTGCTTTGCAGGGTTGTAAAAAGCAAAAGATTAAGCAATTTGGCGTAAGTTATGGTGGATAAATGTGTTGATTATTGCTGTGTATTTGTGCTACAATCAATGTGTTATGAAGATAGGAAATATTGTTTTACGCAACAATTTAATATTAGCCCCAATGGCAGGCGTGACCGATGTTGGCTTTAGATCTCTATGTGTAGAGTGCGGTGCTGACTGGGCTGTGACCGAAATGATCAGCGTTAAGGCACTAGAGTTTAGAAACGAGAAGACTTTTGAACTGCTAGAAACTGCCGACAACGAGAAGATCAAGGTTGTGCAATTATTTGGCAGTGAGCCAAGTGTTTTTGCTAAAGTCTTGCATATGCCCGAACTAGATAAGTTCGATATAATAGATATCAACATGGGATGCCCAACACCCAAGATTGTTAACAACGGTGCAGGCAGTAGACTTATGACCGATATAAGTCTAGCAGAAGAGATAATCAGGGCTTGTGTAGCCAACTCCAATGGCAGACCTGTGACGGTTAAGTTCCGTAGCGGTTGGGACAATGGCAGTATCAACTGCATTGACTTTGCCAAGATGTGTGAGAGGGCAGGTGCAAGTGCGATAACTGTGCATGCTAGGACTAGGGAAGACTTCTACAGTGGGCATAGTGATTGGGAGCTTGTAGCAAAAGTTAAAGAGGCTGTCAATATCCCCGTTATCCTTAGTGGTGATGTAGTGGATAAGCAGTCGTACACTGAGGCATTAGAAATTACTAAAGCAGATGCTGTTATGATAGGCAGAGGTGCTTTGGGTTATCCGCAGATATTTAGTATTTTGAGTGGAACTACATGCAATTTATCTACTATGGATTGTATCCGCAAGCACATATCAATATTGCAGAACAAGTATAGTGATAACCTAATAGTGCATTATATCCGTAAGCATATCTTGTGGTATTTACGCAATTATCGGGAATGTAAAAAAATTAAGACAGAAATAGTTAAGATAGACGATCTTGATACAATGATCAATATGTTGCAAGATTTCTTTGCCAGCAACGATAGACTAACCAGTTAGTTAATTGGTTAGTTTTTTTTTGTTCTAAAAAAATATTGAAGAAATTATAACAAAATGCACATAATCTTTTTGAGATAAATCAATAATATTGTATACTACTGGTTGTATAGATGATGTATATATGAATATATAGATCACCATAATTTATTAGATATAACAATATATAGAGGAGACATGTAATGAATAAGAAAACAATTAGAGATCTAGACGTTGCAGGCAAGAGAGTTCTTATTAGAGTTGACTTCAATGTTCCTATGATTGATGGCAAGATTACTGATGACAATCGTATTGTTGAGGCTCTTCCTACCATCCAATATGTTCTTGACAAAGGTGGCAGTGTAGTACTTATGAGCCACTTAGGCAGACCAGATGGCGAGTTTGTTTCTAAATATTCGCTTAAGCCAGTCGCTACTAGATTGTCCGAACTTCTAGGCAAGCCTGTTATTTTTGCTAACGATGTTGTTGGCGAAGATGCTTGTACTAAGGCTAAGGCATTGAAAACAGGTGAGGTGCTTCTTATCGAGAATTTGCGTTTTGAGAAAGGTGAAGAGGAGAACGATCCAGCATTTGTTGACAAACTAGCTAAACTAGGCGATGTATATGTTAATGATGCCTTTGGTACAGCACACCGTAAGCATGCTTCGACCTATGGGGTTGCTTCTAAGCTTCCTAATGCAGTTGGTTTCTTGATTGAGAAAGAATTGAAAATGATTTGCGACACAATGGCAGATCCAGATAGACCATTGGTTGGCATACTTGGTGGATCAAAGGTTGCTGATAAGTTGCCTATTATTGATAAGCTTATCGATGTATGTGACACACTTATTATAGGTGGAGGCATGGCATATACTTTCCTTAAGGCACAAGGATATACTATCGGAACATCTCTACTAGACGAAACTAAATTGCAAGATACACTGGATATGATTAACAAGGCAAAATCTAAAGGTGTTGAGTTCTTGCTACCAGTAGACTTTGTTATAACAACAGCAATTGACAATGTTGCAGACAAGGCAGTGACTAAGGATCAGAACATCCCAGACGGAATGATGGGCGTAGATATTGGGCCAAAGTCGATCGAATTATTTGTCAAAGCAATATCTAAGGCAAAGACTGTTATATGGAATGGACCACTAGGCGTATTTGAAGAGAAAGAATTTGCAGTAGGCACATATAATATTGCCAAGGCAGTATCCGAAGTTAAGGGTAGAACAATCATCGGTGGTGGTGATAGTGGTTCTGCGATTATCCAGATGGGGCTTGCTGACAAGATAACTCATATATCCACAGGCGGTGGTGCTAGCCTAAAACTATTTGAAGGCAAGACGCTTCCTGGTGTAGACGCAATAGACAATAAGTAATGAATAATGGAGATATATATGAAGAAGTTATATCTAATAGGCAATCTTAAGATGAATATGACTAGAGATGAGATTGTACCATATCTAGACGAGTATATTAAGGTTGCAAATGAGGCAGACAATGTAACAGGTATATGTGTACCATATGTGTACTTGTGCAAGACTGCCAAAACTCTTAAAGGTAGCAAAGCACTATGGGGTGTGCAGAACATGAATAGTGAAGAGAAGGGTGCTTACACTGGTGAGATTAGCCCTAAGATGCTACAAGATTTTGATACTAAATTGGTTATTATCGGTCATAGCGAAAGACGACAAATGTACAATGAGACCGATGAAAGTATTAATAAGAAGGTGAAAGTGGCTTTGGCTTATGGTTACACCCCAATCATGTGTTTTGGTGAAACACTGGATGAGAGAGAGGGTGGCAAGCATTTTGACAAAGTACGCAAGCAGATCGAACTTGGAATAGATGGCGTAACCAAGGAAGATGTAACTAAGATGATCTTTGCATACGAGCCTATCTGGGCAATAGGCACTGGCAAGACTGCTACTTCGGCAGAGGCTGAAGAAATAATCAAGTATGCCAAAGATATAATTGCTAACAAGTATGGACTGGAGCACAAAGATATAGTCATGCTATATGGTGGAAGCTTGAAGCCTAGCAATGCTAAGGAGATATTAAGCCAGCCAGATATAGACGGCGGATTGATTGGCGGTGCTTGTTTGAAAATGGAGGATTTTAAATCAATAATCTATACAAATGTGGAGTAGATTATGTTAGAATCTGTATGGAACACAATAAAGGAATGTTTTACCAAAATCTATAGATTTTTTGCGTATGGTGAGACAGGACTAGACAAGAGTGGAATATATCTGATTATGTTCATGGTTATAGGTATATTATTTATCTTATCTTTGTCGGTCAAGCGTGGCAAGGGCAGGGCAATCAACAGCCCAATACTATTTATCTTGGCTATAGCCTTGACTATCTTTACTGTCAGTCTGTGACACATGTGTTTTGTGATTTAGATTGAATAAATTTTTTAATAAATGTCGACATTTTGTCCACAAATAGCGTATTTTGTGGATAAGAGTGTGATTTTGTGCTATAACTAGTGCAATGCTTAACCTCTGCTAAGTGGGTATTACGCATAAGTTTACCTATTTGGCAGAGGTTTTTTCAATTTTTTTTAAATAATATAATTATTTATTACAAAAGTGGTTGACTTATGAGTGACAGATGTGTTATTATTTGGTATTGCGAGGTATTGTCGGAAGTGCGCAATTGTGACAATACATTTTACTGATTTTTAGTAAAAAAATTTGTAAATTTTGTTATTTTTAAGAGATTATAGAGTGAATAGGAGTGGAATTAATTGTTAAGATTTGAATAATTTGACATTATATTCTACTTTTTTCACTTTTTATCGCTGATTGTATCTCGTGGCAAAGTTTTTTTAGATTGCTAAAATTTCGGTAAAAACTACAATTTAATAAATTAAGTGTGAAGGAGTTTGCTAAACAAATGCTAGAACAAAAAGTTAGAAAAGTTAAGTATGGTAATAATATCAGATACACATTCGGTAAAACTGTTGACAATCCTGATGAAATGGGTTATTTGCTAGACTTACAGAAGAATTCTTACAACAATTTTATTCAAGAAGGCATTGGTGAAGTTCTTAAAGAATTTTCGCCTATTACTGACTACAGTGGCAAAGCTGAAGTATATTTCTTGGATTATAAGATTGAGGATCACCCAAAACTTACTAAGGCAGAGACTAAGAGAAAGTCTGCTCACTATACAGTGGCTCTAAGAGTTAAGGTAAGATTGGTTATTAAGGAGACAGGAGAGGCTATCGAGAACGAAGTATTCCTAGGCGATGTACCATACATGACTCCTGAGGCTACATTTATCTTCAATGGTATTGAGAGAGTTGTTGTAAGCCAGATCGTAAGAAGCCCAAGTGTATATTATGCTAAGCACATAGACAAGATAGGTAGAGAATTATTCAACTGTTCTCTTAGCCCTAAGCGTGGTAGCTGGCTAGAAATAGAGCAAAAGGATAAAGAGCCTAACCAATTGAAGGTTGCTCTAGATAAGGGTGGTAAGATATCCCTTGGTATATTCCTTAAGTGTTTTGGTCTTAACAACGAACAGATCCTTGAGATCTTTGGTGACAACGAGATCATGAAGGCAACTTTGGAGAAAGATCTATACGATACTCAACATGATGCCTTGATCGAACTTAGTAAGAAGACTAGACCTAGTGAGATCCCTAGTGCTGAGGCTACTAAGCAATTCATATTCTCACAATTCTTCTCCAATCAATATTACAATCTAGGAGATGTTGGTCGTTACAAGATTGATAAGAAACTTAATCTATCCAATCGTCTTGTAGGACTAGTATCTGCTGATGATATTAAGGACAAGAAGAATGTAATCGTTAAGGCTGGCGAGACTATCACTAAGGAGCAGGCACTAGCAATCCAAAGTGCTGGCATCAATGGTGTATGGGTTATTGCTGATGGCAAGAGACACAAGATGTATGGTAACAACCGTGTTCAATTGTCTGAAGTAATCAAGTGCAACGAGAAGGAACTAGGTATCAAGCACCAAGTATACTATCCTATCCTTGATCAGATCCTTAAGGAGTACAAGACTAAGGAAGAGAGATTGCAGGCTATCAGAGAGAATGCAGAAGAGCTTGTTGGCACAACTATCACACTAGATGATATACTAGCAACAGTTAGTTACCTACTAGACCTAAATGTAGGTATCGGATATATAGATAACATCGACCACCTATGCAACCGTCGTATTAAGGGTGCAGGTGAGTTGCTTCAAGATGCATTCCGTAGCGGAATGAACAAACTAAGCAACATGTGCAAGGAGACTTTGCAATCGCATGATCTAACAGACATTACACCTAGTCAGGTTGTAAATGCTAGACCAATCAACAGAGCATTCAAAGACTTCCTAGCAAGTCACCAATTGAGCCAGTTAATGGATGAGATGAACCCTCTATCATCACTTGCTCAGAAGCGTAGACTATCAGCCGTAGGTCCAGGCGGTATCAAGAAGGATAGAGCAACAGACGAAGTCCGTGATATTCACCACAGTCACTATGGCAGAATATGTGTTATCGAGACACCAGAAGGTGGCAACATCGGTCTTATCAACTCTCTTGCTTCTTATGCAAGAATTAACGATTATGGCTTCATTGAGACACCTTACAGAGTTGTGGATAAGGAAAATTGCCGTGTAACTGATGAGGTTGTATACCTTATGGCTGATGAAGACGAATACAAGTACATAGCCCAAGCAATTGAGCCAGTAGACGAGAAGGGTCACTTCATCAACGATCGTATTATTTGTCGTTATTGCGATACAATTATGGAAGTTAATAAGGAAATGGTTGACTATGTAGATATTGCTCCTAGACAACTAGTATCAGTTCCTACATCACTTATCCCATTCCTAGAGAACGATGATACAGCCAGAGCCCTAATGGGATCTAACATGCAGAGACAGGCTGTTCCACTTATTACAACCGAAGCACCTATTGTTGCAACTGGTATGGAATACAAAGTTGCTCACGACAATGGTGCAACAATCCTTGCTAGAAATAGCGGTGTTGTTAAATATGTTGATGCAGATACAATCATTGTTACTGCAGACAACGGTGATGAAGATCAATATGATCTAATCAAATTTGTTAAAACTAACCAAGAGTCTTGTATTAACCAGAAGCCAATTGTTAAGAAAGGTCAGAAGGTTAAGAAGGGTGAGACAATTGCTGATGGTTATAGCACCAATGGTGGTGAACTAGCACTAGGTAAGAACATGCTTATTGCGTTCATGAACTGGGAAGGTTATAACTATGAGGATGCGATCTTGCTATCCGAGAGACTTGTTAAAGAAGATGTATATACTTCTCTTACTCTTAAGGAAGAAGAAGTTAAATGCCGTACAACTAAACTAGGCGATGAGGAATTTACAAGAGATATCCCTAACCTAGGCGAAGATGTGCTTAAGAATTTGGATGAAAATGGTATTATCCGTATCGGTGCTGAAGTTAAACCGGGCGACATCCTAGTAGGTAAGGTTACACCTAAGGGTGAGACAGAACCTACACCAGAAGAAAGGCTTCTTAGAGCCATATTTGGTGAGAAAGCAAGAGATGTTAAAGATACTTCATTGCGTGTTCCTCATGGTATCAGCGGTGTAGTAGTAGACATCCAAGTGTTCTCCAGAAAGAATAAGGATGAGTTGGAAACTGGTGTTAACCAGATGGTTAGAGTAACCATTGCTCAGAAACGTAAAATCAGTGTCGGTGATAAGATGGCTGGACGTCATGGTAACAAAGGTATCGTTTCTCGTATCCTTCCAGTAGAGGACATGCCATTTATGGCCAATGGTCAACCAATTGATATCGTACTTAACCCTCTAGGTATTCCATCTCGTATGAACGTTGGACAGGTGCTAGAGGTTCACTTGGGTCTTGTATGTAAGGCTCTAGGTATTAAGATAGCAACACCAGCATTGGATGGTGCTAAAGAGAGCGATATCGCAGAATTATTGAGAGAGAACAACTTTCCAGAGAATGGAAAGATCCAATTGTATGATGGCAGAACTGGTGAACCATTTGAGAACCCAGTAACTGTTGGATACATGTACTATATCAAGCTAGAACACATGGTTAACGATAAGATGCACGCTAGATCTACTGGCCCTTATGCTTATGTTACTCAACAACCTTTGGGTGGTAAAGCAATGTTTGGTGGACAGAGATTTGGTGAAATGGAAGTTTGGGCTCTAGAGGCCTATGGTGCATCCAAGTTGCTTCAAGAGATGCTTACTGTTAAGTCTGATGATACCGAAGGTAGATTAGGTACTTATAAGGCTATCGTAGAAGGAACACAACTTCCTCAACCATCTATCCCAGAGTCATTCAAGGTAATGATCAGAGAGTTGCAAGGCTTGGGACTAGATGTTCAGTTGTTGACTGACCAAGGCAAAGAGTTCAAGTTAACAGATCTTAACAGAGACAATGTTGAGACATTTGCTGAGGTGACTAAGGCTAAGACTGAGGTCAATGATGTTGATCTATTTGATACCGAAGATAAGAGCTTGGAAGAAGATTTGGAAATGAACGAAGACTTTGACAATATATTTGACGAATCTGTATTGTTTGACGACTTCGAAGATGAGAATAATTAGGAGATAAATATATGTTTGAATTAAATAACTTATCTGCAATTAGAGTTTCGATCGCTAGCCCAGAAAAAATTAGGGAGTGGAGTTACGGTGAAGTTACTAAGAGTGAAACTATCAACTATCGTACCCACAAGCCAGAAACATCAGGTCTTCTTTGCGAAAGGATCTTTGGACCAAAGAAGAATTGGGAATGTCATTGCGGAAAATATAAGAGAATTAGACACAAAGGTGTTATTTGCGACAAATGTGGTGTCGAAGTAACCAAGAGTAGTGTAAGAAGAGAGAGATTTGGACATATTGAATTGGCTGCTCCAGTAGCACATATTTGGTTCATGCAGTCTATCCCTTCTCGTATAGGTCTTATTTTGGGACTTAATGGCAAGCAACTGGAGAAAGTTGTGTATTATGTAAGTTACATCGTAATCGAGCCAGGCAACACTGGCTTTGCCAAGATGCAAGTTATATCCGATGCAGAATATAGAGAAGCAGTAGAGAAGTACGGTCATGATGCTTTTAGAGCAGGCATGGGTGCTGATGCTATCAAGGAGTTGTTGTCTGAGGTCGATCTAGACAAGGAATACAACGAGTTGATCGAGGCTGCTAAGACTGCTAAGGGTCAGAAGAGATTGAAGATAAATAAGAAGCTAGAGATTGTAGAAAATCTTATGCGTAGTGGCAACAAGCCAGAGTGGATGGTGCTAGATGTTATTCCAGTTATTCCACCAGATATAAGACCTATGATCCAACTAGATGGTGGCAGATTTGCTACATCAGATATCAACGATCTATATCGCCGTATTATCAATCGTAACAATAGATTGAAGAAATTTATTCAGATCGGTGCTCCAGAAGTTATCATTCGTAATGAGAAGAGAATGCTACAAGAAGCAGTAGATGCTTTGATCGAGAATGGTAAGAGAGGTAAGGCAGTTCAAGGCCCTAAACAAAGGGAATTGAAGTCACTTACTGCATCACTTAAGAGCAAGCAAGGTAGATTTAGACAGAACCTACTGGGTAAGCGTGTAGACTACTCAGGTCGTTCGGTTATTGTCGTAGGACCAGAACTTAAGATGTATCAATGCGGTCTTCCTAAGGAGATGGCTTTGGAACTATTTAAGCCTTATGTTATGAGAAAATTGGTTGAAAGAAACCTATCTCTTAATTTCAAGACTGCTAAGAGAGTTATTGAACGTCAGAAACCTGTTGTATGGGATCTACTAGAAGAGGTTATTAAGGATCACCCAGTTATGCTTAACCGTGCTCCATCTCTTCATAGATTGTCCATTCAGGCATTTGAACCAGTATTGATCGAAGGTAGAGCGATCAGACTTCACCCACTTGTGTGCGGTGGCTTCAACGCCGACTTCGATGGTGACCAAATGAGTGTTCACGTTCCACTAAGCCCAGAGGCTCAGGCAGAAGCAAGACTATTGATGCTATCCAGCAACAATATCTTGAAGCCAGCTGATAGCAATCCAGTATGTACTCCTACACAGGATATGGTCATGGGTTGTTACTATCTAACTGTTATCAAAGACGGTGCTAAGGGTTCTGGTAAGTACTTCAAGGACGAAGATGAGGCTATTGTTGCTTATCAAGCAGGCGTAGTTGAATTGCAAACTCCTATATTTGTACGTAAGGAGGGCGAGTTCAATGGCAAGAAGGTAAGAAAGAATATCGCTACATCTGTAGGTAAGATTATTCTTAACCGTAGAGTTCCTCAGAATATTGGTTTTGTTAATAGACAAGATGAGGAACACTTCCTAGACTATGAGATCGACTTCCTAGTAACTAAGAAGAAATTGGATCTTATCACTAGACAATGTTTCAACTCACTAGGCACAACTGATACAGTTAAGATGCTAGATAATATTAAAGAGTTGGGTTACAAATACTCTACTATCGGTGCTGTTACTATTAACGTGTTCGATATGGAGATCCCAGCTGAGAAAGCAACAATCGTTGCTGATGTTGAGAAACAAATCGCTGAGAATGAGAAATTCTACAAGCGTGGATTTATTACAGAAAATGAGAAGTTGGATAGAAATATCAAACTTTGGAATGATGCAACTGATAAGGTTAAGGGTATAGTTCTTAGCAACATGAATGTTCTTAACCCAGTTCGTATGATGGCTGACTCTGGAGCGAGAGGTTCTGTAGGTCAGGTATTGCAGTTGTGTGGTATGCGTGGTATCATGGCTAACACATCTGGTAAGAAGGTTGATATCCCAGTTAAATCTAACTTCCGTATCGGTCTTACTCCACTAGAGTACTTCCTATCATCCCGTGGTGGTAGAAAGGGTCTTGCCGATAAGGTTCTTAAGACTGCCGACTCAGGTTATCTAACTCGTAGACTAGAGGCAGTTGCGCAAGAGATAGTTGTTACAGAAGACGACTGTTTCAAAAATAATGGTGAGAAGACTAAAGGCTTGCTAGTTACTGCAATCAGTAAGGATAGCACTCCAGTATGCTCACTAGAACAGAGAATTTCTGGTAGAGTAGTGGTTGATGATGTTATCAATCCTACAACCAAAGAAGTTATTATCCCAGCAGACACATTGGTTACTCCTGATATGGCTAAGGCTGTTGTTGCTGCAGGTGTTACAGCAGTTAACATCCGTACAGTACTTACTTGCCGTAGCAAAACAGGCGTATGTGCTAAGTGTTATGGTAAAAACATGGCTAGCACCAATATTGTATCAATTGGCGAGCCAGTAGGTATTATTGCTGCTCAATCAATTGGTGAGCCAGGTACTCAGTTGACCATGCGTACATTCCACACCGGTGGTGTATCTACTGCTGCCGATATCACACAAGGTCTTCCACGTGTTGCCGAGATATTTGAAGCACGTAAGCCTAAGGGTGTTGCTATCATCTCCGAGGTTGCAGGTACTGTATCTATTAAGGAAGTTCAGTCTGCCGGCAAAGATGGTGGTAAATATTATGAAATCTTTGTTAAGAATAGTGAAGACGAAGGTCACTATATCATCCCATTTGGTGTTGTTCTTAAGGTTAAGAATGGCGATAAGGTTGAGGCTGGTACAGTATTGACCGAAGGTAATATCTATCCTAACGACTTACTTAGAACTAAAGGTGTTAGAGATGTTCAGAACTATCTACTTAGCGAAGTGTTGTCCACATATAGTTCACAAGGTGTTGGTATCAATACTAAACACGTTGAGATTATTATTAAGCAAATGCTTAGAAACGTTCGTATCGAAGATAGTGGTGACACCAATCTACTTATTGGTGATGTTGTTGACCATTACAAGTATGAGATGGAGAATGAGAGAGTATTGGCAGAAGGTGGAGTTCCAGCTACTGCTAAGAGATTGATCCAAGGTATTACTAAGGCTGCATTGTCCA
The DNA here is from genome assembly GCA_934748015.1 of uncultured Clostridia bacterium. Lineage (GTDB taxonomy): Bacteria > Bacillota > Clostridia > Christensenellales > UBA1242 > UBA11490. The sequence continues at coordinate 12,042 of CAKVHF010000005.1, read as the reverse complement.
ACCCTAGTTTCCTTGCTGCTGCATCCTTCCAAGAGACATCTCGTGTACTTACGGATGCTGCTATCAAGGGTAAGACAGACCACCTTGTATCTTTGAAAGAGAACTTGATGATAGGTAAGCAGATCCCTGCTGGTACTGGTTTCCCTACTACTAAAGAGATCCAACCAATAGATATACATGATATCACAGCTAAATCCAATGAGATGAGCGAAGATATTGCTAACCTATTTGAGGACACAGAAGTTGAAGAGAATTAATCTATAATTCTAGTAACAATATATAAGAGCCGTGTAACAAAACTTGCACGGCTCTTATTTTTTGGTGTATTGTTTGATTTTTCTTCAAAAACATTTTACAAAAAGTACACTTTTGTGCCATACTATCTATGTTATGAAAAATATTATTTCGCAAAACAATTTAATAGTTGCAGATAACTTGTTGAACAACCCAACAATGCCTATTTTTAGCCATTTTGCAAATATCAAACGGGGGGGGGGGTATCCTTTGGTAAGGATGGTATAGTTCTATCCCCAATTCATAATCAACACAACTTAATAATTAATCTATTAAAGGATATAAGGTAAAAATTATCAAAGTTTTTGCCATATCCTTTTTTCGTTTTTTGTTGGAAAAATACAAATATTTATGTAAAAGGAAATATTATGACGAAGAAGAAACAATTTGTAATACTAGCAATTTTTGTGGTGTTGGCGATTATCTCTTGTGTATCGGCACTAGTAGTCGTGCTTACTGCTAGCAACCAAGCTTCCACCAGCAAGGTCAATGTAGACTACACCGCAAGTGATGTGTATGTTAAGATCAAGGCTAATTATTATATTGGCTCTAACATGGTTGCTATGGTCAATGGAGATAGTACAGAGGTAGTATTGTCGCCAATCAATCACAACGGCTCTCTTAACCAGCCCAATGCCAAGACAACAAGTGCATTGATGGATGTGGATAGTGGTGGCAAGGTCGTGTTTGAATATATATTTGAGAACTTATCCGGTACAGTTCCTGCTAAGATCAGCCAAATGACTAATGCAGACGGCACACCTTATGTCCCAACTGATACATATAACAACGTAAATGTTCAATATGTAGGCACATCCAAGGTTATGGGTGCGTCTGCTTATGGTGGCAAAGATACAATATCAGATATTGCTATTCTTCCTCTTAGTACTAAATATATCTATGTAATAGTATCGGTCAAGGATCTAATGCACGATGTCCAATATAAGGGATCTTTCGGTTGGATGCTGTCTAGAGCAGATCTAGTAGATAATACAACAGAGAATGTATCTGGCGGAACGATAATATCTGGCACTGACGGTACCGATGTAGTTAACAAGGACGAAATGGATAAGATAAACCTAGTACTTGATTGCGAAAACGAAAAGCCTAATTATTATCCTCAGAAAGCCAATAAGTGCTTTACAGGTTGGTACACTAAGGATGAGAGTGGCAACGTTATAGAGGTAGAGTGGCCAGCTATGATCACATCCACCACCAATATATATCCTAAGTACGAGAATGAAACTAAAGGATTATCTTACACCTACACAGGTGACGGCTATGCAATAGTAGGCGGATACAATGGTTCGACCAGCAACATATTTGTACCAGATGTCCACAATGACGGTACGCATGGCAATGCTAAGATAACTAGTATTGCGGATTATGCTTTTCAAAATAACAGTAAAATAACTAATTTAACAATTCCTAACACTATAACCAAAATTGGCGCATATGCATTTGAACATTGTTCAAAGCTAAAGAGCATCTTTATCCCTAAAAGTGTGCTTAGTATAGGGACACGGGCGTTTAGTAGAGAATATGAAGTTGATACAGTTGTAGTTGATTCAGATAATCCAGTGTATGATAGCAGAGACAACTGTAATGCGATCAATGTTACAGGAAGTAACACTCTGATATTTGGATACAAAGACACTGTTATTCCCAACTCCATAACAACAATAGGTGCTTATGCATTCTATCATGTTAAGACAAGTGGAAATCTTGATATTCCTTATGGTGTCAAAACACTAGAAAAGAATTCGTTTTTTTGGTCGAAAATTGCATCGATTAGTATACCTAGTAGTGTAACAAGTATTGGAAACTATGCAATGTATGGATGTGAATATCTGGTGAATATTACTATACCTGCTAGTGTGACGAGTATTGGACAACATGTATTATCTTACTGTCCAAAATTGGAAAAAATATCTATTGAAAAAAGTAACCCAATATACAACAGTAATAACAATTGCAATGCAATAATTGAAACATCAACCAATACATTGCTTTATGGTTGTCAAAATACAGTTATACCAGATAGTGTAACAAAATTAAGTGAATACGCTTTTAGTTATTGCAAAAATATAACAGAAATTAAAATAAGCAAAAATATTATAAGTCTTAGCAACCGAACTTTTTCTGGTTGTAACAAAGTGCTTACAATAGCAGTAGATCCAGATAATCCAGTCTACGATAGCAGGGATAACTGCAATGCTATTGTTGAGACTTCAAGTAATACTTTGCTTGTTGGTTGCTCAAATACAATTATTCCTAACAGCGTTAGTATAATTGCAGATTATGCATTTGCTGGATTAACAAATTTAACTAGTATTAACATACCTGCTAGTGTTAAGAAATTAAGTTATACTTCCTTTTTTGAATGCGTGAACATAGATACAATTGTTGTTGATCCTAACAATACAGTATATGATAGCAGAAATAACTGCAATGCAATAATTGAGACTACAAGTAATACCTTGGTTAGAGGATGTAAAAGTTCTACAATACCTAGCACTGTTACCGAGATTGGGGATAGATCATTTTATTATGTTCAAGAACTCAATACAATTACTATCCCTAATAGTGTTAAAAAAATAGGCAGTTCAGCATTTAACACATGCTATGATCTTGCAACTATCTCAATCCCAACAAGTGTCACATATATAGGCAGTAAGGTTTTTGAGGGATGTGATGCTTTGACATCTATAACTATATCCAGTGGTGTTAGTTATATTGGAAACAATGCTTTTGCTGGTTGCACCAACCTTGATAGTATTACATTTGCCGATCCTACAGGGTGGAAGCTCTATGATAGTGAAACATCTACTATTGGCGAAGAAGTAACTATTTCTACAACCGATCTATATTATAACTCGACCCTACTTAAGGCTGTGTATAGTGGCAAAGTTTGGAAAAAAGGATAAATTTTTATATTTATCCTTTTTCATTTTTTTAGTTGTTTTATTGATTTTCGGCTTGGAGTTCGGAATTGACATCCATTAGGTCGATTTTGTACTTTATTTGTTTAGTGATATTATTGCTTGGATATTGCAAAGTTATATCTATTTGGTCATGGTGTGGGTTAAGTAGCAGAAATTTTGTACTTGATTTTTTGCCGTCCAACACATTGATAGGGATATTTTCGTTGTCAGAGTTGGTTACTGGAGTGCTGGCAGTTATAGATATGTTGCTATAATTGGTGACATCTCTAGGCATATCTAGTTTTAGCACAACTACCAGTTTGCCTTTGATATCCTCGGCTTCATCCTTGAAATATTTATCCCATATCTCGTCACTAACTGGCTTAACAAAGCCAGATATCTCTATGCAATAGTTGTAATCTTCCTTTTGTTCACCTTTGGTCATAACTAGATCTTTGGTGTTCCACACATATCCGCCTATAGCGATATCACTGTTGGGGATGCTTATTCCGCCGATAGAATTGTCGCAAGCAACAAGCATAGACAGTGTTAGCAATAATAGCATTGCTACTAGTATTTTTTTCAGTTTCATTTTGCTTATTTTCCCTTAAAATTTATATAGTTAGTATGTGTTGATTTAGTTTAAAATATTATAAGATGTTATAATTAACAAGACTTGATAACAATAATTGCAAATAGATAGATAGTTGTGATATACTGAATATTGTAAGATATGTAATTGCAAATGTAGTTGATTGATGAGGGAATTTATAAAGAAATTAGACAATTATGTTTGTAAATAGTGAGGATATATGATTAAGAAATGTGAATTGCTAGCACCTGCAGGTGACAGGCAGAGTGTGGAGTGTGCGATATATAATGGTGCTGATGCGGTGTATTTGGGTTTGAGTAATTTCAATGCAAGGATCAAGGCAGATAATTTCAACGAGAGCAATATCGCAGAAGTGATAGACATGGCACACTTGTATGGTGTCAAGGTGTATATTACTATCAATACATTGGTTAAGAATAGCGAAGTAAGAGACTTCCTTGCATCTGTCAAGACCGCTGTGGATGCTAAGGCGGATGCTTTTATCATCCAAGATCTAGGCATGGCAATGCTACTTAAGAAACATTTTAAGGGAATAGTTCTGCATGCAAGCACTCAGATGGGCATACATAATTTGCAAGGGGCAATTACTTTGCAGAATTTAGGCTTTACTAGGGTTGTTCTGGCTAGAGAAACTAAACTGGAAGATATTATCGAAATCAGGCAAAACACTAATCTTGAGATAGAATACTTTGTTCAAGGTGCATTGTGTGTAGCATTTTCGGGCAATTGTTACTTAAGTGCAATGACCAATGGCAATAGCGGAAATAGAGGCAAATGTTTGCAATTATGCCGATTGCCATATAGTATTTGTAGAGATGACAAAGTAATTGGAGAAGGATATTATTTGTCTCCAAAAGACTTAAGCCTAATGAATAAAGTGTCGCAATTGATCGATGCAGGAGTGGATAGTCTTAAGATAGAGGGAAGGTTAAAGAGGCCAAGTTATGTTGCCCAAGTTGTAAGAAGTTATAGGCAATTGCTGGACAATAAAGAGATAGATATTGCAGTAGAACAGAGAAAAATTCAAGACATATTCTCCAGAGGCGAATTTAACGAAAATGCATATCTATATGACAATTTCAATATTATTAACACCAAAATCAATAATCATGAGGGCAAATTGATTGGTAGGGTTAGAAAGGTTGAGAAATTCAAGACCCTATACAAGATAACATTATCACTATCTGAAGTTATTGGCGAGGGCGATGCAATTAGACTAATCAAGGATAGAGATATAACCAGCATAGGTGTTGGCAATGTCAACGTTGTGGGCAAAGATCTTTATGACATTTTTTCCACACACAAGCCAGCAGTTGGTGCGGATGTGTATCTACTGAAGTCGGTCGCAAAGGAGGCAAAAATCACTGATTTTGTGCGAAAGATACCTATTGACATGCACTTAGTTGCAAATGTTGGTGAATGTGCTATTCTGCAAGCAAGTTATAATGATATATTGGTGGCGGTGAAGTCGGAAGATTGTGTGCAAGCAAGCAAAACTAAGCCTTGCACTTATGACGATGTGTACAAGCAGGTAAGCAAGTTAAACGACACGTATTTTGTACTAAGGTCACTAGTGTGTGACATGGGTGATGTGTTTTTGCCGGTATCTGTCATCAATGATATGCGAAGAAGGGTTGTCATACAATTGCATGATGCAATAATAGATAAGTACAATGTAACCAATTTGAAGGATGTCACAATAGAAACTCTCGAAGTAGTAACTCCTGTGATAAATGGTGGACAAAAGTGCAATTATGTGCTAGTAGATGATGTCAATGCATTAAGTAGAAATATTGACAGTGATGTTATCTACAGTCCAAAAGTGTGGAGCATGGATAGTATCAAACACGACATTGATCGCATGCTTACTATGGGATATCGGCTGGAACACATATATATAGATTTGCCAATAGTTGCAACGACTAAGGAACAGAAAACGATCGAAAATATATTGTCTGAAATAGGCAATGTTGGGGTTGTTGTGAATAATTATAGCGGAATAGGTCTTGCTAGGAAACATCGTGCCATTGCAGGAATGGGACTAAATGTCTACAATAGTTACACTGCCAAGACACTGCTGGATATGGGTTTTGCGGACTATATCTATAGCATAGAGGCAGAGGTGTTTGACGCCAGTAGTGGAATTGTGTATGCTAATGGACATCCGACACTTATGACGCTTACGCATTGTCCTATTAGGGTTGCTCTAGGAGGAGATTGTGCTAACTGCAAGTATACTAGAGATCTAAGTTATAGCGATGCTAACGGCAATAGTTATAGACTTAGAAGATACAAGATTGATCATTGTTATTTCGGGTTGTTTTCTGATAAAGGAATATTGCGAAAAACTGAACATAGCAGATTGATTGACATAAGGGAAGTGTAGATATGAAGGAATTTGATTGTGTAATTATCGGTGGCGGTGCTAGCGGAATAATGACTGCTTTAAGCATAGATAGTAACAAGTCGGTATTGATATTGGAGAAGGATACTCGCATTGGCAAGAAGATATTGGCAACAGGCAATGGCAAGTGTAATTTGACCAATGAACATATATCAGCTGATTGCTATAACGATCCACGAGCTATAGATTATATCAATAGATTTGATAGCGTTAAGACTAGACATCTTTTTGAACAATTTGGGCTTATGACATTTAGTGATAGCGAGGGCAGAGTGTATCCAATGTCGTCATCTGCCAATTCGGTTCTAGACATTTTGTACGCAAGAGTTAATTGTTACAGTAATATAAGTGTGGCAACTGAGAGCAAAATAAATTGTATTGAAATATTGGATAATGGTGTTGCAAAATATCATATAGAGGCGGAGAACGAAGACTATTATACTAACAACCTTGTACTTGCAACAGGTGGCAATCAAGGTGTGCAGTATCTAGAGATGCTAGGTGTAAGATACAATAGATTTGCTCCTGCTTTGGTTGGGCTTAAGACTGTTACAAATAAGTTTTTAGCAGGAGTAAGAGTAAGCGATGTTAGGGTGGTTGCAGACAATTTTGACGAGGTTGGTGAGATATTATTTAAGGAAGACGGCATAAGCGGAATTGTAATCTTCAACCTATCATCGGTGTTTGCTAGACACAATATACATAACGCAATTGTTACAATCGATATGCTTCCTAACATGTCTAATAATGAGTTGAGAAAATTTTTGCTTAATAGTTTTGATAACAACCCACTGTATGCACTATCTACAGTTTTGGAAGGAATAATGCACAAATCGCTTGCACGCAATATTTTGTATCGTTGTGGCATTAATGACATAGGCATAAGACATTGTGACAGAAAGTGTATAGATGTTGTCATAAATGAGATAAAGAATTATAAAATTAAAATTATAGGACATAGTGATAACAACCAAGTATGCACAGGCGGTGTGCCTTTGGAAATGCTAAGTGATATACTAGAGTACAAGAATGAAAGCGGATTATATATAGTAGGTGAGTTGGCAGATGTAGATGGTAAGTGTGGTGGATACAACTTGCAATGGGCATGGACTAGTGGTAGAATAGTAGGAGAAAATATATGAAATTATGCGAAAATTTGCAAATGAAAATAGGCTATTGTGTTGAAGATATTAGAGCGGAAATTTCTAAGCGATATAGCATCAATAAGTATATGATTGACAACATTGTTATATTGAAGGAAAGCATAGATGCTAGACACAAGCCTAATGTGTTTTACAGAGTTAATGTTGCTTTTTCTTGCAAGGATGGTAAGTACAATAAGGGACTAGAAGATGTAGACGTATCGTATGATGGAATAGCAGAGGAAAAGTTGGATGGCAAGTTTGCTCGCCCTGTGGTTGTAGGCTTTGGGCCAGCGGGGATGTTTATGGCATTGAAACTTGCTAAGTGCGGACTTAAACCAATCGTGTTAGAGCAAGGTGACTCGGTTGAAAGGCGGAAAGAGAAGATCTTAGACTTTTGGCATTCAGGGGATCTGGATGTATATTCCAATGTTCACTTTGGTGAAGGCGGTGCAGGGACATTTAGCGACGGCAAATTGAACTCTAATATTTCCAATGAGTATTGCAAGATTGTAACCAATGAGTTAATCAAGCATGGTGCACCCAGTGAGATATATTACAAGGCTAAGCCTCATATCGGAACGGATAAATTGATATGTGTCGTAAGAAATATCAGAGAGGATGTTATTAGCCTTGGTGGCGAAGTAAGATTTGGAAGCAAACTAATAGATATCAATATTGCAGACGGCAAAGTAACCGGTGCAGTGGTTGAAGATATGTATCAACACACGACCTACATTATTGACACATCGGTTGTGGTTCTTGCGATAGGACATAGTGCCAAGGAAACTTTTGGAGTATTGAAGTCCAAGGGTGTAGAGATGAAGCAGAAACCTTTTGCTATGGGTGTAAGGATAGAGCAGAAGCAGAAAGATATCAACATGGCACAATATGGAGTTATTGATGGTAGATTGCCTAATGCTGATTACAAATTGGTAGAACATCTACACAATGGCAGAAGTGTATTTACATTCTGCATGTGCCCAGGTGGACTAGTTGTTGCAAGCACTAGCGAGAAGAATAGCATAGTCACTAACGGCATGAGTTATTTTGCACGAGATAGAGAGAATGCAAATAGTGCCTTGCTTGTTAATGTTGAGCCTAAGGATTTCGGCAGTGATGATATCTTAGCGGGATTTGATTATCAAGCGAAATACGAAAGGCTTGCATTTGACCTGGGTGGAGGCGATTATTATGCACCTGCCATGAAGGTGGGTGACTTCTTGGGAACTGGATCGGTAGAATATGTTAAGCCTAGTTATAAGCCGGGTGTAAAGTATGTGGATATAACTAAGTGTCTTCCTCCATTTGTTGCAGAATCAATCAAGTTGGCTCTGCCTAAGTTTGAACGCAAGATTAAGAATTTTGCTCATCCAGGCAATGTGCTGACTGCCATCGAGTCGCGTAGCAGTTGTCCTGTGCAAATTGTGCGAGGGGATAATAAAGAAACTAATTTTGCAGGACTATATGCAATCGGTGAGGGTGCTGGCTATGCTGGTGGTATAATGAGTAGTGCCCAAGACGGATTGAAGGTTGCAGAGAAGGTTATTGAATATTTGGCAAAAAAATAAGGCTAGAGATTTTTTCTCTAACCTTATTGATTTTTTTAGGCAGCTGCTCCGGTAGGTCCAGTAGGTCCAGTTGGACCCGTTGGACCTGTAGGGCCGGTAGGGCCAGTAGCACCAGTTTCGCCGGTTGCACCCGTAGCACCGGTGTCACCTGTAGGGCCGGTTGGACCAGTTGCCCCAGTAGCACCGGTTTCACCCGTTGGACCTGTAGGGCCGGTAGGGCCAGTAGCTCCAGTTTCGCCAGTTGCACCTGTAGCACCGGTGTCACCTGTAGGGCCAGTTGGGCCGGTAGGACCGGTAGGGCCAGTAGCTCCAGTTTCGCCGGTTGCACCAGTAGCCCCGGTTTCACCCGTTGGACCTGTAGGGCCAGTAGGACCTGTTGCACCAGTTTCGCCGGTAGCACCTGTAGCCCCGGTGTCACCTGTAGGGCCAGTAGGACCGGTTGGGCCAGTCGCACCAGTTGCTCCAGCAGTGCCGGTTGCTCCGGTTGCTCCTGTCGCTCCGGTAGGTCCGGTTGGACCTTGTGGGATTGTTAGGTTAATGAAATAGTTAGGGGCTGTTCCAGTGATGCTAGCACTAGCTTGAGATCCAGGAAGTCCAGTAGTAACTGTTCCTATAGATAGTGTAGGAGTAGATCCTGTAGGACCTGTAGGGCCTGTTGGTCCAGTTAGTAGACCTACTTGGGTCGGTCTTACTATGATCTGTGGGTTACCCTGGGAACGATTGCAAGTATTACAGCCTCTATTACAAGTATTGCAAGGCATATATGCTCCTTTTGTCCTATCTAGCAAAAGTGTTTAACAGCACAATTTGTATTGTAGATAAGACTATATTGTAACTATTTGCAATAAGATGTCGGTGTCCTTATATGGGGGAAGATAAGACTGCTGACATCTTATTTTTGTTCACTTTCTTGTGAATTTTTTTTTGCAAAAGGATAGGTGTATTAATAAAAAAATATCTATCCCTATGTCATGATATGCACATAGACAATCTTTTGTTCTAATGTTACAAAAAGAAAAGACTAAAAAGGGTCTCCTAATGTAAGAGTTTACAATATAAAATACCCATTTTTAGTCTATATTTTTTTGCTTATAATCAACTATTTTAATTCATTTATAGTTTATTATTTGTTATCGGCAAGGTACTCTGCAATAATATCCATCATCAGTCTTACAACGGATATTTCTAGTGTTTTTCGATCGCAAATCCACTTCCAGTTTTCTTGTTTAACGGCATCGCTGAACCACAGGATTTGGGCAAACTTATAGCCTCTATATTTTGCTGCGGCACACCAGCTTGCTGTCTCCATTTCTACCGATGTTGCACCTTGGGCTAGCCTAGTCTCTATTGCCTTGGGTGTTTCTCTGAAGAATGCATCGCATGTCCAAGTTGTACCCCTTGCAAAGTTGAAATTTCGCTTACGCAGTGCTTGTTCAACATAATTGGTCAGATCGGTATCAGTATCTACATATACACTGGGTGGCATATAGTGATAAGATGTGCCTTCGTCACGTATTGCTCTATCTAGAAGTAGTAATTTTGATGCATCGAAGCTATGATCGATCAGTCCGCAACTTCCACAAGCGAAGAACTTGGTGATGCCAAGAAATCCTAATTCCTCCATCAGCCCAACCGCAGCAGGGCCACCCATAGACACTTGTGCGATCAAGAATTTTTTGTCATACAGATATACCCAGTTCTCTTTGCTTGCTGCGGTAAATGTATATACATGTTCACACTTTTGCAGTATGTCTTCTGGCATGTTTTTTGATTTAACAAATACGAGTAGGCATGTGTCAATATTATTATCTTTGACCATGTGTAAGTTCTCGAAGTCTTTGGCTTGGTTGGCTATATATGTGTCTTTGTTGATTAACCCTTCGTCATCAAAATAGTCTAGTATTGGATAGTTCATTTTTTGCTCCTATTTCATTTCAATATTAGACTTATACTAACATAATTATCAACAAAAAGCAATTATTTGCTTTGCTATAATAATCTAGTATGTTACAATCACTAGACTATAGTAGGAGTAAGCAATAAGTAGCAAAAGCTATTTGTGTTGCACATTTTACTTATACTTGCGTGTTATATATAGGAGAATGAATATGAAAGCAATAATGTTAGTAGCAGGATATGCAACAAGACTATATCCTTTGACCGAGAATAAAGCAAAAGGATTGCTACCTTTGGCGGGTAGACCAATCATAGATTATACTTTTGATAAATTGGAAAAAATAGATTGCATTGATGAGGCAATATTGGTTAGCAATCACAAGTTTTATGAGCAATTTATTCAATGGTCTAAAGGGTACAAGGGTAGGATTAAGATTACTGTTTTGGATGACAAAACAACTAGCAATGATAATAGACTGGGTGCAATAGGGGATATGCAGTATGCAATAGATCAGTGCAATGTTGATGACGAGATAATGGTGCTAGTAAGTGACAATTATTTCACATATTCGCTAGTAGATTATTACAATTTCTATCGCAAAGTGAATGCAGATTGTGTGCTCGGATGCGAATTTGATGACATGGATTATTTGGCACATAACTTTGCGGTTGCTACTATTGATCAGGATAGCAAAATAACAAGCTTAGTCGAGAAGCCTGGTGTCGCTACATCCAATATCGGAGTGTATGCTACATATATTTACACTAAGGGTACAGTTAAATTAGTTAAGAAGTATCTTGCAGAGGGCAATAGTAAGGATGCGCCAGGTAATTTCCCATCTTGGCTATATCACTTTAAGCCTGTGTATTTATACAAGTTTGCCGGTGAGTGTTATGATATAGGCACTGTCAAAGTGTATAATGAACTTAATGACAAATTATCTAAACAAAACAACTAATTTAATAGACAAATTGTAAAAATTTTTGTATACTTGCATTGTGTTAAATAGGCGGATATGTGTTTAACGCAATGCAAATAATAGTATAAATATGGAAAGTTGTCGGAGTGGTCGAACGAGGCAGATTCGAAATCTGTTGAACGAGCAATCGTTCCGGGGGTTCAAATCCCTCACTTTCCGCCAACAAAATAATGGCTATATTTAGCCATTTTTTGTTGTTTGTCAAGTGATGGCTAGCA
>CAKVHF010000004.1 GCA_934748015.1 uncultured Clostridia bacterium | reverse complement strand
AACACACCAGAGTCTCCGAAAAAAGGGAGCAAAAAAACCGTACTATGATGTACGGTTGTTGCTTGGTGCTCCCTCGGGAATCGGCTGGAGCAAAGCGGAAGTGTCGGGCAGGGTTCCCGACTACACTGGACTTTAGTCCTTAAGTTCTAACAACGATAGTTGTTGGTGTGTGATAACACACCAGAGTCTCCGAAAAAAGGGAGCAAAAAAACCGTACTATGATGTACGGTTGTTGCTTGGTGCTCCCTCGGGAATCGGCTGGAGCAAAGCGGAAGTGTCGGGCAGGGTTCCCGACTACACTGGACTTTAGTCCTTAAGTTCTAACAACGATAGTTGTTGGTGTGTGATAACACACCAGAGTCTCCGAAAAAAGGGAGCAAAAAAACCGTACTATGATGTACGGTTGTTGCTTGGTGCTCCCTCGGAGACTCGAACTCCGGACCCACTGATTAAGAGTCAGTTGCTCTACCAACTGAGCTAAGGAAGCATATGTGTTCGAAAAAATAAACATTTATTTTAACGAACATAAGTATATATCAAATTATCTTACTTGTCAACACTTTAGTTGTAATTTTGTAAAAATATATCAATTTGCATTATTTGTAACATTTCTTATGGTTAGGCATTTGCTTGACTGAACATCTAACAATGTAATACAATAGGTATCAATTATAATGTATTAAGTTATATAACTAATTAAAAGGAAATATTTAGCCATGTTACAAGTAAAAAATCTTGTTAAGACATATCAAACAAAGAGTGCCGATGTTGTATATGCTCTTAATAATGTCAGTATTGATTTTCCAGAAAAAGGCATGGTCTTTTTGCTAGGAAAAAGTGGTAGCGGAAAATCGACCCTGCTTAATGCTATCGGCGGACTAGATAAGTTTGACTCGGGAGAAATAGTTATTAAAGGGAAGTCGTCCAGGGATTTTTCTCAAAGTGATTTCGATAGTTATCGTAATACTTTTGTTGGATTTATCTTCCAAGAGTACAATATTCTAGAGAATTTCACTGTCGCCAAAAACCTAGCATTGGCATTGGAGTTGCAAGGTAAGAAAGCGGAAAAAGAGGATGTAGATAATTTGCTACGCCAGGTAGACATGTTATCGTACGCCAATCGTAAACCAAATCAATTATCTGGTGGTCAAAAGCAAAGGGTAGCGATTGCACGTGCGTTGATCAAGAATCCAGAAATTATTATGGCGGACGAACCAACAGGTGCTCTTGATAGTAATACTGGTAAGCAGGTTATGGACACTTTGAAGGAACTGTCTAAGACCAAACTTGTTATTATTGTATCTCACGATAGAGAGTTTGCTGAGATATATGGTGATCGTATTATAGAATTGAAGGATGGTGTTGTAATCCATGATACAACTAAGAAAGAGCTTATTGCAGAAGCAACAGATTCCGATATCAAGGTTATCGATAACGACATTGTGTATATCAAGAAGGGTGGAAAATACTCTACCGATGAACTAACTAAAATTGCTATGATGATAAGGGACAAAACTGCCGATCATGATATGTTCTTGTCTTTTGATCCAAAGGCAAACAGCAAGTTGAAAGAAGGTGCTAAGATCAATGACAATGGAAACAAAGAGGCTTTTGTTAATACAGAGCCAGCGGATATTGACCAAAAGACATACAACGGAAACAATCTAAAATTAATCAAGTCTCACTTGAAGTTTTCGGACAGTTTCAAGATGGGTGCTAGTTCTCTAAAAACAAAAGTTGGCAAACTAATATTTACCATTCTGTTGTCATTTATTGCATTTACAATTTTTGGTGTGGTAGACACGTTCTCCACATGGAATAGACCAGAGTCGGTATATCAGAGTGTTACATATTCTGACCAAAAATTTGTTGTTTTAGGCAAAAACAAGGATCAAGATGGTTGGATGGAAGAAAGATATTTCAAACAGTCGGATATAGACAAGATTACTTCCAAGTTCCCCGAATATACCTTCTATTCGCTACACGGTGTAGAGTCATATATATCTGGATATCACAATATGGGTATTGAGGGCAAAGATTTAAAGAACAATTCTAACCCATTGTGGAGTTTTAGTTCTTCTGCAGTATTGGGTGTAAGCCAAGACTTATTCTCGCAATTGGGATTTACACTAGAGGGGCGATTGCCTAGCAAAGGCGAAGAGATTGCTATTTCTAAGCACTTGTGGGATTGTGCTAAGAGGGCTGTTAAGGACGGGTCTTTAACCAATTGGAATGGTGTACAGATCAACAGAGATGGAACTGTATATACAATAGTTGGCGTTGTAGATGACAAAGCCGATCTATCTAAGTATGAAGACTTATCTGATGAGCAGGTTGCCAATAATTATGAAATAGCTTACCAGATTTCAAACATGCTATCTTATAGCACTTCCAATTTCGTATACATGACAGAAGCTGAGGCGAAAAGAATAGACAAAGCCAACTCTAGATACAACATTTATTTTACCTTTGAGAAATCAGGGTCAACTTATAATTTGTACCCAGAAATAAATACACTACAAGATCGTTTCAGTGCCATGTATTATATCGAAGATATGAACGAAGAAGAGTTAAAAACTGCAAAACAAGATTTTGTCAATAGCGAAATAGTGTATTTCAAGGGTGGCAAAGACAAGGTATTGCAAGATGGGGAATTTGTTACTTTAAACAAAAATGAAATCATTATTAACGAACAAGTGTTATACGATATACCCAATTACGAAACGATAATAGACAATGGAACACTAAAGATTAATGTGTACAATTCTTATGATATAGACAATGAGAACCTTGTGGGACAGTGGGTTGTTGTGGGTGTGGCTGGTTATGGCAACTATGTATCACAAGAGACAAACTCATCACTTTCCACAGAGGCCAGTGTTAAGAATATCTTTACGATTCTGAAGGGTACAAATCAAGACAAAGAGTTAATTAAGTTCTGTGAGACACCTGTTAATATGATTTCTTACAATGTTCAGAATCAAGCTACTAGCATATTTAACAGTTTTGGAAACCTAATAAGCACAACCGCATCTATATTTTTATATATCGGTGTAGGATTTGCCATATTTGCATCACTATTACTTATGAACTTCATCTCCACTAGTATTGCACACAAGAAGAGAGAAATTGGAGTGTTGCGTGCTTTAGGTGCAAGAGGAAGCGATATATTTGGGATATTCTTTAATGAAAGCACAATTATTGCATTTATCAATGCAATTTTAGCTGTTATAGCGACATTTGCAGTTAGTATGATTATTAACAATGTTATTGTATCCCAAGTAGGTATTTCGCTAGTGTTATTAACATTTAGTGTAAGGCAGATTATCCTTCTTCTTGTGGTAAGTTACTTGTCGGCATTTTTAGCAAGCCTTATTCCTTGTGTTAAGATATCTAGAAAGAGGCCTATTGATGCAATTAATAACAGATAAAGTGATGCGTTTCGCTAAGTAATTACTAAAATAAAAAAGACTATCTACTCGTTGAGAAATAAGATAGTCTTTTTTGTTAACCTCGGTCTAGAGTGATAACAAAGAAATATTTTTTGGTTTCCATGCTGTAGGCGTCATTAAGGATGGATAATATCTCGGATTGGGTTGTTTTGCAACCAAATGGGACAACTATATCAAATAGTATATTGGTGTGTGTATCGCCTATCACCATGCGGAAGTCATGGAAGGTGAAGTCTGGATTGAAATTATATAGTATCTCTCTTACTCGTTCTTTGTGCTTGTTAACCTCAGGATTATCGGTTTCGATAGGGTCTAGGTGGATAGATAGTGCAATATTGTATTCATTTGCCATATCCCTCTCAATATTGTCTATCATATCATGGGCGAACATAATGTTATCACTGGCAGGCACTTCCACATGTACAGTTGCATAGTAGGTGTCTGCTCCATAACTGTGGATCATGAAGTCGTGTATTCCTAGAACTCCCTCATAGGATAATATTTTGTTTTTTAGTTCAGTCACAAATTCTTTGTCGGGCATTTTGCCTAGTAGTGGGTCGATAGTTTCTCGCACTAATTTGAAACTAGTGATAATAATAAATATTGACACAAGTAGTCCTAGTAGTCCGTCAATGCTGAAATTGATATCTCCCACAAGGTCAATTATGATCATGCCGACTAGTACGCTTGATGTGGAAATGATGTCGTTTCGGCTATCTATACTGCTGGCTTTTAAGACCTCACTATTAATACTTTTGGCAAAGTTGCGATATACAAGCATCTGGAAGATTTTGACAACAATCGCAAGAGATAGCACTATATATGTTGCAACACTTACTGTGACTGGTTCGTTAGAGATCAATTTCTCAATCGAACTTTTGGCAAGCAGTATGCCGACTGCAAGAACCACAACTGCGACAATCAGTGCCATTATTTGTTCGTATCTAGCATGCCCATAAGGATGCTCGCTGTCTGCCGGTTTGCCAGATAGTTTGAAGCCAAATAGCACTATTATCGAACTGCCCATGTCGGACAAATTGTTGATCGCTTCTGCAATAATAGTTATACTGCAACTAAGCACACCGATAATTAGCTTTGACACAAATAGTAGTAGGTTGCTGATTAGTCCGATCACTCCGGCAGTAAAACCATAACGATAACGGACTGTTTTGTCAGATGTGTTGGTGTAGTCTTTGATAAATAACTTCTTCAATAGTTTCATTATATAATAACCTCGGATGTGTTGTGGGTTGTCCCCCCTTTGAATGTCGCACCAACACTGGTGCGACATAAGTGCCACATGCGTGGCACGGGCAAGCGGTGCTTGCCAGCAAAGGGGGACAACCGCTAGAAATAAGTTCAACTATTGTAACATAATATGCCAAAAAGTCAACTATTAGTTATTGTGTTTCAAAAAAATACAGAAATTTACACAACAAACCAAAAGCATTTTATTGAATTGTAACCCATATATGTGATATAATACAATCAATACTATGTGACAAATGTTATACACAAAGGAGAGAATGTTATGGCAGATATATATATGGGAAAAGTTTCGGGAATACATGGAACAGAAAATATGGAGGCATATCTCAATGGAGATCGCAGTGCACAAGTGGTTGCGCCTAATAGAGCAGATTTTCCTTCTAGATTAGTGAAGAGTGTTAACCTAGGAGATATGGATGATCCAAGAAGAGCGGAGAAGATGGCAAATGCTGCCGATACAGCAGAATTTGCAACATATTTCTTCTATGCTGACGATTTGAACGAGTTGAGAGATGCAACAGAGATACTGTGCAATCAACCTACTGGCGAGGACGCCCTAGAGAGATTGACTGAAGGAGAAGAGTTACAGGCAGGTGACTTATTTGCATCCAACAAGGTTAGCATGATGGTTGTAAGTCTAGATTCTAAGAAATTAGAGAAGATGGTGAGAGACGGCAATGCAGAGTTGCGTGAGGGAGAATACTATATTGATAAGAGTTGCACCGAGAAAGATGTTGTATCCGAGGTGGCTATAGGCGTCAAGGGTATGGAACAATTGATGGACAATGGCAAGATATTGGCTTTTGGTGATTTAGAGGATGTTATGAATCGAAAGGGATTGTTCGGTGATGGTATCAACGAGTATCGAAATGTAACAAGTCTAAATCCAAATTACAAAACAGAACTAGTGATAGACAATGCAGAAGCTATGGATACTAAGATTGAAACAAAAGAAGACAATGCTAAGATCAAAGAATTGACTGATTATATTGTAAGACTGAAGGATGCATTCAAGGAAGGAATGCTAGACAAAGAGACATATGAGTCCTTTGTGGCTGATGCTAACGAGCAACTATCTAAGGAGCGTGGTGAAACCACTGCCGATAGAGTAAAAGATCATATATTGAACAAAAACATGATACAAGAAGACGAAATCGACATGGAAGACGATTACGAGACTATAATGGATGATAACGAGAGAGAAAGCGAGTAGGACGGAAGGAGGGCAAAAGCGGATGTAGCACCAGTGTGCTGGTGCTACATGGACGCCCCCACTTCATTGGGGGCGTTGTCGGCAAATCCTTGCCGACCCGCTTTTGCCCCTATCTTTGCTATCAAAAAGAAATATAAAAACATATAAATATAAAAATATTACAAAATTTTGTTATCAAAAATATTTTATTTTGTTAAAATAACAATGTTTTATTACTAAATTAAAAAAAAGGAATAACAGTTTTGAAGTTATATAATTCAGAAACAAGAACAATAGAAGAATTTGTACCACGCAATGGAAAGGAAGTAACAATGTATACTTGTGGACCTACAGTGTACAATTTTGCACATATAGGCAACTTGCGTAGTTATATCATGGAGGATGTGTTACAGAAGAGCCTAGAGTATCTAGGATACAATGTCAAGCGTGTTATGAACATAACCGATGTAGGACATCTTACCGATGATGCCGATGCAGGCGAGGATAAGATGCTTGTAGGGGCTGAGAGAGAGCATAAGACAGTTATGGAGATTGCACAGTTCTATACCCAAGCATTCAAGGATGATTGTGCTAAGTTGAACATCAAGTGGCCAGAGTATGTTATCCCTGCCACTAGTTGTATCAATGACTATATCCATATTATAGAGACGCTTATGGAGAAGGGTTATGCCTACAAGAGTGGAGATAATGTGTATTTCGACACATCTAAGTTAGATAATTACTACAGACTAACCAACCAAGGCTCTGATGATCTAGCAGTAGGCGTAAGAGAAGGTGTAGACGAAGACGAACACAAACGCAACAAGAACGATTTCGTGCTATGGTTCACTAAGTCGAAATTTGCTAATCATGCACTGAAATGGGATAGCCCATGGGGTGTTGGATATCCAGGCTGGCACATAGAGTGTTCGGGCATTAGCAACAAGTATTGTGGCGAGTACCTAGATATTCACTGCGGTGGCATAGACAATAAGTTTCCTCACCACACCAACGAGATTGCACAGACTGAGAGTTATGTGGGACATAAGTGGTGCAACTATTGGTTCCATGTAGAGCATCTTACTGCCAAGAATGGCAAAATGAGTAAGTCAAGTGGTGGAGCAACAACCTTGACTGCCCTAATTGACACAGGTGTTAATCCACTAGCGTATAGATTTTTCTGCTTGCAATCACACTATCGTAGACAATTGTGTTACACAGTAGAGGGAATTGGGTCTGCCAACCTTGCTTATAACAAGTTACTTAATAGGGTAGCAAAACTAGACAAGACTGGAGAGGTTGACAAAGAGACTTTTGATACATTTGATAGCAAGTTCAAGGAGTGCCTAAGCAACGATATCAACACATCCAGTGCGGTTACTTGCGTATTTGATGTATTGAAGGCAGATATCAATGATGCAACTAAATATGCACTTATCGAGTCTTTTGACAGGGTTCTAGGCTTGGATCTAACCAAGGCAGAAGACAAGAAAACTGCTGATAGTAGTGTTGACGAGGCATATATCTTGGATATGATCGAGAAGCGAAAACAAGCTAAAGCGAACAAAGACTATGCAACAGCCGATGCAATAAGAGAAGAACTTGCTGGCAAAGGCATTGAACTGGTTGACACCAAAGAAGGCACGACCTATACAATAAAGAAATAGTTTAGTAAATTGTTAAAACATATTTTTGTTATTGGGAAAGAGAATGAAAAAAGGTGAAAGTCTGAGAAAGATTGCTAAGTAAACATTTCAACTAATTGCAAAGAATATATGTGTTTTTACTTAATTAATTATTAATACAAATAAAAAAATTCAATTGTTGTAGATTTAACAATTGAATTTTTTTTGATCTTTCTATTCTGTTTATATAATGTAATATTTACTACAATACATACTTATCTTAGCATATAATTGTTTTATTGCTTGATAAATCAACTTTTTGTAAGGAATTTTGTTAATGATATATTATCAAGCACTATTGAATATCAATAATCTATCTAAGTATTTACATTTTTTGGTTGCACATTTTACTCATATAGTGCAGTGAAGTGTATTGCTCCGCCTTCTACATTTAGGCTGGCTTGCTCTGGTGCAGTGCCGGAGTAGTTGGCTGGGATGTAATTGACATACTCGGTGTTGGATGTCATCATTACATTGCTTGCCAGTTCGCCCGATACATTGCCAACCGCCCTTACCCTAAATGGATTATCTCCAGCAAGGATAGATATCTGGCTTGTGCCGTTTTGGTTAAGAATAGTGTGCTTTATCGTATCATTTAGTGGCATATTTCGCACAACCAGTCGGATGTTTGAGCCATTGGTGCTATTGATACTTACACGATTGTTTTCGGTTACAAAAGTAATTGATCCGGTGCGTTGCTTAATAGCAGTATATTGCGATCCGTCATCTTCGCCTTTGTCATGCATGTTGATAGTTCCTGTGTCGGTTGTTATGATTGCTGTCTTGGTGTATTCACTAACAACAATGCGTCCGCTATAGGTTGTGATGGTGATGTCGTCAATAGATTTGGTTAAGTTAACATTGCCATTGCGTGTTTCTATGGTGGTGTGAATGTTATTGTTAGTTATCTTGACATTGCCGGATGTGGTGGAGATATATGTCGCACTATTGCTATCGTTGATTGTGATTTCGGTGCTTTCTCCTATTATTGTTGCCTTATCAGCGGTTGTTAGGTTGCCTATATTTATCTTTCCACTCTTGCTTATTATCTGTGCTTCAGCACTGTCGGACAACTTGTCTACTGTTAGATTAAGTCTAGTGCAATTGATATATATGTTGGCGGTTAGTTCGCTTAAGTTTAGGTCGATTGCCTCTGCCTTGATAAACATCTTCTTGTTAACAGTAAGCGTTTTGTAGCAACTTAAGTCTAGGCTTGCGGTCTTACTGAAGATATACATGCTGTCTATAACCATGTCTTCTATTGGTTTGATCTCTTCCTTAGTGGTGGGTTCTACTACTGCATCTGGGTTGGCAGGATCTGGCTCGGGAGTTGTGGTGGTTGTCACTTTTCCTTCCGCTTTCCATAATAGTTTGCCGGTATTCATATTGACGGTTAAACTATTTAATTTTGGATAATTGATGCTAACATTGCCACTCTTGGTGTTAAGGTTGAGGTTGTATAGGGCATTGCTTGGCAGGGTTATCAGCAACTTGCCTGTCCCAAATACCCATCCGCTAGTTTCCAGCATTCTTGCCTCAATGGTGTTGCCGTCTTCTTTGATAGATAGGTTAGAATTTCGTATTTCGGCAAAACCCCACTTTTGATCCACATAACTTAGAGATATTTTGCCCGTCTCTTCGCTTGCTGTGATCTCTATATCGAAGACATTGGTGTTGGCAACAATATTGTATAGTTGTCCGTCTTCCACTGCCACCGTCTGAACTTCGCTATTGACCGTGGATTGCTTAACAAAACGATGATTGAAGATCTTTAGGTCAGGAAAAATAAGCATAAGTACAATAATGATCAATACTATGCCAATAATCACACCCAGTGTTATTCCCACCCATTTTAATACTTTTTTCAGTTTTTCCATAAGCAATAGCCTCGCTATTTATACCCATAGTATACACTATTGCCATACTTTTTGCCAAACTAAATAGGTCGATAGTTGCAATCGTGAAGTTTTACGATAATTTTTGAAATATCATATCTTAAGTTTATTGCTTTACTTTATGGCAATTATTTAATAAAATAATTATATGAAAAAGAAAATATTATCCTTTATCTTAATAATAGTTGCGATGTTCTGCGCCATTGGGCTGTATCCCAATGTGGTACTAGCCGAAGCCCCAAGCCTGCCAGACGAAAGTACTTTGGGACGAAAAATCACAACCGAACAAATCATAGATACCCAGTTGTATTACTCTTTGCTAGAAGTGTACAATAAGTACTACGAGTTGCCTAGAAGGGTGGACGAGACAACAACCATCCCAAGGATGCAGGTTGTGTACAAGAATATGTTTGCCGGCATGGACTTTGGTGTGACTGGCGGAGTACTTAACCTAGGCGGTGGCATCAATAGCAAGAATGGCATATCCGACCTAACAGGGCTAGAACTATTGGACTTTAGCGGTGCTAGCAACCTGACCGCCGTCAACCTATCGCACAATTCGCTATCCAGCATTTCGGCATCCAGTTTTAGTTCACTTGCAAGCATTGTTACATCTATAGATCTTAGCAACAATCTTATATCCACTTGCGATCTTTCTAGCTTGACTAAACTAAACAATATCAACTTAAGTAACAACTATATTAGCTCTATTAATATGTCGTTTTTGCGAACAGAAGATAGCGACGTGATCGTTAATATCAATAGCAATCCTATCAAGGATGTCAACAATATAACTTTGCATAGACAAGAGTTGCTTGTTAACAACATTGTGATTGTGGGTGTTAATACTTTTGAGAACGCAACATACAATGGCAATAACAAGGTCAAGGTGGTTAGCGGTGTAGTTGGACTAAAGACATCCAACAAGTACATGCTATCTACTGGGCTAAAGTACAACAAAATAGATGATCTATCTTTGTTGGGACTAACTGCAAGTGATATCAAGATTGTTATCAAGGATAGCACGACATTTGAAACAGTAAAGACTATAAACAATAGCAGTGTAGTGGGCGAGCAAAATATTTTGCAAGGACTAAATTGCGGAAATTACCTGTTATATTTTACAGACGAAGGGGATAACTCCATCAAGTCTATCTGTGATGTATTTGTGGATAGATACTCTGCATACGAGGTCAAAGTTGTGCCAACAACTCCAACTATGACTATCACTGTGGATGGCGAAGAGGTGGAACTAGCTAGCGAAATCAAACTAAGCAAGAATGGCAAAGCGGTGTTCTCTACTCCCGATCCAGATGCGGTGATATATTATAGGCTTAACAATGGCGAATGGGTGGAAGGAAGTAAGATTGATATCAACTCCGATGTCGCAACAAGCATTGCGGTTAAGGCTGTCAAGGGCGACTATGCTAGCGATGTTGTAAGCATTTATATCCTATCCAATCATACTTTTGGACTGAAAGAGATATTGCTTATAGCGGTCATTGTTATTATGTTTTTGGCACTGATATTTGGACTAATGCCACTGGTTAGATACTTTATCAATCGCCCACTGGTTGTAAATAAGCCAAAAGACAAAGACAACAAACCAATCGATAATAATTAGAAAATATAATCAAAAAATAAATTGTTAAATAAAAAATCGCAAGAGTATATACTTACACTCTTGCGATTTTGTTTTGCTATGCAACCTTAGGGTTGCTATTGTTTTTTTACATCGGCAATTGTTAATATTTATTTGGTGTTATGACATTACATCATATCTGTATTGTCAATCATGACATTACATCATATCTGTATTGTCAATCATGACATTGCATCTATGTTATTAGGTTGTTATAACGCACATATATTGCCAATAATGTTACATCAACGGTGAGAAGATCTTAAGTAGGGCACCATTTAGCTTGCTCGATAGTTTTCTTTTCTTTACTTCTTTGTATGTTAGTTGTGTACAGTAAGGAAGAAGTTTTGCAATATATTGTTGTACACTTACTGCGATATCCTCGCTATACACTAGCATGCCGTTCTCGAAAGGGGAATACATGCGTCTGCTATCTATGTTGCCTGTTCCGATCAATAGGTTGGAGTTGTCGGCTAAGATTATTTGGTTCTCTAGTTCGGTGTTGTCTATAGTGTAGATCTTGACACCTTCTCGTATCAACGATCCATAGTTGGTGTAACTTAGGTCATTTTGCCATTTAGATTTGTAATTCTTGGATACAATGATATTGACATCTACTCCACATCTAGCACTAGCAATAAGTGCATTCTTGCTCTCACTGCCCACTAGCATGTATGGGGTCACGATCCATAGGCTATTGCTGGCACAATTGACCAGGTTGTTTTGGATGTTCTTGCATACATTTTCTTTGATAAGAGGTGTTACCTCAAATGGTTGAATGTAGTTCTTGTTTCTGGACTTGGATGCAACCTTGGTTAGATATTTCTCTAGTACTAGTGCGTCCGAACTAGCAAATAAGTTCCAGTTGATTACAAAGTTCTTGGTAAGGCTGGTCACAGCATCGCCACTTACATATATTGCACTGGCTAGTTTCTTGTTAGGGACATCGCCTAGAGATGACTTTTCAACAAATTCGTTGCTTAGTCCTATCTGACCTGCATAAGCACATTCGCCATCAATAATAATTGTGTTATTGAAGTTTCGGTGCTGGGATAGTCTGCCCACGCCTGCTTTTAGCGGATTGAATGCTAGTGTTTCGATCTTGTGATTAAATAGTTTTACGAAAGTTTCTTTGTCCTTAAATGCTTTGATAGAATTGTAATCGTCATATAACAATTTGATTTCTACTCCCGCAAAAGTTCTCTCTTTTAGGATCTGGAAGATGTTTTGCCATACAGCACAATCGGTCATCTTGTTGCATTCGATAAATATGTATTTCTTAGCACCCTTTAGGCTACGAGATAGATCTTCGTAGTACTTGTTGGCACTGCTGATAAAGTATGCTGAGTTGTTCTCATACACAGGTGCATTGAGGGTTGCATTAAGATACTTGCTTGTTTTGCTTATTAGTATGCTCTTCTTGGATAGGGTGTCTAGCACTGCATCGTTTTCGCTAGCAGTGTAGCCAGTATCCAGTTGTGACAACTCTCTATACTTGGTTCTTATCCTTTTGCTACCACGTATATTGGTCATGTATCTAAATAGAGTCAAAGCAACTAGTGGCAAAATAATGCTAAGTTGCAGTATCATGAAGTTGATCTTGCAGTTGCGGTTCTTGTATATAAGCCCAAGGAATATTAGTATAGCAAAGCCAAGGCAACCTATCAGGTACCATGCTATGCCAAATAAGTATGTTATTAGCACAGCAGCAACCACATTGATTATTGTGGAAAATACTATATTAAAACTTTTGGAATATAGAAATGCTCTTAATCTTTTCATTATTGATTAATCTGCGTCCTTTTTATTTTTTTCTAGATTTCTCTTCTTGTAGTACTCGGTCTCTTGATAGAAGTTAGCACCGTCTTGGCTCTGGAAGTATACCCCCACGAACTTGTTAGACTTGTATTTCAGTAGGGTATATGCAGCACGCTTTCTTGCACCACCCACGATCTTCTCGCTTGCCTTTTGGCTACTTTCGATAAAGACATTGTATGCACGCACTCTTCCGGCATTGTCTATAACAGTGATGCCGTCATAGTTAAGCATAGTGGTGATTAGTTCGGTGTAACTGGTTAGTTTGAACTCGTTGAAGTTCTTGCTCTGAAGGAAAAGTTTGGAGAACTCAATAGGTTCTTTCAGCCATATTCCGTCTGCAAGGAAACCCTTGGTGTCTACATAATCCTTGTCTATAACTAGACAGATTGTTCCGTGCAAGCCCTTGAAGAGTTTCTGGAATACATTGGTGTAGATGTTGCGGATGTCCGCTAACTTTCTGGCACTCTTGGTGTTGATCTTGCTGGTGCATGCTTTTACGAAGTTAGCAATCTTTTCGTCCCAGTTGAATTCGGTTGTTGTATTTAGGTTGAAGCTGATACTTACTTTGTTATCCTTGATACCTTTTAAGACAATCATGCCACCGCTGATAACGTTGATGTTGATAAGCGATAACTTGGATTGTAGATTGTCCTTGTAGTCGTCAAAGGCAAGCTGACTAAGAGATTTGTCCTTGATACTACTTAGAACCTTGATCAGTCCATATTCTACCGAGTCTTCGTCAAAGTTGATATACAACTGCCAATCGTTTTTGCAGAAGCACATGATAGCCTTGGTTCTTTGTTTGAAATTTCTTGCATCGCTATCGTGGAAAATACTTAACTTGTAACAATTAGGAATAGTCTTAATAAGCAGATTGATGTTGTTGGTGATATACAACTCTGGCTTAATCTTGACACTCTCTTCCTCGTAAGTCGACATTGCGTAGAAGAAATTGATTAACTTCTCTACATCACTATTTGCCATAGAGGGCATTTCTAGGTCAAACAAACTTGTTACTGATTCTTTTGCTTCTTCAAAATATATATTTCTTTCCATGGCAACTTATCCTTTTTTTGGTTATTTTACTGGGTGCAATATGATATTTTCGACAATTATATTTCTTTTTTCCCTTTTGCTTGGTCATTACACTACTTTATGCGATGTGTTTGGTTCTCAATCACCTACGGCCTGTACCAAAAATATCTTTTTTTCTTCCTTGCGTTAGACTTTGTGATTTTTTCTACTTTTTTTTGGTGATCACATTTGTAGTAAGGATTTTTTTGGGGTACACACCTAATAGATTTTGTTAGACTATTTTCCAAGAGGGGATGGCTATGTTTTGGAATAATGTTTGCCAATATATATAATATATACACTTTTCCCTTATACTTAAGAGTATACATAATTTTTTAGTATATTTCAAGATAAAAAACACCACTTTTTTAAAAATTTTTCTTAAGTAGCATCCATATATGGACTTTTGTTTTGATACAATGCGAAATTTGGTGCCGTTAAAAAGAAAAAAACTTTATCTAAGTTGTTCCCAATAATAGGGAAAGTGTTAGATAAAGTTTTTTTATTTGAGGTTTTAATCTTTCTTGTAGATTTTGTCATTGTTGGCTATTTCTTCTACGATGTATAGGATATTGGCACAGTCATCATAGAAGTTATCAAATGCTGTTCCGTCTAGGGTTTTGCCACCACCGATCTCAAATAGATTGGTGTGCGGAAAGCCGATATATAATGTGTCACCACTAAATGACATCATGACTTTGTCAAAGTGTTCGTGTAGACTTTTTAGCCTCATAATAACTGTTGGGGTAAGTATGCACAATGCTTCCACTTGGTTGTCTGTTCTTACTTTGAAGTTTTTGTTGAAATCTATGTCTTCTAGTTTGATCTTGTTCAAAAATGTTAACCATGTGTTGATAGACAGATTGCATTTGAATGGTCTAGTAAATCTTGCGTAGCCAAATGCACCACTGTAGCACACTGTAGTCTTCTCTTCTTCATGCTGATTGCCATCGTTGTCGGTGACAATGACCATTTCTTTTTTGATAGCAGATATGTCACTCATCCTAAATTTCGTATCACTAGGCTTGCCTTCGCTGTTGGGGATATCTATGGTTAATAGATCTTCTCCGCCATAGCGGTTGTAGTCGCTTGATCCAAAGTTGCTCTCATTGTATACACTGGCATAGATATAGTCATTGGCGTTGAATTGGCAGTTGTATTCCTCAAATATTTTTTCTACCAATTGTTGGCAGTAAGTTTCTTTGAATTGTTTCCACTTGTATGTCCCAAATACTCTGATTAGTACAAGATCTAGCCCTAGGCAAAATAGTGCTAAAAATAATGCAGACATAATCAGTTGTAAGCCCAAGAATCCGCTTGTTGCTAGCAATATTATCCCTGCTATCAATAGTCCTATTGTTGCTACCGATTCGATAGGGATTGCAATCTTGATAATGCTGTTTTTTGCCGATGCTTTTTTGTTATACTCCCGTCTATCTTCATCAGATATCAGGCTGTTGCCTATTTCTCTAAATTGTTCTTTTGATATCATGTCGTCACCTACATTTTAACACTAGGCACAATTGTTTCGCCTGCATCTATTTTGAACATTTTTTCTCTGCCAAATCCAAACATTCCGGATACGATGTTGTTAGGAAAAATCTCTATCTCGCTATTGTATAGATTGACATTGCTGTCATATATTCTTCTAGCAGATACGATATGATCCTCGATGTCTACTAGTTGTTCCATTAGGCTTTTGAACAACTTTTCGGCTTGCAATTTTGGATAATCTTCAGCAATCATTACTATGTCTTTCATCTTAGGCACTAATTGGTTGGAGTAGTTCAACTTTTCCTCTTCACTAGTCGCATTGACTGCTAAGTTACGAAGTCTCGTTGTTTCTTCAAAGGTTTCTTTCTCGTGCTTAGCATAACCTTTGACAATGTTTACTAGATTTGGGATAAGGTCAAATCTGTTTTTTAGATAAATATCTATTAGGCTCAATGCCTCGTTTACTTTGTTGCGATATCTCACCATTTTGTTATACTTGGCAATGTATATGATAAGCAGTATCAGTCCGACACCTAAGAATATCCCGCCTACAATATAGTTTTGCCACATTAGCATAGGTACAATTCCGCCTGCAATAATCAGACCAAATATTCCAATGGTCAGTATCCATGCACCCACACTTTTCTTTTGTTTGTTCATATAGTCCACACATCCTCTATTATTATGTTATTAATATTAATGATACCACACTCTCGCTTATTTCCCCAAATATTATATTAACAAAAATAGATTTATGACTTATGCTATCCAAATAATTTGCTATCTTGACAAATGGGAAATCTGTGATAATATATAGGTAGATTTATTTTTTAAGGGAGCAAAGTATTATAATGGCTAATAAGTATCCTGAAATAGAAAAATTAGGCAAAAAGTATCGTGACCAAGTGGGGGAGACTGCCTATAACAACCGCAATGTTACGGTTAAAGACATCACAAAAGATTATTCTGATAAGTTTGATACTATGCAGATTTGTTTTCTTAGTGATACACACATTGGATCTAGCGATTTTGATATTAAGGGATTGATGGAAAATCTGCAATATGCGGATAGTCAAGAGAATGCTGTTGTGTTTATCCTAGGTGACGGCATTAACTCTGCTATTGTTGGTAGCAAGTCTGATGCTTATGAAGATCTTATGAATCCGCAAGAGGAGTTGGATACGTTTGCGGAAGTATTGAAGATTGCTAAAGGGGACAGAAAACTAGCAAGAGTTCTAAAGCACTTGGACGATGCAGGCAAAATTGCTGTTGTACACAGTGGTAATCACGAAGATCGTATAACTAGAGCCGTTGGTGTTTCACCAACCAAGGTTGCTGCAGATATTGCTGGTGTAGGTGAGGCTTTTGCACCATTCTATGCTAACACAGATATAGTACTAAGACAATCGTTGGCAGACGATGGCAAGTTCCATTTTGGTGTAGTAACACACCACGGAACAGGTATAAGAAACATAGACGGAACATTTAGATTGCTTAGAAATGTAGACAATGCAGACATGTGCGTTATAGGGCACACTCACCAATACAGCATGAAGACCGACCGTACTATACGTGTTGACGACCAAGGAGAACAATATTATCATGATGTTGTATGCATGAGCCTACCAGCGAGTGGTGGCGGAACCTATGGTGCAGGCATGGCTTTGCCAGATATATACAAGCAGACTGCAGTGTGGGTGGCAGTTAGTTCGCAAGCCAATCCTTATGCAGACAATATTTCACCTACTGGCATTAAGTATCCTAAGATTGTTCCTGCTTACGCATTCTTTACCCCAACCAACACTCTCAACACCAATATTAAGGAGAAGCGTGTTAACCAAGCAACTAGAGCAGTCAATAGTGTATACAAGGCCAATGAAGATGTTATTGACAATAAGATAACAGATCTGATAGACACAATAGACGATGTGGAGAAGAACGCTAGAGACAAGGTGATAGCAAGCATAACAGAGAAACCACGAAAAATGCCTGCGGACTTTGAAAAATACTTAAAAGAAAAATACGGCAACGAGGACGAGCCTGCACCTACCAAAAAGGTAAGTAAGAAAGACGAAGACGGTGACGATACCGATGGCGAGATGCATGCAGCATCCAGTGCTGACAACGACAGAGAGATGTAGGAGGGGCGGTGTATGAAAGATGAAGATTTGAGCATGCAAGAGAGTACTCTTAATGCATATAATATAAGACGAAAAGGTGACGATATCCGTAAGAAAATATTGGACACCATGAATATTGATGTTACGCAAACTACACCCAATGTATTCAATTATTCAGTTAATACGAATGATGTTGGACTCAATGAGATATCCAATGTAGATATGGGTTATGCTTGTTCTACGATTGACGGAACTACTTTTGGCAAGCGAAATCCATATTTGAAAGAATTGGAACACAATGTGGCGTTGATGAAAGATAGCGAGAATGCAATAGTTGTGCTTAATGGAGGGCTATTTACATATATACCTAAGACACGTAATGGTGAAATGCTGTCTTATGAGGAACAGGTTGCGTACTTCTATTCGCTATTCAAGGATTTAGCCCAAGATGGCAAAATTGTTGCAATGGTGCGTGGCACAGAAGAGCACAGAATACTTAAGAACCACCAAGTTGATGTTTTGGGCGTTTTGCAAGAGGCTTTGGGGCTAAGTGGCAAAGTGTGTAATGATGCGCTAGTTAATGTTGCTTTGCAAGATGACAAAGTAGGCGAAGCAAATGTTGGCATAAGAACAATCAACTGGAATAATACCGCAACTACAGGTGCATATATAGGCCGTAAGATGGAAGAGCGTGCAACCAAGAGAGGCGGTGCGGATATTTACTTAGCACGAACCACTATGAACTATTTCAAGAGTGCTGTTGTGGGCGAAAGTGTTAATGGAAAGAAAGAGAATAAGCCAATATATATGATCTCTGGCGGATCATATACACCATTTAAGGGTGCAATGACTGCAGGAGCAGAGTATAACTCTATCAAGGATGGCGAGCTAGCACCTAATAGTTTCTGGTACAGAGTGACAGTAGAGGAGAATAACGGACAATTTTTGTCATCTAAGCCATACATTGTTCGTGTTAATCCTATCAATTATGTTGCACACCAGATCAATTATCAGGGAACAGACAAGTTGACTGCGCAGATAGATAATATGATCACTGCCAAGAGTGACAATATTATTCAAAGTGTAGTAGATAGATATGCCGAGTCCAGAGACGAGGTAAGAGATGGTGCTAAAAATCGTATTCGTGAGACTCTGCTTAACAATCGTAAGACTGCCGACACCAATGCTGAGATTATGGAATATATTGCAGTCAAGAAAGGTGAGAAGTTGAAAGAAGTGGAGGAGGAAAAGACATCTATCAAGTTCGAAGGGAGCAATGTCCCTGAGACAATGCCTAAAACAATGATAGATGACGGAAGTGAACTAAGCGATGATGGGGATATGGAGCTAGATTGATTGATAGATTAATCTCTCCACTGCAAGCCAAAGGCTTAAGGTGTTCGATCTTAAAATATCAATCTTAGGGATGTGAGAGGGTGATATATTAATCTCTCCACTGCAACATTGCTCAATATATTGTTTTTCCTCTAATGGATCACAATTATATTACTTTCTCCACAGCGAAACAAGTTCAAGGTGTTCGAAAGTAATATAATGTGCTTATCAACAAGCTGTGTTAGATGTAATCAAAAACAACATATTGAGATTGTTGGCTTAAGATGTTCAATCTTAATATGTCTTCCTTAGAGGGAACAAGAGGATAATCAACAACAAGAATAAAAAAATACTAATTTCTATGCTATTAACCCAATTTGAGTTAAGCGAAATTAGTGTTTTTTTGTTTATCTAAGAAATAAAGTTTAATCATTTGCTTTATCTTCCAAAACAAAACTATTCTTTTTCAGTGAAACAAGATTAAAAATAAAAAATTTTTTATTAATTAAAAAATAATACTTGCAAAAAGTAAAATGCTATGATATATTAATATAGTCAGATATGGCCTTATGGTCAAGCGGTTAAGACGCCACCCTCTCACGGTGGAATCTGGGGTTCGATTCCCCATAAGGCTACCATATAATATAGCAAGCACCTAGTAAGGTGCTTTTTTTATGTTTGGGGGAATCGAACCCCAAGGGGTTTTATCGCTGCCGTCGCTGCCCGCTCCCACTTTGGCTATAAACATGCCATTTAAGGGCATGTTTACTTTACGCGTCGTGCCCCATAAGGCTACCATATAATATAGCAAGCACCTAGTAAGGTGCTTTTTTTACATTTAGGGGAAATTGATTGGTGGCGTATTATATTTGGTGGTTGTGATATGGATATGATACAATATATGTGTAAATAGTTATTGGTGGTCGGTTGAGCAACAGGTTTGCGCTATGATCAAGAAAAAAGGAAATATAAATGGCAAAAGAAGATATCAGGATAGGTGTTATTGGGTCTGGATCGGTGGGTTCAATTGTGGCAACAAGGCTGACGGACAATGGATACAATGTGGAGTATTTGTATGATAGACGGTCAGAGATCATGGTGGGTGACAAACAGCAGATGACCGTCATTGATGGCGAGAATAGTTGTTCATCACTTGTGTCATGTGTGTCATCGGTTGATGGCTTTAGTGGCAAAAAGGATATTATATTTCTGTTGGGTCGATCTACAGATATGACCAAGCATATGGATTATGTTATGGATAGTCTTAGCGACAATGGCTTTGTGGTTATGCTTAACAACACACTATGTAGGCGTTGTGTAACCGCTAGGCTTGCTGTCAATAGGATTGTGGGCATGATGATAGGTTGGTCGTGTATCCGCAATAGTGATGCGGAGTCGGAGATTATATCTAGTGGTGATACATATGTAGGGGTATATGCTCCTGATGCCGTTCCGCTTGCCAATCTTGTTGTTAATATGTTTAACGAGTTTATGCCTACTAAGTACATAGATAATTTCAACGATGTGGTTCTAGGCAGGGTTGTGCTTAACAGTGCTATTGCGTGTCTGGGTGCATTGAGTGGACTTAGGCTTAAAGATTTCTTGCATGATAAGTACGGCAAGAGGTTGTTTGTAGAACTAGTCAAGGAAGGATATCACGCATACACAGGCATCGGTATTGTGCCAGTAGATTATGATGGTAAATTGGATTATCAACTATTCTGTGGAGATACATTGAAATCTAAGAGATATCGTAAAGCGGTTATTGGTATGCTAGTTAAGTTCAATGGTGAAACTAGGTCGTCTATTTTGTTGGATCTGCAGAACAACAAGAAGGCAGAGACTGAGTATTTCATAGGCAAAATTGTAGAAACAGCCACAAAAAATCACATAAACTGCAAGTTTAGTCAAAATGTGTACAAAAAGATTAACCAAATTGAGGCTAGTGATGATACAATAAGAGAGGAATTATTGAAAATCGTATACAAGGAGTGTAAAGATAAATGATAATAGACGAAATTAAAAAACAGAATATGATAGCTTTGAAAGAGAAGAATACTAATGCACGTAGTATATATAGTATACTTATGAGTAAGTATATGGCTCAGTCTATCGAGGCAAGAGCTAAGGGCGAAGAAATCGGCGATGTAGAGATGGTTAAGATCATCCAGAAGACAATTAAGGAACTTGTTGAAGAAGCTGACAACTATGCCAAGGTAGGCAACAAGGCAGAGTCAGACAACATTATGGCCCAGAAGGCGTTGATCGAAGAATATTTGCCTAAGATGCTTAGTGAGGACGAAATCCGTAAGATTATCGAGGGACTAGAGGACAAAACAGTTCCTTCTGTTATGAGATATTTCAAGACCAACTACAATGGCAAATGCGAGATGAAGACCGTATCTGATGTCTTGAAGACAATGTAATTATAGACTGATATATTGCAAGAGTTTTGCGTTTTGCAATTTATCCACATTTTGGCTTAAAATGTGGATAAATCAAGTGTAAATGATAACAAAATATGTAACAATGCGAAGATATTTCGAAGTTGTGGCAGAAAGATATTTTTCAGCAATAACATGTTCTGTTTGCAATACATAAGCCTCTCGAGCAAAACAAAATAAGATATAACATAATGAAAATATTTAAAGCAAAAAAAAACGAAACATGAAATCATAACAATCATGTTTCGTTTTTTTATAAATTGGGGATGTTGTACATCTTTGTGGTATAATCAGCCTATTCCATATCGTGGTCGTCATTGTAGTAGCCAGGGTTGGCGTCCATTGTGTGGTGATCCTTGTGATCGGCGTCATACAACTTAGACATTGTCTTTTCGTAATCTTTATATTCTTGTATAGTTTGCTTGGTGTTAGTACACATTTGACGATCAATGCTGTCTAGATAATCGGGGTCGGTCAATTCGATCTCATCCATAATAGATGGATCGCCGAAACCTGCTAGAGCCTCAGCATAAGCTTGTCTCAACTCCCTCTGGAACATACGCTCGCTTGCTAGATCTTCTGGTGTAGGGCATTTGCTATCATCGGTCTTGTGCTCGGTGATATTCTCTATCATCTGCTTTTCTCTGGCAGTAGGCATGTATACATCAACCTTGCTTGGATCGTTTGGATCACTAGTAATGACCGCACCAGTTTCTTTAACGATATCGTTTGTTTCCTTTCTGCCTTCAGCAATCTTAGATTTGATGTTGTTTAATAAATCTTTGAACATTGACATAATTAATACTCCTTTCTGTATATTATTAATTAACAAATACTTACATTATGTATCAATATTGTAAAGCCGAAACATTGTTTTGTCAATACCCAATTTAGATAAAATATAGATATTTTATTTAATAATGTCATAAAAAATGTTTTAAAAAATTCAAGACAATGTTATATACTAGAAATAATCGAAAATATATGGAGCAAAATTATACTATGGGTAGAGAAAAAACTATAAAAAGATCAATAGTAATAGCGGTAATTGTAAGTACATTGCTTATAATAGCGTCATCAGTGTTGTACGCATTGATATTTCGTGGTGCAATAAGTGAAAGATCTAATATTCCCAAAAACAATGACTACAGACTATCTAGTTATAATGTAACTATTGATGTGGACAAATACAGAACATGCACAGTGACAGAGACAATCACAGTACAATTTGATGTAATGGCTGCCGGAATAACAAGATATATCCCGCAAGATCATTATGTGTATCGTGCTGATGGCACTAAGGATGTTGTGAGAGCAAAGGTTCAAGACTTCCAAGTTGTAGACAATGGGGCTGAAGAGAACCAGGTGTATAGCAAGTCGGTTGAAAACAACTATTTAGTTGTAGAATTGGGCTATAGCAATAAGCGTAACCAGTCCATCCATAATTATTGTTTTACATACAAGTATGTTTTAGGCAATGATGCTCCAAGCGATTATGACGAGTTCTATTACAATGTTATAGGTGTAGACTGGGATTGTAAAATATTGTCGGCAACATTTACAGTTACTCTACCTAAAGAGTACGAGTACGATATGGCCAGCAATGTAGGTGCGACATACGGCTCTTATGGCAGTACTAAGACACTTGCTTCTGCCGGAACATTTGATGTAAGCAATGTTGATGGCAGAACAGTTATGACAGGATCGATCAGCAACCTAGACGCTTTTGAGGGTGTTACAGTTAGAGCGGTTATGCCAGAGGGATATTTCTCTAAGACAACCGACCGTACAGCACTAGATCTTATCATAGGTATGGTACTTGCCATTTCGATCGTTTTGGTTGCTTTTATAGTATGGCGTAAGTATGGCAAGGATGAGGAGATTACACCAGTTGTTAACTTTTACCCACCTAAGGGCATGAACCCACTTAACCTAGAATTTTATTATCGTACTCAGTGCTCGACCAAGGGTGTCACTGGCATGATTGTATACTTGGCTAGCAAGGGATATATTAAGATAGAAGCGGTTGACGAAAAGGGCAAAACATTCAATCTTATTAAGGTCAAAGATTATGACGGCAAAGATGCAAGCGAAAAGAAATTGATGGAAGAATTGTTCCTAGGTAGAGATACAATATCCACCGATGACCTAGAAGATGTGCTGTATGATTATAGTGTAGCAACCTTTAGCAAAACCAATAGCAGTCTAGCTAAAGCAAAATTGTACGACAGATCACTCCCAACACCAGCAAAGTTGCTTATCGGACTGTATGGTGCATTGGCTGGCGTGGCGATTGGACTTATGACATATTTCATGATAGGATTCTTCTCCACGCTTATAACAATGTTTTTTGTAGGCTTGTCATTAGCCGTCTTTGCAACTATTATACCTATGGCAATCAAGAGTGTTGGTTCTACCTTAGGAAGAATTATGCTAATGTTTATTTTATCCCTAGCCTGTGCATTTGCCAATTTTAATCTCTTGGCTTATGCGGGATTGGGAACATGGTTCGTAGTATTTACAACCCTAGGCTTTGTATCAATTGTCTTAGGTGCATCATTCTTGATGTTTATCGACCGAAGAACCCAAGAGTACACTGCTATCTTAGGCGATGTGTATGGATTTAGAGATTTTATCGAAAATGTTGAGAAAGATAAAATGGAAACTTTGGTGGACGAAGATCCAGCATATTTCTACAATGTTTTACCATTTACCTATGTGCTAGATGTGTCAGACAAGTGGATCAAGAACCTAGACTATATCCATGTAGCACCACCAGAGTGGTTTGTTGGAAATACTATGGATGTTAGATTTGGGCTAATGAGTTTCAACACAACCATCAATACAACCACACAAGCGGTCAGAACCCGTATGCTTAGCAACAATGTTGCGGTTAAGGCAATATCTTCTGCAATATCTGGCTCGGGTAGAGGTGGCGGATTTGGAGGCGGAGGCTTCAGCGGTGGAGGCTCTGGCGGTGGCGGTGGCAGTATGAGATAATATTGCTTGCCAAATTAAATTGATTTTTTCCACACCATACTAACAGAAAAAAGCAATTATTACATGCAAAATGTATTGACATTGTGATATTTTTACATTATAATAGTTAAGCATTTTGTGGCAAGTCAGATGCGACTGACCTATGCCGAAATCAAGAAAATATATATATTTTACTAAAAAAGGATAATAACGATGAAAAGAACATTCCAACCTAAGAAAAAGCAAAGAAGTAAAGTTCATGGTTTTAGACAAAGAATGAAAACTCAAGGTGGCAGAAATGTTATCAAGAGAAGAAGAAACAGAGGCAGAAAGAAATTGTCTGCTTAATGTCTAACAATTAAGTAATGAATTTGAAAAAAGAAAAAAATTATTTTT
The DNA here is from genome assembly GCA_934748015.1 of uncultured Clostridia bacterium. Classification (GTDB taxonomy): domain Bacteria; phylum Bacillota; class Clostridia; order Christensenellales; family UBA1242; genus UBA11490. The sequence goes on along the minus strand of CAKVHF010000004.1, from coordinate 155,265 downwards.
ATATGTTTTTTAGGCGTAAACATTTTGGGTTTATGCCTTTTTTGTTGTACTATTGTGATGTAAGATGGTAAAAAGGAAAGAAAAGGGAAACTATTATGCTAAAGAGCGAGAATAGAATTAAGAAGAGAAAAGAATTTGGGTATATATACAAGCATGGCCTGGGTGTGTATAGCCCCAACCTTGTTATAATGTATACAGATAACAAGTATGCAAGGGTTAGGATCGGACTATCTGTAAGCAAGAAGGTGGGCAAGGCTTATGCTCGCAACAAGGTCAAGCGTGTATTGCGGAGCATCATGAGGCTTAATATTGACAAGATCAAGAAGGGCAAGAACTATATTGTTGTTGCAAGGCCGAGCGTGATAGAACTTAATTATGCCGAACTAGAAACCGAACTACTGCAACTATTTGATAAGATCCAATAGATGGCGTAGTGAAGGTAAGTATGTTATTGGGATAGAGTAGAAAATGTTTTGGAAAATAATAACTGCACCCATCCGTTGGCTGATGATGGGACTAATATATATATACAAGGGGTTAATTTCGCCATTATTGCCAAAAAAATGTGCATATTATCCTACTTGTTCCACTTTTATGTTGGAGTCTATTAAAGAATTTGGTATAATAAGGGGGTTAATCTTAGGACTTAAGCGTCTTATTAGGTGCAATCCTAGGTGCAAGGGTGGGATAGATTATGTCCCATATAGTCTAAAAGGAGAGAGTAAATGGATCTACTAATGGTAGCACAACCAACAGGGTTGTGGGAATCAATATTGTTTGGCATTGAAGCGGGCGTAGGCAACTATGCGGTAACAATTATTCTTATTACTCTTATGATCAAGCTTGTACTTTTGCCACTGGATTTTGGCAACAAACTTGTAACTAAGAGAAATAGCATCAAGCAAGCAGAGATGGCTCCAGAGATGGAGAAGATTAAGAAGAGATATGGCAATAATAAGGAATTGCTTAATAAGAAAACAATGGAGTTATATAAGTCCAAGAACTATAGTATCGGCGGAATGTGCGGAATGATGCTAGGTTATATGGCAGTAACAATGCTTGTGTTCTTTACATTACTTGGTTCGCTTAACAATGTGTCATATTACAAGATGTACACCGAGTACGAGAGTGTAAGGACGGTGTATGACATCGCTTATACCGAGACGATCGAAGCAGGTCAGATCGGAGAGGGGTACGAGACAATAGAGGCTTATGCAGACAAGGTTGCAGGGGACAAGACTGTTGAGGAATATGCTAATATCAAGACAGGCTTCCTTTGGATCAAGAACATCTGGCGTCCAGACACTAGCAATAGCCCTATCATGAAGTACAAGGACTTTGCTAACAATGTATCTAAGTTGAAGTTGAAGGGGTTGGAAATCCCAGAAGAGGCAGAGTACAATAAGGTTATGGGAGCATTGATGAAGTCGGAAGAGTATTCTGGCTGGAATGGTTACTATATCCTATGCATTATTGCAGCGGCTAGTACTTTTGCTTCCCTATATATCAACACATTAATATCCAAACATAAGAAGAAAAAGATTGTATTAGACCCAACAATGCAAGCAACAGAGACTAGCAACAAGACAATGATGATCATCATGCCTATTATCATGGGCGTATTCACATTGGCATACACTGCCAGCTTTGGTATCTACATCGTTACAGGATCGTTATTTGGATTAGCATCCAATGCAGCAACAGGTGTATTGGTGGACAAGATTGTTGACAAGAAGATTGCAAAAGAAAAACAGTTAACTAGAAATAGTTATGATAGAAAAAATTAGAAAAAGAGAGATAGAGTAAGAGTATGAGAGAGATAGAAGTAACAGCCAAGAGTGTAGACGCAGCCATCGAGAAAGGTTTGCAGATGCTAGGCAAGACTAGAGAGGAAGTAGGTATCAAGGTAATCGACAAGGGTTCTATGCTTAAGAAGGCAAAGATTGAGGTAGTTGTATTTGAGAACGATGAGGAGAGAGAGAAATTCAACAAATCTATCAACACAACTGCGGAGAAGGTTGAGAGCGAAGTTGTTCTAGAAGAAGAGAAAAAGACTAGAGAGTTGAACGAACAAGAGCAGGAAATATTTGAGTATATCAAGGGTTTCTTCGAAGGACTATTTGAGAAACTAAATGTCGAGGGCAAAATATATGCTGTTGTTGCCAATGATGATCTATACATTAAGTTAAGCGGAAGTGCATTAGGTGTTCTTATTGGTCACCATGGTGATACACTAGAGGCAACTCAGAGCCTAATGAATAGCCTTATTAGAAATAAGTTCGAGAAGTACAAGAAACGTGTATTTCTAGATATCGAGGGATATAGAGAGAAGAGGAAGGCAAGTTTGCAAGATCTAGCAGGCAAAATGGCTAGCAAGGTTATCAAGAACAAGCGTAGCCTAAAGTTAGAGCCAATGAATAGTTATGAAAGAAGAATTATCCACTATACATTGCAAAATGTAGAACATATCGGAACTCATAGCGAAGGTGTAGACCCTAATCGTTGCCTTATTATCGACTATGTGGAATAATTATGACTAAAGAAGAGAAAAGAAAAAAAGCCCTTGAAGAAACAAAGAAATTCAAGGAAAAATATTTCGAATATTATGACGATGTTAAGACACATACAAGACCCAAGTATGATTGGTGACAATTGTTAGAAAAACTTAAAAAACACTGACCACAAAACAACTTTTGCCAGTGTTTTTTTGTTGTTTATTTTGAACATAATTTTGCTATGACTACTACATTATCGATCAATATTGCCTATGGTGCTAGCCCCACTCCTTAAAAAGGTGTCGCCACATTATTTTTATAATCTATATGTAACACAACTATCATTGCAATGATACAATAATAATATAAAATTATATTTAAGCACCAATTATATCATTACAATGATACAAAATCCACTAAAATTAGTTGACAACTATATCATTACAATGATACAATATTCTAAAAAAGGAGATAGTTATGACAAAATTGGTTATATATCATGGCTCTAAAGATATTATAGACAAGCCATATTATCATGGTGGCAAAGCTGAAAACGATTATGGTTTTGGTTTCTATTGCACAGAGAGTATAGAACTTGCGAAAGAATGGTCTTGCAGTAATAATGAAAGTAATGGATTTGCCAACAAGTATTCCATTGATCTAGAAGGACTTGCAATATTAGACTTGACAGATGCAAGATATTCGATATTGAATTGGATTGCTGTACTTTTGAGACATAGGACATTTGATCTTAGTAGCGAAATATCAGTTCAGGCTAAAGAATATTTGCTAAGTAATTTCTATATTGACATAAGCAAATATGACATAGTTGTTGGATATAGGGCAGACGATTCATATTTTAGTTTTGCAAGAGACTTTGTTAATAACACAATTTCGGTTAGACAACTTAGTCAAGCAATGGAGTTAGGACAACTAGGCAAGCAGGTTGTGATTGTTAGTGAGCGTGCCTTTGATAGACTTCAGTTTGAGGGTTTTGAGTCAGCGGATAGACTAGAGTATTTTGCTAGAAGGAAGTCTAGGGACGAAAAGGCTAGAGAAGAATATTTGAAGAGGACAAGAAAAAGCATGGCACTAAATAATGACTTGTTTGTGATAGACATTATAAGAAAGGGGTTGAAAGATGGCGATCAGATCATATAACAATTTGTACTTGCCTTATGTGGCAGAGAACTTAGGGGTTATGTATGAACATGCTGTAGACAGTGGGATTGATCCTATAATATTCTGGAACACATTTGTTAACTCTAATGTTGCTAAGCAGATTGAGAAAGGAAATCCCAAGTATCTTAGTTGTTCAGCACTGGACTATCTAAATGAAATATATAGTGGCAAAAAAAATATTAGCGAAAAGGAAGATATTGATAAAGATAAATATTATTGGGCTGGCTGGATATTGGCACAATTTCAGCAATTGCAAGGGATGTCGTTTTACAGGATCAACAATTCTTTGCCAATTGAAGAAGTGTTAAGGCTATATCCAACATTGCACGAGGCTGACGTGACGAAATTTTTCGAGATAGCAAAAACATATTTCAAAAAACAAGATACAACAAACTTAAAAAAAATACGACAAGCAAGGGGACTATCACAAAGCGATTTAGCAAAATTGTCCGAAGTCGAACTTAGATCAATACAGATGTATGAGCAACGTAGAAATGATATCAATAAGGCACAAGGTGAAACATTGTTTAAGCTAGCAAAAGTGCTGGGATGCAATATAGAAGATCTGTTAGAAAACTAAAAAAAAATAACTACCCAACAAGTAAGCAAATGCTTATTAAAGTATGGCATTGCTTGCAAGAGGTAGTTTTTTTGTTGTTTATTTCTCCAACACGATATTGAAAGGGCCGTCTATTATTGTATTTAGGTGCATATGCTCGCCAAATGCTCCAGTTACGACTTTGCTTACGCCATTCTCTCGCAATTTCTCGGCTAATAGTAGATATAGTCGGTCGGCAGTTTCTGGGTCGGCACTGTCGGAGAAACTAGGTCGTGTCCCTGACGAAATCACTGCGTTAAGTGTGAAATTGCTGACCACCATAATGTCACCATTTTCGTCCAATACACTGCGATTAATTTTGTCATTTTCGTCCTTGAATAGTCGCATGTGGCTTATTTTGCGTGCCATGTATTCTACAGTCTCCGCTGTATCGTTGTGGTGTACTCCTACGAACACAATCAGTCCGTTGCCGATCTCGGATATTACTTTGTCGCCTACTGTCAGAGTGCATCCATGCGTCTTCTGTATTACTATTTTCATACTTTTTATGTCCTTTTTATTTCTTTAATTGTATATATTTTTGTTCTGTATAATCTTGAAAACTAATTTTAGAATTTTTAAGAAGTCGTCTTAGTTTGCTTGTGATTTTTGTAAAAAACAATTATTTTCTAGTTTTAGTTTTGTTTTACTTTTTGCTTTTTCCAAATAGCAGTCCTAAGTGATTGCTAGATGTTTCGGCTTAGATTATATATCAAGTATCCGCTAGATGTCAAACAATTCAAAATATATGTAATAGTTTGACTATCAATGTCAAATAATGTTACAATCAAGGAGTAAAAAGAGATTAGGCAATCAAAAGCGAATTGCACTACTGAAAAAAATAGGCTAACTACATAGTAGTTAAAGGTTATGCACAAGATATTAATAATAGTGCAAAAAATCTGGAAGGATGAAATTAGATTATGGGAAAATTTAAGAAACTTGCAATATTTGGCATGGCAATGGCTTGCACCGCAATGGGCTTGGTGGGATGTGATTGCAACAAAGAAGAGAGTAGCGAAGCTAAGTATATAAGGCTATATGATCTTAATGGCAACGATGTTGTGGATGAGTGGGAGAAGCCATACAACTATGGTGACAACTACAATGGCGTGCATTTTTCGTCCCGAACCATGACCGATAATGATGGCTTGAGTATAGCAAACGCTAACAGATATGTTGTAAGCAACGATGGTGACTTAGACGGAATAGCTAATGCAAGGGAGCAGTCTACATTTGCTAATACTGTGGTCGAGTTTAAGAACGGAACATTTATCAAGCGAAATGATGAGCAGAAACGGGCATGTCGTGGAGCAAGAGCATATATTGTGCATGTATCTAGTGCAAGCGAACTTATTAACTTTGCTAAATACAACTTAACCAATCCCGATAGTGAGAAGTACATTGTGGTGCTAGATAGCGATATCAATTTCAGAGCCAGTGGCTATGAGAACGCAAGCGAGGCGTATTCGCAATTTACAACCATTGAAACAATTAATCTTAATGGTGCATCGCTGTATGGCAACGGACACACAATAGAGGGCTTTAGGCTAACTGCCAATACTATGCAGGAGTACTATAGCAAGGTTAAGGGTGAAGAAGTTGCAGGCAAGTATGACACAATTTCCTCAAATGGTGTCAACAATTATGTTAATCTTAAGTATTCTCTTATTGCCAATGCCAGTGCCGTATATGACCTTAACATTCATGTGGGATATGACAATATTGTTATAGACCCGCTTACTGGCGATGACAGACCAGAACTAAATATGATTATAGATATTGCACCACTTAGAAACGTGGGCGTTATAGACAATGTTGCTACTCGTGGCAAAATGGATATAACAACGAAAGTTTATAAGACAGAAGTGCAAGATAGTAATAGTACCAATATTTCGGTTGTCAAAATTAACATCTCGGCACTTACAGTCGACCAAGACGATATATGTGATGCGGTGGCTAAGGGTGATAGTTATGCTGTTGTTAGCGAAGGGGCAGAGAAAGACGATAGCAAGAAATATGACTATGATAGACTGATAACAACAACATACACCGAGAAAGCCAACACCGAAGATCCAACCAAGATAGAGTATGAGGCTAAGTATACTTACTCGGACAAGCTAGTCAATGTATCGACCAGCAATGTTGTGAGTGAAATGTGGCTAAATTATGCCGAGGCGATACGTGATGAGCGTGAGGGCGAGTATTATGATAGTGCGGACGAGATCAATATAGGATCGGTGTCTGCTAGTGCAATGAGAGAAGGCAAGGTTGTTCGATCGATAGATAGCACAATGGATGTTAACCTAACAACTGGATCTAACATCAACATGGGTGTTGTAGCAACCACATCCAATAGATCTCTTAGCGAGAGCATAACCAATATCGCAAAATATAATATTACATCTATCGGCAAGTCCAACAATAACATCGGTGGAATTGTTGGCAATAATGTGGCAGGTGGCGAGATCAAGAACGCAACTGCAATAATAGATGACGGCATTACATTCAAGGGTAGTATTGACAAAGACGAGAACAATATAGAAACTAAACAATCAAGGCTGGCAATAGGCGGAATTGCTGGTGTCAATAGTGGACTAGTTGTGGCTAGCAAAGCGGTAGGAAACTGGAACGTAAGTGATTGCTTGCTTGCAACCAGTGGTGCAATTGCTGGTGCTGGTTACAATGGACTATATATCAAGGATCTATCAGACATAACTGCAACTATCGACAATTGCGACCATGTGTATTCTGCAACGCTAGTTGGTTCGACCATTGGTGGAATGATCAATAGTTGTATGGCTAAGTATACAGCCGATATTACTGCAACTAGACAAGATAACAATGCTATGGCACAGGGGGACAACAAACTTGTTTCTCCTGCACTTGTAAGCGTTGGGCTACTATATTTCCAATCTCAGTATTATATGGATGTATTATCTAATGAGACACAAGCCAGTGCTAAGTACGATAATTTATACAAATTGCAGACTAGCAATAATACAAGACTAGGTGAGGTACTTGTTCCTACCAACTTTGCACCAAAATGTGTATCTAGTATGGTTATAGACAACACATCGCTTAACATCAAGGATGTTGAGAAGGAAGTAGTTGACGGCGATTACGAACCAGTTGAAGAGAAGGTTAGCGACATGTATGTCGGCGAGCATGTTAATTTGGGCGGATATCATATATATAGATTTATGTCCAGTGAGCAGAATGCTATGATTGCTAAGTACGAGAAAGCATATAACTTACATTTCTATGGATCATCATTCAAGATCAATGGCACAGACAAGATATGTGTCAGAGAGGTTGATGCAACCGATCCTGAGACTAAAGAGGTGGCTACAACCCACACAACTGCTAACTTATTTAGTGTAGAAGGTGCTAGACTTGCATATATGCAAGAGTTTAATATTGGTAGCCTAAAGAACACTGTTGGGTTCAACGGCATCAACAAGAATGGTGTAGCAGAGATCTCTTTGCTAGACAACACTAAGGAATTTAGCATCCGTAATGTAGCTATCAACAATATACACACAGGCTCATACTTTGCGCCAGATGATTACACCGATCTACAGATGGATACAGATATATATGCTGATCTAGATATAGATACTTATGAAGAGTATCAGAGGGTAGTGGATATATATCTAGACTCTCTTCTTGACAACGCTTCGCAGTTTGGCAAGTTGACTAGACAAGACATGTTCAAGGTGATGATGGTTAGGTTCAATCTATTTAGTACCGACAGTGATGGCAATATTGGATACAGAGATCTTATCAATACTGGCAACACACAGCCGGGACAAGTGTATAAGAAGAACGAGGATGGAAGTCTTGCGACCGAAACCGATTATATCAATTCCAAGCCATCTTCTGCCACTGACGCTATTTCTATCATGCAAGATAAGTTGTACTTTGGCATAGCTAACAATGATGCGTCTAGCAATCCAACAATATATGTGTTCAAGAAAGAGTCACTTACTCCATCGCCCGAAGGGGATAATATAGTCTATCACTTGCCAGATGGATTTGTTGATATAAGAGCGGAAGAACAGAAAAAGATCGACTCTCTTAACGCAGTGGAGATACTTACAATATATCGTTTGTCTCAGATCAGAGGTTATAAGTATATTGCTATCAATATAGATCCTAACTTACAACAATCTAATACAGCAGAATATCAACCGGAAGAGAAACCATATTCTAGACTAGGCATAGTCACATATGAGAAGGTTGGGGAAGCGGATGATGTAAGCAAGGTTGTAACTTATATATTGGATACTTATGTTGACTTGCAGGGCAACAACGGAGTAGCGTTGTTCTACAATATCACTAACTCTGGTGATACTTCAACAACTAGCGAAGGTGCCCAAGAGACAACGAATAAATAAAGTTTAATTATTATACAACGACTTATAGTTATTACTTAGGTCGTTGTTTTTTTATAGAAGTTTTGCTTTTTGTATTGCGAAAAACTATTATTATATTTTTTTTGAATGCTGTTGTCATAATTGAGGCTAAAAGATAATAATATAGTAATAAATTTGACAATGCCAAAGGGGGTTGAATATGTCATTCGAACCAAGTTATGAGAAAATTGTGAGTAGTTACAGAAGAAGAATAGGCGAAATGCAGACTATTGTGGAGTGCAAGTTGCCTATAGTAAGTGATAGTGTGGCTAGCAAAGTATTGGTAGCAAATGTTGCGATCAACAATATAACAGGCACAGCCAGTGGCAATGCGGTTATGCTAGATGGCGTAGCCAAGGCACAAGTGATGTATGTGGCAGAAGATGGCGGATACAGATCTATGGATTACACAATTGAATTCAAGGACAAATACTTGACAGAGGCAGATGTGGATGCTAGTGAGATAATTGCCAGAGCAGATATTGTGGATGTTAATTATGCAATAGATGGCAACATGATCAGAGTTACTGGGGTAGCCAACATAACAATTGATGGGATATATAATGATAATGTCAATGCACTTATTAGCACCAACAGCGAGGATGTGTTCTCCAAGATGGAAGAGATAGGATATCTCAACTTTCTAGGAATTGCACAAGAGAAATTTGATGTTTCATCCGATTATGTTATCCAAGATGCAGTGCTAGACGTGCTTAGTGTTTGCCCTAGTGTGTATATTGATAGGGTTGAGCCTATGGACAATTATGCTAAGATCACTGGATATGTCAACGTGATCACCACTTATAGCACCAATGGTGACAACTCTACTCTTAGAACTCACACAACCAGTTTTGATTTTACCCAAGAGGTTGCACTTACTGGGATAACTGAGAGTAGCAGAATAGAGAGTGTTATCAACATTCAGTACTCCAATATCGCACTTAACACCAATATCGAGGCGGATACAACTGCTATCACTATCAATATGCCTCTAGACTACATGGGTTATGTGTGGAACAACAAGACAATAGATGTAGTTAGCGACCTATATAGCACAACCAATTTGCTTACTTGCAATACAGTTAGTTTCAATACTTTTGAGATTGACAATCCTATTGTGACATCATCTAGACTAAGCGGAATGATATCCCTTATGGATAACGAACCTGCTATTGATGAGATCTTGGGTGTTACATGTAGCAATGCTGTTGTTGCAGGAACTAACTTAAGCGGGGATACACTAACGGTGGATGGCGTAGCATATATCAATGTGCTATATCGCAACACCGACCTAGGTGCTACATTTGCTAACATGGTACAGTTGCCTTTCTCAGTTGATGTAAGAGGTGTTGATGCCAACTCTATGGCAGATGTGACAGCACAATTGCAGAATATCACTGCCAAGGCACGCAGAGGTGTAGAGATTGAGATTATGGGTGACATAATCGTCAATGCAACTATGTATCGTGACGGCACTCAAGCAGTTATAGACAGTGTTGCTATTGGCGAAGAGAAGATCGATAACGACTATTGCATGAGTATATATTTTGCTAAATCAGGTGATACTGTATGGGATATTGCCAAGAAGATGTCAGTGTCCGAAGATGCAATTCTTGCCCAGAACCAAGACCTAACGTTGCCTATCCAAGAGGGCGAAAGAATTGTTGTGTATAGACAATCTTAACAAGTATTGCAACATATTTTTTGAAACAATTTAGATTTCTTATATTTTAGCCTTTCTATTTGACATTTTTACAACTTTTTGGCAAAGAATAATAGACTTAAAGAGGGTGAGTTATACCCTTTTTAGTCTATTGTTTTTTTGTAGCAAAGAAAAAACGCTAGAGTTGCCTAGCGGTTGCAGAATACAAAAAAAGTGAACCCTATGTTAGAAGTTATACAACTTTTGTTATTAGGGTTCATTTTTTTATTTTACAACAATCTTGTTAGTGCCAAATAGATAACTAAGCAGTACTAACGTGTCGTCCGACACAATGTTTGTTTGCGACAGTATTATGCTGGATGGACTTATAATTATTAGATTTGCGATCAGATCGGGTTCGTCTAAGTTGTCTACTTGGATAGTTCTACTGGGCGTAGAAATTATGTATTTATTGTCCACAATGTCTATGTATACATCTATGTCTATTTTGTTTTGAGTTACTATATTTTTCAGGATATCCAGCATGTGTTCGTCACTCATATTGCCAACACTTTTGGACAACGTGCTCATTAGTATTTTATCCCATTTTTGCCTTAAATAAGCCATTTTGAAATGAAAAAGAGATGGCAGATTGATGGTTTTGAGATTAAGATCGACTAGTTTAGTTGCATAATCTATGTCATCTGCTAGGTCTAGGAAAACAATTGTTTTTAGTAGGGAAGAGTGGATATTACTTTTGTTTCTTAAGCTTTTGGTGGTCAGGTATTTTTCTTTTTCGGGCAAGACAATTGCCTCAGCGATCCCTTTGCGTATTTCATCTAATAGACTTTTGCTTGGATCTAGTATCGCTATGCCCATGGTGATTGTGTCGCCTTTCTCAATATATGCATAAGACACAGATTTCTTGTTATACTGTGATTTTCTTATCATGTCCTCTATCGCAAATAGATATTGTACATTCTTCCTGCTAGTTTTTAAGTCAATTTCCCACATACGGCCTCGTTGATATTATTCTACTACTAATAGTCTATGCTATATTTTGGTATTTTATTTTATTATAGTGCATAAAATTTTTTGAAAAAAATGTAAAAGATATGCCTCATTTCGTTTTAAGAAAAAATACATTGTGTGCTAGAATATATGTAAAGATGAGAAATGGAAGATAAAAATATTATTCTTTTTTAAGTCCAAACACATATCATAAAAATATAGGCTATATGATAATACTGGACGGCAAAGGAGATGCTATAATTATGCTATATTTACTATCTTCTAACATGTGGTTGTATTTCAGCGTGGCTATAGTGTGCATAGTCATTATTTTTATGGCGGTCATTGCGGGATTAGTGCCTATGAAGTTGTACCTTAAGGCTAACTTGTCTGGGGCTCATGTGTCTGCTTTTAAGTTGATTGCAATGAGACTAAGAAGGGTAGATGTATCCAAGATCGTGGATGCATATATTACTGCACGCAAGGGTGGTGTTAAGATCAAGATAGAGGATATCGAGACACACCTTATGGCGGGCGGAGATATCAATCGTGTGATTGAGGCTCTTATCACCGCACATGGTGCTAAGTTGGATCTACCAGTTGCCACTGCCAAGGCGATAGATCTAGCCAATAGAGATATCTTGAAGGCGGTTCAGTCGTGCGTAACTCCAGTAGTTATCACATCCCCAGCAATCTCTGCGGTTGCTAAGGACGGGATCGAATTGATGGTTAAGGTCAAGGTGACCGTTAAGACTAATATCAATACCCTTATCGGTGGTGCTGGCGAAGATACAGTTCTTGCTCGTGTAGGCGAGGGTGTTGTAACCACCGTTGGTTCTGCCAATTCGCACAGTCAGGTATTGGAGAACCCAGACATAATATCCAAGATGGTGTTCAAGAAAGGGCTAGATAAGGGTACTGCTTTTGAGATACTTAGTATAGATATTGCAGACATTGATGTGGGTAAGAATATCGGTGCTAGACTGACTGCAGAGCAGGCTGAAGCGGATAGCAAGATTGCCAATGCAAGGGCGGAAGAGCGTAGAGCCATGGCTATTGCGGAAGAGCAAGAGATGAAGGCAAGAACGCAAGAAATGAAAGCACGACTACTTAGTGCTGAGGCAGAAGTCCCAATCGCAATAAGTGACGCATTTAAGAGCGGAAACATTAGCATAATGGACTACTATAGATATCGCAATCTACAGTCGGATGCTAAGGTTAAGGACGCAATAGCGGACTCCAAGTTGTTGTCTGCTCCAGAGGAGTAAGCCTATGGATAAGATATTTCGATACATAGCGGATACTTTTCCGGGGGTTGGGGAAGATAATTTCTACTCTCTGCTTATATTTCTACTTATGGTCTTTGGATCACTATATGTCATATTCAAGATAATATTTTTCTTAGGGGACAACAAGCGAGCAAAGAAAGAGAAGCCTAAGAAGGAAGAGAAGAAGCCTGAGCCTGTCAAGAAGGAAGAAGAGAAACCTAAAGAGGAAAAGGTTGTAGTAAAACAAGAGAAGATTAAGGTGATCAAGGAGAAGCCTGTTAAGGAAAAGAAAGTTAAGCCAAAAGAGGAAGAAATCAAGATCACTTATCTAGAAGAACCTAAGAGCGAAGTTGCACCAGTTGATGCTTATTATAGCCACGACAATCACAACTCGTATGTAGTTAGTTCTTACAATGTCCCAGATCGCAAAATGCCTTATGGGGAAAACTATCTACATGATTATTACAATGATGGAAAAACATTTAATAATATAGAACCTAAGCGAGAGGAGAGAGTGGAGAGTTATAACATCTCTTCTTCCGCTAAGGATCGCATCGAGATGGCTAAGAAGTCAGATGATATAGTAAGGACATACAATAGTCTTCCAACCGAGCTTAAGAGATACATCCTAGAGAAGATTTTGTCTAGCAAATAATGTATGTATTTTTAATCACAAATACAGCACTGATATCGGTGCTGTATATTTTTTATATAGTATAATAATTTTGTTTTTTTGAAAAATTTTGTTAATATATAGGTAATCATGTCGAATTTTACGAGCAAAAGGTGGCATTTTTGCTATTTTTTGTGTCTATGGGACACAAAACAACTTCAAAACAAAAAAATTTTGCATAATTGGCATTGAAGAGATGATGTAACAAATTCATATTTGTTATAATAAAAAAAATAAATCAAAGTTGGAAAAACAATATGTTATACACATGGATCACATTTGGGATCGTTGCATTGCTAACCATCCTAGCAATATGCTTTAGAAAGAAAATTGGCGACAAAGCCCTTTGGATAATATTAAAAGTTCTTGCAGTTGCATATTTTACTCTAGGTATTGTCAGATGTTTCTTGAATGATAGTTTTATTTGGGTTATCAATGGTGGAACATATGGTGGAGTATACTATAAGGATAGCGATGTGTTGCAGAGCCTACTTAGGTGGGGACTATATCTAGGATATGTTGTGTATCCTTGTGCGGTGTTCTTTAAGTCTAGGGTGCTTAAAAATATTGCTATATATTTTTGCCTGCCTGTAGCGATTGTTTCGTGTATATTCTATAACGACTTTCTTAGATATTTCTTAGTCAATTCCGGAAGAGCATTTATGACAGCAGAGTGGTTCAGACATGCCGAGTTTATGACCGAACTAGTTATCGCTATGATTATTCCATTGCTTCTTAGATTTTGTATTGGACACAGGTTCAATGTTAAGGACAAGACAGAGTGGAAGAACTTTGTAATTTGCTTGCCACTAACTCTCCTTGTGTGTGTGCCAGTTACTTTGCCACAATCATTGTTTGGTTTTACGGGACTATTTATGGTGCCATTCTCAGCCTATAATATTTTGTGGGTTGTTATTATATTTGCAATTTTTATATCGCTGTATTTTGCTTTTCGTTTTAAGGATAAGGAGACCAGATATACACTGTGTATTTTCTTAAGTCTGCTATTATTCTTGCACTATAACTCTATATACTTGATGGACCTTAAGATGTCTAGATTGCCATTCCAACTATGCAACCTTGGTGCTTACCTAGTGCTGTTGGGACTACTGATCCGCAATCAAGGATTCTTTAATTTTATCCTTCTTGCCAATGTGCCAGGGGCAATGATTGCGTTCTGTGTTCCAGATGTTAAGGAAGGCATGCTGTCGTACTGGAACATTCACTTCTACATAGAGCATACTTGGGTGTTTATCATCCCACTACTAGCCGTTGCCCTTAGGATAATGGGTAGACCAACCAAGGCAGGTTTCAAGCATTTCTTTGTAGGTTTTGTAGGCTACTTTGTGTTCTGTGCTGTTATCGGAATAATATTCAACTGCTATTTGTATGTCCCTTATGATCCGTTCTTCGACAAGATTAACTACTTCTATCTATTCAACACAACAGTGCTTTCCATTTTGCCGTTCTTGGGCTTTACTAGGAAACTTCCCGTTACACTCAATGGATACACATTCTATCCATTATATATGCTTATGATATTTGTACTATATTCAATATTCTGTATGATATTCTGGTATGTGTATATTCAATTATACAAGGTGGCAGACGACCACTTCCGTTTGCGTGCTATCAGAATAGACTACAATATAGAACGAAACAAATACAAAGACGGCAAAGTTCCACAAAAAATATATTATGACTAGGAGATAATAAGTTATTATGTTAAAAATAGAAAATCTATCCAAAAGATATGGCAATAGTACAGTGAAATCGGTCGATAATCTATCGCTAGAGTTGCGACCGGGCGAAGTTTTTGGCTTTCTTGGACCCAACGGTGCAGGCAAGAGTACAACCATCAAGTCTATTGTAGGCATCTTGCCTTTTGACGAGGGCAAAGTCGAGATATGTGGTGTGGACTTAAGGAAGAACCCTATTAAGGCTAAGCAAAATGTAGGCTATGTGCCAGACAACCATGCAGTGTTCGAGAGACTAACCGGCAGAGAGTATGTCAATCACATTGCCAATCTATATGATGTACCTGTTAAGCAGATGGAAGAGATCAGCGAGTATTATGTTAGACAATTTAGACTAGAGAATGCTTTTGACAACCCTATCAAAAGTTATAGTCACGGCATGAAGCAGAAGATATCTGTTATTGCAGCATTGGTGCATAAGCCTAAGTTGTGGATCTTGGATGAACCGCTTACAGGACTAGATCCTCAGAGTGCGTACCAATTGAAACAGGCGATGCGTAAGCATGCCGAGGCTGGCAATACAGTGTTCTTCTCTTCTCACATACTAGATGTTGTCGAGAATCTTTGCGATCGTGTGTGTATTATTAAGAAAGGCGAGTTGCAGGGTGTATATGATCTACACGAGTTGAAGCAAAGTGGACAGTCGCTAGAAGAATTGTTTATGAGGACGATATCCGATACACCTATTGCCGATAGCGACTTTGCTGGCAGAAAGAAGCCAGATAAGACAGTTGAACCTAAGAAAACAACAAAACATAAGACAACAACTATAGCAAAAACGAAAAAATAATATAAGGATAAGTTATGACAAAAATAAAAAAGTTATTTAAGTTGCAACTGGATAATAAATTTACTTTTTTCAAACAGAAGAATTTGAAAAACTTTTTGTTGCAATTATTTAAGTATCTTGTCCTGATATTCTTTATCACTTTGGGGTTGTATCTGATACTTAACAAAATATTTTTCTTGTTCAACATCAAGGTGGATGCCAATTTATTTGCAATCATCTTGATAGGCACGCAAGCGGTCACGTTCTGCTTTGCGGTCGCCAATATTGTAGGGACACTATATCTTAGCAAAGATAACGAACTGCTTATAGTGCTTCCCGTTACATTCAATCAACTATTTGTCTCCAAGGCAATGATAATGTATGTAACAGACATGCTATATAGCACACTATATATGTTGCCTATATTTATAACACTAGGCATTATAGGAAAACTAAGTATAACATATTTCATTATGTCTATTATTTTGATCCCTATTCTTCCTATTCTTCCTATTGCGCTAGCATCCCTTGTTAGTGTGCCAGTTATGTTCGTGCTTAAGTTTTTCAAGAAGCACAATATCCTATCCATTATCACTATTTTGATTATAGTAGCAACAGTGTTTGTATTATACATGTTACTAGTTGGCAAGATCTCTGGTGCGTTCAATATTATGGAGAAACAGATGGAGACAGGCTTCAAGATCAATGCCAAGATCGCAGAGATAGGAAGCGAACTGTGGATATATTTGTTCCTTGCCGAGAGCATGTTCAGTTTTAGCAAAATATACTTTGTTCTAATATACTTGGCGGTTACATTTGCATTGATGTGCGGTTGCTTCTTGCTGATCAAGCCATTCTATTATAGGATAGCAACCATTAACACCGAGAACAATTCGGTCGTTAAGACTAAGTATCGTAAGTTTACTAAGCGTAAGCCTTTTGCACAATTGCTACTTAATGAGATCAAGTTAACTTTCCGTAGTCCAAGTTACATATTCCAGTTTTTCTTGTTCCCACTATTTATGCCACTGATTGTGTTTACTTATGACAAGTTGCTTATTTCTATTGCAGTTAACCAAGCGGGTCAAAATATGATATTTGGCTCTCACATTTTGGTTCTTGGCATTGTGGCACTAATGTCCAACACAATATCTTCTATTGCGATATCCAAGGAAGGTGGTACCTTCTATATTGCTAAGACTACACCTATTGACTATAAGGTGCAGGTGATGGCTAAGATCGTATTTAATGCAATATTTACTGTAGGTGCTATCCTTGTTACAACCATTGTGTGCCTTATTGCAACCAACCTACATATAGGTGTGGTGCTACTAAGTAGTCTTATTGCAGTTACCCTTAGTGTCGGTCATATATGCCATAGTTTTGATATGGACCTACAGCATCCAGTACTAGACTGGTACGATAATAGCGAGATTTCTACAATAGGCAAGAGCACAACCAAGAGTATCATCTACGCACTTGTGCTACCGGCAGTTATGTGCTTGCTAGTGACCCTTGTTGGCTGGATTGGAATATATCTAGCACTAGCCTTTAGTGTCATATACTTGGTGGGCAGAATACATCTGCTTAGGATCAGAACAAGATATTATTATAACAAGATGGAGATATAGCGTATGAAGAAGACAGTAGTTATGATTTTGCTAGTATTGCCATTTTTGTTGATATACTTTATATCTTTTACAGGACAGATACTAAGCAAATATACACATATCAATGTAGAGCGTGTTGTTATACTGGATAGCAGTGGCAACGAACTAAAGGATGATGACTATATCAAGATCGGACTAGACGAAGAATATCGTATTAGGGTCAAGGTGTATCCCGAACTTGCTAGCAACAAGGAGGTCATAATCTCCAATAGTGACAAGGCGGTCGTGGATGTCAATGCGGACACTCTAGTGGTTACTCCGCTGAAATATGGCGAAAGCACAATTATTATCACATCGGTAGACAGACATTTTGTGCAATGCATATTTAAGATTGTAGTTGCCCAGGACGAGATCGAAGACATAATTGTTCAGACATCGGAAGTGACAGTGCCTAAGGGCAAGAAGAAGCAAGCAGTGGTGTCCATATATCCTGACACAGTAGTCGAGCAATATAGAGATTTGGAGTGGATCAGCAGTAATATAAATATTGCCAAAGTATCCAACAATGGCGAAATCACAGGTGTGGCAGTTGGCACAACAACCATCACTGTTAGATCTGTTCTTAAGCCAGAAATATCCAAGACTATCACCGTACATGTTGTTGCTGACTTTGGTGATGGCGTATGGTTCGACAATGACAATGCAGGCAAACTATATTCGGTTACATCTGCAACATTTGACCTTAAGAGTATTACTATTATCAACCTAGATGGCGTGACGACCGATGATGTTATGTACAAGTTAACCAACAACCCATCTGCTGACAAGTTGGATTACACCAATATTTCTGGCAATGGCGTGGTTGCAGACGGAGTGCTTAACTTCAAGGCGGCCAAGACTATCGTTAGTGTATCGGTAAGCGTAAGCATTGGTGGCAAAACATATAGCGATACAATTTCGCTTATATATCTTGGTGAGTAATTGTTAGTCAAGTGTAACAATAATAAAATTTTTATCCGCTATTGTTTATCTATATAGATGACATAGCGGATTTTTTTGTGATTTTATTTTGCTTTTTGGCAATAGGGCTTAAATAATTTTGAAAAAGTTCTACAATATATTATTATATAACTATTAGTACATATAAGTGATACATATATTGCTAAGAAAAATATATATGAGAGGAAAAAGGAAAAACATATGAAACATTTGAAGAAGTTATTTAGCAGTGCTTTGATGCTAATGATACTTGCATGTGGTTTCTTGGTGGGATGCAACGAGGCAAAGATAGAATTGTCTGCCCAAGACGGCATCTACGAGGTTACTGCTGGCAGTACATTGCAGATCACTGCTGACTGCGTTAATGTTAACAAGTCCGATCTACAATATGAGTGCGAAGGCCCTGCGATCATCGACAATACTGGACTACTTACCGTTAACCAGAGCAAAGACATCGTAGGCAGTGTTATCAAAGTATCCGCTAAGGCAGGCAAGGTAGAGTCCAACAAGATTACAATTAACGTTGTAGACCTAGAGCCTACAACTATCGACCTTACTGCAAGCAATCTCAATATCACATCGGGGGGGGGGTACTCTGATCTAAGTGTAGAGTATACTCCATCTTACGCTAGTGTTAGAGAGTATACTTTGACAATCAGCAATAGCTCTAGACCTAACATTGCTACTATCACAGGCAACCGTGTTACAACCAATGACACTGCACAAGTAGGTGATACGATCACTGTTAAGGCCACACTTAATGGCAACAATGCTATATCCGATACAGTTACACTAACTGTTATCAATCCGCTAGATTTAGCGACTTTGATCCAAGCAGACAATGTCAACTTGGTAGCCAATGAAGGCAACAAATACATTGATGTTAAGGCATACAATGGAACAACTATGGAAGAGATTGAGAATGTAGATCGTAGCAACTTTCATTTCAGCAGTAGCGACAACGATATTGTAACTGTTGATGCTGATGGCAAATTGACTGCTAAGGGTCATGGCGAGGCTACTATCGAGATCCGCAGACTTAATAGTACAGAGGTGGAGGCAACATGCAAGGTATATGTTATGGTACCTCCTGCATCAATCGAATTAAGCGGTGTTAGCAATCTTGTTAAGACTAACAAGGTTATTGCTTATTCTAAGGCAGATGCACTTAAGGTTGATGTTGCAACATCCAACTCCAATTATCAATCATGTGCAACTGCAGTAACATATACTTTTGAGAAATTGGGTACAAATGACGAAGTTGTAGCAACCGGCAGTAGTGTTGCAACACTTACTACAGACGGTATTAATTTTGCAACAACTGGCAAGGTAAGAGTAACTATCACAACCAATAGTTCACTTAATGGTGTAGACACATCTATGTATGAGAAGAAGATATCTTATATCGTCAATGTCAACGAGGGTGTCAATATCGACTCTGTAGCAGACTTAGTTGCTTATGCTAATCAGAGCCAAAACATTACTGCTAATATCGTTAAAGATCTATACTTGACCGAGACCGAGAATTTTGGAAAGAGTACAAGTACTTACAATGAACTATATCTAACTGGTGATAGAGTAATTAATGGTAATGGATATGTAGTAAGTAACGAAAGATTGCCTTTGATTATAACAGATTCGTTAGATAACATAGGCGGAGCATTCTTCCACTTTGTTAAAGCCCAAGACGGTGTACCTTTTATGGTTCAGATCAACGATTTGAAAGTCGTTGGTTGTGCGGGCAATACTGATGGCACATATTCTGGTGCTCTAAGTTACGAAGGAACTGATAGACAAGTGGTAGGAAGTGAAGGTAAAACTATCAGAACTTATCGTAGAGGCATTTTGGTAGAAGGCGACACATACGAAAATGTTGTAAAAAATGGCTGTCAGAAAACTTATGTTAAAGACTTTAGAATGAACAATGTTGATGTTTCTGGCTTTAATGTTGGCATGAGACTTGTTCACATTGTTGATGGATATATGAAAGATATTGCTGTTGACAAGTGCTTTAGTAATGGTATTGAGATGGTTCAGAACACCATGACTCTAGAGAATATCACCATAGGTAAAGTAGGTGCGTTTGGCGTAGAAGTATCTTCGGATGATATGCAGAATATGGAGGCTATTGAAGAAAAAGATCTTAAGGGTTCTGCTGGTGCAGATTACAATCAAACAGCTAGTCTTAAAATGTTAGGAACTATTAAGAGTAATAACTATACAAACGGTGCAGATACAAAATATTTTGAAGGATTGGCAGCACAATTTGGTGGTACTACTATATCACAAATAGTTCAAGGTATAACCAGTGGAACTATCAATGTTATAGTTGAGTCAACTGCAAAATCTGAGGATGCTAAAGATCCACTTAGAAATAGGTTGATGCAACAATTGAATGGATGCATGATGAAAAACGATAAGATTAACTTCTATCTATTGTTGTTTGTAAACAAAACTGAAATCCCTAATTATGACAAGGGAAACACTGAGGGAAAATTTGTTAAATACGAAAGTGGCGATGCTACATCTAAGAACTCTATTAATATAAGCGAGTTGCTAAATATTTTGGCTACTAATCCAGATTATGACGGATACAAGGGTTATCAGTATCTAATCATGGATCTTGTAACTGGAACTGCTATGGGCAATATTGGTCAAGTTATTTTGATCAACGAGGCTTATGATCCTAATTATGTTCCTGCACAAGGCTAAGATATATTGATTAGATATTGCTATATTATCGGAAGTTGTCGGCAAGCGACACAAAGTGGCATTTGCCAGCAACTGATGTTTATTCAATCTATGTGCCACAATTTATTGTGGAATTTGCGATAGCAAATAATATTTCGAAAATAAAAATACAAGGGTAAACGATTATTTTAACGTTTATCCTTGTTTTTTGTAGTTTTGCATTGTGATAGTTTGGCAATGGGTGGTGTGATGATATATAATATACTAGATTTATGATCGAGGGCGAAAGATGAGTGACGAGAGGGTTATAGTTAGGATAGTGCGAGAGATTGCGGACAAGCATGGCTGGAAAGTTCAGACATATAGTGACGATTGGGTTATTGAGATATCGAACAATGTCACGAGGGTATATATTTATGGATATGTTTTGCCCAACAACAATGCCAGTGTCAATTATCTTGCTAAGGATAAGAGTGCAATGTACGAGGTGTTGAACCAACACAATATACCAGCGGTGGAGCATAAGTATTACTTAGGTGATATAAGTGCTAGAGAAGGTAGATTTGTATGTGATATGCCTGCTATTTTGGGATATCTTACACGATACGGCACTATTGTTATTAAGGACAATGTGGGTACAGGTGGCAGAGGTGTATACAAGGCTAGCAGTAAGGCAGAGGTGGAAGAAATATTGGATCGATATGCAACCGATTTCGAAAGTATATCGGTTAGTCCATATCTAGATATTGACGCAGAATATAGAGTGATAGTAGAGGATGGCAAGTGTCGTCTGGCTTATGAGAAAGAAAGAGCCTTTGTTGCTGGTGACGGCAAGTCCACTATAGCGGAGTTAGCGACCGCTAAGTATGGCAAAACGGTTACAATAGATAGAGATATTGCAAGGGATATGGTTGTGCCACAAGGGGACAATGTGTTACTAAATTGGCGACACAATCTAGGCTTGGGTGCAGTGCCTAGCAATGTAGACGATGTGACACTTTTGCACACATTGTACACGCTTGCATCAATGGTGATAGATGTAGTGGGTATACAACTTGCCTCGGTAGATATTGTGGAAGTAAATGGCAAATATATGATACTGGAGATCAATGGAGGTCTGATGATGGAGAAGTGGGCAACTGCAAGTCCAGACAATTACAAGACCGCTTGCGAGATATATGAACACTCGCTATTAAATGCGATGAAGTCGAAATATTAATCTCCCTACTGAAACATCGCCCAAATTTTGCTTTTGTATAGTAAGTTCGCCAATATATTACTTTCTTTGCTGTGAACTAAATTCAAGGCATGCGAAAGTAATATAGTTGGCTTATAAATAAGACATATGGAAGGCAACAAAAAACAAAATATTGGACTTGTTAGCAAAAAGGTGTTCGAAAGTAATATAATTGCCCAATAAGGAAATAGGGTGGAAAGTGTTTCAAAGCAACATATAGAGTTTGTATGAAAAAGATGTGCGACCTTAATATTTCAACTATTACAAGACTGGTGGACTGGAAGTGGTTTGCCGATAAAAGGGTGTAAAACAATAAAAAATTGCCGATATCGGCAATTTTTTGTGCAAATTATCTTGATTTTTTGCCGATATCGGCATATAATATATGTAAAGATATAAAAGTGAATGGAGATAGTAATGGAATATATGTCTGTATCGCAAGTGGCGAAAATATTAGGTTTGGCGGATAGAACTGTAAGAAATTATTGTAAGTCGGGGAAGATCCCAGGTGCATATATTGTGGGTAAAACATGGAATATCCCTAAGAGCAGTGTGGAGGCGTATACAATTGGAAGCAAAAGTCCAGAGGGACGTTTGTTGCAGATTTTGCGGGAGCAAAAAGAAATTAATCTGTCTGGTGGGATATATCATAAGACGCAAGTAGAGTTGACATACAACTCCAACCATATTGAGGGTAGTACTTTGACGCATGACGAGACTAGATATATTTTTGAGACAAATACTATTGGTACAAGCAATGGTTCAACCAATGTAGACGATATAGTTGAGACAGCCAACCACTTTAGGTGTGTAGACTATATAATAGATCATGCAACAGATGTGATAAGTGAGGATATGATCAAGATGCTACACTTTATGTTGAAGAACGGCACAAGTGATAGTAGGCTGGACTGGTTCAATGTAGGTGAATATAAGAAGTTACCTAACGAAGTTGGTGGTCGTGAGACATGTAGTCCAGAGGGTGTGCAGTCTGCAATTGCACAACTAATTAAGCAATATTATGCTAAGGATGTTATAGGGCTAGAGGATATAATAGATTTTCATGTACAATTTGAGACCATTCATCCATTCCAAGATGGCAACGGAAGGGTTGGAAGACTATTAATGTTCAAGGAGTGTTTAGCCCACAATATTGTCCCATTTATTATAGATGAAGCCCACAAAATGTTCTATTACAGGGGCTTAAGCGAATGGAACAACGAAAGGGGTTATCTAGTGGACACTTGTCTGTCTTGCCAAGACATGTACAAAGCATGGCTAGAGTATTTCAAGATTTCTTATTAAATTTTGTCGTTTTTATTCTAATTTACGATACATTAAGAAAAAAACTGAAAATATAAATAATTTTTCAGTTTTTTTTGTAATTATTTTCCAAATCTCTAATTTTATTACAGTTAAAAAAATAAATAGATTAACCCTATAGTCCCTTAAGTGTATCTAGAACTAGGTGTAGTAGATATTCTTTGTCATCCACATTTTCCACTAGATACATTGGTTTGGCAGTGCTGTAGGGCAACTCTGTAGTAAGATTGTAATTACTATTTGTTTTGGTGATTTTTACTAACAACCTATCATCATATATTCCACCAAAGTATTTGCCATTGACATATATTAGATACTCTCCCATCATTGGTCTGCATGATGGGTTAAGGTCAGATAATTGTTCCATTATGTAGTCTTTATATTCTCTGCTAGATGCCATGTATTACTCTCCTATGCAAATATTATATCATATACAACAACTATAGAGATAATATTTTTACACTTTTGCCCAAATATATAAATGTGATGCTACAGACATAGTGCCAGAGCATGGACATGCGGGTTCTTAATGATATTGTTCGTTAGCACTCACAATGATATTGCTCATTTTATTCGCAATGATATTACTCGCCAAGGCTCGTAATAAAATAATATTGAACCGACACTTTTGCGTTAGCAAAAATATAATCTATGTGATGTTGACTTGTTCATTGCATTCACAAATCAATTTGCTAAACGCAAATCCACAATAAATTGTGGTCACATAGATTGTTTACTTGTAACATTTCTTCAAGGTGTCTTACGACAACTTTGAACAATGTTACTGCGAGCACCATTCACGAAAACGAATATCATTTCCGTTTACGGAAATATCATTGCAACAAAAAAACACCTTAGAGGTGTTTTTTTGTTGCATGGTGCCGAAGGCGGGATGCGTCTATATGAGCGAAAAAATGAAAATTTTTTTTGAGAGCGAATATACCTCGGGTGGCTTGGAGCCGGGTTCCCGAGTACAGAGCATGGACATGCGGGTTCTTAAGAGACATGCAAGATGTCTCTTGTTTCAATCAATGCGGTTGCACATTGATTGAAAGTAAATCCCGCCTGAAAACAAAAAAACACCTTAGAGGTGTTTTTCTGTTGAATGGTGCCGAAGGCGGGATTTGTCTATATGAGCGAAAAAAATGAAATTTTTTTTGAGAGCGAATATACCTCGGGTGGCTTGGAGCCGGGTTCCCGAGTACAGAGCATGGACATGCGGGTTCTTAAGAGACATGCAAGATGTCTCTTGTTTCAATCAATGCGGTTGCACATTGATTGAAAGTAAATCCCGCCTGAAAACAAAAAAACACCTTAGAGGTGTTTTTCTGTTGAATGGTGCCGAAGGCGGGATTTGAACCCGCATGGTTTCCCGCACGATTTTGAGTCGTGTGCGTCTGCCGTTCCGCCACTTCGGCTCATTTTGAGAGCCTCGCTACAGTTTGCACTGCTTGATCAAACACTTCGGCTTAAAGATATGTAGTGAAGTGTTGCTGTAGCCTTCTTTTTCCAAAGCAATTGAATTGTATCATAATATTTTACATTTGGCAACATTTTTTTGCTAAATTAATAATAATTCTTTATTTTGTAGGGACAATTGTTTGGACTAAATACCCCAAAACATGTTAAAATATATATAACTATTTCTGTATAGGAGGGAGAGAAAAGGAAAATGGGAATAAAAGGAACTTTTGCGGTTGCAATAATTGCGTGTGTGTTATTTACAACACTATTTATTGTGATTAGATCTAAGGGGGCAAGTGCTTTTTCTATAATCGCTAAGGCGTTTGCTAGTTTTTGTTTTATAGCATGTTTTATGCTATCGCTATCTTATGTGACCGATTTCAATGACGGATACATTGGCATTGCATTGGGTTTGGTTTTGGGTCTGATAGGTGATGTGCTACTAGACGGCAAAGTTGCATATAAGGAGAGTGGCAACGAATATTTGCAAGGTGGATTTGTTAGTTTTGGTGTAGGGCATTTCTTCTACATTTTTGCACTTCTTACTTTTGCTACAACAATGTACAATGTGGGTAGTCTGCTTGTTCCGCTACTAATAACTGGCGGTGTTGCAATCGTGCTTACTATTGCGACATATTTTATGACTAAGTTTGTTATGAAGCTGGATTTTGGCAAAAACATAATTATTACTTTTGCCTACACATTCATTCTATACTTTGTAACAGTTCTTGCAGTTGTACTTAGTTTCTACAATATTGGATTTGTTAGCCTTGCGGTTGGTCTTGTGCTATTTACACTATCCGATCTTGTATTATCTATGCAGTATTTTGGCGACAAGGGCGACAGCAATGTGTGCCAGATTATCAATCACACACTATATTATCTAGGTCAGATTGTTATTGCTAGCACAATATTTATTCAATTATTATTCTAGAAACAAAAAAATTTATACAAAAGGAAAGCGACTAAATTATTATGAGAAAACCGGTAAAACTATGGGCGGTAATTTCCTGTCTGGTTATATCTTTGCTTATCTTATCTACGCTATTTATCCCCATGTTCAGCATGAGGCTTAACATAGGTGGAGCAGGTGCGGAATATGTCAATGTAACTGGGCTGGATATATTCAAGGCAATGTTTGGCAACAAGTTGTCTTTCATTGATCCTTCAACTGGCAGTGGGATATTGTCTACTTTTTTGCTAAAATCCAGTGCGGATATTAGCCAATATGTCAATCCAATATATATCAATATCCTTTCCTACACATACATGGTGTGTGTGGCTCTGGCTGTATTTATGCTGATTGTTACAATCTTTAATTTCTTTGGCATTAGGCTGTCGGTCATGAATGTTTTTGCAGGACTATTTGTGTTCGTTTGTGGCATCGTTACATCGCTATGCTTGGTGCTTCAAAATCAAGAATTTGTGACGAATGTTATGGTAGAATATAATTTTAAGTTGTCTTATGGTGTTGTCGGGCTTATAGTTGTGGGCTTTGCATACATGATGGTCGCACCCAAGAAAAGATACTAGAACTTAAACATGACGTTTTATATTGAGAATTTGTTTTATTATAGATCAAAAGAAAGAGGAAAAACCTTATGAAAAGGGTGTTAATATTTACAACATCTAGTGATAGTTATAATATAGCTGGCAGAGCGATTGCCAATGGGCTGGCTACTAGATATCCTAGCATCAGTTTTAGGCTAGTGGATGTATACAAGGGACGAGAGCAGTTGGACTTTCAGAAAGTAGGCAGAGATATGCTAACTCGGGCACTTGCCCAAAAACTAGAAAAAGATAGGTATGCTAAGGAAAAATATGCGGATGATGACAATGTTGCAAGGAAGTTGCTTGCGCCATACATAAATAGCGTTCGTGATTATGTACAATACAATATTAAGTCGTTCGAACCCGATCTTGTTATTTGCACACATATCTTGCCAGCAGTGATTGTAAGTGACATGGAGAAGGCGGGAGAGTTAAGCAAAGTTAGATCTGCGTACATCGAGTGCAACTACACCGTCAATCCATATGTTAAGATTGCAAATAAGATGGACTACTACATCTGTGCATCTAAGGATCTAGTAAAGGATTTCAAAAGATTGGGTGTTAAGGACAGTGACCGCATATTGGATCTAGGCATCCCTATTATTTCTAATATCGAAAATGTTATGCCTAAGGACGAAGCAAGAGAGTTGCTGGGACTGGACAAGTATAATTTCACCGTCCTTATAACCAATTACACTGGCAAGTTGGGTAAAACAATGCAGTTGGTCAAGGCTATTAGCAAAAAGTACGATGATGTAAACATAATTGTTGTTAGCAACAAAAATATTAAGTTGCGAGATAAAATTGTGGCGTATAGTAGCAAAAACAAATTAAAAACCATCAAAGTTGTTACTCACACCAACAATATGGGTGTATTGCTATCTGCCAGCGATGTTGTTATGGGCAAAACTGGTGGTGTGGAGGTTGCTTGTGCTATTGCTAAACATCTGCCATACATTGTTACTCACAAGATCCGTGGGCTGGAATTAAGCAACTTAAAATATCTTAAAAACAAAAAATTGGTTATCAATACTCGCACCACTGCACAGGCTGTGGACGTTATGGATAACCTAAAGAACGATATCAAATATCGCAAGAAGTGTGTCAAGGCACAGGAAAGTGTGTATAGACTTAATGCAACCGATGAGATTGTAAAATTCCTATATCACAAGCATAGCGATATTGAAGGTTAAAAGATATTTTTTGGAAAAAAACTTACAGCAAATATGCTATAAAAAATTAAAAAAACAGATTGACAAACAACATTTTGCGACTACAATGTTGTTGCGAGATATGAGTTAAAGTAATCTATTGATAAAACACAAAAACAGGAGGATAAAATATGGATCTTAAGCAGTTGTACTTTGGTTCGATGTTGTGCAAAATATTGACTAAAGATATCGCTAATGGCACGATCAGTCACACATATATGCTTATTTTGCCAGACAAGATATTGGCAGAAGCGTACGCAAAGTTTTTTGCAATGCAGTTATACTGTGATAGTCACAATATTTGTGGTACATGTGCTAGTTGCCGTAAGATCGAGCATGACAATATGAGTGACATATTTTATTATCCTACTAGTGCTAAATTGTCTGTGGCGGAAAGCAGACAGATAGTATCAGAGAGTTTTGTTAAGCCATACGAGATGGATAAGAAGTTGTTTGTAATAAGCAATTTTGACGAAGCAACTCCGCAGAGCCAGAATGCACTGCTTAAGGTTCTGGAAGAGCCTACTCCGTCCAATATTTTTCTATTAGTGGCAACTAGCGAAAGCACTATTCTTAGGACTATACTATCTAGGGCAAAAAAGATAAGCGAACCGGCTTTGCGAGATGAGGTAGTTTTGCAATATCTTGAGAGTACTTACAGCGATATTGACAAGGCTAGATTGCAAGAGGTCGCCGAGATAGCAGGTGGCAATATAACCAGTGCAGTTGGGTTATTGACAGACAAGAAGTATAATGATCTTATAGCCGATATTCATAGGGTTATTGGATCGCTGAAGTCCAGCAAAGATGTGTTAAAAGCGAGTGCTGTCTTTGCAAAATATAAGGACGATATGCAGAAGTTGATAGATTGTGTATTCAAGACATATCTGGATATTAACATATCAATCGCCAGTGGCAAAGTTTTGCCAAGCGTGGCGGACATAGATGGGGTGATGCAGACATACACACCAGCAACGATTGCATGCATTAGTGATATGCTGGTGCAGTGCAAAAATAGGGCAAAGTTCAATTGCTCCAGTGTGGCAGTAATTGACTATATGTTATTTGGAATTTTGGAGGCAATATACAAATGCAAACAGCGTTAATCAAATACAATCTTGCACTAAAGGATCAATTGATCAATGTGGGTGACGAGGTTAAGGCAAAGGACACAATAGTTATAGAGACAACCAGAGGTATATTGCTTGCTAAGGTTGTGTCCATTGTGGGTCAAAGCAAAGAATTGGAACAGGATGTAAAATATGTCCGTGTTGCAACCGATGCGGATATAACAAAAGACAGAGAATTGCAAGAGAAAGCAAAAGCCAACATGGAAGTCGTTGACCGATTGATTGCAAAAAATAATATTGATATGAAACCAGTGTCTTGCGAGTATACTTTGGACGGAAGCAAGATTATAATCAGTTTTGTGTGCGAAGGAAGAGTTGATTTCAGAGAGTTAGTTAAGGACTTGGCAGGCGAACTGAAGGTAAGGATCGAGTTAAGACAGATTGGCATAAGAGATCAGGCTAAGTCGATAGGCTGTATGGGTATTTGTGGCAAGGAGTGTTGTTGCAAGCAATATCTTAATGATTTTGACAAAGTATCTATCAAGATGGCCAAGACGCAAAATCTATCCCTAAACCCAACCAAAATTAGTGGTACATGCGGAAGATTGATGTGTTGCCTTGCGTACGAAAATGATACATACGAGGATCTGGGACGCAATTGTTGCAAGTGTGGAGCAAGGGTAAGAACTCCAGACGGTGAAGGTTCGGTCATCAGCAACAATATCCTTAAGCAGACTTGCACATGCAAGGTCGAGAAGGGTGACGATGTTAAGTACTGCGAGTATCCAGTAAGCGATATCAAAGAGATCAAAATTCAAAAGAGGTAGAGTGATATGGATATTGTATTGGAAGATCTGCAATATAAGGGCTTGATGATATATCAGCCTGCAGTTGGATCTGGATACAGATTTACCTCCGATGCAGTCGCTCTTGCCAATTTTGCTAAGGTTAAGAAAGATGGTGTGCTACTAGACTTGTGTAGCGGTAGCGGAGTTGTGGGCATACTTACTGGTGCCAAAAATGTTGTAAGCCATGTGTATATGGTTGAGTTGCAGAAGTCACTAGCGGATATGTGTGGAAAGAGTGTGCAATACAACCATTTGGATAACCATACAATCATTAATACCAATGTTGTTGGTGTGAACAAAATGTTCAAAAACATCCATATCGATACAATAACTTGCAATCCACCATATTATGATAGATCTAGTGCTAGCGTGGAATTAACAGAGATAGCGGTTGCCAAGCAAGAGATTGAGTTGACACTGCAAGATGTAATAGTTGAGGCAGGTAAGATACTTAAGGATGGTGGAAAATTGTATTTGTGCCACAAGATGTCAAGACTATGCGATATTATGGTGTACTTAAGGCAAAATCTGTTAGAACCTAAAGAGTTAAAAATACTGCCAGAAACCAAGAATGATCCCACAATACTAGTTAAGGCAGTCAAGCAAGGCGAGAAAGGGCTGAAGATTGTATAAGAAAATGCTTTATTGCATTTTTTTAATAAATAATAAAATTTTGGCAAAGTTACGATTAATAAAAAGTTGCTAAAGTCAAAAACGAGTGAAATAAATAGAGATACAGTAAGAAGAAAGATTTTTGGAGGATATATGTTATACTTGGTTGCAACGCCTATTGGCAATTTGCAAGATGTAACATTGAGGGCAATTGAAACATTGAAAATGTGTGACTACATTGCGTGCGAAGATACACGCACTAGTCAGACCTTTTTGCAACATTATGATATCAAGGCTAGATTGGTGTCTTATCACAAGTTTAATGAGAGTAGCAAGTGTGATAGCATTGTTGCTGACCTTAAGGCGGGCAAAAATATAGCAATAATATCCGATGCGGGCATGCCAGGTATATCTGATCCTGGTGCGGTAATTGTGCGTAGATTGATTGCGGAAGGACTGCCTTATACAGTTGTGCCGGGTGCGTGTGCGTTGGTTGATAGTTTTGTCTTAAGTGGATTTGAAGCACCTTTTACTTTTGTTGGCTTTTTGCCAGAGAAGGGTAAGGATAGGAAGGATCTGTTAGGCAAGTTGAAGGTTTCTAGTTTTCCTAGTATATTTTATGTTTCTCCACATTCTATCAACCAATTTTTTGATGATGTATACGAGGCGTTTGGGGATAGAAAGGTGTGTGTAACAAGGGAGTTAACTAAGAAATTTGAAGAAGTAACATTTACCACACTGCACGCTGGATACACTGGCGCTGTCAAGGGAGAGTTTGTAATAATAGTTAGTGGCGAAGAGGCACAAACACAAGTATCTCAAGATGACGAGATAATGAGTGAGCTTAAGTACCTACTGGATGCAGGAGTAACCAGCAAGGATGCTTGCAAGAAGGTTGCGGACAAGTTGGGACTGAAGAAGAATTATGTGTATGACTTGCTGATTAGAAATAAGTGAACTTTCTGCTTAATTTCTCCACTACGAAACAAGTTCAAGGTGTTCGATCTTAAGCAGAAAGTTCCAGGAAGCGAGCGGATAAAAAAAGAATGCTTGATCTCTCCACTGCAAGTTCGGTGAATAATTAATAGCAATGCTGTAATATCGCAATTATATTACTTTCTTTACTTCCGAATCTAGTTCAAGGTGTTCGAAAGTTATATAATTGACTAAATAAAACTGAGTGCAAAGTTTTAAAAGCAATATATTGGGCTCGCTAATAAAAGGCATGCGATCTTAAGTATATATCTCTGGGGAAACAAGCGGAACAATATTAGAGTTAAGGATAGTAGACAAATGATTAAAGATTTGCCAAAAGGATTTATTAATAATATGACTAAGTTGTTGGGAGAGGATGCTAACAACTTTTTTGATGCAATGGATAGACCTGCTATCAAGGCAATGACTGTTGATTACAACAAGATCTCTCTAGCAGAGTTTGAGACTAAATACAAAGATATGATATCCGATCATGTTGACGGCATTGACAATGGATATTATTACTCTGGCAAGATCGGGGATACTCTGGTTCACCATGCGGGAGTTGTATATTCGCAAGATGCATCTGCAATGTTTCCAGTGGAGGCATTGTGCATCAACAATCATGATGTTGTGCTAGATGTGTGCAGTGCTCCGGGTGGCAAAAGTGTTCAGATTTTGGAAAAGTTGAACAACACAGGACTACTAATTGCCAACGAGTATGTGTATTCAAGAGCCAAGATATTGTATGAAAACTTGACACGCTTTGGATATCGTAATTATGCAATTACTAACAATTTGCCTAAGGCTTTTGACACCAAAGTGGAAGTTTTTGACAAAATCTTGGTTGATGCACCATGTTCGGGCGAAGGAATGTTCAGAAAAAGCGATATTGACACCTATTCTTGGAACGAGGCAAATGTGAAGGCATGTGCGGTAAGGCAATTGGAGATACTACATTCGGTATCAGGCTGTCTTAAGTTGGGTGGTAGGCTGGTGTATTCGACATGTACATACAATGTGACCGAGAACGAGGGGGTTGTGGTTGAGTTTTTGCGATCGCATCCCGACTATATTTTGATCGACTTGCCAGACAATGTCAGGACTAATACCTCTAGAGGTGTTGTGATCGATGATGAGTATGACACTACTAAGTGTGGTAGGCGTTATCCACATATTCACATAGGAGAGGGGCAATTTGTGGCTTGCATGATGCGTGTGGGGGACAATGTGAGGGATGAAGTTGAGTGGGATAGTGACGATTATGTCTTATTAAGAGACAGAGATGTTGCTAAGATCCAGAGTAAGCTAAGAGATGTCACACATATCCCTAATCAATTGGTGAGAAAAGGCATTAATGTATTCTGCTTGCCTGATGTAGATATGGACTATACTGGACTTAATGTCTTAAGCATGGGTGTACTGCTAGGGCAAGACGCGGGCAAAGATTTTAGCATTAGCCACAATTTTTATCGAGCATATTGTGATACTTTTGATCGCAAAGTAGACTTAGATGATGCTAAGGCAAGTATTTACTTGACCGGCAACGTGGTGACTGTAGATGCACCTAGTGGCGTATGTGCGGTGACATACAATCATCTTCCTCTAGGTGGTGGCAAAGTCGTGGGAGAAACTCTTAAGAATTATTACCCTAAAGAACTACGTAAACTTTTTGCTTGATCTCTCCACTGCGAAACAAGTTCAAGGTGTTCGATCTCAAGCAAAAAGTTCTGGGAAACGAGAGGATCTAAAAAAAAATAAAACTTGATCTCTTTGCTATGAACTAAATTCAAGGCAAGCGATCTCAAGTATAAATCTTTAGGGGAATAATGGTATATCCGGCAAAGGAAATAAAAAATATTTTTCCGTTGCTGGTTTTTTTATTGTAAAAAAGTCCAAAAGCATTTTGTGTTTTGATATATGCTGTAGTAAAATACTAGCGTAGACAATTGTATTTTACATATACTATAGGTATATGTAGACATATTTACTTTTTTGCAAATAAAGGAATTTTTTGTGAAGTTAGGAGAAATTGAGCGATGAGTAAAAAGAAATTAATTACAATTTTGGCGGTGTTGAGTGCGCTACTGGTCGTTGCTGTTGCTTCGGTTGTTATTGTGATAGTTGCTGGTGGCAATAACATTTCGTCCAATATTAGCATACAATACACATCTGATGGCATCATGGTGGATGTATCTGGTTCATACACTATTGGTAGCACCAAGACAGAAATGGTTGCTAAGCGTGATGGCACTGAAATAGGGTCTGTGCTTAGTATTACACCACAAGCCAAGACTGGTGAGTTATCCCCTAGTGGCAATATTACTTTGACTAACGATAACACATCTGTTATGTTCGAGTTTGTATTTGCCAATACCGATACCGAGGCGGACATTGAGTTGGCTCTGACAGGCACACCAAGTGCAAGCAATGTATTGGTGAAATATGTTACACTAGATTATGCAATGACCAATCCGGATGCAATTGAGGGTGAGAGTACATTTGCTAACACTTTGGTTGCGACTGGCAAAACCAAATATGTGTATGTAATAGTTAGCCTAATAAGCCACATGTACAATGCAACATATTCTGGCAGTATCACATGGAGTATGACAAGGGCAAGTGTTAACGAGATTAACTTTGCAGATAGTGTGTTGACCGAAGTATCCAATCTGTACAACAGTGCTAAGTTTGCAGAGGCGAGCAAATTCCTTTCTAACCAAAAGGTGTATGAGTCAGATCTTCCAATGCCAGAAAAAGTAAATGCGAATTTTGTGGGTTGGTATACAGATAAGGCTCTTACAACTCCTGCAATTTTCCCTTTAACACTAAGTTCGGATACTCATCTATATTGCAAGTTTCTAGATGCCAATGTATCGGCTAGTTGTATATCATATTCTAGTGACGAAGGTGGTTATTACTACTTAAATGGTGAGAGAGAAACAGCATCCATCTCTGTTGGCATAGTTCCAGACTTATATGATGATGGCACTCACGGAGTAGCAAGATTAACCAAAGGGATTTGTCATCCTACTAACAGCTATGGTGGAACTTATAGTTATACTACTGCACCTGAAATATATTTCGGAAACTATATGACAGAAATAAGTAATCAAGTAATGGGAAGTATGGCAAATGGCAATTCAAGTATAACAACAGTTCATATAGGTAGATCTCTAACAACATCTGAACCCTTATGTTATCAATTGAATTACATTACTAACTTGTATTTGCCGGAATCAATTGAAAGAATATTTACATACTACAGTGATGGATTTGATTGGAATTCTGCAATGGAAAATAAAGTAATTATTTGCTACAATAATTCGGAGAAAGGAATATTTTTAAAAGCAAGTTCTTCTCTTACTAATGTTCTTACTATAACTAATTGGAGCAAGGTTGCGTTAATTGCAGACTATGCTTTCAAAGATGCCCAATCATTAACTACATTGATTTTACCTGATGGTTGTAAGTATCTAGGAGCAGAAGCTGTTCAATCCACCAGTCTTACATCTCTATCATTGAACGATGGATTGGAGTATATAGGCGATCATGCTTTTACTAATTGTTTGGGAATTAGTACCGTTACAATTCCGGCAAGTGTTAAACATATAGGCAAGAATATTGCATATCACTGTGGTTGGAAAAATATAATCGTTAATTCTGCAAATCCATATTATGATAGCCGTAACAATTGTGGTGGAATTATCGAAACTGCAACCAATACACTTATATGTGGTTGGTTGAATATGTCTATCCCTAAGAGTGTTACTCACATAGGCAATGAAGCTTTTAGTGCAGATTATACTGCTGATAATTATGTTGTGCCAGATCATATTACGACTATAGGAGATCGAGCTTTTTACTCGTGTTCTAGTTTGACAAGTGTCGTTATTCCAGACAGTGTGGTTAGTATAGGCAATGATGCATTTTATGAATGTTCAAACTTAACCAGTGTTACATTTGAAGATCCTAATAATTGGTATTCTAACAATACGCTTCTTAATTTGTCTAATCCTACAACAAATGCAACCGAATTAAAAAATGGCAGATCAAAATATTACAAAAAATAAGTAAAAAAACTATAATCAAAATCTAGTAAGTCAAGCGGAAAGAGGTTAAATGATACTCTCGCTTGATTTTTTTTTGCTTGCACCTCTTGACAATTGGCAAAAAGGTGATATACTGACATAACCTAAAACTAATTGAATATGGAAAATTAAAAGGAGTATATATAATGGCAAAAAAAGATTTGACAGAAGGACATCAATTTGCGACCGCTAAGGACAAGATTAAGTTTATAAGTGAGAGCCTAAAACTAAGAGTAGACGAAGAGGAAAATTGCGGTTATGCACTAACAGACGGATCAAATGTAATCATGGACGATTTTCGTTGTTTCCGTAATTATCTTATCACTCTTAATACTGGCGAAAAGATAAGAGAAACACAAGATCTATCGGTCGAGTATCGTAATAGTATTGCTGAGTCTATAGAGGAGAGGGGAAGCAAGGAAGAGTTGTATAGTTATTATCACAAGGCTCTTCGTGCTATCTCCGAAGAGAAGGCTAACTATCGTGAGCGTGGCAGAAACGAACTAAACGGTGCACAAAAGCAAGCATGCTTTGATTATGTAGATGATATCAAGGCACAAGAGTGTGATTTTACAACTAAGTTTTACGAGCAAGTATTTGACTGCGAGTAAGCAAAAAGTAGGTAATTAACCTTAATTTCTGTAGCACAATATATAATAGATTTCTGTTGTGTATCATAAGGCACTGCAATTAATTGTGGCGTACTCCAAAAGTAGAATAAAAGGTTTTAATATTTATTGCTATTTTTTTAAGTTTAATATCTGAAGTGCATATCATTTTTTTGTTTCGCAAAACAAAAAAGACGTTTTACACAAATACCTCAATATGGAAAGATCTATATATGAGGTATTTTTTTTGCATATCACGAGGTGTTTTTTTATCTAACAACAAAAAAACCACAAGTTTCATTTTTCTTTAACTTGTGGTTTCTATTTTTGTTTAGTTTATTTTATGTAGCATATAACTTTGACAGGCTTATGGCATGTCTGTCACCGATACTTATATATTGGCTTATCTGCTACCACTCCTTTTTTTAGGCTTATTCACCTACATAAGGGATAAGAGCCATAAATCTAGCACGCTTGATAGCAGTAGCTAGTTCTCTTTGGTGCTTTGCACAAGTACCTGTTTGTCTTCTTGGCAAAATCTTGCCTTTTTCAGTGATATATTTCTTAAGTCTGTTAACATCTTTGTAATCAATACTCTCTAGTTTGTCAACGCAGAAGTTGCATACTTTACGTCTGCTAGTCTTCTTGAACTTCTTAACAGTCTTTTCCTCGATAGGCATTTCAGTCATCTTAGCTTCTTCGCTCATCTTCTAATCTCCTTTTTTAATTTTTTTGTATAATTAAAAATGTTTTTTTAATTAAAATGGTAGATTGTCGTCAGTGATAGGTTCTAGCTTAGTTACCTCGTCCTCAGACTTAGTTGCTACAGCATCAGACTTAGTTGAAATAAATTCAACTTCTTCAGCAACAACTTCGGTAATGTATCTCTTAGTGCCATCGTTAGCATCATAAGATCTAGTTTGCAAGTTACCTACAACTGCAGTTTTGCTACCTTTCTTCAAGAACTTGTGACAGTTGTCTGCCAATGTTCTCCATACAACAATGTTGATGAAATCGGTTTCTCTTTCGCCTTCTGCATTAGCAAATCTACGAGAGATTGCTAGTGTGAAACGGCATACTGATACGCCATTGTTAGTAGTTGTGATTTCTGGGTCCTTAGTTAGGTTACCTATTAATATTACTTTGTTCATATTATCTCCTACAATAATTTTAACTCTAATTATTTTTCGTTAATTTTTTTTAACAACCATGGTGACAAAAAAATATTTTGCAATACAATTTGTGCGTTGCTAGTTGTTATAAGACCACTATTTCTTCAAGCATAGGCTTCTTACGATAGACTCATCTATACGCATCAAGCTCTCTACTTGGTTAGGAAGCTTAGCTGGAGCTTCAAATTCTAACAATACATAGTAACCTTCTGACTTGTAGTCGATAGGGTAAGCAAATTTCTTAACACCCCACTTGTTAACTACAGTCATTTTTCCACCATTGCTCTCGATCATAGCAACATATTTGTTAATAGTAGCTTCTTTAGCTTCGTCACTAAGAGCAGCAGGGATGATTGCAAGTAGTTCGTACTTATTCATGTGTTTTTACCTCCTTATGGTCTAATGCTATAATTTTTTTTGGGGATTATATATCCACAAAAAACAGCATCTTAGGGCTATCTATGGTAGCCAAGCAGATAATTATGTGGGATAGCCAATGTTTGTACATCAGCAATTTCCACAATTATCGGATACAATTATACTATAGATTGATACATTTTGCAACTTCTTTTTAAGAAAAAGGTTGTATAAATAGTATATTAGTATAGAAGTGGGTCAGATTTGTTGTTTTTATTAAAAATTTAGCATGGAACAAAAATGTTTAAAAACCGCTATGTTAACGGGTATATTGGACTTAGACCGCATGTGGACAATAGTTAGATAATAATAAATTTGTGGTTCACCTATTAACATTGTTGCATTTTTGTGCTACAATATAGTTAGTGACAGTCAGAATATATTAGAAAAAAATACTTGCATATAATGTCGATAGGTAATAGATTGCAAAAAAATCTCAGACATAGTGCAACAAAAATAGCATTGTAGTGGCTAAAAAAGCGTTTTTATACATTTTCTAGACTAAACATCTTTCTTAAGACAAGCTGGAAACGCAAAAAAATTTTTATTTTATCGATTTGCTTGACAAATTTAAAATTATCGAAAATTTGTTCAAAAAGTTAAAACATTGCCAAATAATTGTTGTATTCGTTTGTAATTTTTGCCAATTTGTTATACACTAGTCATATAAATTATTCATATAATTTAGTATGCAGTAAACATTTTTTCAAGAGATAATATAGAGAGGTTGAAATAATATTATATGGAAACTAAAGGTCCAAATACGACTAATTTGTTAGCAATTTCCGCACACCAAGATGATATTGAAATCATGGCAATGGACGGCATTCTGAAGGCTTTTGGAAGCAAAAAGTATGCATTTTATGCATGCGTGGTAGGTGACGGAGCCAATTGTTACAAGGCTGGTAAGTATAGCGACATATCCGATAAGGAGATGGTTGAGCAAAGGAACCAAGAACAGACTAGAGCTGGTCAGATAGGGGAATATGACGGGTTGTATCTATTGAAACATAGCCGTGATTATCTATTTAAGAACAGGGAATTGGTTGTAAAAGAATTAGCCAAATTAATCTCGGATATCAATCCAGACATTGTGTATACACACAATATATTTGATCGTAGCGAAACTCATAGGCTAATAACCTCTATGGTGGTTGATGCAATCATGACTATGCCAGAGGAGACTAGACCTAGACTACTATATGGCTGTGAGGTATTTAGATCGCTAGATTGGTTGCCAGAAAGATATAAGGTGACTTTTGATATATCCGACAATCGTGACTTGCAATTGAGATTGGTGGGCGTGTACGATACTAGAGCAGAGCAGTCCAAGAATTACACTAAGGCTATTATGGGACGTAAGATGGCCAATGCTGCCTTTGCTGCTTGCAAAGAGATAGATGATGAAGAAAGACTACTATGGTATGGTATCAATCTAACGCCTGTGATCCAGAAGAACATTGCTTTGAAAGATTATTGTATCAAAGTCCTTAATGACGCCAACAAGGAATTGTTGGAAGGTATAGAATAATCGCTAAACAAATAAGCTAATAAATAAAGAAAAATGCACCAAATTTTGGTGCATTTTTTGCTGTTTTATATTATTGCTATATTTTATCCTAGAAAAATTATTTGCAAAAAAATGTATTTGCATTATACAAAAATATTTTTTATGAAGATATCTTCTCAAGATCGTAAATAATAAATATTTTTGTTTATTTTATATAAACGTTTTTACTACTTATTATTTCTTTTTTGATTTTGTTAAAGTTTCTAGTTTTGTTTTTGCAATTGGCTTGCCTGATCCGTCTATGGAGTGGCAACAGTTGTTACCAACTGCACTTACAACTTGTTTTTTGTCGTCAGTGGACTTGTCTAATTGTTTTTTTGACTTGCCTTTCTTCTTTGCTTTTGGGGTGTTACAATCACATGCATCACCGCAAGTACAATTTTCTTCTTTGTCGTCACAATTGCAAGTTGCATTAGTATCGCAATCGCAAGTATTGCTACATTTATTATTGCTATCACAGTTGCAGTTCTCTCCGCAATCGCAGTTGTCAGCACAATCGCAATCTTTCTTAGCATCCTCTTGTGCTTTCAATTCGGTTGATGTTGCTTTTCGTTCTTCTTTCAGTGTCTTTTTCAATGCTTTGAAATATGCTTTTTGCACCTTGGTTAGTGCTTTTAGCAGTTGCTCGTTGTGTACACCTAAGAAGCTCGTTGCAATCTCGCCATCGTTATTAAGTATCAGATTGATCACAGTACAACATTCTTGGTCAAATAATATGCCGTCATTTTTGCTCTTGATAATTACTCTTATATCATTGTCTACATCTAACTTATCCATATATTATACACAACCTTTTTTTTGAAATAATTATACATTAAATCTAAATAGAATCACATCGCCGTCTTTAACAACGTAGTCTTTGCCTTCCATACGCACTAGTCCACGCTCTTTTGCGACAGTCAGGCTACCGCAAGCAACTAGTTGCTCGTAGGATACAACCTCTGCTTTGATAAATCCTCTCTCGAAGTCGCTGTGTATCTTGCCTGCTGCTCCTGGGGCTTTAGTGCCATTGACGATTGTCCATGCACGAACCTCTTTTTCGCCAGCAGTAAGGTAACTGATTAGTCCCAAAATCTTGTATCCTGCTACGATTAGTTTGTCCAATCCGAAGGAATCTATGCCTAATTCCTCCTTAAATATTGCTAGTTCGTCTTCCGACATATCGGATAGTTCTTCTTCCATACGAGCACAGATTGTTATACACTCGTTGCCTTCGGCTAGAGCATAGTCGCTTACTTCTTTTGCGAACTTCTTATCTAGACTATCTGGGTCGCTTAGTCCTGACTCGGATATATTAGCACAATATATTATTGGCTTGTCGGTGATTAGGAAGAAGCCGTCTATTAGTTCTTTTTCGTCCTTGGTTGCAGAATAACTACGCACTGGCTTTTCGCTCTCTAGTAGTTCTTTTAACTTGCCTAGCAATTCCACCTCTTGTGCCAACTTTTTGTCTCCACCACGATAACTCTTAACCGCACGATCATATCTCTTGGTTACAGTCTCTAGATCTGCAAGGATCAGTTCTAGATTGATATCCTTGATGTCTTGTATAGGGTCTATTTTGCCTTCTACATGGATGATTTTGCTGTTCTCGAAACATCTAACCACATGGATAATAGCATCTACTTCCCGTATGTGGCTTAGGAACTTATTGCCCAGTCCTTCTCCGTGACTAGCAC
Source organism: uncultured Clostridia bacterium (assembly GCA_934748015.1). Classification (GTDB taxonomy): domain Bacteria; phylum Bacillota; class Clostridia; order Christensenellales; family UBA1242; genus UBA11490. The sequence goes on along the minus strand of CAKVHF010000004.1, from coordinate 114,324 downwards.
CCTTGACTAATCCCGCAATGTCCACAACTTCTAGAGTTGCAGGGGTGATTTTTTGAGTATTATACATCTTGCCTAGCACATCCAATCGATGATCTGGCACATTAACAATAGCCACATTGGGTTCTATTGTGCAGAATGGATAGTTCTCGCTAGGGATGTGATTTTTGGTTATAGCGTTAAATAGTGTACTTTTGCCTACATTAGGTAGTCCTACAATTCCTACTTTCATATATCTTAGTCCTTTAAGTTTATAATATTTTTTTGATCGATTATATTATATCAACAATATTTACTTTTTACAAGTTAAATGTAGCCAAATTAAACAGTAGTAATACTATTTATAAGTTGTTATAATTAGTAAAGATTAATAATATTTTTGTTATTACGAAATGCGTATTGATATGCTAATTTTGTGCCACTTTTTGATGAACGAATTATCTTTGAATTGTTGTTAATTATAGAAGGAATATAATTTTTGTTATAATAAAATATACAAAAAGAACTACTGTCAATCATTTGATAATTTCGTTCTATATAACTGCTTTTTCCTGCAGTATATTTGTTTTTGAATATAATTTCGTCATCCATTATTAATAATTTTGTTTTTGTGCCATAGATTTTGCAATATATATCTTGCAATATTTTTTTTGATTTGACAGATACAAAAGTTTCACATCTGCATGTGCATGCTACACATTTTATGTCTGTATAGGTCTGTTTTAACTCATCAAGTATAGAGTGACACAAAGTAGAAAACTCACTTCGGCTTCCAAGTAAAAAGTTTTTTATTTCGTAATTAATAATAAGCGTGATAAACGCATTTTTTATTTTTTTGATTAGTTCATCAGATTGCTGTATTTTTCTATGACCGATTATACAACAAGTATCTTTTATTTCCATAATTGTGATTATCCTTTCGATGTTAACTAAATTTAGATTATTATATCACATATGAGATAATCATGCACTCAAAATGAGCTTATTTATATAATAATGTTGTAATTGTAACACCGTAAGTTTAACGAATATGTTTTAAAATATTAGTGAAAAATATATTTATTAAACTTAATCTTGCGAGGTCGTGTGTGAAAAAGTTAAATTATGATGATGTTATCAATAGGGTGGGATATTTCAGAAACAAATCGAACTTGTCATTGAGAGAGACCAGTATGCGTCTAGGATACAATCCACAATTTATGAAAACTATTGAAAATAAAAGTATTGAGTTGAAGGTGAAGACTTTGTTAGAGTTCTGTGATGTAGTGGATATCTCTATACAAGATTTCTTCTACTTGGGAGATAACTACAACAAGGATGACAAAAATATCTTAGAACTATATAACAATCTTTCTGCCGAGAATAAGCAGATAGTAATTGATCTTATGAGAAAGTTAAAATAAAAAAATGCTTAATTGTCGTTATTTGGATAATTAAGCATTTTTGGTGTAAATATTGTTTTACTTGATAAATCGTGTCTTCCATAGCCATGGTGTCTGGTTCTGTTTGCCACGACACACCTGTATGATCTGAAATATCTTGGTTATAGTGGTTAGGATAAATAGCCCTACACTGAAGATTATCATAAGATATCCGACAATTGCTAGATCAATTGGGAACTTGATAACCACTCCACACACCATAAGTATAGATGCAAATACATCTATGAAGAACACATCCAGTCCTTCGTTGGCATGTAGTCTTATAAATGGGCTTTTGGCATTGATGCATAGTGGGATAAAGAATAATATGTACGCAAGCCAAGCAAATTTCTTATTTGCTTTGATGTCGTCTTCTTCGGCTTGAAGGTCTTTGGCAAGATTGTCTACAACCAATTCTTCGTTAGTTAGTTGATAATCTATATCCACTTTTTTGCCAGTCTCGTCCACTGTGTAGTCACTGCCAAGCTCGTCCTTTGTCGATTGCTTGGCAATCTCGTTGTTTTTAGCAATAAGCCCCTTTAATTTTGCCATTGTGTCGTTCATGGACTCAATGTTCTCTTTCTTCTCTTGCTCAGTCTTAACACTAGCCTCGGTTGTTTCTTGGATCTCAACCTCGGTTGTGTCAGATACTTTGTTAGTTTTGATATCTATATTGTTTTTATTTTCATCTTGCATAATTTTTAGCTCCTTTTGTGTTACAAAGAAGTTTCTTTAGTTTATTATAGTATAACCCAAAATAAATAAAATACAAAATAATTTGGCTTGCAAATTTCAAAATAGAAATATTGCTAGATTATTGCACTAACTAGGGCGATAATAAGTAAGTAAAATGAGAAATAGTATAGTTTCTGCTTGGCTACAATATTGGTCATTAATTTGATAGATACAACGCCCACAAACAATGCAATAGCAAAGCCGATTATTAGTTCTATCACACTAAATCCAATAGGGGTGGGGCTAGCAATATACTCCGCTAGTTCTAACATGGTGGAAGCAATCACAATGGGGATAGAGATAAGAAAACTGTACTCGGTTGCCTCTTTTTGGTCGACTTTGCACATAAGTGCAGTTGCTATGGTTGTCCCGCTACGGCTGATTGCTGGAAAGCATGCTATTGCTTGTGTTAGGCCGATGGTTAGTGCCTTGGGATAACTTATGCTCATGTGGGTGATAGGGGACTTAACCGATATCTTCTTAGCAAGCATTTGACTAATAAGCAAAAGTATCGCAGTGATAACAAAGCCAATAGATAGGTATCTGCCGTCAAAGGTTGCCTCGATATATGGCTTACAGATAAGTGCTAGCACACATGTTACAGCAGTCGTTAGCACTATGCAGATATTGGTGTGACATAAGGGCTTACGGATAAGTGCAAGCAGGCTTTTGCGATAATATATTATGACTGACACTAGGGTCGCTAGATGCAATATTACACTCAAAAAGAGTGTGTTGTCTTGTATCCCGAATATTTTGTATAGTAGAACTAGATGTCCACTACTGCTTATTGGCAAAAATTCGGTCGCTCCTTGCACAATGCTTAGGATGATAATAATAAGTAAGGTCATAATCCACCACTCCATAATCAAGCAAATAGATATTTTATATTGCAACGACAAATATCACAGCACATCTATATTGTACTTATACATAGTATATTGTTTAGCACCTCTCAATAATGCCTAACAAAAAAACATTTTATCCACTTAACTGTATTTGGTTATGTATCATGCAACAATCATGATACACTTGATACAGCAATAGTAAATAAAATGTTTATATATTTCTAGGCTTTAGATGGCGTAGGTCATGCACTACATTGTCATTTCGCTATTTGTCGACATATAAGATTGAATGTTGTCCAATGTCTCTTTGGCTTTTTCATTTTTTGGTCTATTTATACATGTATCCATATTGTCCATTAGACAACAATAGTATGCTGAGCAAGGGGTGAAAATTTCCGCACTTACCCTCTGCATCCTTGCTTCGTCTCCATGGATAATATAATCACTATTTAGTTTTTCTTCCACATAAGGTGTTATATTGCTGACAAGATCATCGTAGTAGCAAGAATATACTTGTGGGAAGAAATTGTTGATCATGTAAGAAAGGTGATTGGCGTTGTTAGGGTCTAAGTCTATAGTTTTGCCAAACATTTCAAATTTTGTGATGCTAAGTTCCTTACTCTTCTCTCCTAGCATACTAACCATTGCTTTAGAAGAAATACGGAACACATCACTGTCCATTTGACTCTTTAGTTCTCTCATCAACTCTCCACCATCTATATGTGTTAGATATTTAAATGCGGTTGGAACTAGTAAGCCTTCGCCCACAACTTCTTTTAGCATAGACACACAGTTAGATAAGTCTTCTGGCGAATGTTCGTACCATACGATGTTGGTTGCCTGCAATGCTTCTATACGAAGTATCCTATGTAGATTGCTTACAATCTTAGCATGAGACTCTTGGTTAAACATTTCTTTGTTAGATGAGTCCTCCAAGTACATTTGAAGTGAAGTGGAGAACTTCTCGTCTATATCTTCCGGCATATTTTGATAATGTTCTATTGGAAATTGCAACACACTAACTAGTCCAGAAGTATAGTTGTTGAAGTGTTCTTGTATGTCTGAGATTATCTTAGGATGCGCATTCACCTTGATGTTGGATATTAGAAAATCTTCTTGTGATTGTTCCAATACATCAGATACTTTTTTCAACTTCTGTTGTTCTTGATGATATTTAATAGAGTTTGGTTTCTGCCATCCGATATTTGCGCTTAGGTTGTATAGTTGATATAGTGCATAAATATTGCTGTCTTGTTCGGCTATATCGCTTTGATACAGATCCATGCTTAATTTGGAATTTCTAATACTTTCGTTAGGATATATTCCCATCGGAAAATATAGTGAGGAATTCTTTGTGCTCTTCTTAGTCAAAGTATTGGCCAGATATTGCTTGAAGTGTCTAGTCTCGTGTTGAAGAGTTTCGAACATTTGATATGGTTCTAGTTCGCTAACAACCTTGGACTTGCTTAGGGTGATTTCATCTCCAGCCCAACCGCCTAGATTGTTTTCGTCCATATTGTCTGTTACAGCAAAGCCAATAGTAGCAGCTCCTGCTTTAGATAATGCATAAGACAGAATCTCGCTCGCATAATTTTTTCTTTCTTCCAACTTCATTTTACGCCAGTCGGGTAACTTGGATATGATATCTGCTAGTGTGGAGTCTTCATCTATTGTTTTGTTAATATATTCTACCTCATCGGTGTTACTCTTGTTGTCTGCATTTATCTCATCCATAATTGCTTTTTTCTTTGCTTTCTCTCTATTTTTCAGATAGTTGTCATATTTGTTGTTGAAGTTATCCTCTAGGTTATAGAAAGTTCTTCGTGCGAGGTCTAGCAATTGTTGCAGTGTTAGCTTGATATTCTTCATTAGCATATATCCTTTATATATTTCAGTATATAGAGTATAGTATTGATGTGGCAAGTTGTCAATACCCATTTTTGTAAGTCTATGGTGTGGTTGCAGATTATTATCGTTGATAATAACACAACCAACATTGTGTGTAACATGTTAGTTTACTAGATTTTTGACAAATAATATGTGTTTTGTGACAAATTATCCACAGATGTGTACAAAATGTGGATTGATATATAAATATTATATTTTATTATTACATTTGATTATCAATAGTGGATGTAGTCGAAATAATATTTTACATATACTCATAGGTTGCATTTAGAGCGGTTAGTGGGACATTTCGATTTTGCTCTAGTACTGTCAGTATGTTCTCCACACCCAGCGGATGAGGCAGATTGGGGTTGCCAATCTCGATAGTGTAGGCTGGGACTTGTAGGTGTTGGCTGACCCAGTCACTATATCCGCCGGTCGAGGCAACCGTTCGCACCAGTTGATATCCTGTAACTTCGCTAAGCAGTGTGCCAATGCTATAGTCCCTAGTTAAGTTCGCTTCGTTCAATACTTCGAAGCCATAATATATGACTTCACCCTTGGTGTGATAGGATATAGTAAGTTTTGGTTGAACGGTGTTGGTGAAGTTGATTAGGTTCTGTACCTCTCTTTCGCTATTGGGATAGTATCCCACAAAGTTGGCTGGTGCTACACAGAATACATTTTGACTTCCGCCACCCCACAGGGCATCGAAGTTAACATTGAGATCCACTCCCAGTCCATTGGCTTTCCATTGTGAGAAATCTGTGTTGCCATCGTTGATAGTTGTCAGCACTTCTTGAAGTTTTGGACATAAATCTTTAGTTCCATCCAACACTAGTCTTACACCATCTGGATTGACATTGGGTATGAAATATATTCCGCCAGTGACCTCTGGGTTCAAGTCAGCAATGCTTTTGGCTAATTCTACAACTAGTAGTCCTGCTAGATATTCTCTAGCATGGATACTTCCTTCTATAATTATCTGGTTGTTGTCATACTGCCCATAGTGTGCATAATACATCGGTTGTCCAAAGGTGCTATATCCCATGACGCCGAAGTCTAAGTTTGGATATCCAGACAGCGATGTTATGTAGTTGTCGAAATCTTGATATGTCATTATTATTACTCCTGTTTTTTTAAGTATTAATAGTTCTACATATATACTTATGATTTTGTGCTATCCTATTGTGCTAAGGCGAGTATTTTCTTGTAATTTTGTTTCATTTAGCCAAAAAGGTGTGTAGATACAAAAAAAAGAACAAATTTGGCGAAATGTACCCCTCAAAAAAAGTTAGATTATAGGGTTTGCTTATTTGTTCTTTTAGAGACTTTTTGTTAATTTAATATGTCAATATTTTGCTACATTGTTTTATCAACATTTTGTTAACAATTCTTGATTTGTTTGATATTTTGTCGCACAATCATCTATTTCAACTTGGATAGATTGGTGAAATAGTTGGTGATGTTGGACAATTTCAATCTTTCTAGATAATTATTGGGGTTGATTGCATAGCCAGAGTCGATAACTATCTCGGTAGCCAATGCTCCTAGTATTCTACTTTCGAACTTAGCAGGGTATTGAGATATCTGCCTTAGTAGTTTGATTGCAATTGACTTATCATAAGTATTAAGTAGCAATTGATACAATTTATCATAGTCGCTTGGTTTTTTGCAAGACATGATAGAACTTACAATTCTGCAGTTTTCCACTTTTAGGTTCTTGATGTATAGACTAGGGAATATATGCCAAGCAGAGAATGTGCTCCAGCCGTTGAATATAAAGTTAGCACCGAAGTCGATTGCTCGGTTGCCTAAGTTCTGGAACTCCCTTGCTACAAAGTGTCCATAGCCGGGATACACATTGGTTAGATATTGCATGTATAGGTCGTTTTCGGACATCTTGTTATCAGGACAGTTGACTGTGAAGGTATTATTTAGGTCGCTTGTTACTTCGCTTCGGAATTTGCCAAAGCCATAAGAGTTGTTGAACTTAAGAGTATAGTCCATTTCGTGATCTCTGCCCCATAGGTTAAGAACACTTATGCTGGTCGCAATCTTCTTCTGCAACCCTTCCAGCAAGGATCTTACTTCATACTCTTCTATTATACGATTAGGAAGATTTCGTTTGTTGGATGATGCATAGTGTTTGCATTTCTTGATTGTTTTGCCATAGAACTTGCCAAGGACTGCTTTGTAATACGATTTGACTGGTGGCATAACTGTGCTTTTTAGCCCCAATGATAGCACCATCTCCACTAGCTCTCGCATAGTGGGATCTAACTTAGCAATAATGTCCCTATAATATCCCTCTAGTTGGCGTGGGATGTGCAGTAGATTAGTGTAGTTACGCTTGATTGTTTTAGTAAATTCATCTAGTTCGCGGTCGGTGGATATCAGTTGTATCCTAGATATAACTTGGTCGATCGAAAAGTATTTTTTGAAAAATTTTATTTCAAAATTAAACGCTTTGTGTGCTTTTCTATCCTTGATCTCGCTAGCAAACTTAGTTACATCGCTTAGGATGTCACTATCCAGTGCTATCTCATATCTCCAATTTTTTTTCCACAATACACTCATTTTTATCTTTCCTTTATTATTTATCTAATTCGTTTTTGCACTTCTCTACGAAGTCAATTATATCTTGCCTTAATTCCTTATTTTGCATTGCCATAAAGATGTTTGATTTCACAAAACCTGCCTTGTTGCCAAGGTCTAGATGTAGGGCATCTATCATGCGACCATACATTATCCCATCCTCTATTGCGTAATTGTATGCGTCAGTGATGCTTATCTCGAAGTTGACTTCTGGACATCGGTCGATGTAGCCAAATATTCTATCATCTAGCACTGCTGGTCCTGCGTTGGCAATATTGCTTGGGGCATCTTGTAGGCTAGGCTTCTCTACAAATCGGTCTATCTGATAGTATTTGCTATCTTCATGCCTTGCAACTATGCCATATAGCGATACTTGGCTAGGTTCAACCTCGGTGGTTGCGATTACGAAATTGCCATGCTTGTCGTACTCGTCCAATATTTGTTTATATGCGTTTTTGCCCTTAGATACGAACATTTCATCCCCAAAACACATCAAGAATGGCTCGCCATTAGTCCATTCTTTTGCCATAGCCACAGCATGCCCAGTGCCACGAGGGACAATTTGCCTCTTGAATGTAATATTGGCTAGATTTTCGGTTCTTTTGATTACTTCTAGTTCCTTAGTTTTGCCTCTTGCGGTCAATCTATCCTCCAACTCAACATTGCGGTCAAAGTGATTGACTAGGCACTCTTTGTTACGGCCAATTATGATTAGTATATCTTGTATCCCCGCATCGACCAAATCTTCCACAATTTCTTGGATCAAGGGTTTGTCGATAACGGGCAACATCTCTTTTGGGATACTTTTGCAATATGGCAAGAATCTAGTTGCTAGCCCACCACATAGTACTACTGCTTTTTTGATCATAATATGTATTTTTCTCCTTATATCAACAATATATTATTTTTGGCGATTTTTTGCAACTTATTTGCTAGCATTTCCCATTTTGGCAATAATTTTGATACATATCAAAAATTTATTTTTTATTTGAAACAACCTATTTTTGATTAGCAAAATATCAACAAACATGTTACAATGAGAATATAAACTTAAGTAGTCAAGTTTTTATAATAAAAATGAAGGAGAAAGACAAATATGAGATTTGAGGATAGTAAATCATACAAGAATTTGCAAGAAGCATTTGCTGGTGAGAGCCAAGCAAGAAACAAGTATACATACTTTGCTAGCAAGGCAAGAAAGGAAGGGTTTGAGCAGATCGCTGCTTTCTTTGAAGAAACTGCAAATAACGAGAAAGAGCATGCTAAGATATGGTTCAAGCTACTTAATGGTGGTGACATCTCTACAACTGCAGACAATCTACTTACTGCAGCGGAAGGCGAAATGGGTGAGTGGACTGACATGTACGAGCGTATGGCAAGAGAAGCAATGGAAGAGGGTTATACAGAACTTGCTTATAAGTTCAAGGCAGTAGGTGCTATCGAAAAGGAGCACGAGGCTAGATACAGAGCATTGCTAGACAATATCAAGGAAGAGAGAGTATTTAATAGTGACAACGAGGAGATGTGGATTTGCCGTAATTGTGGACACATCCATGTTGGCAAAACTGCTCCTAAAGTATGCCCAGTATGTTCTCATCCACAGAGTTATTTCGAGCGTAAGTCTAACAACTACTAAGATTGTTGGTTTAATAATTTATTATTAAAAAAGTTTGATTTTGGCTGTTGACAAATTTGTTTGATTTGTGATATATATACTATTGATATAAGTTTTTTGACTTTTCAAGGTTAAGTTATTAGTGCATGAATTATGGAAAATCAACAATGTATCACGGTAGTGTAACGAAACTAAATTATTTGAAAAGAAGATATTTTTTGTAACAAAAATATCTTTTTTTGCACCTTGACCATTGTATGTAAGGCAAAAGGAAGAAACATATTGTATCAGTGATGACAATTTGTAAGACAAGAGAGTGTTTTTGAGGTTCCTTTGCAATCTATGTATTAGCAAAGGCACACTATAGTAAAATTGTGTCACAAAATAATAAAATAAATTAAGTCAAGGAGGATAAAAATGATAAAGAAATTAAGCAAAAGCATTAGACAATACAAGACCGCTAGCATACTTACTCCTATCTTTGTATCCCTAGAGGTGTTGACCGAAGTTGCAATCCCTTATGTTGTAGCAATGCTACTTCAACTGACAGTGGGCATCAATGCAACTACAGGCAGTACATGGCAGATAGTGGGATTGATTGTAGCACTAGTTGTGCTTGTCGCATGTGCGATGATATTTGGCATATTGTCCGGAACTAATTGTGCCAAGGCATCCACTGGATTTGCTAAGAACCTAAGGCAAGATATGTATGACAAGATCCAGACATTTTCTTTTGCCAATATTGATAAGTTCTCCACATCCAGTCTTATCACTCGTATGACCAGTGATGTATCTAGGGTTCAGATGGCGTATCAGATGATTATCCGTATAGCCATCAGAGCACCACTTATGCTAGTGTTCTCGCTAGTTATGACATTTGTGATCAGCCCTAGTGTAGCATGGATATTCCTAATCACTATCCCTATTCTATTTGTTGCACTTATGGCAATTATGCTATCGGTTAAGCCGATATATGAGAAAGTCTTCAAGAAATACGATAGACTTAATCAGGTTGTGCAAGAGAATGTTAGAGGAATAAGAGCGGTAAAAGCATTTGTAAGAGAAGACTATGAGAGAGAGAAGTTCAACGATGTATCAGAAGATATTTATGTTAACTTCTCCAAGGCAGAGAAGATTATATCTTTCAACAGCCCAGTTATGAAAGTCGCAATGTATCTAGCCATTATTTTGACATGTTGGTTTGGTGCAAAATTGATAGTAGGTAGCAACGAAGCAATGCTACAAGCAACCCAACTATCTACTCTTATCACCTACGGCATACAACTACTTAGTGCCTTGATGATGATATCTATGGTCTTTGCTATGATAGTTATATCCAAGGAAGCAGGCGAGCGTATCGTAGAGGTGCTAGACGAAGTCCCAGATATTGCCGATCCAGCCAACCCAGTTCTTAAGGTTAACGATGGCAGTATCGAATTTAACAATGTTAACTTTAGTTATGCTAAGGATATGAATAAGTTATGTCTAAGCGATGTCAATATTAGTATCAAGTCGGGCGAGGTTGTAGGCATAATCGGTGGAACTGGTAGTAGCAAAACCACCCTTGTACAATTGATCCCAAGACTATATGACGCTACATTTGGTGAAGTCAAAGTAGGCGGAGTTAATGTCAAAGATTATGATATCAAGGTTCTTCGTGATGCGGTATCCATGGTGTTACAGAAGAACGAACTATTTAGCGGAACAATCAAAGATAATCTTAGATGGGGTAACGAGAATGCAACCGATGCTGAGATGATCAAAGCATGCAAGCTTGCCCAAGCAGATAGTTTTATCGAAGGGTTCCCGGACAAATATGACACATATATTGAGCAGGGCGGAACTAACGTTTCTGGTGGGCAGAAGCAGAGGCTTTGTATCGCAAGAGCATTGCTTAAGAGTCCTAAGATATTGATACTAGATGACAGCACCAGTGCGGTAGATACTAAGACTGATGCACTTATTAGAGAGAACTTTGCTAAGACTATCCCAGACACCACCAAAATAATAATTGCACAACGTATTGACTCTATCAAGGACGCCAACAAGATAATTGTGCTAGATGGCGGGAAGATTGCGGATGTCGGAACACATAGGGAACTACTTAATAGATGCGATATCTATCGAGAAGTATACGAGTCACAGACAAAGGGGGTTAGGAAATAATGGAAGAGAAAATGAAACGTCCAAAAATGAATAACCCAAAAGCAACAATCAAAAGGCTATTGAAATATATCTTTGCACCACACAAATTCAAGTGGATACTTGTATTTGTATGCATAATACTTAGTGCAGTTGCAGGTGTTGCGAGTTCACTATTTATAGGATCATTGATAGAAGATCACATCAGACCATTACTAGAAGTCGTAGGAGCAGGGGGGACTGCCGACTATTCTGGGCTTGCCAAGGCAATTGCAATATTTGCAGGCATTTGTGCGGGCGGAATAGTTGCAACAGTTATTCACAACCTACTTACAGTTACAATTTCGCAGAAGGTAATTAAGTCCATAAGAGATGAGATGTTTGACAAGATGGAGAACTTTCCTATTAGGTTCTTTGACACCAATAGCCATGGTGATATCATGAGTAGATACACCAATGATACTGATACTTTGGAGCAGTTGATTTGTCAGACTATCCCCAATGTTATCAACTCTCTCTTTACTATCATATTTACTTTTGTGTCCATGTTATACACCAGTGTGTACTTGACTATTCTAGTACTACTTACTTTGGGACTGATGATTTTAGTTACTAAGAAGGTGGGAGGCAAGAGTGGAAAATATTTCGTAATGCAACAGAAGAACTTGGGTGCAGTCAATGGATACATCGAAGAGATGCTTGCTGGACAGAAGGTTGTAAAAGTATTTAATCACGAGGCAAAAGCAAGAGAGGGCTTTGAGAAACTTAACGGCGAGTTGTGCAACAGTGCATATACAGCCAGCAAGTATGCCAATGTGTTTATGCCTATCATGGGTAATATTGGATATCTACAATATATCATGCTAGCGGTTTTGGGCGGAATATTTGCAGTGTTCGGAGTTCAAAACTTATCCCTTGCAGGCTTTGGGGTATTTAGTCTAGGAACAATTAGTTCGTTCTTGCTACTTAGCAAGAGTTTCACCCAGCCAGTTACACAACTTTCTAGCCAGATCAATAGTGTAATCATGGCTATGGCAGGTGCTGAGCGTATATTCAACTTCATGGATCAAGAGCCAGAGGTTGACAACGGATATGTTACTTTGGTCAATGTCAATATCGATAGCAATGGTGCAATGACTGAGGTTAACGAGCATACAGGGCATTGGGCTTGGAAGCATCCACATCATGATGGGACAACTACTTACACCGAGGTTAGGGGGCATGTTGTTATGGAGAATGTTGACTTTGGCTATGTGCCAGAGAAGATAGTTCTACATCATGTATCGGTGTATGCTAAGCCAGGTCAGAAGGTTGCCTTCGTAGGTTCGACTGGTGCAGGCAAGACGACTATAACCAATCTACTAAATAGGTTCTATGACATAGCCGATGGCAAAATCAGATATGACGGCATCAATATCAACAAGATCAAGAAGAGTGACTTAAGACATGCTATAGGCATGGTTCTGCAAGATACCAATCTATTTACTGGTACAGTTAAGGATAATATCAAGTACGGCAGATTGGATGCGACAGATGAAGAAGTGTATAGTGCGGCTAAACTTGCCAATGCAGACGACTTCATTCGTAGGCTTCCTGACGGATATGATACTATGCTAACCAACAATGGTGAGAACTTGTCGCAAGGTCAGAGACAGTTGCTTGCGATCGCAAGAGCAGCGGTTGCAGATACTCCAGTTATGATCATGGATGAGGCTACGTCTAGCATAGATACTCGTACTGAGAAGTTGGTTCAAGAGGGTACAGATCTATTGATGCATGGCAGAACAGTATTTGTAATTGCACACAGATTATCCACAATTCACAATGCCAATGTTATTATGGTGTTAGAGAATGGTTGCGTTATCGAGAAGGGTAACCACAATCAACTGATAGAGCAGAAAGGCAAGTATTATCAGTTGTATACTGGTAAGTTCGAATTGGAATAAAATCAACTAAAGAAAAAAATAAGCATATATTGATTGCCAAAAAGCTGTCAAATATGCTTTTTTTGTTATGTAATTGTGGCATTTTGGGGTATACTAGATATTAGTTAGGAAGAAATCTATAGGATATCAACATTTTTGCATATATTGTTGATAAGTAGATTTAGATCAAAATAAACTAATTAGGGATATTGGATTGATGAAGAAATTTGTAATAATAGACGGAAATAATATTTGTTTTAGGTCGTTTTATGCTCTGCCTATGCTATCCAATTTTGAGGGGGTAATCAGCAATGCAGTTTTTGGCTTTGCCAACACTTTGGTCAAAATTATTGAACAAGAGAAGCCAGACTATATAGCAGTTGCTTTTGATAAAGGCAAGAAGACTTTTAGACACCAGATGTACAAGGAGTATAAGGCACAGCGTAGACCTACACCTAAGGAGTTGTTGGATCAATTGCCACTGCTTAGACAGATGTTAGACACAATGCATATTAGGTATATTGAATTGGACGACATAGAGGCTGACGATATAATTGGTGTGTTGTCTAGAAAGTTTGAAACCGAGAACTTAATCGTGTCAGCCGATAAGGATGTATTGCAGTTGATTAACGGCAACACATCGGTCTATGCACCGCAGAAACAGTCGGATGCGATAGTGTATAACGAGAAGAGTTTGAAGGAAATAATGCAGATAGAGCCGTATCAGATAATAGAGTTGAAGGCTCTCATGGGCGATTCTTCTGATAACATCCCTGGCGTTAGAGGTGTGGGTGAGAAGACCGCACTGGGACTAATCACTGAGTATGGCAACTTGGATGGCGTGTATGAGCATATAGACGAGGTCAAGGGCAAGACGCAAGAGAAGTTGCTTACGGATAGGGAAAGTGCATATTTTTCTAAGAAACTAGCAACAATCGTTACCGATTACAACATAGATGTTAAGTTAGACGACTTTACTTACGATTTCCCTTTTGGGGATGAAACATTAGATTTTTTCAAGAAATATCAATTCAATTCGCTACTTAAGAAACAGGAATTATTTGGCGGAGAGGCTAAGCAGGAGAGTGTAGCGGAAGAGGAAGAAACTGTGGTTGTCACCGAGCCTAAGGTTGCTAAAGAGGAATTAGCAACAATTAGTAGGGAAAGTACAATATTTATGTATCTAAATGACGAGATCTTTAGTATTTACGATGGGGACAAAGAGTGCAATTTCAGCATTGTTCCATCGCTGATTGATGATTATGTGCATATTGAAGATATTCTAACAAGTATTTCGGATATCTTAGCAAAATCTAAGATAGAGATGTATGATGCCAAGGATATGTTAACTAGATTAGACCAATATGGCGTAGATGTAGCAAATATTTCTTTTGATTGCACAATTGCAAAATATCTAACCAATAGCAATGCCAAGCCTATGAGTTTTACGCAAGCAGTGGAGTATTTTGCTTTGCCTAAGAGTAGTTATGCTAAGAATATTAGCACCATGTCTACTTTGCTTAAGGGCAAAATGAAAGAATTGGATGTAGAGGATCTATTTTACAATATAGAGTTGCCATTGGTGCGAGTTTTGCGAGAAATGGAGCGAAACGGCATCAAGGTGGATGTGCATGAGTTGAACGAGTTGGAGACTAAGTACAAGAACTTGCTTGATGGACTGACCAACGAGATATATGAGATGGCTGGCACTAATTTCAATATCAATAGCCCTAAGCAGTTGGGTGAGGTGCTGTTCGATGTATTGGGACTAAAGAGCAAGTCGAATAAGAAAGATAGCACCAATGTATCTGTCCTAAACGAACTAGTTGGACAACATCCAATTGTGCAGAAGATACTAGAATATAGACAGTATTTTAAGTTATATTCTACCTATATCAAGGCATATTTGGGATGCAAGGATGCACACGACTTCGTTCATACTACATTCAATCAGACACTTACTGCAACAGGCAGACTAAGTAGCAATGACCCCAATCTTCAGAACATTCCATCTCGTAGCAACGAGGGTAAAATGCTAAGAAAGATATTTATTCCATCCACACCTAACGGCTCGCTAGTCAGTGCAGATTATTCGCAGATCGAACTAAGACTGCTTGCTAACTTCAGTGGCGATGATAGACTTATAGATGCATACAATCAAGGGGAAGATATCCACAGCATCACCGCTAGTGAGATATTTGGCATCCCTCTATCCATGGTGACAGACAATATGCGTCGCAGTGCTAAAGCAATCAATTTTGGCATTATTTACGGCATGTCAGATTGGGGGCTTAGTCAGAACATAGGCATCACCAAGACCGAAGCCAAGAAGTATATCGCTAGATACTTCGAGAAATATCCTACTATCGAGAACTATATCAACGGCAATGTTGCCTTTGCCAAAGAGCATGGATATATCCGCACTATCAAGAACCGTATCCGCTTTATCCCAGAGTTGAAGGGCAACAAAATGCAACAATTATTTGGCGAAAGAGTAGCAATGAATATGCCTTTGCAAGGTTCGGCATCAGATATAATAAAATTAGCCATGGTCAAAGTATATGATGTGTTCAAGGCAAAAGCATTAAAGAGCAAATTGATCCTTCAGATACATGATGAGTTGGTCGTAGATACAGTCGAGGGCGAGGAAGATATTGTAAAATCTATCTTGAAGGACTGCATGGAGAATGTAGTGGATCTTAAGGTTAAACTATCGGTCAATGTCAGTGCAGGTGCTAACTTAAGCGAAGCAAAGTAGGATAGAATGAAGGTTGAACTTTTATCAAATTATAATGTATAATCACACTGTTGTAGGCAATAGTGTTACAAAAAAACTAGAAAGAAGTATAATATTTTCTTTCTAGTTTTTTCTTTTAATTAGGCATTTTGAAAACATATATTTTATCTAAACTTGCCAAAATGGCAATATTACAAATGTAATAATATGCCAAAATGGCAATATTACAAATGTAATAATATGCCAAAATGGCAATATTACAAATGTAATAATATGCCAAAATGGCACTATCTGAAATGTTAAAACTTGCCAAAATGGCAATATTGTAACCAAAAAAGTTTGCCAAAATGGCAAGTTTTGGTTGATTTGCAGTTCAGTCCAGTGACTTGCCCACACATCTTCCACGAGTAATGGATGTCGAACCGTATTTCTTACGGATTGTGGTTACTAGATTGTCTAGTTTCTCTTGCTTAGAGATAGAGGGGCTAAGCATAGATACTTGCAATTGGTCACTGAAATCTTTTAGCCTTATGCCAAGGGCACGGATGGGGATGGACAGGTCGAAATGCTTGTTGAATAGCATAATTGCATTGTCGGCAATATCCTTGGATGTATTGGTTGGGTAACTGAGTTTGCATTGATGTTCGTCACTATGCAGGGTGTTATCCTTGACATATATGGATATTTCTTTGCAGTACATATTTTCTTTCTTTAGCCTATATGCAACTTGTTCGGCTAGCAGGTATAACACAGACTTAACATCGTCTATCGTCATTAGATCTTCGTGCCATGTTATGCTGTTGCCGATGGACTTTATATCATCATACTCGTCTACTTTCTTGACTTCTTCACAGTCCAGTCCGTTAGCATATTCCCACAACCTTTTGCCCACAACGCCTAAGTATTTAGTTAGTAACTCGGGGCTAGTGTTGGCGAGGTCACCAATGGTCTTGATGTTCATTTTTTCGAAACTACGTGATGTGGATCTGCCTACATATAGTAGGGTGTTGACATTAAGTACCCATATTCTGTCACGAAAGTTGCCTTTGGTTATAAGTGTTATTGCATCGGGCTTCTTAAGATCACTGCCTAGTTTGGCAAATACTTTGTTAAAACTTACGCCTATGCTGACGGTTATTCCTATCTTTGCTTTGACCTCACATCTTATCATCTCGGCTATGTCCATTGCTTCGGTGTAATCTTTAGCAGTCTTGGTTATGTCTAGCCATGCTTCGTCTATCCCGAACATCTCCACATTGTCGGTGTACTTGCGATATATCTCTTGCACCTTTTTGGACACTTTGCGATACAACTCTAGCCTAGCGGTAATTTTGGTCAACTTGACATCTTTGCTACACTTATTCTCCGCTTCCATTATGGTGTCCCCAGTGCGTATTCCGTACTTTTTTGCAACATAGTTTTTGGCAAGCACAATGCCATGCCTTTTTTCGGCATTGCCGACAACGATAACTGCGTTATTCTTGATCTTTGGGTTGATCATGCATTCCACACTTGCATAGAAGTTATTTAGATCGCTATGCAATATTATCCTATCAGCCATTGTGCTTTACCTCCTTACAAAAACTATACACCCTATATTATATCAAACATTTGTTCGGTAGTCAAGCCCTAATCCCTCTTGCAGTAAAAAAGCAAATCTGCATCGACCTTATAGATAGCTACAGATTTGCTATTGTTATAGAAATATTGTATTTTGCAAATGTTTAGTTTAAATTATTCTAAGACTTATCTTTGCACAAAATATATTTTGTGTGAAAATCAAATTCAAACTTGTCATCTGGAAATTGCATGTTAGATAAATTATATACTACTTGATCATATATATCGTTGATATCATCCTTTGGCTTATCAAAGATTGACCAAAATTTGTACAACTCGCATTCTTCAGCAGTGTTTGATCTAATAAATTGTATAAAATTCAAAAACATAGTCTTGTTTGCATCGTTGTAGAAATTATCTATACTAGTAATATTGTAACCCAGATCAATGGTAATGGGATCGGAAATATAATAATACTTTTTATTAAGATCTACATTTTTAATAATCTCTTTGATATTGGGGATCAATTAAAATCCCATCTGTAACGAGTTGATATTGTTTATTTTTGTATCGCTACCTAGCAAATAATATGTGCTCATATAACCTCACAATAGTATGTAGAGAGAATTTTTTTTGTACCAACTACGCTATTAAATATCCAATTCGCTTATTATTATTCCGGTTAGAACATTGTTATTTAGTTGAACATAAGCATTGTTTAGAAATTTATATGTTTCTATATTTTGTTTCATATTCATACAAAAGGTAAACTGTTTTAGCAATCTTCCAAGTCTATTTTGGTACAATATATATCAATATAAGCCATGTTAAACATCAATATACTGACGAGTAACTTATCATTATTGTTTTTGAAGTCTAAGTCCAGTATTCTGTCTCTAAGATCTATTTCGTTAGAGTCGCCTACACGATATTCGATTTTTGCAATGTTTTGCAATATTACTTTTGTAATAGACTTGTCGTGTTTTTGCAAAACAATATTTAGTTGTTTATTAAAATATTCAAAACTCAAAATATGACTATCGTGAAAATATAAATCTTTAGTATTGATATACTGATTAAGGTTATTAATGTCTATATGTTTCATATCTCTCCCAAAAAATATCCAAGTAATAAACAAAAATATTATCTATAATTTTAATTTAAAATTTTGTTATCAACAATAATATCACCATAGAAGTTGGATACAGTAACACTTTTGATTTGGTCATAACTTATTTCGTCTCGTGTCCTTTGATCTAAATATACGGCTTTGTAATCAATTTTGTTAATATCACCTGTATAGACATAAGGCCAAAGTCGTTGTCGATCATTATTCTTATCATAAAAAGCAAAGAAATAACCATAATCAATATAGTGCTTGTATTCAACAATTTTTTCATCTAATAGTTGCAATATTTCTTCTTTAGAATATTTTTCCCAAGAATTATCATCCCAATCAATATAATCATCTGAGAAAAAGTCTCCGAAAAAACCAATAGTGTCTTCATCAAATTTAATCCCAAGTTCTCCAAAAGTTAAAGGTCTTGGAGGGTATACAGAAGGAACAATTACTATTATCTCTGTATAATCGGTCTTTACTTTTTGCTTAACGAGGCATCTAGTATAATCTTTGAAAGATTGTCTTATATACTCTATGTATGGTTCAAAATCTATCATGCTATCTTATCTCCATACCAAATGTGGATTGTTCTTTGTAAATCATGAAAATGATAATATCCACCATCACCACCATATGCGTATAGTGCTGTATCTCCATCTTTAATCCAAGCTCCAGTCACTGCTGCTAGGGTAGTAGCGGCTAAGGCAGAATTGGCATAGATGCCTATTGCTTTTTTGCCTAGATATCCGTTTTTGTGATAACCCTTAATTTGTTCAACAAAGTCAGTAAACACATTTTTGGATAAAACTGTATTTACAGTATTGATAATATCAACATTGTTTGTTAATTTATTGATACTATTTACTAGTCCAGCACCGCACAAAATTGCATATGCTTCCCCAAAGGTAAATGTTTTCTTGCTAATATACAAATCACCGACACTATAAGACTTGTTGTTTTCTGTAAATTTCTGTGTTACAACAAATGCAATATGATATGCTCGACTCATTTTTCTAAGAGAAGTAAAAGTAGCAGTCCCGGAAATTGTTTGAACTAAGTCTTTAGTGCTTTTATCTACTTTTTCTTGTCCAATCTTGTATGTATTGTTTATTGTCATGAAACCACCTGTTTCTTCAACAATTGTTTCACCAACAGCAATTCCTACACCAATTCCTGCAGTGATAGCAGCGGCGGTTGCACCTGCTGCAATTGCTGCACCTGCAGCCACACTTGTAGTAACACCAGAACTAACTAGCCCAACTCCGGCAGCAACTAGTGCGGGAGCAGCTGAACCAGCTGTTGCGACTATAACTGCTGCTGCAGTAGCGACCACTGCTGCAACAGTTACAGCAACTACAACAACTTTAACTACCTTTCTAATAAGCCTTGAAAACCAGCCACAGTTTTCAATCATTCCAGCATTTTGCATTTCGCTTAGCAAAATACCTTCTCCATCAACATTCATTACAGCATCAATTTCACCATCTTCATTGATAAATGCTGCACCTGTTATAGTGTCAATTTGAATTTCGCCTAGTCCATCTACTAACTCTGCACTCAATGTTACAATGTTAGTCTCACTATCGTAACTGAAATTGTATTTGACACTAGCTTGTGTCTCCTCAATATCAGTATCGCTTACTAGGTCAAAACCGTCCAATTGGGATAAATCAATTGTTTTGTATCCCTCAAATGTTGTTAGACTATCAATTGTTTCTAATTTAGAGTTTTCGAACTCATCTAGTATGCTTTGATAATCTATACTGTTGTTTGTTACTTCATATGTCCTTACGACTGCTTGAGTTTCGTTAGCAATATCATGCGTTCTTAGCAGAGTTGTTGCACAATAAACGAAACTAGAAATAACAGCTAATAATAGAGCTATTAATGTTATCCTATATTTTCTAATTATTTTTATCATTTTTCCTCCTTGTTAAAAATATTAGATTTGAAAACAATTTAATTGTTCTCTATATATTCCAATACTGATGCGATGGTAACACAGTATGAAATACCATATATAACATTGTTTTGAGAATCTTTTAATCTAAAAGTTGTTATACCAATCAATTTTCCATTTTTATCAAGTAAGGAGCCACCGCTGTTTCCATCGGCTATTGTTAGATTGCATTGTATTACATTTCTGACATTATTATCATAAGATACATTTATGCTAGGGTTGGATACTGTTCCTTGGGTTATACACAATCCCATATTATTAAGATTGCCGATAGCATATACAGTATCTCCATATTTTAATTGTTTGTTATCACCAATAGAGATAGCACGAAATTTGCACTCTTTGTCTATTAAGGATAAGACTGCTAGATCTTTATCTGTATCATATTTAACCAGTTCTACATCTCTGTAGTTTTCTTCAAAAGAAAATCTAATTGAAATACTATCAAAAGTGTGATACGAACCCATTTGCTTATAAGTTATTACATGGGCACTGGTGATAAGCAAGCCGTCTTCGCTTATAAATTCTGCTGTTCCATGGCTTTCTCCAACATTTTCGCTATATGCTTTTAGCTCAACTATACTATATTTGTTGTCGTCAAATATAGAAGATGGGGACTTAGGAGTATTGTTAACTGCTAAGATGATATTGCATACAATACTGCCAAACAACAAAAAAATTAAAATAATATAAGGGATATTTTTTTTCATTTTTATCCTCTTTGGTTTTCTTTTATTCTATATCAATTTCTTCGTTTTGTCAAATGTTTCAGTTTTGTATTTGGTGGCTGGTGTAATTAGAGAGAGTGAGGTGATACTATGGTAAAATGTAAAAACGGCTATTTATATTACTTTTTGTGTGATTTGTATCGTACACTTTTTTAATAACAATACAAAAATTTTTGTATGACAAAAAAAAGAACCCTAGTGATTAGCAAGGGTTGCCAAAAAAAATGCAGTTAGGCAAAATTTGCCCAAATTATAAATTAAATGTATTGTGATCAATCACAATCTTGTGGTGTAAAAGAGATTTTACTAATATCTTATCGGGTGGGTGATGGTGAAGGCACGGAAGAGTTCGAAAGCATTGTTGGTTAGGCGAGTGGTGAGGTCGGTATTTTCGGTCAGACGCAAGGTGGACAGATTTTGGGTCAAGTCAATAAATCTGGTGAATATTGTGTACACCAGTTTGTTATAATTGCAATAGTTGTATGGTTCGATATCGCACACTGTGTCAAATGTATCATTAAATGTGTTTAAGTCCACTCGCAGTTGAGCATTGATTGTCTGATAATATTCTCGCTTGCTAGAACTTGTTTTTGCAATCAAGTTATCCATAAGGTTGACTAGGTTGCAATAGTTGCTACTAGTAAGGCTATATAGTCGGAAATTGTTAGCAGGCGTCTGGGTAATAGGCGTTGTTTGCTCTGGCTCATTTTCGTTTTGCAATATTTTGCTATCTGACATATTATCACTCTCCTTGTGTATTGTGTCTAGCAAAGACAATGGGGTAACCTTACGCACCTCATATGCTTTGTTAAGATTGTTATATACATTATCTCCCATGCAATCTGGGTAATCCACATATTTGTCACTCATTACTACAATATATATGATTTTTTTTTTGCAAAATTGACAAAAGGTATAAAGAAAATATTTTAGGAAAAGAAAAAAGTATTCGAAAGTCAAGAGGAGAGTATATATAAAACAACAAAGACCAATAGATTGTGCAAAATAATTTTGTAGTGCAAAATGTTTCGTCTAAAGGCGGTAGATAAGATATAATATATTAAATACATTATATATGTTTATTAAGTACGCTTAGTACACACACTAAAATTGATTAATGGAAAAAAATACTAATTGTAAGACAAAGGAGACTATGGATGAATAAGTTTCTTAAGAAATTGGCAGGAGCGGTAGCGGTTATTACGGCAGGTGCATGCCTTACTGCATGCGATTGTGGTGACAAGACCAGAACTATTACTTTTGATAAGTTAGACGGCTCTACTACTTCGGTTGTGCAGGTGGACAACAACAAGACTATTGTTAAGCCAGATGACCCAATAAGGGACGGATATCAATTTGCAGGTTGGTACAGAGATAGAGAGTATAGATACGAGTTCGATTTCAATCAATCTATCACCAAAGATATGACCATATATGCTAAGTGGATCAAGATTGCACCAATTACAATTCCGCAGTCAACTCTTGCATCCAATGGCTATGAGGTAAGGATCAAGGATAACAAAACAAGTATCTTAGACGGCGATACACTTACCTTTGGCGTTATTGTGACAAAAGACTACATAAGAGATTCTAACATTGTGGTTAAGATAGGGGATACAGCCCTTACTTATAACTCGTTTGAACCAGATGTAGACAGCACAACATACAATTACACCTATGTGTCGGACGGATCGGATATCAACATTGTAGTTGAGGGTATAAGTATAGAGAAGTATTCTGTTACTTTGCCAACTTTTGAACATGGACACATCCAGTCTTACATGGGTTACAATAATGAGAGTATTGATAAGTATAGAGATTATAGGTTCAAGGTTGTCTTAGACGATGGATATGACGAAAGCAGGGTTGTAGTAAAAGTCAACGGCAATGTGGTTAACTCAATAGATGGCGTGTATACAATATCCAACATTGTAGATAATAACACCAATATTGTTGTTAGCAATATTGTGCTGAAAGAGTTTGCGATAGAGTACTATAACAACGATTTAGTTATGAGTAGTTATGTAAATGAGTATTTCGCAATTTTGGATTATGCAACCATTGTACAGTACAAGGGAGAAGTTAGTTGCAATATTTCTATCAGGGATAGTAAGTACAGCAATATTGATCTAGCCGATTATGTAAGGGCAACCGTTGGTGGCAGAAATGTTGATTGCACGGTTACTAACAATAACAATGGGACATTTGCAGTACACATTGCGTCAGGCTTGGTGGACGGAATAGTTAGGATATATATAGACTCGGCTAATTTTGCTATCAATACATACAATGTTACTGTGGGTGCAACCGACCTCAATGTAGACGGATACACTGTGCAATATGTTAGTTATGTTGATCCACAGGGTGGCACGCATGTGATTGACAGTAGCAATGGCACAATCGCTTTGCCTCACGGCTCGGTTGTAACTATGCAAGTTAATGTGGCACAAGATTTCGATACACCAGATTATTTCCAGTTGGTTGCTGTCAAAGGTTCGGGAAGTGTCACTGCTAAGGATATTGTTGCTGGACAAGATTTGACTTTTGCAATCACTGGGGACACTACCGTCAAGGTAGCGGGTGAGTATAGTGTAACTTATGATGCGACAGATGGTGTGACGATCGTAGGAACTAACGGATATACATATCGCAAAATCTATTTATCTGACATCAATGCTGGCGGAGTGGATGCTAAGAAGTATCAATTTGTGGTCAATGTAGACACTATTGCTTATGACAAAACAGGCGAATACAAGGTTGTATATTACACTGACGACATTGCAGACGCAGTAGAAGTGGAGTGTGATAACAACAATGTCTATACAATATCTGGAGTTGCCAAGGATATACATATTGCAGTACTAGGTGTTGCATTGAGGCAAAATACAATCAACCTAGCAGGTACTATCACAGGTGTAGAAAGTATCACAATAGGTGACAAAATTTTGCAAGAAGGTGTTAGTTATTTCGATAATAACACAATTACTTTGACATTGTCGGAAGGTTACAGCGATTGTGCAGATATTGTTAACATCAACATTGCTGGGGCTAGTGTTGCTAAGAAGTCGGTGAATGGCAGGGTTATAACCTTTAGCCTAACCAATGTTACTCGCAATATATCTATGGCTGATGTAGAGATATATAATGTTGTTATCAATAAGTACACTGTTACTTTGCCAAGCGTAAGTGATAGAGTAAATTATACACTAAAGATAGACAATGTTGAGGTTAGTGACACTACAATTGAGGTAAATCATGGCGACACAATTGTGATAGCAATTGTGCCAGATGCACAGTACACCAAGGATACCAATTATGTTGTTAAGATCAATGGAACAGCTATCACTCATTCAGGTGACTTTGTAATAAGCCTAGACAATATTACTATAGATATGTCTATTGAGATATCTGGCATTGACAAGGTCAATACATACTCGGTTGCGTATTATAAGCCAGACGGAACTCCGATAACCTCCGCCAATGCAAACCATGGTGATATATTGTCACTTAAGGATGATTATACATGTGACAGAGCACATTATGAGTTTGCTGGCTGGTATAGGGGAGAGATTGTTGATGGCAAAATTGTAGCGACAGACGAGGCTATAGTTGATGGCAAAACAATCACAAGTGATATGATAATAATTGCGGTTGAGAACCCTATCAATTATGTTATTAGGTTCAAGTTCACCGATTATGCTGACGAAACACCGGACGATGTCCCTGTATCTATAGACAATTCTGCCAATGCCAATAGAGATGACGGCACAAGGGTATTTACTATAGAGGATGTAGCAGAGGGTGGAGTTCCTTTTGACACAACTGGATTGATCCTAGACGGATATACTTTTGATAACTTTACTTTGGCAGAAAATATAATGGTCGATGGCAATGTGATTACTGCTGGCACAATTATTACTGGCATTAACGCTAACTACCTAGCTGATATGACATTGATTGCCAATTGGAAAATCACTGTCGGCAACAATTGCAATTATTCTACACTTACAGAAGCAATCGCTCAAGCATCTAGCACCAAAGTAGACAAGATAGAGGTGCGTGGCAACATTAATGAACCTGGCAGAGTGTATATTACTAAATCGGTTAATATTGTGGGACTATATGGTTCTAGCATCAATAGAAAGGGATTTGTTACTATGGTGGACGGGGCGTACTCGTTTATCCAGATTGACGGTAGTATCAATCGCAATCTTGCAGTCAATATAAGCAACCTAAATATCAATTTCAGTTACGAAAATACATCTAAACAATTAATTTCTATCTATGCACGCAATTGTATGTTAGGACTAGATAATGTTGTGTTCAATAGCCCTAGCAATAGTGTTGTATATAAGGGTGACAAAACTCTTAATATAACCGATAGCAGATTTACTATTTCTGACACAGATACTAGCTTGCCAGCCGAACAGGCAATCAAGATTATCCCAACTGGCAATAATCTTAATGTAAATATAGAAGATTGCGTATTTGTAAGGGATAATATCATAGACGACTACAAGGGAATATACTTGGTGGATAGCGAATATGTATGCGATATCAGCATAGCTAAATGCAGATTTGTCGCTTACACCGAAGCTAGCGTAGACACATCTAGTTATGCAATATATCTAGATGGCGAGTGCAATAATATAATAGATAATATAACCGACCTTACTGTTAATGACAGCGAATACACTAACTGGAGCACTGCAGTGTATATCGGCAAAGGTATTAATCTAAATACACTAACCCAAGAAGAAAAATATTCCGCAATTAACAACCAAATTGCTTTTGCAAATGGATTAAGTAGCCAAGCAGTAGGATGCGTAGTTGTTAGCCAGAAGTATAGCGATTTTGCATCCGATATGATTGTGTACAATACTAGTGGAAGTGGCAATGTGTACACCAATATTGAGTTCTATAACACATCGCAATTGACCACATATATAGGCATGGGATATTCTATGTCCTACGCTGGTCAGACAGATATTGTATTGTCTAGTATCTTGACTATTGCAGATGGACAATCTATAAGATTGGATAACAACCTAGAGTTGACCGCAGATGTTGCAGACGGACAATATCAACTAGTTAACAATGGATCAATATATGCACACAATATTGTTGCTAAGTCAATCAATAATACATCTTATCTTAGTGCAACAACTATTGTTATAGAAGATAGACTTGTATCCACTGGTGTAGTGGATGCTTCTAGACTGGAAGTGCGAGCGGATGCTGAAGTTGTGCTAAGTGGTTCAATAATAATGGGCACTATCAACAACAATGGCATAGTTACTTTGTCAGGTTCGGCAGATATCCAAGAACTTAACAACAATGTTGGCACAATCAATATCACAACCGATAGTGTAAGTTGCAATATAACCAATATCAATAACAATGCACACATCACTATTGCGGACGAAGTGTATGTAAGTGGCAATGTCAACAACTTGGGCGAAAGTGCAATAATAGATGTTACTAACGCCGGCAAATTGACATTCCGTTCCATCAATTCTACCAATACAGGAGTTATCAACAATTTGGGTGAAATTGTGGACAATTCGGCTGGCGAAATCACTTCTGGAACTATCAATAACTATGGCACAGGCGATAGCAGAGTGTCTTGCTATACAGTGGTGGGAGAGAGCAAAACAACCGTTATAGGTGTACTATATCCTGCCGGCAAAGATGCTAGCGTTCACCAGTTATATACAGATGGCAGTGGATACTACATTGGCTATACTATAGCAATGGGAATCGCTAATGCCAATAAGACATATAACATAGAATTTACTCGTAATGACCTATCAACTGCACCATATCCTATTGTCCCTGTTAAGACCGATACGACCGACAATTTGGGCAGATTAGAGATAATAGTGGATGCCAATGTAGTTGGCAAAACAATAGGTTTGCAAGGACTGGATATCAAGGTGTATGACGAAACTAGCACAACCAATTATTCGCTAGATTTCACAGCAGTGACAATCAAACCTATAATAGTCGGGCAGACTATCAATGATTACGGTTTGGATAGCAGTAGAATAACCTATGTATCACCAACTAGCCGTAATGTGATTAATGTGTCAGGTGTGGCAACTAAGACAGATAACGATGCTATCAATTCGCTATACCCTAATGGCACAGGATATTATGTAGGGGTTACTTTGTATCTAGGCAAGGCTTATGCCGGCAGAGAGATAACTCTGACATTTGCAAGGGAAGAGAAAGCATACAAGCCAGACTACGAGTATACATCCAAGATCGCAAAAGATATTGCGGACGAGTATGGCAGACTGGAAATATTGATTGATCTTAATGTGATTAGTAACACATCGGAGGAAGGTGTTACAACTATAGAGTCATGCCTATCTACACTGGATATCTATACAAGATTGGTAGAAGGTGATGCATCGTCAACAATCCTAGACAAGATCGAACTTAACTTTGACAATGTTACTGTTGAGTAAATATTGATATTTGACTTGGGTTCTTTGGATAATGACATTGCAAGTTGATTTTATGATAATAATGTAGTTTTTTAAGCAGAACAATCAGACTAAATGTATTATTACTTAAGCAAAAGAAAAAAAACATCACTTACTATAAGTTGAAGCAAGTGATGTTTTTTTGTACTCTTTGTCAATTGTGGGTTCTATCCTATGGTGAAACATTAGCACTTAAGGTGTGATACGGTTTGGGCCACGGAATAAGAACTCGGCTTCTTTGATAGAAGGGATGTTAAGTAGTAACATTGTGATACGATCTAGACCTATTCCAAATCCACCATGAGGAGGGCAACCATATTTGAAGAATTGTAGATAGAATTGAACATCTTTTGCTAGTCCTTTCTCTTCTGCTTGTGCCTTCAATATCTCATATCTATGTTCTCTCTGTGCACCTGTTGTGATCTCTACACCTTTCCAGATTAGGTCATAGCCTTGAGCAATGCCGTCTTTTCGCATATGATAGAATGCACGCTTCTCAGTAGGGTAGTCGGTTACAAACATGAACTCGTGTCCAAACTTCTCCATAGAGTATCTGTAGCATAGTCTTTCTGCATCGGTTGTTAGGTCGTTCTTTTCGCTATCTGGGATTGTATAGCCATATTCTTTCTCGAAGATCTGATATAGGTCAGCCAGTTTCATACGAGGGAAAGGCTTGGTTGGGATAACTACATCTACCCCAAAGGTCTCTTTGATAGCATCGCCATATTTCTCTTTAACTCTAGTTAGTGCATGGATAAGTACATCTTCTTCCAGATCCATAACATCTTCGTAAGAGTCGATGTAACTAAATTCTAGGTCAAAACCGGTAAATTCGGTCGCATGTCTATTGGTGTAAGACTTCTCTGCTCTAAATACTGGGCCTGTCTCAAATATTCTTTCAAATCCGCTTGCCATAGCCATCTGCTTGTAGAATTGTGGGCTTTGGGCAAGATATGCTTTGGTGTCAAAATATGTTAACTCGAATACATCCGATCCGCTTTCACTAGCAGTGCCAATGATCTTAGGGGTGTGTATTTCGGTGAAGTTGTTCTTGATTAAATATTCTCTAAAACCTTCTGCGAAAGCACTCTGTGCCTTGAATAGAAGGATGTTTTTGTCACTTCTAAGATCAATCCATCTGTGGTCTAGTTTTTGGTCAATATTTGCCTCGTCAGTGATAGGTAGTGCGTCTGCAATGCTCTCTACCTTGATATCTGTAGGGATCATCTCTATGCCACCCATCTTAACATATTCGGATAGGTGTGCAATACCAGTGATTGTTAGTACTGAGTTAGCGATCACTCCGTTTAGTTTCTTAACCAACTCTTCGTTAGTTGCTTTCTCTATAGTTACTTGGATATGTCCTGTGATATCTTTCATAACGATAAAAATCATATTTTTGCTGTCTCTGTATCTTTCCACCCAACCAGCAATTTTTACTTCTTTTTCTGGTTCGATATCTCTTATATAAGTTCTCTTCATATATGCTTAAGTACCTTTTTTATTTTATTTTTGTTATAGTATTGTACAAAATATTTGTTTTGTCAAGTCTATCATCCACAAAACTTATTTATGCCCCACAAAAGTGTCTTTTTTGGTAAAAATCTTGCGATGAAATATAGAAACTTGTGTGCATTGCCGATGATATACATAGGCTTGTAATGCTTCTTGTTGATGATCTTGTACATCCTCTTAGCACACACCGCTACTGGCATACGCTTGTCTTCTCTTGCATCCACTTTTTTGGTGGCATTGGCTATGCAGTCACCATATCTATCGTTGGTTTCATACTCTTTAACACGGTTGGCGGTGAAATTAGTTTTGATATCTCCGGGACAGATAGTGCACATGTCGATCCCAAGATTTTTTAGTTCCATACGCTGAGCATAGGTCATTGTTACAACTGCAGACTTAACAGCAGCATAGTATGCACGATATGGCACTGGGAAGAATGCCATAGCACTGCCGGTATTAACAATCTTTCCACCTTTCTGCATCATAGGTAGGGCATACTTGGTGCAATTGACTACCCCAAAAAAATCTACATCAAATATCTTTCTAGACTTCTCCAGTGGGATCAACTCAGTTATCCCGCTCATTCCATAGCCCGCATTGTTAAGAAGTATATCTATTCGACCAAATCGGTTTTTGATATCGTCAAATATCTTTTTTACACTTTCTTCATCCGATACATCGCACAAGTATTCGTGATCTGGATCGGTTATATTGGCATTGGCTAGCACAATTACTGTATCGTTGTCTTTTCTAAATTTGTCCGCCAACTCCTTGCCTATTCCGCTAGTTCCGCCTGTTATTACTACTATTCTATCCATTGGCTTTTTCACCTTTTTGTTTATTTGATGGGTGTGCCACCTTGTCCCATGTCCGATCAGTCGGACATGGGGGTGGGGCAGTGATGTCCACTGTTTTTGGACATGACTGCCCGCAACCTTAAGCCCCGAAAAAAATTTTTTCGGGCTTGCAAGGTGGCGACCGATAGTATATTGTAACATACTTCCCCCAAAAACACAAAAAAATAATTGAGGCTACCCCCAATTATTTTTTTTACTACTATATTTTATATGCAATTATCTTCAAACAATTCTTTTAACACATTTGTCTATTGACTATTTGTTGCAAGCAAAGCTCTATGCTTTTTTGCCTGTTTACTTATTGTTGCTCAAAAGTATCTACATATCTAGCCATTGCATCGGTGATGATCTTGATAGCAAAATCTTTGCCACCCATCTCTTGTACAACAACCTTTTTATTCTCTAGTGCCTTGTATACTTCTAGGAAGTGTCGTAACTCGTTCATGATATGTGTCGGAAGTTCTGCGATATCCTTGATATCATGCCATTGTGGATCACCAAATGGGATGGCAATTATCTTCTCATCATTTTCCTCTCTATCTATCATCTTAACAGCACCTATAGGGTAACAACGAACCAAACAATTCTGTGCAATAGGTTGACTGCATAGCACAAAGACATCTAGCGGGTCGTGATCTTCGGAATATGTACGAGGTATGAAGCCGTAGTTCATAGGGTAGTGTGTAGATGTGTATAGTACACGGTCTAGTATGATTAGACCTGTCTCTTTGTCTAGTTCATATTTATTTTTGCAACCTTGCTCAATCTCGATGCAGGCAACGAAGTCGGTTGGGTTAATTCTTTCTTTTGATATATCTTTCCAGATGTTCATGTATTTGCTCCTCTTATTATTCTTTTTATGTATTTGTTTTTTTGTCTACTATTTCAATACGCAAAAAACTTTATATTTGGCTAAAAATCATATATTTTCTTAGTCTATATATCATTTAACCAAAAAACTCAACAAGGATTATATTCCAATGTTGAGTGTTTTGTCAAGATCAATATTTGTATTATTTCAATACTTCAATTCCGCCCATATATTTGCGTAGTACTTCTGGTACAGTAACAGAGCCGTCAGCATTCTGATATTGTTCCAATATTGCTGGGAACAATCTAGATGTAGCTAGACCACTTGCATTAAGAGTGTGTACATACTCTAGCTTCTTAGTCTCCTCGTTACGGTATCTAGTGTTGTTACGTCTTGCTTGATAATCTCTAGCATTACTTGCACTACTTACTTCTTTGTAGATGTTCATGCTTGGGATCCATATCTCGATATCATATGTTCGGCACATACTAGCACTGCAGTCACCAGCAGCAAGTTTGCTTACTTGGTAGTGTAGTCCTAACTTTTGGCATATCTTTTCTGCTTTGCCTACTAGTTCTTCGAAAGCTTTGTCGCTATCCTTAGGGGTGGTGTATTGAACCATCTCTACTTTGTTAAATTGATGTCCTCTAATCATGCCACGTTCTTCCGAACGATAACTTCCTGCCTCTCTACGATAGCAAGGAGTAAAACCAGCAAACTTCTTAGGTAGATCACTTTCCTTCAATACTTCGCCACGATAGATGTTAACTAGTGCTGTCTCGGCAGTAGGTAGCAAGAACTTACTAGTCTCACTCTTGTTGTCGATCCAGTACACATCATCCTCGAACTTAGGGAACTGTCCAGCACCTAGACCGCACTCGTAGTTAAGCATGTGAGGAAGAAGAACGAACTCGTATCCATCAGCGATATGCTCGTCAATGAAGAAGTTAAGTAGTGCCCATTCCAGTCTTGCACCCAATCCACGATATATCCAACTTCCGTTGCCAGCTAGTTTTGCACCACGCTCATAGTCGATCAAGCCTAGTTTCTCACATATCTCGATATGTGATAGTGGCTTGAAGTCAAACTTTGGCTTTTCACCAAAAGTACGGATAACCTTGTTGTTTTCCTTCTCACCAGGTAGTAGATCGTCATCTGGCATGTTAGGTAGTGATAGCATGAACTTAGTCATCTCACTGTCGATCTCAGCGATCTTGTTATCTAGTTCTGCAATCTCTTCACCAATCTTCTTAGTTGTAGCGATCAATTCGCTTACATCTTTGCCCTCTTTCTTGTAAGTAGGTACTAATGCACTGTTGGTGTTTCTCTGAGCCTTCAATTTCTCTACTTCACCAGTCAATTCTTTTTTCTTAGCGTCTTTGGCTAAGAAATCAGTAAAATCAACATCTACACCTTTTTTCTTCAATCCTGCTTTGATATAGTCGGGATTTTGTCTTATTAAATTAATGTCTAACATAAGTCTTCCTCCAAATATTGCTTATATATTATCATAATTTTGTTTTTTTTCACAAATATTTTATAGTATTTGCACATTTATTTCAATGTTTTTGTACTAAATTTTTGATATTTGATTGTTTTTTTGTATACTAGAGGTGTAAATTGTTTTTTATTAAGTAGCAATCTGTGTTACAATTTTAATTGTAAAACAATCAAACAAATTTATCTTAATATGTCGCAATAATCGAAAAATGTCAATTTGTGATATTGCGGTTAAATATACTTTAAGAAAAATATAAATGTATTATTGCCAAGTTTGTGGAAAAAAGGATGTATATGGACAAAAAGTACAAAATCATCGAATGTATAGACAACTTTATGCCGGATATAAGCAGTGCAATCCGTGCGGTCAATAATTATGCTAAGATTTTGACCGAAGACGGCAATGCAGTTACTGTTGCAACTTTGGGGACAAAAGAAGATGTCTTTGACTATCTTCCATATTCAGTTGTGTATAGTGGCACAGCCAATTCTTGCGGTAATCTATACAAGCAGTTGTCTGGTGGAGACTGGGATGTTATACATGTTCATTCTTTTGGCAAAATACTAGATATGGCACTTAAACTAGCCAAGGCAAAGAATATCCCAATTGTTGCAACCGTCCATAGCAATTTTATAGCAAAACTACAAATGAAATATGGTGACGGCTTGCGATCAAAAGCAAAGATAGGCAGGATTATTGCAAAGTATAACAAATGCGATGAAGTCTTTGTGACTTCGCCTTATGTGTTGCAGTATCTTAGGAAGTATGGATACATTGGCAAAGCATCGTACATGCCACTGGCATCCGATCTGACATGTGATGACCGCAAAGAGGATCTTATCAAAGTTGCTAACAAATTGTACGACTTGTCCGCTAGGGATAATGTGCTAGTGTCAATAGGCAACCTGCGTGCAACTAAGAGACTAGACTTTGCAATTGAAGCATTGAATGCAGTCAAGAAGGCAGGCGTTGACTTTAGATACTTTGTAGTAGGCAAGGGTGAGGAATTGTCTCACTTGCAAGAGTTGGTTAAGAAGTATCACTTGACTAAACAAGTAACATTTTTGGGTTATGTGCCGGATGACAACCTATGCCCACTGCTTGCAAGAGCACAGTTGCTTTTGCTTCCGACCACTTACGACTTCTTTGGACTTAGCAAGGTGGAGTGTGCTGGCTTTGGAACTCCGGGAGTGTATATAAGAGACTCGTTTGTATCCAATGAGGTTTTTGACCACATAGATGGCTATACATCACTTAATAGAGTGGAAGATTATGCCAATGCGATCGTTAGTGCATTGCAAGATCGAGAGGGCTTGAAGACAGTGTCCAGTGGTGCTTACACCGACCTATATATAACATGGGACAAATGTACAGACATTTTGCTGTCACGTGTTAGTGAGATTGCAGACACATTCACCCCTCGCCCAAAGACATTGAGATTGAAATAATCAAAACATTGCCATAACTTTGAACAATGTTACTGCGTGCACCATTGCAACAAAAAAACGCTTATACTAAGCGTTTTTTGTTGCTTGGTAGTCCCAAGGGGCACGACGCGTAAAATAAACATGCGTCGGTTTCGCATGTTTATAGCCAAAGTGGGAGCGGATGCGACGGAACTCGCAACCCCGTGGGGGG
Source organism: uncultured Clostridia bacterium (assembly GCA_934748015.1). GTDB lineage: Bacteria > Bacillota > Clostridia > Christensenellales > UBA1242 > UBA11490. The sequence continues at coordinate 80,238 of CAKVHF010000004.1, read as the reverse complement.
TTCGAAGTGTGCGACTGCACACGATGTTGCGGTTTTGCAACATCAATCCCCTTGGGAAATGGTGAAGAAGAAAAACAACCCGTGCTATTTAGCATGGGTTGTTAATATTTACTTGGTAGTCCCAAGGGGATTCGAACCCCTGTCGCCACCGTGAAAGGGTAGTGTCTTAACCACTTGACCATGGGACCATATTAAGATTGTAAGTTGGTAGCGGCGGTGGGATTCGAACCTACGACCTTTCGGGTATGAACCGAACGCTATAACCAACTAAGCTACGCCGCCACATCTTTTTAGACGATAGTAGTTTACTATATATTTGCCCATAAGTCAATGATATTTATGTAAATTTTTTTAAAAATTTTTGGTTAGAACATGTCAAAAATTTAGTTTTTTATTTTTCCATTTCCTTGCATGTATTGCTAGTGTCAATGTCTGGCTTAAATCTAATCATGGTATCTGAACAATCAAAGGATACTTCGCTAGGATATATACTATCTATTATGCTATCCACTTCTTTTGGACTTTTGTCCACGATGTTGTATACGAAGTTACCTGTGCTATGTATGTTTGCGTCATAATCTTGTAGTACTGTTACCCAACTATATGGTGTATCTTCGGGTATGTCTTTTGGTCTGTCTGGTAGTTCACAATTGCATAATTCTATTATGTAAGACTTGCCCTCATTGGTGCATTTCTTAACGATAGGCTCTATTGCAGAACATGGCATACTGCCTGCAACTAGATCATAATTAGATATATCTGTGCTTTCGTCAAAATATTGATTGATTTTGCCTACGTTAAATTGCTCCATTAGGCTGTCTGGCAACACAATCCTATCCATAGCGTCTACTTGTCTATTGTTGTTGGCAGTAAAGATTGCAGAATATGGCACTCTGCCCGATCCAACATCAAGGATGTTTTGATCCTCGCTAGTTAGTGCGGTTATTAGTTTAGAGAAATTTTGCAAGTGTTTTAGTGATTTCTCGTATGATATATGTGTTGGTCTTAGACAATAATACGTTATCTCTAGGCATGCAGTGTGTAAGCTACGGCTAGGGGTGTCTGTATTAACCTCTATTAGACTTTCATTGCCTCTAACAAAGTTATAAAACTCACTATTAATATCTTTGTAAAGCAAATCATTGATGCTGTTGATTTCCAGTTCTGCATAAGCTTCAAATAGGTTCTCGAGATTATATTCGCCCTTTATTGAACACTTGTGCTTTTTCAACTCATTGCGTAGCAATAGATAGTTGATTGATTTCATAAATATCTCCATTTTGTTTAGCATTGTTTTATGTTATTGTTTTATTTTTGGATACATAACTACATTATGTAGTCCTTTGTGATCAAATATATATGTCATATTCAGATATTCAATATCTATATTGTAGATATATTTTATCACATATTATTCACTTGTCAAGAGGGGCTTGTTTGATTATAAATTGCATATGGATATTGCTAATTGATTTGACACAAAGCACGGCATAAGTATATACTAACTATATGATGGATGCAAGGCGGAGGATAGTATGTCTAGATATGTGCTTACAGGTGCGTCAGGGCACATTGGCAATAATTTGGTTAGATTGATTAACAGACTAGAGCCATTGGCAGAAGTGGTTACACTTAATAGACGAAAAGTTACAACCGAGTTAATTGGTACTAAAGTTACACAAATTATTGGCGATCTTAATAACATTGATTTTTTGCGTCAAAACATAACTAAAGGCGATATTGTTATACACCTAGCATGTGTTATAGATCTTACCAATCGCAAACGAGATCTTATGTATAGCACCAACTATCTTATGACTAAAAATATATGTGATACTTGTAATAGTGTTGGGGTTAAAAAATTTGTATACATAGGCAGTGTTGATGCAATAGCTAGGACTGGAAAGGAAGACGTGATAACTGAGCCTAATCATTATCAGCCGGAGTGTATAAAGAGTTATTATGGCAAGACTAAAGCCGTAGCCACCCAATATGTATTAAATGCGATTAATGAAGACCCCAACTTCAATTGTGCAATTGTGCTACCCAGCGCGGTTGTGGGGGTCAATGATTACAAGCCGTCTGCTATTGGCAAAGTTATACTAAATGTTATTAATAACAAGGCAGAATTTGGGATCAAGGGCGGATATAACTTTGTGGATGTAAGAGATGTATGTCAGGTTATATATACATTATGCAACTCTGCCGATCGCGGACAGTATATAGTGTCTGGCCACGATGTCAGTGTTTCTGAACTCTACAGCATGATCAATAATTGCTTGGGAGTTAAGAAGAAACCAATAATTATCCCATTGCCAATTGTGTGGCTATGCATGCCATTTGTACCTGTTTTAAGTCCAGTTACTGTCAAATCTTTGCGTGAAACACATAATTATAGCAATGCTAAAATGATTGATCTAGGTGTTAAGCCTAGAGCAATTGAAGACACATTCAACGATACAATTAATTGGTTTGTTGATAATAAGACATTATTTATTGACAATAATTATTAAGTTTTTGTCAAATACTATACAAGATATAAAGGATAATAAAAATGAAAAAATTGAGGGAAATAGATAGAGGAGTGGTGATTCTGCTAGGTCTAACAACATTTGCTGGTTCGGTGCTTGCTCAGTCCATTGTAGGATATAATCAATCTAATAATGATATAGCAAGATTAACCGAAGAGAAGACTGCACAGATCGAGGTGATTAAACAGTCGGATGTATATAAGGATGTAACGGAGAAGTTGCCAGAATTTGACATAGACAATGTCGAGGCAGATTATTCTATCATAAGTGATGCTAAGGTCGAGGAATCTAACAAGAAGATTGATAAAGAAATATCCAACAAAGAATGGTACAAGGGGTATTACAAAACAGGCATTGGCTTGAGTGCAGGTATTACAGGATTATTTGCTTTAGCAACTGGCTTGTCAATATACAATACAGTTAAGGAAGAGAAAGAGGATGCCGAGAAAGACATCGACCAAGACCAAGATCACGATATGTAGTGCTGTTGCTTAGCAAATTATAGCAGAAAGGGATCAACAAAATAAGTGAGTAGATATAACAAATTAAATGAGTATTACAGAAACAAATTTGGTGAGCGGGTGCTAAAAATTTGTGTTGATGGTGGTTTTACATGTCCCAATCGGGATGGATCTAAGGGCAAAGGTGGTTGTGCATTTTGCAGTGCAATGGGCAGTGGCGATCTTATCAAGTTTCGTGATATAAGAGAGCAGATTGTTGGACATTTAGGTGGCTATCGAGGTCAGAGGGAGGATAAGTTCATAGTGTTTTTTCAGTCATATTCCAATACATATTCCGATATTGACACTTTGAGGCAGAAATATAATAATATATTTGTAGATGATCGCATTATTGGCATATCGATTGCAACTAGACCCGATTGTATCAATATTGAGGTTGTTAGACTATTGCAGGAGATTTCAACTAAGCATTATGTTATGGTGGAACTAGGACTGCAGGTCGCTGATGACAACATACTTAATAGCATGAATGTGCAATATCATGTGGCTGATTTCAAAAAAGCGGTGACTATGCTAAACGAGGCTGATATTGATGTGGTTGCACACATTATAGTGGGCTTGCCGGGTGAAAACAAGGAGAGTATAGATAGAACTATCGCACTTGTTAACCAATATAACATTGCTGGTGTAAAGATACACAACCTGTATGTCGCAAAGGGGACTGTTATAGAGAAGATGTATAGTGCGGGAACATATAAGCCACTGACGCTAGACGAGTATCTAGATAGATTAGAGTATATTATCACTAGACTAAAACCCGAAATAGTTATACATCGAATCTCTGGTGATAGTCCAAGGGATCTTCTGATTGCACCCGACTGGGATAGCCATAAGAAATTGGTGTTAAATGGAATAGAGCGTAATATGAAATTGCATGGCACAACTCAAGGTTGTTATTATTAAGAATTAATTGTTATACTTGTTAAAAATAAAAAAATCTTTATATTAAAAGTAGTATTTAACATATCGGCATGACCAAATGTCCTTTTTAAAGTATAATACAATTGTTTTAACGACAGAATTTAATTCTGTTCTAATAAGGCATAACATTACAAAAAAAGCATATCAAAATAAATTGATATGCTTATATTTTTCCACATTTAGGGTCAAATAGTGGATAAGTCAGTATAATCTGCTTGCTACTATATCTCTTCAGCAACTTCCCAAGCACGCCATACAACTGTACGCAAGTTTCCAACACCATTGCAGTCACCTACTAGGTGTACACGCTTTCCAGCTTCTGCTAGTGGGTTAGGGGTGTATCCTACCGATACAATAACGGTATCTGCTGGGATAATAGTTTCTTTGCCATCTTTAGCCTTGATAGTTACGCTAGTCTTGTCCATTCTGACAACTGTTGACTCTAGGTGAACCGGAACATTGTTGGTTCTGAAGAAGTCTCTTAAATATGAAGAGTTGGCTAAGCACAAGCCTCTTACTGCCATTAGATCATTTTTTGCCTCTACAATAACTGGCTTTTTGCCACGTCTGTATAGATCATAAGCAATTTCGCAACCGGTTAGTCCGCCACCAATAATTACAACATTTTCGCCAGACTTTTTGCCACCTTGTAGATAGGATAGAGCATTGACACATCTCTCGCCACCCTCTATACGCAAGTTTCTAGCAGTTGCACCAGTTGCAATAATTATCTCGTCTTCGGTTAGAGTTGTGATATCTTTGATTTCGGTTTCAAATTTTACATCTATATTTAATTTTTCAATTTGTCTAATGTACCACTTTAGTAGGGCTTTGTCTCTTTCTTTGAAGTCAAAGTTGCCTGCAGCGATGTATACACCGCCCAGTCTGTCAGTCTTCTCGTATATAGTTACTTTGTGACCACGTAGTGTTGCAATTCTTGCTGCTTCCATACCGCCTACACCACCACCGATAACAGCAACGGTCTTAGGCTTTTTGGCTGGTTTGATGATGTATCTGCCGTAGTTCATAGTAACTGGGTTCAATGCACAACGTGCCATCATTTTGGCTTCTTTTAGGCTTTCGTCATTAGCAACACCCTTGTAGTGAGCCATTGCAAAGCATCCATTGTGACAGCAGATACATGGTTGGATATCTGCTTCTTCTTCGTTAATTAGTTTTGTTACCCAATGTTGATCTACTAGGAATTGTCTTGCAACGCCCATTGCATCGATCTTGCCTTCTTTGATTGCTTTGGCTGCTACATTAGGTTCCATTCTGCCTGCACACACAACTGGGATGTCTACAAATTGTCTAATATGCTCTACATCTTCTAGGTTGCAGTTGGTTGGCATATATACTGGTGGATGTGCCCAATACCATGCATCATAGGTTCCGTTGTCGGCATTAAGCATGTCGTAACCTGCTTTTTGCAAGTACTTAGCGGCTTTCTCACTCTCTTTCATATCTCTGCCGATCTCTTTGTATTTTTCACCCGGCATTGCACCGTAGCCAAACGCTTTGGTTTTGCTGGTTACAGAGTACCTTAGTGATACTGGGAAGTCTTTGCCACACGCTTCTTTGATAGCCTGAACAATCGCTACTGGGAAACGATATCTGTTGGTAAAGTTGCCACCATACTGGTCGGTACGGAAGTTGGTGTATGGTAGGGTAAATTGATCTAGCAAGTATCCCTCATGCACTGCGTGAACTTCGACACCATCTACGCCAGCTTCTTTAAGAAGCTTAGATATCTCAGCAAATGCTTCAATCATCTTCTCAATCTCGCCTACTGTCAATTCACGGCATAGTGTGTCTTCTGCCCAACGAGAAGGAAGCTCGCTAGGTGATGCACATATATATGACACATCTATAAATGGTTTAATCAGTCCGCCCAAAAATTTGTTTCTCAAGAAAGGAACTAGTGGGTTGGTGATTGCAAATGATCGACCAAAGCCAGCTGTAAGCTGAACGAACAACTTTGCTCCAGTCTTGTGGAACTCGTTCATGTATTCTTTTAGTTGTTTGAACATCTTTTTGTTCTGATACATCCATCTGCCACCCATAATATCTCTTATTGGTGCAATACCTGGGATGATAAGTCCAACATTGTTCTTGGCTATGTCTAGAAACAAGTTAGCACTCTCTGGGTTGAATGCACTCTTCTTCATCCAGCCAAATAGCGATGTGCCTCCCATCGGACACATTACTATTCTGTTTTTGATTTCTACATTGCCTATTTTCCATGGGGTAAATAAAGGCTCATACTTCTTTTCCATATTCTCTCCTAATATTAATGTTACTTTTAATTTAAAACATTTTGTCTATTTTTGTCAAATTATTTGATAGTACATTTTACTTTTTTTGTCCACCTTCTTGCTTTAGCAAGAAAGTATAAATGATTGTAGCAATCTATGATGTTATACACAGCATGTTGATATGTATGTTTGCTAATAGTATGCCAATATTGACAAAATATATGTTTTTGTGGTAGAATTACAATGACAAATATGTGAAAAATCCAAATGTAAGAGGAAGGTAGAGAATGGAAAACAAAAATAGTATCCCAGTATCACACGAAGCATTTGCAATAGTAGAAGAAAGTGAGGGCATAGAGGGGTTAGAATATGACGAGAATAACGTCACTAGCAACTTCATGAAAGATATAGACCGCAAGACTATATCGGAATTTTTGAAATGTCCAGACACTAATATCGTTGCGGTTAAGAACAAGTCTACTGGTAGTTACGAACTATTTGCTAACAACTCTATTGCTAACGAGACTGTTAAGATTAGTGGAATAGGTGATCACTTTGCTACCCTTGTGGACCTAGTGGAGTTGGCTACTGAGAAGAAAGCTAAGCGAGCGGAAGGGATAGACAACGAGCCTCTTTTGTCACATGACCTTATCAAGTCGGTTAATGAGAAGTTGCTATATGTTAGACAAGGCGAGGTTGGCATAGGAGATTATCGTAGTGTGGACTTCCTTGGCAGAGAACATATGGTAGTTATTGGCAAGTACAACTCAGAGACAGGCAAAAAGGAGCGTCTGCAGTGTGTAGATCTAGAGCGTAGTTTGGACGGAAATATTGAGAAGCAAATGGACAAGCTAATTAACTGGGCTAACACTGAGGCTTTTCAGTCACCCGAGACCATGATAGACGATATGGCAAAGTTCACAGCACGTTTTGTGCAAATTCACCCATTTGGTGACGGCAATGGCAGAACACTAAGATTGCTTACTAACTATATCATGCTGGTTAATGATCAGCCTATGATCAATATCCCTAGCGAGAAGAGGTGTGAGTACGATGTATGTCTTAACTATGCCAATGCTAAGTCTAACGAGGCATTTATTGCTGAGAGTGATGAGTACGCTGAGGTGTATGGAGATATGCTTAAGACTTATGGCCATAGATCTATAGGGGATAATAGGTTCAAGCCTTTGGCACATTTGCTGGAGGATTGTGAAATAGACAATGCTAAGGAATTTGTTAGCAAAATTATTGATTATAAGAAAGACGGCAAAAGTAGTATTGATCACTTCCAAGCAGATCAAATTGGAAATATCAATTTTGGTGAAATGGAAGCTGGTGACTAAGAGTAGTTGGATTTGCTAGCAAAAGCTAAAATGTGTATGAAATAACTAAAAAAGGAGGATGGCACAGATATGGAAATAGAAGAATCAACCAAGGGAAGAAAATATTTGACCAAAGACAAAATGTATGCTTTGCGTGATACTAGTATGACGGATGAGGCAAAATGGATTGACCCTAAAGAGTACACAATAACCAAGCCAACAATATTTTGCTTTGGTGGAAACCTAACATCCCTTCCACATCAGACATCCGGAATGATTAAGATAGTTCAGGGGCTAGTGGGAGTTAAAGAAAGTAACCACCCAGAAGATGACCCTGTACAGATAGTTGGCATTAGATATGCCAGAAATGAATTGTCCAATTGCTTTAACAAGGAAGATGTGAACGAGTTTGTGGACAATTTTGTTATGGATCTGATATATCTAGATGGCGAAAAACTGGAGGAAAAAACCCTAGAAAAAAATTTAGGCAAAATAAGTTTCTTTGCTCATTGCTATGGTGACGAGGCTGTTAGAAACATAACACAGGCAATCAATCGCAGGATGTATGTGTTAGGTTATGATAGTGATGTGGCTGATAGATCCATACAGCAGATATATAGTGTGTCGTATTCGCCTATAAGATATGGCGGAAAATACTACGACTATCACCCTAATACAGCACTATGTATTAAGCCATATTCCGACCAGTCTTTTGGGCTTAGTTATATGCGAGAGTATATGCAAGATACTGGCAAAGAGATATCAATAGACGATTATGATATAGTTAAGCAGAAGTTTAACGAGATCCCACTAGATAATTGTGAGAATTTGTATGCTAATAGTTTTATCAATAGCCAATACGATCACCATAGGATCTCTATGATATGCAGAGATGAGAGTTGGATGCTTAAGAACAAAGTAATACAAGATGGTGTAAATGATCCCAATTATGATCCAAGAGTGGATAAGGTGTCGCAATGTATGGGATATATTTTGGCTAGATCTGCAGGCAACGCAATCAACAATGAGTATAGCGGTGACTTTGTTCCCAACCCTACAGGAGATGAGTTGTTTGGTGAATTGCGAAAGATCCTAGATAAGCCAGCAACAATAACCGAACAACATGTAGATGATGTCGGTGAAGTGTTGTCTATGTATGACGATATGGAGAAGTAAATAACATAAGGGAAAGAATAATGGAAAATAAATTTTTGCGTAAAGTGCAAGAGCAAGAAAAGGAAACACTTAGACAATATGTAAATGATTATCTTATAAAATTGTCTAAGTATATTCCAACAATCAAAATGGATGAGCATGGCATCCCTATATATCCTTGGTTGGATAGATACTGGACTGATCAAGATAGATGCCCATACTATCTACTTGTTGATGGCAAAATTGCTGGCTTTGTCCTAGTTAGAAGACTGAGTGATAAACGGATAGAGATTGCAGAGTTTTGTATATTGCAAGGTTATAGAAGAGATGGCTACGGACGGCAAATGCTGGAAGCGGTTATGGAGATGTTTGATGATGAAATAGAATTGTCTGCTTATCTGGATAATACAACCGCAATCAGATTTTGGGACAATGTAACTAATAGTATTAACAATAAGTATATATATTTTGACAATAAGTGGAAGTATTATGTGTTGCATTGCAAAAACAAAAATATTTTAATGAACTTGCGGTCTGAGTATTTTGACCTAATAGATTTGGGTGTTAAAACGATAGAAGGTAGACTAAATGACGACAAGAGAAAGGCGATTGAAGTCGGTGATATAATAACTTTTGGGTGTGCAGACAGAAGCCACACTATTGATACAGTTGTGCTACATAAGAATATATACAAGTCGTTTGATGATATGGTTTTTAATGAAGATTTGACTGCACTTGGTTTTAGAGATAAGAGTAGCGAAGATGTAGTTAAGTTGTATCGTGAGATTTACCCTATAGCAGAAGAGAAGGCTTGCTGTGTTGTAGCTATTCATATAGCAAAATGTGTAAAATGGACAATTAATCATTGATATAAATAATTGCTTGAGTAATCTCAAATAAGGCATATTTGGTTGACAATGGATAAGTGGTAGTGCTAATATGTATCTGTAATTATCCATGCAGATGTGGCGAAACGGCAGACGCGCTAGATTCAGGTTCTAGTGAGGGAGACCTTGTGCAAGTTCAAATCTTGTCATCTGCACCAGCAATAAAAAAGTACCGTTGGGTACTTTTTTATTGCAATGATATTTCCGTAAACGGAAATGATATTCGTTGCACGAATGGTGCACGCAGTAACATTGTTCAAAGTTGTCGTTAGACACCTTGAAAAAATGTTACAAGTAAACAATCTATGTGTCAGACACGATATGTGGCTGCGGCACACGCAAGTGTGCGTTGGGTGTCAGCCAAACTACACATAGATTATATTGCTAACGCAATGATATTTGCACTATCGTGCAAATGAAGGAAATATCATATCATTACGAGCTTTAGTGAGTAATATCATTGGCGTTAAGCCAATATCATTGTGAGTGTTAGCGAACAATATCATTAAAAAGCGAGTTATTCAACTCGCAGTGCAATAGCATTGCACTAGAACTTGCACTAGTCGTGCATGTACTCGGGTCCCCGTCAACAGTAGTTGCCACCCGAGGTATACTCGCATTTGCTCGTATAGACAAATCTTGTCATCTGCACCAGCAATAAAAAAGTACCATTGGGTACTTTTTTTATTGCAATGATATTTCCGTAAACGGAAATGATATTCGTTGCACGAATGGTGCACGCAGTAACATTGTTCAAAGTTGGCGTAAGACACCTTGAAGAAATGTTACAAGCAAACAATCTATATGTCAGACAGGCTGTGGCACACGCAAGTGTGCGTTGGGTGACAAGCCCAACAACACATAGATTATATTGCTGACGCAAAAGTGTCGGTTCAATATCATATATATAATATAATTACTGCTCTCGCCATAAGCAATATTGTGCAAGCACAATTGTTTCGGCTCGTTTGTAATTATCATTACGAACTTTAGTGAGTAATATCATTGGCGTTAAGCCAATATCATTGTGAGTATTAGCGTACAATATCATTAAAAATAAAATTGTCATATGAAAAGAGTATATTGCACTAGAACTTGCACTTGTCGTGCATGTGCTTAGAGTAATTTGTGGGAAATAGTTACTATTTTATTTCTATTTGAAATGCTTTGTGATAAGACTAATATTTTGTTATAATCATGTCAAGGTTGAAAGCAAAAAAGGAATAAAGGAGAAATTATGGAAAGAAAAAAGTTTAATCGTGGCTCAATAACTGGCGGAATAGTAAGAATAGCTATTGCGGTGGTGGCAATATTTATTGCAATTGTTGTATTATCAACAACTATCGGATCTTGGGATGCAGACAATGTCGGCGGTGGGATATTCCTATGTGCAATTGCAACTATTATGACAATTGCTGGGATATATTTTGTAGTCAATGGTGCTAAGATGATTGCAGATGGCAAGAAATCTCTAGAAGTTGCAAGCAAGGGGCATCCGGAAACTGGAAAGATAATCGATCTTTCAGAAACTGAAGTAACCGAAAGAAACAATGGTTGCGTATCACACTACATTGTATACAATGTGAAGTACGAGTACACTGACGATAGTGGTAGCCTGTGTGAAAGCAAAGAGCAAATAAGCCAAAGAGCGTTTAACAGATTAAATGGCAAAAAGTTAATTCCTATCCTTGTATATGGCGAGCGTGCCATTATTGACAAGCAAAGATTGGATGACTAAATCACATTTGCTTTTATGGTGTTGTGTGTTAACTAAAGAAATAAATAGTGTAAAATTTTAAAAAGTTTAGGATCTAAATATATTAAGATTTTTCTAAAGATTAATAAAAATTTTTAAACTATAATAAGGAGAAATGTATGAAATTAGCAGAAGCATTGCTTGAAAGAAAAGAGTTAAAGAAAAATTTGTATCTTTTGCAAAACAGATTGCAAAATAATGCGAAAGTTCAAGAGGGCTTGGAACCAAATGAAAATCCAAAGAACTTGTTAAACGAACTGGATAATTGTATCAATAGATACGAGTACTTGATAGTTCATATTAACAAAACTAATGAGTTGACTTGTGATAGTGATGGTAATACGATATCGCAACTTATTGCCAAAAGAGATGTCTTGAATGAAAAACTAAAAATATTAGTAAATTTTGTTCAAGATGGCAGTTGCCTAACTGACAGAATAAGCCATTCAGAAATTAGAACAATCACTACATTCAATGTAGCAAATATGCAAAAAGAAATAGATAAGATAAGTAAAGAATTGCGTATATTAGATGCAAGTATTCAAGGTCTTAACTGGACTACAGAGTTAGTGTAGTTAGGACATTTATCTAGCAGGTAGTTAGTATCAGAAGGTGGATATCAAGCCCTTTAGTGTTTTTGGGTCAAAATAAAACACGCGAAATATGGGGTTTCGTTCGATGGACTAGAACACATTGTAAAATTTTTTAAGTCTTTATATTTACATGTGTAATGTTATTGTAATTATTTGTATAACCAGATATCAATTTTGTATTGACGAGGGTGTGGCCAAGGGGATTATATGTAGAGCCGTAGCGACAGCTATGGCTTATTTTTTATATCGCAATTAGTTTGGATAATATATCCTAAAATGTTATACTAATAGTAGTTGTGCTATAGCAAGCAAGATTGCCGAGAGAATAAACTAATATTAACCAAAGGTGGTGCGATATGGAACTAGTGGATCTATATGATGACGGCAAAAATTTGACGGGCGAGAAGATTGCCAGAGGGGATGTTATGCCGGATGGCAGATACAGGCTATCGGTGCACATGTGGATTATCAATAGCCTAGGGCAAGTGTACATCCAGAAGCGTGCGGGTGTTAGGCGACTTTTCCCCAACCTATGGGAGAACCCTGGTGGCGGTGTGTTGAGCGGTCAAGACAGCAAAAGCACAATGATAAGAGAATTTGAGGAAGAATTGGGGATAAGCCCAGATGTAGCAAATGCCAAAATCATTGCGACAATCAAGAGAACAAAGGACTTTGTGGATATTTGGTTGATAAAACAAGATTTCAAAATAGACGAGTTAACATTGCAAGAGAGCGAGGTGGCAGAAGCAAAGTGGTCTAGCATAGATGAGATCAAAGACATGATAGCACAAGGCAAGTTTTGTCCAACAATTATGGATAGTTTTAATCCATTTATGGAGTATATGCAATCGGACAATGCAGAATAAATTTTTATTGTTTGCTTAACAAAAGTTGATAAAACATATTGGGTAGTATAGACTTAAAATTAGGTGTTTTTTGGACATCAATCTTAATAAGAAATTGTTAAACATTGTGATTTGATTTTGAAAATTAAAAAGAAATAACAAATAAAAGTTTGTGTAACAGGGAGTTAAAAATATGAAAAAAGTATACATAGTATCATCATCTTTGCGAGGGGGAAGCAATAGCGAAGTGCTTGCTAGCGAATTTGCAAGAGGTGTCAAAGATAACGGCGGACAGGTTGAGTTTCTTTCGCTAAAAGATTTTGATTTGAAGTTTTGTATAGGATGTCTTGCATGTCAGGCAACTGGTCGTTGTGTGTTGCAAGATGATATGGAGGGGATACTGGACGATATTAGTGACAGCGATGTACTAGTATTTGCAACCCCTGTATACTATTATGAGATGAGTGGACAATTGAAGACTTTTCTAGATAGGCTTAATCCGCTATATGGTAGGGATAATAAGTTTAGCCAAGTATATATGCTAGGCACATGTGCTGATAGTGACCCTAGATCGATGGATCGTGCTATCAGTGGGCTAGAGGGCTGGATAGAGTGTTTTGATGGCGTATCACTTGCAGGAACTTTGCTTGCTACAAGCACCGATGATCCTAACTCTATCGATGGCAAATTCTTAGATATAGCCTATGAGATGGGCAAGAGTGTGGAATAGGAAGTAACAATGGAAACAAAATATGCTTATAGATCAAGGTTTCAATTGTGGATGTATTTAATAATTTTGTTAACGGCGATTGCTATGACTGTATGGTTAGCTATAATTGTATGTAGTGAACCGCAAAGGAATAATATTGTTATTATTATATGGCTTCTAGTTGTGGCGGTGGCATATATAATTATTGGATTATGGATGGTTATAAGAAGTGCAATACAGAAGAAAGTTGCTGTTCAATATGATTATTCAGTTATCATTATTAACTACCGAAAGCCTGTCACTATATCTTGGGATGATGTAACAGACTGCAGATATAAGTTGGGGGTTACTAACAAGTTCATATCCTCCTTTGGCAAACTATATATCTATACTACTAGTACGACTTACATTGTGGACGCTATCAAAGATGTTGTTATTGTCGCATCCAATATGTATGATATAATGCAACAACATAAGAAAAAGGAAGAAGGGTAAGAAATCATAAATGCCAATATCACAGCAATTGATATTTTTTGACTTAAGCGAGTGTTTTGGTGTACAATGTTTCAAGATAATGCATAAGAGGAGAATGAATATGGATAAGATATGTCAGAGTTGTGGGATGCCGATTGTGGATGATTTGCAACTAGGAACAAACAGTGACGGCAGTATCAATCAAGATTATTGCAAATATTGTTATGACAAGGGTGAATTTATAGACAAAGTAAGCATGGAAGAGTATATAGACATGTGTTCGCAATTTGGATCTCAAGCAGGCATGACCAATGACGAAATGCGTGCGTTATGCACTAAGCTATTTCCTACTCTTAAGAGGTGGAAGAAGTAAGAGAAATCCGAAATGTAGCAACAAGAACATAGGTTGTTGTTTTGTTAATATTTGAGTGCAATTATTTTAATGGCAATCTAGTTTTAGGTTGTCATTTTTTTTGCAGTTATTGGTGATTATTTGGTGCAAATTTAATGACATATTTATCACATTTTGCTATACTTGGGATTGAAAGTGATGTTGTATGGCTACAAACATATTAGACCAATGCAATGTTGTATTGAAGTACGCATTAGATATATGGTAGGCAGTGGATAACGATGACAGAACAAGTATATACAACATCAACTGACAAGATATTGACAAGGAGCAAGGACATAACAAGTATGGATAGTGATATTAGAGTAGACGGTGTGGAGAATTTGGACAAGTTGATTGCCAAGGTTAGGGCGTCACAGAAGGAGTACTCCACATTTACACAAGACAAGGTGGACAAGATATTTTTTGAAGCAGCCAAAGAAGCAAATATGAATAGGATATATTTGGCGAAATTGGCAGTAGAAGAGACTGGAATGGGAGTGGTAGAGGATAAGGTTATCAAGAACCACTATGCCAGCGAGTATATTTACAACAAATACAAGAATACACAGACAGTGGGTGTGATAGAAGAGGACGAGGCGTATGGAATTAAAAAAGTTCTAGAGCCAATAGGACTAATCTGTGGTGTTATCCCTACAACCAACCCAACATCTACTGCAATCTTTAAGTGCTTACTTGCACTTAAGACACGTAATGCAATAATTATAAGCCCACACCCTAGGGCTAAGAAGAGCACAGTAGAGGCTGTTAAGATCGTATTAAGGGCAGCAGTAAGAGCAGGTGCACCTAAGCATATTCTTGGTTGGATAGATGAGCCTAGTCTGGAGTTGACTAACAAACTAATGCGGGATGCGGATATTATTCTAGCAACAGGTGGCCCAGGAATGGTGAAGGCTGCGTACTCCAGTTCTACCCCAGCATTGGGCGTAGGTGCGGGTAACACTCCAGCAATAATTGACGCATCGGCAGACATTAAGTTGGCGGTTAATTCTATTATTCACAGCAAGACTTTTGATAACGGAATGATCTGTGCCAGTGAGCAATCGGTTATTGCGGACAAAAGTGTATACAATGCTGTTAAGAAAGAATTTCAGGCAAGAGGTTGTTATTTCTTGAATGAAGAAGAGAAAGACAAGGTAAGAAAAACAATCATTATCAATGGATCTCTTAATGCTAAGATAGTAGGTCAGAGTGCGTACACAATAGCAAAACTAGCCGATGTGGTTGTGCCAGAGGACACTAAGATTTTGATCGGTGAGGTTAAGAGTGTGGAGTTGTCGGAAGAATTTGCACACGAGAAGTTGAGCCCAGTGCTTGCTTTCTACAAGGCAAATAACTTCGAGGATGCATTGGCAAAGGCGGAAAGGTTGATCGCAGATGGCGG
Organism: uncultured Clostridia bacterium; assembly: GCA_934748015.1. GTDB lineage: Bacteria > Bacillota > Clostridia > Christensenellales > UBA1242 > UBA11490. The sequence goes on along the minus strand of CAKVHF010000004.1, from coordinate 64,473 downwards.
ATTTGGTCACACATCTTCGCTATATATCAACACATCACACAATGACAAGATCGATGAGTTCTATAACCGAATGAAAACATGTCGTATACTTATCAACACTCCATCCTCACAGGGCGGAATAGGTGATCTATACAACTTCAAGCTTACTCCATCACTTACTCTTGGTTGTGGTTCTTGGGGTGGCAATAGTGTCAGCGAGAATGTAGGTGTTAAGCACCTGCTTAATATCAAAACAGTTGCAGAAAGGAGAGAAAATATGTTGTGGTTCCGTACCCCTAGCAAGGTTTATATCAAAAAAGGTTGCTTGCCAGTTGCTCTAGATGAGTTAAAAAATGTGCTAGGCAAGAAGAGAGTTTTTGTAGTAACAGACTCTTTCCTATTTAACAATGGCTACACCAAGCCTATAACAGACAAACTAGACGAGATGGGTATTGTATACTCTGTATTCTCCGAGGTCGCTCCCGATCCAACACTAGCATGTGCTAAGATTGGTGCTAAGCAGATGGAGTCATTTAAGCCAGATTGCATAATTGCAATTGGTGGTGGTTCTGCAATGGATGCAGGCAAAATCATGTGGGTAATGTACGAGCATCCAGAGGTGGACTTTGCCGACCTTGCAATGAGATTTATGGATATCCGAAAGAGGGTATACACCTTCCCTAAGATGGGTGATAAGGCGTACTTCATTGCTGTTCCGACCAGTGCGGGTACTGGATCGGAAGTTACACCTTTTGCAGTAATAACCGATGAGAGTACTGGAGTAAAGTATCCACTAGCAGATTACGAACTTTTGCCTAACATGGCGATTGTTGATGCAGATATGATGAAGAACGCACCTAAGGGACTTACTTCTGCATCCGGTATTGATGCTCTTACTCATAGCCTAGAGGCTTATGCTTCTATGATGGCAACCGAGTACACTGATGGACTAGCTATAGAGAGTGCTAAGATGATATTTGCATATCTTCCTAGTGCTTATGACAACGGTGCTAACGATATGATCGCAAGGGAGAAGATGGCTAATGCAGCAACTATGGCTGGTATGGCTTTTGCCAATGCATTCCTAGGCGTATGCCACTCTATGGCACACAAGTTGGGTGCTTTCCACCACTTGCCTCATGGAATTGCCAATGCTCTTATGATAGATTATGTTATTAGATTCAACTCTGCAAATGCTCCAACTAAGATGGGAACATTTCCACAATATCAATATCCACATACTCTTGCTAGATATGCTGAGTACTCTAGATCACTTGGGTTTGGTGGCAAAAACGATCAAGAGAGTGTAGATAACTTGATTGCCAAGATTGACGAATTGAAGGAAAAGATCGGTATCAAAAAATCAATCAAAGATTATGGCATAGACGAGGGCGAGTTTTTAAGAACTTTGGACGAAATGAGTGAGCAGGCATTTGATGACCAATGTACTGGAGCTAACCCTAGATACCCACTAATTTCTGAGATTAAAGAAATGTATTTGATGGCATATTACGGTAAGGACAGTAGAGATATTAAATAAATATTGAGAGGTGAGAAAATGGAATTAAAACAAATAGTAGCGGAAAGAAAAAACAAAAAAATTTATCGCAGTGGCGACAAATTGATTAAGGTTTTTGACAAGAATTTTTCGAAAGCAGACATACTTAACGAGGCTTTGAACCAAGCAAGAGTGGAGGAAACAGGACTAGACATTCCAATTTTGCAAGAAGTAACCAAGTTAGACGGCAATTGGACGATTGTTATGGACTATATCGAGGGCAAGACTTTGGAGCAATTGATAGCCGAGAACCCAAGCAAGACAGATGAGTACTTGAAGTTATTTGTGGACACTCAGAATAGCATTCATGCTAAGAAGTCCAGTCTGCTTACTATCCTTAATGACAAAATGAAAAGAAAGATGGGACAAGCGGATTTAACGGATAGCGAAAGATATGAGTTGAATACGAGACTAGCAGGCTTTGAGCAACACGACAAGGTTTTGCACGGGGATTATCAATTGAGTAATGTGATATTAGGCAAGGATGGCAAAGTATATATTATAGACTGGTCGCATGCCACTCAGGGCAATGCTTCGGCTGATGTTGCGATGTCATATCTGCTTATGATCCTTGATGGCAAGAAGGAACTTGCCGAAAGATACTTGGAAGTCTACGAAGAGACATCTGGAACTAGTAGACACTATGTTAAGCAGTGGATCCCAATTGTTGCAGCATCTCACCTTAAGGACAGCACTCCAACCACCCAGCCACTCCTTCACTCCTACATCAACGTGGTGGAGTATTGATAGGGTGTGGGTTAATAAATTGGTAAAATTTTCCAAAACATGTGTATATGGCTTTACATATAATTAAAAATTTGATATAGTAATAATGTTATATCATATAAAAGGGAATTAGGTTGCTATAATAAGGGGCAACCCGTAAAGCACTGACACTCCATAATTTGATGGAGTGTCATCTTTTTTCCGAAGGAGGAATTATGAAATACAGAATAGGCTTGGACCTAGGTATAACCAGTGTAGGTTGGGCAGTGCTAGAGCATGACATCAATGATGATCCAATGCGAATTGTTGATCTTGGTGTTAGGACATTTGATGCGGCGGAAAATCCTAAAAATGGAGACTCCCTGTCATTGGCTAGAAGAGAAGCAAGAGGGTTAAGACGAAGATTAAGAAGAAGAGCTGATCGTGTAGCCAAAATCAAAAAATTCTTGGGTAAGTTGTTGTTTGACGATGAAAGATATCAACCAGCAAATAACTTAGATTTGTTTGAAATTAGACATCGAGGTATATCAACTCAAATAAGTAAAGAAGAATTATATAAGGTTATAACTTACTTTGTAAAACATCGTGGATTTAAAAGCAATAGAAAATCTGACAGCTCAGATAAAGATGCCGGAAAGGTAAAGAAAGCACTAGAGGCAAATAAGACGGGGGCTAGTAGTTATAGAACTATTGGAGAATATATTTATTCCGATCCTAGATTTTTTGACATCAAGACAAAAGACGGAAAAGAATATAGAGAATACAAAGTTCGTAATCATGGCAATTACGATAATTGCTTCGAAAGAGTTGAAATTGAAAAAGAGTTGCAGCTAATATTGGACACTCAAGCACAGTATTACAAAGATGTGCTTACTACTGACAATATAGATTATATTGTACAGGTTTTTAACCAACAACGTAGTTTTGATGATGGTCCCAACGATCCTAGTCCTTACAAGAGCAATTTTGCAGTAGGAAAATGTACGCTTATCCCAGATAAGTATCGTGCACCAAAGGGAAGTTTTACATTTGAATACTTCAATGCACTTAACAAGATTAACAATTTGGTTATTGTGGATAACAATAGACAAGAGATTAAAATTGCCAAGGAATTTAGAGACAATCTTATAGGCAAACTATTTGAAGGCAAAGAACTAAAATACACCAATGTAAGAAAAATCCTTGGACTACCAGAAGAGTATAGGTTTAAAAATATTACATATAAATATCAAACAGCGAAAGATGAAAATGGCAAAACTATAAAAGATAAAAATGGCAAAGAGGTTAAAACAAAAGAATTAGATATAAGTGGCTCTGAGAAATCTGTTTTTATTAAATTTGACAAAGTCAAACTTATCTGCGATGCACTTGGCAAAACTTCAATTGACAAGCAAGATGCAGATTTATACGATGCTATTGCATATATCTTATCTATGCGCAAGTCAGATGATAGAAGACGCAAAGCATTGGCAGGACATGATGACATTATTAATAATTTAAGCATTGAACAAAGAGATAGTCTTAATAGCCTAACGGATAAGAATATTGAAGATTTGCTATCAATAGATATTACTAAGTTTGGCAACCTTAGCATTGAGGCAATGAGATTAATTATTCCATACCTAGAAGATGGAGTAACTTATGACAAGGCATGTGAGTTGGCAGGGTTAGATTTCAAAGCAGTAAGCAAGTGCGAGAAATCATATAAACTAAAATATAATGAGTTGATAGATGAGTTGTCTGATATAACTAGCCCAGTTGTTAAGCGAACAATTAGCCAAACTATTAAGGTTATAAATGCAATAATAGACAAATATGGTTCTCCAGAAGCAATATTTATAGAGTTTGCAAGAGAGTTGGGTAAGAATTTCAAAGATCGTAGAGATATAGAAAATGCTCAAAAAGAGAGAGCCTCCGACAATGAGAGAATTAAAGAAAAGTTGGTTTCCGAGTTCGGTATTACGCCATCTGGACTAGATATTGTAAAGTATAGATTATACGAAGAGCAGGGTGGAAAGTGTGCATACTCTGGTAAGTCTTTTGACAAAGAGTTGGGTTCTGTAAAGGCAATATTTAATAACAATAATACTCAGATAGATCATATTATACCTTATAGTAAGTGTTTTGACGATAGTTATAACAACAAGGTGCTTGTATTGACACAAGAGAACCAGAAGAAAGGTAATCGTGTGCCTATGGAGTATATGACTGAGGAACAATTTAAGGAATTTGAAAATTTTGTTATTGCACAATATCCTAATAACACTAAAAAGCAAGCCAACTTATTGCACAAGCCTCTTAGTGAAGAGCAGATAACAGAGCTTAATTCTAGAGCTCTAAATGATACAAGATATAGTGTAAGATTAATCAAGCAAGTTGTTGAAGGACATCTGTTATTTGCTGACAGTAAGTTTAGAAAATCACCGGTAAGATGTGTTAACGGTGCAATAACATCCTATTTAAGAAAACTTTGGGGTCTAAAGAAAGATAGACAAGAGACAGACAAACATCATGCTCAAGATGCGGCAGTTATTGCAACTGCAACCAATGGGATGATTAATAGCATTACTAGATATTTCCAATACAGATCTTATTTAACACGAAGAGGTGTGTTGGAATTTAAAGACGTAGATGGCGTTCCATGTGTTATTGTTAAGGAAACAGGAGAAACAATACCTCAAGACGAGTACGATAGAGAGTATGGTGCTAAAGTAAAACAACCTTATGAGATGTTTAATAAAGAGATAGAGGCAAGGCTGTTGTCTAATAATCCTAAAGATCCAATATACATGGATGTATATCATACTGTTGGTTATACAGATGAACAGATTGATGCGTTGAAGCCTGTATTTATCAGCCGAATGCCAACAAGAAAGGTGCTTGGCAATATTCACAAAGAAACTATTAGAACCAAAGCTTATAAGAAAGATGATAACAAGAATTATGTAACAACCAAGACTAAACTGGCAGATTTGAAGTTGGTTAATGGAGAAATAGCCAATTATAGCGAAAAAGCCAAGAAAGATGATAAATTGCTATACAATGCATTGAGAGATAGACTAATTGAATTCAATGGAGATGCTAAGAAAGCATTTGAACAACCATTCTACAAGCCAAAAGCAGATGGTACTGCAGGTAACATAGTTAGATCTGTTAAGTTAGAAAGTGTCATGACTGATTATATTGAGGTTAATCAAGGCACCGCCAATAATGGCCCAATGGTTAGAATTGATGTGTTTGGTAAAGATGGCAAAAACTATATTGTTCCAGTATATGTCAAAGATGTATATGCTGGAGTGTTGCCTAACTTAGCCGTTACAGCACTGAAACCAAAGAGTGAGTGGATAGATATAACAAAGGGTGATTATGAGTTTAAATTCAGTTTGTATCCTAATGACCTTGTATACTCACCAGACTTTGAAGAATGGAAAACTGCAGATAATAAAAAGTCTAATACAAGATTTTTGTACTATAACTGTTTTAATATACATAGTGCGGCTTTAAGTTTGTTTATTCATGATAATTCTTTGCAATTTGAAAAGGGTTCTCAAGGTATTAAGGATTTACAGAAATGCACAGTAGATATCTTAGGCAATGTAAGTTTTGTAAGACACAATGTAAGACAAGAACTAGATGTTAAGAAGAAAGGAAAAAGATAAGTGGGATATATCAATATAGTAGTAGGTAGCGACGCTAAGATAAGTATACACAACAAGCAATTGTTGCTTACCAATCTGACAACCAGTGATACAATGGATTACCCTCTAGAAGATGTTAATGCTATTGTTATAGAAAGTCTGCAAAGTGTTATATCAACTAAGGCATTAGTGGAGCTGGCAGACCACAGTGTTGCGGTGTATTTCTGTGACGAATATCACTTACCTAGTGCACAACTTCTCAATTACAATGGGTTTTATAAGCATCTGCAGATATTCAATATTCAGACTGCTTGTCCTAAGCCTTTTGCCAAGCGTATATGGCGGGACATTGTGTGTCAGAAGATTGCCAACCAAGGTAAAGTGTTGCAAATGTGTAACAAAAACGATTGTGTTTCTATGCTTTTCAGCAAGGTCTTGTCAGGTGATAGTAACAATATAGAAAGTGTTGCAGCTCTTAAATATTTCAAGGAGTTGTTTGGCAAGGGCTTTGCAAGAGGGCAGAATAACATTTTTAATTCCGCCCTAGATTATGGATACAGTATTATACGTGGAGCAATTGCTCGATCGGTGGTTGCCCACGGACTTGTTCCGTACCTTGGTGTACATCATTGTAATCAACTTAATGCGTTTAACTTGGTGGATGATCTTATAGAGCCATTTAGACCTGTTGTTGACCTGTATGCTTACACCAATATAACATCATTACACGATCAGGAGATGACAAGGAGTATTAAGCAAGATTTGGTTGGACTGCTTAATGCGGATGTGTTGATTTGTAACAAGAGATATCCAATAAGTTATGCAATAGAATTGCTGGTTACATCGTTGATAGATTGCATGTCGGAGAAGGATGCAAAATTAAATTTGCCAACGATATTACCATTAGAGATACATAGATATGAGTGATTTTATGAGATTATTAGTTTTTTTTGATATCCCAGTTAAGACAGCTGAGGAGAGAAAGTCTGCTACTGCATTTAGGAAATGGCTACTAAATGATGGTTATTATATGATACAATATTCGGTGTACGGGAGATTATGTAATACATTGGAGAATGCACAAGATCACGAGCGAAGGCTGAAGCCACATATTCCGCAAGAAGGTTCGGTGCGTAGTATGATTGTGACGGAGAAGCAGTATTCTACAATGAGTATTTTGTGCGGAATAAGACATAAGAAAGAGAAACCAATGAAGGAAAATCAAATATCGTTTTTTTAAAAAATCGCTTTATTTGTGTAATACTAAGATATTAATAAATATATTTTTCAAAAAATAAATAATTATTAACAACAAAAAACGGCTAAAATTAGCCGTTTTTTTGTGTCTGTTATAGGAACCTATTATACCATATAAAAAGAAATTAGGGAACTATAACGAACTGACTTGATCCTATCTTTTATCTGCTATTATACCATATAAAAAGAAATTAGGGAACTATAACCTCTTTCTGTGCCCAATTTTTAACATTTTTATTATACCATATAAAAAGAAATTAGGGAACTATAACTCTAGTGACGACACTGACGATTGCATTCTTCATTATACCATATAAAAAGAAATTAGGGAACTATAACATCCCAATAAGTTACAATACCTAGTTCAGTATTATACCATATAAAAAGAAATTAGGGAACTATAACGCAACTTCGCTTAAGGATATTGTTATTTATATTATACCATATAAAAAGAAATTAGGGAACTATAACCAAATTGATAACGGATGTGTTTCGCCATCGATTATACCATATAAAAAGAAATTAGGGAACTATAACCTTTCAATTGCAACGATTATTTTTTATTGGATTATACCATATAAAAAGAAATTAGGGAACTATAACAATATGGTTTACTGCCTTTGCCAACACCTTATTATACCATATAAAAAGAAATTAGGGAACTATAACTTGTTGAGTACTATACGTGCACAACCGAAGATTATACCATATAAAAAGAAATTAGGGAACTATAACCAAAAACAAAAATGCCTATTAGGTTTAATTATTATACCATATAAAAAGAAATTAGGGAACTATAACTCAACAACAAATTCAGGCACTTTGTCAAGGATTATACCATATAAAAAGAAATTAGGGAACTATAACAACAATAGTGTTTTTATGATTAAACGGAGAATTATACCATATAAAAAGAAATTAGGGAACTATAACGATTGTGTGTTTAATGTAACTTTCATTTTTATTATACCATATAAAAAGAAATTAGGGAACTATAACAGTGGCAAAGTCGTTGGTATGAACAGCACGATTATACCATATAAAAAGAAATTAGGGAACTATAACTCAACAACAAATTCAGGCACTTTGTCAAGGATTATACCATATAAAAAGAAATTAGGGAACTATAACAACAATAGTGTTTTTATGATTAAACGGAGAATTATACCATATAAAAAGAAATTAGGGAACTATAACGATTGTGTGTTTAATGTAACTTTCATTTTTATTATACCATATAAAAAGAAATTAGGGAACTATAACAGTGGCAAAGTCGTTGGTATGAACAGCACGATTATACCATATAAAAAGAAATTAGGGAACTATAACTTACAAAATGTTTGGGAAGGGAAACCCATCATTATACCATATAAAAAGAAATTATGGAACTATAACATAAACTCATCGTATAATACTCGCTTGCAAATTATACCATATAAAAAGAAATTAGGGAACTATAACAAAACCCTAGACAAGTATTATGAAACTTTTATTATACCATACAAAAAGAAATTATGGAACTATAACATAACTGGTATTTATATTTGTAACGATATTGTGTACATTTATGTTTTGAGCCAAACAACTATTTAGGTGAGAATTTTTTTATTTGCAGAAATGTCTTACAATTTATGTTTTTTAAAAAAGCAAGGACTATTTTGCCCTTGCTAACGCAACGATTAAAAAAATAATGTTGTTTGTCGAATGCAATCAATGTATTACTACTTGATGCTTGATAATTGTATTATATGCAATTTCCTTTAATAAGTCAACATATATTGACTACAAAAACTAAAGTAAATTTTTGTAATTTAAGAAAAACCAACACAACTAAATATTCTAATTTTCTATGCCAAAAATTTTAATCAACAAGCACTAGTTCATACTCTTTGTTGCCGACCCCAAGGCGGTAGGCGGTGTCAATTGTTCTGGTGCCGTTTCTGCTCTCAACTCTTTCGACAAAGTGTTCTTTGCCAGGGTCGTTGCTATTGTACACTAGGTCAATGCAAGCTTGATCTATAGCCACAGGATCGGTGCTTGCTAGGATACCCATATCTTTTAGGCAAGGATCTTCTGCAACAGCACAGCAATCGCAATCAACCGACATATTTGCCATAACATTGATGAATGCGATGTTACCTTTGAACATGTCTACAACTGTTTTGCTAGCATCTGCCATTGCGTCAAGAAAATCGTTTTGTTTAGCGACATTTTGCCACAATTCTTCTTGCTTGGTTGTTTTGCCGGCGGTGTGGATATATGCTTTGCCAGCACTGGATGCACAGCCTATGGATAGTTGTTTTAATGCTCCGCCATATCCGCCCATTGGGTGACCTTTGAAGTGAGAAAGTACAAGCATAGAGTTGTATTTTGTGATGTCTTTGCCCAAGATGTTTTTGTCTAGTATTGCACCATTTTGGATTGGCACAACTAGATCTGGACCTTCTGCATCTAACAGATCTACAGCAAAATATTTGTCCCAGCCATGTTCGGTGATCAACTCTTTATGCTTTTCGGTTGTGTTTCTTGCCCCGGCATAGGCTGTGTTGCATTCTACAACTGTCCCGTTAACATAATCGATCATTGGTCTGAAGAACTCTGGCTTTAAATAGTTTTGATTGCCTCTCTCGCCACTATGTAACTTGACTGCAACTCTTGGCTTAAGATTTATTCCTAGCATTTTGTATAACTTAACTAAGTTTTCAGCCGTTACATCTTTTACATAATATACTCTAGATTTTTCCATTATATCCCTTCCTTTTTGCCATACTTTTATCTACCCATATTTTACCACACTTATCCCAAAGTCAAAATTGATTTTTATACAAATTTGTTTAGCAATAAATTGTTTATTAAGGAAAATAAGTCAATTATGTTTTAATTTAGACAAGCTTGTAAAACAACACTTTTTTAAGCTTAATTGCGTAAAGGCATAAGATATAAACAAACACACGAATTTAGAGGGTTAAATGCTTGACAAAATTGCGATTTTTTTGATATTTTAAAAAGGTCTCAAAGCGATTTTGCTCTTGTAGACAGCCAATTATCTCTCAGATTTGGATTGTATTATAAATGATCGGATTATAATTCTATGCCATTTTTGGGGGTATAGAATTTTTTTATATGGAGATTTGGATATGAATGATGTAACAATTGAAATGAAAGCAAAAGCTTTTAAAAAAATGGATGATCCTGTTGATAAGTACAATAATCATGTTAAATATGTGTGCTATGTTCAATGTGATACTATCCCAAATGAAATTTATGATTGGATGAATGTAAATCCTCGTGAAAGGAAAATGACCACTAATGTGGCAAAGAAAATTAAAGAAAGTCTTGAAAATAACGAAAATTTTCATGAACTAAACAGAGGCATTTTATTATCGGCTGAAAAAGTAAGCTATAATAATCAAACAAATGATTTGTTGATAACTTTTAGTGATTATGAGAAACATGGCAACATTGATGGAGGACATACTTTAAGAGCAATTTTAGACAAAAAAATGGAAAATATGCTTAGTCCGGATAGATATGTCTTTGTTGAAATTATTACAGGCATAGATTCTCCGGTGGATCTTGCGGAAGCGAGAAACACTTCTGTACAAGTTGATTTAAAATCTATTGAAGAATTGAAAAAAAGTTTTGAAACAATTAAAAACATTTTTGAAGACATGCCTTTTGGTGACAGAATACAATATAAAATGAACGAATACTGCGATCAGGATATAGATGTTATAGATGTTAGAGAAATTATTGCGATTTTAAACATGTTTAGCCAACTATTATATCCTATTAAAGTAAACAATAGTTTGAGTGATTATCATCCGCTTCAGAGTTATTCTGGAAAGGAAGCCAGCTTACGAAAATTTATAAATCTCAAAATTGAAGACAGAGAAAAAATGCTGTTGGATATGAAACCAATAATAGCAGATATATTTAAACTTTGGAACACAATTGAGGTTAATTTTGCTCCGGAAGGTGGCAATGCAAACAAAAGATATGGAACAAGAAAATATTCAAAATACAATGGTGGAAAAGTAATAGAAGATAAATCGATGTTTTATCGCGATAACTTGTACTATTATGTTCCAAAGGGCATAATGTATCCGTTAGTAGGAGCTTTCAGGGCGTTAATTGAAATTGATGAAAATGGGAAATACAAGTGGCATAAAAATCCAATTAAAGTATGGTCAGAAATTGGATATCGTTTGGTTGGAATAATTTTGGATGAAAAAACAGAGAACCCAGACGTGCTAGCAAAAAATGCAAACTTGTGGAGCAACCTATTTAAAGAAGTTTACATTAGTGGATATTTAGATTAGAGGTAATAGTTTTCCGATCAAACTATAATTATTTTATCAATAGCAATGTATTGCTTTATGTTTGAGTGGATCAGATATTGGATCCACTCTAAATTTTTTTATTTGTTTTTTTGCAAAAAACGAGGAGGGTCACTGTTATATTTGTAATTATTATAAAAAAATCCCACAGTATAAAAAATTTTGTAGTCTACACAAAAAAATTTTAATGTGGGAGATCTTTTAAATGAAAAACATAAATAGTTTAGCACATGCTACTTGGGATTTCAAGTAGCATGTAGTTTTTTTTCTCAAAAATACCATTGGTATGTATTTTACGGAGAAAAAGGTTAGAGGTTGGTGTCCCCGAGTGGATTCGAACCACCGACAAACCGCCTTAGGAGCAATGGAAAATTATAAAATTAGCGTGTTTATAATCAAAAATTGCAGTTATTGTTTAAATTATACTAAAAACTATGTATTATTCTCACTAATTTGATTAACTTTTGCCTTCTAAACACAAAACCTTTGAAATCTATGGTGCACAAATGGTGCACTTTTTCAAGATCTTATGGTTTGGGTGCATTTTCAAATATTATAACTATTTTTAATAAATCATAATTAAGTTCTAACAAATTAATTAGAGTGTAAAACATATAAATACAATTTTTTGCAATATTAATTAATGATAACTCTATTATACTATCTTTACCTTTATGATTATCTATAAATTGTATAGATTGATTATCGTTATCAACCTTATAATTGAAATGACCGATTGAATTTCTTATATGATTTTTAATATCACTATTAATTAACCATGAAAACTTATCATTTTCATTCAACAATTCTTCATATATTTTATATTTTGAATTGTATGAATTTATTTTATTTGAAAAATCAAATTTACCAGTTAAAAAATTATTTAATTCTTTCCTATTAGATATATTGTTTAATCCGATTATTTGTGGTAACAAAAACAAAATCAATTCATATGTATCTTGATAAAAAGATTTAATGTCTTCGAATGTTAATGTTGACAATCTAAGATCGGTTTTATCAGGGTAAGATAATGAGTTAAATACTGGTATAAACTTTGGATAAATATCTAAAAAAGATTTAACCATCTGTAATAATTTTCGTTCACTTTCTTTAATAGTTTCAATGTTATATATATTAAAAAACAAATTTGTTTCATTTCGGTTTTCTTGAATAAGTTTAATTAACTTATTATTCATTTTTGAATATTCGTGTAGAATATTTTTGGGTAATATTTTTATGCAAAACTTAATTAAAGATTGATGAGTTAACATAATTGCATTTATGTCATCAGGTAGCGTTTCATATTTTGCAGTTAATCTAGGAAAAAGCAAATCATATTTTTGATTATGGCATAAATCTAAATTAACTTTTAATGTATCCCAGTTACTATTCCAAGATAGTAGAAAATTATTAAAACGAGAAGGATTAGACTGTTTTTTGCTTAATGATATATGCCTTAAAAAAGGAGTAACTACATCTGCCTCTTCGCTTTTTATTAATTTATTAACTAAAAAATCTGAAGAAATTTCTAGAACATATTTATCATCTGTCTTTTTTGTTCTACTTGCATTATTTAATTTTAAGTCGTAGTGCCAAGGAAATGGTTCTATATCTTCCATTCCATTATGGTATATGGTTTGTATACTTCCATTAATCTGTGTTTTACAATTAGGACAATAAAAATTAATAAGACATTTTTCATCTGAAACTTGATATCTTATTCTAATACAACAATTACACACATCACACGTTATATAAAAATTATTTACCATTTAAAATCCTCATTTTTGATTATATCACAAAAATTAATTTATTACAATTTTAATCAAATAATTCTTTACAAACTTTATATGTAATCTCAATAACATGGTCAATTTGTAGGTTTACAAGTTGGCCTTTTTCTATATCCAAATAAAAAAACTCTTGCCATTTTTCTTTTGAAAAATTCTTTACGAACACATCTTCTAATTTGCAAATCTTATTTAGTTGCAGTTGTTCTTCTGCACTGAGTTTTTCGTTTTCTAGAATATCGTTTACTAGTTGTAAAACGTGGTTCAACTTTTTCACCTCAATTTGAAATTATAGAAACATACTTGGCATAATCTTTGCCATCGCTGTAAACCAAAAGCATAATGTCACTATGTAAACAACAAAACATAATCACATGAAAACAACCTTTGTTATCAATATACATTTCGTGTTTATGTGCAACGATATTAGGGTTTTCTTCTAGTAAATGTTCTCTAAAATATATAAAATAATCTCTTGCCAAATATACCACTCTTTCAACTACATACTTAGCTACAAATCCCTCACTCCGATCAATCTTGTTCCTTGCTAATCTCGCATTAGTAGAAACATCACAAACAAATCTTGATTTCATAACCCATCTCCATGTGTTTGTGTTTTACCTCTAAAAAAGATAAATTGCAAGTATATTTGAAAAATAGTTGTTTTTTTATTTTACATATGTTATGATTAGACTAAATCAAAACTATTTTTAGTCTAAAATGGAGTCGGTATGATAATTAAAAAGAATGTTATATATCAGAAAGATAGACGAATACGATTACCTGAACTAGTTGAAAACAACTTGGAATGGATTGGCGGAATTACAAATATAGATATTTTGATAGAAAAAAATAAAATTATTATTCAGGAGTCAAAAGAAATAAAACCAAATAATTATAATAAAAGGGAGTCAAAAAAATGAAATTTTTAACTGAAGATGAAGTAAGAGATATTGCTGCTAAAATATTAAAATTAGAAACGAATGCGAGCGTTATTGCAGGAGTTGGGCAATTAACATCTTTTAATCAATTGGGTTTTAAAGGAGTGAAAGACAGACCCGATGGGTGGTATCTTCCCAAAGATACAGGACTTCCTGCAATAATATTAGAAGTAAAAGGCTCTAATATTCCACTAAAAACATTACAAATCGACGAGTTAAAGAAAAACTGTATGATAGCAATGACTAAATATAAAAATGTAATAGGAATTTTATATAATAGTGAGGATATAAAAATATTTAAAAATAATGAAGAATTAAAATGTAGTGAAGATTTGCAAAACAAAGATTATTACTTGTCATTAGTTAAAAATAATAAAATAGATAAAAATCTAATTTATAGTTTAACAAAGAAAATAAACGATTGCCTTCATGTTGATTTTGGAATCAAAAATTTATATCATCGAATGATTTTTACTGCGTGCGCCCTTGTGGCAAAGAGATATGGTGCAACTTTGATAAAGGGGATGAATTATACAATTTTTCATACATCAATTGCAACAACACTTTCAGCCTCATTGGTTGATAGCAAAAAGATTAATCAGAAACTTGAATTGTTGTTAGATGTATTTAAAGAAATCAGAATGAATTCTACTGAAAATCAACAAGCCATAGATAATTTTATTGAATGGGTTTCGGAAATAAGTGATTCTATTGTAAGCGACGAATGGAATGGCGAAGATGTAATGGGTATTTTCTTTAATGAATTTAATAGATATAAGAAGAAATCAGAGAGTGGCCAAATCTTTACACCAGACCATATTACTTCTTTTATGTATAGATTAATTGGCGTAAATAAAGATGACTATATACTAGATGCAGCATGTGGATCGGGAGCTTTTTTAGTTAAGTCTATGTGTAATATGATGAAAGAATCTGGAGGTATTAATACTCAAAAAGCTATAGGCATCAGATCAAATCAATTATATGGAATAGAATTCGATAGAGAAATATATGCTTTGGCTTGTGCAAATATGTTAATTCATAAAGATGGTAAGACAAACATTGAACATTTGGATTCTAGATCGGAAAAAGCATGCCAATGGATAAAAAGTAAACCTATTACCAAGGTTTTAATGAATCCACCTTTTGAAACAAAATATGGATGTATGACAATAGTTGAAAATGTCCTAAATAGCGTTTCCAAAAACACTTTGTGTGCGTTTATATTACCAGATAAAAAACTGGAAAAATCTAGTAAAGCTATAATAAAAAGAATAATAAAAAGGCATCAATTAATGAAAATTATTAAGTTGCCAGAAAAAACATTTGCCGAAGGTGTCACAACTTCAATTTTTGTATATAAAACAGGGATTCCCCAAGATGGTAAAGAAATATTCACATGTTTTATAGAAGATGATGGTTTGCAAACAGTTAAAAATCAAGGAAGACAAGATATAAATAATAAATGGCAAGAAATTGAAGATTATTGGATTGATATCATTTACAAACAAAGTGGTAATAAAACGATTAAATGGATAAAACCAGCATTGGATCATATGAGTTACCCGATGCCAGAAAAGACATTTACAATTAAAGAAACAGATTTTAAGAAAACGGTATTAGATTATATTATGTTTAAAAATGGTATTGACACCAAATCTTTTTATGAAAGCCTTTTAAATAAAACTTTATACAGTTCAGTTATTTTAGACGATAAAATAGAAGTTCCGTTTGATAAGGATGGTAGAGAAAATGAATAAGATAGAATGGAAATCATTCCCTTTGACTGATCTATTTATTATTTCCGGTACTACTACGACACCCAAGAATAAACTAGAATTAAAAGAAGATGGTCTATATCCATATATCACAACTGCCGCAACAAATAATGGTGTAAATGAATATAGCGACATATATACTGAAGAGGGTAATGTTTTGACGGTTGATAGTGCTGTACTAGGTACAACATTTTATCAGAAGGAAAACTTTACGGCTTCTGATCATGTGGAAAAATTAACTCCTAAATTTCTGATGACTGAAAACATAGCTTTGTTTATTGCCAGCGTTATGAATGGTACAGCAAGATTATATGGATATGCTTATAATGAAAAAAGATCTCAAACTGCATTAAAAAAAGAATTAATTCCTTTACCTGCAACCACAGGTGGAGAACCCGATTTTAATTTTATGGAAAAATATATAGACAATAAATTGAAAGAAGAAACACTTGCTTATGAGACATATAAAAATATTTTATTTAGTGATAATGAAACAGATGTGGATACCTGTAAGTGGAAAAAATTTAATTTATATGATGAAAACTTATTTAAAATTGATACTGGGACAAAGTTGGATAGATCTAAAATGACAATAAATAATCCTACTATAAACTTTGTAGGTAGAGCAAATGCCAATAATGGCATTACAGCATGTGTAGATGAAATAAGCGGCTTGTCCCCTTACCCGGCTGGTTATTTGACAGTTTCGTTAGGAGGAGAATATCTAGGCTCATGTTTTATTCAACCAAAGTCTTTTTATACAAGTCAAAATGTTATTGTTTTAATACCTAGAACACAAATGTCTTTCAACGTTAAACAATTTATCGCAACAATGATTTTTAAAGAAAGTAGAACCCACTACAAAGCATTTGTGGATGAATTGAATAGACATATAAAAACTGATTTTAGTTTTTATTTACCAATAACAAATTTGGGTACCCCTGATTTTGAATACATGGAAAAGTACATTCAAAATATTAACAAAAAAACAAATAGTTTTTATAAAATTTTGGAAAAGAACGGATAAACCCCGTTCTTTTTTATTTATTTTTCTAAAACATATTCAAGTTTATGAGTTTTATGTTATAATAAAACAAATGGAGGGTTTATGGCTTTTATTGAAACATATAAACAAATAATGAAAGATGGTTACGAAAAAGTAGTTTATTCATATGATAAGTCTATAGGAAATTATGAATACAAACCTTTTTCACATGCAAATACGGACACATGGAAGGAGGATTTTGTTGAAATCCTTATTAATAACCTTCTAAATTATTGCTATGGACCAAATGAATTGGAAGCAATATATAACCCCAACATTCCAGAACTAAAAAAATATATAAATAAAGCAATTAGAGATAGATTAAATAAAAAAACTAAACTAGCGCAACAAGATGGTTTATGTGGCGAATTGTTAATTGACCTAATTTTAAGAATGGAAAATGAAACTAATGAAACACTTTTATGTAGACCATGTTATCAACAATTAGGAGCAAAGGCGGAATTAAAAAATTATGATGTATTAATGTTTAGAGAAGATTCGAACACTAATATTACTTTAATCCTTGGTCAAGTTAAAACAGGGAAATTTGATTATTGTACACAAAATATGAAAGTTGATTTAGATACAAAATACAATGAAACATATTTTGGCAATGCAATTTGTTATATCGCTGATAGAAGAATTTCTGATTGTCCAAATAAAACATTGCTAAGCATTGTGTCTGAGCTTAATGCTATTGCGTTAGGAACTGATGATACAAGTATAAGAAACAATAAAATCTGTGAATTTATTAAAAATAATAATATTAAAGTTGAAATACCTTGTTTGTTGCTATACGGAAAAGATTCTGTATATAGTGATATTGAGAAAATTAAAGAAAACTTAAATGCAGAAGTAGAACTTGTAAAACAATTTTTTGAAAATTTGTCTTTTAATATTTATGATTTTGACTTTTCTATTTCTTTTTATGTGTTTCCCTCTAAGAGCATAGTTGAGTTGAGAAAAAGCATAATGGATTATAAAGTGGAGGTACTAAATGGATAAATATATTGTACGAAACTTTATAGAAGCAATAAATAACTTTGATGGATCAGATCAAGCTAGAGACTTATTAAAAGATCACATATGTTATATTTCAGAACATAAAAATGAAATAGACGATACTTATCCTATTGCAGAAATGCTACATATTGCATCACAGAAACTTAAAGTTTTTGGTTATGATGAAATGAATAAATTTAAAGATATTGAAGTATCTGACACATTAAATATTGTTGATGACGCAATTAAAAACTATCATCGCTCTACTACTTCTTCTGAAAATGAAAATATAATATTAGATGGATTGCAAAAAAATATAATAGACCAATACCAAAAACTTGAAACTAGAAGAATTATGGTCTCTGCACCTACATCTTTTGGAAAATCATATTTATTACAAGAAATTCTATTTAACAATGCTCAAGAGTATGAGAACGTAATGATTATATTGCCAACAATAGCATTGTTAAATGAGAATGTTAATAAATATCAAGCATTAGTTAAAAGTGGAAAACTAAATTATAATATAGTTTCTACTAATTATGAAGATTTAGATTTGAGTTCTAGAAATTTGTTTATTTTTACTCCAGAAAGAGCTTTAAAGTTTCTAGGGAAATATGATCTCAAAATTAATTTTTTCTTTTTTGATGAAGTTTATAAAATTGAAGAAAGACTAGACATTACAAAAGATAATCATTCTGGCGAAGAAGTTATTAGTGGAAATGATAAAAGAGCCGCAGCATTTAGAACATGTTTATATTTGCTTGTAAAATGTGTTAAAGATTATTATATTGCCGGCCCATTTCTGGATTTGGAAAATAAGAAATGCGTTGGTCTGAAAAGATTTTTAACAAACAATTTTGTCAAAATTTTTCAAGTTAAATTTGATCCAACACTACGAATTACATATGATGCGTGGAAAATTGTTGATATAACAGAAAATAATTCAATTATTCCTGAGGCTCGATCCTACAAAACTAGATTAGAAAAACAAAATCAAGTTGGCAAGTTAGTACGAATTAAAAAATTCATTGATGAACATGATTTAGGAAAAACAATAGTCTATTTAAATTACCCATCTAAAATTGTTGAAATACTAAAAACAAGTGATGTTTTTGATTTACAACCAATAAAAAATAAGGAACTTGAAGAATTCATTGCACACCTAAAGACCAAGTATAATGTAACAATGTATGGAATTTCTAGCATTGAATATTGGACATTGATAAAATGTTTGGAATTTGGTATTGGAATACATCATGGAAAAATGCCCAAATATATACAAAATGAAATTTTAAGACAATTTAACAAACCTGATGGATTAAACTATTTATTTTGCACCTCGACTATTATTGAAGGAGTTAATACAGTTGCTAAAAATGTTGTAATGCTATCAAATAGTTATGGAACTGGAGATATAAAAAAATTCGCATTTAAGAATATTAAAGGTCGTGCGGGAAGATATTATAGTAATTTTATTGGAAATTTGTTTTATTGTGATGCAGATCAAAAAAAACTTGATGATTCAGAATATATGCATCTTGAGTTTTTAAATTATGGTGACACCCCTCTTCTACCTATAGATTTAGATAATACAGAAAAAGAAGATTTGTCACAAAACAACCATATAGAAAAAGTAAAAAGAGAAGACAAATACAATAAAGAACTATTGCCCGATGATGTTTTTTATCAAAATAGATTATTTGATAGATTAGAACAAGAAAAAATATTAAGCAAAATTTTATCAGAAGCAAATTTTAATAAATTATATGAGTTAACTCAAAAGGTTATAGGACATGGAATAAGTTTTCTATCGTTAGTACAAGAAGTATTAGATCTAGAGGAAGATCTTCTTCTTGGAGATTCATTTAAAAATCAGCCAGAAGATAAACAAAAAGAAATATTAGCAAAATACAAATATAAATTATATTGGATCTTAAGAGAATATGAACAAGAAGGTTTTGCTGGATTGATGAAGTATCAAATGAGTATTGTAAAGTTCAAAGATGAATTAAAACAAAATATGGATGATAAGTACAACACTGTCTTTGAACAAATTAGAACAACCATTGAGTATGATATTCCTAAATATTTAAGTTTATATCAATCGTTATTTAATCATGCTTGCAGAATCAAAAATAAAGTTTTTGGAAATGGTGCTTTAGATGATGTTATAAAATTTTATGAAATTGGTGCATCAAATGATTTTGGGAGACTTCTTATAGAAAGAGGCTTTCCTAGCGAATCTGCAAAAATCATTGAATCAGAATTAAAAAAGACCAGAATTGATTTTTTAAATAATAACAAAGTAATTCAATATATAGATAATCATCTAGATATAATATCTAGATTGGATGAGTATGAGAAAAAATTATATACAAGGATTATAAATTTATATAGAAAAGAATTGTAATTATAAAGAACGGGGTTTTCTCGTTCTTTTTTACTACTTATGTGGAGTTTTGGAGATAATGTAGCTGTTTTAGAGTGTCAGTATTATATGTAATAAAAAATGAATTATTTTTTTGCTCACACGAGAATATAAACGTATACTCCAAATGCTCCAAAACTCCAAAAAATACATAATAAATATACTCAAATATACATAAGGTGTCACATCTAAAAATTCAAAAAAGCATTAAAAATACTAAAATGTAAAAGGCGTTTAGGTGTATTTATACACTGGTATCACGAGTGTGACACATGTGATACGTGTGACACCTTGCATATATAATCAATATTTTTTTTAGAGATACTTGCAAAAGGTGTCTCTTTTTTATGTCTACAAGTAGATAAATTTAAAAACTACAATTTTTTAAAAAAATATTTTAGGTATATCAAATGATGATATACCCTAAATAGTAAAATTTTGGCATAAAAAACAAAAAAATTTTCTCGATGTCAAAAATGCGTTTACAACGGTGGTCTTAAAATAAAAAAAAAATTTCCGCGTGGCCAAATGGTGGTGTAACGAGTTGTAAAAATCTTGGTATAAAAAAACTCAATGTCAAAAATGTGTTTACATTGAAATTGTTAATATAAAAGAGTTCAAATAAAAATAACTGCTATTCCAAATGTTGGAATAACGAGCATTGTAAAACAAAGTCAAACATAAGTAGATTGAAATGAAAAAAAACTGAAAACTTTTCCCGTTGTAACAGACGGTGTTACAACGGAGATTATAAAATTTTCTTAAAAATAATTCCCGCCAGGTCAAATGGTGAACTAACGGGATTGCTAGAATTAAATCGAAAAGTAGTTAAAGATAAACACTCTTACCTATTTTTCAAACCAAATCTGGTTTTACCGAAGGACTGCAGACTTCGTTAAAATATATGCTAAAGCAAAGAATTGATCAATCTTTGTGAATGCAAAAAATCTAAAACAAGGAGATAAAAATGAAAACAAAAATCATACAAAAGGAGCATGTGATCTATGCGACCAAAAATATTTAACTTTCCGCAAGAAACATTACTTAGATTGGGATTAAATCTTAAAGAGATCCTACTACTCGATTACATTGAACAATTTATTAGCAGTGGAAATATGAGAAGTAAAAGACTGGATGAAAAGTGGTATTTTAAACTAACTTACAAGAAGATAATGGATGACTTACCAATACTGGATATTAAGGAAAGACAAATTAGAAATATCATAACAAAACTTGAAAAACTTGACATCTTAAACAGACTTTCCGAACTTAAAAGAGAAATGTATCTTGAAGTAGATTTTGATGTGTTATTCGGCAACAAGTTACCTACTGGTTTTGACCTGTCGGCAATTGGCTTCAAAGACATAGGTAACGGACTGCTGACAATAGATTATTATGATATTAAAAAAATTAAAATAATACATGATGGCGCGCGCGTGAAAGAATTGGATAAAAACAATCTTTACAACAATCTTTTAGCAAAACTTAGATTACACTTTGGAGAAACACTATATAGAGGTTTTATTGAAGATAAAGTGTTCATAGATGAGATTACAGATAAATATATCCTATTTGATGTAACTAACATTAGAATTCTTGCCAAAGAATATGGTCAAAAGTTCAAAAATGCTTTTGATGAAACAATTAAAGAACTTGCGGGCAAATAACCCCCCCAGGGGCGGTCAAATCTCTAGCCAAAGGTTCTTGATAAGCGGACAGGCAGTCGCATACAAATTTTCGCATAATCAAAAATCAAAAAAGTTTTCAAAATTTTATTAAAAAGTTAGAAAAATAAAGGCTTTTGCGTATTTTGATTTCAAAATAAAAATCAAAAGCAATCAAATCTAAATCAAAATAGTTCAAATAAGTAATATTTAAGTCGGCAATTTTACGAAAACATAAGACGTAATTTAAGTTTTAAGAGTGATAAATTTTGACTTGGATAAATTGTCAAGTGGACTGCTAAAAAATCAAAGAAGGCACGAATTTGACCAAGATAACAGAGATACAAAGATAAACAGAAACAAAGCAAAAAAGAATTCAAAGATACAGAATTTAATTTTGAATATATTTTGCTGTTTCACTGGACTTGTATACTCTTTTGCGGTACTTTTTGTTTCGCATAAGAATGCAAGTCCAGGTAGTGACAGCACCTGGAGGAATAATGCAAAGAATTAGAACAATTAAAGAAACATTACAAATGATTAAACAAGAAGATCCAAACACTGGACTAAGTGAATTCTTAATAAGAAAGTTGGCAGATGGATACAAAATCAGATCAATTAAAACTGGAAAGAAGGTATTAATTGACTATGATTCACTGCTTGCCTTCTTGCAGAGCAAAGATTATGAACTACCAATGGAACAAGTAATTATTAGATAAAAGGAGAAATAAAATGGCTTGCGTTAGAAAGAAAAAGCTAAATGATGGATCAATATCATATAGAATACAAGTAAAAGCAAAAGACCTAAGAACTGGACAATTTGTGGCGAAATCAATGTGTTGGAGAAAACCAAACGAATTAACAGAAATTCAGGCCAAGAAGGAGTTGCAAAGAGTTTGCTTAGATTTTGAAGATAAATTCAAAAAACAACTAAACGGTATGCTTGCAGTAGATAACGACATAACTTTTATAGATTATGCCAATAAGTGGCTTGAAAAGATTAAAAATACAAGATCGCTAAACTACTACATAAAAGGCAGAGACAATATTAGAAAGTTTGAGGCATACTTTGGGAATATTAAACTTAACCAAATAACACCAGTCATGGTGCAAGGTTTCCTAGATGAAATGATGGCAAAGAAATATGAACAAAGATATGCAATACTCAAACGAGATTTAACTCAATATTTAAAATCTCACTGTATAAAACTGATTGATGCTACTAGAAATAGTGGCATCTCTAGATCAATCTATTACTCAGCCACAGTTGGTAATGGCATAAGGATTGATAGCGCAAAAACAATATGTAGTGCACTCAACTTAGACTTTGATGAGTGGTTTGATGTTAAAATAATTAGTCATCCGTACGCAAAAGAGACTATACTCAAACTTAAACGCACATTGGCAACAATTCTAGCTGATGCAAAAAGGCAAAGATTAGTTGAACATAACTTTGCATCTCGTGATTACATTGCACCAATTCAAGGACATAAAAAAGAAGTTAAGATACTTAATGACAAAGAAGTAAAGCAATTAGTGGGTTATCTAGATAAACTAGATAACCCACGATGGAAGATCTCCTTGCTAATAGCACTCTTTATGGGCATAAGACGTGGCGAACTTGCAGGCCTTGAATGGAAAGATATTGACTTTGAAAATAAAACAATGACTATAGCAAGATCTGTGCAAGATATAGTTGGGTTTGGAATTATCACCAAAGAGCCAAAGACAGAGAATTCAAAACGCACAATCTCAATGCCAGATAAACTTATTGAGTACTTACACGAATACGAAGCTTGGTGGAAAAATCAAAAGAAGTATCTTGGAGATAGACTCGGCGACACAGATAGACTGTTTTGCACAGAAGATGGCAAAGACATTTGCCCAGGATTATTACGAGTATGGCTGCAAAAATCTCTTGCACGAGCTGGACTTCCAATCGTCACACTCCACTCGCTTCGCCATACAAACATAACATTGCAACTAATGGCAGGTGTAGATATGAAAACGGTATCAGCCAGAGCTGGTCACAGCAAAGCCTCAACCACCAGCGACTTCTACAGCCACTTTCTAAAGAATAGTGATATACATGCAAGCGAAGTTATAAATAAAATTTTTGAATAAATATTAAATAACAATTGAAAAACTTTGAGAGTTGTTTAGATTTAAAGTAATATATTTAGAATTGAGATTGGTAGATCTTGGATAACTTGAAATTTAGTTAAAAATCTTGTATAATAATGTAAATCAGTGTTATAGATGCGAACATTATTAAAATGGAGGAATTAATGAACGAATCAAATGAAAGAGTACAGTTTATTTCTGATTATATTATCTCTTATGAAAACAAAATTAAAACACTAAATAAAGAAGGGTTGTTTGATGCGGCAAAATTGTTTGAACTTTTTGCAATTAAGGTTTGTTCTTTATACTTTAAACAACCATTTTTTAATTTAAACATTAATACGTTTCAATATCCCTGCGTTGATTTAATTTCTGAAGATAAAAATTTATTTGTTCAAGTTAGCACAGTTCAAGATGTACCAACAAAAATTAAAAATACTTTAGAATCTATCAGAGATTCCAAATATGAAAACATAAAGGGCATAAAGAATGTAATTTTCTTCATGCTTAGCAACGAAAGTATTGATAAAGTAATAGATTATAAAGAGGAAAATAAAGTTGGAAATTTTGAATTTATTAAAGAAAAAAATTTAATTACAACACTGGATGTCATACACAAAGCACAAGTTGATTTAGATTTTCAGTTGGGATTATATGATATCCTAAAAAAGGAAGAAGAAAGCGTTAAGACTAATTTAAAAAGATTTAAAGAAGCATTAAGAGATAGTGCTACTTGTATTTCTTCTATTGAAGATAAGATTAACGGAGAATATAGTATTGATCTGTCAGAATATATCAAAAATATTAGAGAACAAAATCACAAGAATATTTTAATTGAGGGAAAAGCTGGTAGTGGGAAAACTGTTCTCTGTAAAAAATTAGTTGAACAGGAAAAGTTATTATTATTTGCAAGAGCTGAGAGATTTTGTGAAGAAACCGATATAAATAATATTTGGCATTTCAATTTAGATGAGACACTAGAATATTTAAATAATAAAAAAATTGTATTGTTTATAGATGCATTAGAATTTATTGCCGACAATAGAACTAAACTTGACATGTTAATGACGCTATATGAACGAACAAAAAATTATAGTAATGTATTTATAATTGCGTCTTGTAGAACTAGCGATAAATCGGCATTTATAAAACTGCAAAATGAATACTCTATTGTTAATTATGAAATTGCAAACCTGGGTCCAGAGGTGCTAAAACCATTAACGGATAAATATTCAATTATAAAAGATATGCAGAAAAACGATTTATACTCTAAGCTTTTAGTGTCTCCATTTTACTTAAATATTATTATTTCAAATATGTCATCGCTGCAGAACATTTCAGATGAAAATCAATTGAGAGAATATATTTGGCAAAATATCATTTGCTTAAATGATAATAATATAAAAAAAGTTGTTAATAAAATCGTTTTTGAAAGAGCTAGTAATTTTCTTGTAGGAGTGCCTTGTGATGAAATAGATCCATATATTTTAAAAAAATTAAAGTCAAATAGTATTGTTACATGTAGTGATCAACGCATTAGGTTAAAGTATGACATATTTGAAGATATATGTTTTGAACAATATATAGATAAAATTTTTTATGTATGTAAAGGTGATTATAAAGCATTTTTTAATAAATTGGAGAAGATAGGTAGATGTATATATAGACGATACCAAATATGGATTGAGAATAAATTATTGGCAAAATATAATAGAGACAAGTTTATTTATAGTTTATTATTTTCAAAAAATTTGCCTGATGAATGGCGCAAACAAACTGAGATAGGATTAGTTAAGTCAAGGCATAGTGAAAGTTTCTTTATTGAGAATGCGAATTCTTTAATAAAAGAAAATCTTTTAGTGGAGTTTGTAAATATTACAAATTTGTACGGTTTTGAACTTGATGTGCCTTTTTCTAGGGATATTTATCTAACTTTACAAAATGCAGGTGCTGGTAGGAAATGTTTAATTAATATTATAGCGGAAAATAATTTATACGAAACTTGGGCGGGGCCAATCCAACAGCTAGAGAAACTTTTAATTGATTATTCAAAAGATAAAAATTTTGATGAAAATTCCGCAAAAAACACAACAAAAATACTTACTTATTTAATTGACAAAACATTGTTGAATGTAAAACAAGACGCGTATTGGCAACTTTTTGATTGTATAAAAGATAAACTTAGTGCAGTTTACGAACTCGGGGAATTTTGCAAAGATTGGATTAATGATTTCTTTAACAAAATAATAGCTATGTTTAAGGGACAAGATGACGATAAAATAAGGTTCTCTGAGGATGTAATAGAAAATATAATTAGTTATGAAAATTGTATATTATCAAAATATTTCCCTAATGAAGTATGTAATATTTTTGAATTGTTTTATACATACAAACATGAACCTACTAAATTTAATTTTTATATTCCAGAAAACGAAAATAAAATGTACTCGTTGTATGGTTTGAATAAAAATGCAGAAAGTTACGATCATGAATCGTTTAGAAAAGTCCCTCAAAATAGTAACTTTTTGTATATGTATTTTCATTTTAACGGACTTCATGGACTAAAATGGATGGTGCAATTTATTAATAAACTTGTATTGAATTTAAAAAACAACAATAAAGGGTTGCCAGAATTTACTATTTACTTTACAGAAACAAATAAAGAAAAGAAATATATTGGATATTCGGATATGTGGCTTACAATGGTTCAAGAACATCAAATTCCTATGCTTATTGCCGATATTGTATATTCATTTAAAGAACTAATTAGGTTTTATATGAAAAGTAATGACTTGTCAGTCGCTCAAAAGGTTAAAATTGCAAACAATTTAAAAAATTATATTTATGAAAATTCGAACAATATTATATTGTTATCAATTATTTCAGAAGTTGGTATGGAATTTGAACAGTTGCTACCTGGATATGCGATAGATTTAATTTCAAATATGGATATTGTTATCAATGATTTAACACGATATTCTTTACAAATGCCTAATCCTTTAAGGAATAAGTTGGAAAATGAAATTATGATATCAGCAGGGCTGCCTTTGGGATTAAAACACCGGTACAATGCTATCAATAGCAATATAAATTTACGAGAGTATGCCCGCAACTGTCAAATAGAACATGGAGAAGTTATAAGGAAGAAAACTTTTGATATAATTGATTATTTATATAGAACAATTCCAGATGATCTTGAAAATTCTGATAGGTATTTACAGCTTCAACAAATAGATCTGAGAAAAGCTGAGGTATATAAGATTAATGATTCAACAATAGAGTTAGTTCCTACAATAACCGGTATGGCTAAACAGAAATCTGACAAACAAGAACAGTTAAATAGCAAATATATACCACTGGTAAATAAATTCAATGACTTAAATGACAAAATGAAAGATAAAACAATTATTCTTGATGACTATATGTCTGCTATCAATTTATTGTTGTCTTATAAAGATGATCCAGTATATTTTTCAATTGAGAATAATTTATTTATATACATTTCTTTGGCTTTAAATGATCCGAATTTAGACATTTTTAATAGAGAAAAATATTGTAAATTGTGGATTGAAAATTCAAGAAAGTTAACAATTAATGGATCAATACTTGATTCTGAATTATTTACAATTTTGTTTAAACAAATTAATTTAGAAATTAATGATACTTTGAAAAACGATATCAAACAAATTCTATTAGATCTAATTCTTTATGAAGGTTCTAATGGCAAGATTAGACAGATTGAGGTTTACGCAAAACAATATCTGAGAAATAATATACAAATTGCGACTTCTATTTTTCATACGGTTTTAGCATTAGCAAAAGATGAAATGAATCATCAAAAATATAATGCAAAGTATATACTAGAAAATAAATTAGAGGACAATTTTATATTTAATCCTAATATGCAAGCGAAATTGATTGGGGTAGATCAATTTATTAAAGATGATGGTAAGAAGCTATATTGTTCAAATTCTCAACAAATCATAAAGCAATATTTATACGATGAACAAAAATTAGATTTAAACAACTTTAATTTATATGATTATGATGTGCGTTTACTTAGCTATGCTCTTAACTGTGGGTTGACTCTAGATGGATCTGTTTTTGATGACATTGTAAGACAATATATTGAATTCCTAATTCACTTTTGGCACGAAAACAAAGGGAACTATAGCGATCACGAAATTATCGGCGTGTATGAATTATATGAAGCGCAGGAGTTTTTGCAAAGAGAAATATTGTCGAATCTAAATCAAACAAAAAAAGTTTTAAGTTTAATGTTTGATAATGTCGACTATTCTTTGTTTGAAAAAGAAACCATAGATTTCTATCTTGAGGTGTTTGGATGTTTATTGCCCTATTACTTTGATTCTTATAATAATGTTCAACAAAGGCAAAATTGCGAAGAAATAGTTGAATTATTAGAAGCAAAAATTGAAGATATAAACAACGAAAATTTACGCATAAATTTGACAAAATGTTTGATTTTTTGTTTAACTAGATATGGTGGCTCAGGTGACTGGAGCAAATGTAAAACTTCGTATTCGTATAAGGATAAGCTGTTCCTAAATAAAATGTTCAATAATTATGGATATTATCATTTGGGAGAATTGTTAGAAGTTGTTTATAAAATGCACTTAGATGAATTATTGCCAGAAATTCTATTATCTTTAAAAGAATCGTTTGAAAAAGCACCACGAGAAAGGAAATATGAATGGGATACAGAATCATTAAATAAGATAATTTTTGATAAATCATTTATAATAGACTCCATAATAAATAAGTCATTCTTTAAGTTTGCCAGAGAAATAAAGGAAGATAAAAGTCTAATCGTTGCTTTCGAATATATTTTAAATGTATTAATAGAATATGGAAATGAAAAGGCTGCCGTCATTCTAGATGAGTTCAGAATACATTAGCAAAAAACTAATAAAAAAGACGACTAATTAAAGCCGTCTTTTTTCTTTGTAAATTGGTGTGACTATGCAGATTTGAACTGCAGACCTATCGCTTAGGAGGCGATCGCTCTATCCAGCTGAGCTATAGCCACATATTGGTAGTTTTATTAATGTTGGGTGAACTTTGGTTTTGAGAATGTTTTGAGGGGTCGCAAATTGTCAGTGTTTTAGGGGTGTTTAGCGATTTTTACTTTGTCCAAGTCGATACTTAGGAGGGCGGTGCTCTATCCAGCTGAGCTACGAGAACATGTGATCGGTTGTTGTGTGTTGATTTGCTATAAACAAGGATAATATTTTTCTATATAGTTTTGTTTGCAATAATATAATCATTTGTATTTGGATAAACTAAATAGTTTTTCATTATGTGTGAGTAAATTGTTAAAAAGTACTAACAAAGTAAAGGCATAGCAATTTTATAAAACAATTAATAAACACAGTTTTGCTTATCCAGTAAAAAATATACCACAAAGGGTGTTGGTTAGTCAAGAAAATGATGTTGCCATTGCTTTTATTTTGATGTTTCTGCGTAACAATATTAACAAATGTGCTTTAGGTAGGGATAATAATGATAAAAATAAGTGTCTGAATATAGACATCAACTTCTTACAACACAATATTTGAGTTGATTGCTTTGGCATTGAGATTAAATACATTTTGCTAAAAATTAAAATCATGTAGAAGAGTTACGACTTTGTTATTATGCATACAATATTTTGCTATCAAAAAATACTTTTCAAGAGGAGGCTTTTTGTGTTAATATCCTTGTAGAAATAATAGTGCAGGAGGGTGACTAAAGAATGAAAAATAAAATAATTGTTCCAATAATTATTGTTGTCTTGCTCGTGCTTGGTTTGGTTGGAGTATTTCTACTTATTCCGCCACAAAATACTGGCAAAGATGATTACACTAAGATCTCTTTTGCTAAGCCATTTGCTGGCAAAGTTGGGCAATGGAGTGAAACGCTAGGTTATGTTAATCGGAATATCCCAAAATCCTCTTCTACCGAGGGGCTAAATGATCGCTATCCAACCTACGGCAATGCACTTAGTATAGTTGAGGATACCGAAAGACAAAACTTGATCAAAGAAAGTGCAATACTTATGTCGACTGCGGGCAATGGCTCTCCATATGACGCTATTGACAGCAGTGGCAACATGTATCTGTCTGGTGTGGCAACTGGCAAAAAACTATATAAGCACATCTCCGCCAACGGCATGTATTATGGCAATGTGTCTGACTCCGAAAAGGCGGTTGTGGAAAGAATTACTATCACAGTCAATGAGGACAGAAACTTTGTAACCGGGCTATATGCGCCGGCTGGTGAGATAGTCAAAATAGAAATCTCGCAAAACGATCTAAATGCGGTTGGAGGTAGCCTAATTGTCAGTGTAGGTCAGGTCAGCCAAAGGGACAATGTCAACAATATCTGGAATGAAGATAAGAACAAAAATAAATTTACTCGCATGCCGGTTATTGCTAGCAAACTTAAGGTTTCCACAACCACCGCATATGTCGGCAATCATTTTGGCGGGCCAATATATTTGCGTCCTTCCGCTGTAGGGCAGACCTTCACTGTTACAATATCTGGTGCGGTAAAATATCCACATTATATCCACGGTCAGACTACTGCACAAGAGTGGGCAGAGATGACTAAATCTTCAGTACCATACTATGATTTCGAAGTCTGGGATCTAGGTGTTAGATTATCTGGCCCAAGAAAATATGCCAGCCACGACTATGACAATTTGGTCAAAGTGGGTGATCTGTGGGAAAAAATTGTTAGAACTAGTAGACTTGTGCCTGCATCTGCCAATAGTGCAATTAGCGTTGGATATGTATTTGACTCATTTGTTGCTGCTGGAGCGGCTTTTGCTTCTCAAGGAGGCAACTCTTGGATCAATGCACCATGTTCTTGGATGGCTGGTTGCACCAATTACAATGAAATGATTTCAAGTGGGTTCTGGGGAATCATACATGAATATAACCACTTATACCAAAGTTACGGTATGCATGGTACAAAAACAAACGAAGTTACAAACAATGCAACATCTCTTCTTAGTTACATCCTGTACACCAAAATTTCGGATGCAAGATCGACTAACGATGCAACTCTAGGCTATGACTGGAACAGATATACCGATCCTTCACGAAGTTTGCGAGAAACCATTGCCAATGCTGGCAACGGCACTGCACAAAGTTCGCTTAATACTTATGCTGACCTTATACATACTTTTGGTGTAGACATCTTTACTAGAGTTACCAGAACTCAAACGGGCAGAATGCTGGTGGATGATTGGTACGAGGCTTTGTCCAAGGCAACCGATTACAACTTCACATATTATTTCGAAAAAATGTTAAACCAAACAATTTCGGAAGAAAAGAAGTTATTATATAACGTAGCAAACAAAATAACTTTTGTGCCAATCGCAACAACATTTCAGACGGGCAGAGATATATATGACGGTGGCAAAAAAGTAACCATCAATACAGTTAGGCCATATTGCATAGAGCGGGGAGAAAACATTATAATTGATTTCAACCAATATTTGATCATTCCACAAGACTTTACTTTTGATATCAAAGGTGTATCACAACCAGATAGTGGAAAAATTGAAAAAGTGGGAGAAAATGTGTATAAATACACACCAGGGCAAGCGGAACTATCTGGGGATATTTCGGTTGTTGTGGGGCTAAATAGCACAGATTATACAACCCCAGATGTCACACTACATCTCAATTTCCGTCAACTTGACAAAAATCAAGTAGCGGTGACAAAATACACTTATGCTGGTTCCAAAACATATTCTTCAGTAGATGAGGCGGTTGCAAATAATTTTGCTGGATATACCGACAAAACAGAATCAAAACAGACATCTACATTCCTTAACGGCTTGGCTAATAAGCAGATAGGGGTTGTCGAGGGTAAAGTATATATTGAAAAATCTGGCAAATATGCAATTTGCTTGCGTAGTGGTAGAGGCAATAATACGCTGTATCTTGCTCTAAATAATATCAGCAAAATGACACAAGTGTTGTCTCTCAACACCGATCATGGTGGTTGGGCTGTTAGCGGTGAGCATGTTGTACAGATGGAGTTAAAGAAAGGGGATTATCTATATTTCAAAGAAATCACCCTATCCAGACATTATGCCAACGATGCTTTTACCGAATTGGGTCTAGCATGCCTAGATGATTTCAACCCTATTATGACCACCATTTCTACAAGGATTCTTTGTACCAATAATATGTTGATGCCGTCAAGTGACTTTCAGTCAGAGGCGAAATATGAAAGGGTATATAATACAGGAAAGTTGTATAGCGAGGATAGTTCAACACATACCCTTATAAGTGCCAATATGCCTAGTTGGAGTCAAGATCAGTCGGCAGAGAATATCTTTGACAGTGATCTGAATAATTATTATCACAACAATCAGAATAACTTTGTTAGCAAAGATAATCCTTTTGAACTAGTAGCGGATATGAATAAGATAGATACTTACAATAGTATCACCATTACTTCACGATCGCAGGGACAACTAAACTTGCCTTGTACATTTACACTATATGTCAGCTTGAATAACTCGACTTGGACATTAGCAGGGGAGTATAACGACCTTAGTATATCCAATAACTCTGTTACGGCAAAATTCAGCGATCAAAAATTCCGTTATTACAAATTGTTTGTAACCGATACCAAATCCGCTGGTGGTGGCAATAAATATGTAACTATCCGAACAATAGAATTTGCCTATACAATGTCTGGCGTGGAGCGTAATCCGCTGGTTATGGATTATTATAAAAATAGCAAAACAGATTTTGTTGCAGAGCCTAAACTAAGCACCTTTGGCAAAATCGTCAAAGGTAACGGAAAAATCGAATATGACTTCACAGGTTCAATCTTTGCACTAGCCGTTAGACAAGATAATAACTGCAATATAAGGATCACATTAGATGGCGTAACTCAAGAGATAAAATTGACTAAAGACAGCACCAGCAAGATAGCTTATTGCATGACAACACTTGCAGATGCTACACACCATATTACTATAGAAGTCTTATCTGGCAATCTATGTGTGGACTATATTGTGACAAAATAAAAAAAATCTAATAGTTGTACTATATAGTAAAAAACTAATAACGGCAGAATCTTAACAAATTGTGAGTATTAATCTTATTATAATTGCTTGGCGACAAAGTCGACGGGTACCCGAGTACCTCGCGGGTTCAATGCGATTATATCGCATATTGCGAAAAATATTTTTTTCGCAATGAAATCCTGTCCTGTAAGACAAAAAAACGGCTAAGTTTAGCCGTATTTCGTTGCTTGGCGGAGAGGACAGGATTTGAACCTGCGGTACATTTCTGTACACAGCCGTTCCAAGACTGCACGATCGACCACTCTGACACCTCTCCATGTCAATATCTGTATTTTAGTGATATCTAGTGCAAAGTGTATCATATATATTCACAAAATGTCAACAAAAATAATCGGTCTTGCATCAACTTGACCAAATTGTTTGTTTTTTTGTGATATGACAAATTGTATTATGCAAGCTTCAATAAAATACAATCAATAACAATTTATTTGTTTTACTTCCTAAAAAAAAGTTTTGCTTTTATTTTATCAAGCAAAACTTTTTAATTATTTTACTAAAATATTAACACACCATCATATTCTAGTGCTGTTACATCAGAGTTAGTCCCCACAACCAGCCTCAAAGTAACAGTAACATCATCATTTAAGTATACAAAACTTTTCACTTCGACACAGCTTACAACTGTAGTAACACCATTATGTGTTGTTTGAAACGTAGTTTCATTAACTGCAAACCATTCGCCTTGATGCATTGCTCCATCTTGATAATAATAAAAATCATCAGCATCTATATAAGGCCATACTTCGTTGTTGTGGAATATAATATCTATTGTATAACAAGGTGTGCCATTTTCATAGTATCTTTTTGTTACAGAGCCTGTTGAATAAAAGTCGCTATCACTAGGGGTTACATCAAATATGCAGGCTGTACATAATGATAGTGTAAATACTATTAAGACAACTGAAATTAATATTTTCTTTGAGTTATCTTTTGTTTTAATTTTCACTACAATAATCCTTATCTATTATTCTTCTACGATTACAGTTCCGTCTTTGTGAATTGTGATTTTGTCTCCAGACTTTACCGATTTTAGAAATTTTTCGCCCAGTCTATCAATTGCTATTATTTTGCTATTTTCCCAGTTTCTAGCAAGGATTATGCCAGATGCGGCAAGGCTATCGATACTTTCGCTAAATAGCATTGCGCTAGGATTGGTACCCATTGAGCAGATAGTCTGGATAACTAGTCCGCCTGTGGTTGAACCGATAGTTTTAGGCAAGCAAAGTATTTTGCCAGTCAATTCTTTGTTGTATAGGTCGGGATTGTTTTGGTCGGAACAAATTACTGTTTTTGCATTTTTCAATGCACTTTTCTGAAATGTTGCTAGTGTGTTAACTCCACCCTTGGATACTATTGCTTCACCAGTCAATTCGCCATCAGCGATTACTCTTCCTACAAATTTCTTCATTATTTGTTTCCTCCTGTGATGATGTTAAGGATGTCTGCATCCTTGTAATATCTTGATTGCGAATATGTCCTTAGTTTGTTAGATGATGTTATGATTGGTTTCTTGCCAGCGATAGGGTTGTTGGTATACATAAGCGGACAGATTGAACTAACTTTAACACCGGTTTTGATCAATTCTTTGTATAGATCGGTTTTGCGGAAATTGTCAGCAATTTGTGGACTAGTTGTAAGAATTGTTCTAACTTTTACTTTCTTTAGTCCATTCTTCTTTAGCCCCTCGACAATATTTGTAGCCCATGCATTTAGTTGCTGGCTGGATAGGTGAGGACAGCCGATAAAGCATAGTTTTGGCTTTGCGTTTAAGTTCTTCCATAGTATTGGATAACTCTTGTATACTTTTTCTAGCACCTTGTCAGTGATCTCAAATACTTTTGCATCTTTTTTGATTAACTTTTTGCCTAGTTCTTTAGCCTCTGGAGTAAGTCCGTCTATGTGATATAGCCCAACAGATCCATTGGATGCGGTTGCTGCACCAAAGTCTTTCAAGTATGATTTTACTTCGTCAGTCAATTCGTGGCCTAGATATTTGTCCAGTCCAACAATGTATGGGACGTCTTCCATAACTTTCAGACCAATCGCACTGCCTAGGATTTGAGCTTCAGGGAGTTTGCTTGTGTTGATATTGATTATCCAATCTGCCTTTCTACCTTCATCGGTTAGTAGCCCAAACTCTGGAACTTTGCCGATAATGGCTGAGAATAAGTCAAGCATGCCACTATTACGGTTGCATCTTGCACCAAGAACAGAGTTGGCGTACACAACAGCACTACTCTCTGCCCAGCCTAGTATGTCACCTTTCTTAGGGATATTGCCTACTTCTTCAAAATACGATGTGCATGTAAAACTTTTTTCGTCTTTCAAGCCAATTTTCTTCAATTGATCTTCGTAGTCTTTCTGCTTAGAATACATAATTTTGCTAAATACCAACTTGTTAAGCAATCCGCATTTTACATTGGTATAGTCGATAGGACGTGGGTCGATTGTAAAAGGTTCTTTGGTTTTGATCCCTGCACTTATAATCTCCTCATTGATCCTATACAGTGGCTTAAGTAGTCCCAAGCCAAATGATGTAA
Organism: uncultured Clostridia bacterium; assembly: GCA_934748015.1. Classification (GTDB taxonomy): domain Bacteria; phylum Bacillota; class Clostridia; order Christensenellales; family UBA1242; genus UBA11490. The sequence goes on along the minus strand of CAKVHF010000004.1, from coordinate 28,545 downwards.
CAAAGTGGCTAGCATGAGTGATAGGTACTAGCCTTTTTGCTTCGAAAACATTGCCGAAATCAACAATTGTTTTCATGATCTTAGCCATAGTTTCGCCTTGTTTGCCAGCAAGTATTTCTTGTTCCTCTTTGGTTAATTTCATTTTTCATTCTCCTTTTCTATAATAGTAGTTAACTAATAATAACATATTTTTGATTACTTTGTTAAAAAAAATAGCCCATGTTTTTATAATTATTGTTTGCTAGTGGATATACAAATATTCTTGAATTAGCATATATAGTGTTACAAACCTTAAAGTTATATAAAAAGTAGAGGAAAGAGTATATATGTGTGGAATAGTAGGATGTATCCTAAATGATAGAAATACAGTCGATGTAGCGATGTCAATGCTATGTAGGGTGGAGTATCGTGGGTACGACTCGGCAGGGGTCGCAACATTGAGTGAGAATGGTATAATTCTTCAAAAGAAAGCAGGAGCAATTGCTAAATTGAATGAAGTGCTAAATAAGAACATATTGGGCAATGTGTCTATTGCCCATACTAGGTGGGCAACACATGGCAAAGCCACAGATAACAATGCCCACCCCTTTGTAAGTAATAGCGGAAAATGGGCGTTGGTGCACAATGGGATAATAGAGAATTATCTAGAACTAAAGACAAAATGCTTGCCAGAAAAATGCACCTTGAATAGCGAAACAGATACCGAAATAGTTGTTCAAATGTTAGATTATGCCAAAGGCAAAAATTGCATTGAAAAACTAAAAAATGTGTGTGATAAATTAAAGGGAAGTTATGCTTTTGCCTGCGTAAATGTCAATGCACCAAATACAATATTTTTAGCAAAAAACAAAAGCCCGTTGTATATCATGAACGCTACAGACGGGTGCTTCATTGCCAGTGATCCGATTTGTTTTGCTGGGAAAAGTGGCAAAGTATATTCGTTGGAAGATTATGAGTATGCTGTTGTGTCTGACAATGATATAATATTTTTTGACAATAATATGCATGCTATTGTCAAAAACGATTTAAATATTAAAATAGTATCAAACGATAAAGGGCTAAATAATTGTCCACATTATATGTTAAAAGAAATAGAGGAAGAGGGCAAAGTCTTAGATAATATATTGAGAACATACACTGAAGGAAATGTGTTAAGACAATTTGATAGTAGTATGCTTAGCAGGTTTAACGAAATCGTCTTCATAGGATGCGGAACAGCGTATCACGCAGGACTATATGGTGCTGATATATTTAGAATGAACAATCACATAAGAACCAGTTGTTATATGGCTAGTGAGTATAGATATTGTAACCCAATTGTGGATGATAAGACACTTGTTGTTCTGGTTAGTCAGAGTGGCGAAACAGCTGATACAATAGCGGTGTGTGACATGGTACGTGCAATGGGTGCGACCACCATTGCTCTTACTAATGTACTATATAGCACCCTTGCCAAGAAAGTGGATTATATCCTTCCAGTATGTGCAGGATCGGAGATTGCCGTTGCTTCTACTAAGGCATATATAGCACAATTATCAGTGTTATATATCTGGTCGATGTCTTTGCTGGGAGATGCGGAGTTAAAGAATGCTTTGGCTAATATTGCTAACCTTGCCAAAGACTTCGATAATTACAAATATAATGAACTTAAATCGATTGCAAAGAAAGTAAGCAAAATTGATTGTTGCTATTTCTTGGGTCGTGGCATGGATTATATAACTGCTCTAGAAGGGTCGCTGAAATTGAAGGAAGTGACATATATCAATTGTCAAGCATATCCTGCTGGAGAATTAAAGCATGGACATTTAGCGTTGATAGATGACACAGCTTATTTATTTGCGATTGCCACCGATGATAGCACACTGGACAAAACTCTTAATGGTGCATATGAAGCAAAAGCGAGAGGGGGAAAAATAATTGTCTTAACCAACAAGGAGATCAAGACAAAAGAATTTTACAGAGTTATTAAATTGTGTGATTACAACAAATACCTTATGCCGATAGTTGTAAGCAAATGGATACAAATGCTAGCGTATGTTGTGAGTATAACAAAAGGTTACAATCCTGACAAACCAAGAAATCTTGCCAAAAGTGTAACCGTAGAATAATTATTGTTGATTAAATAATGTTAGAGTGTTTTCCATAAGGCAGGCAACTGTAAGAGGCCCAACACCGCCAGGTACAGGGGTTATATAAGAGGTAAAATCTTTGACGTCATCAAAGTCCACATCGCCTATCAATCCTTCTTCTGTACGATTGATTCCTACATCTATAACAACTGCTCCGTCTTTGATATAAGTGTGATCTATATAGTTGGCTTTGCCTATTGCTACAACCAATATGTCTGCTTGTCTGCAGATTTCTTGCATATTTTTGGTTCTGCTATGGCATATAGTTACAGTTGCGTTGGCTTGTTCCAATAGATTAGCAACACTTTTGCCTACTAGTAGGCTTCTGCCTATTACTACTGCACGCTTGCCAGATACTTCTATATTTTCATGCTCTAGTATTCGCATTATTCCTGTTGCGGTGCAAGGTGCAATAATAGGTGTTGCACTAAATAGCATGCCTAAGTTGTGATATGTTAGGCAGTCTACATCCTTGCTAGGAAGGATCTGATTGGTTGCTAACTTGTCATCTAGATGTTCGGGCAATGGCAGTTGCAATAGTATCGCAGATATATCCTTGTCATTATTAAGTTCGTTAATTGTTGCATGCAGATCTTCTTGTGAGATGTCGTGCGGTAGTCTGACTATTCTACTGCCTATTCCACAATATTTGCATGCTTTTTCTTTGGATGCAACATATACCTCACTTGCCTTGTTGCCTTCTACAATTATGCAAGCAAGAGTAGGTTTTGTTGACATTTTTTCCACTTCTGTCTTGACATTATCTTTTATTTCTTTTGCAATTGCTTTGCCGTCTATTATGTTCATCCTATTGTCTTCCTTTTGTTTTGATTGTCAAAAAAGCAATATACTTATTACATGTGCTAACCCATAATAACATTGTTTTGTAACTTGCCTTGTTTAATTTCCATTATATTAAAACACAAAGGGTAAACTAATGGCAAATTATTTGCTAAAGTTAAATAAATAACATAAAAATCAAATTAACCTAAAAGAGTTATAAATATTTGATTAAACTTACATATTTCTTGTTTTTAGGTTTGATCGATGAAATTTAGGTTAAGTAGAAATATAACCCTCTCTAGATAATTGCTATCGGCATCCAGAGACAATTTGTAGTCATGCCACTCCTTGGTGTATAAGCGATAGAAATATTTTTGTAGATAGAATGTGTCTACAAAGTTATCCTTGGAGTAATTGACATACTTGGCAAATTGATTAATTACTTTATCTCTTATTTTGTTCTCAACCTGCTCACTTATCTCGTTATGAACTCGTGTTATAGAATCTAGATAATATTTATCCGCATTGATTTCGGATATTTTGCACACTAGTGTAACATCAAATGATACAACAGGGTAGCCATTGACGAAACTATATCCGGTTGTCACGGTTTTGTCAGTAATGTTGATTGTAAATTTAGCATCTGTAGCGTACTCAGTCGTAATATTGTCTAGATCTATACTAGTCTTGTTCACATTTGGTGCAAGAATGTTGAGAACTGCGACCTCTTCCTTTGACAACTTTTTGATCATTTTGCCTTTGCTAAATAGTGCAACTTCGCCTTTGTAATCCACCTCTTTAGATACACTTCCAGAACTTGCAATTGTTGTATCTTCGCCTGATTTAGTTGTGGAAGAATTGAGAGCATTACTTGATTGTTGGTTGGACGACTTATCATCATTACTCGACTCGTTGCTAGAGCCCTGGCTGTTAGCGGACTCTGTGTTATTAGAGTTTTTGGACTCTTTAGTGCCAATGATTGGCAAGTATGTTGTTGTGCTTTCGTCAAAATATTGTGAATAAAACTTCTCTAGATTGATGTCTGCCACAAAACTTGATTTAGTGTTCTTATTAAGAATAGTAGATAGGTTAATTCCATTTTTGTTACTCATTGTGACTTGCGCTTCTAGTAGTTCCTTTGGGTCAGGTGAACAAGCAATAAGTGTGTTAGTTGTAAGGTTGTTGGTTCTGGTAAAGGTATCTAAGTACTTCATAGGATTATTACTAGCGATATTTTCGGATAGGATGATTACTTGGCAATGTGACAAAGCAATATCTTTGCCTAGCCTATTTTCTATGATAGATATACATTCGCTTATTGATGTACCGGTGCTAGAAAGAAGTATCTCGTTGCTATTGATGTCATTACCCGATTGAGGTGCTAGTACGACTAAGTCTAGTTCGATCTCGTCACTTTCACTTATCTCGTCTATGCCTATGGCCACCGTTATTGCTAGTCTTTCGCTTTCTGCAGTCTGATATATTGCACTGGGGGTAAGGATCAGCACAAGAAGTAATAGGATGTAGAATATTTTGCTTTTTCTAACTTTGGCTAATAACTTGTACATTACGCTTCTTATCCCTCCTTGCTTGAATTATACCTGCTACAAAGAGCAATATTGGGATGCCTACTTGGATAGAAATAGCGACAATGCCAAAGGGAATGGTCAGAAAATATTTGACCAAAAACTGAACGCTGAAGTCCCTAATGCAGTACATAGCAACCAATAGGGCTATTAGGATATATGGGATATACTTGCGGTCTTTCTTGGGGACTAACTCTTGCAGTGCTTCGTTGCAACAATAGCAATATGTGAGAGCTTGAAATATAAGTGTGATTGTCCAAGCAAATAATGCAATCCATTCTAGCCTACTTACTGTGACAGCCAAATCAATGTATAATGACAAGTCGGCTATTGCGATGTTCTGATTGATAACTGAATACCCAAAGTTGCATAAGAACACGATAAAGAAGTTGAGAATAGTTGATACTGCAATAAATGCAAAAGATATTATTGTTGCCTTGGATGATTTGTCCCATTTAATGTTGCCTATCAAGAATATTAAAATAGTATAATCACCAAAAGCATAAGCACACCTAATGCCGGCATTGGCAACAGGAATTAGCCCATTGGGTAGTATCGGGAGCAAAGTAGTTAGATCAATCTCAAGGGATGTGATAAATAATACAATGTTGATTGACACTAGTATAAATAGGAATAATATTTCGCTAGTTCGACCTAGTACACGCCAGTTCTTCTTGATGGTAAATAGTAGTAAAAAAGCAAAAGGTATAATATAATATATCCAATTAAATTCACTAAAAACCACTTCGTTGAAGTAGTTGTATAATGATTTTATTATTAGAAATGTTTTTACAAAATAATATAGAAATAAAAATATATAGACAATATATGTTATTGTTTTGCCAAAAACACTAGACATAATGTCACGAAATGTCATATTTGGATATTTTTGCATAATGGTTAGATATCCAATAAGTATGCCGAAATCTACTGCGAAGGCAAAAAACATAGTGATGTATCCGCTAGTCCCAGCATACAAGTATATGACTGCAGGAAGAATAATTGCCTTAAGAGCAATTACCGAGAAAAATATTAAAATGCCTGCTTGCCTTGCGGTTATAGTTTTCATTTTTATGTTTGCCTTCTTTGATTGTGATTAGGTATCGTTTTTGGTCTAGTCTTCATGTTGGTTAGGTCTGCCTTGACAGCAAAGTCTTTCATGTCTGAAGCAATATATGGTGCTACTGGTCCAAGGTACGGAGTATTGTAGGCATCGAAGTCGTTGAGGTATAGTAGTAAGAATATAAATCCTCCTGTTATGCCATAGAACCCAAGCAGACCGCCTGCTAGACAGAATAGAAATCTAAGCAGTGATAGTTGTGAAGAAGAGTCTGGGATAATGTAGACAGATATACTGCTTAGTGCCACAACCATAACTGCTGGCGGGGATACAATTCCTGCTTTGACCGCAGTGTCACCCAAGATCAATGCACCCACTATACTCATTGCTTGCCCTAGATATCTAGGCATACGGATGCTTGCCTCGTATAGTATCTCAAATAATACTAACACAAATACAATCTCCAGTAGCGGTGTCAAGGGTAGCCCTTGGGTAGTGTTAAGTATTGTTATTAGATATTTTAGCGGGATAGTCCTATAATGGAACAACTCTATTGCAATATACATGCCGGGAAGTAGTATGGTTACAAATAGACTAAGTAGCCTTATTATTCGCACCATTGTTGCGTGAGTTTTTTCGCTGTAATAATCGTTACTGCTCTGCATCTCTTCTAGTAGTATAAAGGGAAGTGTTAATACAAATGGGCTATTGTCTACAATTATTGCAACCCTTCCTTCTAGCAACTTGCTAGCAACTATATCTGGTTTCTCGGTCGATCCTGCTTGCTTGAATATGCTTCCTTTTCGTGTTTCTAGGAATTGTGCAATATAGTAAGAGTCCAGTATGCCGTCTATGTCTATCATCTTTAGTTTCTTTTCAATTTCATCCACGATCTTTTGGTCAGCAATGTTGGATAGATACACTATTGCAACACTAGTCTGAGTTTCTTTGCCTATACTTAGAGATTTGGTTGTAAAATATTTCGTCTGCAAAATGTTCTTTAGTGACGATAGGTTGGTTTTGATATTTTCCACAAAACCATTTCTTGGCCCTCTAATAACAGCGCTAGTAGGGGGTTCTGTTATGCTACGCTCACTATGCTTGTCCAGTTCGATGATTATTGCTTTACTTTCGTCATCGCATATTAGTACGGCTTTGCCCTTTAGTATCTCACTTACAATCTTGTCACAGTCACTTTCTTTGTTAAGGTCGCTATATAGCAGTATCTTAGTTGTTAACTCTTCTATTACATCACCGCCTATGTTAGACTTGGTTATTGGTGAGATAATAAGTTTGCTTATGTTCTCGCTATCACATAGCCCTAGGATATACATGACTGCAAAGTGATGCTTGCCGATCTCTAGTTCACGACATATAAGATCTTCTCTATTAAGTAGACTTGACTTTATTAAATTTACATTTTTATCATAAATCTCGTATAACTTCTTCATATACACATAGTTTTTGATATCTGATTCAAAATTATTCTATATTTTAGAGTGCAAAAAAAACATGCACTGGTTGTCTATTGTTCTTATAAAGACGGGTGCATGTTTTGTATTATAATGTTTTAGAATATTTGACTAGTTCGTACAGTTTGCCGTAGATCTGGCTTTTGTGGATAATGTTGCTGTTTATTTTGCTAGAGCGTCTTACTATTATTTCACCATTGGGTAGGGTTATGTCTTTGGTGCAAATTCTGCCGATAAACATATTAACAGTAGGGATAGATTTTGCAACAGATGGTGTATTGATTGTGGGGGTAGGCTCTTCAACAATGTTGTGGGTTATTGGCTCGCTTTCTGTTTTGACAATGTAATTTTGGCTTACAACATTTATTTTTGGGACAGTTTTTGGCTTGTAACTTTTCACACTTTTGTTTTTGTCACCCTTTAGGATGCACACACTGCTAGAGATATTGAAGATTTCTCTAGGGGTGATAGTATTAGAGTTGTCCAGTGTCATGTCGATTATCTTATATTTGTCATCCAGAGATATTTGTGAGATCTTGCCTAGATATTTGCCATAGAAATCATACACAGAGATGCAATCTAGTGCCATATAGTTGGTTAGTCGCAACTCATATGTGTCCTCTAGTTTCAGCACACTATTATTGCCTATCACTATGCTATCATAATTGCAAGACAGGATATCTTTGGTGCTAAGTAGATAGTCTAGTTCTAGACTGTGTACTCTAATATACTCGCATTTCCAGTTTTTGCCTATATACAATTTGTCCACAGTTCCTACACTTTTGCAGTCAAATAGTGATATAACATTTTTATTTACTAGATCGGTGCTATGTATCATGATTTTTCTCCGTTTTTGTTATATTTGTATGCAACGATTGTGTTTTAATATATGCAAATATTTGTATATTTTTGGTATATTGTGTTACAATTGCAATACATAAGGACAAATAAATGGATAGAGTGAAGATATGGGATTTCTAGCAAAACTAAAACAGATGTTTTCTAACAATATTATATACAAAGAGCCTGAGGATGTTAACCTAGGAGTGCTGTATAAGAACAAAGCAGTCAAGATGCGTGTAGGTGCGTATCTGGTTGTGGAGGATGACTGCACATGTGTGGTTGTGTATAAGAGTAGCATAACCGACTTTTTGTACGGCAAGGGGAAATTTAGGATAGGCAGTGACGATATGCCAAAACTATTTAAGAAAGCATTGACACCTAAGAACCCTGATCCTAAAGATATCAAGGCGGAATTGTATTTTATTAAGTCGACTGTTAAGAAATGTTTTGTGTTCACTTCATCCAGACCATTTATAATCCGTAGCAAAGATTATGGCAAGATTGTAGGACAGGTGGACGGACTATGTGAAGTGGTTATAACCAATGCCAAGGACTTCTTTAACTGGTTGTTTCTTATCAAGAGACATTTCCGCAACGGAGTGATAGATAGCATTGTGTCCGAGCAGATTGGCAATGCAATAAGTAGGGCTATAGAGTCTAGCAAGGTGGACATCCAAGATATTGTGCTTAAGAATGTTAACATCAACGACTATCTTAATATTGAATTGGAGAACACTTTTGATGATCTTGGTTTTGCGGTCAAAAATATATATCTAAAAAGTTTGCAATTCAATTCGCGAACGGAAGAAAAGATAAATGCAATTATTGAGAGGAATTATGAAAAGATCAACAAGACAGAGACAAAGTATATAACAGTTACAACCCGAGCGGAGCGAGAGGACGGTGCTGAGACTGTCAGAGAATTAAACTTGGAGAACGAGAACAGTGACATAATTTGTCACAATTGTGGCAAGTTGGTGGATAGAGGGTATGGTTATTGTCCATATTGTGGTAGCAAAATAGAAAAATAACTAAAAAATATTAACAAAATAGTAACAAACTGTGATATCATGTAAGTGTTACAAACTATCAAAGGAGAGTAAAGAAAATGTTAAAAGTAACTAAAGACACCACTATTGGTGATATAGTAGATAATATTAAGGGTTCGACCGAAGTATTGAGTGCTTATGGCATGCATTGTTTTGGTTGCCCTATGAGTCGTATGGAGTCGCTAGAAGATGCAGTTGCCGTACATGGTGTAGATGTGGAGGAAGTACTTGCTAAGTTGAATTCTATCCCAGAGACCAAGAAAGAGGCTAAGAAGCCAGCCAAGAAAACAACTAAGACTGGTGCAAAAATTTCGCTAAAGAAGACAACAAGAAAGACAAAGGAAGACTAGGATTATGGATAACAATGCAATCGCTTATTCGATATATTGCGAGTATCTTGGCAAAAAGAATTCTATCTTAAATGCTGTCAGTTCGCTAAAAGCGTCTAATACTGAATTGAAGGATAACGAGAAGTTATATGCTCTTATTGAGATCGCAAGAATATATGCGTTTGCTGGTTTTGTGCCTGTAGATTGTTCGATAGAGAGGCGAGAGGTATATGCCGAGAATGTCAAAGGAGGCATGCAATTAACCTTTGCAATCGATAGTGTTATTACGCAAAAAGATGGTGTTGATGCGATGTTAAAGGCAATATCTTATCTGCCAAAATATTTGGATCACAACGATCCTGTGTTAGCAGTCATGCAAGAATTGACTAAACTATATGGCGAAGGTAAAGAGTTTGATGACCTTATTTTATCGATTAACAATGCCAAGCACGACAAAAAGATTTTGACCGAAGTTGTTAGTAGGACGAAAACCTTTGTTAATAAGCACTTCAATGTAGACAAGGTAGATAAGAGTGACAAGAATTTCATTAATGTAATATTTAGCGAAGTTGTTGAAGACCTTGAAGAGATATTGGCAAAATAAAAAAAATAATTATCTGTAACTAATTGTCGGTTACAGATATTTTTTTTGCTAATTTTCTTTTTTTTGTATTATATTTGTTAACGCAAGAGGTGATTTTTTTGATACAATGGATGTTGGAAGATGTGGGCAATCTATGTGGCGGGGCTTTTGGGGACAAAAGCCCTAGGGTGGCTGGTCGCCACCCCACGATCACAATCGTGGTGCCACATAGATTGTGTATACTGCGGTTGATATTACACATTAATGGATACAATATCAAATATATATATGGTGCGTAATACAATATTACATTAGGAGACAACTATGTTAGAAAGAAGTAAAATAGATGCTAAGTACAAGTGGGACTTGAAAGATATTTATCCCGATCTAGATGCATGGCGTAAAGATTTAGATATTTTGCGTGGGATGCTAGATCAGGCAGAGTCATTTAAGGGCAAACTTGGCAATAGTGATACATTGCTACAATATTATGATTATAGCAAGAAGCAAGATATCTTGATGGATAAGGTCTATGTATATGTTATGTTTGAACATATGATAGATATGGATAATGACAAATATAATAGGCTTGTTGCAGAAGTGGAGAATTTGGCACAAGAATTCGCAGTTAAGTCTGCCTATGTTTTGCCAGAACTTAATAGTTATCCGGTGGAGTATCTTAAGTCGTTGCTACAAGATCCTAGATTTGAGTTACACTATATGGATATTGAGGATCTTATCAAATACAAGCCACATATTTTATCCCACGAAGAGCAGGCTATCGTCACCAAGGTTGGCAACTGGTCGGGATCTTTTTCGGACATATTTGACGGATACGACACAGTGGATGTAACCTTTGATGACGCATTGGATAGCAAGGGCGAGAAACACGAAGTAACTAATGCTAATTATGGCAGGTTGATGAAGAACAGAGATAGAACTTTGCGAAAGAATGCCTACGAGAGCATGTTTGGGGCATACAAGAGGGTTGCAACAACCATAGCCAATAACTATATCGGCAGTGTCAAGAAGGACTGGTTCTATAGCGATGTCCATAAATACTCCAGTGTTTTGCAAGCCAACTTGGACGGCAATGATTTGACCGAAAAATTATATTACAACCTTATAGATAACATTAACAAGCATCTTTACCTTAATCATAGATGGGTAGAATTAAAAAAGAAGATATTCAAGTTGGACAAAATATATCCATATGATCTAAGTGTTCCTATCTGTACATTAGACAAAGAATACACTTATGAAGAGGCTAAGGATATAGTTGTCAATGCTTTGTCGGTGCTGGGTGATGATTATAGAGAGATGCTACTTACTGCACTTGATAATAATTGGATAGATGTGTTCCCAACCAAGAACAAGGACACTGGCGGTTGCTGTGTAAGTGTATATGATGTTCATCCTAGGATACTTATGAATTATGACAATACAGCATCCGATGTATCCACCTTGGCACATGAACTGGGACATGCATTGCACCACTGCTATACGGTTCTATCACAACCCTACGAGTACACTGATGTTAGTATTTTCTTAGCCGAAATGGCAAGCACAACCAATGAGGTGCTACTGAAGAAATACATGTATAATCACGCGAGTGATAAGGAAGAGAAATTGTATATATTGCAAGAGTTTATTTCGCTTATAACTGGCTCATTATATGTTCAGACACTGTTTAGTGAGTACGAGGACTTTGCTCACAAGATGGTTGAGAGGGGAGAACCACTGACCAAAGAAATGTTATTAGATAAATACGGCGAGTTGCAAGCCAAGTATAGCGGAAGCGGAGTTGAAAGCACCGATTTAAGAAAATACGGATGCCTATATGTTCCACATTTCTATCGAGCATATTATGTATATAGTTATGCAACTGGCATAACATGTGCAGTTAATTTTGCAAAGATGTGTCTGGACGGAGCAGATGGCGTAGCCAAGTATCGCAAATTCTTGGCAAGTGGTTCTAGCAAATATCCTATGGATTTGTTGTCCGATTGCGGAATAGACCTAGAGAGCGACAAGCCTTATGAGGTTATCTTTGGCGAACTTAAGTGGGCTATGGATGAGATTGAGAAATTGATTGACTAATGATAAGTGGGAGAAATGGATATGAATAAATTGATAGTAATAGAGGGAACAGATTGCTCGGGAAAACAAACACAGAGCGAACTGTTGAGAGACAATCTAAATAAGATGGGATACAAATTGGCTAAGTTTGGCTTTCCGGTATACAATTCGCCTACAGGCAGGATAGTGGGAGAGTGTTATCTTGGCAAAGGTGGCAATGGTTATTTTGGTGAAGGTGCAGTCAATGTAGACTATAGAGTTGCAGGACTATATTTTGCTGCAGATAGACTATACAATATTGATAAGGTACAAGACATGCTTAGTGATAGCAATGTTGTGCTAGATAGATATATAGATAGCAACCTTGCACATCAAGGAGCTAAGAAGAACACACCAGAGGAGAGAGAAGAGGTGTTTAAGTTCTTTGAAACGTTAGAGTATGATTTGCTTGGCTTGCCTAAGCCAGATATAAGGATACTATTATATATGCCTAGCGAATATGCAAGAGAGTTGAAGGCACATAGAGAGGAAAAACCCGATCAGCACGAAAGTGACGAAAATTATCTTAAGAGGTCGGAGCAATGCTATCTAGAACTAGCCAAGAGGAACAATTATGTTATTATCAATTGCGTCCAAGATGGCGTAGTTAGGTCAATAGACGATATCCAGCAAGAGTTGATTAGCGTAGTTTTGGCAAGACTATAGGCAATAATCAATAGCAAAAAAATATAATTTGTCGCAAAAATATTGACAACAATATTTATTTCAAGTACAATCAAGGCAAATAAACGAAGAAGAAAGACGAGTAGCCCACCTTTCAATAGGGCAAAGATAGAGAAAAGTTGGTTGGTGCAAAACTTTTGAGAAAGGTGACAGCGTTTGCAGGGCGAATTACACTTTTGGAGTTTTAGTGATTTTTTAATATTTTTGACACAATTATTTCAAAAATATATGAGGTTGCTAGTGTTAGCAACGAAATAAGGTGGTACCACGAGATTATCTTCGTCCTTATCCGATATATTTAGCTGGCAAAATTTGCTAACAGATATGGAGATAAGGACTTTTTTTGTTATAGGAGAGTTATATGGTAGATAAGAATTTGTTTAATACATTGAAGGAACGTGGATTGCTATATCAATGCACAGACGAGGAGAAATTGAAAGAGTGGCTTAATAGTGGTGTGCCAATTACATTGTACGAGGGGTCAGATCCTACATCAGATAGCCTTCATATAGGTCACTGTGTGCCTTATTGCATATTGCGTAGATTTCAGAAAGCAGGGCACAAGGTGCTTTTGCTTATGGGTGGAGCAACTGCATGTGTAGGTGATCCTTCTGGCAAAACCGAAATGCGTAGCATGATGTCTAAGGAGCAGATTGCCCACAATATCGACAAGATCAAGAACACTCTTAAGGTTTTTCTTGATTTTGATGGAGACAATCCTGCAGTGATAGTTAACAATGCCGATTGGTTCAAGGGCTATGACTATATCGACTTCATGAGAGAAGTGGGTGTACACTTTAATGTCAACAAGATGCTATCCAACGAGATATATTCTAAGCGTGTAGAAGAGGGCGGACTTACTTTCTTTGAGATGGGATACATGCTTATGCAAGCATACGACTTTGTACATCTTAATAGGGAATATGGATGCACTTTGCAATATGGCGGAGCAGATCAATGGGGCAACATTGTTGCCGGGGTTGAGTTGCAGAGGAAACTTAACTTTGCTAATAACACCAATATCGAACTTATTGGAGCAACCAATCCACTACTTTTGACCCCAGAGGGTAAGAAAATGGGTAAGACTGAGAAGGGTGCTATATGGATAGATAAGGATAAGATCTCGGCTTATGATTTTTATCAAGGTGTATACCAGACACCAGATGCATGTGTAGAGATGATGTTTGCACTATTTACAGATATTCCAATGGACGAGATCAGAAAACTATGCAAGGAAGATATCGTCAATGCCAAGCGTGTGCTAAGTTACGAGATGACCAAGTTTGTAAGAGGCGAGGAGGACGCAAAACTAGCAGAAGAAGCAAGTAGATCGTTATTTGCAGGCAATGGTGATACCAGCAACGCACCTACATTTGAGTTAGACAAGGCAGAACTTCCTAAGAATATCGTTGACCTTTTGGTTGAGGCTAAGATGCTAAGTAGTAAGTCGGAAGCCAGAAGAATGGTTGAGCAGGGCGGAATAACCCTTAACGCAGACAAAGTAACCGATTTTAGATATGGTGTGTGCGAGAAAGACTTTGATTCAGGATACGCACTACTTAAGAAAGGCAAGAAAAATATAATCAAAGTTGTTTTGAAATAAAAAGCATAATTATAAGATCCATAGATGGGACTTTCGTCTATGGATTTTTTTGTGTTATTTATATTTATTTGCTTATTTTGTTTATTAATTTGTTTTGGTGCGGAAGTGCAAGTAATTATCAGATGTTTATTAGGGTTGTCATTTGCTATGTTGCGTATCAATCTTTATATATGATAGTATATATTCTAATATAGTATATTATATATATAATAACAATATAGAATTGCCTGTGCCTTAGAGTAGAGCATTGTTGTGCGGGAACAGTTATTACCTTAATAATGAAATTGATTGCCACACCAAAAGTTATCAAATGAAATTAATTGCTATGCTAAAAATAGCAGAAGAAAAAAATGATACTGTAAAAAAGTTAAATTGTTTATTATATCAGATGTTGAATAAGCAGTATTTATCATTTAGAAAAATAAATTTAAAGGTTATTTAATATACTACTAGAGGGATAAGAATAATTATTTTTTATCTCTGGCTACATTATAACAAACCAATTTGTGGCCTTTAGCAAGGTGAAGTAGCTAAAAATACGGAGTTTAGAGTATAAAAATAAAAAATTTTTTAAGTTTTTTGCAACTTTTTTCAAGGTTTTGGACTGAGAACTCGGCAGTTTGGCGGTCAATTTTGGGTAAAAATTGGTCGTTTCGATCCTGATTTTCGACAAAAAAACAGCCGATTTTGAAACACTAGGCGAGGTGCCTGTAAAAACAGTAAAATATTTTCAAAAAAAGTTAAAAATTTTTCAAAAAAGGTGTTGACTTGAGATTTTTTAAGTAGTATACTTTACCTGCAATCGTTCGAAAGGCATTGATTAAATGATTTTGAACTTGATTGCAAGTACATTGACAACTGCATATTTATATAGATGAAATAAACAACGAGTAAAGATAAAGATAACTAACTTATTTTTAAATACGAGTAATACTAATTTTCGAATTTTAATTTTTTAGTTTGTCATTATATTTATTCTCATTTAGACATTTAGAATTTTTTCTAGATTATTCAAGGAATTCGACGAAATACGATCAAGCGAAAAAGAGCGTATGGTGGATGCCTTGGCACTAGACGCCGATGAAGGACGCGATAAGCTGCGAAAAGCTACGGGGAGTCGCAAGTAGACATTGATCCGTAGGTGTCCGAATGTGGAAACACACTATTCGTAACGGAATAGTATCGTTATATCAATACATAGTATAACGAGGGGAACCCTGAGAACTGAACCATCTAAGTATCAGGAGGAAAAGAAAGTAAATAAACGATTACCTAAGTAGTGGCGAGCGAACGGGTAAGAGCCCAAACCTGAAGTAGTAATATTTCGGGGGTTAGGACCTGTAACAAAGTGAAATATAGTTATGTAGCAGAAGATAGTTGGAAAGCTATACAACATAGGGTAATAGTCCCGTATGCAAAATGTAATTATTATCATGAGCAGTGATCCAGAGTAGCACCGAGCACGAGGAATTTGGTGTGAATGAGCGAGGACCATCTCGTAAGGCTAAATACGATCTAGTGACCGATAGCGTACAAGTACCGTGAGGGAAAGGTGAAAAGAACCCCGGGAGGGGAGTGAAAGAGAACCTGAAACCATATGTTTACAAACGGAGGAAGCGATATAGCGACCTCGTACTTTTTGTAGAACGGGCCGGCGAGTTACGGTGTGTAGCAAGGTTAAGGAATTAAGTTCCGGAGCCGTAGCGAAAGCGAGTCTTAATAGGGCGAGTTAAGTTGCATGCTGTAGACCCGAAACCCGGTGACCTATCCATGAGCAGGTTGAAGCGAGGGTAACACCTTGTGGAGGACCGAACCCACGTCTGTTGAAACATCCGGGGATGACTTGTGGATAGCGGAGAAATTCTAATCGAACCGGGAAATAGCTGGTTCTCCTCGAAATAGCTTTAAGGCTAGCCTCAGTTTCTAGAATATATGGGGGTAGAGCACTGAATGGGTGCGGGGTCTTCACGGATTACCAAGCCTTATCAAACTCCGAATACCATATATTTATAATGGGAGTCAGACTGTGAGAGATAAGTTCCATGGTCAAAAGGGAAACAGCCCAGATCTACAACTAAGGTCCCAAAGTTTATGTTAAGTGGTAAAGGATGTGCAACTGCTAAGACAACCAGGATGTTGGCTTAGAAGCAGCCACGCATTAAAAGAGTGCGTAATAGCTCACTGGTCGAGTGGTAGTGCGCCGATAATGTCCGGGGCTAAAACATAACACCGAAGTTTAGGGATAGATTCATTTCTATCGGTAGAGGAGCAATGTATATGGGCAGAAGCCTAACCGTAAGGGAGGGTGGACTTTATACAAGAGAGAATGCCGGCATGAGTAGCGAGAGCAAGGCGAGAACCCTTGCCGTCGAATGTCTAAGGTTTCCTGGGGAAGGCCAGTCCTCCCAGGGTAAGTCGGGACCTAAGCCGAGGGCGAACGCCGTAGGTGATGGACAACAGGTAGATATTCCTGTACTACCGTATATTGATTAAGACCGATGCAGGGACACAGTAGGATAGTTGATTCACACGGATGGAAATGTGTGACCAAATCATGAGACTTTTGGAGTAGTTAAGTACGCTCTGATATTAAGGTTAGGTGATGATGGGGAGTGAAATTTAGTAACGAAGTCAATGAATTCACACTGGCGAGAAAAGCTGCTAAGGGAATATAAGGTACCCGTACCGCAAACCGACACAGGTGGACGATATGAGAAATATAAGACGAACGAGATAACCATTGTTAAGGAACTCGGCAAAATGACCCCGTAACTTCGGGAGAAGGGGAGCCCATAGTAATATGGGCCGCAGTGAATAGGCTCAAGCAACTGTTTACCAAAAACACAGGTTTCTGCAAAAGCGCAAGCTGAAGTATAGGAGCTGACGCCTGCCCGGTGCTGGAAGGTCAAGGGGAGTTGTTAGGTGGAAGAGTATATCTAAGCCGAAGCGACGAACTTAAGCCCCAGTGAACGGCGGCCGTAACTATAACGGTCCTAAGGTAGCGAAATTCCTTGTCAGGTAAGTTCTGACCCGCATGAATGGCGTAATGATTTGAGCACTGTCTCAACAATGGACTCGGCGAAATTGAAGTATGCGTGAAGATACGTATTACCCGCGGCAGGACGGAAAGACCCCGTAGAGCTTTACTGTAGCTTGATATTGAATTTTAGATTTTGATGTACAGGATAGGTGGGAGACTATGAAGCTAGGGCGTTAGCCTTGGTGGAGTCACCGTTGGGATACCACCCTTCAGGATTTGGGATTCTAACGATTAGCCATGAATCTGGCGATCGGACAGTGTCAGGTGGGCAGTTTGACTGGGGCGGTCGCCTCCTAAAGAGTAACGGAGGCGTTCAAAGGTTCCCTCATGATGGTTGGAAACCATCAATAGAGTGTAAAGGCAGAAGGGAGCTTAACTGCAACACTTACAAGTGGAGCAGATACGAAAGTAGGACTTAGTGATCTGGTGGTAGAGTATGGAATTGCCATCACTTATCGGATAAAAGTTACCTCGGGGATAACAGGCTGATTTCTCCCAAGCGTCCACAGCGACGGGGAAGTTTGGCACCTCGATGTCGGCTCGTCACATCCTGGGGCTGAAGCAGGTCCCAAGGGTTCGGCTGTTCGCCGATTAAAGTGGTACGCGAGCTGGGTTCAGAACGTCGTGAGACAGTTCGGTCCCTATCCGTCGTGGGCGTTGGATATTTGAGTGGATTTGCTCCTAGTACGAAAGGACCAGAGTGAACGCACCTATTGTGCACCTGTTGTCACGCCAGTGGCATGGCAGGGTAGCGAAGTGCGGAACGGATAAATGCTGAAAGCATCTAAGCGTGAAACCGACCACAAGATGAGATATCCCATTGCTTTAAGCAAGTAAAACCCCTTGTAGATGACAAGGTTGATAGGCCAGAGGTGGAAGTGTAGTAATATATGTAGCTGACTGGTACTAATAGGTTGAGGGCTTGATCAAAATATTTTGATTATAATTAATCGTAGAATTTATCGAATACCTTGATATATTATGTCTAATTGATACAACTTATAAATATGCAGTTGTGAATGTACTTAAATGTTCATTCTACAATTACTGGTGATTATAGCAGAGGGGAAACACCTGTTCTCATTCCGAACACAGAAGTAAAGACCTTTAGCGCCGATGATACTTGTCGGGAAGCCGACTGGAAAAATAGGACGTTGCCAGTTTTCAAAAATTATAAAGCACACATCATAGTGTGCTTTTTTTTATTGTGTTGTGATTAGTTTACATATTTTATGTAGAATATTGATAGTAAATAGTATGTTTATTTTTTTAATTTTCACTTAATTTAATAATTAAGTATTCTCAACTGTCTTAATGCACCGAAATAATTAAAATTATGCATACCGATAGTGGAAAGGCTATATTTAAAAAACTTGATTGATAAGTTAAGTACAGTCGAAAATATGTAGAAAGAACATTAAATAATAATTCAATGTTTGATAGTATTTTAATTAGAAATACACGAAAAAACAACATGTGTGTTTTTTGTTATTAATTTGGCAATTTTGTGTTACACTATTATAAATATAATGGTGTTAGGGGGAAGAGAAATGAAAAAATATTTGGCTGAGATTATTGTAGGCAGTGTTGCTTTACTTGCATTTATAGGCATAACCATATTTGTTTTTGCGATTGGTTCGCTACAGTTTGATACAGATGTATTTAATACTGTTGCACAACTAAGATACGGTGGCTTTATTGATTTCTTTAAGGTTATAACATTCTTTGGTGGTGTTATATTCAATATAGGCTTTGTAGTAGTGTCGATATCTTTTCTATTTAACAGAAACCGATCAACTTACAAAGTATATTTCAAGAACGATAAATTCAACAATCTCGTTAATTTATTCTTGCCTTGGCTTATATTTGCTTTTACTATACTTATAGAGTTCATAATTTTCTTTTCATTGAAAAACATTTTTGCAAGACCTAGACCAGTAGAGTGGTTCTTGGTTAATCAGGGGGGATATAGTTTCCCTAGTGGGCATACAACCACTGCAACAACATTATATGGCACTCTAGTTATGCTTATCAATAATTCGACCGATAAGAAATGGGTAAAAATCCTTACTTGGACATTGATGCCAATAATTGTTGTGCTTATTGGTATATCTCGGATATTTTTGGGTGTACACTACACAACTGATGTATTGGCGGGATTGATGTTAGGCATCGTTATGTTATGTATTGCCAGTGTTGTTATTAGGACTCTTAACCCTAAGATTTGCTACAAAAATATTGCTGATAAGGGTAACATTGCGGGCAAAGATGAAAAAATTGCTCAAGGGGAATAAGCCAATTATACAATAGACAAATATAGAAATAAAACTTTCACTTCAAGAATGTATTCTGGGTGAGAGTTTTTTTAACAAAAAAAGTGAACCGCAATGTGTTCACTTTCATTCTTTTTTACCATCATATTATTAATATTTGATCATTATTGATATTTATAATTTAACTGGCTTTTGTTATATATTTTGCAATTATTTTCAACATTTATATAATTGATTAGTTATTCATTATATAACAGTTATGTTATTTGCAGTGCCATAGACTATAAATTATAATAGTTATCTAATGTTTTATTTACACAATTTTTACACATATTTGTTTAGAATTGACTACTATAACTATGCTATTAGGTTAGAAATTCATAACAATCTGACCGATTGGTGTATCTACAAACATATCATTATCGTCTTCGCTTTCAGCAACATTTTCTTCACTTCTGCCATTGCGATTGTTGAATAGTTCTGTCACAACATCCATCATTGTATCATATTGTTCGTCCTTGTCCTTCTCTGCTAGTTCAATCTTAGGTGATTTCGCTACCGTTTCAATAACTTCATTGTCGCCATCATATAAGAATTCGCAGTCTACATTGCCATATAGTGCTACTCTTGCAAAACTGCTAGTCTTGGCAAAACTATCTCTAAATTTTGTTACCCACTCGTGTGGATTGCGTGAAGTGGGCATGGACTCCTGAGTATTTATGATATCTTGGATATCATTATTTAAAATAGTTTCTGCATCCATTTTCTTCATTGCACGCAATTTTGTTATACTTTCTTTGGTCTTTTTAGTAATGTCATTGACATAAGTATCAAATCTGCTTCGGTGGATAGTCTGCTGGATATGTGTTAGACCATTCCACATTTCCATATATTCTTCCCACTCGTCATTCATTTTGTGAATTAATGATTTTTCCAACGAAGTACGCATTTTTTTATACTTTTCGATTGCTTCCCTTTCCATTTTTCCTCCATCTTCCTATCATTCTATTTTGATTATACTTAAAAAATATTTTTAGGTCAAATAAATTGACAAATTTGGGCTCCTACTTTTGCAAAAAATTCAACTAAACTCAAAAAAATCACAATATATATTTACTTTTGCTAAAAAATATGATATACTCAGCGTGTAATAATGATAAAGAAGGAGATGGCGAGATGAATAACATTGAAGCTAATGCAAATAATATTTCTTATTTATTACACAGATGTCCAGTTGTGGATAATGCTATGGCACTAGATACTGCTAGTGAACTTAATGGCATGATTATGGCCAACTACAATGGTAGATTGGTTATGGTTAACGCCACTTGCACCAGTTCTAAGGCATTGGAGTTAACAGGCGAGATGCTTAACGAGATCCAAGCTCCAGCAGATGATAAGTTGTTTGAAAGTAACATTTCTGACCTAAACGATATGGACTGCGAGAACAATGCATTGAAGGCAGTTATAGCAAGAACTGCTAGTGCAGAGATGCAAGAAGATATGACTAGCGACCTAGTTATGTCATCTATCGAATAATGGAAAATTTATATTTCGACCTTTTAGATAAAAATCCGTCTATAGGGTCGATTTTTTTGTTTAAAAAGTATAAATAAACTAGTAATTTCATAAAATATTTCAAAAATGCAGTCACTTATGTTTTACTTAAAAAAAATTTTATGATAAAATACCTATGTATAATTATTGTACCTATGGAGTTACTATGAAGAAATTTGTTTATCCAGCTGTAGTGTATTATGATGAAGATGCCAATATTTATGTTATTTGCATCGAAGATTTAGGTATTATCGTAGAGGGTGATACGGTAGAGGATGCACATGCTAGAGCAGGGAAATTTATGGACATATATATTACAACAGCGATTAAGGAAGAATTGGATATCCCAGAACCTACAGAGTTTGATGTTATGGTATCTAGACATCCTAAGGAGATGGTTGTGCTAATTGAGACCACTCTAGACAATCGCAACAAGCCTGTCAATGTATAATAATCGTTACCTTAATGTACTTCAATATTAACAAATTTCGAGCCTAAATATAGGCTCATTTTTTATACCAAAAATGCATGCAAATATATGTAAAAATTTGATAAAAAGCATTGACAAATACATGCACATTTTGGTACAATCCTTATTGTATTATAATATGCCGGCGGTGTATATTTTTTCTTTGCAGTGCTGGTAGCGGTTAGTATAGATATGGTGTGAGGTTCTTGCTACTGCAATTTTCCCTTTCTTTAGGCTGTTTTAGGGGTTATTTATGATACATGGCGTACTCGCCAAGTGCTAACAAAACTAGTCTTACAACACGCAGTAAATATGGTTCTTTCGACTATTGCTATATGGGTTTCGCAATGGCTGAATAATTATTATCATTACTGCAAAAAAACAAAAAAAATTATCGGGAGGAAAAAATGCCTACAATCAATCAATTAGTTAAACAAGGCAGAAAGAAGACAACAGTTAAGTCTAATGTTCCTATTCTAGACCAAAATCCTCAGAAGAGAGGTGTATGTCTAACAGTTACTACTACTTCTCCTAAGAAGCCAAACTCTGCATTGAGAAAAATCGCCAGAGTAAGACTATCCAATGGTCAAGAAGGTACTGTATACATCCCAGGTGAAGGACACAACTTGCAAGAGCACAGTGTTGTACTTATCCGTGGTGGAAGAGTAAGAGACTTACCAGGTGTTAGATACCACATCATAAGAGGTACACTAGATACAGCTGGTGTTGCTAAGAGAAAGCAATCTAGATCTAAGTACGGTGCTAAGAGATCTAAATAGTTATTTCGATTTCTAGATCGCAATTTTTTTGAAAAAATATTATAAAACAAATATAAATTAACAATAATTTATAAAAGGAGAAATTATGCCAAGAAGAGCAGGCGTACCAAAAAGAGATGTATTGCCAGATCCTAAGTATGGAAATAAGGTTATCACTAAGCTTATTAACCAAGTTATGCTAGATGGTAAGAAGGCAATCGCTCAAAATATCGTGTACGGAGCATTTGATATTATACAAAACAAACTTGGAGTTGAACCAGATGTATACTTTATGGAAGCATTGGAGAATCTTAAGCCACTACTTGAGACTAAATCAAGAAGAGTTGGTGGTTCTAACTACCAAGTACCTCTAGAAGTAAGCCCAGCAAGACAACAAACTCTTGCAATCCGTTGGTTAGTTGCTTACACTCAGAAGAGAAGTGAAAGAGGTATGGACGAGAAATTAGCGGCTGAGATTATAGACGCTCACAATAGCACAGGTGGTGCTTATAAGAAGAAAGATGATGTACATAAGATGGCTGAGAGTAACAAAGCATTTGCACATTATCGTTGGTAATTATTTATAGGAGAACTAATTAAAATGCCAAGACAAATTCCAATTGAAAAATATAGAAACGTGGGTATTATGGCCCACATCGATGCTGGTAAAACAACAACTACAGAAAGAATTTTGTTCTACACAGGTCGTACTCACAAGATTGGTGAAGTTCACGAAGGTGCTGCTACCATGGACTGGATGGCACAAGAGCAAGAGAGAGGTATAACCATCACTTCTGCTGCCACTACATGTTTCTGGAAGGGTTGCCAAATCAACATTATTGATACTCCGGGACACGTTGACTTCACTGCTGAGGTTGAGAGATCATTGAAAGTGCTTGACGGTGCTGTTGCAGTTTTCTGCGCTAGAGGTGGCGTACAACCACAATCAGAGAAGGTTTGGAGACAAGCTGACAAATACAGAGTGCCAAGAATTGCATTCGTTAACAAAATGGATAGAGATGATGCCAATTTCCTAAGAGTAGTTGAACAAATGAAGGAAAGATTGGGTGCTAATCCACTTCCATTGCAATTGCCTATCGGTCAGGCTTCTGAGTTCAGAGGCTTAGTAGATCTTATCCGTATGAAGGCTGAGATATACAAGGATGACCTAGGTAAGGAAATCGAGGAAATCGATGTTCCAGAAGATATGAAAGCAGAAGCTTTGAAATACAGAGAGAAGATCGTAGAAGCAGCTGCTAGCCAAGACGATGAGTTGATGGAGAAATACTTCGAAGGTGAAGAATTGACTATTGACGAAATCAAGAAAGGTATCAGAAAAGGTACTATTAACATGTCATTCAGCCCAGTTATCTGCGGTTCTGCATTTAAGAACAAAGGTGTTCAGATGCTACTAGATGCTATGGTTGACTACATGCCAGCTCCTACAGATATCGAGTCTATTAAGGGAACCAAGCCTGGTACTGACGAAGTTGTTGTTAGACATAGTTCTGATACAGAGCCATTTGCTGGTCTTGCATTCAAGATCATGACAGATCCATTTGTAGGTAGACTTACATTCTTCAGAGTATACTCTGGTAAGATGACTGCAGGAACATATGTATACAATTCTTGCAAGGGCAAGAAAGAAAGAGTTGGTAGACTTATCCGTATGCACGCTAACAATAGACAAGAGATCGAAGAAGCTTACGCTGGCGATATCGTAGCTATTGTAGGATTGAAGGACACAACTACTGGTGAAACTCTATGTGACGAGAACAATCCAGTTATTCTAGAGAGTATGGATTTCCCAGATCCAGTTATCCGTGTTGCTATCGAGCCTAAGACTAAGGCTAGCCAAGAGAAGATGATTCTAGCCCTTGTTAAACTAGCTGAAGAAGACCCAACATTCAAGACTTATACAGACCAAGAAACAGGTCAAACCATCATCGCTGGTATGGGTGAGTTGCACCTAGAGATCATCGTAGATAGACTTCTTAGAGAATTTAAGGTAGAGGCCAATGTAGGTGCTCCACAAGTTGCATTTAAGGAAACAATCCGTAAGACTGTAGAAGTTGAAGGAAAATATATTAAGCAATCTGGTGGTCACGGACAATATGGTCACTGCTGGATTAAGTTGGAACCTCTTCAACCAGGTGAGGGTTACAAATTTGTTAACAAGATTGTTGGTGGTACTATTCCTAAGGAATATATCCCAGCTATTGACGCAGGTATCCAAGAAGCTAAGCAAAATGGTGTACTTGCAGGATATGAGACAGTA
This sequence comes from uncultured Clostridia bacterium, assembly GCA_934748015.1. Taxonomy (GTDB): domain Bacteria; phylum Bacillota; class Clostridia; order Christensenellales; family UBA1242; genus UBA11490. The sequence continues at coordinate 3,931 of CAKVHF010000004.1, read as the reverse complement.
GACTTCCAAGCTACTGTATTCGATGGTTCTTACCACGATGTCGACTCTAGTGAAATGGCGTTCAAGGTTGCCGGATCACTTGCGTTTAAGGAAGGTTGTAGAAAGGCAGATCCTGTACTTCTAGAACCTATCATGAAGGTAGAGGTCGAGATGCCAGATGAGTACCTAGGCGATGTTATGGGTAATATCAACAGACGCCGTGGTGTACTTAATGGTACAGAGATCAGAAGCGGATTGCAGATTATTCATGCTGAGATTCCACTATCTGAGATGTTTGGTTACGCTACTGACTTACGTGGTTTAACACAAGGTAGAGGTAACTTCAATATGGAATTCTCTCACTATGCAGAAGTTCCAAGAAATGTTGCTGAGAAAGTTATCGGCGCAAAAAAAAGTAATGCTTAATTTTTAATGCTTAAAATTGCTTTACTTTTTCCTAAATATATGTAAAAATATCTAGGAGATTATAGAAAGAAATTTCTAATCAAAAAATTAATATTTTCAAAAAATAATTTAAAGGAGAATTTTTCAAAAATGGCAAAAGCTAAATATGAAAGAACTAAACCACACGTTAACGTTGGTACTATCGGACACGTTGACCACGGTAAAACTACTCTAACTGCTGCTATCACTATGACTCTAGCAGCTAAAGGCCATGCACTAGCTATGGATTACGGTGCTATTGATAAAGCACCAGAAGAAAGACAAAGAGGTATCACTATCAATACTGCTCACGTTGAGTATGAGACTGATAAGAGACACTATGCACACGTTGACTGCCCAGGACACGCTGACTATGTTAAGAACATGATCACTGGTGCTGCTCAGATGGATGGCGCTATCCTAGTTGTTGCTGCAACTGATGGTCCAATGCCTCAAACAAGAGAGCATATCCTTCTTGCTAGACAGGTTGGTGTTCCATATATCGTTGTATTTATGAACAAAACTGACCAAGTTAACGATCCAGAACTACTAGAACTAGTAGAAATGGAGATCAGAGACCTACTTACTGAGTATGGTTTCCCAGGAGACAAAACTCCAATTATCAAGGGTTCTGCTTTGAAAGCTTTGGAAGCTGCTAAAGACGGTAAAGTTGATAGCGAAGATTGCAAATGCATTTTCGAACTTATGGATGCTCTTGACAACTATATCCCAGAGCCTCAAAGAGACACTGATAAGCCATTCCTTCTTCCAGTTGAGGATGTATTCACAATCACTGGTCGTGGAACAGTTGCTACTGGTAGAGTAGAGAGAGGTACTGTTAAGGTTGGCGATACTGTAGAGATCGTTGGTATGGGTTCTAAGCTTACAACAGTTATTACTGGTGTAGAAATGTTCAGAAAGATGCTTGACCAAGCCGTTTCTGGTGATAACGTAGGTCTTCTACTTCGTGGTATCCAAAGAACTGAAATCGAGAGAGGACAAGTTCTTGCTAAGCCTGGTACTATTCATCCTCATACAGACTTCACAGCTGAGGTTTATGTATTGAAGAAAGAAGAAGGTGGTAGACATACTCCATTCTTCAATGGTTACAGACCACAATTCTATTTCAGAACTACAGACGTTACTGGTTCTATCGAACTACCTGAGGGTGTTGAGATGGTTATGCCAGGTGATAACGTAAGAATGACTATCAAACTTATCACTCCTATTGCAGTTGAGCAAGGTTTGAGATTCGCTATCCGTGAGGGTGGTAGAACAGTTGGTTCTGGTGTTGTTTCTTCTATCATCAAATAGTTTTTTGGTTGATTGACGATAACTATTATATAGAACAAATTATAGGTGTAAGATTATACTTACACCTATTTTTTTTGCCATTTATATTTCGTATGCAATTTTTAACAATTAGCCTATGTTTAGACTTTTTTGCACCTGAATTTTACTAATAATATTGGATGAAATATTAAGTCAAGTCTTGACAAATGAAAAATCTGTGATATCCTATATACACTAGAAGATTGTTGAAATGTTGTGGATATATCAACATTGACAATCAATATATTTCTTAGGAGATAGAAAAAATGAAAAAATATGATGAAGATAGAATATCACAGTTAAAAACAATTGCTAAATGCAAGGTTATTTCCAATTTCTGTGAAGAGAAACAAGATTTGCTTGACCTTAAGGCTAATTCTATGAAGCAAATGATAATTTCTAGCGGTGTTGCTCTTCTTTCTAGTGTGGGAGTTGCTGGTTCTATTGTTACTGGTGATCCTGCAGTGGGACTATTGTCAGTTGCGACAGGTGCTGGTGCATTTTTTGGGCTTAAGAGCGGAAGAAAGACTTATGATCAATGCGATGACAATATTGAAAAAATGACTGATAGATTGACTAAAACTCTTAATATGATCGAAAACTTGGAACAGGTATATCCAGCAGATTTGTCAGGTGATATGTTAGAGTATTATTTTGATAGACAGTCATACTATCGCAACCAAGTAAGTGGTGACCAATCTGAAACTAGCGATCAACAAAGCGAGCAACAACCTGTTATTGATGATCAAGCAAATAGTAATGTAGACATGGCTAACACATGTGAGTATAATTCTGTAACCAATAAGAGTGCAGAGGACAAAACTAGTGATACTACTGCAGAGGAAACTCAAGAAGCCGATATGGATATGGACAGATAAGAGGTGTATTTATGAGAGATGATGACAAGAATTATCTAGAAATAAGAAACCAACAAGTCAAAGAAACTAAAAAAGGTATTAATGAAGTGCTGGACAGTATGATAGATTCGGCAGCAGAATCTTCTATCAAGCCTGTATTTCACACAATTGGCACAGGTTTTGTTGCTGGATTGGGATTGATAGGTACAACTCTTGCTTATCTTAATCAAGAGTATATAACTGCTGCTACTATTGCAAGTATTGGATGCTATCATGCGGTTAAATGTGACAATAATCTGCAGACTGCAAAGAGTTATTTCCAAGCAATGAAATATCTAGGTGACCAAAAAGTTGGGATAAATCATCTGATAGACGAAATGGCCAAGAGAGGTGTAGATGTTAATCCTAATAATGTATATCTAGATATGGATGAAGAGAATGGTGTAAAACTGGTTGTAGAAGAATTGCCAGAAGAGTTGCTAGACGAAGATGGTAATTTAGATATGACCGAATGGGATGAAATTGGCAAAAAAATGGTAGACAATCTATATGACGATTTACCAAGTATAAGTAACAAAGACAATTCAGATCACGATCATAATGACAAGTCCGACAACGATATGGAGAGATAATTATGGAAAAAATAAATATTGAAAAGAAATGTAGAAATATAAATAACGAATATGGCAGAAAAATAGATATATATCAAGATTCTTGCCGTGCAGAAGCATTTATTGGGGTTACTTCTGCTGTTACTAGTGTACTAATGTTAGGCATATCTGCAATGAGTGTAATTAACGGCGAGTATGTTAATGCATTGCCTACTGGAGCAATCGGACTAGTAGAGGTTGCTAATACAATTGCCTCTATCAAAGAGATTAGAAATGATCGTGCTAATATCAAAGAACTAAAAACAGAAAGAGATGAGAAAATAAACGATCTTAACATTATTGCTGATGGTCTAAATGACGACAAGGCAAGTGATATTGCTGACGTCTATCTAGAACGTAGAGCAAACGCAGATTTCAGCAACGACACTATGGAAATGTAATCTTGTAGTTGCAATGTTAAAAGAATATATACAGAAAGTATAAAAGAATAAAGAGATGTGAACATGTTATTCACATCTCTTTTTTGCTTTTATTTTATGGAAATTTGTTTATCTACTTATCTAGCAAACTATCTAGCAAACCAACTAACTATCCAACTGACTATTTAGCTAATTAACTAACTCTAACTAATTATCTATCTATCTATCTATCTATCTATCTATCTATCTATCTATCTATCTATCTATCTATCTATCTATCTATCTATCT
>CAKVHF010000003.1 GCA_934748015.1 uncultured Clostridia bacterium | reverse complement strand
AAAACAATTGGTTTTGTTGCCCAAGCCTCACGGCTTTGAGTTGAACCCCTCGGAGTAGTCTCGGGTACCCGCTCGACTGATACAGTCGACCACCCGAGGTATATTCGGCACTTAGTGCCTCACATAGACAAATCCCTCACTTTCCGCCAACAAAATAATGGCTATATTTAGCCATTTTTTGTTGTTTGTCAAGTGATGGCTAGCAACAAAACAATTGGTTTTGTTGCCCAAGCCTCACGGCTTTGAGTTGAACCCCTCGGAGTAGTCTCGGGTACCCGCTCGACCGATATAGTCGACCACCCGAGGTATATTCGGCACTTAGTGCCTCACATAGACAAATCCCTCACTTTCCGCCAACAAAAAAATGGCTATATTTAGCCATTTTTTGTTGTCTATTAAGTGATGGCTAGCAACAAAACAATTGGTTTTGTTGCCCAAGCCTAACGGTTTGCGTTGAACCCCTCGGAGTAGTCTCGGGGACCCGTTCGACTAATATAGTCGACCACCCTAAAGTTAATATTGTATTTCAATACAGCAGGTACTATAAAAAAAGTGCTAAAGATTGCAAAAAATATCATTATGAATAAATTCCATAATGATATTTTTTTGTATTAGATTTGTTTTTTTGCGACATTGATAAATTACAATATTAGCTATATTCTTTCAGATTGTGTAATGTTTTTATTATGGCAAGAATATTTTTATTTAGATTATTTTGTTTATATTATGCGAAAAGTCACTATTATGTAGTAATTAAATAGACAAATAATGCCAAATAATGTTTGTTTTTTACATAAATTTGCTTATATGAAAAATTTAAAAAAATTTATAATAATTATTAATCAAGATTAAGATTGTTCGCTGAAAAATCTGAGTTGTCTAGAAATTGGCTTGGGGTAATCTGTAGCCCATCGCTTAGCATAATAATTGTTTTTAGAGTTATTCCTTTTGTTCGTCTCTGCATAATACTTTTTAGTGTAGGAAAGGGTATTCCACTCAGTTGTGCTAGTTTGTATTGTGTAAGATTTCTTTCGCCCATATATTTACACAATCTTTCAACCACTACATCATTTATATTTTTCATTAGTACTCCAGTAGATGTTATATGGTGTAGTTTACTAGATGTTACTTGAAAATATGGGATGATACATCATTCTATTAGTTGACACATCATCCCAAATGTTGTTAAAATAGGACTATATATCATCCTAAATAATATATAGCGAGGGTTGTAATGAAAGATAAGAAAACGACATATAAGTTTGTTAACAATGAAGATCAAGATGGAAAATTGAGAATTGCGCTTTTTATAGATACATTTTATCCTATGATAGATGGGGTAGTACAGGTTGTAGACAATTATGCAAGGATATTGTCTAGGGATTGTGATGTAACAGTTTTTACTATTAAGCCTAGGTCAGGAACATATGATGATAGTATTCTTCCATACAAGGTAGTTAGGTGCAAAAGGATCAAAGTTTCATTTCTTGATTATGACCTTCCTGTTCCTTCATTGGACAAGCATTTCCAGAATGAAATATTTAGAAATAAATTTGATATAGTCCACATTCATTCACCATTTGGAATTGGGAAGTTAGGTGTAAAGTATGCAAAGAAAAACAATGTGCCGGTTGTTGCTACTATGCATAGTCAATTCTATAAAGATTTTTTGAAAGAAAGTCACAGCAAAACTATTGCAAAAATGTTGTTAAAAAAAGTTATGAAAGTATTTAATTCTTGTGATGAGTGTTGGGCAGTCAATAGCGAAGTTGCTAAAATATATTTCAATGAATACAAAGCAAAAACAATGCCACTTACGAGGAATAATGGCACAGATATGAAACCGATTATTGATATTGGAAAGATATCAAAATTAAAGCAAGAATATGGGATAACTGATGATGAGAAAGTACTGCTTTTTGTTGGAAGATTAACGGTGTTAAAAAATATTTTGTTTATAGCTGATTGTATGAAAAAATTGAAAGATAAGAATTTCAAATTCAAGATGTTATATGTTGGCAGTGGACCAGATGAGGACAAATTGAAAGAAAAGATTGAGGCACTGGGGCTTGCCGATGATGTAAAATTGTTGGGACGAATTGCTGACAGAGATAGATTGGCTTGTATATATAAGATGGCAGATTTGTTTGTTTTTCCATCTCTATATGACTGCAGTTCACTTGTTCAGATAGAATCATCGTGCCAGAGTACACCAGCGTTATTTATACAGGGTTCGGCAACCAGCGATGGTGTTATTGATGGTGTCAATGGTTATCTTGCCGATAACTCGATTGATAGTTATGCAGACAAAATATTACAAATATTTGCAGATATGTCGCAGTATAACAATGTTTGTACTCAGTGTTATGAAGACCTATATCTGTCATGGGACAAGGCTGTAGAACTAGCCAAACAAGATTATATAAGATTGATTGAAGATAAGAAAAATAAATAATTTAGTTAATTAAATGTGACAATAATATTAACAATATTTAATGTGCTTAACAATCACAAAAAAAACTATGCCATGCAATATTTATTTTGTAGGCATAGTTTTTTATTTTCAAGATTTTTTATTTTGCGATTGTATATGTTGCAGTGATGTTGGCGGTGATTGTTAGAGGTGCAGAGATATCATAAGATATTGTGCTAGGGTTATATGATATTGAGCGGTAAAAACAGCCATAATTATAACTTTCGCATACCTCTTGCAATTGCATATTCTGACCAGTAATTGTGCTTGCTTTTTGATAAGATTTGGCAATCGCATTTTTTACTGCCATTGCATAGACATAGTCATATTGCGATGTTGTTAAGGATATATCATTGATCGACACATAGTCACGATCAAGTAGTGCAACAACAGTGTGTATATCTTCTAGATTATTTAGATCAATGGTAAAATAAATGTTACTAACGTATGAACCTCTACAATCATACGACTCGTAAGTGTAGATGTCGTCAGTCTTAATACTATCTCGATCAATTCCGTTGACAGTTAAGACTGCAACTATGTTATCATACATAGTTAGCGCACAGTTATTTGCTACATCATGGATTGTATCAATGCATTTGATACTAGCATATATTTTGCAACTATCTGGCATAACTTCTGCCTTGCCTTCGGCTGATATTTCTAATTCGAAGTCATCTGTTATCGATACACTTTGATCTATATTGTTATCCGGTAGGTTAATTAGTATTTTGCTAGGTTGAGTTTGGGCTTTCTCGGGCTCGTTGTTAGCAAGCACAACACCTTGATCGCCTCGATATGTCAGCAAAAGCAACATTGCAATTGCTAGCAATACGCAAAAGATTTTTGTTAATTTTTTAGTCTTTATCATTATTGACACCTTATATTAAGATTGGTCTTATTATGTGAGAGTATCTGATTATTATGCAATATATTTGGAAAATTTTTCCAAATGTAGTATTATATAAGATATGAAGAATAAATTTTTTAATTATATCATTGTTTTGTTTGCAATATTTGGTGTTGTATTGGGTGTAATGTTTTATATCAACGGCAACTGTGATGTTTTGTTTAGTCCAGCACTATTCAGTGATTATTATAACGACAAGATAGAACTATTTAAGCAAGAGAACCAGACCGCAAGTGATATCGAGGTTGCTTTTGTGGGAGATAGTATAACCGACCTGTATGATGTCAAGTCATACTATAGCGAATTAAATGTACTCAATCGAGGAATAGGTGGAGACACAACATATGGGGTTGAAAATAGACTAGAAGTGTCCTTGTATGCAGTTAAACCAAAAGTAGTCGTAATGATGATTGGTGTCAACAACAGAACTACTTGTTGCCGTAATTATGAGAGGTTGTTAGTCAAAATCAAAAACAATCTTCCAGATAGCAAAATTGTAATATTATCACTTATCCCTGCAGGCGGTAGTATTAAGTCTTGGAATACGCAATTGCAAAGAAATAATGTCATAATCAAGGATATTGCCACAAGACACGATTGTATATATGTGGACATGTATAGCGTGTTCTATGACAGTGCTATAGCCGAAATCAACCCAACTTATACAGACGATGGATTGCATCCCAATGCGGATGGATATGCAGTTATGACCAATGTATTGAAACCACGATTAAAAGAATTGTTGAATAAGTAAAATACAACTTAATAAAAGATAAAAAAATAACACACATAACATGTTTTATTGACTAAAGCATAAGTGCGTTATTTTTTAGTTTGAAATTAGATTTTTTTGTAAACTAGATGGCAAGTCAAGTTACATACTTTCTGCCTCTATTTTTTCTTTTTCTCCTCGTGACGCTTGTCGTTAATTATCTCCAGTGCTTTTTCGTCAATAACACTTATTTTTTCCTCTTTGGCAATCTTGACCATTTGTGTCAATGCCATCTTAAGGAATACTCTAGGGATCTTAGTTAGTTTAGCACACGCCTCTTTGGTAAAAGTCACTTCTGGGTCAATACGGGAAGCACAATATATTACAGAGTTGACATCTCCCTCTTTGGCTTGTATCTTCTCGGCAATAGGTCGGCGGAACTTGGTGTACCAGAAGTTGGTGCTATCACGATATCCATAGTCTACTGGAACACTAGGGAAACTATTTGGCTTGATACCATTGATGATTGCATCGTTATATTTTTCTTGCATAAGGATCTTGTCTATCTTAAGGATAAAATGAGCCCCAAATTTGCTGGTTATTCCGTTAAAACTACGATATGGTGGTTCGTATCCGTCCAGCGATCCTGCCTTGTCCTTATAGGCGTCCTCTAGGCTGTCATCCCATGTGCATTCCATAACTTGAAAGCTTTCTGCAACAATCTTGGGTCTGTCAGTGTCTATTGTGCTATCTTGCAGTGTAAAGATACAATTTTTCATCTTTTCCTCGGTAGTGTCACCCGGAAAACCCAGCCTTACTGCTTCTTTAAAATATTTTCGCTTGTCTGGGATAAAGTTAAGAGCGACTTTTTGGGTTCGCAAAATATTTTGTGCAGTGTTGCTACTATTTCGGCAGATAAGTATCATTGCATAATAGTCTTTGCCTGCAATATAGTAAGGAAAGCACAGCGAGTACGAGCCTAGATTGGTTTGTCCGCTAGGGCTAACAGTAGATGCTAGTACGGTTGGCATTGGGTAGAATGCCGATGTTTGATAGAAATTGTCTACTATTCTTAATTCTTTTAATTTGTCCATAATCATTCTCCTTGTATATATTTATTATATATTCTTTTGCAATGTCAATGCAAATGATTATTGCTTTTCATTTTTCTTTGCTAATTATTGTTTGCCAGCAGTGGAGTATGTATGATATATATACTGGTATAGAGGGGAAGAATATGGAAATAACATATGTAACAGGCAATTGGGCAAAGGTGCTTAGTGCCAAAATGTTTTTTGATCCAATAGGTATCAAGATTAATAATATCAAGATAGACTGCCCAGAAATACAGGCGGATACTTTTGAAGAAGTGGCAGGGTATTCTGCCAAGTATGCCAGTGACAAATTAAAGTGTAATGTTATCAAAAACGATAGCGGATTGGTTATCCCAGCACTTAAGGGCTTTCCGGGAGTATATACGCATCCGGTCGAAGACATGTTGGGTGAGGATGGAATACTTAAGCTCATGGAAGGTGTAACGGACAGAAGAGCGTATTTTGTAGAATGTATCGCATATTGTCCATATGGTGGAGAACCGGTTACCTTTACGGCCAGAACTTATGGAACAATCGCTTGTGCTAAGTCCGGCACTCATGGCTGGAGTTGGGACTATATCTTTGTGCCAGATGGCGTAGATAAGACACTGGCAAATTATGAAGATGAAGAGAGACTGAAGATGTGGAGCACTGATGCGCTTGCCTCTCTAGCCGATTATCTTAATAAAAGTAATTTTTAAAAAAAATAATATAAATGAATAATTACACAAAGATAAATAACTAAAAGGAATTTTGTTATAAACAAACATTTCGTAACTCAAAACAAAAAAAATATTGCAAAATTAAATTTGCAATATTTTTCTTGGATGCTTAAATATTTTTCTATTCTTTTGCTTTTAGGCTGTCACGAATTTCGGTTAGTAGAGAGATCATGATTTGGTCGTTGTTGGCAGAAGTTTCTTCTGTCTTAGGTTCTTCCACAACTTCTTCCTTTACCTCTTCTACTGGGGCTTCAGTTGCTACAACTTCGGCTGTTTCAGTCGTCTCGATTATCTCTTCACCTTTCTTATTCTTCTTGTTCTTTTTGCCCAGTTTCTTAGTCTCATTGACTACTGCATGACCTAGCTCGCCCAATTTCTTTCTAGAATAATTGAATATTTTGAACATAAGGAATAGTGTAAGAGCGATGATCATGAAATCAATAATTGCTTGGATAAATGTGCCATATCTTAGTGCACTCTCAGCAACTAGCAATGTGCCGTTAGCATCATACTCTGCAGGCTTAATTACCCATTTCCAATCACTTACTGCAGCACCGCCTACGGCTAGAGAGATAAGTGGCATAATGATATCGTTAACTAGACTACTAACGATCTTGTTAAATGCAGCACCTATGATCACAGCGATTGCTAGATCTACAATGTTGCCTTTTGAGATAAATGCTTTAAATTCTTGCCAAAATTTTTTCATCTTTGTTTTCTCCAATATTTATTTTTTTTTAAATTATAGTTACATCATAGCAAAAAAATTGTAATTTGTTAATACTTTGTTTGCAATTTTTACAAAAAATATTTTTTTGATATGTTATTAGTCTAGTAATTTGTTTTATTATTAAATATTTTTTTGATACAATAAGGATGACAATAATATTTCTGTTGCCTAACCAAGTATATTAGTAGTATGGTGGGGGAGCCAAGTGAGGGCTTAAGAGACAAAAAATTTTTTCTGGGAGGTCAAACATGATAGAGAAAGTACAAAACATTGACAACATAGAAATGACTGACCCAGAGTGTGTTATCTCTAGGGCAAAAGTATTTCTAGTCAATGACGATAATGAAGTATACATAGTCACGACCAAATATGGGTGCATGCTCCCAGGTGGACATGTTGAGAAGGGTGAGAGTGATAAGGATACTATAGTAAGAGAGTTAAATGAAGAACTGGGAGTTACGATTGATCACAAAATTGTTGGCAAACCATTCTATCGCATAACATATTGGGCTAACCGCAAGGGTGTCAAAACCAAGTCGCAAGTGTCGTACTATATTGTTAGATCCAATGTAGTTGCGGATGAAAATCTAATACACTTGACAGCTAGGGAGCAAGAGATTGATTTCAAGATCAATCATGTTGCTTGGAGTGATTTGCGACCACTGGTTGATGGATATGTACATGGCAGAGTTAAAGACATCAACTGGGCAATAGCAACTGAGATAAGAGATGCTATGCAAATAATTGAAAAAGACGGCTTATTATAGGACTATTAATGCTTTTGAATAGTAGTAAAATAACTAATGTGTAACATATCCATATTGGTTATAGACGAAAGATTTATGACAGCAAAATAATATATTAAGCATAAACAAAATTAAAAATATATAAAACAAAAAAATGGTGAAATGTAATGAAAATAATACATTGTGCGGATCTTCATTTGGATTCTAAATTAGAGGCTAATCTAGATAGCAACAAAGCAAAAATTAGAAAAAGAGAGATTGTAAGTCGGTTTGAGGCTCTGGTGAAATATGCCAAGACTAATGATGTGAGAGCGATAGTAATTGCAGGCGACATGTTTGATACTGCTAGGATCAAGGTGGATACAAGAGAGCGGGTTGTGGACATTATCAAGGAGCATAAAAACATAGATTTTCTATATTTATCCGGCAATCATGACGAAGATAATTTTCTTTCTCAGATAGTGGACAAACCGGACAATTTATTACTCTTTGGTATAGATTGGCAGACTTACAATTATGACGGAGTAGACATCTCTGGCATTGTCCTTTCGGCTAGCAATAGCATGTCGTTATATGACACACTTGATCTTGATGCCGAACATGTTAATATAGTGGTTATGCATGGGCAGATTGCAAAATATAACACAAAAGATGGTGACAAAATTAACCTAACAAGATTGAAAAACAAAAACATAGACTATCTTGCACTGGGACATATCCATAGTTACGAATTGGGCGAATTGGACAAGCGTGGTGTGTATGCATATAGTGGTTGCTTAGAGGGTAGAGGCTTTGACGAATGCGGTGACAAGGGCTTTGTGCTGCTAGATATCAATAATGGCAAGTTAACACACACATTTGTGCCTTTTGCATCTAGGACATATATGGTCACGGAGTACGACATCTCTGACAATCACAGTTGGATGGAGATAGAACGTGCAGTAATTGCCGAGGTCGCTAAGTTGCCAAACAATAATCTTGTTAAGGTTGTATTGAAGGGTACTTTTGACTTAAATCTAAATAAGCAAATAGATACTCTTGCTAGCAAATTAAACGACTATGTTTTCTTTGCTAAAGTTGTAGATGATACAACATTAGCAATCCGTAGCAAAGATTATGCTGATGACATGACTTTGCGTGGCGAATTTATCAGGCAAGTTATGGGATCGGATATGTCAGCGGAGGACAAGGATATGGTTATTTTGGCAGGAATAAGAGCACTTAGCGGGGAGGATATAATATGAGACTAATTAAGTGCTATGTGGACAATTTTGGCAAATTGGAACACTTCCAGTATGATTTTGTGCAAGGCGTCAATGTTATCAAAGAAGATAATGGCTGGGGCAAGACTACACTCGCTACTTTTATTAAAGCAATGCTATATGGCTTGCCAGCAACCAAGAGCCCAGAACTGGACAGAAATGAGCGAAAAAAATACAACCCATGGAATGGTGGAAACTTTGGTGGTTGGCTAGATTTTGCTTTGGGTGACAAAGAGTATAGGGTGACTAGGTATTTTGGCAAAAAAGAGGCGGATGACACCTTTGAACTGACCAATCTTAAGACCAATAAGTCATCCAGTGATTATACCAGCGACCTAGGTCGAGAGATCTTTGGGTTGGATGCTGATGGCTTTGAGCGTAGTTGTTTTATTCCGCAAAAAGTTCTTAATGATGACACCAATGCAACATTGGTGAGCAAACTAAATAATCTAATCAATGGCACAAATGATAAGGAAAGTTGTGCGACAGCAGTAAATAGGCTTAAGGAGGCTTCTAGCAGTATCAAGAAGAAGACCAATACAGGACTATTGGATGAGGTGGAGAAGCAATTGGATGAGATTGATCGCCGAATATTTGAATTGCAAAACGCAGAGAAATCTCTTAAAGCAATTGAGGATGCAGTACAAGATGATAACGCAGAGATTGATACACTAAGTAGTGCCATGTCAGATATCAAAAACAAACTAAATGAAATGGATAAGATAGAGAAGGCAAAAGCCAACTTTGAGACCATTCAAGAGTTGAAAAAATCAATTGAAATTATAGACAAAAATCTAATTCAGATAGCAGAAATTATTGGCGAAAACAACCCAACAATGCTTGAGGTTGAAGGTTACAAAACCAAGGTAAAAAACCTAGATGGATTGACCAATCAATTGCAAGGGATAACCAGCCAAAGTGTAACAAAAGAGTATGAAGAGTTAAATAATTATTTTGCTGTTGCTAAAGGTGTCCCAGAAGTTAAAGATGTGGAAAATATGTTAGGCAAATATAATTCTTTTAGGACTGTTACAACACCTATGCAAAGTAGCAAAAATGGCTTAAAATCAAACAAAATCTTGAATTGCATACTACCTGTTATTGCCGTTGCTTGTTTTGTTGGTGGTGCATTGTTGATATCTAATAGCAAGACAATTTCTTACATATTATTTGCACTGGGTGCGATTGCATCACTTGGCTTTGTGTGGGTGTCGATTGTGGGATATATTGGCAATAAATTGGCAAGCGTAAATTCTATAAACCCTGTAAATAATCAGGTCAATAGCGATGCTGTAGAAATAGAAAATTTTGTTAAAATATATGAGCCAAACTGCAGTGATGTTTCGGTGGGTTTGGCAAGCATAATTGGCAAAATCAAAATGCTAGAAAAATGCAAAAATCAAATGCAAGAAGTGGAACAGAAATCGGCTAACATAAGCGGTGAGATTTACAACCTAGCCAGTGAAATAGATGAATATCTATTAGGTTACAATTTTGATGACAACACTCTTGATAGAGGTCAGAAGTTGGACGAACTAAAAGATATAATTGCTAGACGCAAAGCATTGCTTGAACAAAAGGATATAAATGAAAAGAAACTTAGTCAATATAGTGTAGAAGATATATCCAAGATTGATAACACTAAGGTTGAGGATGTAGATAATTTACTGGCTAAGCAGGGTGAGATAGAGGCAAAACTTCACGAAGCCATAGAGCGTAGAGTAGGTAGGCTAAACACAATAAGTAGTATCCAACAGAACTTGTGTGAACTTAACGATCTAGAGGCGGAAAGAGATGGTCTAGTGATCGAGAGGAAACGCCTTAGTCAGGAATATCAAGCAATAAACAAAGCATCAAATTATTTGAAAAGTGCCAACGAGGCTCTAAGTGCTAAATTTCTTGCTCCTATGACCAATGCTTTTAACAAATATTTTACTAAAGTAGCAGGTGACAAAATTAAACCTGTTGCAATGGATACCGAACTAAAAATTAACTACATCGAGCAGGGTAAAAATAGAGAATTGACTACCCTTAGCAAAGGCTATCGAAACACGATTGATTTGTGCCTAAGGTTGGCATTGATAGACACACTATTTGAGGGTGAAAAACCAATCGTTGTTTTGGATGATCCATTTATTAACATGGATGAAGAAAAATTAAACAATGCTAAGACTTTGCTTAAAGCATTGGCAACAGACTATCAGGTGATATATTTCGTTTGCCACAATAGTCGTGTGTAAATGCGACAGTACTTGCTTTGGAAAAAACAAAAAACATATAGCGTGAATTTTTATATTTGCTATATGTTTTTTCTTTATTTTATTTTATTTTATTATTATTTAATTTTATCTTATCTTATCTTATCTTATCTTATCTTATCTTATCTTATCTTATCTTATCTTATCTTATGTTGTGTTATGTTATTTTATCTAACTATTTTTGTATGCAACTAGATTTCCGATTGATTTTTTCTTGACTTTAGACTTTTTGATTTTGTTTTCTTTGATTTTAACTTTTTAGTTCGCTTTGTTTTGTTGCTTGTGACATCATTTTGGCTATTAATAGTCATGTTTCGTTTATTTGATATTGCCTGCTTGTAAAAGTCGTATAACTGCTCTACAATAGTTTTCCACGATACATACACCGTCTTTTTTGCAGCATCTCTTATATCTTGTAGTTGATTTCTGTCATTAAGTACTTCTATTAGTTTGTTTTTCCAAGCGGTAGGGTTGTTTGGCAATGCAAAGCCATTAATTCCGTTAACAATAACTTCTGATGCACATGTGTCTTCCAGCATCATGCTTGGCAGACTGTTGGCCGCTGCTTCTATTGCAACAATGCCACAAGTGTCGGCACTGGAAGGAAACATAAATAGATCGGCACATGCATATATGGTGGCTAGTTTCTGTCTATCCATAATCTTGCCTGTAAAAATTACATTGTCGGTCAAGTTATATTCGCTTATTATCTCTTTTAGTGTGTCCAGATATTCGCCACTGCCCACTATAACGAACTTGAAATCGTTGTATCCTGCTTCTTTCAACTCTTTCAATACTTGCAGTGTAAATTGTATGTTTTTGTTTTCCACCAGTCTGCCTACAAATAAGAATACAAATTCGTCTTTCAAGTCGTATTCTTTTTTGCACTTCATGATCTTGTCTGCAGATATAGGTTCGGGATTAATATCTGTGCCGTTACGGATAACATATACATCTTTTTTGTAATCGCAGTCCTCTATCACTTGATTAGCTGCTCCATTGCTTACGGACAGTACATAGTCGCTAAGATTGATAACCTTATTGATATACTTGTTCATAAAACGTTGCAAACTTTTAGAACGCAAAATTCTTTCAAATTCTGTCTTGTATCTAGTATGTATCGTTAGCATGGATGGGATATTGTATTTCTTGGCGTAGGTTAGTGATGCTTTGCCTAGTGTAAAGGGGCTATGAACATGGATAATATCAAAATTTCCATTTTTGATCAAGTTTTTTACTTTGTTATTGGCATAAGGCATCGCTGCACGATTGCCTTCTGGTGCAGGGATAGATGTGCATCTGTGTATTTTTATACCCTCTATGTCCACATTGTGTTTAGGGAAGTTAGGCACTAGTAGTTCTACTTCTGCCAGTTTGCCTTCGTTCAATATTTTAGCAATGTTAACCATTACATTAATTGGTCCATCTATATTAGGATAGAATGTATCCAGTACTTCTAATACTCTCATTTGTATTCCTTTGATATGTTTTTTGTTAGTAATATTGTTATTTTACTTATGATGTTTATAGATATATTATCATAATATTTGATATACACAAAATTAATATTGTTGGAAAAATAATATCTTATGTGTTACACTTATGATACTGAGGTGAAGATATGGAATGGAAAGATAGAGTATGGGATAGTAAGGACATAAAAGAATTGTCTGATTATCTTAAGTCTGTGAGCAAAGGCGAAGAGAAAGCAGTGTGGGAGCAGAGAATTGTTAACACGGCACTGCCATGCCTGGCTGTCCCTAGCACAGAGATAGATACAATATCCAAGCAGATAAGCAGGGGAGAAATATACAAGTTTCTAGACGCAATGCCACATGACAATTTGTCACTATTGTATGTCAGTGCTAAGGTTCTTAATCATGTTAAGGATATAGACAGATACATCATGTATCTAGATAGATATCTAACATATTGCGACTGTTGGGGATCAACCGATGTGCTTAAGTTTCCGCTGGCAAGTAAATATCCAGCACAGTTCCTAGCACTATCAGATAGATATACTAGATCGGACAATCCATATATTATTAGGACAGGACTGCTTATACTGCACAAAGGCTTTGTTGATGAGGAGCATATAGATATTATATTTGATACTCTGGATAGATTGAAGGATAATGATCATTATTATGTAATGATGATGTGTGCATGGATACTGTGCGAGTGTGTTGTCAAAGTCCCAGATAGATCAATTGCGTATATCAAGGATTGCAATCTAAGTAAGTTTGTTGTTAACAAGGCTATCTCTAAGTGTCATGATAGTTTTCGAATTTCTGATGACAACAAAGCACTACTTAAGTCTTATCGCAGGGTATAGTAATTATTAACAGAACAAATATGTATAAATTGTGAAACATTGTCAAAAATCTTATCTAGTTAATCTAATAATAAGGTGGTAAAATAAGACAATGAAATTGGTAGAAAGTCAAACTCTAAAAAATCTTGCAAGAGCCTTTGCAGCAGAATGTCAAGCACGTACTAGATACGAATTTGTAGAATACGGATTTAGATACAACGGCTTCGAGGCTATAGCAACAACGATTGATAAGATTGCTTATCAAGAGTTCAATCATGCACGAATGTTATATACTAAGATCCAAGACGCAGATCCTACAATGGTTAAAGATATTGAGATATGCGCAGGCTTCCCATTTAGAGAGAAGTGGGATATGGAAACTAACCTGAAATTGCTTGCTGAAGACGAAGCGGATGAAGCTGATGCTTATGCTAAATTTATAGAAACTGCTAAGCAAGAAGGCTTTGATGACATAGCAACATTGTTTAGTCAAATTCGAGATGTTGAGTTAAGACACAAGGCGGTCTTTGTCGAGATCTATAACGAGTTTAAGAAAGGAAAACTATATAAGAAGAGTACCAAGACTGTGTGGTATTGTCCTAGTTGTGGCTATGTGGGAGAAGGCAAAGAAGCATGGGATGAGTGTCCTCTATGCAAAGCAAAACAGGGCGTGTGTAACCTAGCAATGCCAGAGGGGTATATAGTCTAAGAAATGTGCGTATAGTTAAGCAATTAACATGTTAACGAAGACTGCTTATACTTATAAAAACATCCAATTAGTCTTTTTGAAATAGTTTGAAAAAATTAAAAAAATAAAAAGTTAAAAGTATACACTTTTGACAATTTTAAAAAAACAAAAAAACAAGCAAATTCAATTTTTGCTTGTTTTTTGTTACAAAGAGTGCCTATTTTGACAAAAAGTCTATTATATCTGACAATACTTCATCTTTATTTGTTTCATTCAATATTTCGTGTCTGCCACCTGCATAGCCTTTTATTATGCAATCAAGGTTATTTTTTAGATACAATTTATATAGTTTTTGTATTTGTTTTCCTTTGCTTCCTACAGGGTCTTGATCACCATATACTAGCATTATTTTGGTGTCTTTGTCTATGTCTTTGATGCCTCTATTTAAGCGTCCCATATTCTTAAATAGACTGCGATAGAAACTTACTGGAAATGGTGTTCCGCAATATTTATCTTCGTTGTATTTCTTCCATACTTCTTCATCTCTGCATAACCAGTTTCCGTTTTCAAAACCTTTTGCATAATTTTTGAAACTCATATTTTCTATCATTGTTGCTTTGCCATGTTTGCCATTTTTTAGTCTAGTGAACCATGCAACAATTCGGCCAAATTTCATAACCATGTTGCTTCCGTTAGTTGTTCCGCAGATAACCGCTTTCTTAGCCAAATGACATGCTTGGATGTATCTCTGTGTAATAAATGATCCATAAGAGTGACCCATAATATATAATGTAAGATCTGGGTATTTTGCAGTTAGCCATTTAGATATTTCTATCTGATCCTTGACCGTTTCGCTAAATATATCTCCATCACTTTCGCCTAGGTGTTCTATTGATTTAGCGGTCAGTCCATGTCCACGGTTATCGGATACTAGGGCTATAAAGCCTGCCTTGTTAAGTGCCTTGCAAGTATAGTCATATCTAGCGCCATGTTCTTGCATTCCGTGCACAATCTGTACGATTGCCTTTGGGTTGTCTACCTCGTCGTATAGATAAGCGTTCAATTCTAGTCCATCAAAAGATTTGATTTTTAAGTTCTTCATTTTATTCTCCTTCTGTTAGAATCATATATTGCAGTCTTGACTGCATTTTCCCATTTATTAAATAGTTGATCACGCGTGTGTTTTGTGATACTAGGTGTGTAAGTCTGTTTTACTTTGTATATATTGGAGATGTCCTTTAGTGTGTACACCTTTTTGCATAATGCGACCATAAATATTGCACCTAGTGCGGTACTTTCACTTTCCATACTCTTTAGTACAGAATGTTGTAACATGTCTGCCTGAAATTGTAGCAAGAATTCGTTTTTGCTTCCGCCTCCATCCACATGTAGTTCTTGAATGTTGATAGATTTCTTAGACATGGACTTAGTTGACATTGCCTTCACAATCGCATAAGTGTTATATGCAAGCGATTCGATACATGCACGGATAATATGTGCTTTGGTTGATGATAGAGTAAGTCCTGTGATTGTTCCTCTAGTAAAGCAGTTCCAGTATGGTGCACCTAGACCGGTAAATGCTGGCACAAAGTATACATCGTCATTACTATCTAGTGATCGGCAAATGCTAGATGTGTCTTTGACCTCTTCATATAGATTTAAGTTATTTCCCAGCCAGTCTATTGCGTTGCAAGCAGAGAATACACTTCCTTCCAATGCATAATTGGTTACGCCATCTATGGTTGAGGCGATAGTGCATAGCATGCCTTTGTTACGCATCCTTTGAGTGCCTGTGTTCATCAGGATGAAACAACCTGTACCATAAGTTGCTTTGATCATGCCTTTCTTGTTACATGCTTGACCAAATAGGCTAGATTGTTGGTCGCCTATCATTCCGCATAGCGAGAATGGATAATCTAGACATTGTCCTACCTCTGCATTGCTATCTACTACTTGTGCAAGGCAGTGTTCTGGGATCTTGAAGTACGCTAGCAATTCTTTGTCCCATTTTAGTTCACTAATATTGTATAACATAGTCCTACTAGCATTGGTGGTGTCTGTTACAAACTTGCCTGTTAGTCGGTAAGCAAGATAACTATCTATTGTTCCTAGGCACAAGTTCTTTTCTCTTGCTAACTTTTTTGCCATTGGGACGTTTTCCATTATCCAACGCATTTTGCTAGCACTGAAGTAGGAGTTGGCAATTAGTCCCGTTTTGCTCTTTATTTTCCTTACTATATTTTTAGGCAACTTTGCTATCATTGGGCTAGTTCTTCGACATTGCCATACAATGGCTCTTGTTATTGGCTCACCAGTTCTTCTGTCCCATGCTACTACAGTTTCTCTCTGGTTGGTTATGCCTAGTCCAACAACTTCGTTAGGGTCAATCTTGGCTTGGGTGATTAGGTTATGTAGTGATTGCTCTTGCAAGTTCCATATCTCACTTGCATCTTGTTCCACCCATCCAGTCTTGGGGTAATATTGCCTAAATGGAAATTGTACTATGCTTACAATTTCGTTAGTTTTGATGTTATATAGGATGCTTCGTAGGCTAGTTGTGCCTTCATCCAATGCAATAATGTATTTCTTTTCCATTTTCTCATCTCCATTTTTTATTATTTTAACATATATACAAAAATAAAAAAAGCAAATAATAATAATAAAATTTGACATAAATTTAATAACTTTATACAATAATTGTATAAATGTACAGGAATGAAAAGGAGAAATGATGATAGAGAAGATATATGATGCAGTCGTTATTGGTGGTGGTGTTATAGGTGTGTCAGTGTTCAATACCCTAGTTAAGAGTGGTTATGACGCTGTTTTGATAGAAAAAGAACCTGATGTATCTACTGGGACAACCAAAGCCAATAGCGGAATTATCCATGCGGGATTTGATGCTAAGCCAGGTACACTTAAGGCAAAAATGAATGTAGAAGGAAATGCAATGTTTCCGGGTATTTGCGAGAGACTTCATGTTCCACTAACCAAGTGTGGTGCATATGTTATAGGCAATGACGAGAGTGTGGTAGACGAACTACTTAGCAGGGCAAAGGCAAATGGTGTCAAAAAGGTTCACAAACTAGGTAGGGCGGAATTAAAAAAGAAATTGCCTAACATAACCGATGATATGACTTATGGACTATTTGCAGAAAATTCTTATATTATAGAACCGTATTTTTATACAATATGCTTGGCGGAAGAAGCAGTTGTTAATGGTGGCGAGATATATTTCAATTACGAGTTAAAAAAAGTCACCAAGAAGAAAGACTATTATGTACTAGGCAACGGCAAAGAAAATCTATATGCTAAGAAGATTGTTAATTGTGCGGGCTTTGGGTATAACAATGTAGCCAAACTGTTGAAAACTGAACTATATAATATAGAATATCGCCGTGGTGAGTATTATGTGCTTGATCATAGCGAGAGAGACACTGTCCCAGCAACAATATTTCCACTTCCAACTAAGGCTGGCAAAGGTGTGCTTGTTACACCAACAGTTAGTGGCAATATTTTGGTTGGGCCAACCAGTTATCCTAGTGATGATAGTACTTGTACAACCATAGAAGGTATACATGATGTTGCCTCCAAGGCTAAGTCAATGCTAACCAATGTCAATTTTGGCAAGGCTATAAGAATCTTTGCAGGTGTTCGTAGCATTGTTGGTGATGATTTTGTTATAGAGAACAGTAAGAAGGATAGCAATATTGTTAATGTGGCTGGTATCTGTTCTCCAGGACTATCCAGTGCACCGGCAATAGCAAAGTATATTATGGGACTAATGGGGTATGAGTATAACCCAACTGTGAGAGATAAGGCGATCGAACCATACACAAGACTGGCTGACATGAGTGATGATGAGAAGAATAAACTTATTAAGCATAACAGTGATTATGGCAAAATAATATGCAAATGTGAGAATATTACTTTGGGTGAAATCAAAGATGCAATCAATAGACCAATTAGACCTCAGACCATGGATGGAATAAAGCGTAGAGTTAGACCGGGTATGGGCAGATGTCAAGGCGGGTTCTGCAATGATAAGGTAGCAATGATTTTGGCTAAAGAGAACAATGTGGACTTGTCTATGATATCCAAGGAGAAGTCTAATGGCAAATACATTGCAGGCGAGATATCTAGTAGGAGTGTGCTATAGTATGAAATATGATGTAATAGTAATAGGTGGCGGACCTGCGGGTATGTCGGCAGGCCTAGAGAGTGCAAGAAATGGTAGCAAAACAGTTATTGTGGAGCGTAATCCATACTTGGGCGGTATATTAAAACAATGTATTCACAATGGCTTTGGGTTGCATTATTTCAAGGAAGAATTTACTGGGCCAGAATATGCTAAGAAATTTATAGAATTAGTGAAAAAAGAGCCAAATTTGACCATAATGACCAATACTTTTGTAACATCTATTGATGGCACAAACGTAAATATTGTTAGCGAAGATGGCGTAAATAGGATAGAGGGTAAAGCGCTAGTTTTGGCAATGGGTTGCAGAGAGAGAACTGCAGGCAATATTTTGCTTAACGGAACCCGACCAGCAGGTGTATATACAGCCGGCGAAGCACAAAGGCTTGTTAACATTTTGGGCAAGATGCCGGGCAAAGAAGTTGTTATTCTGGGTAGTGGTGATATTGGACTTATTATGGCAAGAAGATTAACCATGCAAGGTGCAAGGGTTAAGGCAGTGTTAGAGATCAACTCCACAACCAGCGGACTTAGACGTAATATAGTTCAATGCTTGGAAGACTTCAATATTCCTCTTATGCTTAACACATCTATCTTTGAGGTAAAAGGCACAGATAGAGTTGAGGGTGTATGGTACGGCAATGTGGATGAGAAATATAACCGAATAGAGAAGAGTAAGAAATTTATGAAATGCGATTGCATAATCTTGTCGGTTGGGCTTGTTCCAGAAACAGACTTGGTTAATTTGCCTATCGGCAGGGTTACTAAGAGTGTTGCGGTGGATAGTTGCTTGCAGACCGAGAAGAAGGGTGTCTTTGCTTGTGGCAATTTCTTACATGTTCACGATCTAGTAGACAATGTATCTATCGAGTCCGCTACTGCTGGCAGAAATGCAAGCCTATATGCACAGGGCAAACTTAATTTCAAGACCAAATTTACTTTGACTGCAGGCAATGGCATAAGTTATGTTATCCCCAATCAGGTATATGCTTTGCAAGATTCGATCGAGTTAAGATTTAGGATCAGGAGCAAAGTTGTTAAGACTAATTTTGTAATAACAGATACTAAGGGTAATGTTATTGCTAAGAAATTTGTGATGGCATCTTTGCCGGGAGAAATGCAGACAATGACATTGGATGGAAAGTTGGTCAAAGATAATCTTACATTGAGTGTGGAGGGGTTATGAAATTAACATGTATAATGTGTCCTATGGGATGCGAATTAAATGTGACTAAAGATAAGTCGGGTAACATTGTTGTAACAGGTAACAACTGTATTCGTGGCGAGAATTATGGCAGAGAAGAGGTTACAGCACCTAAGCGTATGCTGACTGCTCTTGTTAGGACAGACAAGGGCGTGTTGCCAGTCAAGACAACATGTACTGTGCCAAAGGAATTGGTATTTAAGATCAATGCTGAGATTGGGAAATTGCACTTGAAATCCGCTAAGTCGGGAGATATAATAATCCGCAATGTTCTAGGCACAGGTGCAGACATTATTGTAACAGGTGATTATGTCAAATATAATTTATAACAAATTGTTTTGCAAAATATAGATTTTGATGATACAATAAGAAAAAAAGGAATAAATAAAATGTTTAATAATTTTTTTAGAAATCTTGCCAGTAGGTCTGCTGACACAATTAATAGTGAGAATATGAGAAAGACAAGAAAAAAATTTATAATTTGGGGAGCTATTCTGTCATCTATTGGTATTATTGCAGTGATCGGATGCATAGTTGGTATTATCACTGTTGCTGTTGGACCAATGAACGGTAGTGAAATTCCTGAACCTGGCGAAATAGTAAGTTCAATTATTCCGCTTGGCATAGGATTTATAATTGGTGGCTTGTTGATGGGAGTTGGTATTAATCTATTAAATATTGGATTTGCAATTACTGCAGGCGGAGTAACAACCAATTATATTAGTGGGGTTGTTAATAATAAGTGCCCTAAATGCGGTGCAGTGCTAGAGGAAGGAAATTTGTATTGTTCAAAATGCGGATTGAAAGCAACAATTACTTGTGATCATTGTAGTGCAGAGAATAGTCTAGACAACAAATTTTGTTCTAAGTGTGGCAAAGAGCTACATAATGATAAACAGTAGTATATAACTTGCGATAGTTTTTAGATTATTGTTATAATAACTTAAATTTTATAGAAAAAAATAGAAGCAATAATATTATTGGTTATAAATAAATTGTATTGCTTCTATTTTTTTGTCAATTATTCTTGACTATATTTGATATTTTTGGCATAATATACATCGTTATATTATCAGAAGTTAGAGACAAACTTACCCAAAGGGTAGCTTGTATATAACTGATGTTTATTCAATCTATGCTAACGTGGCGCAGTCGGTAGCGCACAGCATTGGTAATGCTGAGGTCGGCAGTTCGAATCTGCTCGTTAGCTCCATGAAAATATTTATATAATATACACTATAGTTCTCCAAACTTAGTGTATTTTTTTATTTACCGATTCTCACTGCTACGCTGTACTCGTGCTAAAGCACGAGGGCGTTCGGTGGGTTCATATCTGACCCACCTCGGCACCGAATCTGCTCGTTAGCTCCAAATAGGCAAATATGAACTATACACTATATTTTATGTAATATGGTGTATTTTTTGTTTACCGATTCTCACTGCTACGCTGTACTCGTGCTAAAGCACGAGGGCGTTCGGCGGGTACATATCTGACCCACCTCGGCACCGAATCTGCTCGTTAACTTTATGTTGTTTATTTTTTAATACAATAACAAAAAATGGATATGGATTTTTTAATTTTCGCTACATTTTTTCCATCTTATAAAGAAAATAATTTAAATATTTATGGTTTAATTATTTCTGTTTTTAAACCAGTTTTCGCAGCTTTTGTAAGTGTATAGTGAGTGCCACCAGGAGTTCCGTTATATAACGCAATTATTAATGAAGAATTTTTTAACATATAATCATTTCTTTCATGCATACAAGTATCAGTGTATTCATTGGATATGTATCTTTTTATATCAGCCTGTTTTAATATTTTTTGATATCTTTTGCGTTGATCAATATGCCATCGATTTGATTGTGTCTTACAAGGAATAGCACATAACAATTTTATGTGCGAATATTTTTCTTTTAATTCCAACACCAACTCGGCACATATCATATCAAAGCCGAGTGCCATACCACTAATAAAATTTACATATCCATTTTTTATTGCTTCTTCAATTAATTTTTTTGTTTTTGTTCGCATTGCAACACATCGTTTATCTTGTTCGTTAAATTTCCAAGGAAGTTTTTGACTTCGATGTCCTGTAAAACAAACAGTTTCAGACTTCATCGTTTCAAATATTTGCTCACATTCTTTGACTACATCCGATAATTGTTTGTTTTTCTGAAAATACATAAATTCTCCTTGTTCTGGGTATTTTTACACCCATTCTATCACAAAACAATTATATATCCAACTTTTTGGGCGTTTTTACACCATAAAATTATATTGTTATGGTGTTATTATATACCTATATTAAAACACCCATTGGATTGTGAGGTTATTATGACATTAAATGAAGCGGTTGCTATAAGAGTAAGAAAAATTTTAGATGAAAAAAATATGACGCAATATCGCTTGGAACAAAATGCGGGTATTAGTCATAGTACAATGAAATCATTTTTGAATGGTAAGTATAAGAGTTGTAATCTAACAACTGTAGTTTTAATTATTCGTGCTTTCGGTATGACCGTTGGTGAATTTTTTGCCGATCCAATATTTGAAAGTGAAGATCTTATCGTGGAATAATTATATGCAGTGTTTAGCTGAATAAACAAGATTGTCTAAAATAAAAAGTCAACACTGGGGAAATACAAAGTATATTTTTTTTGAGTTGATATTTTTGATTAGAACATATAGTAATAGAACCATATCAAAAAGCCGAAAGTTGATGTTCTTAACTCTCGGCTTTTTATTTTTATTTAAGGTATATTTAAACTTTGTTTCTTTTTAGTTTGATTTTGTTAGAGATGTAGGGGATAAAGTAGAAGAGGTTGAAGTAGAATGCCATAAAGGCAATGTAGATTATTAGGAATACTGCATAACTGTTAAGTCCTATTATCTGCATTATGTCGTTGCCTGGCATAAAGTATAGGGGGTCATGCTCGATCTTAAGTAGATATATTTCTATAAATGCATAGGCGATTACACATGCTAGCATTATCATACTTTTCCAAAAGTCTTTGTAATCAAATTTTGCAAAACCAAGAGTTATAAAAGATATAGATGATACAAGTATAAGGCTATGAGTTGCTATAGAGTATAGGTTTTCAAAAAGTATATATTTGTTATTAAATCCTACACTAGGCCAAGCAAAGAATATAAGTGCACAAATAAGTCCCTCAATACTAGCAAAAGCATAGAACGATTTTTTCTTAACAAATACGCTAGCAATTATGCAGAATGACGAAATTGCACACCATGGTCGTGGCAACAATATGTATAATATGTGATTAAAACTAAAATCGGTTGTTTTGCATAGGTTGATAACTCTTCTTGCGATCTCAAATGATAGTAACAACATAACAACGATCATTATGTATATATATTTTGCTTTGTCACTTCGCTTTCGCAGAAGCAGTGTGGCAGTAACAATAATTGCGATGCATAGGATCACTGTTATTATTTCGCCTATTCCCCATTGTCCCTTGATAGAAGGGTTGTCATAACTGCTGAATAACCAGTCTTTGAAACTCATTTACTTTTTATCTCCTCGATAATTGTTGCTAAGTGTAGAAATTTACTATTTTAATATTATGCAAAATATTAAAAATCAATAAAAATAGCCGTTTTATCTCACTTTGCATAATTTTGAAAATTTTGCTAATAAGTGTTAAAAACCTTAACACTTTAGTTGTAATAATTTTTATATTTGTTATAATTATAATATATCACACTTAGTTAAATTTTGACAAGTTATATAACTATTATAGTAACAAAAATATATATTTACTTTGTATAAAACATATAACAAAATACTTTTGCAGTACAAAAAAGTTGACTGTAATATAATATAAATATACAATATAGATTGAAATAATTGCATGGAGAATGTGAATGAATAACATAATAGAAATATCCAGTTTGGACAAGTCATTTGGGAATATACATGCTGTAAAAAACTTATCTTTCAAGGTGAAAGAGGGTGAGCTGTTTGCCTTTCTTGGGGTGAATGGTGCAGGAAAAAGTACCACTATATCCATAATGTGTGGGACACTAAATAAGGACAAAGGTACAGTGGTAATAAATGGTAAAAATATAGATGATAGCATGAGCGAAATAACCAAAGATATTGGCGTTGTATTTCAAAACTCAGTATTGGACGGTGTGCTAACTGTTAGAGACAATCTGATCTCTCGAGCAAGCCTATATGGTCTATATGGCAAGGATGCAATTGCAAGGGTTGAGGAACTAGCCAAAATGTTAGACTTCAAGGAATATATTAATAGACCTGTTAACAAGTTGTCTGGTGGACAAAGAAGACGTGTTGATGTGGCAAGAGCATTGTTGCATAATCCTAAAATATTGATATTGGATGAACCAACGACAGGATTAGATCCACAGACCAGAAAGACATTGTGGTCGGTGATTTCTAAGTGCCGTAAAAACAACAAAATGACAGTTTTCTTAACAACTCATTATATGGAAGAAACTGTAGATGCCGATTATGTTGTCATACTAGACAAGGGCAAGATTTCTGCCGAAGGCACACCACTACAACTTAAGAATACATACACAGGCGACTTTGTTACAATATACAATGTGTCAGAAGATAAGGTTCGTAGTCTAGGATTGGATTACGAGAAAATGCCAAACGGCTATAGGGTAGAGGTTAAAGACACGGCAGAGGCAAGAGATCTAATTATTAAGCATCCAGAAATATTTGCGGATTTCGAAATAACCAAAGGCAAAATGGATGATGTCTTCTTAGCTGTAACGGGCAAAAAACTTATAGGAGGTGAATAAGATGCAGACGTTTTTTGCGATGACAAAAAGAAATATTAAAATATTTTTCAAAGACAAAGGCATGCTATTTACTTCCCTTATTACTCCACTTATTTTGCTTGTCTTATATGCTACATTTCTAGCCAATGTGTATAAGGATAGTTTTATGTCCAATATGCCAGAAGGTTTCAGTGCAAGTGAGGGGCTAATCAATGGCGTAGTCGGTGGGCAATTGGTTTCTTCACTTATGGCGGTGACTTGTGTCACGGTCGCTTTTTGTGCTAACATGCTTATGGTGCAAGATAAGGTGTCGGGTGCAAAAAATGATTTGTATATAACTCCTGCCAAGAAGTCAACACTTGCATTGTCATATTATGTGGCAACCCTCACAACAACAATAATTGTTGCTTTGACCGGTGCAATTGCATGCTTTGGATACCTTGCAGTTGTTGGCTGGTATATTAGTTTTGGGGATATATTATTGATACTTCTAGATATTGTTATTCTTACAATGTTTGGAACGGCATTGTCATCTCTTATCAATATGTTTTTGTCTACTCAGGGTCAAATATCCGCAGTTGGAACGATCGTTAGTGTTAGTTATGGGTTTCTTTGCGGAGCATATATGCCCATATCACAATTTGGTGCAGGACTTAGAAACATACTTGCCTTTATGCCAGGAACTTACGGGACATCGTTACTTAAAAATCATGCCCTTAGAGGTGTGTGCGAAGAGATGACAAGACAGTCATTTCCGGCTGAAGTAATAGAGGGGATTAAAGACAGTGTCGATTGCAACATATATTTCTTTGGGACAAAGGTAAGTACTGGAGCAATGTATGTGATTATGGTTGCCACCGTTGCAGTAATATTGGGTGTATATATTCTTCTCAATGTTCTGCGAGCCAAAAAACATAAAAAGTGATAAACAATCGAAAACATGAATAAAACATAAAGAATATTTCATTAAATACTAATAGTAAAATAACTATTAGTATTTTTTTGTTTATTATGAAATAGGATGATCCATTTATTTACAAGTAGTTATCTTAGTGTTACATTGTTTATAATAAAAGAAATATAACTGTAATGCAAAGGAGAAAAATGAGAAAATTAAAAGTGTTGGAAGGAATGGATGTATATTTGCCTGATGTAGATGGTGTGATCAACTGTATGCATAATTATTGTTTGAATCTAAACGATATTGCCGATGTTACTGCTTTAGCACCAAGAAATAAAAAGGACTATGTAGACCAATTTCCTTATAAAATAATAAGATGCAAGTCTATCCATGTTCCTATCCTTAATCAATATTATGGGTTGCCAAAGTTAGATAGAAAATTAAAAAATTATATTAAAAACAACGATTTTGATATTATACATGTTCATTCTCCTTTTGGAATAAGCAAGTTTGCTCTTAAGGTTGCTAAAGAAAAGGGTATTCCAGTAGTCGCAACGTTTCATTCCAATATGAGACCAATATTTCGCGATGTTGTTAAGTCAAAATGGATTGCAGAAAGAATGGTTAGGAAATTGGGTAAAAGATATAATCAATTTGATGAAGTGTTTGTTTGTTCACCTTTGGTTGCAGAACAAGCACGATCATTTGGCTATACTGGCAAGATTACATACTTGCCTTTTGGAACTGACATGCCGAAGTGTGAGAATGTAGACAATCTTGCGAATATGGCAAACACGTCATTTAGTATACAGCAAAACGAATTAATATTTGTATATGTTGGTCGTATTACAAAGCTAAAAAGAATAGATATGATCCTACAAAGCCTTAGCATTGTGAAAAATCGTGAAATAAAATTCAAATTCTATGTAGTGGGCAAAGGTTTTGAGTTAAACAAGTTGAAAAAAATTACTGCCAAGTTGGGCTTGAATGAAGACGTAATATTTACTGGTTTTTTGCCAAGAGAATTATTCCCTCAAATATTAGCACGGGCAGATTTGCTATTGTTTCCTTCCACTTACGACAATTTCGGACTTGTTAAGGTTGAGTGTGCAGGATATGAAGTTCCGGGAGTTTTTATTGAAAATTCTTGTGCAGGTTATGGAGTTACAGATGGTATTAATGGGTATTTAAGCAAAGACAATGTTAGTGATTTTGCAAACAAAATTCAAGAAGCTGTGGCAGACAGAAAGAAATTAAAAGAAGTGGGAAAAAATGCATGCAGAGATCTATATATTACATGGAAAGAATGTACTGATGTGCTTTTGAAAAGATTGACAGAAATTGTGGAGGATAATAATGGAAATAAGAAGTAGGGCACCATTAAGAATAGGTTTGGCTGGTGGAGGAACAGATTTGCCTGCATATAGCAATCGTTATGGTGGGGCAGTATTTAATGCTACGATAGGCATGTATGCATATTGTACAATTATTCCTACTGACGATAACAGGATTAAAATTTTTTCATATGATAACAAAAACAATTTGGATGTAGAAAGTGTGCCTTATTTACAGATTGATGACGACAATACGCTTATTTTGCATAAGGGAATATATAATCGTATCGTAAGAGACTATAATAACGGCAAGCCTTTGTCTTTTGTGATGAGTACTAGCAATGATGCACCAATAGGCTCGGGGCTTGGTACTTCTTCTACTATGGTTGTTGCAATACTGGAGGCTTATAATAGATGGCTTGCCTTGGGTTTAAACGATTATCAGAAAGCCAACTTGGCATACGAAATAGAGCGGGAAGATCTTAATCTAGCTGGCGGAAAACAAGATCAATATGCTGCTGTGTTTGGTGGGTTTAATCTAATGGAGTTTAAGACAGATGGTTCTACAGTTGTTAATACACTTAGATTGGATCGAAGCAGAATTAACGAATTGGAGTGTTCTATCCTATTGTATTATAGTGGGAAAAGTCGTAAATCAGCTGATGTTCAGAAAGAGTTGGCAAAGAATATTATTAATGAGCAAGTAAAGAATACCGAGAAGAAAGAGTGTTCAACTATGGATGCAATGGAGAATCTAAAGCGATTTGCTTATCAAATGAAAGATAGTGTTTTGCTTGGAGATTTTGTTAATTTCTCTAATTGTTTAAAGATTGCTTGGGAAAACAAAAAGAAGACTTCTAGCATTGTATCCAATGTTCAATTAGACCAGACAATTAATTATGCATTGGCAAATGGTGCTGATGCTGTCAAAGTCTCTGGGGCAGGTGGAGGTGGTTTTTTGATGCTTTACTGCAAACCAATTGACAGACAAAGGCTTATATACGCTATGGAAAAATTACCGGGCAAAATATATGCTGTTAAATTTGCTGAAAGCGGAGTAGAAAGTTGGGTTGTGTCATAAGGAGAATGAGATGAAAGCGTTGATAATGGCTGGTGGCAAAGGTACCAGATTGATAGAATTGACAAAAGATATGATTCCAAAACCAATGATAATGTTAAATAACAAACCGCTATTGCAGTATGCTATAGACAATCTTATTAAATATAATATTAATGAAATATATATATCGGTTGGATATCAACACAACAAGATTATAGATTATTTTGGCAATGGAGAAAAATTGGGTGTAAAGATCAACTATATTATAGAAGAAGAACCGTTGGGATCTGGTGGAGCATTGTATTACTTAAAGGGAAAAGTAAAGGGTGATTTCGTTGTATGTATGGGTGATGCTTTATTTGATATTGATATACCCAAAATGCTACAATATCACAAGGATAATAATGCAGATATCACAATGTTAACTCACCCCAATTCGCATCCATACGATAGTGATTTAATTATTTGTGATGATAATAATAGGGTTGTCAAAATAGACAAGAAAAATAATGTGAGAAACTTCTATTATAAAAACAATGTTAATGCAGGGTTCTTCATTGTAAATGCGAATACATTAGCATATTTTGATGTTCTAAAAAAAGTAAACATGGAAGGAGATTTTATTAATCAGTTAATTATTGACAACAAGAATGTGTTCGCTTATCATTCTACAGAATATATTAAAGATGTTGGGACTCCCAAGAGATACTATGGTGCTTTAGAAGACATCAAGAATGGATTGGTTGATGGTAAAAATTTAGAAAACAAGCAAAAGGCAATTTTCTTAGACAGAGATGGGACTATCAATAAATATGATGGATTTATAACAAAGCCGGAAGCGTTGCAGTTGAATGATGATGCAAGCAAGGCGATATCAATGATTAATAACAGTAAATATTTAGCTATAATTATTTCTAATCAGCCAGTTGTTGCAAGGGGTGAATGTACTTTTGAACAAGAAAACGAGATTATGAACAAGCTTGAAACAGATCTTGGCAAAGAGGGGGCATATGTAGATGCAATATATTATTGTCCACATCATCCACACAAAGGATATGAAGGCGAAGTAAAAGAACTTAAAATTGTCTGTGATTGTAGAAAACCAAGTATAGGGCTAATCAATAAGGCTGTACAAGAATACAATCTTGACCTTAAAGATTGCTATATTATTGGCGACACCAATATTGATATTAGGACTGGAATTAATGCTGGCATTCCACAGATCAGAGTTCCTTCGCAAATAGTTGAAGATGCTATTGTAGAACCCACATATAAGGCTCGAAATCTCGTTGATGCGGTACAATTTATTTTGAATAAGGAGCGATTATGAAAGATATAACTAGAGAATATATAAATCTCTTTTTCTTAGAAAAAAAAGAATTGCAATATTTGCAAGAGACGGTTGAAAAAGCAATTGAAGCATTAAGCAATTGTGTTAGAAGTGGTAATAAAATATTGACTTGCGGAAATGGTGGAAGTGCAGCAGATAGCGAGCATATTGCAGGTGAATTATTGAAGTCTTTTGTATTAAAACGTGAAATTGATGATGATTTAAGACAAAAATTAATAGATAATTATGGCGAAGAAGGAATGTTGATTGCTGAAAATATACAGGGCGGAATAAAATGTATTCCATTAACATCTTTTTGTGCATTTAGCACAGCCTTTCTTAATGATTGTAATGAAAAAATGTTGTATGCACAAGGTGTTAATGCATTGGGAGATGTTAATGATGTCCTTATTGCTATTTCTACCAGTGGCAATTCTAAAAATGTGAATTATGCTGCACAGCTGGCGAAAGTAAAAGGACTTAAAGTAATTGCACTTACAGGAGAGACTGGTGGCAAATTGAAAGACAACTGTGATTTATTGATTAATGTTCCAAGTAATATTGTTTACAAAATTCAAGAAATGCATATACAAATATATCATCTATTATGTTTAGCTCTTGAAAGTGAAATATTTGATATTTAGATTTTATAGTTGTCAAGATATCTAAGTGAGATGTGTTATCAAACTAATTTCTTTTTTCTTGATTTGCTTAGAATAACAAAAAAAGTTGATAGTTGTGCTATCAACTTTTTTATCTATAACTTTTTTCTACTAGTCATTTTTTACCAATTAACATTTTCTATCAAATAATATTATTTTTGCTATTTTAAGAAACCTTTGATTATTAGATTCTCAGCCTCTTCTTTGGTTAACCCTAGTGTCATTAATTTAATCAATTGTTCGCCTGCAATCTTGCCAATTGCTGCTTCGTGTACTAGGGTTGCGTTAACATCTTCAGCAACAATCTTAGGGGTTGACTCTATCACAGCATTGTCTATCAATATTCCGTCACACTCTACATGTCCAAAGCATTCGTTTTTACCATGAATGTTTGATTCAAACTTCTGCCTTGATCTATTTTTAGCAACACTACGGCTAGTTACTTCTACACTACTATTTGTACCTATTAGATCCACATGAAACTTGGTTGTAGCGGTTTGCTTGTCGGTTGTTAGGATTTTTTCTTTGATAACCAATTTTGTGTCGTTGTATAGTTTAGCATAAGTCGATCTAACAGAACTAGATACTCCGCCCAACTGTACAGTTTCCATTTCGAAATAACTTCCGTCTTGCATTTCGATATTGGTTACTGGGTTTAATACTTTTTTACCAGAACCATTGCCTAAGCCTAAGTGCTTTTCGATATATTTTACTTTGCAATTTTTCTCTAGGTGGAAGGAGTGAATGCCGTCATGTTGGCTAGTGGTGTCGGTGTCATTGTGTATTCCACATCCAGCAACTATCAACACATCAGCACCTTCGCCAATGTAGAAGTCGTTATAGACTAGGTCGCTTAGATTGCCTACTGTTATTATAACTGGGATGTGAACGCTCTTATTCTTGACATAGGGCTTAACAATGATGTCTATTCCGCTCTTGTCTGTCTTGGATATTATGTCGATATCTTTGGTTGTATTTCTTGCAATACTTGCACCATTCTTTCTTATATTGTAACTTCCTTGGGGGATAGAGTGCATGTCGGCAATTTGTTCAAGCAATTCTTGATCTATCTTTTCCATTACTTTTCCTCCAGTCTGCTACATTTTGTGCTAGATATCTTGTCTAGCATTTCTGCCTTTGAACCAATAATTGCACCAGTTGAACTATCCATTAGTAGTATATAATCTGCCATTTCTAGTATTTTCTTTTGATGACTTACTATTATTATTGTCTTGTTCTTTAATTTCTTAAATATACTAACTAAGTTGTCAAAACTCCAAAGGTCTATTCCTGCTTCTGGCTCGTCAAATAGCATAACATCGCCACCTTTAGCTAGAGCAATTGCCAACTCAATTCTTTTTAATTCACCACCAGATAGAGTGCTATCTAGTTCTCTATCTATATAGTCCTTAGCACACAGCCCTACTTGGGACAAATAATCACATGCGTTGGATAGGCTAGCCTTGCTATGCGATGCGGTTTCTATCAAATCTCTTACTGTTAAACCTTTGAATTTCACTGGTTGTTGAAAAGCCATTGTTAGTCCCATGTTGGCTCTATCGTTAATACTGGTATCAGTTATATCGCTATCACCATATAGTATCCTTCCGGTTGATGGCTGTTTAATACCCATTATTAGTTTGATTAGGGTAGACTTACCACTTCCATTGTGTCCAGTAATTACAGTTACTTTGTTGTTAGGAAATTGCAAATTGATGTGTTTCAATATATATTTACTTACGCCTGTATCTTTGTCAATTACATCGTAAGACAAATCTTTAATTGTAATCATAATTCCTCCTTATTTGTTACCTATATAGTATACATTTTGCTTCAATTTTAGTCTATCAAAATAATAAATATTTTAATTGAAATAATTACTTATAATTAAACGAAAATGTCAAAATATACCAACCAGAAAAAATGTAAACCGATTAATAATTTTAAAAAAACTTTGAGTTAAATTATTGTAAACAATAGAATATAAATTAGTTAATAAGTATTATCCATTTCTACCTAACAAAATTAGTTGTCGAAAAGTAAAAATTTTGATATAATATGACATAGTGGAAGATAAAAAGGATGCAAAAATGGATACAAAAAAAGTAAAAGTGTTAAGTGAATTAATAGAGCATAGTGCTACTGTTTCTAAGCTTCTAGTAACAAGTGAAATGGCACTTAATGATGGAGATCTTAATACATCACAGAAGAAAAATATCGAAGCACAAAATTTGCTTAAAACTATGGTGAAAGATATATTCGCAGAAGCACAAGATGCGCTTGTAGTTAAGCCAGAAGGCGCAGACGATTATGATATTCCTTGCACTATGGAGCTAATAAGGATACTTACAATGCTTTCCCAGAACACCGCCAATCTTATTGGTATATTATGTGATGGAGATGGCGGAGGTGTAGCGGATATTATTGCTAAAAAGATTATAATTAACATTAATACTATTGTTGAAATACATAACGCAATATTTAATAATTAAAATAAAGAATGCAATAATATTGGCATATAATTACTATATATTGACAAAAGACATATAGTTGTTGTCAATAATTATAAAATTATAACAATTTTATTAAAACTTCTTAAAATATGATATTCTTGCAAATATTATAAAATATAGCATTTAAAATAATATTTTTTAATGGTTTAAATATTGCAATAATATTCGAGTTACATTGAATATCTTTGTATATAATAAAGTCATAAAATTAAGTATATAAACAAAAAAAGGAGGTGAAAAGTATGAGATTTGTTTCATGGCTGTTTAGTTTTAGTGACAGGCATTATATGGATGCGGTAAGATATGAGAAGACAGGAAAGGGTGGCAGAATTTTTGCGATTATTATTCAACTTATTCTTTTTGGAATTACCTATGCACTAGAATTTTATATGGTGAAGTTGCTTAATGTTAGTGATACATTTTTAGTTGGATGTTTGCTATTTATATTTGTTTTAGGATTGTTATTTACATCTGCAGAAATAAGTATTATGTATAGCATATTTGGATTCAGTTATGCTGCCGCAGGGACACTAGAAAAATGGATCAAAAAAGGTGAAGCAAAGAGACGACAAAAGCGTCAAGAGGCTATAGAAAAAGCAAACGAAAATACCACTGCAGAAACATCTAATAATGTTGCTAATCAAGGTCAAATTACAACTGCTGACAATACTGTAGTGTCTACTCGCAAATGCCCTAGATGGTTAGATGTCTTTGTGGGAGTTGCAAGCCTAGTTATTGCCGTAGGTGCAGTGATCGGTGCGGTGGCAATTTTTGCACAAGTACTGTAATATATTATTTTTATTAAGAACTGAAAAAAGTTTTGTATTCAATACCAAATCTATTCAATTAATTTAAAAAAATATCAAGGAGTTTATAAATAATGAATAACTTAGATAAAGTCCAAAAAATTGGAAAAATATTCAAGATACTAGCAACTATTGCTTTTGTTGCAAGTATTGTTATGGCATCGCTTAGTGCAATTGCGATAGTGGTAGTTGGTGTGTGGGGCAACAACGATAGCATTGTTAAAATATTTAATGAAATCGGTGAGGGGTATAATCAGAAAGAAGTATTATGTATTGCTATCAATGCAACTATTGAATCAGGTTTCTATATAGCAATTAGTGTACTTGCCAAGAATTTGTTTGCTAAGCAACTAGCAATCGGCACACCATTTGATCATAATTTTGCTAAAGAGACTAGACGAGTTGCAATTATTGATATGATACTAGCTGTTAGTAGCTGGTTGATTACAGGTATAGTACTATTGTGCTTTAAGAATGTTACCGATTATGTGTACGAATTCTATGGCCTAGGCACGGGGCTTGCATTATTTATTGTATCTTATGTACTGGCTTATGGTGCTGATCTTAATAATAAGTCGGTGGCAACTGCGGGAGCAAATAATGCCGATGTTGAAGCTCAACAGGAAGCAAAAGAAGAGAAAAAAGAAGACTAGAATATTAAATGTTGTCAGGAGTATACAGTATTTACTTTTGGCAATATTTTTTTGTGATTGCAAAACTTATGCAAATATATTTTGTTATTTTGGTAAAATCGTTTAAACTATTTAGTAATTAATATAATATTCACTGGCGAGGTTAACAAAATGAGTTATGCAGATGATGTGTTTAAGAAAAATTGTAGAAAAATATTGACCAAGGGTGTGTGGGATACAAACGGTGCTGTTAGACCAAAGTGGTTGGATGGTTCAGATGCACATACCAAAAAAGTTTTTTGCATTGTTAATAGATATGATTTGTCCAAAGAATTTCCTATTATGACTTTGCGAAAGACTGCTTTCAAGAATTGTATAGATGAGTTGTTGTGGATCTGGCAGAAGAAGTCTAACAATATTAAGGATCTTAATAGTCATATTTGGGATAGTTGGGCGGATGAGAATGGTTCTATCGGCAAGGCGTATGGATACCAGCTGGGTGTAAAGCATAAGTACAAAGAGGGTGAGTTTGACCAAGTTGATCGTGTGTTATATGACCTTAAGAACAATCCGCTTAGCCGAAGAATTATGACCAATATTTATACTTTCCAAGATTTGCATGAGATGAATTTGTATCCTTGTGCATATAGCATGACCTTTAATGTAACTGATGGCAAGTTGAATGGTATCCTTAATCAGAGATCTCAGGACATGCTTACTGCCAACAACTGGAATGTATGTCAATATGCAATCCTTTTGCACATGTTTGCGCAAAGTTCTGGACTAAAAGTCGGCGAATTGGTGCATGTAATAGCAGATGCCCACATTTATGATAGACATATCCCACTTGTTAAAGAAATGCTTAAGCGTCCATCTTTCCCTGCGCCTAAGTTGATAATTGATCCAACTATAACCAACTTCTATGATTTTACAGTGGATAGCTTTAAGCTAGAGGGCTATGAGTACAATGGGCCAATTGGCAAAATAGAAGTTGCAGTATAATAATTTTAATGAAATATAATGAGGTGATTATATGAATTTGATTGTTGCAGTAGACAATAACTGGGCCATTGGTAGCCACAATGGGTTGTTATATGATATAAAACAAGATATGCAATTCTTCCGTAAGACCACACTTAACAAAGTAGTTGTTATGGGAAGAAATACACTAGAGTCTTTTCCTAATGGTGCACCGCTTAAGAATAGGATTAATGTCTGCGTCAATGCGGAGAAAGGTTTTGAGCGAGATGGTGTAATAGTTGTTAACTCTTTGCCAGAACTTTTTACTAAACTAAAGAAGTATAAGTCAGAGGATATATTTGTTATCGGTGGGGCAAGCATCTATGCACAACTTTTGCCATATTGTTCTACTGCATATATAACTAAGATTGATGCAGAGAAGATGGCGGATGTGTTTTTCCCTAATTTGGACACCAACAAAGATTGGAAATTGGTCAGCAATGGTGAAACCATGGAAGAGAACGGCATTAATTTCAAATTCTGCGTATACAATAATGTTGATGTTAAAGAGATGTAGGAGTAAATATGGGGAATACTAAGAAAAATTCGTGGTGGAAAATACTACTCAAAATTATTGCTACAATAGTGATTGTTGCGTTGCTGATAGTGATAGGATATGTGTTGTATATCAGTATCCAGTATGCACGTATAGTAGACAACCGAAGTGTAGAAATAACAAATAATCAAACCAGCAAGGTTGCAATTGGCAGTCAGTACACAATATCTACCTACAATATAGGATTTGGCGCTTACTCACAAGATTTCTCTTTCTTTATGGATGACGGTGAGACATTGGATGGCGAGAAATTACAAGGCACAGGCAGTGTTGCTAAAGATAAGGATACTGTTATATTCAATACAACTGGTGCAGTAGATACCATTAAGAACGCAAATGTGGATTTTGCATTCTTTCAAGAAGTGGATGTTAAGGCGACCCGTAGTTATAGTTATAACCAGTTTGAACATATTCAGAATAACTTTGGTGGATACTCTAGTTCTATTGCAATGAACTTCCATAGCGCATATCTTTTCTATCCATTTAGTCAGCCTCATGGCAAAACCAAGGCAGGAATAGTAACATTGAGTAAGTACGAGATTTCGGGTGCTGTTAGAAGAAGTTTGCCAGTTGATGAGAGTTTTCCAACTAAGTTCTTTGACCTAGATAGATGTTTTGAAGTTAACAGACTGCCTATTGATGGCTCAGACAAAGAGTTGATACTTATCAATTTACACCTAAGCGCATATGACAAAGGTGGTAAAATAAGAGAAAAACAACTTGCTATGCTTAATGGCGTTCTGAAAGAAGAGTATGATAAGGGTAATTATGTTATAGCAGGTGGTGATTTCAATCACGACATTGCAGACTCTGTTGGATATTTCTCTACCAATCGTAAGAAGCCAGAATGGGTGTATGTATTGACCAATGACAACTTGCAAGAACATTTTAGACTAGTTAGTAGCAAGAATGCTCCTACATGTAGATCTACAGATACTGCATATAGCAGAGAGAATAGTTACAAGATTGTACTAGACGGCTTTATTTGTTCAGATAATGTAGAGACTGTTAGTATTAACAATATTGACACCGACTTCATGTACTCCGATCACAATCCAGCAGTTATGAATTTCAAGTTGATATAATTATGTTATTAACAATTGGTAGACATTGTTGTATTATTAAAAAAATGCAAATTTAAAGAACATAATACTAAATTAATTTTTTGCGAAACATAATATTTAGCAAATAATAATTGCACAAATTAAGTTAAAAACCAGTTGCTATGCAGACAACAAAAAAACTCCTAAATTTAGGAGTTTTTTTGTTGTACCCAAAATTATTGTTGAGGGTTATTTTGATCATTGTTTTGTGTAGGTTGTGTAGGTTGTTGTATTGGTTGTTGTGGTTGTTGATACATGTTAGGATTGTAGTATCCGTTAGGTTGATTAACAACAGCACGTGGTTTAGCAAGCATTGCACATACATCGCCAGCTACGATCAATGCAAGAGGTAATAAAATTGTGATGATTGTAGATGGAGACAAAGTACCAGCCTTGATAGATTGTATCAATGTATAGATAAGTAGTGGTGTAGTTACTGCAGTAGCACAGATCATAACGATGCCACCGATTCTTGCCTTTTTGAAGCATAGAGAAGCACCAACAATACCAGCAATTGCACCTAGGAAGCACAACCAGCCTAGTGTTACGATAGTATTGGCAACCCCAGATGCTGCCTCAGCAGCTTCACCACCAGTACTTCCTGCGATGCCACCAACAATATCACCAACTATTCCAAATATGTAGCCCCATCCCAAACAAAACAAAAAACCAACCAATCCAAGAACAAATCCAGGAACACTTTTTCTCATATAACTCTCCTTTACTAATTTTGTTTTTGTAAGAAATAAATCTTGTTTGCTAATATAGCTAATAATATATTAACATATATTTATGCCATTTTCCAAATTAATTTAGTCTTTAATTTATTTTATGTTAAATTTGTGTGTGTTAGAACAGAAAAAAACAAAGCAAATATTAGTGCTAATATAATATTACTTCACATTTTGCTTTGTTTTTTGAAAATATTTTAATTTTTATATCGTTTATTACTTGTGCCTTGCAATTAATTTCTTTAATTTGCTTGCTAATTACTTTTATTTGTTAATAATTGTTTTTGTTGCAGTTG
This sequence comes from uncultured Clostridia bacterium, assembly GCA_934748015.1. Lineage (GTDB taxonomy): Bacteria > Bacillota > Clostridia > Christensenellales > UBA1242 > UBA11490. The sequence goes on along the minus strand of CAKVHF010000003.1, from coordinate 182,945 downwards.
TGTCTAATTTACTTGATATAAAGATTAATGTTTTAACTAAATCCTATGCAATAATTTATTTGTTGTTATCAAAGATATTGTTAATAGTTGACACTGCATCATATATATCAGTTGTTAAGTTAGCAATAGCTGGAATTTTGGCTTTGTCACCAGCAATAATCAATATATCGCCATTTTCTAGCACTGTGTCTGCCTCTGGAGAGATAATCTTAGAGTTTCTTTTGATAAACACAATAGATATCTTGTACTTTTTTCTAATATTTAGTTCATTAATGGTTTTGTTATCCCATGCATCTGGGCAGGATATTTCATATATTCTGAAGTCATCAGTTAGATCAACCAATTCGTTGATACCGGGTTTGGATAATAAGGTAGCTAATTTCTTGCCCACATGATCCTCGGGATATATTACTAGATCCACACCCAGTGCTTTCAATATTTTCTCGTGTTGTTCATTTATTGCTTTTGCAATAATGTATTTTATCCCTAACTCTTTGCATACTTGGGCGGAGATAAGGGAAGCTTCTAGATTATCGCCAATGCATATAATTGCACAATCGAAGTTCTGTGCGCCTAGTGAGTAAAGTATGTCATAAGAACTAGCATCAGCAGATACTGCCGTAGATACTCTGCCGTCTAGATCGGCAACCTTTTTTTGGTCAAGATCAACTGCTAATACTTCGTTGCCCATAGAGTATAGGGTGGTTGCGAGGCTTTTGCCAAATCTGCCTAGTCCGATAACTATATAGTCTTTCATTCTCTCAGTTATTTTTTTGTCCATAAGTTATTTCCTTTTTTATAGTAAATTTTTGATTTTTTTATCCAACTATAATGTCAGTGTTGTTGTATTCGATATTGCAGGGTTCGCTCTTACTAGATATGGCAAGAATTATCGTTGTTAATCCTACTCTTCCAACATACATTAGTGCAATTAGAATCAATTGGCTAAATGTAGTCAAAGACGTGGTAATACCCATTGTTAATCCCACTGTACTAATAGCGGATATACACTCAAATAATATTGCTTCGGTACATATAATTTCTGGTTCCGCTATTCTTATAGCAATGACACTAATAAGTATTGCAAATATGACATATATCAATATTTTAAGTGCTTTAAACAATATTTTGCTACTTACTTTTTTGTTGTTGAGTACAATATCGCCATTGTTATTTTGCTTTTTGAACATAAATAATATAAGAATTACTAAGGTTGTAGTTTTAATTCCACCCGCAGTGGAGTTGGGCGATCCACCAATAAACATAAGTATCATAGTTAGTATTCTGCTTGCGCCAGTCATTTTTGATTGATCCAGTACTGCAAAACCGGCAGTTCTAGGGGTTACACTTTGGAAGAATGAGTTCAATAATTTATCACCAGCACTCATGTGTCCAATAGTGTCTGGGTTGGAGGATTCAAATATAAGGAATAGTAGTGTACCGATTATTATAAGAGAGGCAGTAGTAATCAAAACAACTTTGCTATGTTGTTTGTTTGCAAAGTTTTTGAACCCATTGGTCAGTACCACAAATCCAATTCCGCCAATTATTATAAGAACGGCAATAGGGATAAGCATTGTAATGTTGCTAGCGAAGTCACCTAGACTATTAAGTGATGTGTTATCAAAAGGATCAACGCCGGAGTTGCAAAATGCGGAAATTGATAGAAATATTGCACCAAATAATCCTTTCCAGAAATTGCCATAGTAAGTGATTGTGCTATACAATAGTAATATTGTTCCGCACATTTGAATTATTAGTGTAATGACAACTATCTTTATTATAAATTTTACAACACCTTGTATAGTATCTTTGTTTAAGCTTTCTTTTAGTGCAACACGGTTGCTTAAGTTTATTTTTTTGCCTAGAATAAGTAGTATAAGTGATGTGAGCGAAATTGTACCTAATGCACCCATTTCAATAAGCAGTAGCATAATTATTTTGCCAAATAGTGTAAATTGAGAACCAATCTTAACAGTTGTAAGCCCAGTGATGCACACCGAGCTGGTGCTGGTAAATAATGCGTCTACAATATTTAGCCACTTGCCGTCTTGGTTGGATATTGGCAGAGATAGCAGAAATGCACCTAGAAGTATTAATATTGCAAAGCCTAGACATATCTGTATGCTAGGTGATATTCTAAATTTTTTAGTGTTTGTCATAACATATTAATTTTACCACTATCATTTGCATTTAGCAAATAAATATCTATAAATGGGCAATATTGAATGTAAATCGCCCTTATGTTTTGCAAAATCATTATTTCTAACACACATCTGCTATTTTGTTTGGTGGCTTATAAAGTAGATAATTAGATCATAATAATACTATAATGCAATTATTTTAATTGAAAAGATAAGAGTTTATTTATATTTTGAAACTAAAACATATATTTTAAAAAAAGTTATAAAATATTTTTTAAAAAAGCGTTTCGTTATGATACAATTGTTGTATGGAAAATTTTGAAATATATGATAGTGTAATAATTGGTGGGGGACCAGCAGGAATAACCGCTGGTATTTATTTGGCTCGTGCAGGCAAGAGGGTTGCTATATTTGAAGGCGGAGATTTTGGTGGTCAGATAGCAACAACAACTTTGGTGGAGAATTATCCGGGCGTTAGCAGTATTTCGGGTAAGCAACTATCCAGCGATATGTATGATGACCTAGAGCGAACCAAGGCAGAGATTATCAAAGAAAATGTAACCAATATAGAGATTTATGATGTGATAAAGGTTGTTGAGTCTAAGTCTAGAAAGTTGCATACCAAGTCAATAATTCTTGCAATGGGAGTTAGGCCTAGGCAGATCAATGCGGAACTGGAGAATAAATATGCTGGGCATGGACTTAGTTACAATGCAATACAAGACGGCAATGACTACAAAGGCAAAAATGTGGCTGTAATAGGTGGAGGTGAAAGTGCCTTTGTAGATGCAATATATCTCACAGATATCGCCAAGAGTGTAATGTTGGTTCATAGAACGGACAGATTTAGAGTTGCAGATGTAAGAAGAGACGAAGCTGTTGCTAAAGGTGTTAAGATTGTTCCTTACAATGTTATACGAAACTTAAGCGGGCATGGCAGATTGGATAAGATGGAATTAGTCAATACTCAGACAGGAGATATTTCCAGTTACAACATTGATGGTGTATTTATTGCTGCAGGTAGAGTCCCTAACACAGAGTTGGTAGCAGGCAAAGTAAATATAGACGAATCCGGCTACATTGTAAGCAGTGATTGCAAAACTAATATTGATGGAGTATATGCTTGTGGAGATATCAGAACCAAAGACCTTAGACAGATAGTCACAGCCACAAGTGATGGTGCAATATGTGCAATTCTTGCAATTGGATACATAAGGAATATTAAGTAAGACCCGTTTGGGGTAAAAAAAGCATGTCACATCAATTTGTAACATGCTTTTTTGTTTAGCTACTTATTTGTTGTTATTATCGGATATATTTTTTTTTATCTTGTCATATTTATTTTTAACTTTTTTATTATTATAATTTAACATTCGGATAGAATTTAAGATACACACAATTGATACACCTACATCACCAAAAATTGCTAACCACATATCGCTTAGACCGAGTGCGGATAATATCAAAATAATTATTTTTACACCTATTGCAAAAATTATATTTTCTTTTACAACAGTCATTGTTTTAGTCGCAATGCTTTTGGCTTCAATAAGTTTGTTAAGATTGTCGTTCATAATAACTACATCAGATGCCTCAATTGCACTGTCTGTGCCTAATTTGCCCATAGAGATACCTATATCGGCACGCATTAGGCTAGGGGAATCGTTAATACCGTCACCAACAAAGGCAACTTCACCATTGTCGTCCTTGATTATTTCTTCCAGCTTATTCATTTTTTCGTTAGGAAGTAGTTCACTATAATAATTGTCTATGCCGATGTCTTCACATACATTCTTAACAATCTTATCATTGTCACCACTAAGGATTATGCTGGATATGTTTCTTGACTTCAGTTCTGCAATAACTGATTTTGTTTCTTCTTTCAAATTGTCGCCTATTGTGATAGCACCTAAATATTTATCGTTAACAGCAATGTATACTATAGTGTTGCAGGTGTCTATTTCGTCAAATTTTATATGATTATCTTTCAGAAACTTTGCATTGCCTGCCAAGATTTTTTCAGTTTTGTTCTCAGCAATTATACCTTTGCCTATTATCGTTTTGTACTTGTATCCACTTATCTCAGACTTGTCGCTTGCGTCTATTATTGTCTTTGCAATAGGGTGAGTACTTTTGTATTCTGCAATGTATGCAAATTTCAGTATTTCGGCTTTATTTTCTTCTGGAATAACACTTTGAATAGTAAGTGAACCAGTGGTAAGAGTACCTGTTTTGTCGAATACAATTTTGTCTAATTTGTCTAGTTTTTCAATATAAGTGCTACCTTTGACAAGGATGCCATTCTTGGAAGCACAGCCTATCCCTGCAAAGAACCCTAGAGGTATAGATATAACCAATGCACATGGACATGATACAACCAAGAAACATAATGCTCTGTATATCCAGTTGGACCAGTTTCCTAAGAAAATAGGAGGGATGATTGCAAGTATTAGTGCTAATACACACACAATAGGTGTGTATATTTTAGCAAATTTGGTTATAAAATTCTCCGACTTTGACTTTTTTTCGGATGCATTTTGTACCATATTAAGTATTTTGTTAACTGTGCTGTTTTCAAATTTCTTAGTTACTTCTACACGCAAGACACCATCAATATTGATGCATCCGCTTACTACATTCTTGCCAGCCTCAACCGAAGTAGGAAGTGACTCTCCAGTAAGCATAGATGTATTAAGATTGCTAGATCCCTCTAAAACAAGCCCATCTAGTGGTACTTTTTCACCTGGTTTAATTTCGATAATTTCACCTACTTCTACTTCTTCGGGGGATACAACAAATAATTGTCCATTACGCATAACATTGGCGTAATCTGGCCTAATATCCATTAGACTAGCTATATTTTTTCTGCTACGTTTTACCGCTAAAGTTTGGAACAGTTCGCCCACTTGGTAAAATAATATAACTAGGACTGCCTCGCTAAATTCGCCAGTGGCAAAAGCACCAATTGTGGCAACTGTCATAAGGAAGTTCTCGTCCAGTACCTTGCCATATATTATGTTAGTAAATGCCTTTTTTAATATATTGTGACCTATAAATAAATATATCGATATATATATTGGTAATGATATATATATGGGGATGACAACGAACTTGTCAATTATTGTAATAATTAAATATGCAATTATTGCAATTATTAGGTTTATTGTTCTTTTTTTTATTTTGCTCATAATTATACCTACTATTGTTGACTATAACTCCACATCACAATCGCTATTAATAATTTGTACTGTCTTTCTGACGTATTTCATAACTTCTTGTTCGTTAAATCCTTCGTCTATGTCAATAATCATTTTTTGAGTAAGGAAGTTTATAGAGCAACTTCTTACTCCGTTTAGTTTTAATATATTGGATTCCATTCGCATTGCACAATTTGCACAGTCTAGGTCTATCATGTTATATGTTTTTTTCATTCTTCTATATGCTCCTTTGCCATTTCAAAAATTTTGAATATATGTTCATCGCCAAGCGAGTATATTACAATCCTACCTTCTTTCTTAGATTTTACGATCTTGGCTTGTCGCAAAATCCTGATGCTGTGTGATATTGCAGACACTGTCATGTTTAGTTCTTCCGCTATTTCACTGACATTTTTAGGAGATTTGAATAATATTGCTATTATTCTGCACCTAGTACTGTCACCAAAGATACTAAGCAATTCAGCAATGCTGTCTATCGTTTCATCACTAGCATATTTATCCTTTTTTAATTTTATTTTTTTCATTATTTTTCCTTTATTACAATATTTGAACAATTGTTCAACTATTTGTATTATAATATATTGCACACCAGATTGCAAGTATTTTTGCTAAGAAATAAAAAAAACATTAACAAAGCAAGTCCACATTGTTAATGTCCTTTTATTTGATCATTTATAATATAAATAATTGTATTATTTTACATTGGTGTTTGCACTAAATTTATATTTTTTAAATTCTTTGAGGGTTGTATAATACTCTTTAGGAAAAATGCTTTTAAATTGTTCTAGGTTGTTGTATAGGGGAGTATTGAAATATGCTTCTGCCATAATGCCGGTTAAGCATGAGATTAATTGCTTGTTTTCTTTAAGATATCCACACAACTTACAAGCATCACTATATTGTTTGCTACTAAATAATATATCTAGGGCAAGAAAAGTAACAATTTTAGCATTGCTAGTAAATTGGTGTTCCTTAACTTCTTTTTCTACATTATCACACATTGTATAGTTATAATTTTTGTATAGATACTCTATAATCTTATTTTTTTTAAATCCTTTTTTGCATAAATATATAACAATTGATACTATCTCGCTAGATTGCAGGGCAGTGTCAGTATTGTGTGTACATCTAGTTATTCTCTTGACTAGCCTTTTTAATTCTCTCATGTTGGTTGCTTTGTGCCCAGCAACAGATGCCCATACGGCACAACTAGCTCCATAGTCGGTTCTGTACCACTGTGCACCTTTTTCCAACCAACTATGTAGTCCAGACCCATACACCTTATCTGTCTTGTCAGGATAGTTAATATAATACTCATAGAACATTTTGTTTAGTCGTTTACTGCTATGCCAATCACTCATAAGCCAATCCATAGTGGCAATTGTCATTATTGTGTATTTAGTTATGTAATCACCCTCATTAATTTTGTATCTATCATCTGTTATTTCATCTCTTTTTCCTATAATATCCGCTAAAGCAAACCCTACCATCTTCTTCTTTCTCCCAGTTTTTTTATATTTGTTGTGTAATTTTGAACAAAATCTGTACAAATATTATCACATTTGTACAAAATATACAAATAAAATTAATAAATTTGTAAAAAAATAAAATAATTTACAAAAAATAAAAAAGTTAATACTTAGAGATTTTTTTTATAGTTAATTATTAAAAATCATTGACAAAGTAGGAAATACTTTGATACAATACACATGTTAATCACATTAGAATGTACAGTTCGCTATTGGTGGTTAAGACAATTTAATAGCAATATTAGATTATTCGGAGAGTTACCCAAGAGGCCGAAGGGGCGTCCCTGCTAAGGATGTAGGACGGGCAACTGTCGCGAGGGTTCAAATCCCTCACTCTCCGCCAATCAAAAGAAATGGCTAACATTAGCCATTTTTTTGTTGTCTATCGCTTGTAGAGGGATTTGGTTGTGGCGGTTGCCACAACAGACATCATTCGATGTCTTCAACCCTCGCTCCCAGTCGCTCGTTAGTCTCGGGACCCCGCTCGGCTTAAGATAGCCGACCACCCGAGGTATATTCGGCATGTAATGCCTCATATAGACACATCCCTCACTCTCCGACAAGCAACAAAAAACGCTTAAATAAAGCATTCTTTGTTGCAATGATATTGAACCTAATGGTTCAGTGAAATTGCTACGCAATGATATTCAACAAGTTGAATGAAATTTTTGCTAACGCAAAAGTGTCGGTTCAATATTATTTCATTACGAGCGTAGGCGAGTAATATCATTGGCAGTATGCCAATATCATTGTGAGTGTTAACGAACAATATCATCAAAAATAAATATTATATTTTATTACATATTCTAATTTTGTTGTCTATCGCTTGTAGAGGGATTTGGTTGTGGCGGTTGCCACAACAGACATCATTCGATGTCTCTAACCCTCGCTCTTAGTCGCTCGTTAGTCTCGGGACCCCGTTCGGCTTAAGATAGCCGACCACCCGAGGTATATTCGGCAAGAGATGTTTCAAGATGTAATTTTGTATATGTTGTTTACACTAATTTTTTTACTTTATGGTTTTTCATTTATATTATTATGGATTTATGCTATAATATCTTAAAAATATATTTGTGATTTCTATTTGATACATATTTTATTATAAATTATTGCTAAAGGTTGGTAGAGTGGAAAATGAAAGATTACACTATAAAACAACTGCAGGAAAGTGATGCGGAAAAATTCTGTGAATTAATAATCGATATGTATGGACATCTTGACACTCCAGAGTGGTTCTCTCCGATGCCGTACGATATTGATAGTGTTAAAGGTATGATTAACAACCCTAGATTTTATATCGTAGGGTTATGGGATAGTGATCGATTAGTTGGGGTAAGTTCGCTAGATTACAAGTGTGGCAAATTGATAGGAAAGATTGATTTTCCAGCAGATTGCGATGTTGCTAAACTGGTTGAAATTGGCTTCAATATTGTACATTCTGATTATCGAGGTAACGGCTTAATGAAGATGCTACTGGATGCGGTCATAGAGCATGCTACATTGTTGGGGTATACTTGGATATTTGCTAAAGTACATAATGACAATATTGCGAGTTACAGATCAATCGAGAGCAAGGGTTTGACAAAATATTGTAGTTATCTCAAGCCAATTGATAAGGTTGAATTTGAAAACTTAGCCAAGCAACCATTTTTTAGCAAAATTGGCAGAGCAAATGCTATGCAGACATTGAAAAAGTATAATAATGAAGCGCAAATAATTACTACATATAATATATATATTAGAAAAATCAACTCTATAGAATAGGAGAAAAACATGTACATCAAAACAAAAAAGAAATGGCAATTTGCACTAGAAATAGCAATGATTGTGCTAGGCACAATGTTGATGGGTTTTGCATTTAGTGTATTCTTAGAGCCTAACAATATTTCCACTGGTGGATTTTCGGCATTAGCGATGATTATCAATGTATTGTTCGTTAAGATTGGCTTACCAGATATCCCTACATCGGTTATCTATCTCGTACTTAATATTGGATTATATTTTCTTGCTATTAAGTCACTTGGCAAAAGATTTGCAATCAAGTCTCTTGTGGGTATATTATCCTTTTCGCTAGGCATGCAATTATTTAGCATGATAGGCTTCAATATAACTTACGAGCTACTTATATCCGCAGTATATGGCGGTGCTATTATGGGTGTAGGTGTTGGGCTAGTTGTTAGATTTGGCGGTTCTACTGGTGGAACAGATATGGTTGCTAGTATGGTTAAGAAACATAAGCCTAATGCGACTTTTGGCACCCTTATTGTCAGCGTAGATATGGTTATAATCTTCTTGTCATTATTTGTATTTACCAATGGTCTACAATTATTGCCATATACCATTCTTGCATTGCTTCTTAGTATGTTTGTAACAGACTTTGTAACCGAAGGATACAAGCAGGTCAGGGCATACAATATTATCACGACCAACCCAGAAATGTTGGGTGATGCCATTATGCAACAATTGTCTCGTGGCTGTACTTGTACCCAAGTAGTAGGCATGCATAGCAAAAGTGATAAATATATCCTTACTTGCTTAATTAGTAGATTTCAGGCAGGGCAGTTGCGAAATATTATTAAAGAAATTGATCCTAGTGCATTTGTGTATATGACCAAAGTAACCGATGTAATTGGCTCATGGTCTAGTGTAGAAGAAATACAGAAAGAAACTGAACTTAAGAACAACAATGTTGTTACCAGTGCAAAAATTGTAAAGAAACAGACAAAAACAAATATAAAAAACGATACAAAAGATCAATCTCAGGACAAAAATTTATAGAGATTATATACAAAAAATTATTTGTGTAAATTATCTAAACAATTGTAGTATAAACGACTTATACACAAATAAATTTTGTTATACTTTATTTTCACAAAAGTGTTAGAATATATCGAAACAAAAAGGAGAAAATATAATTATGGAAGAGATTAAAGAGTTTTTCAAAAAATGTAAATGGGATAGTATAATTATTGCTGTTATGACAGTATTGGTAGGTATCCTATGTGTTGCATTGCCTAATGAATCAGCCAATGTCTTGTGCATTGTATTTGGTTCGGCATTGATTGTGTCTGGCATATCACTTATGGTTAGATACTTTGCTTTTGATCACTTGCTAGGCGGACAATTACTTGTAATGGGGGTTGTATTTACTATTGCTGGTGTATTCTGTATAGTATATACCGATGCAATTCAGAGTATCCTTACAGTGATATTTGGTCTTATAATAGTTTTAGACTCACTTAATTCGCTATCCGATAGCAGCTTATGTGCTAAGGCAAAAGTTGGTGGATGGCTATGGTTGTTGATCTTATCTATCTTGACAGCAATCTTGGGTGTATGCGTTATGTTCTCGGGCTTTGATACAGTTATGATCTTTGCTGGTTGCTCCCTAATTATTGAGGGTGTTAAGAGAATGGTGGTAACATTTGCATTTAGTAAGAAGATTAGAGACGCTAAGAAATATCTTAAAGAAAATGAAATAATCTAATAACACATTATTATTGAAATAAAAATCAAAGGGGACTTACGATAAATCAAGTCCTCTTTTTTAATATATTTTTCGAGTATTTAGGTATTGACAAATATGATTTTCCATTATATACTACATTTACTAAAAAAATATTAATTGATATACAATTAAAGGGAGTATTATAAATTATGAGTATTATTAATAGAAATGTATTTGCTAAGAGTTCAACAGAAGTTCTTCTTAGTGGCAAGCAGAATTATGCAGACTTTGCTCCAGAAAAAAAGTTTGGCAATGATTATGCAGTTACAAGGGATGGCGTTAAGTGGTCACCAGAGGGATTAAAATTTGAGATGCCAGCCAGTGATGATGTCTTCTCATTCTTTATCCCATCTTTCTATGTGTCCAACGATATGGATTGCCCGTCTAGCACTGTTACTACTATGGTGGGAATGAAAGATATGGATGGACATAAAGTTATGCATGTTGTTCGTAGAGAAATGACTAGTCTTCCTATGAGGGATGGCAGTGTTAAAGATTTCTATATCGAAAGAAAGTTTGTGGACGACAAACATGTTAAACTTCTTACCGCACTTGACCCAGTAGAGATGATTGGACTAAAGATGGAAAAAGATAGTTACGAGGGTAGTGGACTAGATACAGCTTGCAATAAGTTCTACCAAGAGTTGTCTGACGATGTTCAAGATCATATCTGTCCAGCAGTATTAGAGTGCCCAGACAAGTTTGATCATGTATGGGACGGTCATGAGACAAGTCCGCTATTCAATATTTTGGATTCTAATTCAGAACTAGATCGTAAGGCAGAGATCGCTAGAGATAGCAAAACTGATGCAGAAATAGAAATGTAATAAGAGTAAAAAATCGGTTATATTTAGCCGATTTTTTTATTTTTGTAATATACTCTAGATGTCGTTTTCTTTTGTGCATTTTGGAACAAAATAAATAGACTAACATTAACAAAATTAGTATTTTATATTATATTCTTTGATTTCAATAATTATTTATGTTAATATATAAGAAATTAAGATGTCTGCAAGATAATTTGCTTGAAGATTATTGTGACTAATCATCAAAATATTTAGAGGCGTAAGTATATGAGAAAAGAACGCAAAGATGGAAAAATCAGAAATTGGTACAGACTTGCTCAAACAAATAAACTGCTTATATTTTTGCATGTTGTTTTTGGAACTATCAGGGTAGCGGGGCTTATAACCAGTCCTATTTTTGCTGCCAAAGTAACGGTTGCACTGGTTGCCGGAAACTTCAATGATGCATGGATGTATCTTGCTATAGAGTTGGGTATCGTAATACTAACATTGATTGCACATGACCAAGTATATCGTAATGGTGCAAGAATATTTAGCAGTACTTATAAGACAGTTCAAGGCAAAATATACAAGAAAGCATATAGGGCAAAAAGTTCTAATTTCCAGATCACATCCAAAGAAAAATTACTTAACATAATTGGTTCAGATATTGATGTAGTTGCTAACTTTGGTGATACACTTGGGGTAAGAATTGCACGTGGCATACAGATGTTAGTGACATTGATTATTGTGTTCTCTACCAACTGGATGGTCGGACTAGCAATCCTTACTGTCAGTGCACTTAATTTTGTCATTCTTGTATACCTTAATCGTAGCCTTGGCAGACACAAAGCAAAGTTGTTGGATGACAAAGATCATATTTATGAGAAGTTTACCCAAATATTATCTAACCAAGATCTTATCAAACAATATAATATCGGTTCGGAATTTGCAGACGATTATTTCAAACGTTGTGACAAATACACTGAGACTTTTACAGAACACAAGAAGACTCAAAGTATTAAAGATAATTTCTTTGTAATGTTTTACAAAGTTTTATTATTTGCAATCACTTGTCTTATGATATTCTTGGTCAAAGATCATATTTTGTCACTAGAGATATACTTGATAATTGTTCCATACTTGCTTACTTCGGTTGAACTAGTTAACGAACTTATCAACATAACATTTACAATAGAAGAGACCAATGTCAGCACTATGCGTATTAATACAGTTCTTAACTTCACCGATGATGATTTTATTGCTTATGGCAATGTCAATCAATCCACGGCCAGTGGCAACTCTAGCCTATATCTTATGAATGTGTCTTACACAAATGAAGATGTTGAATCTACCAATTACGGTTTTGTCCAAGATGTATCTATGCAATTTGCTAGTGGCAAAATAAATGTTATAAAAGGACGCAAGGGTTGTGGCAAAAGGGCAATCTTCCACATGATTGCACGAAAGGTAAAACCTGACAAAGGTACAATTTTGCTTAACGATATCAATTTATATGATTATGACAAAGAAACATATCTGTCCAATGTATTCAATGGCTTTGCTAAACCCAAATTCCTAAATGACAGCATTATTAACAACTTCAATATTAGTGGGGCTGGAAAAGAAAAAATTGACGAAACGTGTAAACTAGTAGGGGTGTATGACTATATCAACTCACTGGATGAGAAGTTTGACACCAACATATACTCGCCAGTTATTTCTGCTGAGAAGTTTTATCTTATGGGACTAGTTATGTCTATGCTTAAGCACTCCAAGATACTATCTATCTACGAAGTCCCTACGGGCATGACCCCTAAAGAGATTAAGAATATCAAAGAGGTTATTGTTAGACTATCCAACTATCGTACTATTCTTTTGTTTACACATCTTAATTCATTTGACGACGTCGCATCGGTTGTGTATAAGATGGATGGTGGCAAGATAGTGGAGCATATAACAAAATAGGATATAAAATATCTACAATACAAATAAAAATGTGCAATTAGTCTTGAAAGTAGAGTGTATTGTACATTTTTTTTAATTTTATTAATAAAAAAGCAAAAATAATATTGATAATTTCAAATTTTATGCTACAATGTACCAAAAAGGGGGATGAAAATATGGATTATACTAATGATCTAGTTCAAGATACATTCAATAGGGCTTTAGCACCAGACCTAACAATGGTTCACGAGTTGTCGGCAGATTTCCCTAATGACAAACATGTGCTATTGATGTCCAATGAGAGCAAAAATTTTCAAGCTTTGAAAGAGGTTGTGTATACAGATATGTCTAAGGAGTATCGAACTTCTGGTAAGGTTGCCAAAATTGCATCTGATGTTAATAAGCAGATAGAGAAATCAGGTGTGCCAGAGGATCAAAAACTGGGATTTAATGTGTATCCAGGTTGCGAGTTCGGGACTAAAAACCTTAGACCAGAATTCAAATTTGCAATGTCGTTTGCTTATGATCAACAACTAGAAGATTATGAGATGGATCAGGTAAAAAATAGCAGAGTTGTTAATTTCGTTGCTTCATCCGATGTTACTACTCTAGGTAGTTATTTGCCAGCATTGATACAGACATATGCAGACAATCAAGGTGAACTACTTGTTAATGGCGAAGTTCCAGACGGTGTAACTGCTTTCCACGACGTAACTGTAACAATTGCAGATAGACGTAACAACTTCTTGCAATTCAATCTATCAGACATCGTTGACGAGATGAATGGCGAGAAGACCGATCTAGCTAGCATGTCACAACTAGATGTTAAGGGAGTAACTAGTACTATGGAAGATAGACTAGAGCATAGTGGAATTGGCAAAGGGGATATGGCTCCTGAGATGTAATGAAATGAAAAAAATCACGACTAATTATTTGAAGCCGTGATTTTTTTTGTCTTCAGTTGTATTACATTATGTAATGTATTGCAATTAAATTATTTTACTTATGCAGCCTTGTTATTGTTAACAAGATTGATCCAATAGTTGTATTGTTCTTGGGTCATAGTGCCAGCTGCTTTAGCAGTGTCTAGGTGCGACTTAAATGTAGTCTCAGCCTTAGCTACTTCTTGCTGATAAGCCTTAACCAATGCATCTTTGTGACTAGCGATTACTTCTTTTGCTTTAGCAATTGCTTCATCTCTCTTGTCTAGGAATTCTTGGATTTTTGCATCCAATTCTTCTTTTGCTTGCTTGAATTGTGTCTTAACAGTCTCAGGAACTAGATCACCATATTTGTCCATATTGGCCTGTAATTCGTTAACAGTAGAACGGATAGTATCGATTGCGTCAAGAAGTAGTTTGTCAAATCCATTTTGGATAGTATTGATTTGGTCATAAGCAAGATCTTTGTAATCTTTTTGCTTTTTGTCAATCAATTTGATAAGTTCAGCATCGGTCATCTTGTCCAAATCTTCTACGTCTTGTTCTGGAGCTAGAGCTTTAGCAGTTGCAACTAGGGCTGTGTGTTTTGCAGCAGCAGTTATTTCTTCAATTTTTACAGTAACCTCAACACCTAGTTTATTAAATACTTCTTTTGCCTTAGCCTCTACATCTGTCTTCAACTTGTCTACATCTTCACCAGTAAATTCAAAGGTAATCTCATCACCATTTAGGTCGATGTGTCCACTAATAGCACTTTGCTCAATCATGATCTGAATTGCAGCATTGGCATCCTTGCCTACGAAATTAACATTAGCAAATAATCTGCCAGCATCGCTGTTGCCATAAGATATACTAGTGATCTTATTGTTAGCATCTAGCGAGAATGTTAACTCTGGGTTAATGCTAGCCTTCATAGTCTTGGTTGCAGTCTTGTTATCATCGCAACTGCAGGCAACCAGACCTAGCATGCAAGGGATAATTAAGCATATTGCAACTATTAGGGTAATAATTCGCTTTTTCATATAATTCCTCCTTTTTTATAAGTACTTATATTTTAACAGAAATATTTTTGCTTTGACAAACAAATAATTAGTCATTTTTGCAAATTTTGTAAAATTATATAAAGGCTAAAAAAAAACTGCTGGAGTTAGCCAGCAGTATAAGTTATTATTCTCTATCCATTGTGTCGTTGTCGCTATTGTGTTCGCCAGCACCATCAACACCTGTTATGTCGTTGGTATCCAATACTAGTGAACGGATAGTATTAGCATCAATATTCTTTGCCATATTGTTATTGATCTGTCTAGATTTGTTCTCACAAACCTCTCTAGTCTCAGACAAAGTAGTCTCAAATGGGTCGGTATCCAATCTTACAACAGGATCAATCTCGTTCTTAGCAGAGATAGTCTTCATATAACCTCTGTTTCTTGGAACTCTGCTAGGGATGTGATATGCATTCTCTGATGTAGCATATCCCAATGTGGATAGGAAGTTGGAGTAAGCTTTGTTGGCTTGCTTGCCAATGATGTGAGATTTAAGATCAGCAACCACTTCGCCTACAACACCCATGCTACGCTCCATTTTGTTCTGATATACTAGATTGTCTGCAATAGGTAGATCGTTACGGTTAGCATATATATTATTGTATCCAGCTTGTTTTGCCATGTCTTCAGCAATTCTGCCCATAATACTTCCGTATCCCTGCATTGTCTCGTTCTCATCTACAGCAATGTTCTCTATCATGTAGTAGTAACTTGCATTGATCTCAGCAGTTGCAACTGGATCTTGAGCAATCCATATCTCATCTAGAGTAGGGTAGTTTGCATGCATAGCAATATTTTTTGTTAATTTGTTAGGATCTACTGAACAGTCAGTCTTATACATGTTCAACTTGATTTTGCTATTGTCATCCATACTTGTTTGCTTTTGTTTAATCATGCCAGATACATATAGATATTTGTTGCCAGCCTTGGAAGGAACGAATAGTCCAAATGCTGAACCCTTCTTGGTTGTATTCATTTCATCCAATTTGCTCTGCTCTATTGCAAAGAAAGGACGGTTAAATAGATTGCAATTTCTCATGTTGTTAGATTTTTTTGTCATAATAATATACTCCTTGTTTGTTATATTGTTATATTTTGTTTATAAATTAGTTTAATGATTATATCACACTATATTTGCTATTTCAAGACCTAACTTAAAAAAACTTTTTGAACCCAATTGCTTGACAACACTATTTCCGTGTTGTACAATTAGTACTAGTTTTATATATAAATGCGTTATTAGTGTGATAGTAGAACAATCAATCTTAACAGAGATAATCATTGTTAGGCTGAGAAATGATTAGAAGCTCTTGATTGGCATCGAATTTCGACACACGAGCAGTCGAGTTAAGGGCTAAAAGTTTAAGAACTTTAGCGTGAAAATCGATCGAGTGATTGCCGTAAAGCAATTGAATGAGTTTAACAAAAGTATATTTTTGTTAGAGAAGTTGGGTGGTACCACGATTATAACAATTCGTCCCAATGGAGTAGTGATTTTTGCTACTTCATTGTTTTTTTTAAAAAAACTAAAAGATTACAACAAAAAGGTGAAATTATGAATATTTTGGATGAAATTATTAAAGACTTTGACCTAGAATATCTAAATGCTACAGACATAGACGCATACAACAATCTGCGTGTAAAATATCTAGGCAAAAATGGCAGGGTAACCGAAGCACTGAAAGAGATCAAAAACATCCCAGTTAGCGAGAAAAAAGCGTATGGCGAGTCGGTTAATAGTCTTAAAAATGTAATTGAAGAAAGATTGGCAGAACTAAATGCGAAATTGGAAAAAGAAGCAATTGCTAAGGAATTAGCTGAAATGGAAAGGGTGGATCTAACTATACCTACAACCGAGAACTTGGGTAGTCTACATCCTATCACAATAACTCAGAAGAAACTATATGATGTATTTAAGTCAATGGGCTTTAGTATTGAGGACGGCAACGAGATTGAGACAGACTTCAATAACTTTGAAGCAGTTAATATCCCTAAGAACCACCCAGCGAGAGATATGCAGGACACCTTCTATCTAGAGAACGGACAGGTTCTTAAGACACACACATCTGCTAGTCAAAATCGTATTATGCGTAAGTATGGTGCACCTCTTAAGGTTATCTTCCCAGGAAGATGCTTCAGAAACGAAGAATTGGATGCTTGCCATGAGAATACATTCTTCCAACTAGAGGGCATGATGATAGACAAGGATATTTCAATTGCCAACCTTATATATTTCATGAAGACTATGTTATCCAGCGTGTTTGGCAAAGAAGTCAATGTTAGACTTAGACCGGGCTTCTTCCCATTTGTCGAGCCAGGCTTTGAACTAGACTGCAGTTGTCCATATTGTGGTGGCAAAGGTTGCAATGTCTGCAAGAAAGGTGGCTGGATCGAACTATGTCCATGTGGCATGATACACCCAAGAGTACTAGAGATGGGCGGAATTAATCCAGAGAAATATCAAGGCTTTGCATTTGGACTAGGATTTTCAAGACTAGCAATGATGAACTATGAGATCAACGATATTCGTGTTCTTAATAGTGGCAAATTGAAATTATTAAAACAAGTAAGGACTAAATAGGGGGGAAAATTATGTATATATCACTTAATTGGATCAAAGACTTCGTAGATATCGATGGCATAGATGTTAAAGAATTAATTAACCAATTTACTCTATCTTGTGCCGAAGTAGAAGGATATGAGATCAAGGGCGAGAATGTTTCTGGTGTTATAACTGCAAGGATTGAGAAGATCGAAAATCACCCTAATTCTAAGAAATTGCACCTACTTAAGGTCAATACTGGCAAAGAAGTGCTAGATATCGTGTGCGGTGCTCCTAATGTACGAGAGGGTATAATTGTTCCATTAGCAACAATCGGTGCTAATGTGTGTGGTGTTACTATTGCCAAGGCCGTTGTTGGCGGATATGATAGTTACGGAATGTGTTGCAGTGCTAAGGAGTTGGGCTTCTCGGATGACAATAGCGGACTATATGTGTTCGAAGAGGGTACTCCTGTCGGTGTGGATATTAAGACAATACTAGATATAGACGATGTGGTATTTGAGGTAGACAACAAGAGCCTAACCAATAGACCAGATATGTGGGGTCACTATGGCATAGCAAGAGAAATTGCTGCTATCACTGGCAGACCTCTTAAGTCGATTGACTTATGGGACGGCAAAGGCACTGGCAAGAAACTAGACATAACAGTAACAACTGACAAATGCTATCGTTACACAACTGCAACTATGGATAATATTCTAAGACATGTTAGTCCAATCAATATGCAGATAAGACTATATTATGCTGGCATGAGAGGGATTAACTTCCTAGCAGATGTAACCAACTATGTTATGCTAGAGTTGGGACAGCCAATGCATGCTTTTGATAACAAAATTGTAGACAATATCCAAGTATCTGAAATCAAAGAAGATACTAAGTTTGTTACTCTAGACTCTGTTGAGCGTACTCTTCCTACAGGGACAATGGTTATTGAGTCCAATCATACTCCAGTTGCAATTGCTGGTATCATGGGTGGCGAGAATAGTGAAATAACAGATGATACAACATCAGTACTTATCGAGAGTGCATGTTTTGATGGCGTAGATGTAAGAAAGTCTGCTATTAAGTTAGGCTTAAGGACAGAGGCTAGTGCCAGATATGAGAAGATGCTAGACACTGCACTTACTGAGATTGCTTTGAAGAGATTTATTTATCTTATTAAGAAATACGATGCCGATGCAGAGATCACTAGCGATATTACAGACATAATTAGATACACTTATCCAGCAGTAGAGATCAAAATCACAAAACAATTTATTGACAAGTATATTGGTATTTCCATCCCTATGGATCGTATTGTAGGTATCCTAACTAGCCTTGAGTTCGGCGTTAAAGAACTAGATAACGAGACTCTTCTTGTGTCAGCACCTTCCTTTAGAACAACTAAGGATATCAAGGGCAAAGCAGACTTGGTTGAAGAAATCACAAGAGTATACGGATACGACAATATTCCTGCTGTTAGCACTAAGCAAGAGGTATATCCAGTTAAACAAGACAAACTAATTGACCTAGAACTGGATATCAAATATGCACTTGCAACACGATATAATTATAGCGAAGTTCATACATATATCTGGAATGACTTTGATACATGCAATGCCCTTGGCATCAATCCTAAGAGTTATATCCGTATCATCAATTCACTTCAGAAGGACAACGACAAGATTAGATCTTCTATGATCCCTAGCCTTATGAAAGTTGTTATGGACAACAAGAACGATTACATGGATGAGGTTAGTGTATTCGAGATTGGCAGGGTCGTAGAAGGCATCAAGGAAGATGGACTAGTAGACGAGCATAAGCATGTAGGAATTGTAAGAGCAAGCAAGGGCAAAATATCTGACATCCTTCTTTCTCTAAAGGAAGCAGTGGAGTATCTATTCAGCAATGTCATTAAAGCAAAAGTTAATTTCGTAAAAACTGAGATAGAAGACGACCTTATCTGCTCTGTTAACTACTACAACATCGAGTGTCAGAATAAGTATCTAGGATACATTGGCATAGTTAACCCAAGTGTAACCAAGAAGATTGACAACAAGATTAATATCGCAGTTGCTGAGTTTGATTTTGGAGCATTGAAAGAATTGGATGAGATCGAGTATAAGTTTGAGAAAGTATCCAAGCATCCGGGTACAGAACTAGATTTCAACTTTGAGATTCCTAACACAATGCTTTATAGTGATGTTGAACGTATCGCACTATCTTATCAGTCACAATTGAAGTATAAGGTGTCTCTAAGCAGTATATTTAAGCCAGAGGGAAGTGAGTATTCTAACTACACTTTGCACTATGCTGTATGGGCTGACGATCATACTATCAATGGTGATGAGATTGAGGCTTTCCATAAGGGTGTTATTGATACTTTCGAAAGCAATAATATAAAACTTAAATTAGTATAAAACAAAAAAATATCTGATTTTTAAGATTATAAGAAATCGCTACTTTTAGCGATTTTTTTATACTTTGCATATATCTTTTGCAATGCACTAAATATTTTGTCATTTTTGTTTTTTTAGATAGTAATTATTGCTTTCAAGCAAGGGATGAAGGTTAGACGCTATTGAAACTTGCAAAAAGAGAATCATACAAAAAAGTATAGTTCTCTTTTTTTCTTTAAGCTTGTTTCAAAAATACTAGACCTAGGTTTTTTTTTGCATTTTATTAAATATGTATTCATATAATAATTAATTTGTTGTTTGTTTTTAATTATGATATAATAAACAAAAAAAGGAGAAGATTATGGTAAAGAAAAAATCATTTTTAACTTATTTGCTTACTATGTTTTTGATAATTCCAGCTTTTTTAATGTTATCAGCGTGTGGTGAAAAAACTTTTAGTTACCTTGATGTAAAATTTTCAAATCAAAGCACATCTATAGTCTGCTATTATGGCGATAATGCTGGGTTAGATAGTTTTGAGATTACTGCTCACTTTTCGGACGATTCTACAGAAAGTTTAAGGTTACAAAATGTTTCAGTTAAAATTGAGTTTTGCGAAGGAAATTCTTCAAACTCTATTGAATTAGAATTATCTTCATACTTAGAAAAAATTGAATCAAATACACTTGATGTTGGCACCTACACAATTAATTTTACTTATAAGGGGTCAACTGTGTCGCTTACTGCCGAGGTCCGTGCAGTTGCAAGCACTTTAGATTACAAACTAGATTTAACAACAAGTGTTAACTCTATGGGTGGCAAAACAATTACGGATAACAATGTTATTTTCTTTGGGACAAAAGAAAGTGCTATTAATTTGATTGTTAAAACAAACGATGAAAGTGTTCCAAGTAGTCAAATAGATGGACTTTATATTCTTATGAAAGAAGTTGATGGTTCTGAAGGTTCGCAAGAATATTATAATGTTAAAAATAATATGCCCGACAACTTGTTGACTCCGCAGGCGTATGCAGAAAAAAATATGTTATTTAATTTATCTGATGATACTTATGACCATTTAAGTGAAATTACACCAGGCGAATATTTGATTTGTGCAAAAATTAACGAAACAAATAATCTCTATGCATCCTATTCAAGTTTTCAAAAAATAGAAATTTTAAAAGCACCTTTTACCATTGTAAATGAAGAACTTACATCTGATAATTATGATACTTATGGTGGTTTACAATACACTTGGGCATTTAATGTTACAAAAAGTGTAAGCAAAGATGTTACATTTAATGATATGTTGGCTAACGAAGAAAACAACTATAATCACCCAAACGATTATTTTTCTAGTGGCGAATTTTCTTTAAAATTAAAAGCAGGGCAAGAAACAGCTGAAGAAATAATAACCCTTAACAATCTTGTTAAGGGCGAAGAATATGAAAATAATCTTTCAAAATTATTAGAATACGGAAATTTTGTTGCAGTGCCTTTTGATAATCAAACAGAGTTGCAAGTTTATAATGCACAACCAAAGAGCGAAAAATTAACAGCAAAAGTTAAGTTTGTGCCTAACGAAAATTGTCAAAATTTATACGAAGAGTCTAAGCCATTTTTAATAAAACTTACAGTTAACAAGGGTTCATATCTTATTCCTAGACCAACAGTAAGCACCAATAAATATGAATATAATTCAGATGGTATTATTCCAAGCGTTTTAACCTTTGAATATTTTGATTATATTACTCAATTTCGTGCCGAAAAAACCGATAGCGTTACTGAAAGTTATAATTCAGAAGACTATAATAAGATGTGGCAATTTAGTACAATAGGTGCTGGAACTTATACAACAACAATATATTTTACTGGAAATGACACAGTCAATAATATTGTAAATTTCTACTGGGAAGAAGATAAAAACACACCTCACGGCTTAAATTATACTGCCGAGTATGTTACAAAAACAATAGATAGTACCGAATATATTGTTGGTGTAAAATACACTTGGGTCGTTCAAAGAGAAGAATTTAATGATTTGAGCGACTGTATACACGATGGAAAAGGCTTTAGCTTACAACTTAATGAAAATGGCGAAGCAATTATAATGTTTGGGCGTGGACCAGATGTGTATTACGAAGGCTTACAACTAACATGGGATGTGTTAGATAAAGGTGTTAATGTTGGATCTGGAACAACAAGTGCAACTGGCACATTAACTGAAGTTCCAGGCAAAGAAGGAAATTGCAGATATAAGAAATTTAAATTAAAAACAGATGGCCTAGAAAATTCATCAATTTACAACATTGGGTTTACTATCACTAATGTTGAATCCGATAACTTTGGAGCAATTCATTCAGAAAACATCATTGTTAGTTTAAACGGTTTCAGTTATTATCAAAATGAAAATTCAAATATATGCAAATCATTCAACGGCACTACAACCGATAATACACCAGTTTATGCTGACTATCGTTTGTTCACTGCAGGGGATACACTTCAAACTGTTTTAAATTCATTAAATGAAATAACTAAATCAAATGGCAGTTGGACAATCAAAAACGCAGATGGCACAGAAATATCTGATTATTCAACTATCAGTTTATCAAATGCAAGCAAATTTAAGTTTGTGTTTGAAAGCAAGGTATGTTACATTAAAAATATAGGCACAGATTATGATTTTATTATACATTTCTTTGACCACGAACCAAATGCAAATGACTTTAATATTGCATCCGAATAAAAACATTAAAAAATGGGCTATATAAATCTATATAGCTCATTTTTAAAACATTCAAATTAGGTTCAAAAACCAAAACTTTAATTTATAAATCATATTTAATTATCTCAACAAAAAAGAGCATATTTTACGGCATTTAAGCGTGTGCTTGGTCTTTTACAAGTCGGTGAACACTAAAGCTCCACCGAAGACAATCACACACTTATAAACTAAATTAAAGCAGACAAAAAGCGAAAGTTTTGGAAAACATAACACACTTTCGCTTTTTGCTTTTATTGTTTCTTCTCTTTTTTATTATGGTAAACAAATATTTTTTGTTGTCAATGTTAAAGTGTATGTCGCATTCTGCGACAATCCTTGACAACGTCAATAATATTTGTTTCTTTTTACAGTTAAGAGAGTAAAAAAAATACCTTAACCTTTTATAGATTAAAGTGCTTATATTTTGCTAGTCTCAAACAGTGTTGATGGAAATTGTATTTTTTTATTTCTATATTTTTCAAAAAAACGATAGTATATTTTTAGATTTTGTCAAAAAAATTCTTGTAAAAATAATCCAATAAGACACTAGTAATGCGGTGTTAAAATAATTAAAACTATATATTTCTTTGCTAGTTTTGATTAACTTGTCTAGACATGGATATAATTAGGTTAATATCAGTCTAGTAGGTGCGATTGTATGAAGAAAAGTCACGAAATTTTTACAATTATCTCGATTATAGTTTTTGCTATTCTTGTGGCAGTGGGTGTGTATATCAAGGATGGTGTTGAGATGCGTAACACACATTTCTTTAGATTGGAGATCAATCCTAAGATAGAATTTATGACAGGCGCAGACAATGTCGTGGATAGTGTGTATCCTGTTAATGCAGAGGCTTATAGCCTAGTGATAGGTGAAGACTTTGTGGGGCTAAAGATAGACGAGGCAGTGGAGAAATTCCTTTTTCTTAGTGCCAAGATGGGATACTTGGATGTGGATGCTAAGGACAATGCGGTGCAGATATCGGTTACTAGCAGTTTTACACAAGCATTGGAGAGTAAGATATATACTACATGCAACAAGTATTTTAGTGACAATGCAATATTTTGTGTTATTGCAGAGAGTGATGCCGACTTGGCACTATTTAACGAGGCTAAGAAGAACGGAATTGGCAATATTGAGAAACTGGTGTTATGCAAGTCGATTATCGAGAAAGATGATAGTTATACAATTGACAAGCTAAAGAAATTAAGCGAAAGCGATCTTCTTAAAATAATCAAAAAATATCATACTGATTATAGCGAAAAATTAGAAAATTTTACCCAAGAAGAACTGGCAATTAAGCAGACTATAATTGCTAACAACAAGGCAAAATATGACGAACATATCGCTTCACTTAATAGCAAAGTACTTCAGAAATTTAGTAGTGAATATGCTAAATTTAAAAGGAGTGAAACGGCTGGTTACGAACTGGATTTTGCCAAGAAATATGAGGAGCATAAGGGGGCTAAAGAATAGAAACAGTCCTCTTTTTCTTTATTAAAAAAATTTTTTACTTATATAAATATTTTTATATAATTGTTGCAATTGGTGTATTAGTTGTGGTAAAATAAGTCGAATTTTGAATGATAGTTAGTTATACAGTGCTTGCTGTATTTTATTTTTTTGATTTTTTTAAATTTGCTAACTATTATAATTTTGCGTTTTTTTAAGATAGAAGGAGTTATACTAATGAAAGAAATAAGAAATATTGCAATAATCGCCCACGTTGATCATGGCAAAACAAGCCTAGTTAACGAACTGCTTAAGCAGGGTGGTGCTTTTAGACAAAATCAAGAAGTAGAAGATAGAGTAATGGATAGTGATGCTCTAGAGCGTGAACGTGGTATCACCATCCTTAGTAAGAACACAGCCGTAACATATGAGGGTGTTAAGATCAATATCATTGATACCCCAGGACACGCAGACTTCGGTGGTGAAGTAGAACGTGTACTGAAGATGGTCGATGGTGTACTACTTGTTGTTGATGCTTTCGAAGGTCCAATGCCTCAGACTAGATTTGTTCTTCAGAAGGCACTAGAACTTAATCACAAGGTTATAGTTGTTATCAACAAGATCGACCGTAAGGATGCTCGTATCAAGGAAGTTATGGATGAGGTCTTAGAACTATTTATGGATCTTAATGCTAACGATGAGCAACTTAACAGCCCATTTGTATTTGCATCCAGCAGATATGGTCTTAGTTCGCTTAACCCTAACGAAATGGGCACTGACTTCAAGCCTCTATTTGAGACTATTATCAATTATATTGACAAGCCTACAGGGGATGAAACTAAGCCATTTGCAATGCTAGTTAGTTCTGCCGAACAGAATGACTATCTTGGCAAACTTGCTATCGGCAAGGTAGAGAATGGTACACTTAAGGTTGGTCAGAACCTAGCGATCACCAACTATCACACAACTGACACTGTTAAGCCAGCTTTCCGTGTAACAGGTATATTTGTTTTTGATGGACTTAAGAGAGTCCCTGTAGAGGTTGCAACAGCAGGTGATATCATCTGTGTAGCAGGTAGTACTGACGTAACAATAGGTGATACAATCTCAGATAAGGACAATCCTGTGACTATCCCATTTGTTAAGATCTCCGAGCCTAGCATGGAGATGTTATTCATGGTCAACAATAGCCCATTCTGTGGCAAAGAAGGCAAATATAGTACTTCTAGACACCTTAGAGAAAGATTGCTTAAGGAAGCAACTAAGGATCTAAGCTTGAAAGTATTAGAAACTGAGAGTGCTGATACATTCAAGGTTCTTGGTCGTGGTGAAATGCATATCTCTATCTTGATCGAGAACATGCGTAGAGATGGTTATGAGTTCCAAGTAAGTATGCCTAAGGTTCTTATTAAGGAAATTGATGGCGTAAAGCATGAGCCAATTGATAGACTATTTATAGATGTTCCAGAGACATGCTCTGGTGCTATAATCAATGCTATGGGTAATCGTAAAGGCGAACTTGTATCCATGAATAGCGTAGGTAGCCGTATGAAACTAGAGTTCTTGATTCCTACTCGTGGACTATTTGGCTATAAGAACCAATTTATGACAGACACCAATGGTGAAGGTGTCATGAATACTATCTTTGAGAGATATGAACCATACAAGGGACATATAGATCGTAGAAACTTTGGTACTCTTGTTGCTTATGAGACAGGTGAGTGTATCCAATATGGCCTATTCAATTCACAACAACGTGGCAGATTGCTAGTTACTGTTGGTGACAAAGTATATGGTGGCATGGTCGTAGGTATCAACCCTAAGATGGGAGATATTGTTGTTAATGTATGCAAGCGTAAGCAATTGACTAACATGCGTTCTTCCGCCAGTGATGAGGCTCTTAGACTAGAACCAGTAAGAAAACTTACTTTGGAAGAGAGTCTAGAGTTTCTTAACGATGACGAACTACTAGAAGTTACTCCTCTTAACCTTCGTATCCGTAAGATCATCCTTGATCATACCCTAAGAGGTAGAGCAGACTTCCGTAAGAAGAACAATATTGATGTTGAATAATTGAATAACCCTTGAGGTTTGAGGACAGATGGGTAATAAAGTCTATTTGTTCACAAACTTTAGATTATTTAGTTAAGCCGTCATGAGTTAAAACTGTTTATTTAGCGTTGTATGTTTTTTATGCAACTGTCAAAAAAACATGCTTTAACACAAAACTTATATAAAATATAAAAAAAATACCGATTGAAATTTATGAAGTGAACCCCATTTTTGCACTGCAAAAATAAAAAAGGGCTACTTCCAATCTAACACCTCTTATGGTATAATCACCATAGGAGGTTTTTTTGCGTTTAGACATTATTAGTCTTTGTTTTACAATAATTTGCAATATTTGATTACAACTTTTGTCACATTTAATGGCTTAATGTAATATATATATCCAGTAATAATATTTTAACAAAGGGGTGTGATAATAGTCTTGGATTATATCAAAAAAACTATTCTTCTTACCAATGACCGAAAGGAAATGTGTATCCTCAATATTAACCGAACCACTAGCGGAGTATTTGGCAATATGCGTATGAACGGCAATGTGTATAGCAATTGTGTTCTTGGACTTATGCTAGATGGGGACAAATTTTTCAGACAAAATATTGCGTGTGGCAAAAATGGTGTTGCAGAGTTCAAACTAAGTAACAATTTCGATATCAACCGCTCGATTGCATGCGTAATGGTGCAAGAGGATAAGCCATACAAGGCGATTATGTGGGGTGGTGATGTTAGAAATGTCCGTAGCGAAATTTTGGATCGATTGAGTAATAATGTTGGCAGAGTATCTTCAACTATAAGTGCTAAAAAATCTAATAATATAGCCAAAATTGAAAACAATGCAGAGTACAAAGAAACTAAAAATGTTAATAAGTCAAAAGAACAAATAGAAGATAGCTTCGAAACAAATCCAGCCAAATATAGTGATGAGATTGATAGTAAAAAACCAATAGATCACGCTGAGGAAGACATGGATGCTATTAAGGATAAAATCGGTGAGAATGATAGCATTGACGAAAAAAATAATATTAACCAAGATGTGGTAGATAAGGCAAAAGTTGCGGGTAGAGTAGATGTATACAAGTGCCGAGATACTGACGATATAGCAGGTGTCACTGCACTTTTTGAAGAGGACGATAGTGAGGTTGAGAAGACTATTTCGGCAACTATTGCAAGCAAGGGCGAGCCTAACTTTTTCGAAATGATAAGTGATCAGATAGATGAACTATTTGCTAAATATCCCGAGGAGAGTAGACTAGGTGCTATTGTTCCTAATTCTAAGTGGGTTAAGGTGAATTTCGAAGAAGGCAGTAGGACTTATGTGATAGGGCTGATATATGACAATGAAACTATCAAGTATGTTGCGTATGGTGTGCCGGGCAAGAAAGATGATGAAGTGCCAGATACAATAGATGATTATTATCAATGGATACCTATTGATCCAAGCAATCTAGACGGTGACGGATATTTCGTTATGTATCAAGATGCTGAGACTGGAGAGACTATTAAGTTGTAATATCTCATAAATACATGCTATGCAAAATGTTGTGAAATAGCGTAATTATAGGCATTTTTGTGATATTTTGGTTAAGTAGGCTTATTTTGGTCAATAATACATAATAGCGTATAAATATGTAACGAAAATATTTTTTTGGATGGTGAATGAGATTTTGAGAAGTAGTAGCGTAAGACTGGACGAGGTTAAGTCGATTGTAAAACAACTACAGGGCAAAAATATTGCTATGATTGTCAACAAAGGAAGAAACAAACTTGTTAAGCTGAATGCAACTATTGACAAAGTATATCCAAGTATGTTTATAATAAAGCCAGAAGAGGCTAGCGAACTAGATAGAACTAGTTTCAGTTATTCGGATATACTTTGTGGGGATATCAAGTTTTTGTTTGACAAAGATGCCCAAATGTAAGTATACTAATTGCAAAAGACAAGGAAGTAAAACAATGTTAAATGTAATATACGAAGACAATCACATTTTGGTTGTAGTTAAGCCACAAAATATCCCTACACAGGGCGATATCTCAGGGGATACATGTATGGTGGATCTAGTTGAGAACTACCTAAGAGAGAAATACGATAAGAAGGGCAATGTATATGTAGGTCTAGTTCACAGACTTGATCGTCCTACTGGCGGAATAATGATATTTGCTAAGACTAGCAAAGCCGCTGCCAGATTGTCGGAGAGTATTAAGACTAAAGAATTTGAGAAAAAATATCTTGCCGTTGTCAATGGCGAAGTTAAAGAAAAATACGGCACGCTTAAGAATTATCTTAAGAAAAATGTTAAAACCAATATGGTTAGTGTAGTGCCAGAGTTGACAGACGGTGCTAAGTATGCGGAACTAAAATACAAGGTTTTGGAAGCAAAAGAAAAAGTTTCGCTAGTTGAAGTAGAGTTGCTAACTGGTCGTAGCCATCAGATTCGTGTTCAGTTCAAGCACATTGGACACCCGGTATATGGTGATGTCAGATATGGCGGTGATACACTTGCTAAGGGACACAATCTAGCACTATGGGCATACAAGATCAAGTTCACGCATCCAACAACTAAGCAGGTTATGACTTTTGTTGCTATGCCACCAGAGGACATCGTCCCTTGGAGTTCTTTTAGCATTAAGTCCATTAGTTTCTAATATAAGATAATATAACAATAATTTAGTACACAGTACGATCGCATGTGCATGTTTTTGCATAATGCGATTTTTTTTTGGCATAAGAAGGTGAGGTAGATGCATACAATCTTATAACTTGCTTGTTTGCACTATTTAGCATGTTTAGTTATAGAACTAATTTGTTTGTATATTTTATGGCTATCTAACTCTGCATACAATACATTTTTAGTGCTTTTTCGACATTATGTAACAAGCTTATGTTTAGTGCTATTTGCAACAATTATATACAATAATAGAGGTCTAACAGATTATATGCATTTTGTAATATTTAGTAAGAGGTATCTAGTGGTTATAGCATGCATTTTGGTGCTTGCCATGATATTGAGTTTTAACATATATGGCACACCGATTTCAGCAGTGTACTTGGGAGAAAATATACGACTAGTGCCAATATACAATGTGGATACGGAGGACAAAAAGGTTGCAATATCTTTCGATAGTGCGTGGGGAGCAGACAAGACTAAATCAATTGTGGATATGGTTAAAGAGAACAATATCAACGCAACATTCTTTTTAGTTGGGTTCTGGGTCGAAGATTATCCGGATATGGTTAAATACATCAACGACAATGGCCTAGAGATAGGAACTCATAGCAACACACATCCCGATATGACAACGCTATCTGCTAGCAATATGCACAATGAGTTGGCTACTAGTATATCTTTGATCGAAAACATTATAGGTGAGGGTAAGGTAAAATTGTTCCGTGCCCCTTATGGAGCATACAACAATAGCCTACTTAATATGGCTAGCAACGATTTTGGACTTAAGACAATACAGTGGAACATAGACACGCTGGACTGGAAGGGTATAAGCGGAACTGAGATATGCAATAGGGTTATGAAGAAGTTGTGCCCGGGTTCAATTATATTGTGTCACAACAATTCCGATCATATCTTGGATGCGTTGCCATTGATTATTGCTAGTGTCAAAAATGCTGGATATGACATCGTATCAGTAGGTGAACTAATTATGCAAGACAACTACTATATTGATAGCCTAGGAATACAGAGACATAAAGTTGATTAGACGAACTAAAAAATAAGTTATATGAATAGAAAGGGGAAAAAAGTAATGAACGAAATGGAAAATAACAATGTTGTAAGAGTATCAGGTGAGGTGACAAAAGAGCCTACATTTAGCCACGAAATATTTGGTGAAGGCTTCTATGAATTTAGTATTAAGATCAAGAGATTGTCAGATATATATGATATTATCCCAGTGACTATATCCGAAAGATTGATGCAAGATTATCCGATCAAGGTCGGAGATAGAGTGCATTTCTTGGGACAGTACCGCAGTTATAATAAGTTGGTGGATAATAAGTCTAAGTTGCTATTAACCATCTTTGTAAGAGAATTTCTGGAAGACACAATGGAGGATGAAAACGAAATAGAAATAACGGGATATGTGTGCAAAGAGCCAATATATCGTACAACTCCATTCAATAGAGAGATATGTGACGTGCTACTAGCAGTTAACCGCAGTTATAACAAGAGTGACTATATCCCATGTATTGCTTGGGGGCGGAATGCTAGATTTGTGAAAAATTTCAAAATAGGTGACAAAATCAATGTCAGTGGAAGAATACAGAGCCGAACATATCAGAAGAGACTGGATGATGGCGAGATTTTAACCAAGACAGCATTTGAAGTATCACTTAACAAAGTCTTGCAAGAAAACGAAAATAATAAGCGAGAAGAAGAGGAGTATATATCATCTCCGCACATGGGCGATCTAGTCAATTATTATGGCTAAAATAAATAGTTAACAAAACATCTACAATTATTAAAAAAATATTATATCTTATCCCTTAGATTTGTGGGGGAGGATATAATATTTTTTTTGTAATTATTAATCAATGCGGTTAGTTAGTTCGCCATATTCTTTTAGGTTCTTGAAGTTATTTTGTCTTAGTGCTTCATACACAACTATTGCTACACTATTGGCTAAATTTAGGCTTCTTGCACCTTCTTGCATAGGTATGCGGATGCAGTCTTCGTAGTGTTTTTTTAGTAGACTCTCTCTTATGCCAAAGCTCTCCTTGCCAAACACAAGAAAGCAGTCGTCTGGGTAGCTGACTTCGGCATAAGTATGGTGAGATTTAGTGCTAGCAAAATAGAACTGCTTGCCTTTGTTAGCCTCGTATATTTCTTCAAAGGTGTCAACAACTTCTATTGTGCTGAAGTCAAAATAGTCCATGCCTGCTCTCTTGTAATACTTGTCGCTTAACTCAAAGCCAAGCGGTCGCACCATGTATAACTTACTGCCAGTTGCGGCACATGTCCTTACTATATTTCCTGCATTTTGTGGGATCTCTGGTTCTATCAATACTACATTTATCATATATTTTTCCTTTTTTGTTGTTAGTTTAGTCTTTTAGTTGATATTTAATTGTATTAAGCAATATTGTGATAATTTTCTTATTATCTAATTTTGCTTGCATATAGTTTTTTTGCAACTTTTTATATATATTTTTTTTGCTTTGTGCAACTGCGGTAACAAAAATTATATCGCTACATATTTTGCGTTGCTATAATAACGCATTGCTGTATATTTTATATTATAAATATAAAAACTAAAAAAGCAAAGTAATTTCAAGTGGATTATTGTAGATAATTTGTTGATAACTTATCCACATTGCGTTGACATCTTTGCATATATTGTGGCAATTTTGCAATTTTTTGACTTTGCTATATCTAATTTAACAACATTTCTCGACAAGATTTTACTATTTTTTTATCTGTGCCATAACATTTTGTTGGAGTTCGCTACTTATGATAAAATACTATAGTAAAATTATATATTTATACATAACTTTTTAGAAATCATTGGATGAAGGTGGAATATGAAGAAATCGGTTAAGGTTTTGATAGTATTTATGGTTATTGCGATACTTGGGCTTACTGTAGGGCTGTTTATCGCACTTAAGCCTAAGGAAAAAGAAGAAAATGTGTATGTCTCGGGCTTGCAGATTTTGCCGGACGATAATAATCTGGTTGATATTTCGCAAGATGGTGACGAAGTTAAGACATATGCGATCAATCTTAATATTGCAGACAGTTTTAGGCTAAAATATATTGCGACACCAGAGGATTTGAGCGAATACACGATCTCAGCGGTGAGTGATGCGTCCAATATTACTGCCAACTCGGCAGACAATGTCAAGGGTGAGCAAACTGCTAGTGTTACATTTAGTATCAGCGGACTTACAGAGGGCAATAGACCGGTCGTAATCACATTTACTGCACTGGCTGGCAAGGAACAGATTACTGCTAGTGTTAAGATTTTGGTTACCCAGCCATCTACTCTTAAGCCAGTATCTAATATCCGTTACAATGGCAGTGAACTAACTTGGGATGCTGTAACCAGCAATACAGACAATGTGGCAGTAGATGCTACCACAGTTAGATACAAGGTGTCTATAACTTACACTGATACTACAGAGCAAAGTGTAATCTATACAACGCCAGCGGGAGTTACTAAGTTCAAGCTAGAAGACTATGTTGCTGGCTTTAAGACAGGAACTATTAATACAGTAACCGTTCAGGCATTGGGCGACAACACTTTGACCACCGATGCTGTTGATAGTGAAGCATACAAGTTCTACATACTAGATACACCATCATACACAATCACTGATGGCAAAATAAATGTTGCAGGTCTTGCAAGCCATGCCAATGCAGTAGTTATGTATAGCAGGGTGGCTGGTGTAGTGTCAGAGCCTATGTTTACACAGTCCAGTTCGGTTGATTCCATAACACTTAATAATATTGCTACTTCATCCGATATATTTGATATTACACTTAAGGCAACAGTTGCCAAGACTTCACCTAGTTATGATAATACCAAGATTAATAGTGTGGTTGACGGCGGAGTAGAATATTTCGATAGTCCAAATTGCGAATATGTTAAGGTTGTAAGACTTGCTACGCCATCTGTTAGTATCAGCAATAGTGCAATTGATAGCATTATGATAGGTGGTGCAGAGGTAAGAACCTATGATAATACTGTTATAACCTGGAGCCACGCAACTAACGATGTCAGCGCTAGAAGAAAATTAAGATACAAGGTCGAGATCACTAACACAGATAGTGAAGTTGTTAAACAATATATTGTAGATTATTCCAGTCTAGGTGGAATTAACAAGACACCTACATTTCAATTGACCGAAGATATTTTGGCAGAATTGCGATCGGGAAGTAATCCAAAATATAACGAATATGCGGTTACAATTACTGCATTTATGCCAGAAGACAATTTTGACATGGGTGACAAACCTAACACAATCAATAACGGATTGTATGCGGTGGACTCTGATAAGTCAAGTGTAAGTAGTATGGCAGAATACATGCCTAATATTGATGATTTCCAGTTGTCGGTTGCAGATAGTGTGCTTACTTATGTTGTCCCAACAGATGTTGTATCCGAGCAGAGGATAGATCAGATCAAACTAGTCTTTGTATCCAAGACTGGCAATGTTGTGACAATTGATCGTACAGAGTCTGGTCAAGTAAACCTACTTAATGTTATAACCTCTGACGGCGAGTATGATCTATACATATTTACTCGTGGCAAAGGCGAAAATGTAAATAATAAAACACCTAGATTATTTAAAGCTAGTGTCTACAAGACTATTGGTGCTGTAGAGACATTGCAACTAAGTGCTGATGGTGTACTATCATTTAGTGCGGTAGAAGGTGCAACATCCTATCTTGTTTCTATCAATATAGGTGGCAATAGTTATCAGAAAGTATGCAATAACAATGATTCTTTCAATATTATAGATGTCTTAGCAGAGCAGGGTGTTAACTATAACAATATCTCTAACAATCCGGATAACAATTATACAATCACATGCCTAACACAATCAACAACTGCAGGATATGTTGGTGCGATCAAACAAATTACTTTTAATAAATTTCCTAATCTAAGCAAGGTTGTTAATGATGACAGCATCACCCTTAGTGATGATAATGATAAGATTATGTGGGGTGCGGTTGCTGGTGCTTTATCGTATAAATTAGAAGTATACAATACTTCGGCTAGCGAGACTACAGAGAGTGTTAAATATAGTGTAATTGTTAACAATGGCGAAACTAGTTATAACTATCGTGGCACAGAACTAGAAAATGTGCTGGTTGAAGGTGTTAACCGTATTGTTGTAACCGCTATGGGTAAGAAACTAGGCGAAACGACTTATCTAAGGTCCAATTCGGCTAGTATCAATATTAGCAAAATATCCAAGATAACAGAAATTGCTGTTGAAAGCGATCAATTGACTTGGAATAATGACAGAGTAGGAACATATGAGATAGTTATAACAAACAATGGCGTGAAAGATACAATGACATACATCAACGATGGCGACTCTAGTAGCACCAATGTGTTGGATCTTAATCTATTGCACCTTAACGCTAATACAGTATATGAGATCGCAATCAAGCACACTATTAGAGGCTTCTTCGATAGTGATTATAGCCAAGTTATGAGAGTAACAAAATTAAACACCAACGATATGGCGGTTGTCACAATTGGTGGCAAGTATTATGTTGTATGGAATAAGTTTGATAGTAGTTACACTGATATTGTATATTCATTCAATGCAGTTAATGGTTTGGGCGAAACACCTGCTGTGATCGAGGTTGAGGTAGATGGCGTAAAATATAACGCACTTGACATAAGCACGATCAGTATCAACGATAGTATGGGATTGGTAGGCGAGCAAGAATATACACTTGCATATAACATTGCAACCACTACAAGATACGAATTGGCGGACGAAAACATTGCATATATGACTAGCGATGCTAGAGCAATAATTATTAAGAGATTGGTTAAGCCAACAATCAATGTATTGGGTAACAATATAGTCCTTAATACATCAGATAATATTTATGCTGATGGTTACAATGTACTAGTGGTTAAATCGGATGGCGGAAATGAAATAATCAATGCAAGTTATACAATTGACAATTCTACAATTAATACAACTACATTGATAACAGAAGCTGGCGAGTATACTTTGGAAATCGGAACTTATGGCAATGTGGGGGATAGTGTAGATTATTCGCTTAACAAATACAATTTGCCAAGTGGTGATAGCCAATATGTCATTACTAAATTGGGTGTTGCAACACTAGAGTTGGTAGAATACAACAAGGCTAATGCTATTAAGATAACTTACAATGCAGACAATCAGGACATAGAAGGTGCTATGTATAATCTATACAATTCTAGCAACAATTTGCTTACTCTTGGTTCTGATTATGATATTGTTGCAAGTGACGGCAGCTCTGCAATAATAGTACTTAGCAACACTGATAACACAGAGTACTATATCAATTGCAGTGCGGTTATGAATGGCAATCACGGATATTTAACATCCTTTGCTAGCAATAAGGTTGCATTTAGATATGTAGATTTTGCTGGTAGCAATCTAGAATATCTATCGCAAGACAAGATTGCTTTTGCTGATACAACTATTGATGGCACTATGGTGTCTAGTAAGCATTATGTTTCTCTACTGGCAGTAACCGATGCAGGTGTAAGTAATATTGCAGAATATGAGATCAATGTTGCGACAAGAGGGTGTATCACTAACTATGATGGTTCAATCTCTACAATAACACTAAGCGATGTATACAATAAAGCAATTGCTTATGTGGATGGCAGATATGTTATTAATGTTGCAGATCTTAAGACCGACGGCAAAATAACCGCTGGTGGCAAGTATCAGATAGTAGTTACAACTACAGGTGCTATAATTGATGCTATCGCATACAATAGCACAGCCACTAGCAAGTCAATTGAGTTTGATTATTACAGAACAAATACAAGTGGAGTATCGGTGGACAACGAGTTGATTATTCCAACCAATATTATAACCGATTACTCGCTTATGACATTGTATATCAGTCGCAATGGCAGGGTTAAGAAATATGTTATAGATACACTTGCTAGACCGACAAGAGTTACTGGTGTCAATGCTATTGCAGATGATGACACAGATACTGTATGGGATGGAAGAGGCAATACGCTTAACATGTCTTATCAAGGCAATAATATGATTGTAGATTTGCATGATTTAGCGTATGGCGATTACATTCTTACTATGCAACTTAACAAGTCCAGTGATATGGGTGTAATCTCTGAGGTGTCTAACGAGGTTGGGTTCACCAAGCTAGCACCATTCGGAACGACCGAACAATTGATTGTGACTGATGGTGTGCTAACAATCAACAATCATAGCACTGCAAGACAATATTATGTGTATGCAGAGAATGCCACTGGTGAGTTAACTACAAGCAATCTACTGGGTATATATTCATCCAGTGCAAGTGATCGAAATGTAACAATTGATACAAGCAGTTGGACTTTTGAGGGCGTAAGAAACGATATATATTTTGCAATAGAGATAAGAGAGCAAGGCAAAATTGTTAGTGATATTGTGGATAAATATCATGTAGCCAGATTATCTTCTGTTGTAACTAGTCAAGAGCTTAAGTATGATAGCAATAGTGATATTGAGGCGTACGTGGTAGAGTGGGACAGCAACAACATAATTGCAGGTGTGGATCAGGTTACTAAATACATTGTGCAACTAGCCAATGGCGAGTATCGCAAAACAATAGTTGTAACAGCCAACCAAGATTACTCCGATCCAGATAACGTGTATGGCTATAGATATGCTAGTGGTCATTATACACTTACTATCAATCACGCTGAACTGCTTGTCAATACTAGCACAACGCTTACAATCTCGCTTAGTCAGGTTGTGGGTTCGACTGCGACAATGACTGCAGGGAATAATTATTATCTATCTGTAGACACTAGCAACATTCACACTATCAGTTATCTTCCTGTTAACGATAGTATCAATGTTGTAGATGGCAAAATTGTTGTAGGTGGATATGCATATCAGGCAACTTATGCTATCTTAGAGTTCTTTGATAACAACGGCAATCCTGTAGATACAGACAACGATG
Organism: uncultured Clostridia bacterium; assembly: GCA_934748015.1. Classification (GTDB taxonomy): domain Bacteria; phylum Bacillota; class Clostridia; order Christensenellales; family UBA1242; genus UBA11490. The sequence continues at coordinate 145,935 of CAKVHF010000003.1, read as the reverse complement.
GTGTTGCGGATGGCAAGTTCACTATTCCTGCTAACCAGTTATCTTCTGGTGCAACCTTTGATCTATCAGCATTTGGTGTGGGTACATATACTGCTAGATTGAAATATTATGGCAACAATACAGATATTGTTAATAGTGGTTATTCTACTAAGGGTGCTATTGTAAAATCTAGTATGGCTGAACTAAAGATAGTAGATGGCAAGGTTACAATTGTAGATCCTAAGGCAGAAACTAAGTATACAATCAACACGTATACAGTCACTGGTAAATACATTGATACAATAGAATATACCCATAGAGGAAGCGAAAGCATTGCATACATTGACGAGACTAGTCTTCCTACTGGATCATTCTTAATAAGAATAGTAGCAACCAATGTTAACGAACTAAGCACTCAACCTAAGACATACAGCATGTATAGGCTTAATGCAATCTCAGACTTAACCAAGAAGGTTACAATCGTTAACAACAGCATAGATGTAGAACTTACATTTACTGCACTTAACATAATCAATGGAACAGATGCAGTAGGTGCATACAATCTACATTTTGCTAGCAAAACAGGAACCAACACTAAGGATGTGAAGATTCTAACGAGTGATATAGCAGATAATTACAATAATGGCAAATGTACTATTACTATCAAGGGCATTGGTTGTTATATTGCAGAACTTGGCAACGAATTTGATATAACAATCACAAGCATTGGTGATGATAAGTCTATTAGCAATCTTAAGGCTTACTCTGGCAACACTGTTAGTGTAACTAAGATCAGCATGCCAACCGAGAGTGATCTAGTTATCAATGCAGATGGCAATATGGCTATCAAGGGATATACTTATCCAACCAATGACAGCAGTTATACAGTAGATGTGGCACAGATTGTGTTTGAAGATACTGCCAACAATCGTTACACTTACATGTTAAACAACTTTAGTGAAGTATTGTCTAACAAATATGCGATTATTGACTTTACGATCGAGCGTGTGTTTGATGGCAACAATTACATTATTTTACCAGCCGGCAATTATAATGTTATGATATCCTATCACTCTGCTGATAGTGATGTTGTGGCCAGTGACAGCCGTATATTTGCAATTATCAAGACAGCAATTGTGGACGCTATCGTTATAGGCGAAGATCAGATATCATGGGATACCTTAAGTTCTACTGTTAAGTACAATTATGTTATAACAACACCTAATGGTGACAAATTGACAGAGAATAATTATGGCAAAAATGTTATCGACCTAAGAGATAATACTAAGTATCTATCTGGTGGTTACACAATTAGTATCCAAAAGGTACAGAATATAGATTCTAGTAACAACAAATACAACGAGTTGAAAAGTCAGTTTAGTGGTGAGTATTCATTCTTGAAATTAACAACAACCGAGTTAACTGCTAAGGTGGTTAAGACAGATAGCGAATATTATATCTTGGCACAATTTGGCGTGCCTACTAACAACTATAATACTAGAGATCTTGCTAGCAGATACATGTTTGCAATTAACAACCGCAGTTATGTATTTAATGCTAACACATCTACGATCGGCTTGCTAGATACAGGTGCTGATGCAGATTCTGCAATAGATGTGACCTATGACGATACTACTAGATTATATACTATTAGGATCAATATTACAGCCAATAGCGTATTGGACGAGACAGGTATAATATTATCTAGCGAAGTAGCAGGTAGGGTTGTTATCAGCGGACTTGGCAGTGGCAAAGACTTGATCACATTGCAATTGACCAAGATTGTGGGTGACAATACAGTATCAATCAATGTATCACAATATAGCACAAGCAAGGTTAATATAACTAAATTGATATCAGCCAATATCAACATAACAATTGTTGATGGCATACTAAACATCAATAATTATGATATCGTTAAGCGAACAGCAACAATAGTTAATTTCTATGAGAAGTTAACTGAGAACACATATAATGTTATTCCAAAATATCAATGGGTTGTAAATAATAGTAGTATTGATTTAACAGAGTTGGGACTTCTGGCTGATACCGAATATCTTGTTACAGCACAACACATAGGCAATCCAGATAGCAATATTATAGATTCTGACATTCAATATACCCAAGAAACTTATACAAGGCTAGTTCAGGTTACACATACACCTACTATTTATATCGAAGATGGTGTTTTGAGGTGGACAAGTGTAGGGGAAAATGTAGTGTATGATCTTACAATGGTGGATAGTAGCAACAAGTCTACAACAGTAAGACTGGATGCAACCACTTATGACACAACAGCACTTAATTTCTTGGCTGGATCATATACATTTACAATTCGTGCTATTGCTGACGGATGCATCAAGAGTGCTGTAAGTAGTGAGTTTGTTGCAGTTAAATTGGCAAGTCCAACGATATATGACTTGATCAATTCTCAAGCACAGATTATCAAACAAGATAGAACAACTAAATTGCGTTGGTTACCTATAGACAATGCGTCTGGATATGAGATGTATGATAGTTGCACAAGCGGTACAATATGTGTAGAGATCCCATTAAGTGGCGGAAGTGTATATGAGCGAGATATCAATACAGATGTTCAATTGGGCGTACATTATTATTATTTAATTGCTAAGGGTTCTGCTAGTACAATCTCTAGCCAAGACGGGCAGATTGTATATGCGAACATGGGATATCTAGACAGTTCCAATGGCACAACCAACACTGACGCAACTAAGGTGGCTAGTACTACATTTAAGATCAATACAACATCAGATATCTGGGTAGAGAACGGAATATTGAGATGGCGTAAAGTAGACAATATTGATTATTACAAGTTAGTAATTACAGCCGTAGCAGATGATGATAGTACTACTCAATATATATCTAGTACTAACGAAACAAAATTTGATCTATTACAGTTGAACATTGATGCAATTACTTCTGCTAAATACTTGACTGTAGAGATAGAGAACAAGACAGTTACAGGTGACTATACTGTTGTTAGTACAATAACCGATAGACCTTTGAAGCAGATCATTCTTTACACAAGATTGCAGAACAATATGTATTCTGACTTATGTGTCAATAATGGCATGATAAGATACACAATCAATAGCGGGTATATTGATGAATTTGTAACACTTATCAACAACACAAAGAGTGACAGTGTGGCTAGTGTTGATCTAACTATAGCAGACATATTTGGCAACAACATCCTTAATATGTTTGTCACTCCAACTATAACAATTAACAATGTTGACTATATCTTGGGTAGAGATATAACCAATCAGCAATACATTTATCTTGATGCAACTGGCACACCTATTGCATCTAATGGTGAAATCCCTAGCGGAACACATCAGATATATGTATATATCCCATTGCCTACAGCACTGCCATTTGGCGATTATACTATTGCCTTGAGTGCACGTGGCAATACAACATCTACTAGTTCAGAAATCGCAATTATCAATTCGGTTGCAACCGATAGCATTACTGGATTTAAGTTGGCTAGCCCTAACAACCCATTGTTAGAGGATAACTTGGAAGTCAATCGTGGAGTTCTAGTATTTGGTCAACCTAGTATCAAAGACTCTGATACTTATCCTAATTCTTATATCAAATACTACAGCATCATGATCAGTGAAACTGCCAATGCGGATAGTAGCAGGGTGGTTACTATCAAGGTAACTGATGATAAATCTAAGTTGTACACAGATGGTTATGCAGGCTATGTCGATATTTCTAAGAAATTGGTAACTGTAGACATCTACAATCTGTTTGTTCTGAAGTCGGACGATGCCAATTATCAGATTACAGATCAAGAAAAGAAAATTCTTGAATTTAGAGATCAAATATATCCAGAATTTGCAACCAATCCACTTAAGGCTAATGTTAATTACAACTTAAGCATAGGTGCACTTGGAGGTACTATTTGGGACAAAGATACCAATGGTATCAATGATGAGTTCAAGTATTTCAATTCTAACTACTCTTCACTTAAGGCAAGTTTCAAGATATTGTCAGCACCAGTTATTACTATCCAGAATAAGTCTATCCAGTGGCTAGTTAATGATGATGTAGAATCTTATATAATATACTTCTATAACGATACAACAACAGCTGTTGTGTATCAAGAGACATTGACAGATCTTAGCCTGAAAGAGGTGTATAGTTATACTAAGATCCGAAACAATACTAATTTGCCGGCAGGCATATATAATATCAAGGTAGTCGCAATAGGCAATTGTAGAGATAAGATGTCATCTCGTATATCTGATGCCGATAATTATTATGCTGAGAAGTTAGGAACAATCGAGGTTAGTGTAGAAGATGGCTTATATACTTGGGACAACACAACAGTGAGTCTGCAAGGTCACAGTAGCAATAATGTGCTAACTAATACAACCTACTATCAATATTATAGCGTAGATATATATCAGAACAATCGACTAATTAAGACTGAGAATATATCAAGCATGGTGGGTGCAGATAGCACAACCTATGAATTGCCAGAAACTTGTGTTGGCAAGAAAGACGGAGTTACATATACTTACAAGATAGTTGTGTGTACAGATACAACAGGTAGTGACTATTTGCTTACTAGCGATGACAATACTGGTGACGGTGAGAGGGTAAGAAGTGACCGTATAAGCAGTACATTCAAGATTACCAGAGATGGTCAGATAGCATGGCAAGATGTCAATTCTTCACTTAACAATTACATTATCTTTATTTACAAGCAAGATAGCGATCAGTTACTATTTGTATCCGATCAGATTACAACAACTAGTATCAATCTATATGATTTGCCTAGCAAGAATGGTAAATTTACGGGTGGAAACAAGCGTGAAGGATACAGAATTAAGGTAAAATCTATAGACAAGAATTATAACAGTGATTCTAAATTGACAGATAGTGATGAGAAAGCATTGCTACGCAGTGTATATACTGACGAATTTGCAATATCTATGATGGTTCAACCTAACTTGGTTGTCAACGATGGCGAAATGAGTTGGAGTACAGTCACAAACGATTTTGGCAAAGAATTGACTAAGAGCCGTATCGTAATGACAAAGGGTGCATTTATGGTTGATGGTGATAGAAAGGAGAATATCCCACTATGGCTAGAATTTGATCAATATTGCACAGAATTTACAATGCAGACAATAGATGTTTATGCAATATATTCGGGCAAAACATTGATACATTATCTATATGTTAACAACAAGGATTTGCTTCCAGAAGGTAGCGAGACTCTAACAACATCAATTCTACAATTTGTGGAAGATGCTACATACAACGTTTCAATAAGGTTCATTGGTGTAGAGTATACAGAGGTCACGGTTGGCAGTGATGCATACTTGATTACATCCAAGGAATCTGTAACTGACTTCAAGTTATTGCTTAACCCTAAAGCTCCAGTCAACCCTAAGACTTATCAATTTGAGACAGGAGTTAAACAGGCAATTTATAGCAATATTCCATCCGGAAATGGCCATAACAACTATGTATACTTCAATAATTCTTATGGCAGAACGGTGTCGGATATTATCAAAGATTACAATGTTGAGATATATATCAGAGATAAGCAAAACATCGCTAATAGCGAATTGCTATATACATATAAGGTAAGGTACACATCAGGCAATAATGCTAATGTTATACTGATTAACCAAATAACTGGTCAAGAGATCGATGTAACCGATAGCAAATATGTATCTTATGTATCCACTAGAGTTACTTATGTGGAGAGTGGGATAACTAAGGTAACCCAATTAGAAGGTACATACTTAGCACTAGATAAGGTTCTTAACGATATTATTGCATCAGGCGAATTTGATTTCAGCACAAGGGATATATGTGTATACGCTGAGGCAGTAGGTTCAACCGTAACCACACCTATCCATGATGGTAATGGCGAAATATACTATCTAACTCATCATTATAACTTAGCAACTAAGTTGGATCTTAATAGCGAAGATTATGTTATGATAATTGACTTACCAGATACTCCTACTAACTTGGCTTATGACGGCAACGGTAAGGTATCTTGGGATAATGTTGCTAATAAGACAGTTAACTATGAGTTAATAGTTGCTTATAAGAAGTCGGATATAACAGTACAAGACTCACATTATCAAAATATTAAACGAAGCACATATTCTAGCACTAATGTAAGTAATGCAGAATATAGACAGACATTAATGAAATTGATAGATGTAACAGATGACACTAGGTTTGATAATATGTTCCCTACTACATCTAGCGAAAATGTGTATTTCTTTGATAAGATAGCGATAAGTAATAACGATATTAAGGTTGATGACGACAAAGTATATTATATGCTTAAGTACTTGACCAGAAGTATCCAAGCGATAACAATTAGAGCAATTGGTACAATGAGTATTGATACCGGGGATTCGACTGAGGTTCTTGATACATTTATCTCCAACCCAGCTAGTATATATCTGGGCATAGGATTTACATTATTTAGTGCAGGCGATGGAACTATTGGCGAACCATTTAAGGTAAAAAGTTTTGCTACTATAGGTTATTATATAGAAGAAGCATGCTATTACGACTATGTATATAGCGAAGTCAATGGCGACAATGCTATTGATTATGTTAATTATGATACATGGAAAGAAATGATTGCTGGTAAGACCTTCAATGGTGTATTCGATGGTAACAACAATACAATCAGTGTTAATACATCTGGCAGTTCTAAAGCATACAATTATATCTATAATAACAACTATTATGCTGGATTGCTATATGATATTGGCGAGTCTGCAATGTTTATGAACTTGAATATCACTCAGACATCTAGCAATGATAGACCTATGTTTGATGACTCTAGCGATGTGGAGCATAGTGCAGGTATCGTATCAGTATACAACCATGGATATATTGCTAATGTCAAAGTAGCAGGTATTGTATATGTCAATGCAAATACAAGTTCTCCACAAGTAGGTAGAGTATATGTAGGTGGTATCACAGCATACAACTTAGGTACAATTTCTTATTGTGATTCTTCACTAAGCATTATCTTTAGACAAGTAAAATTGCTTGGTTGTGTAGGTGGCATTACCGCCATCAACGGAACTAATGCAGAATATATCACTAAAGATTGTGGTATAATTGCTGGATGTTCATACTCAGGTGTTATATATGCTCACAACATGGGAGGATTGGTAGGTGATATGCGATCGGGTAAGATTGTGTATAGCCGTAACATTGGTTACATGGTATTTGCAGCTGGATTTACTTCTTCAACTGGTGGTGCTTATATGGGTGGTATGATAGGTCAGATAACCAACCTTGTTAGTGGTACCAACAATGCTAACTCAGTGCTTGTAACCAATTCTTATGTTGATATTAAGGGCTTAATAATTGGTATTAAGTCGGGTACCAAAACATTGCTTGTCGATGATGCGTTTGGCGGGACAACAACCAGTATTGCAATCTCTGCATATGGATATGTTGGTGGCAATTGGACTTTGGGCCACATAAGATATGGCGGAATCAACGGTTCTGGTGGTTCGGCAAATTTAGGCTCGAAAGTTATTGAAATTAAAAATTCTTATGTATATTCTTCTACTAAATTAGAAGTTGAGAGTAATAATACAGTAATTGTCGGTGTTACAGCATGCCCATCTAGCAATATCAGTGCATTGTTAGAATGTTATAATTACAGTAATATCTATTATCATGCAAATGTTAGTGGATATGCGTTGGAGAATACAACAGATGTTACTGGTTGCGATAGTTACAACGATTCGAACATAGACGCAAATAATGCACCACAGGGCCAGAATAATGTAAGATACATGCGTGATAATAAGTGGGATCTGACAGAAGAAATAACTGTTCTTCTTGAAGGTTATAGATACAATAGTGATCTACATATTGTTGAGCGCAATGCATAGACTTGCAAAAAAATGCAATAAAATTGCTATTTAGATAATAATCAATTGGTATTTTGTAGTTCTTGACCTAAAATACACAAAATCAATTGGAATATTTGCAAAAATAGTATAAAATAGGAAATAGACAAATAATAAGGTGTCTATTTTCTATTTTTTTTGTAAAGGGAAAGATATTATGAATATTTTTAAAGCACTATTTGCTTCGGATAATACAAGAAGCATAGCGAAATTGGAAAAGATTGCGGCAAAGGTAGAAGCTTTGTCGGACAAATATCAGAAAATGACTGATGACGAATTGAAGGGTTGTACTGCTATATTTAGAGACAGACTTGCTAAGGGCGAGACTCTAGACGATATATTGCCAGATGCGTATGCATGTGTTAGGGAGGCTAGTACCAGAGTAATGGGATTAAGACACTTCCATGTTCAGATCCTAGGCGGTATTGCATTGTATCAGGGACGTATTGCAGAGATGCGTACTGGTGAAGGTAAGACACTAGTTGAGACATTGCCAGCATACCTTGTTGCCTTGGAGGGCAAGGGTGTTCATATCGTTACTGTTAACGAATACTTGACCACTCGTGACTCAGAATGGATGGGTAAGATCTTTAAGTTCTTGGGACTAACAGTTGGATTATCTCTACACAATATGTCACCTCAAGAGAAGAAGGAAGCTTACGACTGCGATATAACATATTCCACCAATAACGAACTAGGCTTTGATTATCTAAGAGATAACATGGTTACTAGAGCCCAAGATCGTGTATGTACAAGGGGTTATCATTTTGCTATCGTGGATGAGGTAGATAGTATTCTTATTGATGAGGCACGTACTCCACTTATCATCTCTGGTAGAGGAATGAAGAGTAACGATATGTATAAGTCCGCCGCTAGATTTGCTAAAACCTTGAAAAGTGATGATTACGAGATTGATGAGAAAGAGAAGGCAATTAGACTAACTGATACAGGTGTTGAGAAGGCTGAGAAATTCTTTGGTGTTGAGAACTTGAGTGATATTAACAATATCGAGCTTAATCATCATATCAACAATGCAATCAGAGCACAATTTATAATGAAGAAAGACGCTAACTACATCGTAAGAGATGGCGAAATCTTGATTGTAGATGAGTTCACTGGTCGTCTAATGGAAGGCAGAAAATACTCCAACGGATTGCACCAAGCAATTGAGGCAAAAGAGGGTGTGGAGATAAGAGATGAGAATAAAACTCTAGCAACCATTACATTCCAGAACTTCTTCAGATTATATGAGAAATTGAGTGGTATGACTGGTACCGCTAAGACCGAAGAGATAGAGTTCAACAAGATCTATAGCCTAGATGTTGTAACTATTCCAACCAATCTACCTATTAGGCGTAAGGACTTCCCAGATATTATATTCCAGACTGAGAAGTTGAAATATGAGGCTATTATTGAGGAAATCAAGAAAGTCCATGCACTAGGAAGGCCAATCCTAGTTGGTACAATCACAATTGAACGTAGTGAAGAGATATCCAAGATGCTTAAGATAGAGGGTATCCCACACAATGTATTGAATGCTAAGAATCACCAAAGGGAAAGTGAGATCGTTGCACAAGCAGGTAGACTTAATGCTGTAACTATCGCAACCAACATGGCTGGTCGTGGTACAGATATTATGCTTGGCGGTAATGCAGAATTTATGGCAAAAGCCGAACTTAGACAAATGGGTGCAACCGATGATGAGATCGAGTTCAGTACATCTTTCTTGCCTACCGATGATGAGAAATTGGAAGAATGGCGTACTAAATATAGAGAGTTGTATGCTAAGTACAAGGAAGAGACTGAGAAAGAGAAGAAGGAAGTGATAACCCTTGGTGGACTTCATATCATAGGCACTGAGAGACACGAGAGTAGACGTATAGATAATCAGCTTCGTGGTCGTGCAGGAAGACAAGGTGACCCAGGTAGTTCTGTATTCTTTGTTAGTATGGAAGACGAACTAATGAAGAGATGCGGAGGTGATGCCGTTAAGGGAGTTTTGAGTTTCTTCAAGATAGATGAAAGCGTATCGTTCCAAGTTAAATTCTTATCTCGCCGTATTGAGAAAGCACAGAAGACTATAGAAGGTTTTAACTTTGGCGCAAGACACAATGTGTTGAAGTTTGACGATGTTAACAATACTCAGAGACTTATTATTTACAAAGAGCGTAATAAGGTGCTAGATGGTGCAGATGTTCACAACGAAGCCCTAGATATGATCAATCAACTTGCTAAAGAAACAATCTATAGCGTAGTTGACGAGACTAAGACTTATGACGAGTGGGATCTAGATAAGATTAATGAGGCTCTTAAGGGACATGTACTGCCAGCGGATTATGACTTTGTAACTGAGAAGTTGGTTGAAGAATGTGATGTCGATGAGTTGGCTGACAAGGTTGCTCAAGAGGCAGTAAGATTCTATGAGATGAAGTGTAAGGCGGTTGAAGCCCTAGGCATACAGACATCTAAGATTGAGGGTGATATACTACTAAGAGTAGTAGACTCTTTGTGGATGGATCACATTGACTACATGGAGATGTTGCGTAGCGAGATAGGACTTAGAGCGTACGGCAACCAAGACCCAATCATTGCGTATAAGAGAGAGAGTTCTGCAATGTTTGAGAACATGATTCAACGTATCCGTAAGGAGACTGCAACATTCCTACTTAACTATCAGATCAATGTTAAGACTAAGGTTAACAATCCTGCTCCTAAGCAACCAGATTTGATAACCAATTCACCAGACGGCGAAGCCCCAACTAAGAACAAGTCTAGAGCGGTAGGTCGTAACGAAATGTGTCCATGTGGATCAGGCAAGAAGTACAAGAACTGCTGTGGAAGAAAAGAAGAAAAATAGTTTATTTTAGCCGTTTTCGTAATATTTGAATAGTATATAAGTTAAGCCAAACGAAGAATATATTTCTCATATTCGTTTGGCTTTTTTGTCGTTTTTTTGCAAAACACAATGCATGACACTTGCTATTTTTGTGTCATTGTGCTAGTATCAAGATATAAGTAATATTTAAGGGAAAAAGTAATATGTTAATACTTAATAACCAGAAAGATAGATTGAAAGAAATAGTCGGTAGTTTTAAATTAATTACCGACTGTCTTTGATGTAGATAAATTACGAAAGCAGATTGCCGATGTTGCGGATAAGTTAGCTAATCCTGAAGCGTATCAAGATATATCTTTGATGCAGAAGTTGTCCAAAGAGCAGAAAATGCTAACAGATATGTTGGATGAATATAATAATTTGCAATCCAAGATAGATGCTTGTAGAGATTATATTGATATAGCCGAGATGGAAGATGATGCTAGTGTTATTGCTATGGTTGATAAGGAACTGGATGATACAGAGGCTTTGGTTAAGACTGTGTATCTTAAGACTTTGTTAGAAGGCGAGTATGATAGCAACAATGTAATAATTAAGATCCATAGTGGTGCAGGTGGCACAGAGGCTTGTGATTGGGTGGAGATGCTATATAGGATGTACTGCAGTTTTGCAAGCAAACATGGATACAAGATCAAATTGTATGATAGTGTAGACGGAGATGGTGCTGGATACAAGAGTGTAACATTCTTGGTTGACGGTGCTAATGCTTATGGCTATCTTAAGGGCGAAATGGGTGTACATAGACTAGTTAGAATTTCACCATTTGATGCCAATAAGCGTAGACACACTAGCTTTGCAAGTGTCGAGGTTATGCCTGAGATAGACAACAATGTCAATGTGGTCATCAATCCAGAGGATATTAGGATAGATACATATAGATCTTCTGGAGCGGGTGGACAGCATGTCAATACAACCGATAGTGCTATCCGTATAACCCACTTTCCAACAGGCATAGTGGTTACTTGTCAGAACGAGCGATCCCAGACGCAGAACAAGGAAGTCGCCATGAAGATGCTTATAAGCAAGTTAACCCAGTTGGAGATCCAGAAGAATCTAGAGAAAGCAAATCAACTAAAAGGCAATGCAAAAAAAATAGAGTGGGGAAGTCAAATCCGTAGTTATGTGTTCTGCCCGTATACTTTGGTCAAAGACTTAAGAACAGGATATGAAACAAGCGATGTAGATAGTGTTATGAATGGCGAGATTGATGGCTTTATTGAGTCATATCTAGTATATTGCAAAAACTAGATTAGTCGCTAAATTTAGGGGAAAATCATGTATATAGATGTAGCAAAAGAAAAGTTTCAAAAATTAAAAAACAAAGAGAATATAGTGGTACTTGCGTTTGAGAGCAGTTGTGATGATACTAGCGTTGCGGTTGTTAGAAATGGTGTTGAAGTATTGTCCAATATTATTTCCAGTCAGATAGACATACACACTAAGTTTGGTGGTGTTGTTCCAGAGGTCGCTAGCCGAAATCACTTGCTTGCAATATCCAATATTACAACCGAGGCACTTAGTAAGGCAGGAGTAACACTAGACGACATAGATGCTATTGCAGTAACTTATGGTGCAGGACTAGTCGGCTCGCTTATGGTTGGTGTCAATTATGCTAAGTCGCTTGCGTTTGCTAGACAATTGCCACTTATTAAGGTCAATCACATCAAGGCACATATCTCTGCTAACTATCTTTCCAATCCTACTCTTAAGCCACCATATCTTTCTTTGGTGGTATCAGGTGGACATACAGCACTTGTTAAGGTAGAAGATTACACTAAGCACATTGTATTGGGTACAACACATGATGATGCTATAGGTGAGGCGTATGACAAGGTGGCTAAGGTTCTAGGGTTAGGATATCCTGGTGGTCCAATTGTTGACAAACTTGCTAAACTGGGTGAGAATAATATACAATTTGTGAAAAACAACTATAACAAGAAAGATACTAATTTTAGTTACAGTGGCTTAAAGACGGCAGTTATCAATTATTTGCATAATATTGCACAGAAGGGTGACTCTTATTCTGTCAATGATGTATGTTGTTCATTTCAGACACAAGCAGTCGAGGAGTTGGTTGCTAAGTCTATCAATACCGCTAAGAGGTTCAAACTTAAGACTATCGTGTTGGCCGGTGGTGTTGCATGCAATTCTTACTTAAGGACAAGAATGGATGAGGAATGTAAGAGGAACAAAATTACTTTGTGTTACCCTAAGCCAGTGGAGTGTACAGACAATGGTGCAATGGTGGGTGCTGAGGCATATCATCTGATACGAGGTGGCGAGGGTCTAAGCGACATAGATTTAGTCCCAGATTGTACAATTAACCTGAAGTACTCGAAATAATTTGGTTATGGTATTTACAAAAGTGTCGTTGTGATATACAATCAATAAAAACACATATACAGAGGATGTTATGAAGAAGATCACTAGCAAGCAAATTTTTGCATTTGATATGGACGGGACGCTAACCAACTCTAGACTGGACAAAGTAAGTGACGAAGTTAGGAAATCTTTGAGAGAGCTTAAGAAGAACGGACTAGATGTGGTTATCTTAAGTAGTGGATCAATAGACAGACTGTATAATCAGATAGAAGATGTTGATCTTCATATCATTGGCAATTATGGGTACACCGAAGCGGATATTATCGGAGGTAGGCTGGTTAATAACAAGACTAATTTGACATCAAGAGAAGTTGACGAACAGGAAGTAGCAAGTAAGGTAGATCATTTTAGACTACTTACCGGCAACACCGATGTGCAAGGCAAATCTTATATAATCAACAAATATGGCATGGTTATAGTTCCATTACCTGGCAATGAATTATCTAACGATGCACGAAATTATTATGATCCGGAAGGCACTAAAAGAAGGCAATTTGTGGATCAATTGCAGAGCGAGTTTCCGGATAGCAATGTCTATATTTGTGGCAAAACAAGCTATGATATAGTGGATAAAGATATCAACAAGTATACAGCACTTAAGAGATATTGTGACAACACCAATCGCACTTTGGACGATGTTATGTTCTTTGGTGACGAATTTGACAACAAGGATGGCAATGACTATTGCTTGAAGGAAAATGGTGTAGAAGGCATCAATGTTTCTAGCCCTAACGAAATATGCAAGTTAATAGACATTGTGGTGGACAATATCTACAATAGGGAACACAATGCTATTATTGACGGCTTTGACAATGTTGCCGAGATGTAAATATATTAATAAAAAGATTTAATCACTAATATGCGATAATGATTTGCCATGTTAGTGATTTTTTTGTAGAATATGGATGTAATAAATACGTGAGGTGAAACATGAAGACTATAGTACTAGCATCCAATAACAAACACAAGATCAAGGAAATATCCGAGATGATAACCGATTATAATATCGTAACTATGCGAGAAATCGGCTTTGACCAAGACATTGCAGAGACTGGTACAACATTTGTTGAGAACGCAATGATCAAGGCACGAACAATAAGACAATATCTAGATGACTTAGGCCTAGACTACTATGTTCTCTCTGATGATAGCGGACTTATCTGCAATGGACTAAATGGTGACCCGGGTGTGTATAGTGCCAGATATGCCAGCCTTAATGCAACTGACGAAGAGAATAGACAGAAACTATTAAGAGAACTAGCCAAGGTTGATGACAGAACTGCAAGTTTCACATGTTGTATGGTTCTACTTAATGCAGAGGGCAAAAGTATCGTTGGTGTAGGTGAGACCAAGGGCGAAATACTAAGGGAGTACGCTGGCAACACCGAGTTTTGCTACGATTGCCTATTCTATAGTTACGAACTAGGCAAGAGTTTTGGTGAGGCAACCGAGGAAGAGAAGAATAGTGTATCGCACAGGGCAAAAGCAGTTCACAATCTGCTAAAGTCTCTTGCTAATAATGAATGGAGGGTTATGTCATGTTAACAGATATAGAAATTGCACATTTGGCTAAGCCTAAGAAAATAACTAAGATAGCCAAAAAATTGCGTTTAAGAAAAAAAGAGTTGTATCTATATGGCGATTTGATTGCCAAAGTAAGCAAGAAATATAGAACAAAGACTAAAGCGAAATTAATCTTGGTCACATCTATCAACCCGACTAGCACAGGCAATGGCAAAACAACTGTATCAATTGGCTTGGGTGATGCTATTGCGTCTTTGGGAAGCAAAGTGTGTCTTGCACTTAGAGAACCATCCATGGGACCAGTGTTTGGCGTTAAAGGTGGAGCAACAGGTGGTGGCTATAGCCAGGTTATCCCTATGGAAGATATCAACTTGCACTTTACAGGGGACTTTCATGCAATAACTAGTGCCAATGATTTACTTTGCAGTGCTATAGACAATCATATTTTCCAAGGCAACAGCTTAGATATAGATCCTAATAACATTTTTTTCAATCGATGTATAGACCTTAATGATAGAGCATTAAGAAATGTTAATGTCACATTGGATACAAAGAGAACAAGAGCAGACAAGTTCAATATCACAGCAGCAAGCGAGATTATGGCAATACTATCTATGTCTACTAGCCTAGAAGATCTTAAGACTAGACTTGGCAATATTTTGATAGGACTTAATAAGAAGAAAGAGCCTATATATGCTAGAGACTTGCAAGTTCACGAGGCTATGACAATACTACTTAAGGATGCAATCAAGCCTAACTTGGTTCAGACTCTTGCTGGTACCCCTGCTTTGGTTCACTGCGGACCTTTTGCCAATATTGCCCATGGATGCAATAGTGCTATGGCTACTAACATTGCTATGCAGACTAGTCAATATACTATTACTGAAGCCGGTTTCGGGGCAGATCTAGGTGCTGAGAAATTCTTAGATTATAAGTGCCGTACACTTGGCATACAGCCCAACTGCGTTGTAATAGTTGCAACTATTCCTGCTCTTAAGTTGCATGGCGGAATGGATAAGAAGGATCTTAAGACAGAGTCCTTGAGTGCTATCAGCCTTGGCTTTGCCAATCTTAAGAAACATGTTAATAATATGCGAAAAGTGTTTAATGTGCCGGTAGTTGTTACACTTAATAGGTTTGCAACAGATACTTCGCAAGAGATTGGCTTAGTTGAAAAGTTGGTAAGTAATACCAATACACCATTTGCAGTTAATGATGCCTGGGGTAAGGGTGGTAAAGGCTGTGTTGATCTAGCGCAATTAGTTATGACCCAGTGTGAGACTAATTACGAAATGAAATATGCTTATGACCTTGCTGATCCTATCAAGACTAAAATTAGCAAAATTGCTAAAAAAATATATGGTGCAAAAAAGGTGAATTACACCAAGGATGCATTATCGCATCTGCGAATGGTTAAGAAGCTGGGTCTAGAGAACCTGCCAGTGATTATAGCAAAAACACAATATAGTCTATCAGACAATAAGGACTTACTTGGCGAGCCAGGTGGTTTTGAAATAACAGTAAGAGATGTTGAGATCCGCAATGGTGCTGGGTTTGTAGTTGTGTGCTTGGGCAAGATGTTACTTATGCCAGGACTAAATAAATCTCCTGCATATGAGAGAATGTTTATATCTGACAAAGGGGAAATTAAAGGCATTTTTTAATAGTTTGCATACATCAAAAGAACGTATAGAAAATGTATAAATTTTACTCATTTTGTATTGCAAAATATATCGGTTGTTAGCAATTATGTTTAGAGATTAAAACAAAATTAGTATTGTGTATTTACTAATTAGTATCGGTAGGTATTTAGTTATAACTTGATTTTTGAATTAAAATAATATTAGATACAACTTACATTATTGTATATCTTATACAGCAAAAAAAACTGCTAGAGAGCCTTACACACTCTAGCAGTTTTTTTGTCGTCTATCACAAATTGGCTTGAAAAGTATTTCTAAGCGAAGATAGTGATATCTCTTGCAGTAATCATTGTAACTAGGTCAATAACCCAGAACACAAAGTTAACACCTGGGATCAAGTTAAGGATACCAGCAATTACATGACCTCTCATAATTCTTGTCACACCACTAAGGATCCAGTGAGTTACTGGGATAATAGTAAGGATCAAAGATACAATGTAAGGTAGACCGAAATAAGCTTTTAATTTCTTTGCCATAATTTTTCTCCTTTTTGTTTAGTACTATTATATTATATCATATTGCAATAAATTACAAAATATTCTACTTACAATTTTTTTAAAAATTTTTATTTTTAATTAACTTCATTTTGTAAATTGCTTTTTAATTACAGATATTTTATAACAGGTATACTATGGGTGCTTTCCTACAACAATTTCGGTGTATCTTTTTGACGATTTCTCCTCTAGCATCTTGAATGATTAGGTGTTTTGCTATACAAAATCTTACTTACCATGTTGGAGATAATATATATGAGGTTTTGGTTAAAACAAAAAAGGCGATAATCGAAGAAAGAAGTTCCAATTATCGCTTTATTTATTGCTATTAGTACGATCTCTATATTACATTGTAGATACAATGATAGGGATAATTATTGGCTTTCGTTTTAGAGCTTTGAAGAATAGGTTGCCTAAGTTCTTGCGGATAGAGTCCTTGATAACACTCCAATCATTTGCCTTGAAGTTGGCATTAAGGATGGTATTAACAACCATATCTTTAGCCTCTTCTATGATATTGGCATTGTCGTTAGCATATATGAAGCCCTTAGTTACAATGTCTGGCTTGCTTGTTAGTACATAGTTCTTGCTAGATATTGTAAGAACAACTACACATAGACCTTCGGTTGCTAGTTGCATACGATCCCTTTGCACAACCCCGTTGGCAGAACTGATATCCATGCCATCGATCAACTTGATGCCAGCAGGTACTTGACCGCTCTTCTTGATACTGTTAGGGGTAATAGTTATAGTGTCGCCTAGATCTGGGATGACTATTTCTCTTTCCTTCTTGCCTAGATCCATAGAGATGTTGGCATGTGCTCTTAGGTGACGGAATTCACCATGACATGGAACAAAAAATTTTGGTCTAATAATGCTTTGGATTGTCTTCAATTCTTCTTGATATGCGTGTCCTGATACGTGAACCTCCGCTAGAGATTCATATATTACACTTGCACCTTTCTTGTATAGTGCGTTGATAACTTCGCCGATTTCTTTCTCGTTGCCAGGGATGGCGGAAGCACTGAAGATGATATAATCGTTGTTGGTGATCTCTACCTTAGGGAACTCACCATTTGCCATACGAGATAGGGCACTATTAGGCTCACCTTGGCTACCTGTGCATAAGATACAGATCTTATCATCATCATATTTGTTAAGCGAATTCACATCTGTGATATTCTCTCTGTTGTATCGTAGTTCGCCAATCTTGCTAGCGGTCTCACATACATTCTGCATGCTTCTGCCAGTGAAGACTGTCTTTCTTCCATATTTTTCGCACAAGTCCAGTATCTGTTGGATACGATGTACGTTGGAAGCAAATGTGGCTATAATAATACGCTTTTGCTTGTTTTGTGCAAATAGCCCATCTAGGGTTGCACCTACTTTCTTTTCACTCATACTAAAGCCTGGACGCTCAGCATTGGTGGAGTCTGCCGTTAGTAGTAGTACACCTTTCTTACTGATCTCTGCCAGTCTTATTAGGTCAATAGGTTCACCATCGATAGGGGTGAAGTCCATCTTGAAGTCTCCTGTGTGAAACCATACACCAATAGGGGTGGTTACTGCAATACCCATAGAACCAGATATGCTGTGGGTTACTTTTACGAACTCAATTGTGAAGCATCCTGCTTTTACAATGCTCTTGTTTTTTACTACATTGGTCTTGAACTTCTTTTTGTGCTCTTTCAATTTGTTGTCTATCAATGCTGCAGATAGACGGCTAGCATACACTGGTGCATTGATCTCTTGCATTAAATATGGCAATGCTCCTATGTGATCTTCGTGTCCGTGAGTAATAATAACTGCTTTGATACGATTTTTGTTTTTGATTACATAACTGAAATCGGGGATAACTAGGTCAATGCCGGGCATGTCATCACTAGGAAATGCAACACCGCAGTCCACAATGATCATGTCTTCGCCATATTCTAGTACCATCATGTTCTTTCCTACTTCGCCTACGCCACCTAGGAAAGATAATTTTAATTGCGAATTGTTTTTCATTTTGTTCTCCTTGTTTTTTTGTATATTATGTTTTTTATGATTAGTAATTTTATATTTGTTTATTTTTTTGTTTTGCTTTTGGTTAACCTTGCTAAAGTTTTGGTTTATTTGCAAAAAATACTTATTTATATCTCAAAACTTTTACTGCAGTTGTTGCCATATTGTATCCATAGTTGTTCTTTCTTTTTTCCCGATAAAAACACTGGTTTGCAAAGAAAACTCTATATTTTTGACCAATATATTAATTATGCTTATCTGCATTTTTTTCCACTATATATTCTATCAATCTTATAATTTTTATCAGCAGTGGATAATGATACAATAATTTTTGCTTAAATATTGTTTACAGCAACCTTGAAATAAGCAAACAAAAAAAATCTTAAAGCATTTCGTCAATTTTATTTTATCGAAAGTGCTATTTTTATACTTAAATTTAGAGGATAAGTGCATGTTAGTAGCATATCTGCAACACTAACTATTTTTTGCACAACCCTATACAAAATCTAATCTACTACGCAATATATTACACTAATTTTACTCAAAAATCAATAGAAAATGTGCTAAAATTAAAAAAATAGTGGCAACATATTTACATTTTTGTCGTTTATGGGTAAAACAACTAAATTCAAGGCAATACTATGCTAAACCTAGTTTTTTGATACAATACTATCATTTTTGACAGATTTTTATATCCCAAAAACTTGTGTACAAGGTGAATTTGTAGTATAATATAATCAACAATATGTGTACATAGGAGATAAAGTATAATGGCAGAACAACAATATGATTTCGAACATATGGGAGCAAGGGAGTTTCTTACTATCTACAATAGTTTCAGCAACTCTAGACAGAAGAATGATTTTGCAAGACAAGCAATAACTAGCAATCGTAGCAATATTATCAATCGTTTCAGAACCGAATTTGTAGAAATGTATGGCAATGACGCCAACAAGATGTTGCGTGCTAACACAGCTCTTAGTGTTATATCTGGCAACAGACTTAGCGAAGGGGTTATTTCGGCAGAGACAACAAATACAATCAATGATCTAATAAGAGATCTTAACACTAGAGATAATATAAGAACCGAACAACCACAACAGGGTCAACAGACAGGTGCAAACCCACAACAGCCAACAGCACAGACACCTCAACAGCCTACTGGAGGGCAACAAGCACCTCAGACCCCACAGCAGACACAACCAACTCCACAGCAGGGTAGTGGACAACCAGCACAACCAACTCCAGCACAGCCTACACCAGTTAGACCACAACCAACTACTCAGTCCACACCTCAGCCTACTCAAGGTGCTAAGCCAGAACCTAAGGCTCAACCTAAGCCTAGGGCTAAGAAAGAGAACTTGCAGGCGGATAGCACACTTAACTTTGCTAAGACTGTTGTTACCAAGGGTAACACAATGGACTTCCAATACACAGAGCAAGATCGTGGCAAAACAGTAACTAGACACAATGTTAGAACTGTATCCAAGACAGATGCTAGCCCTATGCAAGCAGGTACTTATGTTACATCTAGGGATCTTATTGATTCTATCAACAATAAGTTTGCTAATGTAGATAAGAATAAATATGGTGAAGTTACTTTGCATGGTCAGAATGGCAAATCTATCACAGTAAGTAAGAAAGGTGGCAAAGAGTTAGGCCCAATCCAAAGAGCTAAACTTAACCATTTCCTAGCAAAAAACACATCAGAATTAGAGTTGCCAAGTGAAAAGCAAGTATTAAGAGAAGATAAGAATGGCTGGTTAAACTTCGAAGGTACTAATATTCAGAGAGATCAAAAAGGTAGATCGTATGCTACAGATGCTTTTGGCAAAGTCCAACTAAATAAAGGTCTTAGAGAGACATTCTTGAATGATAATAAGACAACAAAATATCATAACATCTCAGGCGTTAAAGCAGTAGCCACTGTTAAGTCCAAGAAACAAGTTCCAGGTTGGGTGAAAGGTGTTGCAGTAGGTGCAGGTATCGCAGCGGCAGTAGGTGCAGGATTGCTACTTACTAGCGTATGTGCTCCAGCAGTTATGCCAGCGATCTCTACATTCTGGAATGTAGCAGCAGGTCAAGCAGGTATACAATCCGCATTGCATGGTGTCAATGTTGCTCTAGCCAATATTGCTCCTCAGGCACTTAGTTACGCTAGTGCGGCAGGTACATGGACCAATGCAGCAGGCACAATCATTAATGTTGCTATGCCTACTGTCGGACAGGCTATCGGTACACTAGGATTATATGGCATCGCTACGGCAGCAGTTAGTAGACTTGGTTATAAGATGGGCAAAGGTCTAATCGGAAAAGTATTTGGAATTAACAAAGAAAATAGCCAAGAAGACGGCAAGACCGAGCAGGAAAAACCTGATCAAAAAACTGATGATAAGAAAGAAAGACAACAAGAAACTCAAAACAAGCCAGAAAGTCAACAGACTGCTCAGAGAGAAGACACTCCTGCCAAGGCAGATGACTCCAAGCAAGATAGACAAGCAGATGCTAAGCCAGATCGTACAGTAGATGGCAAGGGTGCGAGCACCTCAGATGGCAAGAGCGGAAGAACAACAGACGGCAAAGCCGGTGGTTCTGGTAGCAAAGGTGGCAATGGCAAGGCAGACAGAGATGCTGGCATGGAAATGTAGTGCAAATATGGAAATTATTATATAATTTAAGAGAGGATGAAAAATATGGATAGTAATACAGTAGTTACACTACAGGGCAAAGATTATTTGCTTACACAGAAGGTAGTATACAATGGTCATAATTATTTTATGGCAGGTGAGATCGAAGGTAGCAAAATGCTTAACACCTATGGCGTCTTAAAGGAAAGTGTTGTTAATGGACAGACTATTCTTAGTTCGGTAGAGGACGAGAAGGAATTGGCACAAGTATATGCTATGCTTACTAGTGATCTATTGGACGAAACAGAGAAATTGGAGAAACGTATTCCAGCAGGTGCTTATGTAGACGTGGATGGCAGAGAATATATTGTTATGGACTATATCCCTTATGACGGCAGACAGTATATGATACTTATGACGTCAGGCAAGCCAGTAGATGTTATGGTATCTATGCTAGATGTTATGCCTAATGGTGATGTGTCATATAGCGATGTATCCACTCTTCCTGTTGCTAAGGAAGTCTTGAAAGCATTTTCTATTATTCATGCCAATGACGAAGAATAGTTCCCAAATCGGTCAAGTTATAAAGGAAACAAGCAGATCAAAAATCCACTAATTGTTGGATAAAATATCAACAAATATTACACACAAGATATAAGAGTTGCTATAGACCAAAAGTCAACTCTTATATTTTTTTTGAAAAAGTCATGCGATAGATATATACTAAATGTTTTTTTTGTGATACAATAGGGTGTTAAATATAATATTTTGCATAATTTGGGTACTATGCAATTATGTGAATATAAGGGAAAATATATAGATATGCAAATTGATCAAAAACTGCTAGATTTAAAGGATTTTGCTAAAAACAATGGTGTGCCAATTGTGAGAGATATCACTGCCACAAGGCTAGAGGCTGAGGTCACCAAAAGAAAGCCAAAACGGATACTGGAGATAGGCACTGCCATAGGTTACTCGGCTCTTATTATGCTACAATGTGCTAGAGATGCCGAGATTGTTACAATAGAGAAAGACACCGATAGATACAATATGGCATGCGATACACTAAAGGATTTCAATAGTGTTAAAGCAATCAATGGCGATGCTTATGAGGTGTTAGACAGATTGATTGCGGATGGCGAAAAGTTTGATTTTGTATTTTTGGATGGGCCTAAAGGGTTCTACTATAGATATCTAGTCAAGATCGAGCAATTGCTTAACAACAATGCATGCATATTTGCGGACAATATAGGCTTTTTTGGAATGGTGAAATCTAACAAATATCCGCATAGACACAAGACGATCGTTGTTAGTCTACAGAATTATTTAGCAAGGGTGTCGCAACCACCATTTAGCAGTGTGATAGAGTATGATATAGACGATGGATTTGCAATATCTGATTACAAGGAGAATATATAATATGATAGAATTACTTGCCCCAGCAGGCAATATGGAGAAGTTGAAGACAGCGATATATTTTGGAGCAGATGCTTGTTATTTTGCTGGAACTAGATTTGGACTTAGAGCAATGAGTTCCAATTTTACTAACGAAGAGTTGAAAGAGAGTGTTGATTTCGTACATTCTCACGGCAAGAAGTGTTACATTACAGTTAATATCTTGGCACACAATGCAGACTTTGAAGGTTTGAAGGAATACTTGGAGTTTTTGCAAGAAATAGGTGTAGATGGCGTAATTGTTAGTGATCTTGGCATTATGCGATTTGTTAAGGAGTACGCACCAGGACTAGAACTGCATGTATCCACTCAGAGCAATATAACCAATAAGTATTCTGCTATGGAATTTGTTAAGTTGGGTGCTAAGAGGTTGGTGCTAGCAAGGGAGTTGTCTATAGAAGAGATCAAAGAGATCAGAGATTATATTCCTAAAGATATCGAGATAGAGTGCTTTGTGCATGGTGCAATGTGTATATCTTATTCCGGCAGATGTCTGTTATCCAACTATATGTGTGGCAGAGATAGTAACAGAGGAGCATGTGTTCAGGCTTGCAGATTTGAGTACACTATTAGGGAGAAGTCCAGACCTAACGGCAATGAGTATGAGATACAAGAAGATAATCGTGGCACATATATCCTCAATAGCAAAGACATGTGCTTGATCAAACACATTGCAGAACTTGTTAGTGCAGGCATCACTAGTTTCAAGATAGAAGGGCGTATGAAGAGCCCATACTATGTAGCGACCGTAACCAATGCTTATCGTAGAGCAATAGACCTTTATTTAGCCAATCCAGAGAAGTACGAGTGCCCAGTAGAACTATATGAGGAGTTGGAGAAGACCAGTCATCGTAGATTTACTACAGGGTTCTATTTCCATGCTGATGACAAAGAGTTCTTAGAAACATCTATGCCTATCCAGTCGCACGAGTTTATGGCAGTGGTTGTTACTGACCAAGATGGCAATAAGGTTGAAGTAGAGCAACGTAACAGATTTAAGGTAGGTGACGAGTTGGAGATATTGTCTCCTACATCCAACTTCAACAAGACTTTTGTAGTAGGTGAGATGAGAGATGATAATGGCGAGTTGATTGTAGATGCACTTAAGGTTCAGCAACGCCTTACTCTTACACTAGATGGCGTTACAGGCTTGCATGCAGGAGACATCTTGCGCAAGAAGATATAGTTTCCTAAAGTGTATAAATAACTTAATATATCTCAGATTGTACAACGATGCTGTGTTAGAGTATATATTAATTATCATTTAACTTGCATATTACAATAATACATTATAATTAGATTTTACATTAGATAGAGTAATTGGACTAACAAAAGTCAGATTACTCTGTTTTTTTTGGAAATATCGCCCAAAAGTTGCTAACGACTTAGCATATATTGGCATGCTCACGAATAGTAATAGTGTAAACTACATGTTTGAAAGGAGAAAATCAATTAATGGATTATGATGTATACAAAGATATTGCTCTAAGAACCAATGGTGATATATATTTGGGTGTAGTAGGCCCTGTTAGAACTGGCAAAAGTACCTTTATTTCTAAGTTTTTGAAAACTTTAGTGCTACCAAATATCAACGACACTTACAACTTAGAGCGTACAATAGACGAGATGCCTGTGTCAGGTGATGGCAAAACAATTATGACAACTCAGCCTAAATTTTTGCCCAACGAGGCTGTAACTGTCAATCTAGACGGCAATGTGTCATTTAGGGTCAGAATGATTGATTGTGTGGGATATTTGGTCAAAGGTGCATTGGGACATGTTGAGAATGATAAGCCTCGTATGGTTAACACACCTTGGAGTGACGATCCCATGCCTTTTGAGAAAGCAGCCGAGATCGGAACAGAGAAGGTGATTACTCAACACGCAACTATTGGCATTATGGTTACAACCGATGGCAGTATTACTGGCATTGCTAGAGAAGATTATCAAGAGGCAGAGGATAGGGTTGTTGCAGAACTTAATATGACCAAGAAACCTTATGTTGTTATCCTTAACTCTACCCATCCAGATAGCCCAGAAACTGTATCGCTTGCCAAAGCACTTAGTGACAAATATGGCACAGGCGTGCTACCTATGAATGTGGCAGACATGACACTTGATGATATCAACACTATTTTTGCGGAGATTTTGCAAAATCTCCCTGTGGCAGAAGTATCTGTCAAGATGCCTAAATGGATGTGCGCATTGCCATTTGAGTCGCCAATTATCCAAGAGATCGTAACAGAGGTCAAGGATAAGACCGCCAATTTCGATAAGATCGGTCAGATTGCCAACGACTTAACTATGTTTGCCGAAAGTGAAAATGTAGAGCCTATCAATGGTGTAGATATTGTTTTGGGCGAGGGTAGAGTTGTTATCAATATTCAGCCTAAGCCAGAACTATTTTACAAGGTATTATCCGAGCAGTGTGGCATGGAGATCGTGGACGATTATCATCTTGTATCTTACATCAAGCAATTGTCTGTTGCTAAGAAGCAATATGATAAGTTCAAGGATGCAATAGAGCAGGTTAAGACTAACGGATATGGAGTTGTTCAGCCTACTTTGGACGAAATGACACTAGAGACTCCAGAGATAATCAAACAGGGTGGTAAGTATGGTGTCAAACTTAGAGCCAGTGCACCTAGCCTACACATTATGCAGATAGATCTAGACACTGAGGTTAATTCATTGGTTGGAACTGAACAGCAGTCGGAAGAGTTGGTTAAGAGTATGCTTGGACAATTTGAAAGCAATCCAGAAGGTATATGGGAGACCAAGATGTTCGGCACCAGCCTTAATCACTTGGTTAACGAGGGACTTCACAATAAGTTAGTTTCCGTTCCGCAAGAGGCAATGAAGAAGATGTGCAAGACCATGAAGCGTATTGTCAACGAAGGCAAGGGTGGAGTTATCTGTATACTTTTGTAGTATAGAATTATTCGATATTTTGTTATCTAGTTTTTCAGTAAAAAATGTATTTTTGTAAAAAAGTTTTTGTGACGAAATTGTGAAACAAAATCGAAAAAGTTATTAAAAAAGTGAGCCAATTTTCTAGCAAAGTTATTTATTTGCTTTCTGGTTCACTTTTTATTTATCTTTAGCATCAATCTTTTTCTTCATTTTTTGGCAAAATTATGTAAGCTAATTGGTTAAAAAAATACGACAAAACTACAAGCCAAATGACAAAGAATATCTATGCAAATTACACAAAAATATTTTTTTGAAATAATGCCAAAATACTATTTACAAATCAATATTTGTTGTGTTATAA
The DNA here is from genome assembly GCA_934748015.1 of uncultured Clostridia bacterium. Lineage (GTDB taxonomy): Bacteria > Bacillota > Clostridia > Christensenellales > UBA1242 > UBA11490. The sequence continues at coordinate 119,648 of CAKVHF010000003.1, read as the reverse complement.
TGCACATGTTTAATATAAGAGTAGCCCCTAATATAGAGTTGCTTTTGATGAGCAAAACATTTGTTTTTGCTCTTTATTTTACAAATTAACTAAGGGAGAAATTATTATGTCTGATTGGGATAAATTTAAAGGCACAAAATGGAAAAAAGAAATTAATGTAAGTGATTTTATTGAAAAGAATTTTACACAATATAGCGGTGATGCTAGTTTTTTGCAAGGTCCTACCGAGAGAACTTTGAAAATTCTTGCAAAACTGGAAAAACTACTTAAGATAGAACAAAAGAAAGGTGTTGTAGGTATTGATGTTAATCGTACTGCATCTATCGACTCGCATCCAGCTGGATATATTGATAAGAAGCACGAAATCATCGTTGGTCTTCAGAGCGAGAAACCTCTTGTAAGACTAGTTAGCCCATTCTCTGGACTTAACATGGTTCGTAATGCATGTAAAGCTTATAACTACAAGCTATCTAATAGTGTTTTGGCACAATTTAAGTATCGTACTACACATAACGATGGTGTATTCCGTATCTATAGTCCACTAATGCGTAGAGCTAGACACTGCGGTATCATTACAGGTCTTCCTGATGCATACAGTCGTGGCCGTATCATCGGTGACTATCGTAGAGTAGCTCTATATGGTGTTGACTTCCTTATTGCTAAGAAGAAGGAAGAGAAATTGGCTTTGTACGCTAATGGCACAACTGAGGAGAACATGATGCTTCTAGAAGATGTTCAGAAGCAGATCGAAGGATTACAGAGCTTAAAGCAAATGGCTAATAGATATGGTTATGATATCTCTAAGCCAGCAACTAATGCTAGAGAAGCAGTTCAATGGCTATACTTTGCATATCTAGGTGCTGTTAAGGAACAGACTGGTGCTGCTAACTCAATCGGTCGTATTTCTACATTCCTAGATATCTACTTCGAGAGAGATATCAAGGCTGGTATCTTGACTGAGGTTGAGGCACAAGAGATTATTGATGACTTTGTTATGAAATTGCGTATGGTTAGGCACCTTCGTACTCCAGAATACAACGAGATCTTTGCTGGTGATCCTACTTGGGTTACAATGTCAGAGGCGGGTGTGACTACTGATGGTAGACATATGGTTACTAAGACATCTTATCGTGTTCTTAATACTCTATATAATCTTAAGTCTTCTCCAGAGCCAAATATTACTATCCTTTGGAGTAAATATTTGCCACAGAACTACAAAGACTTCTGTGCTAAGGTTTCTATTGATACAGATAGTATTCAATATGAGAACGATGACCTTATGAGAGAAAGATATGGTGACGACTATGGTATCGCATGTTGCGTATCTGCTATGCGTATTGGTAAACAAATGCAGTTCTTTGGTGCAAGATGTAATATTGCTAAGATGTTGCTTTATGCTCTAAATGGTGGTAGAGATGAGGTTAAGGGTGACCAAGTATTTGATGGCATCTCTAAGCCATTTGAAGAAGGTCTACTAGACTATGATACAGTTATCAAAGCATACAAGAAGTACAGCAAGGTTGTTGCAAAACTATATGTTGATACTCTTAACTGCATCCACTATGAGCATGACAAATATGCTTATGAGAGATTGATGATGGCTCTTCATGATGCCAATGTTGATAGACTTATGGCATTTGGAATCTGCGGTCTAAGCGTTCTTACTGATAGCTTGAGTGCTATTAAGTACGCTAAGGTATATGCTCGTAAGGACGAGAGAGGTCTTATTACTCACTTCGATATCGAGGGTGATTATCCTAAATATGGTAACGATGATGATAGAGTTGATGAGATTGCTAAGTGGATCGTTGAGAACTTCTATGCTAACTTGAAGGCTAACAAATGCTATCGTAATGCAACCCCAACACTATCTGTTCTAACCATTACTAGTAACGTATCTTATGGTAAGAAGACTGGTGATACTCCTGATGGAAGAAAGAAGGGTGAGCCATTTGCTCCAGGCGCTAACCCAATGCATGGCAGAGATCGTTCTGGTGCTCTTGCTAGTCTAAATAGTGTAAGCAAATTGAAATATGATACTTGCCGTGATGGTATTTCTAATACATTTAGTATCATCCCTAGTGCTCTAGGCAAGAAGTTGGACGAGCAGGTTACTAACTTAACTCATTTACTAGATGGTTACTTTGCTAGAAATGCACAACATATCAACGTTAACGTTCTTAACCGTGAGACATTGATCGATGCTATGAACAACCCTAAGAAATATCCTAATCTTACTATCCGTGTTAGTGGTTATGCGGTTAACTTCAATAAGTTGACTAAGGAACAACAACAAGAAGTAATCAACAGGACATTCCATGAGAAATTCTAGTAGTATGGTGGGTAGAGTACACAGTATTGACACTTATTCCACACTAGATGGCTTTGGTATCCGAAGTGTTGTATTTATGCAAGGTTGTGACCTTAGGTGTGCCTATTGTCACAATCCAGACACTTGGGATAAGACCAAGTATATCCCTATGACTAGTGACGAAGTTGTTAACAAATGTCGCAATTACACTACTTATTATGGCAAAACAGGTGGCATAACTTTTAGTGGAGGAGAGCCACTTTTGCAAGCAGATTTTGTACTAGACTGTGTGGTTAAGTTTCTTAAGATTGGCGTTAAGTCTTGTATAGAGACTAGTGGCAATGTTGAGTTAAATGATGCAGTTAAGCAATTGCTTCAGAAACTGGATTTTGTTATATGTGACCTTAAGTTTTCCAATGCAGAAGACTACAGAAAATACGCATGTTGTGATATGTCAAAAACGCTTAAATTTTTGGACTTTTTGAAAGATTGCAATGTACCTGTATGGATACGTACAGTGGTTGTGCCAGATATCAATGATAGTGCTAGCAAGTTGCAGGAATATAAGGCGATTGTGGACACTTATCCCAATGTTATTAAGTGGGAGTTACTTCCTTTTTCCAAATTAGGTTTTGGAAAATATGAACAACTAAATATATGCAATAGATTACTTAATATCCGTGACCTAGATATGGTGGAATTTAAGAAGTTGCAGACTAAGTTTGAGAAGAATTAAGCAAGAGGTGATAAGCCTTTTGCTTATTTTTTGTTTGCACACTATTTGTTTGACAAAAAAAGACACTATTATATATAATAAATAAAAATAATATATACACAAATACTATGTGTAGATATTTTTGTTTGTGCGACTTAGGCTAAAGTATAGACAATTAAGTAATTATTTTGTATTTATCTAGAATGAAAACAATGGGAGAGAAAAATATGTTTAAGAGGTTCTTAAAAATATTTGGAATAGTATTGGGTGTACTGGTAGGTGTAATGGGACTAGCAGTAGGCGTGTATGCGATCATCGGTGGATTTAATCAGACCAAGATTGGCATGACCAACGTGTTCTTTGATAGCGAGACAGAGACTGAGCGGAAGTTGATTGTTGAGAATGATGTCAATGTCACTATCAATTATTTGCCGACCGATGCAACCGAGACTAAATTGAAGACGATTGTTAGTGGTGACACCAATATTATTGATATCCCTAGCACTGTGACTGGCGGGCAGGAATTTACTATCAAATTGCGTAAGACTCTAACAGGCAGAAATATAGGTGGCAATGTAACTATCGAGTTCGTTAGTGCGGATAAGAATAGCGAAAGCAATCTTATTAGTCCATGTAAGTTGCAATTGACAGTAGATGTGCCAGTTGAGAACAATGATTTATTTTTTGCGTCCGACCTAAGATACATATCCAGTTCTTCTTCTCTTAACCAACGTATTATTGCTAAGAACCAAGCAAGCACCGATTTCTACCTTCGTAGCAATAAGTCTAATATATTTGATATCAACCAGTGGTCTAGGACTGAGAATAAGGAGACATATTTCTATTACGAAGAGAACGGCGTTATTGTTCCTCTTACAATAGACGATACAGCACTTAAGGTTGTTAGTTGTACTTATGATAAGACTAAGGATTGGTATAAGTTAACTTTTTATCCAGACCGAACCAATGAGAATGTCTTGAAGGTTATATCTAAGGTGCACAGATCTTATGAGATCCAAAGCGAATATAAGAGCAATGGATTTAGCCAATTAGAAGAGTATGTTCTTGGCAATATCAGTCTATCAGAGTCAGATATTAGTGGTTTACTTGTTAGATATAATGAATTTCTAGATAAATATTACAAGGATTATTTTGCTAAGGGTAACTCTACTGCTCTTAAATTCTTTGACGATAACTCAACCAATGGGCATGTTATGTTGTCATCTACAGATAGTGAAATTCTTAAGAAGATTAAGACTAGCCTAGACTACGTGTTTGCAAGTACTTCTATCGAGTTCTATATCTCCGATGTTAAGGTTCGTAGTTTTACAGTAACAGGCTCCGAGGTTGATCTAAGTCTAGTAAAAAGAGACTCTATGACAGGAGAACTTGATAGAACCGAAACATATTATGTAGAGAATGCATCAACGGGTGCTAATTATATTGCAAGCAAGTTTGGCATTAATATCCAAGGCACTAACTTAAGCGGTGGTGGTGCAATAAGTAACGAAGCAAAATTAGATCTTATTAACCAAATTACAATTGATGTGCTAGTATTTGATAACTCTGGCAAAAGCAAAATTGTAGACAAAAATTTTGTTGTAAATGCTAATACAGATTATAATTACAAGGCAGACATTGAAAACTACAAAACTAAAGATGACTACAAGGGCAAGTTTGGTACAAATAATCAGTATCTAACAGTTACTAAATCTGATCAGAAGATTAATGGCAACTATACTTGGACTTTTGAGAAATTAGTCCCTAGCAAGTCAGGAGAGTTCCAGATATATTTGATGTTTACTCTGGGTGTAGATGACGAAGATGGACACAAGACATTCTACGACTTTGTTAAAGTCAAAATCAGTGAAGATAGCGATACTAGTGAAGATGGTTTAGCAAAGAACAATAATATCAATTTCGGTGTAGATCAAGATAGTTCTAACACAATATATGTTAGCAATGACGAGACTATTAAGAGCGAACTAATGGGAAAAGGTTATACACCTAATACTAAGTCAGTTTCTACCTACGGCAACTACTCCAATGTTACTTTCCGAAACTTCAAGGTGTTTGCTTATCTAGGTAGTGGCAACGACAATGGTTCTATTGCCAATTATGGCAACAATTCTGTTATGACAAAGTCTAGTTTTAGCACTGAAGAAGCCAAGAAATTATACAGTGTATTGGATATCAAACCTGATAGAATATGTACTTTTACTAACTTAGATGGTAAGATACTGCAATCAATTATCAATGAAGGCAAAATGAGTACATCTTTTGTGACACAAACACAGAACACAAATGTTGTATATGCATACGAACTATTTTATGAGGATATTGCACAGATCAATTCTAGAGAGTTAACCAGACGGGTATACACTATTGACGCAGTCAATGCAAGTACTAACGATATTGTTTTGTTCGGTTGTTATGTCTTGACAGATAAGGATGATAACCCAATCAATAGAGAGGGTGTAAGGCTATATCTTGGTAAGGATGGAGGTCATGTAGTCGAAGGGGATGCTAATAACAACAAACCAGCTTACAAAGAGTATAATTCTTCGCTTAATGAATATAATGCAACCAATACAGATGGTATAGTTTTTGACAAAATCAATGTTAATGGTAGCGAGGCAACAATTGTTAACTATATTGCTCTAAATGATATAACTATCCAAAGCAATAATATGTTCAAGGTAAAAAGTGTGTTGGAGAAATTGTATTATTACACACAGATTGAGAGTGATATAACTATCACAAACAATGGAAAAGATACTAAATATACAGCAAAATCGTTAATTCAACGTAATGACAATCTTAACATTTTTGGAGCTTTGAAACTGTTAAAGGGTCAGACATACAACAAATTGACAGTGCTACCTTATGATATCAAAGACTTAGATAATTTAACTGCAGATGGCATGCATGAGAAACTTACTAATAGTCTGCTAGCACTTAACGATGCTATACAATATTCTTCGCTTACAGGGTTCAATTTCGAGATTAGACTTAACAACACTACATTAACCGATTGTGTTAAGGTAACTAGTGTTAACAAAGACAAGTTGGATGGCGAACAATATAACAATACAGTATATCATCCAATAATCATTACACTTGTAGCAGAGACTATCCCACAGGGCGACCAAGTCCCATATATTATTGCAAGCAATTCGGAATTAGCTAACAGTCTGTATATGCCTAACGATGCAGTAAGACTAGAGGTTAACGATATTGCAATAACTGGTTATGGCAAAATGTACAATGTTGATGGTGAATTGTATGTAAGTGATGTAAAAGATGAAGATACAGAAGTCATTAACAATTTCGACTACATAGGCAAAATTAACTCAAATGATGATAGGTTATGGGTGACAGCCGGGACTCCGCTATTTGGCAAATACAAGATGTTGTATCTATGTGACTTTTCAGAATCAAGCAAATTTACAAAAAGTTTGTATAAAAATTTCTCAACCAATATTACTAGCGGATTGGAAGTAGATAGCAATGTATTCAAATTTGTAGCCGACAATGCTAATTTAGATATTTCGATGGTTTCTAGCAATTATATTGACGAAATGATATGTAGATACATTTTTGCCTATGATGGAGATTGGAAAAATATTGACACATTGTATACCGAGTTGAAAACTAGAATGGCAGGTAATGTTAATCCAACAGCAAAAACTTACAATGAAATATACAATCTATCCAATGTTTCATTTACAACAGAGCATACTTCATGTGCAGAGGCCAATGTATATGTTGATGTAACTGCAATGTATAAGCTTGAAGAAGATAATTATCAAATAAGATATTATAACAAAGATGGCAATGAAGAGTTGTGCTTGTTCTCTAATGATCAATTTGCAACATCATTGAATGCATCTAGGTTAGAGAAAGAATATAGATATATAACCAATTCCAAAGATGGTGTTGTTGAACTAAGGTATATCAAAACAGATGAGAACAATACTACCGATATTTTGATAGCGACAATCATAACTGATTATGCTAAGTACTTTACTAATGGGATGGAGATTGAAGACGGATATCGTGTAAAACTAGACGAAAGCGGAAATCTACCACTTGCGGATCAACAAGGTCATTATGGAATACTATTTAAGGTGAAATTAACCTTTAATGGTGACAATTCTAAGATCTTTGATTATTACTTTACTACAGATGCTAAGTTTCAAAGTCCAACATTTGTATTAAAAGACCCAGTTACTGGCAATCCTAATCTTGCTAGATATACTATACAAGGTGGTACAAGAGAATTTGATTTCAGTGATAAGTTCAAAGCTTATTATAATAGCAACAAAGAAACAGAACTAAACTCAAAAATCAAATTTACAATCAAAGAACACAACTATGCATACTTTAAGCTAAATGAAGTTAAGACTGATATAATGGTAGGTACCAGTAATAAGTTGTTTGTATATGATTGCTTTGAGCAAAGAACAGTAACAGTTATTTCTGAATTGGCAGGCAAAAAACTGACAATAGAATTAACAATAGAACCGAGTGTAACTAAGACTATTACATTAACAAGCAATTCAAAATTCTACAATTATGTTAACAATGCCAATGTGATATACAATACAGCAAACAAAAAGATTACAATTGCTAATAACAACACCGAATTAGAGCCCGCAACATCATTTGAGATAGACGGCAATTATATAATCTATGACTTGTCAAAACTATTTAGTATTAATGGCAAAACTAATTATGGCATTGAATGCACAAGTGCTTCTTATATTGATCTAAATGGCAACACTCAGTCGTTAAGTAAGGATACAGTTATTGCCAATAATGAAAAAGAAAAATTGTTTAAATTTGTTGATGTTTTTGTTGATGTTAATAAAAAACATAAAGGTCAAAAGTTGCATATCCATAGTGATATATTTACAACTCTAGTTATTAATTTCAGATTAGACATAAGTGATAGTGGCTATAATTTCAGCCCGGTTGAAGATGTTGCTAATATGAATTATCAGGTAACTATTCAGCCTATCGTTAAGGTTGTAAAATCAAACAAATTGATATCTAACAATACTTATTATCAATATCAACAATCATCTAATATTCTGGAGTTGTTGGAGAATGGTGCTAATCTATTTGATATAATAAGCACACAAGTATTAACCAAGAATAGTGCAACCGATGTATTGGAATACACAGCTGATAGCAATTTTGTGTTTGGTAAATTTGATAAGTTTGAGATTATGGATAATTACAATTATCAATTTGCATTTAATAACAAGTCTTATATTACAAGAAAGCAATTTGTTGATACCAATGGCAACCGAAACCAGCTGGGTGATATAGTATATGGCAGTACTTCTATGATCAATATCACAGATGGCAAACTTAGTGTAAAGGCTATTGACAAATCAATTATTCTTCCTATTAGTTATTCTATTGACAACGGATTTTTGGGAATATCCAATAGCAGAACAACTAATTCAGTTGAACTCTTAGTGCCTATCGCAGGATATGTTATCTACAATGATAAGACTGGCAAAACTTATGGTTATGATTATGAAACTAAGAAGTATGAGACAATCTCTCTAGACCTAAGTGCTAATGGTATATACAATATGCCCGATTATTTGTCATTGCAGTATGCTAGTCTGGAACTTGTCTACGAAACTAATAGCAGTCTAACTACAGACGTTGTTTTGCCACAACAGGCAATCAATAATGGTACAGAGATTTTGCGTTATGGTGTTGTAGCTGATCAGTTAGATCAGACTTCTGGAACAACCACCAAGGTTATCGACACAAGTGATCAAGATCAAGATATTATGATCAATGGCGTCAAGTATGGTACGCTTATTGGCAATCAGCAACTATCTTTGAGAGACTATTATAACAATATGCTTTCGACTAGTTTTGAAATATATATCTTCCAATACAAGATTATGACTACTGGCACAAGTGGCAATGTTGCTCGTAAGGTAGATATCAACGCTTATACAAGCAATGCCAGTGATACAATTGGCGGAATAGCAGTAACTATCAATATCGTTCCTAGTCTTCAGACAGCATGGAGCGGTGTAGGGGTTGTAGTCAACTCTGATATGTTCAAGACTACAGGAATAGATGTTGCAGGCAGTGATGTTGCTACTTGGCTGACCAATTATTTAGTATTTGTCCAGAATAATACTAATGTTACTTATCAAGGTGGCTTGTATGCAGTGGAGTACAAGGTTATTGAAGAAACTAACACTTGTACAGTGACATTTGTTGAGAAGGATAAGGACGGCAACACTATCAGTGGCAATCAGATAGAAGTTAGATTTAATTCTGTTATATTTGATGCAACAGGTGCATTTGCTAACCACTTTGCCGACACAACTATGGTGATATCTATATCCGATCACACTGGACGACAGATGATAGTTCAGAGCGGAATTATAGTTAATGGCAGATAGTATAGAGATCTACAAAAAAATATGAGTAGAAAATATTTTCTACTCTATTTTTTATATTACAAATATTTTTGATACAAAATTATATTTGATTAATTGATACAAACATGATATAATAACATTAACAATAATGAACTAGGACAAGTACTTATCTTATGTTTGTTAAATATAAAAGGAGAAAAAAATGAAAAATAGTAAAAATTTAAAAGAGTTTTTTGCTAATACTAAGGCAAGTTTTAAGGGCAAATGTGGTTCAGCATTCCTTGCAACATTGATTTCAGTTTTGCCATTCGCAATTATTTTGATTAGTGCTGCTTGGTTGTCACAATATGTTCATGCTTTGTTTGGTATTATCGCTGTTATTGCTCTTGTATTATTCGGCAATATGCAGGTAGGTCATATCAGATACATGAGAGCATTGGCAACTAGCGAGGAGAAGCCTAGTTACAAGCTACTATTTAGTGGTTTTGGTGGCAAATATGCATTGTCTTACCTATTCTTGGGTGTAGTTCTTGCATTTATTTACATCTTTGCAACTATTTTGTTTATCGTTCCACTATTCCTTGCGATTGGTGCATTTAGCATGGTATTCTACTTTGTAGAACATCACAATTACGATAACTTCCTAGACGCATTGAGTGTATCTGAGAAGAGAATGAGAAGACAGAAAGCAAATATGTTTGCGTACAAGGCAATCTTCTATATTGTATACTTCTTCCTATTTGCACTATTTGCAGTTGGCCTAGTATACATTGCTAAGATTGAGATCACATATCTTATGGTCATTGCTATGGTTGTTCTTCATATTGCATTTGTTGCACTATTTGTGTACATTACAGAATTGCTAAGCATGTGTAACTACAACTTCTTTGAGGAAGTTCTAGAGTATCACGAGCGTAAGAGCAGAGCAAAAGCACAAGCAGTTCCTGAGATCCAAGAAGAAGAGCCTAAGGCTGAGGATGTTAAATTAGAGAAAGTTGAGGCTGATAATAAGGCAGAAGAAGAGCCTAAGGCTAAGAAAACATCTAAGAAAGAAGAAAAATAACATAGATTAAATGAAAAATGAACCACTATTTCAGTGGTTCATTTTTTTGCCCTTGCCATCATAATAATTATATATTTTTAATTAGGAAAAAAGGAAAATGTTTATATTTTTTTTTAAAAAGGAAGGGTATTTGGTTTTGTAATAAAAATATTAAATTAAAAATATTGTACATGGTTAAAATTAATTATTTAATGCGCAATGCACGACTAAGATGGCAAGGATATATCGATAAGACAATTTATTTTTTGTCTTCGATATCACACACAATACATTCGGTCGTAAGCAGAGTTGATGCCACACTGCCTGCATTTTGTATCGCACATCTAGTGACTTTTGTTGGATCGATAATGCCTGATTGAATAAAGTCTTCATAGCAGTCGTTGCTAGCATTGTAACCATAGTTAATATTATCATGGCTCTCATGCAAGATCTTGTCTATAATAACACTGCTCTCTAGTCCTGCGTTATTGAGTATGGTCTTGATGGGTTCGATCAGTGCATTTCTTACTATTTCCACACCAGTTTTTACATCGCCTTGTGTTGTTATAATTAGTTCGTCAAGGCATTTTCTTGCATTGAGTAGTGCAATACCTCCACCGGCAACAATGCCTTCTTCTAGGGCGCTTTTGGTTGCACTTATTGCATCTTCTATCCTCAATTTCAATTCTTGAGTTTCTACCTCTGTTGCACATCCTACAGATATCACTGCAACTCCACCAACTAGTTTTGCTAGTCGTGTACTAAGCATTTCTTTATCAAAGTTATTATCACACTCCGCTATCTGTGCCTTGATTTCACTTACTCGCTTATCTATTTTGCTTTGTTCGCCCAATCCCTTTGTAATTAGGGTGGTATCTTTGCTAATTTTGACGCTTTCGGCTCTGCCTAAGTCTGCTATCGAGCATTGGCTTAAGTCATTGCCTAATTGCTTAGACATAACTTTGCCACCAGTAAGTATCGCAATATCTGTTAACATGCTTTTGCGTTTTTCCTCATACAGAGGTGCTTTGACCGCAACTACATTTAGGTTGCCTCGCAAGCGGTTAAGAACAAGGGTGTTAATCACTTCAGTGTCATAATCATCGGCAATTATTAGTAGACTAGCGTGCATGTTGCTTATTTCTTCCAATATCTTAAATATATCTTGTATGTTAGATATCTTTCCGTCATTGATTAGTATGTAACAGTTGTCATAATTGCAGGTTAGTTTCTCTGGATCGTTGATCATATATGGTGATATGTATCCACGATCAAATTCTAACCCTTTAACAATAGATAGGGTGGTCTTTAGCGTTTTGCCGTCAATTACATTTATACTTCCGTCTCTGCCGACATTTTCGAAAGCCTCACATATTATTGATCCTATCTCTTCACTCTCTGCACTTATGGTTGCAATGTTGTATAGATCGTTAGGTGTCTTGATAGGTGTAGAGATATTATGCAAATAGTCTGTTATTGCCTTTATTGCTAGGTTTATGCCTTTCTTGAGTAGTATTTGATTAGCCCCAGCAGAATAGTTTTTTACTCCGTTATTTACAATACTCTGGGCAAGTACGCATGCTGTTGTTGTTCCATCTCCAGCAGTGTCGTTAGTCTTAACACTGGCTTCCTTGATTATATTAGCACCAACATTTTCAAAGGGGTCACTTAGTTCGATTTCTTTAGCAATAGTTACACCGTCATTGGTTACTAGTGGTGTTGCCATTCTCCGATCAAGTGCAACATTTCTTCCCTTAGGACCCAGTGTTAGTTTGACAGCATATGCCAATTTGTTAACTCCTGCCTCTAAGCTTTTTATTGCATTAAATCCATATTTTATTTCTTTTGCCATACTATTTTGCCTCCTTGTTGATTATTGCTAAAATATCATTTTGGCTAATAATAGTAAAAGTTTCGCCGTCTATAGTAAATTCGTGAGCAGAATATTTGTTATATATAACTCTGTCGCCCACTTTAACTAGCCATTCAATTTTGTTTCCGTCTATTGTTCCGCCTGTGCCCAATTCCTGCACAACGGATATTTCGGACTTGCAATTATCATTTTCGGGCAAGATTATAGAACTTGCTTTTTCACTTTTTTTCTCACATACAGTTTTTAGTACTACTCTGTCATATAGTGGTTTAATTTTCATATTTTCTCCTTTTTTTTGTTTATATTTTTTTGTATTATTGCCTTATTTGTCACAGTATTAACAATATTTATCTGTTTTGTTATGATGTATATGGACAATAACCTCGATTTACGCTTATGATTATAAGTATGTATATTGTCCAAAAGCAAATTTTAGTGCCAAAAGTTTTAAAACAATATGTATTAGCATATATATTGTATGAGATGATTTATTACGCTATTCGACTACATTTGTGACAATTGTTATTTAAGGGTAATGAATATATTAGCGAGATTATATGAGAAATGAAGCAGTAAGAGATTATAATAGTGTCTTTGAGATAAAGAAATCCAGAGGCGGTGGCAAAATTGCACGTTGGTTAATTGCTATAGTAAGTATAGGGTTGGTCATTTTTCTTACAATTAAATATGTTATCCCCAGGATCAAGCAGTCTAGTTATGATGTTAGTATTGTTGGCGGAAGTGTGTATGCTGTAAGTGTATTGAAGAGTGCTGATGTTGTATCACTAGAGCAGGCATATCCAAGTGCTGTAGCGGTAGGTTCTAGCGGGTATATTTGGTCGGAAGACAACCTATCATACTTGCTTGCACTCATTTATCCGACAGAGGACATGGCTAAGAGTGTTATTGCAAGCAATCAAAATAGCAACTTTGATCTAAGCATAGAAGTTTTGCGATTGCCAACCATTAGATATAATTTGCCAGAGTACACCGAGCAAGAGAAAAAGGCGGTTGTTGATTGCACCAATTATATTTTTGGACTTGTTGACAAATTATACAATATGACAATATCTCTGCAATTGGACAATGTAAGCGCCATTTCATCTGCTAGCACGATCAATTCTTACAAAGGCGATCTCTTGGCATACAATGTTAGACTGGAAAATATACTGAAAATAAAGCCAAACGATGATGTAACACATCTGCTTGAACAATCGGTCAAAGCATGCAATATATTGGAAAAATTGGTCAATGACTTATTGACTAACTCGGATGTTGATAACAAAATGAAATATACTTTGTGCGAATATATTTATTCTGTATATAATTATTATTAAAAATAACTTTTAATTAAAGCAACACATGTGATACAATATCTATATGGATTTCAAGAAATTTGTTAAAGATAAGAAAGTACTAATTAAATTAATAATAATAGTGGCATTTTTACTTTTGGATATGTTATCCAAGGTGTTTTTTGCTAGGTTTTTTACTATAGGCAATAAGGAATTTACTATACTTTTTGGGTTGATTGAGTTTACTTATTTGGAGAATACTGGTGCTGCATTTGGAAGTTTTAGCAACGGAACAATCTGGTTGGCGGTGATTAGTGCAGTGTTTGTGGTTGCAATAATTGTTTTTGATGTCTTGTATGTTAAGAAGGAGACTACTTTATATTCATTTGCTTTTTCACTAGTTGTTTCAGGTGCTATCGGCAACCTTATTGATAGAGCATTTTTGTATTATGTGCGTGATTTTATTAAGTTTTCGATGTTTGATTTTGTATGTAATATAGCGGATATTTGTATTTGCGTTGGTGTTGTACTATTTGTGATCAATATGATTATTGTTGAACATAAGAAGAGAAAGGAACAAGATAATAATGTTGAGTAACTATGAGATAAAAGAGGAAGCAAAAACTAGGCTAGATGTTTTTGTTGCATCCAAGAATACTGACTTTACAAGATCTCAGATCAAGCAAGCGATTGATGATGGCAAGATTACTGTCAATGGTGCTAAAGTTAAAGCAGGGTATATGTTAAAGGATGGCGATAGTGTAAGTGTAGAATTGGTCGACAACAAGACAATACATGCTAGAGCTGAAAATTTGCCAATAGATATAGTGTATCAAGATGACGACATTGTTGTTGTTAACAAGGCACAAGGCATGGTTGTTCATCCAGCAGTAGGCAATAGAGAGGGTACACTAGTTAATGCATTGCTATATTCTATCAATACACTTAGTGATGTCAATGGCGATGTTAGACCGGGAATAGTCCATCGTATTGATAAGGACACTAGCGGATTGCTTGTTGTGGCTAAGAATGACAAAGCACACACATCTTTAGCCAAGCAGATTGCAGAAAAAACATGTAAGAGATATTATGTTGCTCTACTTCAGGGACATCTTAAGGATGATAGTGGCGAGATAGTAACCAATATAGGAAGAGATCCTAGAAATAGGCTAAAAATGGCTGTAGTTAGTGCAGATAGGGGCAAGATTGCGGACACAATATATCATGTTAGAAAATATTATCAAGGATACACTCTTGTTGATTTCGAACTAAAGACAGGCAGAACTCATCAGATAAGAGTTCACTCCGCTTACATGCATCACCCAATCGTGGGCGATCCACTGTATAACTCCAATCCGTGTAAGTTCAAACTAAATGGACAATTGTTGCATGCATACAAGTTAGTTCTTACTCATCCTACAACGGGCGAGATTATGCAGTTTACTGCACCTATGCCAGATTATTTTGTCAAAGTATTGGATCAGTTGACCGAAGAGTAATAATATCAATGGAAGTTTGCTAATTATTAGTAACTCCATTGATTTTTTTTGCATATACACTATATAGATTTTTAATTGTTAAAGGAGTGTATATGTTTATTTACGAGATTGAACGTGGTGATACTTTGTACAATATTGCAAAAAGTTATAATGTATCGGTAGATGATATTGCAAAACTAAATAATATTGATTCCAACGAAACATTGGTGGTGGGGCAAGCAATTGTCATCCCGCAAGATTACATTAGGTATTCGGTCGCAAGGGGGGATAGCTTATATCGTATTGCCAGGAGATATGGTGTTACAATAGACGATATCTTGGCCGTCAATCCAGATATCACAGGTACAATAATATATCCCAATCAGATAATCAATATCCCATACAATGCCATTAGTCCAAGAGATGTTGTAGTCAATGCTTATATGTTGCCAGGCATAAGTACGGAAAGTCTTAATTCGGCATTGCCATATCTAGATTATTTAAGTATATTTAGTTACGAAGTTATGCCTGACGGGTCGCTTAGAGAGGTTATGGACGAAAGATATATAGATATTGCACTAAATAGGGGTATAAAACCGTTAATGGTGGTTACAAATATCAATAGCAATGGCTTTAGTAGCGAAACTGCACATCAGCTATTTACCAATCCCACTAGCACTGCTAATTTTATCCAAAATGTAATTAGCGTAATGAACGAAAAAGGATATTATGGACTAAATGTAGATTTCGAATATTTATATCCTGAAGATAAAGACAATTATATCAATTTCCTAAGAATGTTAAGCACAGTCTTGAAACAGAACGGTTATATATTGGCGGTTGCAGTTGCACCTAAGGAGAGTGCTAATCAAGTAGGGCTATTGTACGAAGCGCATGACTATAAGACGATAGGCGAGATTGCTGATATTGTGATAATTATGACATACGAGTGGGGATACTTGTATGGAGAACCACAGGCAATATCTCCTGCCAATAGGATAGAGAATGTAATCTCTTATGCGGTGACCGATATCCCTAGTGATAAGATTTTGCTGGGTGTATCCAACTATGCATATGATTGGACATTGCCTTATGTTAGTGGCACTCCTGCAATGTATCTAAGTAATATGCAAGCATTGAATTTAGCACGAAACAAAGGCAGTTTTATAATGTTTGATAGCAAGGCACAATCGCCATATTTCACATACTATAATAATGGTGCAAAACATATTGTGTGGTTTGAAGATGTAAGAAGCTTGCTTGCAAAATTAAACATTGTAGAAAAGTATAATTTGCTAGGCATAAGTTACTGGAATATCAATTTTGCAATCAATCCTAGTGGACTGCTTGTGACTAAAAATAATTAGCAAAAAAAATATACAATCTATGTCGCCTTAAGCTAAGGCGGTTGCTAACTTATGTTAGCAACTCTGCAATTTGACTTATTGTCAAATTGTAGCATAGATTGTATATTTTTTTTGCTTATCCGCATAGTCTTAGTTATCCGTCTGATCATTTGCTTGTTTGCCTTCAGTTGAGGCAGAAATAGTCGCTATATTATCCGATTTGCCTTTGTTATTGGATAATGTGCTTATCTGACTAAGATCAACCAGTATAACATCCTTGCCAATCTTAACAATATTGTTGTATGGGATAAATACATCAGAAGAGGACTTAAATATAGTAAACTTTGCATCACAATTAGGCACAACGATGCCCAAGACTCTGGCACATCTAGTGTCAATAATCATATCAATAATATTTCCTAATTTTTTGCCATTGAATACATTTACAACTTCTTTGGCACGCAGTTCGCAGAAAGATATCTCCATAAGCCACCTTTCAAAGGATTGTTTTTAACATTTTTCGCCATATAATAACATATTTCGACATTTATATAATATATGCAATTAAGTTAGCAAAAAGTACTAAGCCTAATACAATCTTGCTTTCACCAATTAGCATTTTGTTAAAAATATAGGCTATATACATTTACAAAATTGCCAAATTTTGTTACAATTTACTTACTAGTTGTTAATATATCTATAAGGAGTGGGTACTAGAGATGAAATGTCCTTTTTGTGGTAAAGCCGAGAGCAAGGTTCTAGATAGCAGGAATAATGACGAAAGTAATTCAATAAGACGGCGTAGAGAATGCTTAGAGTGTGGCAAGAGATTTACTACTTTTGAGGCCATTGAGACAATGCCTATTTTGGTTGTTAAGAGTGATGGAACAAGACAAGCATTTGATTCTAACAAATTAAAGAGGGGAATATTGCGTGCTTGCGAGAAAAGACCAATTAGTATGGCGCAGATAGATATTGTAGTAAGCGATATATATAAACATATCCAGAACAATCTTGACCAAGAGATCACTTCTAAGCAGTTGGGCGAAATGGTTATGGAGAGATTAAAAATATTAGATGATGTTGCTTATGTTAGATTTGCTAGCGTGTATCGTAAGTTTGCGGATCTGACACACTTCATTGACTTTCTAGAAGATTTCAAGAATGATGTTAATTCTGGCATGGATGTCACTGGCAAGTTGAAATAAATCTATACATAATTATAAATTTTTCAAACATAATAATACAAATAGGAGATTTCTAATAATGCCTTTTTGTATTATTTTTTTAACACTTTGCATTGTATATATATGTGTGTTTGGACTGCGTAACAAAACAATTGATTTTGCAATAATTGCTATTTGCCTTGGGCTAATCAGTAGCCTATTTTTTGGTGATTGCAAGATAGGAGAGGGAATTGTAATCAACATCCCTTTTGTTGCTTCAATTATCGTAGCTTTGATGGTTTTAGCTAGCCAAGTTTCATTATTTAATTTTTTTGCAATTACTGCAATGCAATTTGTTATAGCGGGTGCATACTTGATGCTTGTTCGAAATAATATTTTTCTGTCAATAGACTATAGCATTTGGACAACTATCGTTTTAACAATTTTGCCATGTATCCTATATTCCGGCAAAATGTATTTGCAGTTGTTTTATATTTACATTTCTTCATTAACAATAATGTTGATTGAGTGGTATTTTTGGCTTGAGGAAATAGATTTTGCGAAGTTAAATATATTTAATTTTGTAACTTATATCTGCACCTTGGCCATATTTAGTATCACAACAACTGTGATAGTCGCTTTGTTTAAGAAATCTCCTAAAAGGGTAAAACAATAGGGGCAAGCGACTATGAAATTTGCACGATATTATATAAAATTTGTCGTGACTAAATAAAAAAAAGATGACAACAGTTTGGTGTTTTTTGAAATTATTAAATAGCACCTTTTTGTTTTACAAGTAGTTTGTATATTTGTTATACTTTATACTAAGTATAAGTATGCTAAACGAAAAGTGAGAAAAGCGTAATGAAATGTAGTGTATGTGGTAGCGAGATCCCAAAGAATAGTACTCGCTGTGGAGTATGTGGTACAATTGTTGATAGAGATGCAGAACTTAGACGTGCTATGTCTAATATTTCTTCGCTTGCCAGTGCTTTGAAGACTAAACGAGAAGAAATGGTTGACAAGGAAGAGCCTGCTAAATTTAATAAGGTATCCAACAAGGACGAAGAGATTGCAGATCTGTACTCCAAGGAGATTACTTTTGCCAAAGAGGATGACTCTTCCGAAGATTTTGACCTAAACGCATTTTATGAGAAGGCTAAAGAGGACGAAAAGTCGGCTAAAGAGAAGGAACGAGCCAATGATTTTGCTATCCCTGAGGACTGGGAACAAAACAATACGGTTGTTAGCGGAAATGCGACAATTGCAGAAGAAGATAATGCTAGCGATGATGTGGCTGAAGTTGCCCCAGAAGAGAGTCCAGAAACATTTGAATTACCCAAAGATAACGAGCCAGAAGATAAAACTACCGTTGATACAAGTGCCGAAGTTGAATCTGATATTCAGGGCGAAAGTGCCGAGCAAAATGATGATCAAGATGATGGATTTTTCGTTCCAGAATTCGAGAACGAGGATACATCTGATGAGATTAATCTAGACACCGATGTTAACTTGGGCTATATTAAGGAGTCTGACATCCAAGATGACAATAATACGACAGATAACACCGCAGTGGATAACACTGCAGATGACCTTATTAAGCCAACTGTGGAAGAACCTAAGGATAATTTGGCGGAAGATACATCCAGTGTGGCTACCGAAGAGCAAAAAGCAGAGGAGAAACCACAGGAAGAACCTAGTGGTGTAGCACTGGGTGCAATAACTCCAGAGAAGATTGAAGTGCCAAAAGAGGATGAGTACGCAAGTGTTAAGGCAGAGGATGTACCATACACCAATCTGGGTGAGTCAGGCGAGAATAAGGCAACCGATACTAAACCTATAGTTATTGATGACAAAGATGTTATTGGGCTGAATGCTAATAACGACAATCCAGTAGCAGAGCAAGATGATACTAAGAAAAAGAAAAAAGATAAAGAGAAATACAATAAGTTTGCTGGCGTAATGTCAATAATATTTATTTCGCTTGCAGTTCTTGCGACAGGCGTAGTCGTTGCCCAGATGTATTTGCTGAAAGATATTGCCAACCCTAATATTGTATTTGAATACATCAATAGATTCCTTAATGTAACCAACAACCAAATGTATGTGATTTTGGGTGCACTTGGCGCAGGGTTATTGTCAATAATATTTGCAATATGCCAACTTATTTTTGTTAAACCACGCAAAATGGGTAGAGTTACTTTGATTATTAGTTTTATAGCAACAGTAGGCATGGCAGTGGGATATTATTTTATTGACAAATTACTTCCTTTGTTGGATTTTGTCAAAGGATTGTTTGGTTAAAAACATTTGTAAAAAAAAACTAGTCGATCGTTGATCTATGCATAATCAATGTCGACTAGTTTTTTTTTGCTATTTAATTTTTTATTTTTTTGTTACTTATCAAATAATGCTATTATATGATTTTGCTTAAATTTTTTTATTATGATGTTATTTCCGCATCTACAGCAAATCCAGGCAGTTGTCCAAAGCAAAACTCCAATTTTTTTGCACTATCGCCCAACATTTCAGTGTTATCAACAGCATAATCAATATACATGTGTAGGAATGTACGATCGGCATCCTTATACTTTGCAGTAAAGGTTCGATAGTCTGTCAAAGTAAGTGTTTTGCCATTCAGTTTGTATATCTTTGGATTATTGCTTGTAGAGTCTTTGACGAATGTAAGAGATGTCATATATAAGTTGGTATTCAGAGGAAAAATCAAATTGTATTCAGTCTTAGTAGGGTAATAGCCAATAAATCCAGTTGCGTATGCCGAACGACAAGATAGTTTCTGATAGAAATGTCTGCATTCGTCACTATCAATTACCCTAGTATTAAGTGTCAATCCCGTATATACTGTGCCTTCTTCCAATTTTGCACTCTTTGGTGTAATAGTCGTATATTCTGTTTCGCTAGTTGCGGGGTTAAGTAATATTTTTATGCAGAAGTGCTTGGTTGCAAATTCCAACTGCAATGCACCAAAGTCAGTGCTTACCGTCTTTAATATTGTATTTTGACTAGTAGTTTCTGGATCGGTCGGCAGTGCATCACTGGTTAGGGTATATGTGCCAGTTGATGTTTTTAAGCAAAAAGTAACTTGCTTGCCTAGTAGGTTGGAATGATCAAAAATAAATTGACATATGCCTTCCATAGTTGTGGTACTCATGTTGCTGACTGTGGCAATATTTTGCTTACTTGCGTATGTTACTACAACATCTGGATCTTTCTGCCATCTATCTAGACAATATGATTTTGCTGTTCCTACAGGGTATGAAGATTTGCTACGCTGATTGATATTAAATTGCTGATTATATAGATAATTCTTTTGTACAATAGTTATCCCACCACCACCAGATGTTCCGCTAGCGTTAAGTCCGACTAATTTTGTTTTTAGTTCGGTTGTAAAGTCCTCAGTGGATAGCCCTTTGCCATCCACCTTATCTACTTTGCCACTAGATAGACTACTAATGTTGGTTGTGTTACTATTGATACTATTAGTCAGCTCGACTATAGAATTTTCTATTGTAGTGATTTTGCCAGCATTACTACTAGATGTCGTAGATACAGAGGTTATGCTGTTTTCAATACTACTAATTTTGGTTTTAATGCCACTTACATCACTTTGGATAGTGGATAGGTTGCTAGAATTGCTACTGCCTATGGATGTGATACTAGATACATTAGATTGCATTGAGTTAACTTGGGTTTGCAATTCGCTTAGGGCAGTGTTAGTTGCATAAGTTGTAGACAGTGAGTCCAATGAACCCTTGTATGTGTTGTTGAAATTGTTATCAGTATGTGTGTAGTTGGCATCTGATACAATATTTGCGTCATATGGCATAGCACCTATTTGGGAACATGTAACATTATGGGGATTGCTAGTGTTAGCAATATGATCTGCAATAGTTTTGGGGATACAATTAATAATTGTAGAACTAACGGTTGCACTTATAGTTGGGGATACTGTGTTATTGATTTCGTTTGCCATTTCTAGTCTTCTACCTCCATTAAGTTGTTAGCAACAATTGTTGTTATATCGTTGCCAATATATACAATGTTATAATTGTACTTACCTTTAGGGAATTTTCTAGTTACTGTCTCGTTGAAGTTAAGTACTACTTGGTTATTATTGGGGAAGGACGTGAACTGAAATTGGTGTACCAATATGTCTTGGTGATAAATGTTAACCAATATTGTTTTACCATCTGTTAGAGTTATGTTATTAGTTCCGTCACTAAGAGTAATATCCAACTGCAACGCAAAAGTATCTCCTTCGTGCCAATAAATAACGCCATTATCAATCCGTGGGCTATTCTTGGCTGATGTCAGAGTTGTAGACATGATTTATCTCCCTTTGCTGTCTTGGTGGCAATTATATTATATATCCCCACATTCTCTCACTCCAAAATTAAGTGCCAAATAATTTGGATATAACTGATATGGTTATAGACAGAAAAAAATGACATAATGAAAATATATTCACTATGTCATTTAATTATAATATTTAATTATCTCTTACGGGATAGGGGGTCGTCATCATCGTCATCATCTTGATTGAAGTCTTCATCCTCATCATCTTCGTCATCGAAGTCGACATCGTCTGTTTCGTCAAAGTCGTCATCATCATCTACAGACTCGCTATATTCGTCATCATCTTCGTCATCAAAGTTGTCAGCAAAGTCTTCGTCTAGATCTTTAGCAAAAGTATTGCCAAGTTCTTCATCAATTTCGTCATCGTTCTCAACAGGTAATAGATCTAGATCCTCATCTTCAGTTGTGTCTTTGTTAACAAAACTACGCCAGTCCACATTGTCATCGTTGTCAGAGATTGTACTATTTTCTTCGTAACAACTATCACACATGCCTTTGGACTCGTCAGTAATATAGTTAACTTTGCAGATTGGACAGATTGATCCTTCTTCCATCATCAATTCATCCATTTCTTCTTCGTCTTGATAGCCTGCTTTCATTTCTTGCTTGCAGACTTCACAATAATCTTGGTTGCTTAGGATGTAATTCAACTCACATCTTGGGCATTTGATGTATCTTGGTTTTTCTTCCATACTATCTCCTAGGACACAAAAATTTTTTAAACGTACTAAGTGTATATTACAATTAGCAATTTGTAAACTATTTTTAATATGTTTTTACTATTTTTTTCAAAAAAATGACATATTAGAATAACTAATATGCCATATTTATTGTTTTTGTTACTCAGTTGCCTCTTCTACTACTTTGCCAACCTTAACATCAAATCCGTCTCCGTCAATATATTTGATAGCAAGTGCTGAAGATACAGCCTTGATATCTACCTCAGCCAACTTTAGGAAATCGTTGATATTGGATGTGATAGTGATATCCTCGATAAATGTCTTAAGAGATACTTTGTTCTCAGACTTGAATTGTCTAACCATGGTTACAATGTCTAGTACTTTGTCGCCTTTCTCAATTAGATCTTTGTCAACATGATGACCTAGATCGTGATATCCAGAGATGTGTATAGACTTGCAATTCTCTTTTTCAGCATAGTAAGACATATATATTTCTTCGGTGATATGAGGTAGTACTGGAGCGAACATCTTAAGTATGCCTAGCAGTACATGATAACATGTATACTTAGCGGACTCGCATGCCTTTTCGCCATAAATATCTGGATTATATAGTCTACGTTTAACCAATTCTACATAGTTATCGCAGAATGACCAGAAGAACTTCTCTAGTTCGTTTAGTCCTAGGGCAATCTCGTATCTGGATAGATATTTGATAAATCTGCTATAGATGTCTTTGTATTTGTCTAGTAACCATTTATCCATTATCTCTAGTTCAACTTCTCTAGGATTGTAATCCTCTAAGAAACTTAGAACGAACTTGCTAGCATTCCACAATTTGTTAACCAACTTTTTGCCGTTATCAAATTCTGTTAGGGAGAATGCAGTGTCTTTGCCTAGTGTCATGTTGTTAGCCCAATATCTAGTTACATCGGCAGAATAATTTTTGATAATCTCTTGAGGAGAGTTAGAACTATTTGCCTTAGATTTAGCCAATTTTGAACCATCCGAACTTGTTACATAACCAGAGATCATTAGATCTTTCCAAGGAAGTTTGTTGAAGTGATATAGGCTCTTAACAATTGTATAGAAGTCCCATACACGGATATTATCGTGTGCGTTTGGTCTTAAGTTCATAGGAACCATGCTGTCATCTAGTCCTTTGCCAGTAAACATGTCAGTGGAGATCTGAGGTGTTAGACTGCTGGTTGCCCAAGTATCCATAACATCTGTCTCGCCGACAAACTCTGTGCATCCGCATTCGCAAGCAGTCTTTGGCTTATCTCTTAGTGGATCTACTGGCAGATCTTCGATCTCAGCTAGTTTTGGCTTGCCACAATCTTTACAGAACCATACAGGGAAAGGAATTCCAAAAAATCTCTGTCTAGATATGCACCAGTTCCAAGATAGGTTCTCAACCCAGTTAAGATATCTTGCACGCATAGCCTTAGGGTGCCAGTTGCACTCCATTCCTGCCTTGTACAATTCGTCTTTGTGAGACAATACATCTATAAACCATTGTTTCTTAACAGCGATCTCAATAGGTGTGCCACATCTGTCATGTGTAGATACTGCGTGAGAGATGTTTTCTTGCTTGATTAATAGGTCGTTTTCTTTCAATTTTTCGATAACTGCTTTTCTGCAATCAACAATTGACATGCCAGCAAATTCTTTTGCTAGTGCAGTCATCTTTCCGTCACTTGTAAAGCACTCTTTGATAGGTAAATTATGTTTTCTTTGCCATTCCTTATCTACATTATCACCAAAGGTACAGCACATAACTACGCCAGAACCCTTCTCTAGATCAACCAATTCGTCAGTCAATACACTTACTTCGAAATTGAAATATGGAACAATCAACTTCTTTTCTAGCAAATGCTTGTTTTTCTCGTCTTTTGGGTTAATAAATACGCATACAACACCACATAGCATCTCTGGTCTAGTAGTTGCAACAGTAACATATTCGTTAGTTCCTGCAATGTAGAACTTAAGATAGTTGAATGTACTATCTAGTTCCTTATCCTCTAGTTCTGACTGAGCACAAGCAGTCTGACACTCTGTACACCATAGAGCAGGTGCTTCAGTGTGATAGATTTTGCCTTTCTTATATAATTCGATAAAGGAGTGTTGGCTAATCTTCTGAGTTCTTGGAGAGATAGAACTATAATGCTCTTTTAAGTTACAACTAAATCCAGCAGACTTGTATAGGTTGAAGAACTCTTCTTCCAACTTCTTAGTTTCGTCTAGACATATGTTGATAAATGTCTGCCTAGGCAACTCGTATGCTCTCTTCTTAATAATCTTCTCTACATATCTCTCGGTTGGAAGACCGTTGTCGTCAAAACCGAATGGAAAGTATACATTTTCACCCAACATTCTGTGATGTCTTGCAATAGTCTCAATGTGCATATAAGAGGATAAGTGCCCCATATGTATCTTACCATTAACGGTAGGTGGTGGGGTATCTATAGAGTATATTTGTTTACTTCCTGATTCGTCAAATTTGTAAATATCATTGTCAAACCAGTAGTTTTGCCACTTTGCTTCTTTTTCTGTAAAATTGTATTTCTTGTCTAACATGTTTCCTCCATGGTGATTGTTTTGGATAATAATACTGCTTGCGAGCATAATAGGTCCATGTCATTTATATATTAAGATCTAATATGACAATATATTATCTATATTTTCTTTATAAATAAAACCATACAAAATATTGTATCACCAAGGTTTGAAAAAATCAACTATTTGCCATACATTGTGATATTTATTTGAGGGTAACTTACAAGTAGAACGTTTGTAGGCGGTACAGATGGGTTACAATTATCTTAAATATGCCGAGCAAGCCCGATATACCTTTGTGACAGAAATTAATTAAAGCATTACACACAACTTTACCATTATTTAACTTTTTTTGTCGTAAAATGTAATAGATACAATAGATAAAATTATTTGTGCAAGGAGATTAACATGTCACAATTTTATATTTCTACCGACAGTACTGCAGATTTATATAAGGAAGAAATCGACAAACTAGGCGTTTTCTTTCTTCCTCTAACCATATCTTACACTAAGGACGGCAATACCGATCTAGAGCCAGACGCTTTCCAGACTTATGATCAATATGTAGAGTTTTATAACAAACTTAGACAGGGTTATGATGTCAAGACAAGCATGAACAACAATACAATTCACGAAGAGTATTTCCGTGATATCGCCAGCAAAGGTGTTAAAAAATTGTTACATTTCACGATTTCCAGCGGTTTAGCCAGAACGGTCGAAGTTGCTAAACAGGCGATAGAGGTGGTTAAGCAGGAGTATCCTGACTTCGATTGCGTAGTTATTGATCCTCTTACAACGACTATTGGACAGGGTGTTTTGGTGCGTGTTGCGTGCGAAATGCGTGATGCGGGCAAATCACTAGAAGAAACTGCAAAGTATATAAATGAACTAAAATTGCACTTGCAACATTATATCCTTATCAATAACCTTGATTATCTTAAGAAAGGTGGCAGAATTTCTGGTTTTGCTGCCCAGATAGGTAAATTGGCGAAACTAACTATTATGATTAATTTCAGTGCAGAAGGCAAACTAGCAATTCGTAGCAAAATGATAGGTGGCATTAAGAAGGGTGTTGCCACTATTATTAAGGGGCTAGATACACACAAGCCACAGAACAATTGCAGATGTATAGTGGGTCACACAGATAACCTTGAGGGTGCTAAGTTCCTAGCCGAAGAGATCAAGAAAAATTACGGAATAGAGCCAGAAATAAGGATAATTGGCCCAACAATCGGTGCACACTTAGGGCCGGATGCAATTGCATATATATTCTTTAGCCAAGACACACGCAACGCATAGTAGCGTTTTTCCTCTATAGTGCATATTATATTTGTAGACTACAATCAGATTTTTTAGACAAACTTACATCAATCATACATTGTCCTCATTTTGTAAAATATTGAAAAATTTTTGAGAAATTTAATAAAAATAGTTGACAAGTGCAATTATTAAACATATAATAATGTGCGTAATCCTCAGTAGCTCAGTGGTGGAGCACTCGGCTGTTAACCGATAGGTCGTAGGTTCGAACCCTACCTGGGGAGCCAATTTATAACCTCTTGAAGCAATTGCTTCAGGAGGTTTTTTTGTAACTATGTGTTATTAAAATGTTTTTTTATTTTATTAATATAATTGCTTTACTGACACATATTGTTATGTGATATATTATTATCGAAAATAAGGCAAAATTGTGGATAATATATTGCTAGTGTATTGTCTAGATTTACCAACAAAGGAAGAAAAGTAGAGTTATGCAAATTGCGGTTTTGGTTGTTATGTTGTTTACAATGTTGCTATCAATTGTGTTTGGTTGGAAGTTGAAATTGGGCAAGATGCAATTATCACTATATTGGATTATTGTGCTTCTGGGGGCGATAGTATGTATTGTTTGTGGTTGGATAGATGGTCAGTCGCTTAAGGCTGTCTTTGTCAGTTCTTCTGCAATCAATCCGCTTAAGATATTGATTATATTTATATCCTTGGCATCTCTGTCAGTATTGTTGGACGAGTTGGGCTTCTTTAGTTATCTAGCCAATGTAGTTTTGCAGAAGTCAAAAAGTAGCCAAACAAAGTTGTTTGTAGCATTTTATATAATAATCTCACTACTAACTATTGTTACATCCAATGATATTATTATATTAACATTTACTCCATTTATTTGTTATTTTGCCAAAAGATCAAATATTGATCCCACACCTTATGTGGTGTCCGAGTTTGTTGCTGCCAACACATGGAGCAATATACTTATCATCGGCAATCCTACCAATATATATCTTGCTACATCGTTTAATATCAATTTTCTCAATTATTTCCTTAAGATGATGTTGCCTACAATAGTGACGGGGATAGTTTCTTTTGTTATTTTGTTTCTTTTATTTAGAAAGAGATTACAAGCACCTATCAATGTTCCAGACGATTTGCAGACTGTTAAGCTAGACAAATGCTTAACTTGGTTTGTTCTAAGTATTCTTGGGGTATGTATAATATTGATGGCAATTTCGTCATATATTGGGCTAGAGATGTGGTATATTCCACTACTCTGCGGTGTGGTAGCAATCCTTGGTTGCTTGATTGTATCGGCTGTCCGTAAGGAGAAGCCTACATATTTGCTTGGTACATTACATAAGTTGCCTTACAATCTGATACCATTTCTACTATCTATGGCAATAATTGTATCTACAATGGACAATCTCGGTTATGTCAATGCATTTGCTGACATGATATCTGGACTTCACCCAGTACTAATAGGGCTGATTGCATTTGCGGTCGCCAATATAGTCAACAATATTCCAATGAGTATGTTATTTACGGCTATTTTTAGCTGTTTTGCAGTATCTGGCAGTGCTGTGTACAGTGCGATATTTGCTTCCAATATATGCGCATTTTTTACTCCATTGGGTGCATTGGCGGGGATCATGTTTATGAATATTTTACGCAACAATGAGGTTAAGTTTAGTTATGTAGACTTTGTAAAATACGGATCAATTGTTGCATTGCCATCTCTGGTTGCGGGATTAATATTGATTGCAGTTGTATAGTCAAGAAATTACAAATTTAGTTAAAATTTTTCTAAAAGTGTACAATATAAAAGTTTTCGACAAAATATAACATTCTTTCGACAAATAAAGACAAATAACCAGCATTTCTCCAATTTATTTTTTTGATGCGACATGTTACAATATTAGCGATAAATGACGAAAGGTGTGGGACACACATCTTGCTTATGTTATTTAGACAAAACAAAAAAGGAGAAACTGAATTATGAGTAGCAAAAAGAAGTTGGAAATTAAACCAAAAAAATCTAAAAAAATGTCGAAATTAGACAACTGGATACATTCTATCAGTATGCTGATCCAGAATCTATTGGATGGAACGATGCGACAATGTCATAATGATACATTTAACTCCTATGTTGTTAAGACCAAGGTTAAGAGTCTAAAAAGCAAATTAAGAATCTTAAAGCAATTGAAGAAAGAAGCGAACAAGAATAAGACTCTAGCAAAAGTTGGTAGAAGTAAAGTATATAATAATATAGAAGAAGATGTGAACGAGTTGGTGGTCAAGTACTAGAAAAGAAATCCAACAAAAAATTTTTGATATTTTATGCCCAATATATATTCTTTTGTAAAAATATTCGCTTAAAAAATAGTGTTAACATAGTTAATACTCTTGACAGCGAGTATTTTTTTTGTTACAATCATCTTTGAGCCACATAAAATGGGTAAAATTTGCAAGTTCGAAGATGGGGAATAACTATAAGTTTCTTGTCTAAGACACCTTTGTTTAGTGAGTTTGGGTAGAGGAGGTAATTGAACGATGTACGCTATTATTGAAACTGGTGGCAAACAATACAAAGTTGCTAAAGATGACATTATTAATGTTGAGAAGCTTAACGCTAATGTTGGCGATAAGGTTAACCTTGATGTGTTAATGTTGGTTAACGATGGAGCTGTTAAGAACGGCAATCCATATCTGGCAGATGCTAAGGTTGTTGCAGAAGTTGTAGAACAGGGCAAGGCTGACAAAATTGTAGTATTTAAGTACAAAGCTAAGAAGAACTACAGAAGAAAACAAGGCCATAGACAACCATATACAGCACTAAAAATACTTTCGGTAGACTAATATGACTGATGTAGTGTTTTATACAAAAGACAATATCATATACTCGGTGGAGTGTTCTGGTCACACAGGATATGCCGATGCTGGAGAAGATATTGTGTGTTCTGCCTTATCCTCGATGGTTCAAAGTTGTGCGCTGGGACTAAGTAAGGTCGTGGGTGCTAAACCAAAATTGAAAATAAGTGAGGAGAGAGGCTATTACAAGATTGACCTACCTAAGGATCTGATTGATGCTAAGATGCATGATAGTCAGATACTACTTAAGACATTATATCTTAGCGTTGCAGACTTAGTGCAAGGTTACTCTAGATATATTAAATTGGAGGAAAGAGATTATGTTTATTAAAATACAACTGTTTGCTCACAAGAAAGGACAAGGAACATCTAAGAACGGTCGTGATAGCGAAAGTAAAAGACTTGGTGTGAAGAGATCCGATGGTCAAGCTGTTAAGGCTGGTACTATTATCGTGAGACAAAGAGGAACTAAAGTTAATGCTGGCAAGAATGTAGGTATCGGTAAAGATCATACTTTGTTTGCATTGAAAGATGGCGTAGTTAGATTTGAGCAATGCGAGAAAGATAAGAAACAAGTATCTATCGTTGAATAATCTAATGCTACATATTTAGTTTTGAATAGAGATTATTTAAGAACTACAAGAGATATAACAAATTTATATCTCTTTTTTGTTATTTTGTATACAAAATCTTGCAAAAAGTTTTACTATGTGATACAATATCTTCGCTTAATGCGAAATATTAGACACTTAGGGCATATTTTGGATTGTTGCCTACAGTACTTATACTTAGGTTGTCCCAAGAGATTAAAGCCTTAAGGAAGAAAAAAACAAGGAGGAAAATAAAAATGTCAGTAATTTCAATGAAGCAATTGCTAGAAGCTGGTGTTCATTTCGGTCACCAAACTAGAAAATGGAACCCTAAGATGGCTCCATACATCTTCACTTCTAGAAATGATATCCATATCATTAACCTAGAAGACACTGCAGTACTTATCGACAAAGCATATGATTATGTTAAGGAAATGGCAGCTGCAGGCAAAACTATCCTATTCGTAGGTACTAAGAAACAAGCTCAGAAGGCTATCGAGGACGAAGCTAAGAGATGCGGAATGTACTATATCAACTCTCGTTGGTTGGGTGGCACTCTTACTAACTTCAAGACTATCCGTAGCCGTATCGCTAGACTTAACGAACTAGAGCATATGGAGAAGGTTGGCGAGTTCAATCTACTTCCTAAGAAAGAGGTTATCAAGCTAAGAGCTGAGATGGCTAAGCTAGAGAAGAACCTTGGCGGTATCAAAGATATGGATAAGTTGCCAGATGTAATGTTTGTTGTAGATACTAAGAAGGAACACATTGCTGTTAAGGAAGCTAAAACTCTTAATATTCCTATCGTTGCACTTATCGATACTAACTGTGATCCAGAGCCTGTTGACTATGTTATCCCAGGTAACGATGATGCTATCCGTGCTATCTCTCTAATTGCTGGTGCTATGGCAAATGCTGTTATCGAAGCTAAAGAGGGTGTAAGCCCTGTTGACGAAGCTGAAGTTGCTACTACTGAAGAAGTTAAAGAAGAAGTAGCAGTGGAAGAAGCTAAGGAAGAGACTAAGGCAGAAGAGACAGTTGCTGAAGAGCCAAAGAAGAGAACTAGAAAGTCTACTAAGACTGCTGAAGTAGAAACTAAAGTAGAAGAATAGAAATTTTTTTAGAAAAGGAAATGAAAAATATGTTTACAACAGAAGATATTGTAAAACTAAGAAAGAGAACTAATGCTGGTATGATGGACTGCAAAAAAGCACTTACTGAGTGCGATGGCGATATTGACAAGGCTAGTGAATGGCTAAGAGAGAAGGGTATTGCTGCTGCTGCTAAGAAGGCTGATCGTATCGCTGCAGAGGGTCTAGTATATTCTTATATCCACATGGGTGGCAAAATTGGTGTTTTGGTTGAGATCAACTGCGAGACAGACTTTGTTGCAAGAAGCGAACAATTTGTTGAACTATGCAAGAATGTTGCATTGCACATCGCTGCTGCTAAGCCAGAATACGTAACTATTGACGAAGTTCCTGCTGAGGCTGTAGAACACGAGAAAGAGATTTTGCGTGCTCAAGCTAAGAACGAAGGAAAGAAAGAAGAAATTATTGAGAAAATGGTTGAAGGTAGAGTTAAGAAATTCTACAAGGATATCGTTTTGATGGAACAAGACTACGTTAAGGATCCAGAGAAGACTATTACTCAATTACTTAACGAAGCAATCTTAACAATTGGCGAGAAGATCAAGATCCGTAGATTTGTAAGATACGAGATGGGCGAAGGTCTAGAGAAGAGAAAAGACAACTTTGCTGAAGAGGTTATGAGCCAAACTGCTAAGAACTAATTATTTGTTCTAAGATTAAAGAAAAAATGATGCAATCATATGCATCATTTTTTTGTTGTTTTAACCCAATACATTGTATATGTTTTTGTTAATATTTTTAGCGGTTTGATACAAGTATTTTGTCAAAAATGTGTGACAAAATGTGACATGTTGTACGACATGTTTTTTTTAGTACTATGCAAATAAAATAAATCGGCTATATTTAGCCGATTTTTATTGGTTGTTTTATCACTCTATTACATAAATATTTATTGATGTTATATTAGATCATCGAAATAGTCGATTCCCATTGTTTGTTTAACTTCTACCATTGTTTTGTTAATAAATTCATTTGCTTTTCGTGTTCCATCGATTAAGTATTTAATAACTAAATTTTTATGTTCTTCGTAATATTTTCTTTTTTCTCTAAAAGGTGTTAATATTTCATCTAATATATTAAAAAGTAATTTTTTCAAAACAGAATCCCCCAAGCCACCATGTTCGTAATGACCTTTAATTTCATCCAAGGACTTGTATTCTGGAAGATACTTTTCTAAGTGTCTTTTTTCACAGAAAGCATCTAAATACACAAAAACAATGTTTCCTTCAACATGTCCGGGATCTGATATTTTAATATGTAGTGGATCTGTATACATTTTATTTATTTTTTCTTTTAATGTTTTAGAATCATCCGATATATAAATACAGTTATTAAGAGACTTGCTCATTTTAGAGTTCCCATCTATACCGGGCAATCTTGCACAAACTTTATTTTTGGGAGTAATTGGGTTAGGTAGTGGGAAAACTTCTTTGTCATAAAGGGTATTAAATGACTTTGCTATTTCTCTAGCTTGTTCCAACATAGGGAGTTGATCTTCTCCGACTGGTACTAGATTTGACTTGAAACCAAGGATGTCAGCTGCTTGGCTAATTGGATAGTTGACAAATCCAACAGGCAGTCCAGATTTTTCACTATACCCTCTGTCTTTGATTTCATTTTTGATTGTAGGATTTCTAAGCAATCTAGGCAATTTTACTATATTCATGAAATATGAAAATAATTCTGGTAGTGCAGGTATTTTTGATTGTATCAAGAATGTTATTTTGTTTGGGTCTAAGCCTACAGACAAATAGTCAATCATGACTTCTAACAAATTATCACTTACTTTTTGTGGATTGCCATAATTATCAGTTAATGCTTGACTATCTGCAATCATTATAAAAAAATTATCATAATTTTCTTGATTTTGTATCCTAACACGTTCCCTAAGTGAACCAACAAAATGTCCTATATGTAGCCTACCTGTAGGCCTATCTCCTGTTAAAATATTCACAAAAAACTCCTTTATGATTATACTTGTTTATTAAATCAAGTAAATTTATTATCGTTATATTGATATTATATAATGTGTTTAATTATATTGTCAATGAAATTGATTGCCTTTTAATTATTTGTATGGTAATATTCAATTGATATGGAATACAGAGATTATAGAGAATATTATAAACTACCTAAGAAAAAAACAAACAAAATCAAATTAAAAGAGATGCCTGTTTTAAAAATACGATGCGGTGTCTCAGGTGGACTTCCATTTAATACATTAATGACTGATGTGGTTTCAGGTTGTCTCGCTATTGATAATGTATGTTATGGAAATTGTACTGCTTGTGATTTTTGGGTAAAGCAAGGTTATGATTTTGGTAATAGGAATAACAATATTTTTGATAAAAATATTTTTATTTCTGATCTAAGGAAGCTACCCAAAGATGTAAAATGGTTAAGACAAGGGTGGGTGTCAGATTGTTCATTTTCAAATGATTCTTGGCAACTTGTTGCCGATATTTCAAACATTTTGGCATCGTATAATATTTTTATGCTAATAATAACAAAGATTCATAAATATCCAAGTGATAGCATATTGGAAACGTTAAAGAAAAATAATACTGAAATACGAGTATCAGTTTCAGCATTGGATTCTCCTGAAGAGCATGAAAAAAGAATTAAATTTTTAAAGCATTATAAAAACATTGGAGGCAGAGCAATTCCATATTTAATGAGTGCAAAATACAACAATTCTATTTTAAATAATAATCAAAATATTATAGTGCAAGAGATAATTGAAAATGATTTTATTGCTGGCGAACATCCGTTAAGAATTGATTATGACAATCCTATTTATTCATTATTGGCGAAAGGTGGATTTTCTCACTTTAAGTTTAAAAAACAATATTGGTTTGGTCGAATAATGGGTGATATTCCAAATTTTGTTTTGCCTCCACCAACTCATTTGGAAAATAATTATTGTTTAAAATTTTTCAGTTTTAATGAGTGTCGAATGGGTGAATTGCCAATATTTAAAAATTTACCAACGTATAATGATTTAAAAAACAATTCAAATATATTAACAAAGGAGATGAATAAACATGCAGCATATATTGTTCAAGAAAATTGAGAATTTAGGAGTTGATATAGAAGATAAATATTCTGAGGTTTTAAGCAATGGATACTCAGTTTTTAATGTAGGTAAAATATCAAAGGATCAATTTATAAATTTCTGTTATAACTTTGGAGAAATTGTTCCATCTGGAAGGGGTAAGTCATTGTGTGACGATATTTTTATAAACGACGGGACTGGAACGGAGAAATTACCGCTTCATACAGATAAAAGTTATTGGAGAATACCTCCACGATTTGAAATTCTATATGTAGAAGATGTTTATAATATGTCATTTGGTGAAATAACATCAGTTGACCTGTTAGCATCTTTTAATAAACTTAATGAAAATGATAAAAAAGAATTATTGAATCTAGAGGTTCAATACAATTGTCCTTTAAATAGGGATATGGGATACAATAAATTGGCCAAATTTATTAATTGTATTGATGGAGAAATTGAACTTTTTAGATTCAGGCTAGATGTTTTTAACTCAAATAATAAATCGTTAAAATCCTTCGTTGAAATTTGCGAAAAATCAGTTAAATTAATATCTTACAAAAAAGGCGATATTTTAATATTAGATAATTGGAAATTCGCTGCAGGAAGGAATGTTACGAAATGGGGACAAAACGGTTCAAGACATTTGTTTAGGACGTTAGTTATCTAACATTTTGTCCAAAAAAAATTATTGGCAATAAGACTTTTCTTCCATAGTTGTAAAACTTTTGTTCAAATGGAAAGTTTTTCTTTTGTATGTCAATTAAAATAAAGTGGGAAAAGTGTTTCTCCAATAAAATACCTGTAGCAGTATAGGTTAGAATTTGATTTTTTTGAAAGTCTTCGCTCGCCTTAAATCCCAAAGTAATAAATAGATTATTTTGATAATAATCTATTTTTTTGCATAAATCTATGCAATTCACATAACTAGATAAGTTTAACAAAATGTTTGAATAATCATTTGAAGCTATATCTGTCAATAAAACGCATTTTACTTTACCTATTTTTTCTATTTCTTGTCTATTTTTTTCCCAAGATGTTGCAAATATTTTGTCTTTAAACAAAGGGTTAATATTTGGTAAAATGCAAAAATATTCAATTGAAATACCATGTTTTTTTGACAAGGATTTTAGTATTTTGCACAAATATTCAATTTTGCAATACTGGATTTTTTTCCTTAAAATGTCTGGATTTTTTGTTAGAGCGTCGCTACAAATTGATATTATTTTTATTTTGTTTTCAGATACACCTTTTATTATTGACAACAAGAGGGCGTATCTATATTTATTAAATACTAAACCAAGAAAAGACAAGTCGTTGTAGATAGAATTTATTTTTTCAATGGTTTCATTTTGCAGTAAAAATAAAAAATTTTTTTCAATTATTTTGTAAAAACTATTATTGTGTATTTTTAAGCTTTGTAATATTTTTTTTACATATCTACAATCCATTCGTACCTGATTAAATAGAGTTTTATTTAGTTTTAATATTTATTGCATTGATAGTTATAAACTACCTAACTGCATGCATCACTATTTTCTTATGTCTAGTAGGTAGTCTAGTCCTATAAATAGATCACTGTGTTTTGCCTCGATCAGTGTTGGCAGATCCATAATAAGATCTTTGATAAAGTTGTTGTATACATCACTGAATTCGTTAGGCTTATTTTCAGCAGTAATCTCCAGGATATCCACCTTATATTTATCTCTATTTTTGGTAGTAGAGTATACGCATCTATCGAAGTTGAAGTTAACTATCAACTTGTTAGGTAGGGCGTAATTCCAGATCTCTCTATCCTTGTTAACCATGATAAGAGGCTTGATTGTCTTAAGTAGGTTCATGACATTGGTCTGCAATCCGTTGGTGATAAGTTGTAAGATTGCACTTTCGATAAAGTCTAAATGTTTAGATATCTTATCCCCAGTCTTAACCTTTAGATAATATGTATCGGGCAAGAATTTAAGATAAGTTATTCTCTCCACATTGCTATCATATCTAACAATTATCTCTTTTTCTTTGTGCTTCTTGTCAATAGTTTCACAAATATTGATGCCTACACTATGAAAAAACATATCATCAGTATCATAATATGTTTTGATGATTTTAGTGCTTTCAACATAGTGACCAAAATTCTTTCGCACTAGGGTGCTGTATCTTGTTAGGTGCTCCTTATCCTTCTTATAGTTACTCATCACCAATTTGCTACCCAGACTACTATTGACGACCACTGCATCCTTAAGATGTTCACTAGTTATTTGATATTCGCTCTCTTCTTCAATTGTAAGAGCGGTGTTTTTTCTATTGTAATTATAAAATCTATCTTCCATGCTTTCATTATATTAAATTCTGTTTTTTTTTGCAAATTTATTTTGCACATATTTATTATTGAAACAATTTTAGTAAAAAATACAATTTTGTGCCCCAAAAAATATTGTGCATTATGTTTAATTATTGTATACTAGTATATATATTTATACTGAGGGGTGTGTCTTGAAGAAAATATTACTAAGTTTTGTGTTAATGATAGCATGCATATCCATGGTTGGTTGTGCCAATATAGATTATCGCAGAATATACACCAAGTCTGGCTCAATAATTGATGAGGTTAATATTACTCTATCCAAAGATATGTTTAACAATTCTAGTAGCGAAGCATTGTATGGAACAATCAAGAGTGATGTTGATAATTACTATCGTGCAGTGACACAATGGATTGATGACAATATGGGTGACAAGTATATTTTGGATATCAATTTGGGACAAGAATTCAAGGAGAACATATCTGTCCGAACAACCGAGCGTAGAGCAAGTGCCGATGGATATACTTTCAGTATTATAATAGAATTTACATCAATTGAGTACTACATTTATTTCTATGGGCTTAACACTCCAGAGATTTTGGCTAAGTATGGTGTAGTTGATATCGAGGGTGTCAAGGGCTTTGATATCAAAGACTATGGACAGTTTATGACTGATATAGTAACTAGCGATTATGATATAAGAGAGGATGCTTGGTGTACTAAAAAGTTGGTATTTGGCAGTGATAGTATTGTGGATAAGTTTGGCAATATCTATAGGGGAATGGATCAGAAATACTTAGATTACTATGTCACAAGGGTTAATTCACTACTTTCCACATCTTATACATCGGATGAGGTGCTAGACAATATTGACATAACCCAGTCTTTCGAAACTAACGATAAGAGGTTTAAATCCAATGCGGATAAGGTGTATAACGACCCAGAACTTAACGGATATATTGTCCATGAGTGGAACCTTAATGATCTAAACGGCAAAGAGATGGAACTATATAGACTATCTCCAGTACGTGTATGGTGGTATGTTATAGGACTAGCCGTTGCAGGAATTAGTATATTATACATGTTCATCCGCAATGCCAACCTTAAGACTAAGAAGGAGGAAAATAATAATGGATAATGATAACAGATATATTTTTGACAAAAGAGTAATG
This sequence comes from uncultured Clostridia bacterium, assembly GCA_934748015.1. GTDB lineage: Bacteria > Bacillota > Clostridia > Christensenellales > UBA1242 > UBA11490. The sequence continues at coordinate 81,982 of CAKVHF010000003.1, read as the reverse complement.
AAGAAATTGCTTTTGAAATATGGACTAATATTGTTGACACTGCTTCCTATACTTATCTTGGTTAACTGGCTATGCGGATTTCTGGTTAGTACAATAGGCTATGTACTACTGGATGTCGCAATTGGTCTTGTGTATATATTCTTGGTGGAGGTTATGCTAGATAAGATAGCTAAACGAAAAGAGACCAAGGAAGAAGAGGAACGAAAAGAGGCAAAGAAAGCAAAGGCTAGAAAGCAAAAAGAAGAAAATGAGGCAGATGTAATTATTGTTACTGAGGTAGAAGAGAGAAAGGAAAAGAAAAATTCGAAATCAAGCGAGGATAATAAATAATGCCAAAAGTAAACAAAATACCTGATGCAAGAATTCAACCACACAACTTAGAGAGTGAACAATGCGTGCTAGGTTGTGTGCTTATAGACCAAGATGCAGCAATCAATATTATGTCAGCTTTGAAGAGCAGTGACTTCTACATGGATGCACACAGTATTATATTTGAAGATATGTACAAGGTGTATGCTAATAATATGCCAGTGGACTTAGTTACATTGATGGCGGAATTGGAGAGAAATAACAACTTAGACAGTGTCGGCGGAATTGAATACTTGACTACTCTAGCCAATATTGTTCCTAGTGCTAGCAACTATAATCACTATGTCGAGATTGTTAAGCGTAATAGTGTGTTGAGACAGATAATCGCCGCTGGCAATGACATTATCAACTATGCTTACGAAGGTCACGAGAAGGACGAAGCAATATCTTATGCAGAACAAAACATATTCAATATTGCAGAGAAGGAAGATCGTGGCGGACTAACACCAGTTGTAGACTCTCTTAACAACGTTATAGATAAGTTTATTGAACTAGAGAAGAACAAAGGTGCAGTTAAGGGTATCAGAACTGGTATCTATGGACTAGACAAGATGACCAATGGATTGCAGAAATCCGACCTTATTTTGCTTGCTGCTAGACCGGGTGGTGGTAAAACCAGTTTGGGTATGAACATTGCCACATATTCTGCACTTAATGATGGCAAAAAAGTTGCTATATTCTCACTTGAGATGAGCAAAGAACAGATTATCCAAAGGGCAATATGTTCTATTGCGTTTGTTGATTCTACTAAGGTCAAAGAAGGCAGACTAACCAAAGAAGATTGGCAAGCAATATATGCTGCAAAAGAGAAGTTGGCAAAAGCAGATATTTATGTTGACGAAGGATTTTCGAAAGTCCCAGCAGATATCATAAGCAAGTGCCGTAGACTTAAGAGAGAGAAGGGGTTAGACCTAGTTATGATCGACTATCTACAGTTGATGCAAGGTGATGGCAAGGCAACCGACAATCGTACATTGGAGATTGGTAATATTACTAGATCATTGAAGATGGCGGCTAGAGAATTGGATGTTCCAATTTTGTTACTATCCCAACTTAGCCGTGGAACGGAAGGCAGAGCCAATCACAGACCTATGCCGTCCGACCTAAGAGACTCTGGTTCTATCGAGCAGGACGCAGATATAATCATGTTCATATACAATCCTAACATGTATATGGATGACAAAAACAAGCGAATGGTTAGATCACCAGAGGAAATGTGTGAACTGATTGTGGCTAAGCACAGAAATGGTAACACTGGCACAATTGAGGTTAAATGGATTGGCGGTATCACTACATTCGTGGATGTTGGGCCTAATGCAGAAGAGAAGAGCCTATCTGCAACAGCACCAGCCGAATACCGTCCAGAGCATGCAACTTCTAGTGAGGATATGGATATCCCAGAGGAGCAAGAACTAGTCGAGGCATCTGACATAACCGATGATGACCTATCGGACATATTCTAACAAGTATTTTTTTAAAGTTTATTACAAACATACATACAAGATTTTATAATGGAGAAAATTTATGGGAAATATTACTACTAAATTATTAAAAGAAAAATTTATTAAATTTTTTAAAGAGAAAAATCACCAACAAATAGATAGTGCATCACTTGTCCCTGACAATGATGGATCGGTGCTATTTACAACTGCAGGCATGCATCCGCTTGTTCCATATTTGCTAGGCAAGGATCACCCACAGGGTCGTAGACTTTGCGATTTCCAGAAATGCGTAAGAACTAACGATATCGAATCTGTTGGTGATTTTAGCCACTTGACATTCTTTGAGATGTTAGGCAGTTGGAGTCTAGGAGATTATTTCAAGAACGAAATAGTTGGCTATTCTTACGAATTTTTGACCGGCAAAGATTATCTTAATCTTCCTGTAGATCGTATTGCAGTTAGCGTATTTGCTGGCAACGAGAATAGTCCAAGAGATGAGGAAACTTACAATCGTTGGAAAGAACTAGGTATCAAGGAAGAGAATATCTACTATCTTGGCAAGAAAGAGAATGGCAAAGAGAATAACTGGTGGGAACTAGGTGAGGTAGGTCCATGTGGTCCAGATAGCGAAATGTTCTATATTACAGACAAAGCACCATGTGGCAAAGATTGTTCTCCAGCATGTGATTGTGGTAGATTTCTAGAGATATGGAACGATGTATTTATGGGCTTTGTTAGAAGAGAAGCAGGTGCTCCAATTGAGCCACTTAAGAGTAAGAACGTAGATACAGGTATGGGTGTAGAGCGTACTGTCTGTGTGCTTAACGGTTACAAGAATGTATACGAGGTAGATAGTCTAAAGCCAGCCATTGAGATACTAGAGAAGTTGAGTGGCAAGAAGTATGGCGTAGATGAAGAGATAGACAGAGCAATGCGTATCATAACCGATCACTTGCGTACATCTACTATGGTCCTTGGTGACGAAATAGCAACTACTCCTAGCAACATCGGTAGAGGCTATGTTCTTCGTAGACTTATCAGACGTAGTATCAACTTTGCTCGTAGATTGGGTATTGAAGCATCTAAATTGCAAGAGGTTGTTGATTTCTACATTGATTTCTTCAAGGATACATATACATGCCTAGATAAGAACCAAGACTTTATTAGAGATGAGTTTAACAAAGAAGTTAAGAAATTTAGCAACACAATTGCTCAAGGCTTGAAAGAATTTGAGAAAGTAACTGGCGATATGACCGATGTTAAGATCAATGGTGCAGTTGCATTTAGACTATATGATACATTTGGTTTCCCTCTAGAACTTACTTGCGAACTTGCTAAGGAGAAGGGCTTGGAAGTCAATATAGAAGAATACAACGAGTGCTACAAAGCTCACCAAGAGAAGAGTAGAACAAGCAGTGCAGGTGTATTTAAGGGTGGACTAGCTGGCACAGATTATGGCTATGCTAAGTATCACACTGCAACACACTTGCTACTAGCATCCCTTCGTAAACACTTTGGTGACACAGTACTTCAGAGAGGTAGCAATATTACACTAGAGCGTATGAGATTTGACTTCAGTTTTGACAGAAAGATGACCCCTGAGGAGATCTTGATGGTAGAGAACGATGTCAATACTTGGATACAAGATGCAATCCCTGTTGTATGCGAGGAGATGACTTTGGATGAGGCTAGAAATAGCGGTGCAATGGGTATCTTTGATAACAAATATGGCGATAGAGTAACTGTATACACCATAGGCAATGTGTCTAAGGAGATTTGCGGTGGACCTCATGCTCAGAACACTAAGGACCTCGGCATATTCAAGATTATTAAGGAAGAGAGCAGTAGTTCTGGCGTAAGAAGAATTAAAGCAATTTTGACAGATTAGTTATATAGATTAGAAAGAAAAAAGGTAAAATAATGCAAGATAGGAATAAGATAGAGAATCAGATCACCAGCAATAGGCTGGCTGGTCTGGAATATGATTTTGTTATAGCACAACTTTGTGTGCTTAATAACAAACCATACGAAGACATGAAGATGCAACTGGACAATCTTATTGATGCCGGCATCTATAGTCTTAACAACAATATTCTTGAGAAGGGCACAACAGCTATCCCTAGCCTTAAGAAGACAAGGCGTGGGGCAAACCCAAAGCTGGGAACTGGACTAGTAGATAACAATATGGTTCAAGAAGCCTATGCAATGTTGTCTAAGAAGGATAAACGAGATAAGAAACGTGTAACTAGGGTTGAGGGCAAGATAGACATGACCAGAAGTGGTTACGCTTTCCTAGTCCCTTTGCAAGAAGGCATTGAGGATGTATTTATAGCACAGAAAGATCTTAAAGATGCTAAGAATAACGACACTGTTATTGCCGAAGTTAAGACAATGGGTGGCAGACGCCCAGAGGGCAAAGTTATTCATGTGCTAGAACGTGGGCAAGAGAAGATTGTTGGCAAAATAACCCTAACCAAGAAATGTGCGTATGTGTCACCCGATGATGTTAAGTTTGGAACAGATATATATGTTCCCAACACTAAGGTCTTGGGTGCTAAGCAGGGTGATAAAGTAGTTGTTAGGATCACTAAATATTATAATAATCCTAAGCAATGTCCAGATGGCGAAGTTGTAGAAGTTTTGGGTGCTCCAGATAAGATTGAGACACTAGTTCTTAGTATTATGCGTTCTTATGATTTGTACGAGAATTTCCCTAAAACTGTACAAGAAATGGCTAAGGAAATGCCTCAAGAAGTAGACATGAATAAGTATGGCAAGAGACTTAACTTTACATCTCATGTATGCTTTACAATTGATGGTGAAGATAGCCGTGACCTTGATGACGCCATATCCCTAGAGATTAATAGTCGTGGCAATAGAGTACTGGGTGTGCATATTGCCGATGTAGGCGAGTATGTTAAGCTTAACTCACCAATAGACAAGGAAGCCTTTAAGAGAGGCACATCGGTGTACTTCCCCGGATTAGTTTTGCCAATGCTTCCTAGAGAATTATCCAATGGAATATGTTCCCTTAACGAGGGTGTTAACAGATTGGCATTATCTGTATTTATCGAGTACGATGCCGAGGGTAATGTGCTAGATAGCAATATATATGAGAGTGTTATTAGATCTAATAAGAGATTTACATATACAACAGTCCAAGCGATATTGGAAGGTAGCGAAGTTGCAACAAAAGAAAACAAACAATTTGTCCCAGTATTGCAAGAAATGGCACTGCTTGCTAGACAATTGAAGAAGCGTAGGGATCAAGAGGGATACATCAATTTCAATATCCCAGAGGTTCAGATATATCTTAATGACCTAGGTGGCGTAGATTATATCGAGAAACGCATGCAAGACGAAAGTCATAGACTAATAGAGATGTTCATGGTTGCTGCCAACGAAGTTGTTGCCAAGAAGTATCAGACCAGAAAGTTGCCTTTCGTATATCGTATTCACGAAATGCCTGACGGCGAGAAGATGGCGTCTTTTCTATCACTTGCACGAAAATTTGGCGTTGTGACCAAAGTAAATCCAGACAAAGTCCCACCAAAAGAATTGCAAAAGATACTAAATAGTGTAGCAGGCAAAGACTGCGAGTATGCTGTCAATAAAATATGCCTAAGATCTATGCAAAAGGCTAAATATAGCCCAGATTGCTTAGGTCACTACGGATTAGCATTGACATATTATTCACACTTTACTTCTCCTATCCGTAGATATCCCGATCTTACTATCCATCGTATTATTAAGGACGATCTCAATGGTAGATTGGTTGGGACAATATTGACCGAAACTCGTAGATTTGTTTCCGCCAGTGCTCTTAATTCTTCTGCAAGAGAAGTTATTGCCGAGAAGGCGGAGAGGGATGTAGACGATGTATACAAGGCACAGTATATGGCTGACAAGATTGGCGTGGAATATGACGGAATAATTAGTTCGGTAACCAAGTTCGGTTGCTATGTAGCACTGGATAACACAGTAGAGGGATTGGTATCTTTGACAGATATGCAAGGTGAGTACGAATTTAGTGAAGACGATGTTCAGTTGAAATCCACTGCAGGCAATTACTTTATTGGCAAAAAAGTCCGTGTAAGAGTTATTAATGTCAATGTCCCAGAAGGTCAGGTCGATTTTGCTTTTTGCTAAAAAATAGTAATATGCAAAAATATATAATTTTCCTAAATGTAGGTAAAAATAATAAAAAACTTTATAAGTACATTTTCGACTTATAAAGTTTTTTTGTTTATAAAAACAATTTATATAATGCTCAGAAAATATTGAAGTAAATCACATTTTTGTAAACCTAATAGAAATTTTGTGTTCTTTTCGAGTTGTATACTATGTATTTTTTTTTAAGGTTCATAATATTATTCGCAATGCAAAAATGTCTATAAAGGATATTGTTAACTATTTTTGCAATTATTAAGTTAATTTCTCGAAATTTACATTTCTGCATGCAAGTTATTGAACTTTTGTTCTAATAGTAGTATAATATATACAATAGTAAATGTGTGCTTTATAAATAAAAGAGCACATTTTGTATCAAAATACTATAGACGAGGGGTAAATATGTTTGATTTAGTTTCCAAGTTTCAGCCTACAGGTGATCAACCACAAGCAATCAAGAGCATAACAGATGGTATCTTAGATGGATTGAGATATCAGACTCTTTTGGGCGTAACTGGCAGTGGTAAAACATTTACAATGGCTAATATTATCAAAAATATAGATCGTCCAGTTTTGGTACTAGCCCACAACAAGACTCTTGCGGGCCAGTTGTGCAATGAGTTTAGAGAGTTTTTCCCTAATAACAGGGTAGAATACTTTGTATCATATTATGATTATTATCAGCCAGAAGCGTATGTGGTATCATCCGATACATATATTGCCAAGGATATGAGTGTTAACGAAGAGATAGACAAGCTTAGACACTCCGCAACATGTTCGTTATTTGAAAGGCGAGATGTAATAGTAGTTGCCAGTGTCAGTTGTATATATGGTCTGGGTAGCCCAGAGGTGTATTCTTCCAGTTGCTTGTCACTTAGAGAGGGACAGACTATTGATAAGGATGAGATTATAAGAAAACTTATCAAATTGCAATATCAACGCAACGATATAGATTTCAAGCGTGCTACTTTTAGATCCAAAGGTGACACTTTGGATATTATTCCGCCTAACAAGAGTGAAACAGGCATCAGAATATCTTTCTTTGGTGACGAGATAGAAGAGATTGCGGAGATCAATGTACTAACTGGCAAGAAGAATAATACACTTAAGCACTTGTATCTTCTTCCTGCATCCCACTATATTATTGGCAACGAAAGTAACCTAGATGATATCTTGGCTGAGATTAAGCATGATTGTTTGGTAAGGGTGCAAGAATTTGAAGAACAAGGTAAGTTGATAGAGGCACAACGTATTAAGGAGCGTGTATTCTACGATCTTGAGATGATCAAAGAGGTAGGATATTGTAGCGGAATAGAGAACTATTCTAGATATTTTGATGGTCGTCAACCGGGCGAAGCACCATATACTTTGCTAGACTATTTCCCTAAGGACTTTGTGTTATTTGTGGATGAGAGTCACATTACTTTGCCACAGGTCAGAGGCATGTTCTCTGGGGATTTTGCTCGTAAATCCAACTTGGTGGATTATGGTTTCCGTCTTCCATCGGCTTATGACAATAGACCACTTAATTTCAAGGAGTTCGAGAGCAAAATAAGCCAAGCAGTGTTTGTATCTGCGACACCGGGTGAGTACGAACTAAGCAATAGTGACAATGTTGCCGAGCAGATTATTAGACCTACTGGACTACTAGATCCAGAGATATTTATTAGACCTATTGCCAATCAGGTGGACGATCTTATTGATGAGATTTTTGATACTATCAAGAAGGATGGCAGAGTTCTTGTCACTACTTTGACCAAGAAGATGGCAGAGAGTCTGACAACATATCTAACTGATAAGGGTATCAAGGTCAGATACTTGCATAGCGATATTGATACTTTGGAGCGTATGGATATTATCAATGCTTTGCGTGCCAAGGAGTTCGATGTGCTTATAGGTATCAACCTACTTAGAGAGGGCATAGATATCCCAGAGGTGAAACTGGTTGCAATACTAGATGCGGACAAGGAAGGCTTCCTAAGAAGTGATTGGGCGCTAATACAGATTATTGGACGTGCTAGCCGTAATAGTGAGTCCAAGGTTATATTGTATGCTGATGTTATGACTAAATCTATCGAGAGTGCAGTAAGAGAGACCAATAGGCGTAGAACTATACAAATGCAGTACAATGCAGAACATGGAATAACGCCTAAAACAATTATAAAACCAATTAAAAACACTCTAGAGATTACTAAGCAGTTAACTAAGAAGAACAAGAAGATTAAGATGACCAAGACAGAGGCATTGTTTGAGATAGAAACGCTAAATAAGCAGATGTTGTTGGCTGCTGACGAATATGATTTCGAACTAGCAATCAAGCTTCGTGATAGAATCAAAGAGCTGGAAGAATTTGTGAAATAGGAGGAGAATATGTTAGAGAATATTGTTATAAAAGGTGCTAGACAAAACAACTTAAAGAATGTTAACTTGACTATCCCCAGAAACAAACTTGTGGTGTTTACAGGTGTAAGTGGCAGTGGCAAAAGTACACTTGCTTTTGATACAATATTTGCCGAAGGACAGAGAAGATACATGGAGAGTTTGTCCAGTTATGCAAGGCAGTTCTTGGGACAGATGGAGAAACCGGATGTAGATAGTATTGATGGTTTGTCACCCAGTATTGCTATTGACCAGAAGTCTACATCGCACAACCCACGTAGTACAGTTGGTACTGTGACTGAGATATATGACTATATGCGTTTGCTATTTGCCAATGTAGGTGTGCCATATTGTCCTCATTGCAAGAAGAAGATATCCAGTTCTAGCGTAGATGTTATTGTAGATAATATTATGAAATTACCAGAGGGTACCAAGACAATAATTGAAGCACCAGTGTTTAGAGGCAAGAAAGGTGCTTTTGCGACCGAGTTGGATGCTTTCCGCAAAGACGGTTTCCAACGTGTAAGAGTTGATGGTGAGATCCGTATGCTAGACGAAGAGATTTTGCTAGAGAAGACTAAGAAGCACGATATATCTGTGGTTGTTGACCGTATTGTAGTTAAGGAAGGCATAACCAAGAGATTGACCGAGTCTGTTGAAACTGCATTGAAACTAGCAGATGGCGTAGTTGCCGTTGTGACTGACGAGGGTGAGCAACTATATAATAGCAAGTTAGCCTGTCCAGTATGTGGATATAGTATCCCAGAGATTAGCCCAAGAATGTTTAGTTTCAACAACCCATATGGTGCATGCCCTGATTGCCTAGGCATAGGATATAAGCAGGTTATAGACACAGATAGGCTAGTCAAAGCACCCAATATCTCTTTGCTAGAGGGTGCAATTGGAATATCCTGGATAATGGATCCTAGTTATATCAATACTTTCTACAAAGCAGTTATGGACAAGTTCGGCATCACTTATGATACACCATTTAAGAGTATGCCTAAGGAAGCCAAAGAAACAATCTTCTTTGGAACTAAGGGAGAGAAAATCCCTAGTTATATGCCATGGCTTAAGAAACATGGTGCGATTGCTTTCGAAGGTATTGTGCCACTGATCGAGAAGAGATATCGTGAGACAAATAGTGATTTCATGAAGACAGAGATCGGCAAACTTATGCTGGAATTGCCTTGCCCAACATGTAAGGGTAAGAGACTAAAACCAGAAGTGCTAAATATATTAGTCAATGGCAAAAACATTGCACAATTGTGCAGTATGCCGGTTAGTGAATTGGCTAAATTTATGGAAAATGTAACCTTGACTAAGTCCCAAAGTGTTATTGCAGAGCCGATCCTAAAAGAGATCAAAGCAAGGCTTAACTTCCTTATCAATGTCGGACTAGATTATCTAGAACTAGCCCGATATAGCAATACTCTTAGTGGTGGCGAATCCCAGCGTATTAGACTAGCAACCCAGATAGGTAGCGGACTAACAGGCGTCATATATATCCTAGATGAGCCAAGCATAGGTCTACACCAGAGGGATAATGACAGACTGCTTGCTACTCTTAAGAATTTGCGTGATATAGGTAATACAGTCATTGTAGTAGAACACGATGAGGATACTATCCGTCAGGCAGATTACCTAGTAGATGTTGGACAGTATGCAGGCGTGTATGGTGGCGAAATTGTTGCCGAGGGCAGTGTGCAAGACCTTATCAATAGCCCTAAGAGTATTACAGGTAAGTACTTGAGCGGTGAATGGAAAATATGTATCCCAGATAAGAAGAACAAAGCAGACAAAGGCTATGTAAGCATAATAGGTGCTAAACAAAATAACCTAAAAGATATTGATGTTAATATTCCTATTGGTTGCATTACTGCTATCACTGGTGTTAGCGGAAGTGGCAAAAGTAGCCTTGTTAACGACATTTTGTTCCCAGCATTCAATAATCATATCAACGGCAGTTCTTTGCCAGAGGGCAAATACAAGAAGATAGAGGGACTGGATGCGTTTGATAAAGTAATCAATATCGATCAGAGCCCTATAGGCCGTACACCTCGTAGTAATCCAGCAACATATACCAATGTGTTTACAGATATAAGAGATCTATTTGCCAAAACCGCTGATGCCAAGGAGCGTGGTTATACTGCAGGAAGATTTAGTTTCAACATTAGCGGTGGAAGATGCGAGAGTTGTTGCGGAGCAGGTATCAATAAGATAGAGATGTACTTCATGTCAGATGTGTATGTCCCTTGTGATGTATGTGGTGGCAAACGCTACAACAGAGAGACCCTAGAGGTAAAATATAAGGGCAAAAATATATATGATGTCCTAGATATGAGTATTGACGAAGCCAATAAGTTCTTCGAGTCTATCCCTAGGATCAAAAATAAACTACAGACCTTGGTGGATGTAGGACTAGGATATATTAAATTGGGTCAGCCAGCAACCGAACTGAGTGGTGGTGAGGCACAGAGAGTAAAATTAGCAACCGAACTTAGCAGAAAGGGTACAGGCAGAACACTATACATTTTGGACGAGCCTACAACCGGACTACATTTCTATGATGTAGACAAACTGATTGGGATTTTGCGAAAACTAGGTGATGGTGGCAATACTGTTGTGGTTATTGAGCACAATATTGATGTGATCAAGAGTGCCGATTATATTATAGACCTTGGGCCAGAAGGCGGTGTCAAGGGCGGTCAAGTTGTTGCATACGGCACAATTGAGGATATTAAGAAAGCCAAAAAAGGTTACACTTATAAGTATCTATAATCATTTTTTGTTATAAATATTTGCAATTGTCGTTAAGATATAGTATACTATGGGTATTACAAGGGAAGGAAAACTATGAGTACAAGAACTAAATTAGTTATTTCAATTATAGGAATTTGTTTGATTATTGCAGTAGTTGCAGTTAGTATTGTTTTGGCGTTTACCAATCCTGCTCACAATATAGAGTCAAGTAGTTTGATTATTAAGTATACTCCAACCAAGGTTGTTGCCAATGTCCGTGTTAGCAGACAGGATATCAACCTATACTCCACAGGCTCTGGCGATAGCGGTGTTATGGAGAGTGTAGTGGATAAATGTGACTACAATATCGATGCTCTATCCACAAGCGGTACAAGTGACAAGATCAACTTGGGTACTTTCAACGAAGGTCAGTTTATTGATATGACCAAGGCAGATACTAGTCTTCTTATCAATATTGCTTTGGATAAGAATTCTACATCAGGTAGCCCAATTGTTAAACTTGCTTATTCTGATAAATATGATGCAGATTATAATATCAAGTTTGTTATTTCTGGCAAAATCTATTCCGATAACGCAGGCTATACAACAATAACAATTCCTGAGACTGTATACAATATTAGTGGTGACAATTTTAGCAATATTAAGCTATTTGAATCATCTACAGCACTATCTACAACAGGTTATAACAAGTTGCAACTTACTTGCACTGCTAAGATTGTGTCTTATACAGAGACATCTGCTAAGTTGGATGGCGATTTTGTGCTATCTCTTAATGCCTAAGTTTATAATAATTTATATCCATAATCACAATTATCTGTGGTTATGGATATTTTTATTTGAATAACAAAAAAAACTCTATTATTTTTTTAACTACATATTAGTTAGATATAATAGAGTTTTTTTATATTATCAATATTTCTTGTTTTATACTTTATTACTTATTCATGTTTTCTTTGTATGCTTCTAGTGCTTTGGCTAGTTGATCTGGGCAGGAAGTATTGTTACGACATTGTATGCCTTTTAGTTTAGTAATAACTTCGTCTATGTTCATGTTTTCGACCAATTTGCTTATTCCGCTAGTGTTGCCTTGACATCCGCCTACAAATTCAACATTCTTTACTTTGTCACCATCTACTTCAAAGTTAATATTTCTTGCACATGTGCCAGTTGTTCTGTAACTAGTTCTCATATATTATTCTCCTTGATTATCTATAATATTGTCGTACAAATATTCAAAGACGTTAGGGGCTTTCTCACTCCATCTGTTACATGCGGTGATAGCACAACTCTTGTTAGGGGCTTTCAGATTAATCTCCAGTAGTGGCAGATTAACTAGCGGCTCTTTGATCTTAAGAGTAACCTTGTATGATCCGTCTTCGTTTTTGTTGTATTCACTTAAATATTCTTGACTTCTTTTGAATTTCAAACCATTTTCTTTCGCAAAGTTAGTGATTTCTTCTCTTAGGCTTATTTTGATCCTTGTGTAGAAATGGCTTAAGCATTCTCTTCCGGAATATGTTATAGCATATCTGGCTTCGTCCTCAGTGTCTGTGCTTAGTCCCTCAACCTTGTATACCAATTTGGTTTCTATCAGTTGGTTAAGGATATCTATGCACTCCATGTAGTTAAGCCATTGATTGCGGGTGATGATGTCCAAGATATTATTTTGGGTAAGAGGGATCTCCATCTTGTCCATTATAAATAATAGTATTAACTTTTCATCCATAGTATCTGCTTCAAACATATTATATCATCCTTTTTTTGTACCAAAGTCAAAAACTATACATATTTTACCATAACTTGAGCATAATTTCAATTGAATTGCACATTTTTGTCATGCAATTTAGCAAATTATGCTTTAAAGCATAAAAGTATTAAAAAATTGTAAATATTTCTAAAAATATATAATTTGCTTTGAAAAGGCATCAAATTGTGCAATAATATAAACATGAGAAATATTGCAAATTGTTACAGATTAATAAGTGATAGGACTTTGTTAAATGGCTTAACAAAGGTTTTTTTGTGTAACGTACAATAATTCAATGGAAGGGTATTACTAGATGATTCTAGTATTGTCATAATAACTTAAAACAAAGAAGGGATTGGCAATGAACAATACAAGCAAACTGTCTTTGACATTATGTATATTGATAGCAACATTGATGCTAACTTTGGCTACACTGGGTATAGCCTTGGTGTCTAGTACACAGTATGTAGTAACTGATCTAAATATCCATTATGGCGGAGGCGGTGCAGTTACCCTTGCATTAAGTGGTGATTGCACCAATGCAAGTGATTTTGATGATTATTCTAATTTAGAGATTGGTAACACAATAGAGTCTCTACCATCTCCAACTGTATTAAATAAGTGTTTTACAGGTTGGTATTTGGATAATAGTGGCAACAATAAGATTGATTTTCCATATGAGATAACAGAGGCGGTAACATTGTATCCTGTATACTTGGATGCAACTAGTGACATACAATACACTTATGCTAGTAACGCTTATACTGTTAAGGCGGGTACTTCCGCTGCAACAGGATATGTAGGTACAGCAACAAATATAGTTATCCCTGATATATACGATAACGGAACTAATGGTATTAAGCCTGTAACAGCAATTGGTGCATATGCTTTTAGATCTAAATCAGCTATAGTTAGTGTTGTAATTCCAGAGAAAGTTATTAGCATAGGAGATTATGCCTTTTATGGTTGCAGTAAGTTAACTAGTATAACTATCCCAGATAGTGTTGTCAGTATGGGAACTTATGTCTTTTATAATTGCAGTAGATTAACAAATGTAACTGTTGGATCGCGTGTTAGCAGTATAGGAAGTTATGCCTTTTATGGTTGCAGTACTTTAACTAGTATAACAATTCCAGATAGTGTAACTAGCATAGGAACTTATGCCTTTGATTATTGCAGTGGATTAAAAAGTATAACCATTGGATCAGGTGTCATTAGTATAGGAGCTTATGCCTTTTATTCTTGCAATGGTTTGACTAGTATAATAGTATCCAGTGACAATGCAAAATATCGCAGTGGAGGTAATTGCTTAATTGAAAAATCTTCCAACAAATTGATACTCGGTTGTAACAATTCAGTTATTCCTAGTGGTGTTGTCAGTATAGGAGATAATGCTTTTTTTAGATGCAGTACTTTAACTAGTATAACAATTCCAGATAGTGTAACTAGCATAGGAACTTATGCCTTTCAATATTGCAGTGGGTTAACAAGTATAACGGTATCTAGTGGTAATACAAAATATCGCAGCGAAGCAAATTGCTTAATTGATAAATCTTCTAATGTATTAATACTTGGTTGTAGAAATTCAGTTATTCCTAGTGGTGTTACTAAAATAAGGATGTATGCCTTTCAGAGTTGCAGTGGATTAAAAAGTATAATCATTCCAGACAGTGTTGTCAGTATAGAAAGTCATGCTTTTGATTATTGCAGTGGATTAAAAAGTATAACCATTGGATCAGGTGTCACTACTATAGGGAGTTATGCTTTTAGAAGATGCAGTGGGTTGAACAATATAACAATTTCAGATAGCGTAACCAGTATAGAGGACTCTGCTTTTAATTATTGCAGTGGCTTAACTAGTGTGACAATAGGTAGCGGAGTTAAGAAAATAGGCAGATCTGCCTTTGGTGGTTGTTCCAACTTAACCAGTGTAACCTTTAAGACTATAACTGGTTGGACTGTTACAACCTCTAGCACAGCAACTACAGGTGATGCTGTAACTATTTCAGCTACCGATTTTACTGCAAATGCTACATTGCTAAAGACCACACATGTGTCCAAGTATTGGAACAGAGCATAGTGTATAAATGGGTAAAACCCAAGGTTGACTTTTGTAGAATAGAGTTCATTTCATGCAAGCTAACTTTATTTTCTTTTTAATAAATAACTATATAATAATAACCGCTGTGGGGAGAAATAGATCCCATAGCGGTTATTTTGATAGGTTTGCAAGTGATGTTGATGTATATTTGTATTAGCAAATTACACAAATTGTGTGAGAAATTATCTTTTAAGCCCTAGAAATATGAAAAGTTTAGGAATATATCAAATTTGTTTGTTTTATATCGGATATTTGATATAATATTATACATGATAAGGAGCAGATCGTGTTTAGGTATACTCAGAGTGAAAAAGATAAGATAATAGAGTGCTTGAATATAATTGATGAATTAATCAGTGGCAAATTCATTCTTTTTAATGCCAAGATTTCATCACTTCTTAACGTAATTGCCTCCAGTGAGGCATTGTATGGATTGTTTGCAAAATGCATTATTGATTATGATTTTGCTAAAAATCTGCAATTGGGACAGGAGTACAAGAGTGTTCAAGGGGTATTTAGAGTACCAGACAATGATGACGAACTACTTGCGTTTGTTTTCTGTTTTATTTTGGAAGTTAACAATGAGAAATTAAATTTACATAACTTTGTTGAACGCAACTATTTTAGCCCTAATGGATACAATTATAGTTACCTTAATTTCTCTAGGGCAATACTGGTTCCATTCAAGAGTGCGTTGATGAACGAACTAGGGGTGGACGAGAGTTCAACAAATGACGATACTGATATGGGGGAGCAAATGGAAATGGATAATATACAACAGGAGATACAGAACACACAGACAGGCGACAAAATACTTTTTGCCAATCTATTGTATGCACTTAACGAGTTGCATGCTAAGGTGGTAGATGACAAGAAGATCAAGAAGGATATCAAGGACGAAGAGTATATTGTTGTTCTTGGACTTATCGAGGCAGTTAAGTTAGAGAATATGAAGATACTTAATGCGTTGATTATTCCGCTAGAGTATGTTCTTGGCAAGCAAAAGTCAGTTAAGAAGGAATATGACGAAGTTAAAGATTGTATGATTGAGATATACAAGTCTTTTGCCAAGTAACTATTTACTTAACAACCCAAGAGTTAAAATATTAATATAAGAATACTACATATTGCTATAGATAGGGCAGTGTGTAGTATTTTTTGTAGTAGATATAGTCTGATCTTGATTTTGAACTTTGCTAAGTAAGTGTATGCCTGTAAGAATATGGATAACCCACCCATAGTGATTAGCCCAGTGCCGAGCAAAGCATTTGCATTTTGACTTAGTCCTAGCATGCTAATATTTTGTACACCTTTAGTCATCTCTATTAGTCCCTCTAGTATGCCTTCCACCATGCCACCATTTAGTCCAGTGGTCGAAGATACAACACCAGCAAGACCGCTAAAGATGTTATAGGACTCTGCAATAGATATAAGCATATAAGATATTGCAATGTATCCGCCTATGATCAAGATTGATCTTATGCTACTTAGCATGCAATTCTCTAGCACACTGCCACTAGGATTGATACTTAAGGAGGATGTAATGTTGTATCGACTACTATTGTATAGTCGTCTGAAGATTATTCCGTTGATTAGAGCCCCTAGCATATGGCTAACCAGTATGATTATTCCCGTTCGCATACTGCCAAACAATCCTACGCCAACCGTTCCTAAGATAAATAGTGGGCCACTGGTGGATGCAAAGGCGGTTATTCTACAAGCCTCGCCGTGACTAATTATCTTGTTTTCATACAATTCGCTTGTCACCTTTGCCCCAACTGGATAGCCAGATAGGATGCTTAATATGTATATGTATCCACTAGCGCCACTGCAATTAAATAGCAGTTTGGTCATTTTGGATAGTTTTGCACCCACAGCGATCGACATGCCTGTGGAGTTGAGGATGCTTGTTACAAATAGTATTGGGAATAGTGCAGGTAACACTAGTGTTGCCCACAATTTCAGACCATTATAGAAACTATTCATATTGACCTTTGGGTTAACAAATAGTATAATAAATATGGTTATTATTAGTAGATATTTAATAATGGCAAAAAGCCTTTTGAGTTTTATAGATTTTGTCATATAATAATTATATTAGGAAGTATATAAGATTATGAGAGAACCCAAGATTGCTTTGGTGCTTAGCGGTGGCTCGGCACTAGGCTTTAGTCATGTAGGAGTAATAGAAGAACTGGGAAAAGCAGGCATCAAGATAGACATAGTTGTCGGAACTAGCATGGGTGCTGTTGTTGGCGGTGCTTATGCTATAGGCATGACTACACAAGATATGCTTAAGTTTGCCTACAAGATGCATTTTCTTAAATTTGTAGATATCAATTTCAAGCCCATGGGCATGTTTGAGGGAAGAAAGATAACCGATCTATTGGAAACAATATATGGTGACAAGACTCATGATGATTGTATATGTGACTTTGTCGCCGTGTCAGCCAATATAGTGGATGGTCAACAAGTACTGCTAGATAGTGGCAAAGTGCTAGATAGTGTGCGTGCTAGTATGAATATCCCAGGACTGCTTGTGCCAATTGAGAGGGAGGGTAAGTTGCTTATAGATGGCGGAGTGGTTAATAATTATCCGGATGATATTGCCAAGAGTATGGGTGCGGATATAATAATAGGGGTTGACTGCCTACGCAATAGTTATTATAATGATAAGCCCAAGAATGCTATCATGGCATTATTCAATAGTCTGCAGATTATTCAGAACACAATGTACAAGTACAAGCCTAATTACACCGATGTGCTGATAACACCCAACCTTAAGGGCATGGTTCAGACCGATTTCAAGAAAGAGTCGATAGATTATGCCATAGAGGTAGGCAGACAAGAAGCTAAAAAGAATATAGATAAGATCAACAAAATAATTAACGATTGGAAGAAGAAAAACAAATGATACAAGATGATATGTTTAATCAAAACGAGAAAACATTTGCACCATTGGCAGACAGAATGCGTCCTACTAGAATAGAAGACTTTATAGGGCAAGAGCATTTGATATCCAGCAATAGTTTCCTTGTTAGAGCAATAAGATCTAACATGCTTGGCAGTATTATATTGTATGGGCCACCGGGAACTGGCAAAACTACTCTAAGCAAAATAATAGCGAGCATGACCAACGGTGTGTTCCGCAGGCTTAATGCG
Source organism: uncultured Clostridia bacterium (assembly GCA_934748015.1). Taxonomy (GTDB): domain Bacteria; phylum Bacillota; class Clostridia; order Christensenellales; family UBA1242; genus UBA11490. Next base: position 63,849 of record CAKVHF010000003.1, on the reverse strand, counting down.
GTGTCGTCTGGTGTTGCTGATGCCAAGAAGATTATTGACGAAGCCAAACAGAATCAACAATTGTATGGCAAGAAGACATACTTACTGTTGGACGAGTGTCATAGATGGAGTAAGGCACAATCTGATTCGGTGCTAGAAGCAATGGAGATGGGATATATAACATTGATTGGTTCTACAACAGAGAACCCATTTATTAGCATGACCAGTGCTATAGTATCTCGTTGCAGGGTCTTTGAGTTCAAGCCACTTAGTGTTGCTAATGTTGTGACCGGACTTAAGAGGGCATTGATCGATAAGGATAATGGTTATGGCAATTACAAGATAGATATATCGGATGAAGCAATGGAGTATATTGCTAGGGAATGTACTGGGGATTTGCGTAGTGCTTACAACACATTGGAGTTGGCTGTCAATAGTACGCCAGAGAATAAAGATGGCGTAATAGTTATCGACCAGGATGTCGCCAAGAATTGTATCCAGAAGGGTTCTATATCTCTATCCGAGAACGAAAGTTACGATATACTTAGTGCTTTCTGCAAGTCTCTAAGAGGCAGTGATGCTGATGCAGCGCTATTCTATTCGCAGAAGTTGCTTATGTCAGGGTACGACCCTCGCATTATCGCTAGAAGAGTGGTTGCACATGCAAGCGAAGATGTGGGAATGGCGGATAGCAATGCAGTATTGCTAGCAATGTCAGCATTGTTATCGTGTGAGAAGTTGGGTATGCCGGAGTGTATGCTTACACTATCTCATGCAATCATATATGTGTGTGAAGCAGAGAAGAGTAATTCGGTCTACCTTGCTATGTCTATGGCTAACGAGGATGCTATCAAATATAAGAATGCCAAGGTCCCTAATCACTTGAAAAATCATCCAACAGGCTACAGTGATGGTACTGGCAAATATAAATATCCACATGATTATCCGGGTGGATATGTCAAACAACAATATTTGCCTACTGAACTCAGAGACAAGATATACTACAACCCTAAGGATATAGGCAGAGAAAAAGCAATAAAAAGAAAAAAACTGGAAAAGTAACAGAGGAAAAGTGCGAAAATATGGAAAAAATATACAAAGAGCATCCCGACCACATCGAAATTCTTGATCTTAGCCAGTTTAATATCAAGCATATTTTGGAGTGTGGACAGATTTTTAGGTACAAAAATACAGATAATGGCTACAAAATATATGTTTTGGAGCAGGAAGTGGAAGTTTTTTGTCAAAAAGGTACAGTTAAGATTTTTTCTAAAAATCTAGAATTTTTGAAAAAATACTTTGATTTATCCAATAATTATGCTAATATAAAAGCAGATTTACTGAGAAGTAGTCTAACAAGAAGAGCAATCGAGTATGGTTACGGGATACGGATTCTTAACCAAGACCCTTTGGAGATGATTATTAGTTTTATTATTAGTGCTAATAACAATATCCCTAGGATCAAGAAGATTATCGAGTCGCTTTGTAGACTGGCAGGTACATGTATGGGCGATTATTACGCGTTTCCTACACTGTCGCAACTTGCCTTAGTCACCGAGGATGACTATAGATCAATCGGTTGTGGTTATCGTAGCAAATATCTATATAATACAGTTGCCAGATTGTCCAACGGCTTTGACCTACATGCCATATATGATATGGACACGGTGGAAGCACGCAAGCACCTAATGAGCCTTATGGGTGTGGGCAGAAAGGTAGCGGATTGCATATTGCTATTTGCTTATCATAAGACGGATGTATTTCCTACAGATACATGGATAGTCCAACTATACTACGATCTGTATCACGAGACTAAGCCTGCTCTATATGTTAGTAACTACTTTGCTAAGCTATTTGGAGACAAAGCCGGCTATGCACAACAGTATTTGTATTATGAAAAGATGAATAATCGAGGAGAAAATAATGGATAATAGAAAAATTGCATTGCTTGTAGATGTAGACAATGTAAAAATTGGTGGTGAGGCATTTAACGAATTGTATGCTAAACTAAATGAAATTGGTGATGTTGTATATTGCAAATTCTATGGTTATAACGATAGAAAGCACATATACCTATCTGATGCTATCGCAAGATATGGCTATGAGACTGCTCCATTCATGAGATACAAGAAGAGATTTAGCCAATTGGATATGAGAATAGTAGTAGATGCTATCAAATTGAACTATACTAAGACAGAGATTGATACATATTGTATCATTGCTGGTGATGGAGATCTTATCCCTCTACTAGTAGAATTGAAGAGTTGCGGTAGATTTTTGATTGATATCAATACTCCTTATCAAGAGCAAAACACTCATATGTTTGATGCTCATATCAAGCTAACTAGCCTAAATGATGATGTTGAGACTTATGTTCCTAAGACTAAGAAGGTAGCTAAGACTAAGAAACCATCTCCTATTGTTGTAGAGAAGAAAGAAGCTCCAGTTAAGGCAACAACCAAGACTACAAAAGTGGTTGAGACTGAGGAGTATGAGGAGGTTTCTCATAAGCTTAAAGAGGCTCAAATGGCTAAAGCAGCTGCTGCTAAGAAGGCTGAGAAAGAGACAGAGGGTAACGCATACGCTGACTTTACTGATGTAAGTGATGTTCTTAACGATATCGTTGAGAGATATAACGAGCTTGACTTCATGACCAATGATGATATGGACAAGAAGGTTCAATTGATCAAGGATATGGAGACATTTGTTAATTCTGAGACAGCTAAGGGTGGCGGTCTAAAATCTGATAATGACGATGTTAGACAGATCTTCGTTGATCTTAAGAACCTTGCTAACGATATGAAGAACCAGATCAACCAATAATTAATTGTTGACCAATATAACACTTGACACATTTTTCACAATCTGTCAGGTGTTTTTTTTGTTGTTTTTTATTTCTTGTTCACTTATTCTTTACTTTTTTAGTATATGTGATATACTTGATGTGGAAAATTAATAATTATTAACCAATCATTAGTTTTTTGGCGGTAAAATATGAAGAAAAAAATTAAAATTGATTATAAAAGAATATTGCTTATCAACCTTAGTGCTATACTTATGACCATAGGCATTTATTTTTTTCAGATGCCCAACGGATTTTCGACAGGTGGTGTTAGTGGATTGTCCATTGTTTTAGGCAAAATATTGACATTTACTACACCAGCAACAATCATGCTTGTTATCAATGTATTGCTACTTATATTGGCATTCTTTTTTGTTGGTAAAGCGTTCTGTTTTAAGACTGCATATACTAGCATGTTTTTGTCGATTGGCACCTTTGTGCTAGAGAAGTTAGTGCCTATTTCTGCTCCACTAACTAGTCAACCATGTATTGAGTTGTTTGTAGCAATCTTGCTTACATCAGTAGGTTCGGCAATTTTATTCAATTGTAGTTCATCTTCTGGTGGAACAGATATAGTGGCAAAAATATTGCATAAATACACCAATATCAATGTTGGAACATGTCTACTTATGAACGACTCGCTTATTGTATTTGCATCATTTTTTGTATTTGGGGTTGAAACAGGGATATTCTCTATTGTAGGACTTTTTGTTAAATCATTCTTGATTGATGGTGTCATTGAGAACCTAAATATGTGCAAATATTTTACAATAATAACCAGCAAACCAGACGAAATATGCACATTTATTATTAACGAACTTAAGCATGGTGTAACCAAAGAGGTAGCCGAAGGCGAGTATACTAAGGAAGCTAGATATGTCTTGCTAACTGTTGTTAAACGTAGTGATGCAATCAAACTAAGAAATTATGTTAAGGAAGTTGACCCAACAAGTTTCATTATGATAACTAACACTAGCGAGATTATTGGCAAAGGCTTTAGAAATATTTAAAAAATCTCTTGACATTAGTGTATATTTGATTATAATTTATGATGTAAAATAAATTTGCCTGTAGTAAGACAAGTAGTCGCAAGCAGTCACTATCAGAGAACCCGTCCTTAAGGCTGTGAGATGGGTAAGGAAACTTGTGTATGAAACCACTTATATGATTGGGCAAGGCCCATACAAAAGCCAATTTTGTAAAATAGAGTGGCAGAAACATTTTGTTTTTGCAATTAAGGTGGAACCGCGGAAAAAATAATTTCTTTCGTCCTTAAAAAGTAAAAAAGTACTTTTGGGGGCGATTTTTTTATTTTACACATGTTTGAAACAATTCAAACAATCAAGAAAATAGTTAAAATAAGGAGAAAATTATGGAAAAAGAGAACTTTATTATGACTGCTAGGCACACAGCCAGTCACGTGCTTGCAGGGGCAATTAAGAGCCTATTTGGCGATGATGTTAAGTTTGGCATCGGACCAGCTATTGACAATGGTTTCTATTATGACTTCGATATGCACAAGAACTTAACTCCTGATGATTTCGAGGCAATTGAGGCTAAAATGCACGAGATTATCAACCAGAACCTAGATATGACTAGAGAGGTTATATCCAAGGCAGAAGCACTAGAGATGTTCAAGGATCAACCATACAAGGTAGAATTGATCAACGACTTGCCAGAAGATGAGGAAATATCTATATACAAGTTAGGTGATGTATTTACTGACCTGTGTCGTGGACCTCATGTTGAGAACACTAAATTTTTGCGTAGTCTTGCATTCAAGATCAATCGTATAAGTGGTGCTTATTGGCGTGGCAACGAGAAGAACAAAATGATGCAAAGAATATATGTGTATGCTTTTGAGAAGAAGGATGAGTTGAAAGACTATCTACACATGCTAGACGAGGCTGAGAAGAGGGATCACCGTAAGATAGGTAAGGAACTAGGACTATTCTTCTTAAGCGAATATGCACCAGGAATGCCTTTCTATATGCCTAATGGTGTTATTGTTCGTAACGAACTTATTAAGTACTGGCGAGAAACACACAAGAGAGCAGGTTATGTAGAGATTGAGACACCTATGGCTATGAACCGTAAATTGTGGGAGATTTCTGGACACTGGGATCACTATAAGGAGAACATGTACACATTTAAGGCAGAAGACGAAGACTTTGCAATTAAGCCTATGAACTGCCCAGGTGGTATGCTATATTACAAGGAGAAATTGCATTCTTACAAGGAGTTCCCTCTTAGGGTTGGGGAACTAGGTAAGGTTCATAGACACGAGGCTAGCGGAACTATGCATGGTTTGTTCCGTGTTAGATGCTTTACTCAGGACGATGCACATATCTTTATGCTTCCTACTCAGATTGAGAGCGAAATCCGTAATGTACTATCTCTTGTGGATGAAATGTACAAGACTTTCGGTCTAACTTATCACCTAGAGTTGTCTACTATGCCAGAGAACCATATTGGCGATATCGAGGACTGGAAAGTTGCTGAAGATGGACTAAAGAATGCTCTAGAGCATATTGGCAAGGGTTATGTAATCAATGAGGGTGATGGTGCATTCTATGGCCCTAAGATTGATATCCATATCAAGGATGCTATCGGCAGAACTTGGCAGTGCGGAACAATCCAACTAGATATGCAATTGCCTAAGAGATTTAACCTAGAATATGTTGCCGAGGATGGTAGCAAAAAAGAACCAATCATGATCCACCGTGTTATATATGGTTCAATTGATAGATTTTTTGGTATTATCACAGAGAACTTTGCAGGTGCATTCCCAACATGGCTAGCACCAGTTCAAGTTAAGATATTGACTATTAGCGAAGCACATGAGGAGTATGGCAAGGCAGTTCTTAATAAACTATTAGAGGCAGGAGTAAGAGCAGAGTTGGATACTCGTAACGAAACTATCTCTAAGAAGATCAAAGAGGCTGTTAAGGAAAAAGTCCCTTATACACTTATTGTTGGTGACAAAGAAGCTAACGATGGCACTGCATCTGTTCGTGTTCGTGGCAAGGGTGATATCGGTGCTGTAAGCGTTGATGAGTTTGTAGCAAAAGTTGTAGAAGAGATCAAAACAAGAGCATTGTGATAATGCTTTAACATACTTTTAATTAAGAAAAAAATCGGCTATAATTAGCCGATTTTTTGTGTTTTGCATTGTAGCTGTTAAACTATATTTAATATCAATACTCTTCTTTTACAACACTGCCTTGGTCGTTGTTCTCTTTGGATACTACAACACGATTGGTTATGTAGTTCTTCATCTTCTCTACGTGGGTGATGAAACCGACTGTAAAGTTAAGCTTAATAAGAGAATCAAAACTTTGTAAGATCTTATCAATATAACTCTCGCTTAGGCTTCCAAAACCTTCGTCTATGAAGAAGAAATTGAAACTTGCGTTGTTGTTAATTGCTATTGACTGTGATATTCCTAGGGCTAGACTAAGTGAAACTATAAATCTTTCACCACCACTAAGTGTCTTAACTGTTCTAGCAATTCCGCCATTGAAGTTGTCTAGTACATAGAAGTCTTTGTCGTATTTCAGCAGATATTTGCCTTTGGATATCGAATACACATATTTGTTAGCATAGTCAGTGATGAGGTACATATATTCTTCTGCAATATATTCCATCAATGCACCACCATCTATCATGTTTTGCAGTTTCTGGATAGTATCTAGATTTTTCAATATATCTTTGTATTCTTCTTTTAGATCTCTCACTTGTTGTAGGTGGTCTACTTGCAACTTTATGTTAGATTTGATATCCGCAATTTCAGTAAGTATTCCTTGCAACTCTTTTTCGATATCTGCAATTCCGTTTTCTGATTTTTCGATATCTTCCTTGGTTATTGTGCTATCTTGAATTTTTGTGTTAAGGTCTCGTATTAGGGTAGTTAGATATGCATAATTGTTGTCATATTCTGCAACATTGTCTTTCAGTCTTTCTATTTCGTCTACCGATTTCAGCAGTAACATTCTGTCCTTGGATATTTCTTCCTGCATCTTGTTTAGGTCAAATACTTTTAGTACATCTAGTATCTGTTTATCAGTATTATGCAAATTGTCGATTTCTGCGTTCTTTACCTTGATATCTGTGATCATTTTGTTCTTCAGATTTACCAGTTCTAACACGCTTGCATCTTGAGTTTTGACATCCGACTCTTTGGCTTTTAATTCCGTCTCAACATTGGCAACATCATGCTCACTAGGTAGTTTTGTTAGTGCCTCTTTTGCCTTGTTGTATTCCGATACGTTTTTGTTGTATTCTTTTACAATATCTGCTTTTTTGTTTTTAACTGTAGCAATGCTATCGTTAAGATTTCTAATTTCTATACTAATTTTTTGAATTTCAAGGTTGCAGTTGTTTATTGACTCCAACACTTCGTTCCGTTTGCCTTCTGCATCGTGCTTGATACTAGCAATGTTCTGTCCGCTAAATTCCACATCTAGGCTTGTGATTATGTCTTCTACCGCCTGATTTTGTTCTTTCTTTAGGTTCTCAATCTCGCCAACCATCTTATTTATTGCCATAGCGGTTTTGGTGCTAGGGATGTCAGCAATATCGTCACTATTGATATATTTTAGTGCCTTATCTAGTTTTGTGATTAGGCTACGTCTTAGATCCAATGTTGCTGTATTATTTAACTTATTTACTATCTTGTCATAGTGCTTGAATATATTGTTGTATTCGTCTAGGTCAAGATATATAGCGTCTATGTTATTTTTCTTTTCCCTAAGTTTCTCGTTGATGGTCTCAACTTCTTTGTCGCAGTCGTTTCCTTTGTCTGCAAGGTCGTTGATAGTGGTCTCAAGGTTTGCTAGAGTTTTGCTAAGAGATGCGACTTCGCCCATTTTCGACTTGTATTCAACTAACTTGTTGGTTAGTACTTTTTTGTCAATATTTAGGGTGTCAAGAATGTGTTTTTCAGCCTTTATGTAGTCTTCGGTATCCGCAATTTGATTTTTGATATTGACTATGTCTGCCTCTTTTGCCTTGATCTCTTTTTCGATAGCAAGATGTTTATCATTTACTGCCAGATAGTTGCCATAAGCATTGGTGTATTCTATCTGCTTGCGGTTGTAGTCTATTGTGTCTTTGTTGGTTAACAATTCGGACAATTGGACTTTGGTTGTTGCCAATTTTGCAATGTTTTCGTATTCGTTAATTAGTAGAATGTTTTTTGTCTTTTCGCTATTTAGTTTGAACTCTACATCTATTTTTAATTTTTCCTTGTCTAACAACTCCAACTCATACATATTTAGGTTGAAGTCACTGATGTTGCTGTATAGGTTCAACTTCTCTTCGGTGCTGATCTTTTTGTTGGTGTATAGATCTTTTCTTTTCTTCAACTTTTCTAGCAGTGGAGCGCCAAAGTGCTCTAGGTTAAATAATTTAGAAATTGTCTTTTTTCTGTTAGCCTGACTATCGGATAGAAAGGCATCAAACTCGCCTTGTGGGATGGCAATGCATTTCAGAAACTCACCCTTGCCTATTCCTACAATCTTTTGGCACATTTCGTTGACAGTGTCTACATTGTCCGAAATCATTGTTTCGTTATCCAGATCGGTTAGGGTAGCAGTGCTTTTGATTATTCCGCCTTTCTGCTTTTTGTATGTCCTGTCAATTTCGTATCTTTTGTTTTCGCCCTCGTAGAATATCTCGAATTGGAACTTGATGTAAGCATCGGTGGAGTTAACGTTAATTACATTCTGCATTGTTTCACGTTCTGTCGAACCATATATTGCCATAACTATGCAGTCTAGAATTGTTGTTTTGCCACTTCCTGTCTCACCAAAGATACCAAAAAGCTTGTTTTCGGCTACTTTGTCAAAGTGAACGGTTTGTTCCTTGACATAACTGTTTATTCCTTTAATTACAATATTAATCGGTCTCATATAGTTCCTCCGACATTAGTGACAAAAATAATTCTTTTACCTCATTGTCTGCCAATGCACCAGTTGTCTTAATTGCAAAGTTGTCAAATATTTCAGAGTTAGTTAGATCCTTTTTGATTATTAGATCTTTCTTAAGATTTTTGGCTTCTTTGGTTATAACAGACAATGTGACCAGATTGGTGTACTTCTTTCTAAGAGCGACTATCTCGTCCATTGTTATTTTGTCTACTTTCTCTATCTCTACCTTGACCCAAGCATCAGGATTGTCTCTACATACTATCTCTGCTTGTAGTAGCGATGTTACGCTAAATTTCTTAAGCAATTTCACATCTAGTGGAACCTTTTCTATTCGCTTTAGTCCAGTGGTGTCTAGATCCACAACAATTACTTTTGTCATGTTCTCGTTGGTTGTATCGAAATTCATGTTGATAAGTGATCCGCTGTAGTAGATGTTACGTTCTCGGTTAACAGGGATGCAATTGTGGATGTGCCCAAGAGCAGTGTAGTGTGCCTCGCTAAACAACGCATCGTTGCTCACAAAGCCCATGTTGTTGTCCACAACGGATATATCCTCATAGTCCTCTGCTTTTAATCTTGTGCTATATGTAAGCAGGTGAGATGTAAGGATATTGACGGTGTCATGTCTAAATCTGCTTGTGCCATAACTTAGCCATTCTTTGACTTTGTCAGAATAGGATATATCACTATCTCTTGTCTCGTTTAGCCTGAAATATGACGGATAAGGCAGATATGCTACAACGGCTTTTTCGCCATTGTCTTTTTCAAATACAAGATAGCCTTTGCCGTTTTCAATCAAACGGATTCTCTTGTCTTTGCTATTATCCATATTGTCTATCTGCAGTTTGTCCAGTTGACCTATTAGATAGATGCCATAGTTATTGGCAAAAATACTGGCGTTGCTCAATCGCTTAGGATCATCATGATTACCTGCGATAGCAATAACCATAGTGTTGCCGTCATTGTTCAACTCTTTTACTGTCTTGTAGAATAAGTCTTCTGCGTCCGATGTTGGCACTAAAGAATCGTAGATATCTCCCGCTATAATAACAATATCCACATCCTTATCTCTACTGATTTTAACCAATTGTTTCAATGCATCTTTTTGTTCTGTCATACGGGACATATCGTCCGTTTTGCATCCAAGATGCCAATCTGCTGTATGCAATACTCTCATGTTCTGCCTCCGAACTTGCATATATATTAACTATTATAGTATAACAAATAATATAATTATTGGCAAAAAATAATAGCCAATCGAAAAATTAGTAAATTTGCCGTTGGCATTAATCTTTAATCATTATTTGCAATCAATGAAAAACGGCTTAAACTAGGTAAATTAGTACAAAATGTGTACAACAATAGCCGAAAAATATTTCAATTATATATCCACATAAAGGTTGAAAAATAAAAAGTTTTATAGTACAATAGGTGTGTAAAGATTGCGCTACAGGAGGGTACAAAGAAAAAATATGAGTTGTTGTAAATATTCCAGTGAATATATTTCTAGCAATAAGACCAGCATTGAGAATGTTTTTATCAATGATTTTATGATCAATGCCCCTGAGAAGTGCGTCAAGGTGTATCTGTACGGACTGTACAAATGCAACAATCCCGAGAGTCTAGATAATACATTGGAAGGCATGGCAAAGGCGCTTAATTATACCGAAGAAGATATTATCAGTGCATTTATGTACTGGGAGGATCTTAACTTAGTGCAGGTTGTGACAAAAGAGCCTCTTGAGGTGAGATATCTACCTATCAAGAACGCAACACTTAGCCTAAAGAAATTCAATGTTGAGAAGTACAAATCCTTTAATATTAAGGCACAAGAAATACTAGAGAAGAGAATGATATCGCCATCTGAGTATCAAGAATACTATTATCTTATTGAGAATAAACACATTGAGCCAGATGCACTGCTTATGATTATTAAATATTGCGTAGATATCAAGAGTGCAAGTATTGCACCTAGTTATATCCTAACTGTTGCTAAGAATTGGATTTTTGATGGCATACTAACTTGTGAAGATGTAGAGCAGAGACTTATGGATTTAGCCAGAAATAGCGAGGATGTTCAGCAAGTTCTTAAGACCTTGGGTATTAGACGCAAGGCAACTGAGGAAGAATACAGACTATATCTAGAGTGGAAGAACGAACTAGAATTTTCGCAAGAAATAATCCTACATTTAGCTAAGAAAGCCAAAGCCAAAGGTGCTGGGTTCAACAAACTAGATAGTCTTGTCAACAAGTGCTATACATTGAAGTTAGAGAGTATTAGCGAGATCAACGACTACTTCAACAATCTAGATATGATGTTTGATCTTGCCAAGAATGTATGCAAATCATTGGGACTAAGATACGATAATCTAGAGACAGTTGTGGATACATATATTGCTAATTGGCTTAGTCTTGGATTTGAGGCAGATGCAATACTCAAGATCGCAGATTATTGTTTCAAGTTCAGTATTAGGACACTGGAGGGCATGAACAACAAACTTAATCAGTTGTACAAGTTAGGCTTGCTAACATCTGCGACAATTGATGATTATATCCTAGATTTAGCCAAAAATGATGAGGTTATATCACAGATTTTGCATAAGTTGGGCATCGATAGATGTGTCAGCAGTTCAGATCGGAACATGTACAAGACATGGATTGAAACATGGCAAATATCGGATGAACTACTGAACTATGCAATAGAGCGTAGTGTGGGTATGAGCATGCCAATGCAGTTTCTTAACAAGACATTATCCATATTCTTTGCTAAGAAGATTGTCTCGGTCGATGATGCCAAGAATTATTTTGATGCTAAGCCGGTAATTAATAATAACAAATCAAACAAAAACTGTGAGAAGGCAAAAGGTAAAGAATATTCCAAAGAACAACTAAATAGTTTGATCAATAACTTGCTGGAGGTTGAGATATAGAAATATGCAAATTTTTGAATTGAGACAGAAAGCTTTTGATGATATAACCAATCATAAGATTATGGTAGAAAGGGTAGCAGAGGATAACTTGTTACATGCGTTGCAAGTGACAGAAATTAAGAAGTTATATGACGATATTAAGGATAACAAAAGACAACTTGCAACTTTGCAAAATAATCCTAAATTAAGCGAAAAATTAGAAAAATGCATAGTACGGGATAGAGATAAAATCAAGAAACTATTTGCATCCAACAATCTAGATATCACTGCAGTTGTCCCAAAGTATTGGTGTCACAAATGTAAAGACACAGGACTATATGGCAAAGGCATGTGTGAATGTGTCAATGCAAGGGTGTCAAAGCATCTTATGAACACTGAGACACAGTGTGGCGAAGCTGATTTTGCAAAAGCAGATTTTTCTATTTTTGCTGACCCTAAATACACCAAAATGGTGTATAGCAAAGCACAAGCTTTTGTTGACAAAATGGATACAACCAAGTATAACAACTTTTCTATTTTGGGTGGGGTAGGAGTTGGTAAAACCTATCTTATGGAATGCATGGCTAATAGAGCAATGAATTTAGGCAAATATGTGATATATATGTCAGCATTTAGGCTAAACCAAGCATTTTTGAAATACTATACAGCACCTATGAGTGACAAAAATAGTATTTTGCAACCACTACTGGACTGTGATCTATTATGTATTGATGACTTAGGTTGTGAGCAATTGCTTAACAATGTTACAGTCCCAATGTTGATTATGCTTGTTAACGAGCGTAACACTGCAGGCAAAAAGACAATTATAACATCCAATCTATCATTAGATGAGATCCGAGAAAGATATGACTATCGACTATGTAGTAGATTGGTTGACCACAGCGTGTCAATTGCAATAGAGTTATCTGGCAGTGATCTTAGACAAAATAGCAAGAAAAAGGGTGTGTAATTAATTTTTACACACCTTTTTTGGATCTTATTTTTTTGTTTTTAGCAATGTATTTTATATTTTATTTTATACTTTATTTTTTTTTTTTTGACAAGGCGAAATTATTTTTCGTTCTTTTCTTTTTTAGTTTTTATATCTTTGGTTAGCATAGTTACGCCAGCCAGTCTAGATATAGGCAAAGCAAAACACATTCCTCTTCCTATTGCATCTAGGTTGGTGCTTTCACATATTGCTTTCATTATCTTAGATTTGTTCTCAACTTCTACAACTGTTAGAACTATTTCTTTTTCTGGTTGAATTGTTACACCCAAGAACTTCTCAGTATCTTTACTGCTGGAACTAAGACCATTAATAATTGTTCCGCCAGTAGCACCAGCATCTCTAGATGCTTGAACAACATAGTCCGAGTAGCCTTTGTTAACTATTGTTACTATCAAAGAGTATTTTATTTTTTCTTCCATATTTCTATCTCCTCTTAATAATTAATTCCTAAAACATCTAGTAGCAGGTTAGATCCTGCTTGTACTGGTATTGTCATTGCAATGCCTTTAGCAGGCTTGCTAAGTTCTAGTTCTTCGTCAAAGGCTTTTAGTATTTTACCTGCCATAAGTGGATCTACAAATGACCATACAACATCTCTATTAACTATGCCAAATCCAAATATGTCCGAGACTTGTGATCTAGCAGTGCCTTCACCCAAAGTGGTTAAACTAAATTGGCAATCGTGCCTTCTCAATATTTCGCTTACTTTAGCACTAACGCCTCTTTCAACTATTGTTATCATTAGTTCAAAAGGGGCAGGGATTGTTTTCTTTCTCATGCTATTATCCTCCTATTCGAAATCAATAATCTCAACATGGATTTTGGATACACGTTTTTCTTTGCGAGTAGCCCGCTTGGTTGCCGTAGTAAATACTGCACCAAGTATCTGTAGTGCTAGAATTGGCATACACGCAATAAGTGCAATTGTGCCGAAACCTGTTGTATTAGGGTTAACAATGCTAGCTACTCCGGTGATAAATGGAAGCACAAATGATACCGCCATAGCACCAGTTGCTGTACCGCCTGCATCAAATGCGATTGCTACAAATAGACTTCCGTTGTAAAACGATAAAATTATACAAGCCAAATAAATTGGAATAAGTAGTGCTATAAGTGGAATGCTGTATAGTGTCATAAGCATTGCCAGTAGTACTGAGAAAGCAACACCTATAGATACACAAGTAAGAATTGTCTTTTGTTTCAATTTACCATTGGTTACTTCTTCTACTTCTTTCTTTAGGACATGTACAGCAGGTTCGGCTGCTATTATGAAATATCCCAAGATTAGGCTAAGTGGGATGAGAACCCATTGATGGTCGCCTGATGCAATGCCTTTGCCCAGCGCTGACGCAACGGGTAGATATCCAGTGTTGACGCCTGTCAAGAATAGTACAACGCCGAAATATGTATATACAAGACCAATCAAAATTTTCCATAGTGTAGTCTTGGATAATTTCAACATCGTAAATTGGAATATCAAGAATATAACAATAATAGGCAGAAGCGTGATAGCAACATCCTTAAAATACTCTAGTAGGTTAGTGCCCAATAGTGCAAATATATTAGTTGTTTCATCTGCTACTGTCTGAGTAGTTGTTATTACAACATCCTTTGGCAAAAACATTCCTAGTATCATAACTGCTACAATTGGTCCAAGTGATGACATCGCAATGTAGCCCAGTGCATTTTCTTTATCATTGCTAGAACTAATGGATGAAATGCCTAAACCAAATGAGATTAAGAATGGTACAGATATAGGGCCTGTTGTAACACTACCAGAGTCAAAAGCTATTGGAACAAGATAGTCTGGCACAAAGAAACAAAGCATAAATAGTAGCGAGTATCCTATTGCAAGAATTATAGATAGCTTCCATCTGAAGACAACCTTAAGTATTGCAAGTAGTAAGAATACTCCGACCCCGATTGATACAACTGATATAAATAGATATTGTTCACTCATTATGCCCATGTCGGCAATTTGCTTAGCAAGTACTGCCAGATCAGGTTCGGCAAATGTTATTATAAACCCAATAAATGCTGTACAAATAAGCATAAGTGATAATTTTTTGCTTTTGCATAGACTTTTACCAATATTAGAACCCATCTGTGTCATAGATATATCCGACCCCAGCGAGAATAGTGCAATGCCCAGTATCATTAGTATAGCACTTATTCCAAAAGCAATGTATATATCTGCTTTTAGAGGACAGAGGATAACGGATATTAGTATAACAACTATGGATATTGGTAAAACCGCCATAAACGATTCTTTTAATTTATTCCATAGGTTGGATATCATTTTTCGATTTTCCTTTTTCTATTCTTTATTTTTTTGCAATATTATTTGCGTGGCAACATGTAATTGCTAGAGTAGGACAGTATGTCATCTATTATTACATTTTGATAATTGCCTTTTACCGACATAGAAGAGAAGCATACAACGGTTGAGTTCTGTTTGCGATCAACATACTTTGCTGATCGGCAAATTTTACGCATTGCAGTAACACTATCTGGGCTGATCTCTCCGCCTACTACATTGGTCATATTGTAGTTAACTATCTTGAAGATTTCATCCAGTTCGGTTATTACCCATACAACACTTTTGCCTTCTACAAGGTCGTTCTTTACTTTTTCTAATATAAGTTTTGTTTGTTTTTCTTGTTCTTCATAGCTTGCATCTGCATCCAGATTGTATACTTGTATATCTTCATCATTAGGCAAATTGCATTGCGATGCTACAAAAGCATTAGCGTTTAACAATATAATCTCATTGTCATCGTTCTTTAGAGTTTTGCAGAAGTCATACGCATATTCTATAATATTATTGGGATCAGGATAGTAGAAATAGTTGAATGTTCCTTTGTATATCTTGCCGTCACCGATTATTTGCGAATACTTTCCATAGTCGATTCTAAAGAAATCAAAACTATTGGGCATAGACTTGATCGAAATAAATTTGTCACTGTCATATTTTTCAATATCAATGCCGTTGATAGAGATAATCTTTCGGATAGAATACATGTAACTATTGACTATAGGCACAATTTCTACTCTTACAACATCATTTTGCTTCATATTGTATTGTGCAATCAATGATGGCTGAAAGGGTATAGTTATTACTTGATTAGATTTCTCTACAATCTTAATGATAGGGGCTGAGTTGTTAAGAAACTTTAGCACTCCATCTCTTATATATGTCTTAGCGTCAAACTCACTTGTAGGTGCGTTTAGTGTAAGAGTTCCATCAAATCTAGGATCAGGCTGAATTGTTGTATAATCAAAGTTACTCATCGGTTTTGGCTTACGCCCCATATTTGTTTTGCTAGGTTCTATTTGACCAGTTTTGATTTTTACTATCAAATCTATTAACTCAGACTTCTTTAATGTTGTTGGCGATTTTACACCGATCTGTCTAGCAAAGGAACGCAAATTGTGTATTCCCATGCATTGAATTGCTTCCATTTCCAACCTAGATAATTGTGTATCTTCCTCCATACATAGCCTCCTTTGTATTAACGATTTTTGTATTAAAACAAAAAATTTCTGACACATCAGTGCCCAAAGTTATAGCAGTCATAATTATTAAATTATTTGTTTCGGTGGTGTGTTACTAATTATTATTTTGTAATTTTTGATTGCACTATGTAACACTTTTGTCCATAATTATTGGCTTTACTATAATATATTTTCTGTTTCCAACAATGTAATTACAACCTAAATTATATTTTTATTTAGTAAGTATTTACATAGCATTATAACAAAAAAGTGTATGAACACAAAATGTTTTTAACACATTTGTACAAAATTTGTTTCGTTAACCAGTATGCAAGTTTTTGCATATATATTTGTATGAGGAAATTTAGTAAATATATAATAAATAAAGACAATCTAGAATATAATGTATCTTTAATAAAGAGATTACTGAAAAATAAAGTTAAACTATGTGCGGTAGTTAAGGCAGACGCTTACGGCATAGGGGTAGACAATGTCTGTCCTGTGATAGGCGATTATGTGGATTATTATGCTGTATCCAATGTGGACGAAGCACTGGAACTTAGGAACTTAGGTACTACTTTAGAGGTGCTTATTCTAGGTATTGTTCCTCTGGATAGTGTGGATATCTGTGCCAAAAATAATATTACTATACAAATATCGTCTTATGACTATATTAAGGGAGTTTTAAATAATTTGCATAGTAGTATAAAAGTACATATTGCCGTCAATACTGGACTTAATAGATATGGTATCAAAACACTAAAAGAAATGCAAAAAATATTAGGACTAATCGATGCAAATAAAGACAAAATTAACTTAACCGGTATCTTTACTCATTTTGCTACAAAATCTAATGATATAGAGTATATGCTGATCCAGAAAGATATATTTAGTGACTATTGCAGGCTTGTTCCCAATAATTGTATAAAACACTGTGCCAATAGTTTTGCAACGCTATATAGTAGCACTATGCAAATGGACATGGTGCGGGTTGGTGCAAACTTGTATGGAGATGTGAGGGCGGAAAAATTACCACTAAAAGATGTGGTGTCAATAACAAGTGAAATTGTAAATATTGTTAGCGTCAAAAAAGGGCAAACAGTTGGTTATGATAGAACATTTACTGCCCCAAATAATTGTAAAATTGCTGTTATCCCACTTGGCTATGCAGATGGCATTAATCGAAAGTTAAGCAATCGCTATCATGTTCTTGTCAACGGGATGTGTGCAAATATTGTGGGTAATATATGTATGGACTGCTTGATGATAGATGTCACTAATATCCCTAATGTATATATTGGCACAGAAGTAGTTATACTAGGCTCGCAGTATGGCAAAACTATTACTCTTATGGATATGGCAAAAGTACTATCAACATCGCCGTATGATGTACTGCTTGGACTAAGGAAAAAAAGAATGGAAGTAGTTATAAAAAGTAAAGATTGTAAATAAAGCAAACAAAAAAAATAAATGATTAATACAAATAAAAAATTAATTAAAGAATTAAACTAACACAAAAAACAAAATATAAAATATGCTAAAAAATAGTAAAACAATTATTCAAGTTGATTAATTGTTTTATTTTTTTGTTAAAATAATATATACTTAACTAGAAATAATTATTGTGGGTGGATGAGTTGATGAGAATAGTGGCTGGAAAATATCGAGGGGTTGTACTTAATACATTTGACCTAGACAATGTTAGACCTACAACCGATAAGGTTAGAGAGGCTGTGTTTAGTAAGTTCCAATTTGAGATTGCAGATAAGAAGTTTCTAGATTTATTTGGCGGAACAGGTGCTGTAGGTCTGGAGGCACTAAGTAGAGGTGCACAGAGTGTTATTGTGTGTGATGACAATAGAGATAGTATAGCATTGATTAATAAGAATTATGCAAAGTGTAAGATAAGACCCAATCTATATAGAACTAATTTTATCAAAACACTTAAGGCTCTTGGTGAAAGTAATAAGAAATTTGATTTTATTTACCTAGACCCACCATTTAAGACCAACTATGGACAGAAAGCAATTAGGCTAATTAAGCAATACGATCTATTGGAAGATAATGGTATAATTATTTTTGAACACTTGAAAGAGACTGATGTGTCAGAGTGTGAGGATTGTTATCCACAGATAGACCACAAAATATATGGAACAATTGCGGTAACATTCTATAGAAATATTGTAGGTGATACTGATGTATAGAATAGTTAATATTAAGCAAGGTATGCCAAACTGTGACTATGCAGTTTTTGTTATGGAAAAAGAGATTGAGTTTGCCAAGAAAGAAGGTTGCAGGGTTCTAGTATTTATACACGGATACGGATCAAAAGGTTATGGCGGTGCAATAAAAAAAGAAGTGGATACAAAACTAAAAGAACTTAAAAAACACAAAAAAATTATTGATTACGTCACAGGCGACAAGTGGACTGATACTAGTGATACAGTAAGACAAATATATAAGTATGCTCCCGAACTAAGTATAAGCGACCAAGTATCAGGGATCAATAGTGGAGTAACAGTTGTTCTTATTTATGAGTAAAATTAAGTAGCAAATATTATGCTACTTTTTTTTGATATATTTTTACAACATTCGACATATTATTTACTATAGCATCAATTTTATTTTTGGGGGTTGAAATACTATAATGAATATATCAAGAGCCGAATGTTTTGCAAGATACATAATAAATAACAATAGCACAATAAGAAGTACAGCCAGACATTTCAACTATAGCAAAAGCACAGTGCATAATGATGTATCTAATAAGTTAAGATTATATAATTATGAGTTATACAGAGAGGTTCACAAAGTACTCACTAACAACTTCGAGGAGAAACATATTAGGGGTGGTTTAGCAACCAAAAGAAAGTATGAAAAATAAAACTTTGGAACTGGTTAGTGTTATAATAGGATGCTTTATAGGGGCGGGGTTTGTAAGCGGTAGAGAGGTTGCTGTATACTTTTCCCAATTTGGTCTGGTATCAATTGCCACTAGTATTTTACAAATATTGTTATTTTATATATTTGTCAAAACATGTTTAGACATTGGTAAAAAGTATAAAGTTTATGACAATAATATGGTATATATTGTAAAAAAGTATAACAAAATCGTATTTTATATAATAATGATTTGTACACTAATAAATGTCGGATCTATGGTTGCTGGTAGCAAAACTATAGGTGTGATTTTTGGATCTAATAGATTGGAGTGGATACTTCCATTATGTATGTTGCTACTCACATTTATATTTCTTTGTCGCAAATATTCTGGACTGGCAATGGCTAATTTTTTGTTAGTCCCAATGCTTGTTATTCTGATACTTGTGATTAGTGTAACAACATGTTTTACTGCAGGTACAATGACACTTCCGGATACTAATTTATTTGTCAATATTTTGGGTGCTCTAGGTAGTTCAATTGTATATGTATTCTTCAATATGTTGTTATTGGGAGTACTGCTTATTCAGATTGGACACAAGTATTCTTATAGAGAGATTAAGTCTAGCGCTATTATTTCTAGCATAATTATTGGAGTGCTTATTTTGATAATTAGCATGTCAATTATTTTGTCGGGAGACAATGTTCTTAGCAGTGATATGCCACTACTTCAAGAGAGTATCAATCTAGATTATTACTTTAGTATTGTATTTGCTATCTGCCAGTTCTGTGGTATATTTACAACTATTCTTAGTTCTACATTTATTGCTACCAACATGATTGCTAATAAAGGTGTTAATTATTATCTTTCCATGATCTTAGTTATGATTGCTGGTGTCATAATTTCTTTTATTGGTTTTGCCAACATTGTTAACTATCTATACAAGTTAACAGGGGCATTAAGTTTTATATTCTTTGCAATATTATTTAAGTGTTTGTACATAGATCCTAAGTGCAATGCCAAGAAGTTTGTTCCAGTATCAGTTAAACAAGCGTAGTATATAATTGGAAAGCGGTGTTTATTATTGACATCGCTTTTTTTATTTGACTATTTTTTGTGTAATTTATATACTATTATAGTTAACTATTGAGTAGATAATAATTAGATAGCTATACTTTCTGTAGTAATAAGGAGAAGGTTGTAAGTATGAGAAACAAAATCTTAAAAATATTTTTTGTTGTTATAGCAATTGCAGTATTTGCACTTGGTATCTACTTTGTCTTCTTTGGATATGACAGGAAGTTATCTGTCTACAATGGACTTAACAATGTTATGGATTACAAGTATCGTATTGATTGTGATGAAAGCCTAGTCGGGCTAGAGTCTTATGGTTACAATGATAATACTGTGACGTTTACTGAGAGTGAAGCAGATGTATATAATATTCGTCAACGTTTATTTAAGATCGATGGCAAGTTGACTGGTGGTTCGGCAGAGAGTGAAATTTTTAATTATTATGGCTATGCTAAGTACGAAGAAATTATAACGGCTGGCATCAAATATTATTCTAACTACACAGGGCTAGCAACCACTGTACGCAAACAAGTGACCAACACAGTGTGTTCACACATTAATTCTTACAAAGCATCTCTGATAACATTGCAAGAGAAGGCGCTGTCAATTAAGGATCTCCAGAAGTCTTATGGGCAGGAAGGTGGAACGGAGTTGGATACGCTAACTCAACAATATCAACAGTTGCGAGTGTTATATCGTGACTATCTTAGCAAGGCATCGTTGCTACTTATTAAGGTTAGAGATTTTGTAGTAGAGAAATGTTATAACAATACATATAGTTTTGAAACAGAGGCGGTTCTGTATGACTCGGTTGCAGAAACTATATACACAGCTATGAATAGCGATATTAATCAAGAGATCAACTATCTTAACGATGCATCGATATATGTAGATCTATTTACGGAGTATCAGACCAATCACACCTTGTCCAGTTACGGTATTGCAGACGAGATACAATATTTGTATGCTTATAACAAACTATATCTAAATGACAGGGCAGATTATAATCGTATTTTTGATTTCACGCATTTCCAGAAGAAAGATCTTTTGTATGATAACAACAACATTGGGTCGCAATTTGCAATAGAATATGTTGATTATGCAACAATAGTTGTGGCATTACTAGGAATATAGGGGGCAGGATATGAAAAAGATATTACCTTTTTTGATTGTTATATGCATGTGTTTAGCCCCATGGTACATTACTGGTTGTGGACTGGAAAAGTACAAATCACAAGACATAATTGATCTATATAAGACTGTGGTGGAAAATCAAGTAGACACCGATACTTCAACCAACGAGATTTTTGCCAATGACTATCGTATTGATATTAAATATACTCCCACAATAACTAATATAGTTTTGTCTGACTCTTTGAGTAACAACGAGTATAATTTGTACACTTTGGATAGGTTTTATAACCGAATATTTGAAGCAATTTTTAGATACTACGAGGATTGGAACGATAATTTCTACGAGACAGCAGATTTAAGATTGTCCAATGAAGATTTCAATAATCTACACACTAAGCTTAGATCGCTTAACGATACTTTGATCGAATTGTCCGACAAAAAGCTTGCCTTAGAGGAGCAACTAACCCTTAATCCAGTTAGCGATGTTGCTAGTTACTATATTACGAACTACATCTATTATCTTAACCGTGCAGTGGGTGACTCGCTAGATTTTATGCTTTGTTTTAGAGACTTGCATTATTCCAAGATCTTTAGTGACGACAATATTTCTGCCAATACGGTTGCAAGGGCAATAGATGATATGTTACTTAGTTTTGCCCAAATAATATATGTTGACAATCTGCAACCATTTGCAGTTGTTAATGGCGACAACAAGATATGTGACCTTAGCTTGCTTGCTAAGAGTTACAACGATGGCAATAGTTATGTTAAGATCAACTATCTTGATCACTTGGCGTCCGATATTCGTCCTGATGTGATAGAAGCACTTAACACAGGCAATGATGTTGCATTGGTAGCCAAAGCGGATAAATTTATGTATTATTCCAATATTTTACGCCAAAATATTTTGGCTTTGAATGCTATATCTGATAATATAGATTACTACAAATTGTCTTTGTATAGATTTGATGAAATAGGTGGAGGAATGGAGGTGTATTCTAGCACTGTATCCGACCTAGAGAAGAAATCGTACGAATATTTGTGCTCCATAGATGACTTTATTGTTCACAAATATTTGATAGCATTGCAGGATTTGATATAATAGAAATTAATGAAAAAACAAAGAAGGAAAACAAAATGACAGATTGTGTAAGAATAGCAAATTTGCTATTTCCAAATATTAATAAAACACCAGAATATTACATCAACAAATATGGCAAAAGAAAATTACCAAATGGTGCAGAAGTAACTAGAATTGCACCTAGCCCAACAGGATATTTCCATATAGGTAGCCTATATGGAGCAATTATTGATAAGATGACTGCTGACAAGTCAAAAGGGGTATTTTATTTCCGTCTAGAGGATACTGACCAAAAGCGTGAAATAGAGAATGCAGGCAACATCGCAATTGATGCACTTAGATATTATGAAGTTGCACCACAAGAAGGCTTTATGGGTGACAATGTTCCAGAGGTTGGTGAGTATGGCCCATATGTACAGAGCAAACGTGGTGAGATATATCAGGCTTTTGCTAAGCACTTGGTAAGCATTGGTAGAGCATATCCATGTTTTTGTGACAAAGCCGAAGATAAATCGGAGATATTGGAAAGGCGTGAGAAAGAGCTAGAAGAAGGCACAATTGTAGAGCATGATGTGTGCCGTAACTTGACTGACGAAGAGATAGAGAACAATCTAAAACAGGGCAAGCCTTTTGCTATTAGATTGCTTTCGCTTGGCGATCCCAACAAGACTATTCATATCAAGGATGAGATCAAAGGAGAAAGAGATATAAGAGAGAATGGCAAAGACATTGTAATACTTAAGAGCAATGGTATCCCACCATATTCTCTAGCACACTTGGTTGATGATACACTTATGGGAACAACAACTGTTGTTCGTGGCGAAGAGTGGTATCAGTCACTTGCTAGCCACCTAGAACTATTTGACGCATTTGGCTATAAGAGGGTAAAATATGCACATACTCCAGTTATCTGCAAACTAGATAATGGCAATAAGAGAAAAATCAGTAAAAGAAAAGATGTAGAGGCTGACTCTAGAGTATTTAGAATAATGGGATATCCTAAGGAAGCATTGGTAGAATATCTTATAAGTCTAGCCAATAGCGATTTCGAAGAATGGCGAACAGCCAATCCTACTTTGCATTATACAGAGTTTCCTTTCAATATTAACAAAATCGGCTCTAACAACCCAATTTTTGATAATGCGAAGTTGAATGATATCTCCAAAAATATCATTGCTAGATACTCTGCAGAAAAAGTGTATGCAGATGTGTTAGATTGGGCAAAAGAATATAATCCAATTTTTGCTGAAATCCTAGAAAAAGACCCAGAATACGCCATCAAAGTGTTTGCAATTGATAGAGGCGGAGATAAGCCAAGAAAAGATATTGCAAAATGGGAAGATGTGTTCGAGTATTATAACTATATGTTCAAAGATTATAGCGATCTTAAGATAGATTTTACACAATTTGATGTAGATCTTCTTACTATCCAGAAGATAGTTGACGACTATGTGTCCACATTTGATTACAATGCAGACAAGGACACATGGTTCAGCAATGTTAAGACCTTGGCAGAGAAGTATAACTTCTGTACAGACAACAAGATCTATAAGCAAAATCCTGGACTATTTAGAGGCAACACCGCTACATTCTGCACAATTATTCGTGTAGCAATCACTGGCAAAACCAATACTCCAGACCTATATTCAATCTGCAAAGTACTGGGCAAAAGAAGACTAGCAGATATTGCTAGAAGTATATAAATAAATTAGGCAAGTATTTAACTTGCCTTTCTTGTTTTGTATAATAAGCAAGTTGCAAAAAAATTAGGTATAAAATATTTCTAGATATTTGCAACCCAATGTGGCTGTATCGTTTGCCAATATTTTGCAAAATTAGTATAATTAATTAAATTGTTCTTTTCTGGGGGATATAATGTTAGCAATTTTAAATTCTTTGGGGTTATCAGGGCTAGATGGATACAAAATGCGTGTAGAGGTAGATATCAATCAAGGCTTGCCAGGTTATGATATAGTAGGGCTAGTTGGTGCTTCTATCAAAGAGAGCAAGGAACGTATCAAGAGTGCTATCAAGAATAGTGGATTTCAGTATCCTATACTAAAGATTATAGTTAACTTGTCTCCAGCAGATATCAAGAAGGATAGCCCAATATATGACTTACCTATAGCCGTAGGCATATTGTGTGCCAGTGATCAGTTAGATGTTAGCAAAGCAAGACAATATGTTATGTTTGGCGAATTAGCACTTAACGGAAACATTAACAAGGTTAATGGTATCTTGCCTATGCTTATTTATGCTAAGCAATTGGGTATACATAAGTTTATTATCCCAAAAGCGAATGAGAAAGAGGCTAGTTTTATAGACGGAATGGAGATATATCCAGTGTCCAATCTAGCGGAAGCGGTTAAGTTTATCAAGGGTGAGATCGCTATAGAGAAGGTTCAGGTTCAGAACTTTGCTGATCTTATGCTAAAATCAACTGATGGTGCGGATTTCAAATATATCAAGGGACAGACCCAAGCCAAGCGTGCATTGGAGATCGCTGCAGCAGGCGGACACAATGTGTTGTTGATAGGTCCTCCGGGTAGTGGTAAAACGATGCTAGCAAAGGCTTTTCCTAGTATTTTGCCCGATCTTACTTTTGAAGAAGCACTAGAAATATCCAAGATACATAGTATAGCAGGTACACTGGATAGTAATATGGGTATTCTTACCCATAGACCATTTCGTTCTCCACACCACACTGCCACAACTATTGCACTTACAGGTGGTGGCAGAGGTGCTAAACCGGGTGAGATCAGTTTGACACACAACGGAGTACTATTTTTGGATGAAATGCCGGAGTATAGCAGAAACACACTAGAAACATTGCGACAGCCACTAGAAGATGGCGTAATAACAGTTTCTAGATTGGAGGCTAGTATTATTTATCCTGCCAATTTTACTTTGATAGCCAGTATGAACCCATGCCCATGTGGCAACTTTGGCAGTACAACTAAGGAGTGTAAATGTACACCGCAAGCAATAAGAAAATATCTGAATAAGTTGTCTGGACCATTGATGGATAGGATAGACATGCATATCGAAGTAGACAATGTTAACTACGAAGATCTTAGAGCAGAAGTCAATGAAGAACCAAGTAGTGAAATCAAGAAAAGGGTAGACAAGGCAAGAGCAATACAACTAGAGAGATTTAAGAATAGTAGCAATTATGCTAATGCCAAAATGAATGATAGACAGATTAAGCAATTTTGCAAAATAAATGATGAGAGCGATGCTCTACTTAGAGTTGCTTTCGAGAGATTGAACCTATCTGCAAGAGCATACAATAGGATATTGAAGGTTGCTAGAACCATTGCCGACTTAGAGGGATCGGAAGAGATCAAAGAAGAGCATATTATGGAAGCCATATCATATAGATCATTAGATAATAAATATTGGAGTTAATATGGAATATATAGTTACACCACAGGACAAGGCAATAATAGCACTAACTACACAGACCGATTTGACATATGCTAAACTAAAAAGTATTATAGAGACATTGCAAGATGTTTCTGTAATTTTTTCTAGTGATATAACTAAATATTCTTTTGTTGCTGGATTGACTGCAAGTGATGTTAATAAGATTGCCCAGATAGATATAGAGAGGGTCAATGGATATCTTAATAACCTAAGAGAGCAGAATATCCAAGTTTTTACAATTTTGTCAGATATCTATCCTAAGAGGCTAAAGGAAATATACAATCCTCCAGTTATTTTGTATGCAAAAGGTAACTTGAAATTGTTGAAAGAGAACGACACTTTGTCGGTTGTTGGTACTAGAAGATGTACTAACTACGGCAGAGAAGTTACCAAGGAGTTTTGCAAAACTTTTGCTCACAAAGGGCTTGTAATAATCAGTGGATTGGCTGATGGAATAGATACGATTGCACACGAGACAGCATTGGAGTATATGGGCAAAACCATAGCGGTTATAGGTAGTGGGTTCAATCATATTTATCCTACAACCAATACAGCTTTGGTTGAAAAAATCATAGATAATAATGGACTTATTTTGACGGAGTATGAGGCAGGTGAAACCCCTCAAGCATTCCATTTTCCTGCACGCAACAGAATAATTGCAGGACTATCTAGAGGTGTGCTTATAGTAGAAGCACCTTTGCGTAGTGGTGCGTTGATAACCAAAGAGTATGCTCTAGAGTGCAACAGAGAGATATTTGTCGTTCCGGGCAGGATCAATGATATATATTCCAAGGGTAGCAATGAGGTTATTCGTTCGTGCCAAGGCTCTATAGTTTTATCAGCCGATGATGTGCTGGAGTTTTATGGCAAAAATGCCGATAATCTAGCCAAATCTAAAGATATTCAACTAAGTATGGAAGAGCAGGCAATCTTGTCTATATTAGAAGTTGATGATGTTCATTACGAGACTATTTTGCTGAAATCGGGCTTTGCTAGCAGTCAACTTAATAGCCTACTTATGAAGATGGAACTGAAGGGAATAATTAAGAAATTGCCAGGAAATATATATACTAGCGTAAAATTTTAGTTTACACTACAGCAAATATTTGTTACAATAACATAAGTTTTGCAAAAAATTTAACAAAAAGAGGGTTGTATGAATTTAGTTGTAATTGAGGGTGTTGGTAAGAAAGATACCATTAAGAAATATTTAGGCAAAGACTATGAAGTAATTGCTACTAAAGGTCATATTAGAGATTTGCCAGTGAAATCACTAGGTGTAAATATAAATGACAACTTCAAACCACAGTACGAGATTATGCCGGACAAACACAATATTGTCAAAGAGTTGCGTGCAGAGAAGAACAAAGTGGACAAGATATATCTTGCGACCGACCCAGATAGAGAGGGAGAAGCAATCAGTTGGCACTTGTGTCATGTCCTAGATCTAGATCCTAAGGATAATGTGCGTATTGAGTTTAACGAAATTAGTAAGAACGCTGTAACAGAAGCACTTAAGAAGCCAAGACCAATTGATTTGAAATTGGTAGATGCACAGCAAGCTAGACGTGTGGTAGATAGATTGGTGGGTTACAAAGTAAGCCCAATATTGTGCAAAAAGATGCAACCTAATCTGTCCGCAGGTCGTGTGCAATCGGTTGCGTTGAAATTGATTGTGGATAGAGAGCGTGAAATCCAGAATTTTAAGCCAGAAGAGTATTGGACACTTAATGCTAATCTTTTTAAAGATACAATTGATGATAAGTTCAAGACTACACTTATTAAGATCAATGGCAAGAAGCAGAATATAACCTCCAAAGAAGAAATGGACAAAGCCCTTGAGATACTTAGGGCAGGGAACTTTGTAGTAAGCAACATTAAGAAGGCTGTAAGCAAAGTACATCCATCTGCACCATATACAACCAGTTCTATGCAACAAGAGGCTACTAACAAACTAAATATGACATTGAAGAAAGTTAGTTCTTGTGCACAAGAGTTGTATGAAGGTGTCAATATTGGACAAGAAGGCAAGGTCGCACTTATTACTTATATAAGAACAGACTCTGTCCGTGTATCTCCACAAGCGATGGAAATGGCAAAGAACTACATTGGCGAGCATTTTGGACAAGAATATCTGCCTAAGACACCTAATGTGTATAAGGTTAAGAAGTCTGCACAAGATGCCCACGAGGCGATCAGACCAATATCTCTTGACCGAACTCCAGAATCGGTTAAGGAATATTTAAGCCCAGACAACTATAGATTATATAAATTAATTTACAACAAATTTCTAGCATCACAGATGGCGGATGCTATATATGATACTCTTACAGTTGAGATAGATAATCAACAATATACATTTAAGGCATCTGGCAGAACACTAGTATTTGATGGTTTTACTAAGATGTATAACTTAACACAGACTGCTAAGAAGAAGAAAGAAACAGATGCCGAGGATGAGGACGAAGAAGAGGAAAATATCAAGATCCCAAAACTTAGCGAAAATGATCTTCTAACTCTTGTAGACCTTGTTCCAACACAGAAATTTACTAAACCACCACTAAGATTTACCGAGGCAACAATTGTCAAGGAAATGGAAGACAAGGGAATAGGCCGTCCAGCAACTTATACTCCAACAATAGTGCTATTATTCAATCGAAAATACATTGACAAAGATGGCAAGTATATTGTGCCAACCGAGTTAGGTACTAAAGTAACTGATATGCTAGAAAAGTATTTTTCTTCAATATTTAACGTAACATTTACTGCAGATATGGAGAACAAACTGGATGAAATAGCCAATGATGGACTAGAATGGACGTCTGTTATACAGAAATTCTACAATTTCTTTGCCAAAATACTTCAGAATGCAGACAAAGATGCTACGACTTACAAAGAGCCTGCTGTAGAGACAGATGAAATATGTGAGAAATGTGGCGGAAAGATGGTTATAAGAAAGGGCAAGTATGGCGAATTTTTGGCTTGTGGCAATTTTCCAAAATGCAGGAATATTAGGTCACTTGCTAAGCCAGTTGCCGTCTGTCCTAAGTGTGGCGGTGATGTATTTGAGAGAACTAGCAAGAAGGGTGACAAATATTATGCTTGTGCCAATAGGCCAACCAAATGCGATTTTTGGTCATGGGAGAGACCTAGCAAGGACAAGTGCCCACTTTGCGGAAGCTATATGACTGAGAAAGCTTTGCATGGACACTTAAGAAAGAAATGTACAAACCCAGAATGCAATCATATTATTACAGTGGGCGATAGTACATCTGATATACCACAACAGGAGAATTAATGGAAGTAAATATAATAGGAGCAGGATTGGCGGGGAGTGAAGCCACCTATCAATTGCTTAAGCGAGGTGTCAAAGTTAATTTGTACGAGATGAAACCGCACAAGTTTTCCCCGGCACACCACATGGAAACTTTTGCCGAATTAGTGTGTTCCAATAGCCTTAAGAGTAACGACATTACAACAGCAGAAGGGTTGCTGAAGCAGGAATTACGCAAAATGGATAGTTTGCTTATTAGGGTAGCAGATATGACAGCAGTCCCAGCAGGTTCTGCTCTTGCGGTTGATCGCAACGAGTTTTCTAGCAAAGTCACTGAAGAATTGAAGAAGTTTGATAATCTTAATGTTATTAACCAAGAGATTACAGAGATTGATACATCCAAGCCAACAATTATAGCAACAGGCCCACTTACCAGCGATGATCTAAGCACTAATATTGCCAAACTTTTGGGCGGAGACAACTTGTATTTCTTTGATGCAATTGCACCAATTGTAACTTATGAATCAATTGACTTTAATTCTGCATTTATACAAGATAGATACAATAAGGGTAGCGGAGATTATATTAATTGCCCACTTAATAGGGAAGAATATGATAAGTTTTATTCCGAATTGATCAATGGCGAGATTGTAGAATTGAAGGATTTTGAGAACCGCAAAGTCTTTGAAGGTTGTATGCCAATTGAGGTTTTGGCAAAGCGTGGTTATGATACAATGCGTTATGGGCCTCTTAAGCCAGTTGGCTTGACCGATAGAGAAGGCAAAACGCCTTATGCGGTCGTGCAACTAAGACGAGAAACAAAAGAACATGATTTTTACAACATTGTGGGATTTCAAACTAATCTAAAGTTTGGCGAACAAAAGCGAATATTTTCGCTTATCCCAGCGCTTAAGAATGCAGAATTTTTAAGATATGGAACAATGCATAAGAACACATATATCAATGCACCGCAGTGCTTGAATAGATACTTTCAATTGAAGGGTCACGATAATATATTCTTTGCAGGACAATTGTCAGGGGTTGAAGGATATGTGGAGAGTATATTTGGTGGACTAATATGTGGGATCAACATGTATCGCATGCTTAATGCTCAAGAGTTAATTAGTCTGCCGATCACAACAATGTGTGGAGCATTGCAGAACTACATTGCAACTGCCAGTGCAGATAATTATCAACCCATGAGTGCCAATATGGGACTTATTAACAATCTAGATTTCAAGATCAAGGATAAGAAAGAGAAAAATCAATATCTTGCCAATCGTTCGATGCAAGATTTGGATAATATAATTAATAATTTAGGAGTGTAGTATGGAGATTAGAGGAACTACAATTATAGGTGTTAAGAGGGATGGAAAGATCGCCGTTGCAGGCGATGGACAGATCACTCTTGGCGAAAAAGTTATAATGAAGGGCAATGCTGTAAAAGTAAGAAGAATATTTGATGACAAAGTTGTTATCGGTTTTGCAGGATCGGTGTCTGATGCCTTTAGTTTGTCCAATCGTTTTGACGAACTTTTGC
Source organism: uncultured Clostridia bacterium (assembly GCA_934748015.1). Classification (GTDB taxonomy): domain Bacteria; phylum Bacillota; class Clostridia; order Christensenellales; family UBA1242; genus UBA11490. The sequence goes on along the minus strand of CAKVHF010000003.1, from coordinate 33,272 downwards.
ACAAATTTAGTGGTAACTTGATGCGTAGTGCGGTAGAGCTTGCTATTGGGTTTAGAGACGATAAGTATGCCAGAAAGTTGGATTCTATGATGATTGTTGCTGACAAAGAGCAAATCTTGATCGTGTCAGGAAGCGGTGAAGTTATTGAGCCAGAGAATGGAATTTGTGCAATAGGAAGCGGGGGTAATTATGCGTTGTCTGCAGGGCTTGCATTGATGAACAATACTAATCTGTCTGCTAAAGAGATTGCGATTAAGTCTATCGAAATTGCTGGAAGTATATGTATATTTACTAACAATCATATAACATGCGAGGAGGTGTAATATGGATCTATCACCTAAGGATATAGTCAAAGAATTAGACAAGTACATTATTGGACAGGACAAGGCTAAGCGTGCTGTTGCAATTGCTCTTAGAAACAGATATCGTAGAAGCAAATTGCCTAAAGAGATAAGGGATGAGATTACTCCTAAGAATATTATTATGAAAGGTCCAACTGGCGTAGGTAAAACAGAAATAGCGAGAAGACTGGCTAAATTGGTTGGTGCACCTTTCCTTAAGGTAGAAGCAACTAAGTTCACAGAGGTTGGATATGTAGGTCGTGATTGCGAAAGCATGATAAGGGACCTAGTAGAGGTGTCTGTAAGATTAGTTAAAGAAGAGAAACGCCAAAATGTGCAAGAAAAAGCAAAAGCCAATGTGGAGCAAAGGTTGGTTGAGGCTATATACAATGTCAAGAAACAAGAAAATCCAAATGCTATGGTTGATGAGTTAAAGGATGAAATCTTGAAGAATTTGCGTGCAGGCTTATACGATAACGAGCTTATAGAGATCAATCTAGTAGAAGCACCTAAGACTATCAACATTATGCCGGGCATGGGTGGCGAAATGGATTTTGGCAATGTACTAGGCAGTATTTTCCCACCACAGAGAAAGAGAAAAAAGGTCACTGTAGCCAAAGCAGAAGAAATCATGCTTAATGAAGAGGCTGAGAAGTTAATAGATAACGATTCAATTAATTCGGAAGCAATATATCGTGCTGAGCAAGAAGGCATTATATTTATTGATGAAATAGATAAGATTGCTGGCAAGTCGCAACAGAAAGGACCAGATGTAAGTAGAGAAGGTGTGCAGAGAGATATTTTGCCTTTGGTTGAGGGTAGCACTGTTAATACTAAGTATGGAACAATCAGAACAGATTATATCCTATTTATTTGTGCAGGCGCATTCCACATTAGTAAGATTGAGGATCTGATCCCAGAATTCCAAGGTCGTTTCCCAATAAGAGTAGACTTAGATAGCCTTGGTGCAAAAGATTTCTATAAGATATTGACTCAGCCTAAGAACGCACTTATCACACAATATAAGGAATTATTAAAAGTAGATAACATCAATCTTGACTTTACAGATGATGCACTTAACTTTATTTCTGACTTAGCCGAGAAAGAAAATGACACCAACGAAAACATTGGTGCAAGAAGATTGCATTCGCTTATGGAAGCGTTGCTAGAAGACATTTCGTTCAATGCTAGTGGCAATTATCCAGAAAGCAATGTTACTATTGACAAAGCGTATGTCGAGAAAGCATTTAAGGATACAACCAAGAAATATGATCTTAAGAAATATATAATCTAGTACAAAAGGTGGAGTTTTAGGGGATGAGAAAGTTTGAAAAAGTAAGAGATTTTGCAATAAAATATGATTGCAAAGAAGTTAAGTTGCCGGTTAGGGCTACAAAGTATTCTGCAGGTTATGATTTCTATTCGCCGATCGAATTGACAATACCTGCAGGTAAGTCGGATGTTATATGGACGAACATTAAGGCTGATTGCAATCCTGATGAGTTTCTTATGTTGGCTGTAACATCTGGTATGGGCAAAAGGGGAATAATATTATCCAATGGCATCGGTATTGTAGATAAGGATTATTATGACAACGAGTCTAATGATGGCAACATAGGCTTTAGATTGCACAATCTTGGCATAGAGCCTTATACATTCAAGGTGGGCGAAAAGATTGGACAAGGCGTATTTGTTAAATATTTTGTTGCTGAAGAAGATAATTGCACTAATGCTATCCGTAGTGGTGGATTTGGCAGTACTGATAATAAATAAATCAAAACTTTCTAAAATAATAGATGTTTCACACTATAGTTTTAGAAAGTTTTTTATTTAATTAACTATGTTATTCCATAACAATTAGCACTAGTAGTATGTTCAATAATAGACAGTAGACAAATAGTAGCAAAATAAGTAAAATACAAGAAATAATAGTAACTTTTTTTGGAGTATGGCATTGACAAGTTTGGCATATTTTGCCAAATTTTTTTATTTCTCGATATCTATGCCAAAAGATAGCAACTATTAGGGCATACAATCCCATTATCAGTAGATGAAATATTGGCATTATAAGTACAATAACAATAATAGCGGTTGTGCCAAATACATTGGTGTATATAACCATGTTGTATGCAAAACAAAATCCAAAGACAAATACTATGCAAAAATTGCAAATCACAAGAAATATATTGATATTTAGTAAGCATGCATAGCACACAATTATAGCGTATGTAATGGTGTAGGATAGAAAAAGTGATAGGCAATTAATGTCTCGATTAAGGAAATTAACAAATTGAGAATCTAATATGTTATCACAGGTCAAATTATCTATATTAGGCGAAATAACCAACATCCCTATTACAAAACCTAATATGTATACAGATAGGACAATAAGCCATCTTACTCCATAATTAGCCCATATCCAGTTAGCAAAACTCTTAAATTGATAACATTTTCTTATATAATTACTTTTGTCCACAATATATTTTATGATTGCTTGAGGATAAGATTTACTAAAAAATTGCATTTTGTAGTTCTATAATTAAAATATTAGTTATTTTTGTGCTATTGTGATACACTATTAATATGGAAGGTGAATAATGCAAAAGAAGATGCATAGAAGGAAAAATATTGTTAATATTATCATTGCTATTATGTTGCTGATTTGTTCATGTTTTGGATTATGTTCATGTCTAGATGGTGGGACAACAGGTGGAGGCTCTAGCGGTTCTTCGGGAGGCTCTAGCGGAGGTGGTTCTGGTGAAGGAAATAAAAAAGTAGAAATTACTTCGTCTAATGAAGACGATTTCTTCAGTGGAGTAATGATAATGTATGACGCAGGTTATAGTGGCGAATTTTATGATACACCCACTGAGTCTAAGAAGAAATTTACCGATTTGTTGGATAGGCAGATTACAACATTTACATCACACTTGTTGACTGCACTCAATATTGTGTATGGTGACGATAGCGTGTACAAATCAGTTGAGAGTTCTTACGATATATTGGCAACCAATGCGGATCTTAAGGCGATGTGGGGAGATTCTAGAACAATACAGGTCAATCCCACAACGATATTGTCATTTGAGAAGCAAAGTGGAACATACATGGTTAACACCCAAAATTACGATTTGCCAGGAGTAAAAGAAACACTGGCTAAGAATCTGTCTGGTGTGGCAGAACTAGGCACAGACAATAAGAGTGCAACCAATCCATTTTATTTCAACAATGCAATTAAGGGTGGATATGTATACAAGATAACCAACGAAGAGACTGGTGAAGGTGAATTTACTAATGAGTTAAACGTAGGTTATAAGTGGAGTATGGACATTAGTGCTTCTGTCGATAATCAAACTATAAGAGATGCTATTGCTAATATTATTGCTAACAAATCATATACTGAATTGACGGATAATTATGAAGATTGCTTGCAGAAGATTGAATACTTGGGATTTTCAAAAAACGACCTAAGCAACATTGCACAATATGTATTAACTACAGTTATTGGCAGTGCATATAACACTGACGAGGCTATCAGAAGTTCAATCCCTACTGACAGTTATATCAATTCTAACAACAAGTTTACTAATCTAAGTAGTTATTATTACAAAGCGTATCAGTTTGTTACAAAAATATTGGTTGGGAGAATGGCGGACATGACTATAACTGGTCTATATTATTCCGATTCTAACTTTATTCCTGATCAAGATGAAGATAAGATTCTTGCCTATACCGTAGCACCAAGGACCAATATTGAAATTATGAAATGTAGCGAACTATTCTCCAGAACATCGGATATAGAAATAGGTGATGATGGCACACTAATTGGTGGCGGAGAAGAAGCAAAAGCGATACTAGAAAATGTAAAAATAAAACAAATTGTGTTCTTGCCAAAACTAAGCGAAGATGTGAAGGCGGATTATGTTAAGAAATTAAAAGAAGCATATGGCAATAGTTACTCTCAGCATGCAGATTATAGATTTCAGGTTAAGTCAATGGGGTTGGCTCTAAAAACTTCCAGTACTAACGAGTTAAGCAAATTTGTGTTCTTGCCAACATTTACTATTATGGCAGAAGGTGAGGTTGTTCATCAGGATAAGATTGAGAATGAATCTGCTAGGCTATCTAAGGATTACTTAACCAATGATTCATATTATGATGATTATGCTCTTAATGTAGATTATGTCTATGATGCTAACCAAGATAGCGCTAGTTACAATGTTGGCGATGCAATGGGTGATAGCAAATTTGCCGATTACAATGGTGTTGCAGTATTTGATGAAAGCGGTACACCTAGTGCAGATTATTTCTTCAAGGATGGGGACAAGTACTATTTGAGATCAGATCGTATTGCTAATATGCTAGATAACAATGCTGTGTATCTTGCATCTTATGATGAAGATGGCGAATTTATATTTACATTCAATGGCGGTGACAATTTCCTTCAAACGGATTTTAACTACTTCTCCGAGGATGTTACAGACCTTTATCAGAATGCTAATATTAAGAAGATTGTGGCACAAGCTACCGACATTATGTCACTATCTATATTTATTTAGTCAAAAAACTATTATTAAACAATAAAAAAGATATGTTAAATGAGATTATTAACATATCTTTTTTGTGTTTTATCTAAACTTTGTCTTACGTCTTAAGATAATGAATATTACGACCAATGTTACAGTAAATGCAACGGCTACAATAATAATTATTTTAGCAGTTGTATTAAGTGGATCATTCTTAGTTAGTTTGTAACTAGCCAGTATCTGTCCATTGGCAGAAACAATCTTGATCCAATATACGCCTTTGTTAGTGATGTCATAGGATTTAGTCTCCGATACGCTATCGCCATTAATTGTCTCAATTATTGTGTCGTTGATTGTTATGTAAGAGTCACCAACATTGTTAAATATGTTAGCAGGGTTATATCTAATGGTGATGGTGTTAGTAGTTTCTGTTCCAAAAGGAATGGAAGGAATGATAATTGTAGAATCTGTTCTATCATTCAACCATACTCTGAAGGAGTACTCTACATTAGATTTTTTGCTTTCTAGATATTTGGATAATGTGATTTCGTAATAACCAGATCCAGTTGTATCACAACTAATTAGTAGCGAATTTTTGTTAGCCAATTCTGGCAACTCATTCCTTCTTGCATTTTCGGTGTTTTCCAACATTTTGGTTACCTTAGATATCGTAAATCCTTTTGCCGAAGATATTGTGTAAGAATTGTATGCCACATTGTAGTTAACTATAGTAAACTCAATTGTGTGAGTTACAGTTGGATTGGTTAGGTTACGTTCATTGGTTGCAGAAACATTAATAACATAAGTTCCTGCTTCGGTAAAGTTATATTCGTTAGTGCTAGACTGATTGATCGAATATGCTAGACCATTGCGTGTTATATTTATTTCTTGACTATTGATCTTGTATAGTTCTACTCTTTCAACTGTTTCAATCAATCTCAATGTAACAGCATCGTTAGTGATGTAGTTAGGGATCGAGTAATTGTTGTTGATGCTATACAGGATGCTATTGACTAAGTAGATATTCAAGTACTTTTGTCCATTGAATACTGATTTGTTTCCAGCTAGATCGGTAATCTCTATACGATGTACACCAGTCTCAGATATCTCGTAATAATAGTACACTTCGCCACCTTGTTTAAATGTTGCTAGTTTGTCTACTCTACGACTCTCTATTTCATTATTGTTATAGTAATAAGTAATTGTTAGGGTATTGCCACGCATATACTCTTTAGTTGTGTTTCCGTTTCCAGAATTCATGTTGCTAATGTTCTTCATAACCAGATATAACTTACTATCATCTCTAGATATTGTGCTAGATGTGATGTTAGGTGCAGTGTATGTCTTACTTGTAGCGATTGTCATTCCAGAGAATTCAATGCTAGTGTTTTCAGCAATAAAGTGTATTATGAAGTACTCGATTACATTGCCTTTGGAATCTTGAACAAGATATAGACTATATGTTCCGTTATCTTGATCATTAGCTGTGTAATTAAGGATTTTGCATTCCAATAAGTTGTTACTATTTACAACAATATATATATAATTTTTGGATGTATCTGTTATGATATTTCCGTTGATATCTTTCTTATATCCAGCAAAGTAATTGTTAGTTGTATAATAATGATACAATCTTGCACTCTTGGTGTAATTGTTGGCTTTGTCTTCAGCAAATCGCACATCAGAACTATCATCGACATTATTATTCGATTTGTAATATATCTTAGTTACATAATCCGATCTAACAAGGTTGTTTGGATCTGAATCATTAATACCTTTCTTAGTATACAAAGAATAATCGGAAGTAGAGTTGTTTGTATTGATCTCAAATTCAATTCTTTGGCTATAATTTAGATCATTTTGTAAAGTAATAATATATTTACCGTCTGTCAATAGGTTGTTGTCAGTAGAGTAGTTGATATTGTTACGCAAAATGTTTAGTTTGGTTGGGAATTTGACATCTTCAGTTGTCTTAGTATAACGCAAATTCTCTATAAATACTAATCCAGTTGTTTGTCTCTTGCTGTCGGTTATTGTTTTACCGCTCAAGTTCAGTAATTGTATAGCTGGGATCTTGGTGTACATAGTAATTTTGCTATTGTCATCATACAAGCAGTTGCTAGAGTCCTTGTTCGCATAATTGTTAATAAATTGATAATAACCTTTATACAATCCATTGTCATATACATCCTTGGTTGAATCATTATATTCATTAGGTCTTTCAACAAGCAGTATGATAAATTTCGTTTCAACATCAATGTTTTGATGTATTGTCAATCTAATTGTAGGCCCAGAGATTGTTCTAGTTACTGTATATAATACCTGTGAGGTATTGGCTATAGAGTACCTAGTCCATACATTATTATCGTAGTGTATTGGGTTTTTGTTGCTTTCAGCAATAGGGTATTTTTTATTCTCATCAAACTTAGTAACAATGTTGTAAGTATTGTTTTCATCACTTGTACTAGCTTCTTCGTAAATAAATACATTGTATAACTGACTATTATATTGAATATTAATATCTGATGCAGTGTAAGTCTCGCCTAGATAGGTTTGGCTGTTCTTGACTTCAATATTATACTTGACGCTATCTGGTCTAGAATAGTAGTGTATTGAAGTTCTGCCGAAGTTATCTTTCGTTATTATCTTGTAAGCACCATCATTAGTGCCTATCTTGTAGTATCTGAAGAAGTATGTTTTGCCACCTAGAGATGTCTTGTTGTTGCTATTAGGCATCGAGTTACCATTGCTGTCTCTATCCATTGGGGTAGCACTAATACCTGTCGCAGTATATTGATATGCTTCAAGGCTAAATATCTTAGTACATCTAGTTACTTCATCATTAGGGATTGTTATATATACACCATCCGATGTTGTTCTAACTTCCAATTGCAACTCTTGTCCCTGTGTCAGATAATCTACTTTGTATTGATTGATACTAGAGCAACGATTGTAGATCACTATATTAAATGCAAAGTCAAGCGCAGTATCTTTATACATTTCTGATATAGTCGAAATAATTGTATTTAACTTGTTTAGTGCAGTATTTAATATTTGATCTTTGTCAATTGCCTGAGTTGTATCGGATATTATTGTAGAATCCGCAAATGTGATAGGGTTGCTTACCGTTGTATCATAGTATACATGAACCTTTCGATCCATAAATGTACTAGAGATAATGATTGGTTTGCCAGTATTGGTATAACTAGTGTAGGTGTTGTTATTGTTAGCGGTCTTAAATGCATATGTAAGTTCGATCTTAACAATATCTTGTTCCGAGAAACGAGTTGTAGTTGTTGTAAAGTTAATAGTCTTACCAATAATAGGATTGTAGTTGTTAGAATCTGTTGCGTATACAGGTTTGCTCTCGTCAAGAGATGCTTCTTTTTTGTTATCACTTGGATCGGTATATTTTATGTTGTATTTATTTCCATTGTCAACATATTTCACTAAGTATACACGATAGTTTCCCGCGCTATCTCTCTCAATTATTTCGTAATAATTGTTAGTTTCAAAATATAGTTGGTTAACTGTAATAGCTTTATCGTCATTCGTTTCTTTCTTGTAGTATGTGTCTGCCTCAAATGCATTACTGCTTGTTGGATAGGTCAGGGCATTGCTGTCTTGGAATATATTATGGTTATTCATACCAGTTGAATTAGTAAAGTCATCTACTGTTAGAGAGTAATAATAACTAGTTATATCTGGTATTTTTCTTACAAATATGTTCTGTGCAGTATCTAGACCTATACCACTTTCATCACTTAAGCACTTAGCAAATGTAAATTGGTCATCTATTACAAAGTAATAATTGTTCCAGAAGTATTCTGTTTCACCAAATTGATCTTCCACTTGTTGCAAGTAACTGTCTTCTTGACTCAGATAATTGATGTTTCTGTAGAATGTTATATAGTAGTTGTATACATCTTTCAAACATTTCTGTATCTGCAGATCTGTCAACTGTCCAGTAGTACGATATGTTAGCAATTGCTTATAATATGTTTCTATATTGGTGTAAGCAATATTGTTGTAAGTTGGTACTCTGTTGCCTTTCTTAACAAATGTATCTCTTTCCATCAAATTGATAATGTTATACAATGGCTTTTCGTGATCTTGAGTGATCTGTAGTCTTGTGTTAAACCTCTGATTGTTCTGTAGAGTAGAGATTGCACTGCCAGTATAATCTTTACCTGTTCCGTAGTGGCTTATGTTGACCGAATATGTTGCATTGTCTTTAGCATTGGATAACAGGTTGTGATACGATTCATTCTTAGCATCGTTATCAAATACCACTATTGCCCACATTGTAGGTGCAACATAATTGCCTGCTTCATCATAATACGAATTTTCAATAAATGCAGTCTTCATCTGATCCACAGAGTTAGCACATGTCAAGTATTGATAATTGGCAATCTTATTGCCGTTGTTATCAAATGAGAAGGTTAGTTGTGTGCTAAATATTGTAGTGCTTTGTTGCCCAACTGTTTCAGCATCTTTAACAATATTGATCTGATATGGGTTGGTAGAAGCTTTAGTTCCTACTACAGTTGAATTATCTATTAAGAATAACAAAACTTCCTTGTTGCTATCATAATATTTCATGATGCTAACATTTGGATCATTAGGATCAAGAGTGCTTGATAACTTGTCTAATTTATTGATGTCTCCTGTGGATAAGTCGCCATTCTTTCCAAACAGTGCTAACTTATAGTCTTCCATATTGTTGGTGTTGTAATTGTTGGTGCTTGTAACAGAATTCTTGGTCAATAATGAACCAGTAGGGTTGTCGGTATTCAGTGTTAACGTAAAGTTCAACTCGTTACCGTCAAATGATTGAGAGGTGTTAGAATCACTGATTAATTTGTTAGTTTGTGATCTATCTTGAATGTATAAAACATAACTCTGTATGTTGGTATTATTCAAGATGATAGAAGTTATATCGTTCCGCTTGTAGTTGATAAGATTCAATCGGCTTGTCTTACTACTTGCATCAGTAATAGATTCGCTGTTGGTTGTTCTGTTGTATATATTCAATAGTCCATTCTTTCCAGTAGCAATATTGTTATTTCTTAATACTGTATCACTTCCGTTTTTCAATTGGACATCTAACATAAATTTGCTGTTATAATAAGTTCCGTTCTTAAATAGCCCAGCATAGTCATCAAATAGATATTTTGCAACAAATTCGTTATAGAATTCCTTGTATTGTGCTTCAGTTATTCCGGAAACATCACTAATATTGTTGTATGTTTTGTATGCATCACTGAAGTCTATTGCATTGTTGTATTTGCCCAACTGTGCCAATGCAACACTCATTTGATTATATTTGTCAATAGGGATATTGAATTGAGTATATGGCTTGTAGTTAGTTATATTATTTGCAACAATATGTCTACTTGCATAATTATTACTGTTGCTCTGTTTTTCGTTTGAGTCAAATTTTATCTCAGAATAGTCTTTGATAGTTGCATATTTGTCATTGTATACAACCGAAATATTGTTGTCTGCATCTGCAGATTGTGTGGCAGTATTGATATATTCACCATATGCCAAAGATATATCTGTACCGATGTAACTAGTTACATCAATGATAGAGTATCTATCTATGTAGTATACATAGTATTGTATAACTTGATCGTTGCCCAGCTTAGTATCATTATTTTGTGCATTGCTAAATGCATTTCTGTCTACTAGTGCGATCTTACTGCTATTGTATACATCTTTGTCCACAAAGTCAGTATATACTCTTCGGAATACATATAGACCAGGGGCAGTGTAAGTGCAATCAGGCTTGTATTCGGTCGAAGTGTCAGTTGCTAGGTTGATAAGTCCAGTATACTTACGATCTTTCTCAACAGCATTGACGTAAGTGTTCTCACCAGTTAGAGACACCCAGCCATTATCACTTGTGTTGCCAGATTCGTATCTTAGACTAAATGGATAAGAACTCAATTTCTCATCAACTCTATCGCCATCTTGGTTATAGTTGTGAGTATCTGTTGCATTGATCTCATAAGTAAATTGTTCACTAGGGTTGTTGATTTTGCTAAATGTTACAATATACTTTTTTACACTGCCAATTGTCTGTGGTGCAATGCTTGTTATTGAGTAGTCTTTGTAGAAATTGCTAGATCCTAACTCAAATGGATAATACTTGTAAGCAAAATCAGCTGAAGGTATTGAGTTGCTTTCTGTACTATCACGATAACTAAAATACAATTGGCTAGCAGCATATACAGAGTAAGGTGTCGCATCCTTAACATTTACACTGCTTGTTGCACTCAAGGTTTCGTTAGAGTTGGTGTTAAGAATAAATGCAAAAGCCTGGGTTAGGTCGTTGTTCATCCAGAAAGTGCCACCACTAAAGTTGCCAAGAATATCATATACATAATAGAAATATTTGTTTTGTCCATAGAAACCATATGTTCCCATTACTGCCGATCTAATTGTCTCGATCGAGTATCCTGTTGCGGTTGATAGATCTTTGGCAGAAGGCGATACTATTGTAGAGTTCTTAGACAATGGATTGCTCATATCATAAGAATACGACTTGTTAGAATTGTCGTTTCCACTAGTGCTGTAATAATCAAAAGTAGTATTGCTTAGAGGTATCAAGATATAATACTTTTTAGCAATTTGACCAGAACTGTTATACTTAACAACTTTATTCTGTTGCATCAACTCTTCTATTTTGGCTTGTTCGCTCAAGCCATTTAGATTGATTTCTGTCCATTGATATCCATCATCGTTGGCGTCTTTGTCTTTAATCATCCAGAATGTTCTAAATAGAGATTTCTTGAACTTGTCAGAATTGCCATATAGATACCTTAGAGCGGATTCGATAGGGGTAGGTTGATAGTTAACATAGGATGTATTATCGTTTAGAATATATGATATATCTAGATCGTCATATATATTGTCACGGTTATCAAAAACCTCAATCGCCTTATAGTTACCCCAAGATACAGTTGTTGTCTCGGTTATGATCTTGTACAACTCATATTGAGTAGAATTTCTATCTTCCTCACTTAGATCAAGCGAGTACTTAGGAGTGGTTGTATCGTAGATTACATAATAGTTAGATTTGTTCCCAGCACTGTCTTCTAACTCAAATACATATAGAGCACTGCCTGATGTCTGCAATACGTTGGACGAAGGGACAACATCACCCAATTCTTTATAACTATAATCATACACATAACGCTTTCGCAAAATTTCATCACCAGTTTTGGTTGTCAGCCATGTGTCAGTTGTTACACCTAGCTTATTGTTTTCTGCTAGACCAATCGCAAATGATGTTGGATCGTCCATAGCACTAAGTGGTATTGCGTAATAATATGTTGTAATCTGAGCACCACTAGTTTTCTTAGAATAGGTTAGAGTAAATGGTTCGTTAATAATATTATTGCTTAGACTGCTAAATTCAGTTGATATCTTGTTGTAGTCACTGGCAATATTTACTCTCTTGCTAGTAATGCTAGATATGCTAATTGTATCTATTACAAATTTAGATACTAAGTTAGAACTAGCACTGCTACCATAGGTAAGTTTCAAGTAATAGTCACCACTTCCCCATAGAGTACCTGTAGCAAATGATCCTGTACCAGTTTCGTTAATGTATGTGCTTGTTGGGTAAGTTATGAACTCCCATTGATATCCAAGAAGTTCAAATGCAATGTATTTGCCACCTGTTATGGTTGTAGAAATTTTATTAATAAGATTTTGATCATACATATCTGAAGGTAGCAGGTTAACAACATTCTGGCTATTTGCTAAATATGTGTTAGTAGGTGTTCCGTCGGCATTATATGTTGCAATCTTAAACATAGGAACTTTCTTTAGGTTTGCATTGTATGTAGTAATTGGATAATCTACGGGTTCTTTGTTATTCAATTTTGCGGTTACAAGATCGCCAGCAGTGGATAGTCCATACAATTGATTTCCACTCAGTTTAACACTAATAGATTTGCCAGAACAATTAAGCACAATGTTATATACCGATTCAGTTCCGTTGGTCAAGGTGTAATTGACTGATCCTTCACTAGAACCAAATGCACTTGTTATGCCAGTATAATTAGATTTTGTTAGAGTAGGGGTTATCTCGTACTGGAAGTATGTTGCTGTTCTCCAAGTAGATCTAACAGGAGAATTGGTATAATTATTATTGATCATCTTTTTCCAAGAGGAATATTTGGATGTCTTACTCTCAATAGTCTCCTTCAGTGTCTCAAAGGTTACTTCTGGAGAAGAGTTATCAATAACAAATGCAAATACCTGTGTATGATTGGTGTCATTGTATTTGTATCTAATAATTACTTCATAATATCCGTCATCTTCCGGTCTTGAGTTTTTGTCAAAATAGTTGATTTGGTAATTGTTGTAATTTTTAACAATGCAGTATTTTTCGTCAGTATATGTGAAGTTAGGATATCTATATACCAGACTTTCACTAATACGCTTGTCAGAATACAAGAACTCACTTAGATAATCAAAATATATTGGTACTTGGTTAGTATTAGGAACTTTTATTATAGATTGATATTTGTTATCAATATCAATATTCGCTAATGTAGATCCTCTTAAGTCACTAGTAGATTTTTGCGGAGTTTTATTTTTTAGATCATTTAATATATCTTTTATTTTGTTATCGGAATACAGATAAGGAGTAATATCACTATAGATGTTGCTATCAACTTCTTTCAATTCCGACTTAACTGCTTCACCATTGGCGATGTTGTATCGGTTGAAATATGATTTGAAACCAAATAGGTCAAGGTCGTATGCGTTTCTTATAAATTCTACACCGCCAGCTTTTGCATCAAGCAGTCTATCAACAACAATATTCTCTATATTCACTCTATTAAATGAAATTATGTTGTGATCGATCTTTTGATTGTTGGAAGTGGATATGCCTGTTGCTGTGTTGTTAGACAACTCTTCTCTTATCGCTGTAACATAATTGATCTTAAATGTGTATTTGCCTAGATCTTCGAAATTGTTAATAACAAGATAATCAAAGTCAACCAGTTCTTGAGTAAATAGATTATCAAACTTGATTGCACCAAAGTCATTATCAAATGCTATATATTTGTTGTTTGCAAAATTAAGATTTGTAGTTGGTGCAGTTGCATTGTTAAAATTAATATTATCGTTGCAGTAGTATCTAGCAAGATATGAGTAAGACTGGAAGTTGTTAGGTGCTACAACATTGATAACATATTCTGTTTGGCCTTCGTCACAAGTGTATGTGATCCAAGCCTCCTCACTAGCAGTCTTATCATTAGTTATGTAAGGGTACAGGTGATATTGCTTTGCTGTTGCTGTTTCATAATATCCAATAACTACAACTATCTTCTTCTCAAAGTTAGCACCATTGTTATTCCATGTGTCGTTATATATATTGGTAGTTTTGCTTTCGTACAGATATTCTATTACTGCAATTTTGCTATATTCTTTGTTATTAAATGCAATTTTTACTTTGTCAGACAATTCGTTAACAATAGTCGCTTTTGCAGATATTCTTGTTTGCTTTGATATTATGCTAGAATATTCGTTGTTGATATATCCCGCTCTAGTTGTGTTAAGTAGGCTATATTCATTTACAGTCTTAACTTTTTGTGTGTAATTGCTTCTAATATTGTTGTAGTAGAAATCGGTAGTGTTGGCATTGTTGATAGAACGAGAATATGTCCTAATTGCATTGCTATAATCTAGGGTATATTGATTGTACTTATATGTATATGCTACATTAAATTCGCTAGCATCGTATATCAGCGCTGGATAGTTGGTTGTCTGGAAGTTATAATAATAGTTAGGGTTAGATGCTTCCTTTACTTCTACCGAATCATCAGTAAAGATAACAGGGTAGATAGTCTTGTTAGAAACCTCATCAATGTCAATTGTGTAACTATAGTTTTGTTGAGAACTAAACTTCTTCTCTGCAATGTTGTATGTAGTGTACAAGAAGTTAAATACATATCGACCGGCACTAAATTCTACAATTTTGTTTTCGTCCGAGTATGTTAAGTTGCTTAGATCCATGTATTGGAACCAGAACTTGTTGCTTACTTGGTCTCCGCCTTCAAATGTGCTATTTTCTTGGTCGACAACACTATTTGCATTAATCTTAATTCCATTATAATAACTGTTATACAATTTGATTTCAACCGATAGTGAACTCAATATTACATTTTGATTATTAAACTTTTCATTGTATGTATCGCCAAAACTTACATATAGGTTGTTAATATGTCTTGATATTTGTTCATCTGTATTTTTATACAAATCTTTTTGGTTAGTGTAGTTATTTAGTATAACTTGCTTGCTGGTAGAGTTAACCGATCCACCTGAGGTGTTGTTAACTAATATTGTGTCAAATAGATTATCGAACTTATCTGCATTCTTTGAGTCTGGATTATAATAATACAACATCTCTAAGTTGTCGTCCGAATAATATGTGTTTAGGAACGCCTCATATCCAGATTCGCGATAGTTGGATTGAACTTTGATTTCTTGGTTATATAGATCGTATCCTATTATTGTATCATTATGATATATTGCTTTGTAAATGTTGTAGTAGTAGGTAGAAGTATATAGTACTGTGCCAAGATTATCCACTGTAACATTAAGTGGTTTGTCTTCCATTCCTGTTGATTTACAAATTACATTGCTGTTAGAGTCAAGAATGATGGCGACATCTTTAAGTGCAATATAATCCTCATTGTCCTTATAGTATACACCACTGCTTAATTTGTAACCATACAATATTGGCAAAGAGTTTTGGTTGTCGGGTGATGTATATGCCACAACTTTATTGTTTTCAAGATGATAATAATTATTAGTGTTTAATTCTGCCCAACTTATGTTATTATTTTTGTCTCTGTGAATGATAACATATTTGGTTTCTGGTTGAGGATTGGATATTGTTCCATCGGCATTGCAATATTCTATTTGTTTCCAGGTGCCACCTGTGTAGATTATATCGCCATCAGTAAGAGAAGGTACAAGTATGTTTTGATTAATAGATTTTGTGTCAAATGGGGTTTTGATTTCTCCATTATCGCCTATGGTTATGCCTTGTATTTCTTTTTCAATATTGTCTACTTGAACAAAGCCTTTCGAGAAATTATTGTATTTAAAGCCATAGTTATAAGAACGGGAGAAGGTGACGTTGTCTGACACTTGGACGGTCTTGCTAGCATCGGTATATACTATATTGTTTTCGTTGTCATACACATATGTGTCTTTTGCTAATTCATAAGACATATATATGTTTTTGCTTCCGTTGGTAGTCTTGAAATTGGCAATTCTTACATTGTAGTTGTTAGGCATTTCTACATCTACGTCTGATGCATCTAGTTGATATGTGGTTGTACCATCCGATAGGAAGTTTCCCATTGGGTCAAGGGTTTGATGAGTGGAATCGATATATCTATAATACTTTTTAGGTTTCGTTGTAGTGGTCAACTTGATACTGCCATTATCATTAATATAATAATCGTTAATAGTTGCGATATTCGCTTTATCGACCGTAACACCATTATATGTAACAGAATTGATTATTGGATAAGGTGCAGTTACTGTATTAGGGAAACTTTCTTCGATATTATAGAATTTGCCGTCCACTTGCCATAATATGTATTTTCCGTCAGCAGATGGCGTAAATATCTCAGTAACATTGTCGTTGTTAAATGAACTGGCTTGTCTTAAGTTGGTCGTGCCTATAATAAAGTCAACCGGCAGTTCGTTCTCTGCAAATGTCTTGCCACTAAAACATGTGAAAGACAGAACAATTGCACATACGACACTTGTTAAGATAGTTATAAGTTTTTTTGTAAAGTTCTTGTTAGTAAAATTTGCCTTTGTCATGATTTTTCTCCCATTTTTCATCAAAAAGTAAAATCGTTTTTTACTATATGATTTTATCATAATGTTACATATTTTGACAAACAAATACATTATATTTTAGTATTTATATATTTGTATATAAATATACTATATTGCTTAGATTTCCACATACGCATTCAACACTTAATTGCACAAGAAATGTGATAATTTTATGCATTTTATAAGTAGTATAGTTTTAACAATTGGCAACAAAAAAGCACACATTTGCCAATTGTGTGCTTTTGCTAAATTTTGCCTATATTAAGCCTTATCTTTGCTATTAAAGATGTTCTGCATTTTGTGAGTTATAACCTTTTCTATCTCTTCCATGCCGGCTTTGCTATACTTTCTTATGTCAACATTTTCTGGATTTAGGCTCAAGTGTTTTCTTAGTCCGCATGTGTATGCAATCTTTAGGTCGCTATCCACATTTACTTTACATACTGCCATAGAACAAGCCTTTGCCAATTCGTCTTCTGGAACACCATTGGCATTGCTCAATACAGCACCATATTTTTCAGCTTCTTTAACTAAATCTTGAGGTATTGTGCTTGCTCCGTGTAGCACGATAGGGGTGTTAGGCAATCTTTTGTGTACCTCTTCTAGTATGTCTAATCTTAATTTTGCTTCGCCCTTGAATTTGTGAGTGCCGTGGCTGGTTCCTATAGCAATAGCAAGGCTATCTATACCGGTTCTCTTTACAAAGTCCTCAGCCTGAGCAGGATCGGTATAAATGTGTGCACTAGCGGATACATCTTCCTCAACTCCAGCAAGAACTCCCAACTCAGCCTCAACTGTTACGTTGTGAGCATGCGCATACTCTACAACTTTTTTAGTTAGGGCAATGTTCTCCTCGTAAGGTAGACTTGATGCATCTATCATAACATTGCTAAAACCTGCATCTATAGCGGTTTTGCAGTCCTCATAGGTCTTGCCATGATCAAGGTTAAGACATACTGGAACAGTCATGTCTTTCACAATGCTTTTTACTATAGCTACAAGGGTGTTAACGCCAGCATAGGCAATTGCACCAGTCGAGCATTGTACAATTACAGGGCTTCTTAACTTTTCTGCAGTGCCCAATATTGCTTTTGCCACTTCCATGTTTACGAAATTAAATGCACCAATTGCATAATTGCCGTCCAATGCATCTCTATACATTATTGTTGAATTCTGTAATTCCATGTTATAATCTCCTACATTTTTATCAATGACTAGTATACTTTGCTTGTGATTATTTGGCAAATAATTTTAATAACCTTACAAAATTTTAACTATTATGCATTCAACAATATAATATCTATGCGATACAAGAGTGTTGTGTTAAAAAAAAACACACATCAATTAATAATATTTTAAAAAAATGAGAGGTAAAAATAGATTGACTTGAATATTATATTAGTGATAAAATCATGTAAAATAAATAAAAGGTGAGAAATTGTATGAAAATTGTTTTTTTGTTGCCTGTGATGCACGAGTATGATTTCAAAAGTCAATACGATACTGTTGCTAAGACATGCAAAGAGTTAAAAACAGACTTTGATGTGATATATGTCCTTAATGGCAATATGCGTAAGATGTTTGCTGATATTCGTAATACTTTTATAGAAAACGACAATGTTAAGGCTATCAAAATGATGAGCGATGTTAATGAACATAAATTGATAACCGTAGGCATGAGATATTGTGATGGATATAGTGCAACTATTATTTATTCTGCCAAAGAGGATGTTAATGCCAACGTAATTAAGGCATTTATCAAGAGTTGGCGTGCTGGCAACAAAATCGTCTATCTTAAGAAGACTCGTACTGGGTTCAAAAAGATGTTTCAGAGCTTGGGATTGTCAATCTACAACCTTGGTGTTAAAATAATCAATATTTATAAGGATTTTGGCGGAGAAACAGATATACAATTACTTGACCAAGAAGTCGTTAAGACAATCAATCAGTTGCCAGAGAAGAATAGACAACTAAGGACTCTTGATTGCTTTGTTGGATTTAATTGTGATGTAATCAAGGTGGTTGATAACAAAACTAAGCACAACGGTGAAGTTGTTAAGAAGTACACCGATATTTCTAAAACATACAAGTATAGTTTGGCATTCTATATTATGACGCTGGTTGTATTCTTGGTTTCACTTGCGTTCCAGATAACCGCACTGTGCCTAAATATGAATTTGGGACTAATAGGCGAGATATTGTTGGTTGCTATAATATTTGCATCAGCACTAATTGGATTGGTGTTTATAGCTAAGACACGACTTGCTTACAGGATAGGCGACTATGTGCAAGTGCAAGAAATTAACAATTTGGATGATAAGTCAGAAAAATACAATCTTAAGATAAATAACTAATATAACTTTAGAAGCAAGTGTTCGCTATATACACTTGCTTTTTTTGTGCATTTTTCCAATATTTGCCGACTAAAGTGATGTAAAATAATTAAAATATGCATAATAACAATAAATTTGCATTTTTTAGAAAAGAAGAACAAAATAAGTTGTTTAAAATATACTATTTTGCTAAAATTCTATATAAGGATGCCAAAAATCCTAAAAAACTAATATATAGGAGAAAAAAGTATGAAGAAAATAGCAAAAATTGGTATTAATGGTTTTGGAAGAATTGGTAGACAATTACTTAGATTGTCTTTTGATTTTGACGATATTGATATCGTAGCAGTTAATGATCCGTTTATCGAAGCTGATTATGCTAAATATCTATTTATGTACGATACAGTACATGGCAACTTCAATGGAACATGCGAAGTAGAGGGAGATTGCTTAGTTGTTAATGGCAAGAAGATCAAATTCTTCAAAGAAATGAACCCAGAAGATATCGCATGGGGTTCTGTTGGTGCTGAAATTATCTGCGAAGCAACTGGTAAGTTCACTAAAGCAGAAGATGCCGAAAGACACCTAAAGGGCGGAGCAAAACAAGTTGTTATTACTGCACCAGGCAAGAATTGCCCAATGTTTGTATATGGTGTTAACCACAAAGAGTATGTTAAGGGTACTAAAGTTATTTCTAACGCATCATGTACTACTAACTGTTTAGCACCATTAGCTAAAGTTATTGATGATGCATTTGGAATTGAAGAAGGTCTTATGACAACAGTGCACTCAGTTACAGCTACTCAGTTGATTGTTGATGGACCATCTAAGAAAGATTGGAGAGGTGGTAGAGCAGGTTGTGGCAATATTATCCCTAGTTCAACAGGTGCTGCTAAGGCGGTTGGTGTTGTTATTCCGAAACTTAATGGCAAATTGACTGGTATGAGCCTAAGAGTTCCTACATTAGATGTTTCTGTTGTAGACCTTACCGTTAGACTATCCAAGCCAACAACTTATGATGAGATTAAAGAAGCAGTTAAGAAAGCAGCTTCAGGCGACATGAAGAATGTAATGGGATACACTGAAGAAGCAGTTGTTTCTAGTGATTTCATTGGTTGCCGTACTGCAAGCATATTTGATGCAGAAGCAGGTATTATGTTGAGCCCAACTTTTGTTAAGTTAGTTTCTTGGTATGACAATGAGATGGGTTATAGCACTCAATGCCTAAGATTAATTTCTTATGTCAATGGTATTAACAAACAATAATCGTTATTATTGTTATATGATCAACAATTAAATACTTATTATCAACTAATAACATCACAAAATTGATAAAGGTAAATATAAAACCTTATATTCTCAGTTTTGTGGTGTTATTTTTTTGCTGCTTTATAGTACTATGCAAACTAGTGAAAAATCAATTAGTTTTGCGGATTTATTGTGCTTTGCATAATATTCAATACAACAGATTTTTACTTTAAAATTTTTAACTGCATTTATGTATTTTTAATGTTATTCTTTAACTTAATCGGTTTACTTTGTATAAGATTTGTTATATAATAATATAGTTTACGAATTATTATAATCATATTAAGGACATCATACTATGGAAGAAGAAAGGGTTGTGGCTGATATAGCTGAGAAGCCAAAGAAATTAACGAAAAAACAAGAATTGTTGAACATGTTGAAATTTATTATGTTTTCAATTAGTGCAGGGATTATTCAAATACTTGCATTTACATTGTTTAGCGAATTAATATTTAACGATGCTGGTAACGAGTATGGCTGGTCATACTTTATTGCATTGACATTATCTGTGCTTTGGAACTTTACTTTCAATAGGAAATTTACATTCAAGAGTGCTAATAATGTAACTATTGCAATGCTACTAGTTTTGTTATATTATTGTGCATTTACTCCGCTTTCTATCTGGTGGGGTCAAGCACTTAATAATGCTGGTTGGAATAAGTATATTGTGCTTGGTATGACAATGGTTATTAATTTTGTCACAGAGTTTCTTTGGACAAGATTTGTTGTATATCACAACTCCATTAACACCGCCGATTGTAACAAGAAATAATTTGGGTTATACAGCAATATTACAATTGTAGATTTTTGATTAGTTTTTATGCGTTTTGTTTATTTTTTGGAACAGAGTATCTAGAATTTAACTTTTCTATAAATCTAATGTCAATTATGAATAAATAATTGCTATATTTAGCAAAAAAAGCAACATTTTATATTTATAATGTTGCTTGTTTTTTTTATTTAATTTTTACTATTATTGTAAATGGCTCGTTATCGTTGCAAGTTGCACATATTGATCCGCCGTGCAGGGCTATTATTCTTTTGCAGATAGCCAGTCCTAGTCCGTGTCCGTCACTATTTCTTGACTTATCTGTTTGATAGAATTTGTCAAAAATAGAACTTAATTGATCTTGCTCGACTCTAGCACCATCATTAGATATTTTGATAACATTTTCTTTTGTGTTTCTATCTTTTGTTATAGTTATATTGACATGTTTTTTGCAGAATTTTATTGCATTGCCAATAAGATTGATCCACACTTGGTTCATAAGTTTGTTATCACACAGGCAGGGTGCTTTTTTTAGTTTGGTTGTAATCACTATTCCTTTATTTTTAATGGTTTTATCCAGTAGAAATAAACATTGATCAATTTGTTCATCGAGATATATTTTTGTTTTATTATTAACACCTTCTTCGGTGTCTAATTTGCTTATAAGTAGGGTGTTGGATGCTAGATCAGTCATTCTTGTACATTCTTCGATAATAATATTGAGGTATTCGATTTTATCTTTGTCGTCAATATCTGTTTTGTCTCTAAGTAATTCTGCAAAACCTTTAATTGATGCAAGTGGCGTCTTAAATTCGTGTGAAAAGTTGGACACAAAGTCGTTTCTCAGCATTGAAACACTGTTTAACTTAGTAACCATGGTGTTAAAATCTTGAATAATGTCGTTTATATATGCATTTTTTGATGGCTTAAAAGTAACATCGAAATCACTATTTGCAATTTTATTTAGTGCATTTCTGATTATTTTTGTATATTTGTTAATTTTGGTATTAACAAAGATTGATATAAATATTGATATTATTAATATAACTACCAATCCGCTAACAATTACCCACGAATATCCATTATAGCCAAAGATATTCTTATTAATTGCATATATTAACACAACGATTAGTATAGCTAGTATTATGCAAGCTAAGACAATACTGACAATGGACAGAAGTAGTGAGGGGTTAGACTTGTTGTTGTTTTTAATCTTTTGCTTTTTCATTTCTTACACCTTTATACCCAAATCCGCGGATATTTTCAATCCCGATATCAGGAAAATCCTTTATTTTGTTGCGGATATAATTGATATGAACCTTGATCGTGTTCTCATCAGTGTCGCTATTAGATCCCCAGAATTCATCAAACAATTCTGATTTTGTAAATACTCTTTCTGGATAAGACAAAAGCTTGAAAAGGATAGAAAATTCTTTCTTAGCAAGGGTTGTACTTTTGCCTGTGTTATCAGAAATCGTTAGACTATTGTAATCAATAGATGTATTGTTTACAACAATTTTTCTTTCACTTACAATTTTGGCTCTTCTGAGTATCGCATTGATTCTAAGTACTAACTCGTCACAATTAACAGGTTTAACCATATAGTCATCAATACCTAGACTGTAGCCCTTGTTTTTGTCCTCAAATGCATCTTTGGCAGTAACCATAATTGCTGGGATGTTAGGGTAGTCTTGTCTAGCGGTCTTGACCAGTTCGTAACCATCCATTATTGGCATCATTATATCTACAACCATTATATCCACAGGATTGTTGTATAGTTTGTCCAGTGCCTCTTTGCCGTTGGATGCGCTATATACATTGAACTTGTTATCCTTCAACCTTATCTCCATCAGTTTTCTTAAGTTTTTGTCGTCTTCAGCTAATAATATATTGAACATATCTTTTCCTTATTGAATATTCAGGGGGTTATATAAGCAATCTTTTAGACACTTTTCCCTGATTTTAGATTGTTTTAATTATTTCATTAATAATAATTTAGTTGTTTAATCTGTCTATTATTTGATAAAATGATTTATGTGATTAGTATAGCATACTATTACTAATTTGCCAAAAACAAAATCGAAAAAATAAATATACTTAACTATAACTTAACACAAGAAGTGTATACTATACTAGTAAAAACAATATTCTAAATAAGGAGGAAGTCGAGTGTTAGAATTAAAGAACATACACAAAGTGTATGAGATAGGCAACAAAAAGAAAAACACATATCTTAGAGTGAACGCTCTAAAAGGTGTTAGTATTAAGTTTCGTAAAAGCGAATTTGTGTCAATATTGGGTCAGTCTGGTTGTGGCAAAACTACTCTGCTTAACATTATTGGCGGACTAGATAAATACACGTCTGGAGATCTTATCATCAATGGCAAAAGCACCAAAGAGTTCAAGGACAAAGATTGGGATACTTATCGTAACCACTCTATTGGTTTTGTGTTCCAGAGTTACAATCTTATCCCTCACCAGACAGTACTGGAGAATGTTCAATTGGCATTGACGCTGTCTGGTATCTCCAAGAAGGAACGTGAGCGTAGAGCGATAGCGGTGCTTAAGAAGGTTGGCTTGAAGGAGAAGATACATTCCAAGCCTAATCAATTATCTGGCGGACAAATGCAAAGAGTTGCTATAGCAAGAGCATTGGTTAATGATCCAGATATTATCTTGGCGGATGAACCAACAGGTGCATTGGATAGCAAAACCAGTGTACAAATCATGGATTTGTTGAAAGAAATTTCTAATGACAAATTGATTGTTATGGTTACTCACAACCCAGAGTTGGCACATCAATATTCTACTAGAATAATACAATTGAGTGATGGTGAATTGATAGACGATAGCAACCCAATCGGAGAGAATGAGAACCTAGACAATGGAGAGAAATTGATAAGTATGACCGATGATGAATCGCTAAGCAAAAGTGAGTTGAAGAAGAAAAACAAGAAAAAGAAAATGTCTTTTTTTACTGCTCTTGCACTTAGTTTCAAAAATCTTCTTACTAAGAAGGCGAGAACAATTCTGGTATCTTTTGCAGGCAGTATTGGTATTATTGGTATTGCACTAGTTTTGTCCCTATCTAGTGGATTTCAGGCTTATATCAATAGGGTGCAAGAAGATACATTATCAACCTATCCAATCACTATTAATAGTGCAACTATAGATTATTCTGCAATGTTGGGTATTGTCATGAATAATGAAGATAATGACAATAAACCTAGTGTTCCTGACAAAATATATAGCAATGATGTCGTAGTCAATATGTTTAAGAATATTTTGCAAGGATCCAAGGCAAATGATTTAAAGTCCTTCAAGAAGTTCTTAGATAACAATGAAGATATCAAAAAATATGTTAGTGGAATACAGTATACATATCCGATTAAGATGAACATATATGATCAACGCAATACCGAAGGAGAAGGGTTAATTACTACAAAACTTAATCCAAATGATATGTATTATGATGGTATTATGGCATACTTTAGTGAGTATGTTACAAGGATGATTGTAGAGAATGTAGTTGTAGAGAATGCAGTTAAACAATCGTTGTTAGAGAGTGGTTACACAGAAGAGCAAATTATTGCTAATGATGGACAGCTTTTGAAATCATCCATCAATGCATTAACTAAGGATCAACGAAAAGCAATAGTGGATGCTTGTCCTGATGAAACTAAACTTGTCATCAGAAATAATATATCCGCAGAGACAATTTCCGCTGGTGTTGATGCATTGTTAGAGAAGTTGTCTGCATCTACTGATGGCAGTACAACATTTATGGATCTGCGTAGTCTTAAGAACAAAGATTTGGGGTTGTGGACAGAGATGATTGATAATCCAGAATTGTTGTCTTCGCAGTACAATGTTTTGACTACTTTGCCAGGTGTTAACAAGGATAATTTGTTCACTGATCTTAGAGAAGACGAGGTGGTTCTTGTTGTAGATAAGAAAGGTAACTTGAGTGATTACATTCTATACGCTTTAGGCATCAAGACCGATCCAAAGATTGAGGACATAGCAAAAGACTTGCTGGACAATCCCAATGGATATAAGATTGCTGAGTCTAGTTTTGATCACTCCGAAGTTATTGGCAAAACATATCCATTGTTACTAGATAGTGATTACTATCTACAGCTGGATAGCAATGGCGATATAGACAATACATCTGGCACACTGGGAGATATCCGCAAAGAGTATGAGGCTGGTAAGTTAAGCAAAGACAAATATGATACTTATGTTAACCAGTTGCTTGCATCTACTTCGGTACACCTTAAGATCAAGGCTATAGTTCAACCTAAGGAGAATGCAAGTGCAACCTCTATCTCAGGTTCAATCGGATATAGCCCAAAACTAAAAGAAGTCTTGGCAAGTAAATTGAACTCTGCGATTTCGCAAAAGGGTATAAGTGATAGACTACAGGTGGTTGACCTAGAGACACCTAACTCTATTAGTTTATACTGCCTAGATTTTGAGAGCAAATCTGAGATAGAAAAAATAATTGCACAGTATAACGAGGGCAAGGCAGAAGAAGATCAGATTACATACACTGACTATATTGGCTTAATGATGGAGTCGGTAAGTACAATAATCAATGCAATATCCTATGTTTTGATTGCGTTTGTTTCTATTTCGTTGATTGTATCCAGTATTATGATTGGTGTTATAACATACATTTCGGTATTGGAACGTATCAAAGAAATTGGTGTTCTTCGAAGTATCGGTGCTTCCAAGAAAGATGTCAAGAGAGTATTTACTGCCGAGAGTCTTATTATTGGTACATTTGCAGGTGTTCTAGGTATCGCAATAACTTTGCTACTTAATATCCCTATCAATATCATTATCAACAGCCTGGCAGGAATAGGCAGTGTTGCACATTTGCCAGTTCTTGGTGCAGTTATATTAGTAGCCATAAGTATGCTTCTTACATTTATTGCGGGTTTGATCCCAGCACAGATTGCCAGCAAAAAAGACCCAGTTGTAGCACTTAGAACTGAATAATTACTGACATTAGCATTGTGGTACAGCTTTTTACTGACCACAATGTTTTTTGTTTGATGCAAAAAAGGTAAGTGTTTTTAATAGACATTAATCTATATTTTTATTAAAATAAAGTATAATAAAGTATCGGAAGTTGTTGGCAAGCGACACAAGGTGGCATTTGTCAGCAACTGATGTTTATTAAATCTATGATGCCGTTAGTAATAACAGATTTGTTAATACATGAACATATCATCATCACATAGATTTTATTTAGAGGACAAACACTAATACGATTGTTTTCCATATAATATTTGACCCGACAAATCTAGTATAAATAAGAAGTTGCATAATGTCTTTTTACTTTAGAAAAGGAATGACTGATGAGATATCTTAAGACAATATTTAACAAACAGACGTTGTTGATTTTATCAACGCTATTAAGATTAATATTTGTGATATTTGTAGTGTACTATTTTTCAACATTGGTTGGCTGGTTTCACTATCTTCTTTTAGTTTTGCGATTTGTTGTCTTTGTTAGGATTATCAATGACACAACCAATCCGTCACACAAGATCCCTTGGCTAGTTTTGTGCCTCGCTTTCCCTATAGTGGGTATAACATGTTATATCTTGTTTTCCAAAAAGTTTGTATCTTATAGACAGATGCGAATATATCGCAAAACAATTAAAGTTAGCAAAAAATATCAACAACAGTCCGACAAAGTTACTCAGTCCATTGGTGACAATGTAGACAAAAATATGTATATCTACAATCAATGTGCAATGCCTGTGCATACTGGTACAGAGGTAAAATATCTTAAGAATGGTGAAACGTTTTTGCATAGTCTTCTTATAGATCTTAAGACAGCCAAAAAGTTCATATTTATGGAATATTTCTATGTTAAAGATGGCAAAATGTGGAGTGAAATAGAAGAGATACTTAAGGAAAAAATTGCAGAGGGCGTTGAAGTTAGATTGATGGTGGATGACATCGGCACTATCGGCAAAGTCCCTAAAGGCTTCTTCAGACACTTACGCAAAATAGGTATAAATGTTATAAAATACAACAGATTTATCCCTATTATCTCCGCAATCCACAACAATCGTGACCACCGCAAAATAACTGTTATTGATGGCATAATAGGTTATACAGGTGGCATTAATATTGGTGACGAGTATGTCAATTACACTCATCCTTATGGCTATTGGAAGGACACTGCCGTAAGACTATACGGCAAGGCGGTAGACAATTTCACTATAATGTTTTTGCAGATGTTCAATTCTCAGACCAAGCGTGTAGACATGTACAGTGATTATATCATAGCGGATACATGCACAGCACAAAATGACGGCTTTGTTCAGCCATTTTGTGACGGGCCTAAGCCTATATTTACTGACCAGATAGGTGAAAATACATATCTAAATATTATTAATCAAGCCAAACATAGCGTGACAATAACCACGCCATATTTCATAGTGGATTATCAATTGATCAATGCTCTAAAAATGGCATCAAGCCGTGGCATTGATGTTAAGTTGGTTGTGCCTAACATTCCAGATAAGAAGATTGTGTATGCATTGACCAGAACCAACTATAAGCAATTATTTAGTTCGGGAGTTAAGGTATACAAATATACACCGGGATTTATCCATGGTAAAATGATCTTGGCGGATGATGAGGTCGCTATGGTAGGAACAATGAATTGGGATTATCGTAGCCTTGTTCACCACTACGAAGACGGTGTTCTTATGTACAAGACATCTTGCATTGCGGATATCAAAAAGGATATGGATGATATTATAGAGGCATCCGAAGAACAAAGTTTGGAAAATACAAAAATTAACATTTTTGTTAGAATTTGGTGCAGTCTTATAGCGGTATTCTCCCCATTGTTTTAAAAGTTTTTGACGACCCAAAAGGAGATTAAAATGAAAAGATATATAGCAAAAATAGGCGTATTTTTAGTCGTTTTTGTGGCGTGTATAGTATGTGTTATGGGTTGCTCTTGTGATGATGGTGCTGATCCTAAAGATCCAAATAATACTAGCAAAATATCGCTAACCAATAGTGTTGCAACACTACAAACAACGACTTATATATATGATGGCGTGGCAAAAACTCCTAGTGTTGTTATAACTAAGGATGACAAAGTTTTTGCTACTCTTACTGCCAGCAATTCTGACTTCATATTGCAATATGCCAATAATATAGATGTTGGCACAGCTTCTGTCATCATCACTGCAACTGAAAGCAACAATGATTTTACTGGGTCTGTGACATTACATTTTGCTATTACTGGTGCGACAGTATCAGTGTCCACAATTGATCAACTTCAATCAATGCTTAGTGATGTCAATTACACCGATATCGCTGTAGACGGAGAGTTTGTTATTGATAATGATACAACAATAACAATCCCACAAGGCAAAAAAGTGACAATGAAGAGTGTGTCAGCATCCAATATTCAGTCGATTAATAATGGCACAATAATCAACAATGGTACGCTTGTATTAGAAGGGAAAACACTGACTTTCCGCAACAAAAACTTAATTGAAAATAACGGAACAATATATCTTAATAGTGGAGTTGTAGTATATAACACTTCCACTATCGACAACAATGGCAAAATATATATTTCTACATCCAGTAGTTCTAATAGTAAAATTATAACCAATAGCGATATAAATGGCATAAATAACCTGACTTGGCTCAATGGGTATTATCGCAGAATATACATAAATAGCAATGCAATAACTGCTAAGTTTGATAACAATCAAGATACAATATCACTTAAGTATACAACTCAGCCTATTACTCCAGCAGTGACATTATATACTGGTGGCAATTCTAAGATAAGTGGCTTAAGAGTGGAGTACCAAGACAATATCAATGTTGGCGAAGCAAAAATAGTGGTATCTGCAACCGAAGATGATTATAGATATTATGGAAGTAGGACTATATCTTTTAACATTTATTCACCGAATATAACAATCAATGCTAGCGATACTGCATCCAAAATGATGTCATATTTGAGTGACCCTAATTATCAAAATATCAAAATTTATGGCACAAGGTTTCTAAGAGATATAACCATTCAGCAGGGCAGAACAATAGAACTAGCAGGAACAACATATATTAGCAAAGATACAGTTAATAATACAGATGGCGTAGTTTGCAATTATGGTACAATAATTAACAGTGGCACAATGATAATAGACACCGGAAGTATAGACAATAACGGCACAGTAATCAATAAGGGAGATATCTTTGTAGAGACTGCAGGCAGGGTTATTGGAGATAATTATGATAACCGCAACGGCAATCTTTATGCCAATGCCAACTTAGACAATATTGCGGACAATGTGCATGTTCGTTCAGAGCTTACACTAGAAGAGTTAGATTTTGATTTTGTTCGACCTAATGCAGAGTTAAGTATAGTGGGCGGAGATCTAGATTGGAAGTTTGCATACAATGGAAGAGGTCAGAACCCAAGTGTTCAATTTGCCAATAGTTTAGTTACTAACAATATGTACTCTATAGGTAGATACAAGTTGGTAGGTGATCAGTATGATATTGTCTTTGCGTCCGAAGAAACTAAAGATGTTGGTTCGTACAAGATAAGGGTTACTTGCGATAAGAACAATAAGTATTATTATGGATATTATGAGCATGAGTATACTATAGAGCCTAGTATAGTGTCTTTGACACCAGCAGTACTATCTGCTAAGCCTGATTATTCCACTTTAAGTACTTATTTATCCGATACAGGTTACTGCAAACTAATAATAGGTTATGATCTATATAGCACCAATGATCATATTTATGCAGATATAGAGACAACTGTCACTGGTACATGGATTATCAAAAGCAATTGCACAATACATGGAACAATAACCAATAATGGCAAAATAATACAATCCAGTTATAATGATCCTGAAGACAAGAGTATAATGTCGTATATGGTGGATATAGCAACTACAGGGCAGATAATCAATAATGGTGAAATATATGCAAATATTTCTCATAATGATTGGACGAACAATATATCAGGTACTATTTATAGCAGATCCAACTTAGATGGCGTATGTTGTCACACAACAGATTCAGCTTATGAGGATGGTGATCTATCAACTTTGGTGTATTCTGCAGACAATTTAGGCAATCGTCCCGATGTGATTGTTAAGGTAGAAGCTCAAGCGATTGATACAGATAATTACACGATTACATATCCTAGGGTAGTATATAGCAGATTTAATATTATTAGTGTTGAGGCGAATGCAGATAGTAAGTATGTCTATGGTACAAGATACATAGGTTATTATGTCCAACCAGCAATAATAGAGGTTACAACTTATGACGAGTTTGTTAATGCTTTGAATGACATAGTGTTGGTTGATGCCGAATACAAGTGTAATTATGGCAAAATTGTCATCAAAAAAACAGGCATATCACATACTCAGTTTGGGCTAAGAAGCAATATTACAATCCCAGAAGAGGTTGTTGTAGATATGTCGCAAGCTATTATAGACGCACAGGATAGTGCCGATAGCCGTATGTATAAGTTAACCAATAATGGTGTTATTATATTGCGAGATTTTGACTATGGCGATGCAGTTATTGGTTCTGACAGTAGTGGTTGCACAATAGCCAATGTTTCGTCTCTGGCTGAGTTACAGACTATCTGTAACAAGAATTATAAGTTTGATTATATTGTACTTCTATCGGATATAGCTAGTGATACCGCAGTGACAATCAATGCGATTTTTGACCATAATGTAACTATCTTCACTAACAATCACACATTGTCAGATAATATTACAATCAATTCATCGAATAATTTCATTATTAATATCACATCGACTATCCCTAGCAAATTGTCACTATTGTTAGTAAGTAGAAGGTTTTGGGGTTAAAATGTAAAAAATAAAATCTGTTGCCAATTTTCGACAAATTTTATTTTTTGTAAATTTATTAAAATGTTTTTTTTGTTTGGAGATAAATATTTTGTGTGTTATTAATAAATATGACATCAATGTTTGATTGCGTAATAACAAAGCCATTGATGTTATATAGGAGGGTGAAAATGAAAAAAATTAAAAAAATGTTGTTATGTCTAGCATTGGTCGTTAGTGCTATTGTTTCTTCTTTTTCGCTAACATCTTGCAGTTGCGGAAGTGATAACACAAGCAAAATACAAGATGTTTTGGCTATGGGAATGATATCAGCAACCAATTATCTACAAGATAACGATGGCACATCTCTAGGTGCTATGACAACCGCTACTAAAGAAACTATAATTGAATATACATCTATGTTTGAAGAAATGCTTAATGGGGCTGTTGCACCCGTGATGAGTGATGTAGATAAGACAACGGACGCTACACACAATATGTATAGCAAAAAGTTGCAAATAACAATATCTTCTACGACTTATACAATGTTTTATAACGAAGTGGAAGAAGGAACACAGACCGAAATAGATGATGACGAGATCGAAACAGAGACCAAAACATTTATTTATGGTATCGTGGAATATAGTGCTGGCGAAGCAACAGCAACATACAATGTAGTGGGTAGTAGAGAGATTGAGAGCGAAACCAAAAAAGATGTTGTTGAGAATGAAGCGGAATTGAAATTGATCTTTACAAGTGATATTTTGGCTATAACAGATAGCAATTCTTTTGATGCAATAGACGAAGACTCACTTACACATTATGTTAAGATCGAACAAGAGTTGGAAGAAGGTGAAGTAGAGTATAAATATACAACCAAGGCTGGCTTAACCGTTAAAACTATAGAAATCGAATGGAATAATAATAAGTCTGATCTTAAACTAGAAGTAGAGGTTGAAGATGGCAACACATACAAGAAATACGAAATCAAGAAATTGTCAGATAATAAGTACAAAGTAAAATTAAAGACAGATAATGACAAAACTTATGTTGTACTTGTAAAAGACCAAAACGAATGGAAATTTCAGGATGTAGAAGGCAATGCTATCTAACAAAGCTGAAAGGGTGTATGCAATTTTGTATACACTTTTTCTTTTTGTTAAGATTGATATTGTTGATTAACAAAATTATTAAGTACAGAAACTTGATATTTTAACAATTATTAATTATATTTTGCTTTTGTTGTTATACATGATATACTTATTGTGAAATTTAAGGAGGGTATTAATGAACAAAAAAACTAAATTTCTAAATTTACTCATTGCGATTATATTAATTATCCCAGCATTGTTTTTCTGTGGTTGTGGTGAAGATGGTGGCAATGGCAATAGTAATCCGCCTACACATGATAGCACTAAGTGGTTTACTGAGACAGAATTGTCTGCAGTAGGGTTGTCTGGGTTAACTGCACCAGTAGGGTTGACGGGTGCGATATCGTCCAGCGATTCTTGGTTTAACGATGGTTATTCATTTTCTCAAGCATGTGAAGAGCCAAGTGTCTTAGATCAAAATGCAGAAATATATTTGGATTATTTTAAGACTAACTATAATGGATATTTTGGTGTGACGAAAACTTATATGTCATCATCATCATCAAGTGAATTCTGGTTTAATATAGAACAAAAAGATAACATTTCAGACTATTTTGGCGATAATCCAAGTAGACTATACAAGATATATTATGTAACCAACACAGACACTGATGACAAAGGCAACTTTGTAAGAGGATCGGTATATACTTTTGAGATTCGTTATGAGTATAGTACTTCGGCAAACGGATATTTGTTTAAATTGTTTGTTGAGAAGGCTGATTCTTCTCGCAATAATACTTATACTTATTATTATAGGATGAAATAAGAGGATCAAGTAACGAATTGCCAATTAATAAATAGTTATGTCAGATATTATATTTGACAAATTTCAATTATCAATCTATAATAACATAAACAAATACTTAAAAACACATTAGGTGTTGGATGGATTTTCCGAGTAGATAAGTATTTGTTTTTTTATTTTCCACTCTGATAGCATTGTTATCACAATGCATGTGCTTAAGAATAAGCACATTAAGGTGGGGGATAAACAAAAAAATCAGCCAAATGCTGATTTGTTTTATGGTAGGGATGAGTGGACTCGGCTCCGTGTCGGGCAGGGTACCCGACTACCCCGACCCC
>CAKVHF010000002.1 GCA_934748015.1 uncultured Clostridia bacterium | reverse complement strand
CTGGCGGAGAGTTAGGGATTCGAACCCCAGGAAGCTCTCACTTCAACGGTTTTCAAGACCGCCGCTTTCGACCGCTCAGCCAACTCTCCACATTATTTATATGATCGCATTTGACCCGAATAATCCGATCAAATGTGATAATAATATACTATAATTATACCCTATTGTCAATAATATTTGCCACAAAAAAATTATTTTATATCAAAAAAACGAACTAAAGCGAATAAAATGCTGTTACCCTATATGCTTTAGGCAATGTGTTACACATCTTGACTGCTATAGGAATATCGCTCAAAAACGGTTTATCAAGCATCAGTATATCCATCAAAGTCGAATTCTCTCCACCTTCTACTACGCAAATAATATAAAACGACTTCACATCTTGCAATTGTTCAAAAAGTTCCTTACCGTCATCCGCATCAAAGATTTTTACACCCACTTTGTCTAAACATTTGGTCAAAAATTCATTGACTATATCTGCAGTAAATTTGATCAAAACATCTGGTGACATATTATCCGACTCTATGCAACTATTAATCGTTTCTACAATCTGTTGTCTTTTTTGATCGGCTACAATTTTACCATGATCGTCAACCAAAATATAGTCTTTCCATTCTGTATTTTCATTTGTTTTTTCTTTTGCTTCTAATCTACTTTTATCAAATGGAATAATCATTATTTTTTCCTTTATTTAGCGATTTTTATACATTTTGCATAAGTCCAAAGAATATGCAATAATGGAGTTATGTTACTGCAATCGATCATGACTATTTATGTAAATAATTATAATACAACTGCTTGACGCTACCCTCTGGCAAAATCGCTTCAAACATGTGTCTTTCTTTGCCATAAAAGTTAATTATACCATCAAAAAAATATTCGGTTGCTTTAACCAATCCATTCTTGCCATCAACCTCAAATCTGTCTACAAAAGTCTCAAAAAACTTATTGTATATCACCAAAAGTTTTGCTAAGTCATTCACCGCTCTATCTCTGGTTCTTCCCTTAACAGACATATTGTCCAAAAATTCTTCCATAATAGGATCAATAAGCCCAGCGGTAATAAGCCTATATATTCCAACAACACCATAGCCGTCATAATCGTCCTCTACATCCACCATTATGTCATAGCACATAGGATAATTTTTCTTCCAAAATCTCATCACTTCTTGGATTTTTTCGTTTTCTTTATCGTAATCATAATCATTGTTTTTTGCCATACTACACCCCGCAAAAATATCTTACTTAAAAGATAATATCACTCGCCCATATACTTAGTCAAATTAAACACAACAAGAGAAATTTTTAAAAGATATTTTACAACTATTATTCCCCCAAAAAGCATACGCCATATCGCTAACAAATATGACTATACTCACTTAAAAAAAATAAATATCATAATTAACAAATCACTATATTATGATATTAAAAATATTGGTAACAAATGTATAAAAAACATGTTTAGCAAAAAAAAATAAACTAATTACTTTGCAAAAAGTCGCTTATGTGCTACTCTTATATTAACACAATTTAAGCAAGAAAAGGGATATCATTACTTATGCAAATACAATATCCAGCAGTAATACAATATGATGAAACTAGCCAAGATTATCGCTTATTTTTTCCAGACTTGATATTTTGCTCAGCACATGGCAAAACCATTGAAGAAGCAATTACAAACGGCAAAAAAGAGTTAATAAATTCATACTCTTGCAACAGATATAATGCAATCAATACCCAACCCAGCTCACTTAACGTTATATCTACATCATACAGCAAAGATATTGTGCAAAACATTGTAGTCGAAATAGAAAGCAGAAAGAACGACAAAAAATGCTTATACAAAACTTACTCCTACCCCGCAGTCTTCACCATAGACCCAGACGACAACAAATATATCAATGTAATATTTCCCGACCTAGAAGGATATGAAACCTATGGCGAAGGATTGTTGGATGCAGAATACATGGCAAAAGACTTACTTGCGACCATCGTAGAAACATTTGGCGATATCAATTTTGAGGCCTCTAGCATTGATAATATCAAGGCAAACTACCCTCACGCAGTTATAAAACAAATCACCATAACAAAAGTTAATTGGCAAAAAGACTAAGCACTTTTGCTTAAAAATTTCCCCCAAAGAACTATAAAAAACAATAACAACGTTATCAATAATAACAACAAAAATAAACTTTTTAAAAGCCTTTTTGCCAGTGTTATTCAAACACAACAAAATGGGCTAAATATAGGAATATATCTGTATTTCATTACATCGCATAAAACAAAAAAATTAAGAGCAGGCAAGTTATTCTTGCTTCTGCTCTTTTTCATGATGTTTAATATATATTAGCCATTTAACAAAGCCATAGATCGTGTTGACCATCATTGCAAAAACGGTTATCAACATAATATAACTTCCACTGATAATATATAACACTGCATCCAAGATCAATGTTATTATCCATGCAATCCATTGTTCGTTGTATCTTAGCAGTAATAATATGCCATTGGCCATGCCAACTGCACTAACAAATGCATCTGGATATGTATCTTCAGCCCCAGGAATAAGAGTAAGAATATAACCTACACCAAATCCAAATGCAAGGATACCCAGCAACATCAATATATCCTGCCACCAAGTAAGCCTCTTAACCTCTGTAACTATCTCGTCCTTAGCATCTGGGTGCTTAGTCCAATTAACAAAACTAGCAATATCTATTGGTATCCAAAATATTATAGACACAAGAGCCACACTATAGTACCCAAGCGAAAAATATAGTATAGACTCAGTAACCTCAATGCACACAATGGACAAAATAAAATTCCATCTACTTTGCTTGGAAATAAGCAACTCACATATTGGATTGGCAATTACTGCGATTATGGAACAAGTGACTACCAGCGGATTAGACATATCCTCCAGCATCTCGTCTGGCAAAAATATGCTAAACAAAATAACCATAACAATAACCATACTAAGATATATTATCTGATATGGTGTAAATGATTTAAAAAATTCTTTTAATTTACTCATACATTCCTTCTTATGTAAAAACTACAATGTTATCAATATATTGTCAAACAAAAAATACACAATCCTATATCAAAGAAATCTTACATCTATGCAAAAGTATTATCTCTGCATACACTAAGGATCGTGTATTGTTTTGCTTTTTATTATTTAAAATCAA
Organism: uncultured Clostridia bacterium; assembly: GCA_934748015.1. Classification (GTDB taxonomy): domain Bacteria; phylum Bacillota; class Clostridia; order Christensenellales; family UBA1242; genus UBA11490. The sequence goes on along the minus strand of CAKVHF010000002.1, from coordinate 263,194 downwards.
ATTATTGTTTGATCGAAATACTCGCTATTTTCTATTCTGCATCAATCTACGATAAATAGGAGGAATATCCGCATCGTCTAGTTCAACTCTAGAGTTCTGCATCTCTTCTCTGCCCTCTTCCTTATCATCAGCATCAGCATTGTCATCCGACTTAGGCTCACTAGTTACAGTAGGCATCTCCCTCTTCTCTTCTTCTTGTGCTGGGCTCATAAAGCCTGTAGCAATTACAGTGATCTCAACTTCGTTATCCATATTCTCGTCTACACCGCTACCAAAGATGATATTGCACTTAGCATCAACCACTTCTTTAACCAATTCCGCAGCCTCGTATACTTCATCCAGAGTCAAGTCAAGACCGCCCTTGATATTAAGGATAATACCTGTTGCACCTTCAATAGTTGTCTCTAGTAATGGGCTAGATACCGCCTGTCTAACAGCCTCAATAGTTCTGTTCTCGCCTTTGCCACGACCCAAGCCCATGTGAGCCAAGCCCTTATTTTTCATAATTGTTTTAACATCAGCAAAGTCAAGGTTGATAAGGCTAGGAGTAACAATAAGATCACTTATACCTTGTATACCTTGTCTCAATACATCGTCTGCAGTACGGAAAGCTTCAACAATAGTCGTTCCCTTAGGGACTATCTTTAACAGTTTCTCATTTTGGATAACAACCAATGTATCTACATTGTTTTTCAACTCTTTTAGTCCACGCTCCGCATTCATCTGCCTAGTTCTACCCTCAAAGCCAAATGGTTTGGTTACAACCGCAATTGTCAATATACCCATTTCTTTAGCTATCTGAGCAATTACTGGGGCAGCACCTGTACCAGTTCCGCCACCCATACCTGCTGTGATAAATACAAGGTCTGTTCCAGTCAGGACTTGGGTCAAAAGATCTCTATTTTCTTCAGCTGCCTTACGACCAATATCTGGATCAGATCCCGCACCTTTACCGCCTGTAAGTATCTCACCTATTTGTATACGGTGTTGTGCTTTGCTCATAAGCAGTGCTTGCTTATCGGTGTTAACCGCAACAAACTCTGCACTCTTGATGCCTGCCTTAATCATACGATTGACTGCGTTGTTACCAGCACCGCCCACACCTACAACCTTGATGTTGCATATAGGTGTATAATATTCATCATATCCATTCATTTCGTTTTCCATTTTTTCTCCTTTACATTCTATCGATTACTAGCGTAAACAAAGTTAATTAAGCCTATCTTACATGCATCTTTGACCGACGCATATTCCACCTGTTTTGGTTTCAAAATATAACACTTTTTATTTAGTTTTTTGCCAAGATAATTCTTTGCCCCCGTTATATCACATATACCTATACCTGTGATATATATCGGCTTAGTGCCGTCTTGCTGAAACTGGAAATTAAGCAAAATCTTATTAATAATATCTGCTATTGCATCCAGTCTAGCCAAGACTATATCATTAGCAGAATTAGCACTTATCTTTAATTTCTTACCCTTATCGTTCGTTATCTCATAATAGTCCAGCGAGTTGGGTTGCAGTGTCAAAATCAGTTGTTTCTTTAGTTCCATTGCCTCATAATAATTGAGTTTCAACACCTCACTTAGGTCTGCTATCACATGTCCTTCGCCCACTCCAAATGTCTTCATGTCTACTATGCCTTCCCCAAAGAATGACGTTACACATGTGGATACATAATCAAAGTCAATAACAATTGCACCCGTCTGCTTAACCGCATCTGGGATAAGAACGGAATCTATCGCAAGAAATTCTGGTACAAATTCGTAATTCTTAATACCTTTGTTATTAAGCACAGTGGATATTGTATCCAAAAATGTATTCTTAGCAAGCACACAACTTGCCTTGACCGCCAGATTGCGAGACATACAATATAGTGGATCAAAAGTCTGCACACCATCATCCAATACATAATATATTGGTGACTTAGACACAATAGTGTACTCGTCATCAATAGCGTTGTCATTAAGGTTCATAAACAACTCGTCAATCTGCCTCTGCTTGATCTCAATCTTGCCATTGTACTCTGTCTTAAGATTTTTAAGCACATAGTTGCAAAACTGAGCAGGCACACCCACGTCTATCCCATCTATGCTGTGTCCAATCTTGCTCTCAACCGCACAGATGGCATTGTTGATTGCTACCCCAACCTCCTCACTATCCAGAAATTCTCCGTCTATAAACCCAGCATAATCACTTGTGGCAGTGGCGATAATCGAAACATTGTTGTTGACCATCTTGCGTGCAACAACTACTTCGATCTTAGTGGCTAAAAATATCAGTACTGCTACACAATCTTTGCCAAACAATAACTCCCTCCAACTAAACAATTTTGCCAAAAAGCGTAAGAATATACTACCCTTATAACTTTGCTATAAAACAGCACACTCTTATAACTTTTTTTTAGTATAGCTAAAATTTTTTTATTAGTCAAAGAATTTTAACCTATTTCACGACTTTAAAATGATATTTGCACAGTATATTACAAAGTGTCCAAAAATCCCTATAACAACAAAAAAGATGACATCACATCTGCCACCTTTGTTTGTTTTATTGACTTTACATTTTTTGGTCGTCAAAATCTTGCCAAAACCGCTCACACCTGTTAATCTTGACGATATCTAGCCAGTATCCGGTTGCCAGTGACATATACCAGCACCTCACCGGTTGTGTTGTGCTTATCATGCTCTCTCTCATAAGCAACAACCCCTAGTGCCAACTTCTGATCAAGGTTGTTGTATGCATCGTTGATGCTTATCTTGATACCATATTTGGTCGTAATCTCTATTGTCTTAGTAAATACAAGATCATAAGTCTCACTTTCGCCACTTACAAAAGATCCTCTCTCCTGCAAAACTATCTTTGTAGCAAAGCCTTTAAGTGTTGTTGTGTTGTATCCAGCAATTTCAAACGCATCACTAAGGCTACCCAAAATCTCTGTTACATGTGGTTCGTCGATTGTATCACACAATTCATATTTTCCGTCACTTATATCAAAATCATCATATCTAACATCCACAACTATTGGTGCTAAATAGTCACTTCTCAAGAGGTATGCATTATCGCAAAATCTTAATATTTTTAGGCTTTTGTCAGTGATTGCATAGTTGTTGTCGGATAGCTTGATCGCATACAATTCTTCCCTCTCTGCCACATGCACAACTATGTTACTAGGAAAAGTTGTCTCTATGCTTACAACCTGCAAATACGCATTTGATTTCTCTAGGTCACTGATAAGATCTTTCTTGTTAAGAAGAAAAATACTTTCGCCATAAGGCACTTTGACATTCTTGACATAGTCATCGTCAGTTTTGCTAGCATACACATATCTTTCGTTTAGAAAATTAAAACTAAGTGTCTTAAGTGTAAAAACTGTACTAGCCAGTACTATAATCAGCGTCACCACCAGAAGTATTGAAATAAGTATTACAAACTTTTTGCGTTTCATGTTGTTCCTTTTTTTAGATTTTACTATATATCAATTTTATCCAAATTGAGTCTTGTTATTGCTTAGCACACTCACCTTTTGGACAAAAAAATCAAGCCAAACATCTATACAATGCTTAGCTTGATTATATCACACATTTATTTAACTAAAAAATTATTTACACGACTTATTTAAAAAATTTAAACTATGTATTTACAAATTATTAGATATTCTCTTAATATCCACATTTAATCTACAAAGATCTTGCTCAATCGCCTTGTATCCCCTATCTATATGCTCCACATCCTGTATAGTGGTGTATCCATCGGCAACCATGCCTGCAATAACTAGCCCTGCTCCTGCCCTAAGGTCAGAAGCAACAACATTAGCCCCATACAAGGTTGACACACCTTTGACAACTGCAGATTGCTTGTTAAGGGTAATATCTGCACCCATCTTAATTAGTTCGGTCACTATCTTAAACCTTGTCTCAAACAAATTCTCCGTCACCACACTCACCCCACGGGAGATGGTCTGCATAACTAGTATTTGGTTCTGCAGATCGGTCGGAAACCCAGGGTAGGTCTGTGTCTCAATCTTACTTAGTGCCTTAAGTTGCTTGTTAGCAAATATTTCTATGCTATTGGGTTGCACCTTAAGTCTACATCCGGCTTGCTTTAACTTAGTTAATAGTGCCAGATTATGCTCTGGAACAACATTGTTAAGCCTGATACTACCTTTGGCAACCGCACAAGCAATCAAGTATGTGCCAGTAATTATCCGATCGGGATATGGTGTATAAATGGTGCTGTGTAGCGTCTCCACACCTTCTATCACTATTGTATTTGTTCCAGCCCCACTCACCTTTGCACCCATAGAGTTCAAGAAGTTCTGTAGGTCCTCTATCTCCGGCTCGCAAGCACAATTGTATATAGTGGTCGTGCCTTTCAGCAGTACACTTGCCATCATAATATTTTCGGTCGCACCAACCGATGCAAAGTCTAGATGTACAATGCCAGATTTCATATTGCTAGCATCACACACAATATATCCATGTCGCTCTTCTATCTTAACATTTAGTGCTTTTAGCCCCTTGATATGTAGATCTATAGGCCTGCTACCTATGTTGCAACCTCCCGGATAAGCAACACGTGCTTTGCGAAATCTAGATAGCATTGCACCTAACATAACTATGCTGGAACGCACCTTTCTGGAAAATTCTTCTTTTATGTAACTTTTGGTGACCGATCGAGGATCTATGATGACCCTGTCACTGTCCTCTATAATTATACAGCCCATGTCCCTAAGTATCTCTATCATTATTTCTACATCTATATATTTTACACAATTAACTAATTCTACATAACCATTACACATAATAGATCCAGCAAGGATAGGCAGAAGTGAATTTTTGGCAGAGCCAATCGCAAGCGATCCCGACATTTTTCTTCCACCTTTGATATACATACAATCCATCGGCTATACTCCTATCTTTCAACTAATCTAAATTATGTACTAAAACAAAAAAGTAGAGATTTTTGCTCTACTTTATTGTATGGTAAATTTAATTATTTGGTGATTGTATGCTTTCTAACCCAATCTAGCAATTCTTCATAACTCGTTGTCCCATCCGCCAGCGACAATCCTATCTCGATCAAATCTTCATCCGTATATTTCATCCTTATGCCATTGATCGCCAAAAACGATAACATAACACAACAAAAAAATACAAACACTTCAAAATTCGTGCTTGTATTTTTTATAATAGAATGATTAATATATATAAAATACTATTAAAATAATTTTGCATTGTCCTTCTTATTCTGTCTGGCGATATTGAGTAGCACACCTATTGCACACAAGAATACAATTAAGCTACTGCCACCTGCTGAGATAAATGGAAGTGGGATGCCAGTTGGTGGGATCGAACCTGTTACGACTGCAATGTTGATAAGTGTCTGGCATGCAATAAGTGTACTTATGCCAAAAGCAAGCAGTGTCCCCAGTCTATCCTTACACTCTATTGCGATTTTGTAACCAAGGCTAATCACTACAATATATATCGCTAGCAAGATTACTATCCCAACAAAGCCTGTCTCCTCACCTATTATTGCTAAGATAAAGTCACTCTCTGCAAATGGCAAAAACATATACTTCTGCATAGAGTTGCCTATACCTACTCCAAACATTCCGCCGGCACCCAATGAGTAGAGCGATTGCACTAATTGAAAGCCCTCTTCTTGGGGGTTTGCCCATGGATTGAGGAACGCAAGTAGACGATATAGTCTATATGGCTCTATAATAATAAGTATGGGAACAAGCAGACTTGCTAGGCACAAAAGGATAATAAAATACTTCTTGTTAACACCACCCAAATACAACATAAGTAGCATCACTAGACCTAGGCACAATGTTACACTAAGATTGGGTTCTAGCAGTATCAATAGACACATCACGCCACCAACAATCAGCACTGGCAACATACCCTTAATGGTGTGCATCTTGCGATAGTTATTAGACATATATACTGCTGCAAAAATAATGAAACCAAACTTAGCAATTTCGCTACTCTGGATAGACAAAGCACCGTATCCGATCCACCTTCTTGCACCATTGGCACTGACACTTATTCCTGGCACAAATACAAGTAGCAAAAATACGATTGAAACAATTGCAATAGCAATAGACAACTTATTAAATTTGTGATAGTCAAATCGCGAAACAACTATCATTAGCACTAGTCCTATAGCAAAGCCAACAATCTGTTTTGTTACAAAATAGTTGGCATTGTCATAAAGAATTGCAGAAGAATATTTGCTGGCTGAGTATATAAAAACAAAGCCTATAAGGCAAAGAATCACAACAAAAAATATTAGCCAAAAATTAATAGAAAATATGGGGATTTGAGTTCTAACATCAACCCTCTTTAACTTTAGCTTTTTCATCACGATCTCGCTTTAACAAAACTTCTTTCTTAAAATAATCGCCTCTATCTTCATACGACTTAAACTCATCAAAACTAGCACATGCTGGAGATAGTAAAACTGTATCAATACCGTCAAGATAATCATCAATATTAGCCATAACATTATGCAAACTTTTTTCCATTGCAAAATAGATATTTTTGTTATATTTCTTAGCCTTATATATCTTCCGTCTTGCCTTACCAAAAGCAACAACTCTCACCACACTGTCTGGCATAGTTGTTACAAAATCTTTGAAATCTAAATCCTTATTTAGTCCACCTAATAGTAGTAAGATACTCTTGCCATTTGGCATACATTGTAGACAATGTTCTACCGCATGTATATTAGTTGCTTTGCTATCATTATAGTATTCTATATTATTGCTTTTTGTCACAAACTCACATCTGTGTGACAAAAACATATAATCACTTAACATATTACGAATATATACTGTCTCAAAATCTAAAATTTCTGATACTATAAGTGTACACATAACATCCTGATAAAACACTGGCGATATATTAAATTCATTTAAATCAAGTAGGGCTTTTTTGTTCTTATATATGCATCCATTATTTAACCAATATTTATATTTGTTGGACTGCAGAGAGTATGTAATTTTCTTAGCACTAACGCCTTTGCAATTTCTTATTATTTCATCATCTTCATTAATAATTGCATAGTCGTTTTTCTGTTGATTTTTAAAAATATTTAGTTTTGCTTTAATATAATTTTCAAAACTTCCATGCCTGTCTATATGGTCGGGTGCTATGTTAAGAAGGATCGAGATATCTGCTCTAAAATGTTTTAATTCTTCCAGCTGAAACGAACTTAATTCTAACACAACATAGTCGTAATTTTTCTTATAAATTTCGCTAAATGGTTTGCCAATATTTCCGACTTCGCAGACCTTTTTGCCCGCTGTTTTTAGCAAGTTATATATCAGGTTAACAGTTGTTGTTTTGCCATTAGTTCCACTAACTGCAATCACTTTGCTTTTTGGGTTTAGGAACATATACCCGAACTCAATTTCGCTAATAACATCGATCCCCAATTTGTTAGCCCACTCAATTTCCTTTCGGTGATAATTGATCCCTGGTGATAGTACAATTAGATCAAATCTTGAAATAATTTTTTTGGTTAATTTGCCAATAAATCCTCCACCAGTAACCTTATTGCCTTCATCCAAAACTGTATAATCTACACCTAGGTCAATAAGCACTTTTTCTACCGATCTACCACTTATTCCGTAACCCCAAATAAGTACATTTTTATATTGAAATTCCACTGCTTTTATCTCCCACAAAAAAAATACAAAGAATATTAATCTTTGTATATTTTATGCAACATGGACAACCTTTTAGAACTATATAATTAGTCCCTTGTAGATGTATATAAGTATGGTTATAATCGAGATCATTAGAGTTACAAAAGTATATATGCCAACAATCTTAGTTTCCTTCAACCCAACCCTCTCTAAGTGGTGATGAAACGGTGCCATCAGAAAGATCCTTTGCTTAGTTAACTTGTAATAAGACACCTGAATAATATCACTGACACTGGATGTTACAAATGTTATCCCCAGGGTAAGCAAAAGCAATGGTTCTTGCAAAAAAACAGACACCGATGCTATAAATCCACCTAGTGCAAGCGAGCCTGTATCACCCATAAATATCTTAGCCGGATGGCAATTGAATAGTAAAAAAACCATTAAAGCACCCGTCATAGCAAAGCACACAACAGCGATATTGATATACTCCGATGCCATACTATATATCCCAGTATCGTCCACTAAAGCAAAGTGTTTAACAACCGCCACGACACCCAATGTAAGGATAACAATAAGGCTATTGTAACCTGCTAGTCCATCCAATCCATCGGTCAAGTTAACACTATTGGTCACTGCGATAAAAAATATAATAAGAAAAGGAATAATAAAGTAACTTATATTAAAACTTATGTTAGTGTAACTAAGCATAACATTTCCGCCAAGTGTGGAAAAGAAGTAGACAAACACTGCAACAATACTAGCAATGCCAACTTGTCCAATGATTTTCTGATAAGGCTTTAACCCTTCATTGTGCTTTAGCCTTATCTTAATATAATCATCCAAGAACCCCAGCAAACTATAGCATGCTGTGATTATCAAGGTTAAACTAGCCAGCACATAATTGCCAGCAAAGAAAATAAATGCAACCCACATAGCAAAAACAAATATAAGCCCTCCCATAGTCAGAGTTCCTTGCTTGCTTTTGTGATTATCTACATATTCTAGTATATTTTGTCCTGTTTTTAATTTTCGCAAAACCTTGAACACCAAAGGTGATATAACCAAGGCTAATGCAATTGCGACAACAAACGCACCTAAACAATTCAACATTATTAACTTTTTCTACTTACTCCTTGCAACCAATCTCTCTACCACATCTACATCGCAATATGGCACTTTAACATTTTTGACAACTTGTTTATCTTCTACACCCTTGCCCAGAATAATTAAGGTATCATTACTCTCCATACTATCGTAAGCATGCTCTATAATCTCAGCTCTATCGGCATTGCATTCTTTTATTTTGTCCTTTGCGATATCGTTTGATATATCCCTGACCGACTTATCGAAGTCCTCGTAGCCAAGATTGTCGGTTGTTATATACACCTCGTCACACATCTCGCCTGCAATTCTACCCATAGCAACCCTCTTAGCATAGTCACTATATCCTACACACCCAAAGACAACCTTAAGTCGCCCTCGTCTTAAGTGTCTGATCAACCCTAGCACCTTTTCGAAACCATCTGGTGTGTGAGCAAAATCTATTATGATTTTGCGGTTGCCAGACAACGAATACTGCATCAATCTGCCTGGGATATTGGCAATATGTAATATGCTTTTTTCTATAACACTATTACTTACTCCCAGCCATTTTGCCACTGTGATGCTTGCCAAAATATTGTACACATTGTATTCACCGATAAGCGATGTGGATATCTTGATTATTTCGTCATTGGCATTGACTACAAATCTGCAATTGTTGATACTCATGGATATCTTAACGGCAAAAACATTGGCTGGATTATATATTCCATAACTAACGACTGGGATATTAGCACTCTTGGCTATATCCACGCCTGTTGGGTCATCAACATTGACAATCGCAACCCCCATATGAGATTTGTCAAAAATAGACTTCTTAACTGCAATATAATTGTCCATATTGCCAAAAAAATCTAAGTGTTCATTAGTTACATTAGTGAACACCCCTATATCAAACTTGATACCATATATTTTGTTGTAATATATCGCATGGGCTGTCACTTCCATTATAACAATTTCTACCCCAAAAGCAACCATTTGGCTAAACATATAGTGCAATTCTATTGGATCAGGTGTTGTAAAATTATTGGGCAAAAAACTGCCATTGATATACACACCATTTGTGCCTATTACTCCTACTTTTTTGCCAGCGGATTTCAAAATTTCTGCAATAACCGACACTGTTGTTGTTTTGCCATTAGTCCCCACAACTGCAATTTTTTTCACCTTTTCATCACTCACACCATAGAAATTGCGTGCCATAATACTCATTGCAATCCTTGTATTATCTACAACTATTGTGATGCAGTTAGGCAATTCTTGATCTCGCTCGCTCACAACCACTTTTGCCCCATTTTGCAGTGCTTTTGTTACATAATTATTTCCATCTAGATGTCCACCTGTTACGCAAAAAAACATCGCACCCGCAATGACATCATCGCTATTGTGTGTCATTACATCCACATTAACATCTTCATAATTATATATCTTTTTTGTTTTCAAACCTTTTAATATGTTTGATAATCTCATATTCCATTCCTTGTTTATATGTTTTTTTATTATTATTTTCACCACTGCTGAGAGTTTTGATAATTTCAATTATTTAGAGTTAGCATTGGTTGGGAATATTCTTGCCGTAAGAACCGTCATATCATCCTCGCACACACCATTGGATAGACTTTTTGCCTTAGATAGTATCGCATCGGCAATATCCTGTGGATTGATCATGTTAAGATTGTTGACAAAGTTATATAATCTCTCTTGCCCAAAGACATCAGCAACCCCGTCCGACACTAACACAACAATATCAAAACTCTCAATATATTTCTTAGTTATATGCGGTCGCATCTCGTCCAAGATCCCCATAGGTAACCCAGAGGAGTCAATCACTTCTAGTCCTGTTTTTTTCTTAATATAACTGCGAGGAGTTGCTAGTTTTACAAAGTCCATAGTGCCTGCAAAAAAATCTAATATACATAAGTCAAGTGCGGAAAAACTTTCTTCGCTATTTAGGGACAACAGTTTGTTAACAGACGACAAAATAAGATTGTTATCAAAGCCTGCCTTATAATAATTTTCGACTAAACTAATTGCCAAATCACTTGTCTCTCTCGCCTCAGTTCCGCTTCCCATTCCGTCACTTAATGCCAGCAGATATTTGCCACTATCTATTTTGACAAAACTATGTGTGTCACCACTTACAATTGTACCTGCCTTGTTACAGGTTGCACTGCCAAAAACAACATCATAGTTGGGACATGTGGACATATAAATAGTGCTAAGGTTGGGTATCTTGCTAGGCACAACGCTGACAATGTCTAACCTAGTGTTGCATGCTTTTGATACAACTTTCTCGATCGCTTTACGATTAATTTTGTCATTTTGTGCCAATATCGTCACAGACTTCTCGGCTAAGTTCTTGTCATACACAACGACCTCTTCGGCAAAGACATTGTTATATAGTAGATCTTCACTTATTCGCCTCTCCAGATCTAGATCGAAATTAACATCTTCATCAACATCGATTGCAATGTTTTTGATAACACTACTTACTCCCGCAAATTGTTCCGCAACCAGTATCTTACTGCAATCCATATTCTGCGTCATAATATTATATTCACGATAGCCTCTAATTATTTCGTTGGCGGTGCTTATTAAGTATGGCAATTTTGCACAACGGCTAATAAGATAATTGTTAACGTTAGCCTCTTCTACCAGTCCAGTTTCTATCCCTGCATCAATCATACAGTCAAATACTTGGTCACTATATTGTCCATTTAATTTCAAACACTTATCTCGATTGGGACAATCACTACACACCGCTGTCACAAGATCCTCTTTGATAATACTTTTCTTCTCTACCATGGGTAGAGTTCTCTTAATACATCGCTTAAAAGTATATTCCATTTCCTTAAACACACACGACATGTCATTAAGTTTTCTAACAATTTTGTCCTTGCTGGACTTGATTACATTTCGCACAGCAACATTACTCTTATACCCTGCAAAGACATCTTTTAGCCAAGCAATAAATCTTCTTGGAACAAACGCAAAAGCAAGTGCAAGTACTGTTACTGCAATTAAAGTTATAGGCTCGAAAACAATATAATTGGTGAAGTACAATGTGAAAAATATGTTGATTAATATTACACCCAAACTACTAAAAATCTTAGTACTACTCTTAAACGCTCCTGCCACAACACCCATAAGTAAATAGTAGGAAATATATATAGGATTGACTAAATGTAGTGAAACCCCAAACCCCATTACAAAAGCAACCAATGTGCTTTCTAGTATGCCATAAATGTATGCAATAAATAAAACCAATATAGATGTTACAATTGTTGCAATATCTACCGCAAATAGATCTATACTGCTTAATCCAAAAGCAATTATTGTAAGCACAATTGCTCCACAAATCTTCTCGTCAGGATTGAGCCTGTTATTAAATCCTCGCCTAATTGTACCCTTGAAAAACGAAACACAAATGTATAAAAAAAACACTGCAAATAACATTGACAAAAACATTCCTGCATTACTACGCATAGTGCCAATATGCAAGTAAATATAGGGAATAATTGATACTATGAATAGTATATAGTTAAGACCCTTATTGTATGTGATTTTTTTCCACCTATTAACCAGATATAGCACCACACAGAGTAGCACAACTATTGCAGAAATCTCAAGTGACGATGTATCTAAATCATGCAAATAGAATGTTGCACCAAATATTAAACTTATAACAATTGGGTTATAACCAAAGGTGATAATAGCAAAGCAAAGAGCAAAACCAAGCGTATTATGTCCAGCAAAAAGACATACACTATTCACCGCCCAAAACATAATTACACAAACAATAAATTTGAATATATTTTTGCCAATATTTTTTTTATTTTTCTTAAGATATTCTATCTTAGATTTTACTTCCATGTGCCTAGCATCCTTATCATTTTTTATCCATTATATTCTACACTTATGATATCACTACAACCCTTTTAACATATCGCAAGACAATTGTAATCTTATATCTAATCATAAGTTATTTTGTCGAATAGTAACTGCACATTAACATCTAGATTTTGTTTACACTTTTTACTTATTAGCAAAAAAAAATTAAGCAAAGATTGCTCTTAAATTCACCCCGCTAGTCTCACTACTATAGTAAGTTCACTTAATTCTTCGCTTAATTATTTTTATTAAATTTTAACAATACAACTTTTATTAAAAAATTTTTTTATACTTAATTTTTTTGCGTTGCAGACTATGGCTCAACTATATCTACCTTGCCATTGATCCAACTATCAAAGAACGGCTTAAGGTCTGTATTGGTTACACCACTAAATGCCTCTAACATCTTGTCTGGGTTGGCTATTCCAAACTTGTTATCCTCAAAATATTTTCGTAGTCCTTTCATAAACTTGTCTTTGCCAATAGTGTCCCTAAGTGTATTGAAAAATAGGTTACCTTTAACATAAGTTATATACACATATTCTGGCTCAGAATTGTACTCGTCTAGCCTACGGTTCATGGTTGTATCCACATCTCCTAACACACTAGAATATATTTCCACAAAATTGGTGTAACTCTTGGTTATATTCTTCACAATTTCCTTTGTATCCACATTGTAACTTGGATTGTTCTCGTAGAATAAATTAGTCGAAAACTCAGTTAAGCCTTCGTCAAGCCAAGAATTAACATATTCGTCATTTCCGACCAAGCCATACCACCATTGGTGAGCGATCTCATGCACGATTACATTGATATAATCCAACTCTTCGGTCACCGCATCGCTAATATACACTAGGTTAGGATATTCCATGCCACCATGGACAAAATTGGCTTTAACAACAGATAGTGTAGAATATGGATATTTACCAAACAACTCGTTAAATGTAACAACCGCATCTACACTTGCTTGCAGATTCTTCTCCCAATTCTCATCGTCATAATAGTAGTACATTACATCCACACCCTCAATCTTGGATGTCGCTACTTCAAACTTCTCACTTAGCACAAATGCATAATCTCTAACCGCTTTTGCCTCATAAGTGCTAGTTTTGACGCCATCTTTGCTGTCTAAAGCAGTCATCTTGCCCGTAGATGCAATTGTATACGCCTCGGGTGATGTAATAGTCACCTTGTAGTTAGCAATATCGCTATAGAATGGATCACCGTTGCTGTGATAAGAATTAAGCGAATACTCACCATTGTCGTATACAGCAAGCACTGGATAGAAATTGCCCAAGTTAATAGTGTTCTCGCCATAACCAAATCTGTGATTGCAGTTAGGGATCGTTACAACATATTGCATGCTTATTTTCAATTTTCCGCCATTAGCGACCTTATCCTTCAATTCTATCTTAAGAAAGTCCTCATCATCGCCCACATAAGTCATAGCAACCACATCACTAGCGACCTTGACGTTTTCTATTTCTATATCTCCCTCACTATCACCATTGTAGTATGCTTTTGACTTGTTAAGCACCCCTACTGGCTTGTGAGTTGCATCCATATTGAAAGACTTAGGATAAAGGTGGAAATATAACTCACCTATGTCTTCACCCTCATTGTTAACATAATCCACTGTCTGATCTACCGCCAGTGTGTGATCATCCTTGTATGTAATATCCATAGTATATGTCGTGATGTTTCTGCTTACAGCCTCTATTGTTTTGCCATCTCCACCACAACTACACAGTATTACACAAGCAATAAGGCATACAATTGCCCATCCAATTTTTTTAATACTCATTTCAATCTCCTATATGTCCCCAAAAAAATGTTTTGCTACTAGCAATATATTACTTACTTGTCGCATTTTAGAACCTAACCGCCACTAAATAATATGCAAAGAACATTATAAGAAGCAAAACCCCTTGCGTCTTGTATATTTTGCGATTAAACAATATTGGCAGAAACAAAATTAGACTACTAAGCAAAATCATAGGGATAGCAAAGGTTGTGATATTGCTGTGCATAACTAGCCCTTTGGGTTCCATAACCGCACTTACACCCAAAAGAAGTGTGCTACTCATAATATTGGCTCCTATAGTATTGCCCACCGCTATGCCTGTACTGCCATGCTTAATGCTAGCAGTTGCAGTAACAACCTCCGGCAGTGAAGTTCCAACCGCAATTATACTAACACCTATAATATGTTCGGATATATTCATAAGCCGTGCTAGGTTCTCGCCGTTCTGTACTAGTAACCTTGCTCCCATTGACACAAAGAATGAACTTATGCAAAAGAAAATTATGCATTTCCAGAGACTTCCCACCTTATCCTTAGACACATGTAGTCTGTACGCCTCTATCACTGTTTCTTTGCGGTTAGCATCAATAATGTTGTTGATAAAAAACAGCAAAAATATCGTAAGCAATATCATGCCAGTAAATCGATTAATAGAGTTGGTTATGCCCAAAATATACACAAAAAGTATGGAAAAAAACATGATATAAAAGTTACTACCAAGGTCCGCCTTGGTAATTGGGTTTTTAGTAAATAGCATAACGATGCCTACAATAAATGTTAGGTTAAAAATTATACTACCCATGGCGTTGCCAACAGCCAGTTCGTTGACGCCATCTAGGCTAGAAAATATTGTCACATTTAGTTCGGGCAAAGTAGTCGCTAGGGCTATAATTGTCGCCCCTATCAGCACCTCTGGGATGCCAGTAATCCTGCTGATCTTAACAGCATTATCTACCATCCAGTTGCCACTAAAAATTATTATGATTAGCCCCAAAACAAATAAAGTAATACACCAAAACAATTCCATACACAATAACTCTTCCAATATTTTTGTTGCAATACATATAACTAATATCTTGGATATTGCATTTCCTTAAATTGCAAAAAATCGCCGAAATAAATATCTCAAATTTTGCCACAGTTAACAAAATGCACACGATATGTCATACTATTAATAATGTTTATTGTGTACACGCACATTTTATGATATAACAACCTCACAAAAATGATATAGAAAATGAAAAGTGTCCAATTATAATTTTGAAACTAGCAACTAACTATGCTACAATAATCATGTTATAGTCAATATTTATAAGAAAAAGGATATTTTGTTATAATTATGAAAAATTTTCATGCAAAAAACATAAAAGAAGTACTGGACAACTTCAATACTCACGAAGATGGCTTAAGTAGCAAGAGTGCCACAACTAGGCTAGAGCGTGATGGCAAAAATGTCTTAAAAGAAGGAAAGCGAAGAAATATAGTTTTGCGTTTCCTAGATCAGATGAAGGATATAATGATTATTGTGTTACTGGTTGCTGCAGTTATCTCTGCGGTGCTGGCAATAATCGAAAAGAAATACATTGATCTAGTAGACAGTGGCATAATACTACTAATAGTTATTGTCAACGCAATCATCGGACTGGTGCAAGAGAACAAGGCCAATGATGCAATGGAAGCCCTGAAGAACATGAACAAGCCTTATGCCAAAGTAATGCGTGACGGTGAAGTTATCAAGATTAAGAGCGAAGATCTGGTTGTGGGTGATATTGTAATTCTTGAGGCTGGCGATTATGTCCCAGCAGATATCAGATTGATAGAATCTGCATCCCTTAAGATAGAAGAATCTGCCCTGACTGGTGAGAGTGTTCCAACCGAGAAAGATCACAAAGTAGTACTAAAAGAAGATACTCCCCTAGGCGATCGCAAAAACATGGTATTTAGTAGTGGTGTAGTATCTTACGGCCGTGGCAAAGGTGTGGTTGTAGCAACGGGCATGAACACCGAAGTAGGCAAGATTGCAACAATGCTAAGCGAAAGCAAAGAAACTCTGACACCTCTGCAAGGACAATTAGCCAAGACTGCCAAATATCTATCAATCCTAGTTCTTGGCATTGCGGTTGTAATCTTTGTAGCATCGCTTATCAAGAACGGCTTTACGGCAGACAGCATATCTCATAGTTTTATGACAGCAGTTGCAATAGCAGTTGCTGCTATCCCAGAGGGACTACCTGCAGTTGTAACAATCGTGTTAGCAATTGGTGTTAAGCGAATGAGCGAAAGAAAAGCAATAGTAAAAAATCTGCCAGCGGTAGAAACATTGGGCTGTTGCCAAGTAATATGTTCGGACAAAACAGGTACTCTTACTATTAACAAAATGACCGTAAAACAATTGTATACAACCAGCCAAGGACTATTCTATAGAGAAGACAGTTCCCACAATGACGAAAGTGAAAGATTGCTTATCGAAGGCTTGGTGCTATGCAATGACACAATTGAAAATGCAGACAGCAACCTTGTAGGCGACCCAACTGAAACCGCACTAGTTGCTTATGCTAAATTGATTGGAACTAATGTAAAAATATTGAAAGAAGAATCTCCTAGAGTATACGAGATCCCATTTGACAGCAAAAGAAAATTGATGACAACCGTCAATAATGTGCGTGGCAAAGATATATCCTACACCAAAGGTGCTGTAGATGTTATTCTAAATCGTTGCACCAACATACTAGTTGGTGACGAGATTAGACCTATCACCGACAACGATATGCTTATAATCAAGCAGGCTAACAAAAACATGGCAGATGATGCATTGCGTGTACTAGGGCTTGCAATCAAGACCACCGATCTAGACAATAGAGAATACCTAGAAGAGGGACTAACCTTTGTAGGAATAGTAGGCATGATCGACCCACCAAGGAAGGAAGTCAAGAAAGCAGTTGAAACATGCAACCGAGCAGGCATGCGTGCAATTATGATCACAGGTGACCACCTAGATACAGCAGTTGCTATTGCTAAAGAAATAGGAATATACAAGAGTGACTCACTAGCAATAACTGGTGCAGAGTTAGATAAATTAAGCGACAAAGAGTTCTTTGCTAATCTGCCTAGATATGCAGTATTTGCTAGGGTTAGTCCAGAGAACAAAGTACGAATAGTTCAAGCATTTAAGACATTTAAGATGATAGTAGCCATGACTGGTGATGGTGTCAATGATGCACCTAGTATCAAGATCGCCGATGTAGGCGTAGGCATGGGTATCACTGGTACTGATGTCAGCAAAGGCGCTGCAGATATGGTTCTGGCTGATGACAACTTTGCTACAATCGTTGCCGCTGTAGAAGAAGGTAGAAAGGTATATGCCAATATCCAAAAAGCGGTTAAATACTTACTTTCTGCCAACATTGCAGAGGTCTTGTGCTTGTTTATTGCAACGATATTCTTGCTACAACCTGGTCAAGAATTTTTGACAGCAGTTATGATCTTATGGATCAACCTGGTTACCGACTCACTACCTGCCCTAGCACTAGGATGTGAGAAAGCAGACAAGGATATTATGGATTATCCGCCACGGAAATCGGGTTCTAGCCTGTTTGCTGGATCGACTGGCAAAGCAATATTAGTCCAAGGACTTATACAGACCGTTCTTACAATGTTATCTTATTGCATAGGCAATTACATCATGCACAATCACGAAGTAGGCATGACAATGGCATTTATAACACTTGCACTTATTCAATTGTTCCATTCTTACAATACTAAATCTCGTAAGTCGCTATTCTCATCCAACCCATTTGACAACAAAATACTTAATATATCTTTCCTTGTCGGAGTTGTATTGATACTAGTTCCTACACTTATTCCATTTATTGCTAACTTCTTCGGAGCCACACAACTGACATTTATTCAATGGATATATGCAATAATCTCTGCTATTATGGTTATCCCTTGTGTAGAGATAGAGAAGTTGATCTCCAATTATATCCGCAATAAGAAAAAGCAAAAAGAGAATATTGCAAAGTAATTGTATAAAAATCTGATGCAAAAAAAATAATAGCACTGCAAAAAAATGAAGTGAACATTCCTAAAGTTATTCAACTCTTGGGAGTGCACCACGAAAACAACATGCTATTATTAGCAAAACTCAAACGACAAAAAAATCATCATATCTTAACCTATAACAAGGTTGATATGATGATTTTTTTGTATCAACTCTATTGTAAATATATAGTTAGCACATCTACAAGATTATCTCTTCCATGTATAGTTAAGATATGTGCCAGTTAGATTGCTTGCATTAGTGGATGCATTAGTTACCGTCATTGTTGTTCCACTTGTAGCAGAACTATCTTTTGTAGCATACCAACCTGTTGTTGTTCCAAAAGTAACACTTGTAAGTGCTGTACAATTTTGAAATGCTCCAGATCCAATTAATTTTACATTTTTGCCTAGCGTAACAGTTCTTAGACTACTGCAACCACTAAATGCCGTACCCAATATCTCAATTACACTATCTGGGATCGCAATACTAGTTAATTTGCTACAGCTATCAAATGCTGAACGGCCAATTGAAATAACTGTTGAAGGAATAGTTATTGAAGTCAACGAAGAACTATGGAATGCGTAGTATCCTATCCTTAGGATACCTTGTGGAACAATCGTGTTGTTACAAGTGGCAATAATTTCACTGTTCTCAATCTTAACAATTGCATTGCAGTTGCTTCTGCTATCATACACTGTATTGCTTGGGTCTACTATTATGCTTGTTAGTTTAGTGCATGCACCTGTTATGCCAAACCCTATCGAAGTAACACTCTTAGGAATATACAGACTAATAAGACCCGTACCACGAAATGCAAAATCCTCTATTGTTACAATATTTTCTGGAATAGTTATGCTTGTTAGACCAGACACCCAATAGAATGCTTTCTCGGCAATACTTGTTACACTGATAGGAATAACCGTACTCTTACATCCAATAAATAATGAATTGGTTGCGGTCTTAATAATAGCATTGCAGTTGTTACGGCTGTCAAACACTGAGTTGTCTGCACTTACTGTCAAAATAGACAAATTAGCCATAGCAGACAGAGCATCATCTTCTATAGCTTTAACACCTCTTGGAATATTCAATTTAGTCATTCGACTATTGTAAAAGCATCCGTTGCCAAGTATCTCGACTGTATCTGGAACAATAGTAACATCTGTACCCATAATTAACTTATTGGTTGCGGTTTCGATAATAGCATTGCAGTTATCTCTGCTATCATATACACTATTCTTAGGATCAACTTTTAGGTCTGTCAGTGCAATATTATATCCCGCAGTTAACCCATCGATATGTTCCACATTTTCCGGGATATACAATTTTTGTAATTTAGCACAGTTATACAACGCTCTGGCACCAATTTTTTTCAATGTTTTAGGCAAAACAATCTCTTTGGCAGTTGAACCATTTAGTGCATTTGCTTGTAATTCTTGCAACTCTTCAATTCTAGTTCCGTCACTATATACATCTGGGATATATATAGTTTCTGCATCACCAGAATATCCTGATACTACAAATTTGCCATTGGCATAAGTGTATTGCAACCCACTTGTAGCCGTTTCTAATTTAGGATATAATTTAGTATTAGCATCCATGTATAGCGGAAATTCTGCCTTATTCTTATAATCCGCATCCAGATACCAGCCAGTAAAGCACTTGTTCTTAACCATAGGATATGAATTAGGCTCATTATTAACTGCATCAGGCACAAATGTAATATTCTTAACAGCATCTTCGTTAATCAAATCTTTATCATCAAACACAATATTGTTATTTTCTACAACATTGTCTACTTCGCCCTTACCCAAAGACCAAAGGAAAGAACCTTGGAATGAGGCATTACGCATATTATTGACAATAGACACAATAACATATAGATATTGTGTGTCCAAAGGAAGCAATCCTATTTTGCTAAAAGTTTCCGTTCCGCTAACCACCAATGGGCTAAGTTGTCTGTTAGAACACATATATTCGATCTTAATGTTGTTATACTGTGCATCTTTAGGCACAACAGCATTGCCATTGGAATCCACACCTTGCTCTATAAAAGCCGAACAATCTTTGGACTTGTTCTCAAACCTATATTCATACACGACTTTGCCACCTTTGTCCACATCTAGATACACCGCTTTATTGGATGGTTGGTTAAGCGAACCCGATCTATTTAGTGGCGATAACACCACTTCTGTCGCACTGCCATTGACCATCGCCGTTCCTTCACTGCCTATATAATAATTGGCTGATATCTTAACATATGCATCGACCGAGTTATACTCTACATTAATCTGCGACTCAATATTTTGTGTACTTGCAACTAGTGCAATAACTAGTGCAGACGTTATTGCAACAACCGATACAATTGCACACAATATTATCAATAACGCTTGTTTTTTACTCATATTTATCCCTCTTATATAATGCACTTATTACAACAAAAATACACCTACAAGAACTTCTTGATATTTGTAGCCTAGATTTAGACTACAATATTCGCCTTTGCAAGTGTATTTTTCTTGCGTTTATATTTTTGTTGTGCAAAAAAGTTTAGCATTATATTTTTGTCTAATAATGCTACCCCCCCCCCCACGAACATTTCGTTGTTGGACATATTATATAATATGCTATTTGTTATACTTTGCTTTATCACATCATATATTATACCCATAATTTTTTCCTTCAATATTTTGTACTCTATTTCTGAATATACTGATCCACCAATTGTGTCCAGTATTTTTCGTCAGCTGGGGCAATTTGTACATTGTCTACAAATCGCTTAACTACCGACATCCCTGTATTGATGCTGGCAAGATATGTATTGATGCCATCCACAATGTAGATTTTACCATTTTGCGCTGCCACTTTGATAGGCTTTACACGCTTATTAGATTTCAATCTATTAACTATTTTTTGCACCTTTTTGTCGTTATATTTTCCCAAATTGCATCCCGCAAGGATGGTTGACTTGTGTTGCGCATAATCCATAATAGCTTTTATCTTCTCTATAGTAAACCCTATGTCATCATTGTATATACAATAATCATATAACGGTATGCTTTTTTGCTCAAAGGCATAGTGTTTCATCCTGCGAGAGATATCTTTAGTTTGACGCAAAATTAGTCTTTTCTTAAGATCAGACTTCTTAAGAGTAAGGAATATTGTCACAATATTCACACCCTTATCCAGTTTCTCTTTGCAACTAAGAACCCCTTTGACAGTTATATCTTTGATCACCTTTTTGCCAGTGCCTACAGCCTCTTCCACACCACTCTTGGATATGCCATAATAATTGTCACTGAAGACATCATACTCTAACATTTCATCTCTGGCAATCTTGTCTTCGAACTCGTCCTTGGTTAAGAAATGATAAGCATAATTGCCATCCTCTTGGATCTTGTCATCTACTCTTATTGCCCTACTAGTACAAGACCTAAGTAGTGCTATATCCTTATCATCTTCCATCAATTTACTAATGATCGTATTTTTGCCAACACCACTGCTCCCCGACACTAGTGTAAGAAAACCTTTTTTCATCCGTTATCCCCTTGTATAAATATTTAGATTATTATATTCTGTATATTCAAGTATTTTATCACAAAATATTTTGTTGACACAACTTATTCCACAACAATGGTCAATTTGTTAATTTCTATCGCACCACAATATATTGTTACTGTATACACACCTTTAGTCAAATTATTTAAATACAGATATTTGGTCAAAGTCTCCTCTTTGGTTGTTAGTCCGTTATCAATAACAGCACGCATTGGATAAGAAGAGCCAATAGATACTCCACGATTGCCATTATAGAAATAATATGTAAGAGTGGCATAATTACGACTAATAGTCAATGTATCTTTGATGACACTCCCACTATAGTACACCTCTACGCTATCGACATTGTATAGCACACAGTCTATGAAGTATTCTTTAACAAGTTCCCCTATCATCATGTATCCAGAAATGTGAGTAACTGTATTGTCTGTAACCCGCAGAGTATAATTATCTCTTACTTCAACCCCAGCAGTATTACAAACCAATTTGATATTGTCAGGCAAATAATTGTAATCGTGATCTTTAACAATTTGAAAAGTTATTATGTTGTTTTGTGACAACACTACATTATTACTATATTCTATTGTGCAATCTTCAATATATGCCTTTGTTACAACGATTTTGATCTCTCTAGTGAAATATGCATTGGATATTGACATAGTAGCAGAGCCAATCTTGTTAACAGTTATATTTCCTCTGCGATAAATAATAGCATTGTCTTTGTTTTCTACTACAGTTGTAACACAATCGGTCAGAAGAAGATCGTTAAGATATGCTTTGATAGTAGCACCGCTTGCGTAAGGATTGTTATATTTCTCCGCAATATAGAATGTATATACGCCATCTACCTCTTCCATAACATTATTGTTGTTGTCCACAATGTCTACTCGGAAGTCATTGCTAGTATAATATGGTACATTATTGCTGATAGTAGTTAGGCCATAATCATCCACGCTATCATATGTAACATTGATATCACCGGAAGCAAGAATATGCACTACATACACTTCTCTATTGCCATCACTGTAGGACAAAATTGTCTTAATATTGTTAGAAAAAGTTACCGCCTTGGCATTAAAGCCTTTGAAAGAATTGATGTATATCTTATATGACTCACCATCGATTGCATACTTAACAACTCCGTCATTCATATCCCTTAGATATGCATAAAGAGTTAGATTGATCACTTTTGGCTTAACTGTGATTGTTATGGTCTTAGTTATAGTTTCGGTTGCACTAGTGCTAACAGTTATATTGACCTTGGCAATACCCTCTTTGACCGCTTTGATGCTTCCGCCCAAACGCTTAATACAATCGGACTCACATACTATCTTAACATTACTGACACTTCCAGAAGGAACAACTGTATATAACTCGCTTAAGGTTACACTCTGCCCTGTCTTCAACTCTCTATCCTCAACATACACATCGCTTGCATATGTCACACTGGACACAACTTTGCAAGAGATCCTTTTCGACACATCTATACTATCGGATGTGTACGAGAATGTTAGAGTAGATAAGCCTTCACTGCGGGCATAGGCAATGCCCTCCTTAATATACACTACATCACTACTACTGCTGGTGATCACAACTTCACCATCACCATCGCATCTATACAAGGTCGAAAGCCTAACTGACTCGCCCTCGTTGATAGTTATGTAACTGAATAGGACATCTAGATTAACGCCCTCACCTGTTTCATTATTAGTACTATCGCATCCAACCATACTGCACGAAAAAAGTATCAACAAACATATGGCAATTCTGCTTAATACATCTCTCAATTTGTACATATTCCTCTATCTCTCTTTAGATTATTTTGTTGTAAGTCTCTATATCATATATGTTAGATATCCAAGACTTCTTTTTTCCATTTCTCTATCAATATTTTACTATATTATAGTAAAAACACCAAACAAGTTAGCAAAATTTGCCTTTGTTTTATATACTTTTATTACAAAACATAGTCTTTTGACACAAAAAAACGACCTATGCAGTATTTTGCATAAGCCGTTGTCGCATTTTACATTTTTATTTTTTTTCTGTCTTATCGCTGTCTTCTTGTGCCTTAACATCTTCCACTTTCGTCTCAATATCCATCATTTGTGCCTTGGTTGTTTGATAATCATTGTATCTAGCCTTAAATATTATTGCACAAGTCTCCTCAATAACCGCCATTGCAAAAAACATAAGCCATAGCGGATGCCACAAGCCAATAAATGAGTTAACAACCACATATGTCACAACTGTAAATGCAAATAAGATGCCCGAGAACTTAACACACTTAGCATAAGTGAAAGTCCTCTCAAATTGCTTGTCAAAAGAGTCAACATCATCGTCCATGGTTGGATTTTTGCTATATCTAACAAATCCTATATAATCAATAACGCCAATAATCGCCAATGCTATAGGAAAAACAACCCAAGTAGGATGCCATATACCCCAAATGCAACCTATAGATAGATATATAAGTAGAGTAAGGCTAATAAGTATCGACCATATATCCCCTACTATTGATTTTGTTTTGGATTTATTATAATTTGTTTTTTTCATAATTTTACTTCTTTGTTATATATATTTACTAATTGCTATGTTTGCCTTAAATCTAATGAATTATTACCCTTAGATCAATAGCCTATCCGATACGTATATTGTGCCACAAATTATACAATTTTGCAAACAAAATATGTATGTATTTTTGCTATACAAAAAAACAAAGGACAAATAGGCGTTTGTCCTTTGTTCACCTAAATATATAGGTAGAATGAAAAATGGAAAAACATTTTAAATCAATTAAAATGCAACCTTATTATAATATCAAAAATGGTGCTTGTCAATACCCTTTTTGAAAAAAGTTGTGTATTTTTTTAAAAAAATATTTTTTCATATTTTATTATCGACTAGTCTTACACACCAGTAAATGTCATAGATAATGCACCGTTGGTGTTTGCGTCAAATGTGCCATCTTCTTGGATATTATCTGGTCTAACAAATAAATATACTAAGTTTAACTGACCAGAAGCAAGGCTAATCTCCAATTTTCCATCGGTTGCAGTCGTACCATCAGTTACGCTCTTTAGTTCGGTTCTCATATTCTTATTGGTTACAATTGTATCAGTTGCACACACAACTTTGATAGGTTTGTTGCCATTGTTAACTATCTGAAATTGATATCTTACAGCGTACTTATAATTATCCAAGGTTGTCTCAGCAAAATAAATATTGTCCGTCATCTCTCCCTGACCTGCCTTGAATTCAATCATGTTGCTATCTACTTCTTGATTAGAAGAATCTAACTTGTATACTCTGATTGCATCTATTCCATCCACCATCATACCATAACCCTGAATATCCGCAGGATTGTACATATCTACAACATAAGCACTGCAAGTAACAGTTGCAGACACCTCAAATGATACGAATGTAACCTTCATGGATGCAGATGCTTGTGCTTGGCTTGCAACTACTACTATGGCTATTGTTAGACCTGTTATCGCACCTACCAATACAACTGCACATATTGCTAGTATTATTTTTATTTTCTTTGTCATAAGACTATCCCTTTGTTGATTTTTTTAAATAACATTCTTATATATCTTGTAACTTTCCACCATTTCGGCTTTCTTAGGGGCATACACATTGCCGTTGTCTACATAGAACCTAAGCCCTGTACATGTATAGAACACAACCATGCCAAATGTCGCTATAAATAGGAACGCAGCAGGTGCAGTTATAACTAGCGAAACACCAAAAGTAAGTAGACCAAGTACGCTTATTAGTATTATGGTTAACACAACACCAAGCGAGTTAGCAAAGACCTGTACAAATCTCTTGCGTATACACTTAAATCCTTGAACCAGACTGGACCAAACATTAGCATTCTTAACAACCATAAATGGCACCCAACCAGCAAATAATGATACACGAAGAGCGGTCAAGATAACATAAATTGCCATTATTATAAATGGTGCTAAAATCTTAACAACAAGGCTAGAAGAAGCCAAAATTCCGAAAGACCTAATAACCGCATAATAAGTCAACAACTTAAGTGGCAAGATTGTAACCAGACATGCCAGTTGATATCTAACATTTTTCCAGAAATTAACGAACACACTAGCAGTAAAGCCAAACTTAGTGCAACTACCCATATAATAATGCAAAACATTGCAAGTAGACATTAGGTAGAAATTGGTTAGCATAGATGGGATAATAACAGATACAACAGCAAGTATACCCAGCAGATACCATATATTAGTAAAATTGCCTACAATCAAGTTAACCCCTTCGGTTGTGATATTGTCTATTTGCACTAGAAAACTCTTAACATCCAGTGATCTGATAAATTCTTCAAACGATGCAGGGAATTTTGCCAAGACCTCACTTAAACCTATTTCGTTAAAAATAGGCGATGCAACGGCATAACTAATACCACCCGTCACCAGCAAAATGATCAAGAAATAACATAGGAGTTTCCACACCAATCCAAAATTAGAAAATATTAACTTAAAAGAATTGCGATACATCATTATTTTCTTCTAAATTTACTCCTACATCCAGTTTACTCTATATTAGTTTATATAACTTACATTTTTTTGTCAAACAAATATAATGTTATACCCTCAAAAAAAAATAGAGTGCAAAAATTGTGTATATTTCACACAATCTTCACACTCCACTATTATCGCTTAGACATATTATTTGTCGTCATGGTTATCTGCATCATCGTTGTTATCTTGATCCACATCGTTGTCCGTCTGATCTTCCGCATTTATTACATCCGATCCGTCTACTAGATTGTCGTTGTTACTATCTGCCTTGTTAACAATACCCAAGGCAACTAATAGCCCACAAAATGACAATATAAGATTTTCAACACTAGATGTATTGATGGATATGCCAAAGACCTTGACAATATCCTCTAGAAACACAACCATTGCACTAGCTAATGCGACCCAAAATGCATATGTACTATATTTTTTCATTCACTTCATCCCCTTTGGCATTACTAGCAAAGTCTATTTTTTCTTTGATATCTTCCACATCTTCTTTGATATCCTCGATACACTCCATAGTTTTGCCCAGTTTCTCTATTGTGTCTTGATACTTCTTCTCTCTTAGTCTACTATCACGCAAAACATAAAATAGCAAGACTAAAAACAGTACCGCCCATAGACCATTGTTGACTGCTAAATTAAATATTTCCTGCCACATACATTATGACTGATAATATTTCAGTAATTTATCCACAGCATCTTTGCCTAGTGTATCAATTAGTTCTTGATTATTTCTTAGTTCGTCAATTATCTCTTGCTTGTCATAGGATTGAAAGAATTTTTTTGCTTTATCCACAATTTGTGAATTTTTGTATTTTGCAACACTATCATATCCATACTTGTTGGCTAGTTCTAGCAGATCTTTTTCCTTTGACCAGTTTTTGTTTTTGATCTCTTGAACCATATCTGCATACTTTCTGTTATACTCGTCTTCTTTAACCGCTATCTCGTTGTTATACTTAAGCACTTCGTTTTGCTTCTTCTCCAACTCGCTGGTTAGACTGTTGATCCTATCTTGCAATTTCACAGCATAACTAATATCGAAGTCACTCAACGCTTTGTCACGCTTAGCACTTAATCCATTAATATCCGCATCTATTTCATTTAGTCTAGTGGTTAACTCCTCGTTTAACTGATTGTATTTTGACAATTTCTCTTTGTCAAAAGCATCCAGCACGTTAACAACAATACTACTTCGGCTCAAGCCTCTACGCAATGCATCTTGGCTTGCATCTTCTTTAGCAGAATCATAATTTGATTTTACTTTTGCTTTTGCTGTTTCGTAATTTTTGTTGACTGCAGTTTTTTCTTTTGTTAGGTTTTCTGCCTCTTTATCTATTTCATCCTTGATCTTATTCTCTTGGGTGTTCTTGTAATCAGCCAGTTCACCTTCCGCTTGTGATTTTATTTTGTCTGGGTCTATCTCCACATCTTGCATTCGCTCCAGATTATTTTTGCTACTAGGCACACTGGAGAAATCTGTTGTGTCGAAGACCTTGTTGTAATCATTGATTTCATCAATCAATTTTGTCATCTTATTAGATTTCTTGTTAGTCAGGCTTACAACCTTGTCTGTTGTATCCTTATCTACACGATATGTATACATTGCACGCCACCTCCTTTTGTTAGAATAATGATCCACCAAAAAATATCTTTGAACTATTGAACACATCTGCTGTCTTGTTATCATAATGCTATAGCCGTCAAACAATTGCTATATTGGATAATATACTTGTCACCTAATACACTACAATATGCGCATGGCTCAATGGTTGTATTATCCGCTGTCGCATAAGCATGCTCTGATGTGTTAATAGTTATATTTTTTATTTTTGTTTTACAATCGCTTGTCGCAAATAATTTTATCACCCCATTGCTACTGTCTATGCTATAATCAGCATTGCTACCAATGTATATAACAAAACTATTAGCATAAGTAGACTGAGGAGTTTCAAATACAATCAAATAATATCTTCCACTGCTATCTTTAGTGACCAAACATTGATATATACTTGTGCCAATATTTACAGCACAACTAGATATAATTGCAATATACTTCTTGTCGCTGACACACTGCAATGTAGTGATACTGCTAGTGTTATCACTATATATTGACTTGCACTTAACAACACCATCTTCCAGAAAGTATGTCATAAGACTATTGCTACTATGTAAGCCAACAATATTATCATCAGTGTAACTAAATATTTCAGCACTGCTCGCAAAGGAATTTGACGAAGAATAATACACAACTTTGTTGCTAGAATTAACACCCCAAATATAAAGTGTTTCGCCACCAAAACAACTTGTATTTTTTGCATCCAGCAACCTAAGTTGCAGATTATATTTTGTGTAATTATTGTGATTGATCGCATCACTTAGCGATGCATAACTATACACAATCGTTTCGTTATAGGCATTGCATATTTTATAATAATTACTTCCCGATTTTAGTAATATTTGCTTACACTCATTTGCGTTATTTTGTCCCAAAAATTCTATTGCAAAATTAAGATCTTTATTACTACAAGCAATATCAAAACTAAATGTATTGGTGTTAAAATATTTAACACCAATTTCGATATAATTATTGAAAGCACCATTATACACAGTCACACTATTTTGTTTAACAATTATTTTACAATCACTATAGTTTTTGTCACAATCATACAATATTTTGACATAACCATAAGAGTTTTTGTAATTAACTGATATATTTTTGCTAAAATTAGTATAAGTGTTATTAAATATATATTTCGTACTGTTTAATGCAGTACTAATATTTTTACTATCATAATCATTAAGTAATGTTTGTTTAATTTCCTGTACTTCGGTGTACGCTCTAAGCCCATAATTACTACCTATTATTTCTTTCATAACACACCTATTATTACTTGTGGATTGGATATATTTGCATTAGATTTTTTACAAATGAAATTGATTGCAAATTCTCTAGATTTTAGATTAGGTTTTATACTTGTTGGAACTGAACTTGCACACACATCATATCGCACAATTCTATCATCAGCCTCGACTTCTACCTCTATATCACAGTCTGTATTAATAGTTATCTGCTTTAATAATTTTTCCTTATAACTGTACCCGAAAGATGTCTTAGGACTCTTCCATATTTTGGTAGTTGCTACACCAAAAACTTCACCTGTTACACATAGTTCGCCTAGTCTTATTTTGCTTCCATCTCTCATTAAGATTACTAGCTTACTCATGTTCTTATTGTTAAGTGTCTGTAAGTTAACTATATCATATCCTCTAAGGATATTAAGTTCGCCCGATCTTATATTTAGTTCTAACAAAATGTTATTGTTGTATGTTGTATTTTCACAACCAACAATGTCATCATCCATGTGCAATCTACATGCCAAATAATACTTGCCATTATAGTAAGCACCAACCGCATTGGAGTTATCTGCTTTGACAAACAAGTCATTGATATTAAGTTCATATTTGGTTGTGCTGAGACCCGAAAAATAGTAAATACCATCGGTTGCTAGAAACATTATTCGGTCGCCACACAACCTAATGGTGTCAGTATATATGCGTGTACTAGATGTGAATAACGGAACTACCTGAAAACTAGTCTGATCAGCATAAGCAATGATCTTGTCTATACCATATTCCCTAAAAACATATAGACAGTCATTGAAACTAACAACCTTATTAGACGTTCCCCTTTCATCCATAAGATTAATAAATCCACCCTCTGTCAGACTTTGCGACCAGTTAGTTGGATCTAGATCATCACTGAAATATACGCTACGCATATCCCCACTAGTCGTAACATACATCCTTTCGTAATGTATACACATACTGCTTATCGCTGGTGCATTATTTATTTTGGCAACTTCGCTATATCCGTCCCACACATACATGCCTTCATCTTTAGTTGCAATTATTAGGCTATCTACTCCGTTAATGTTGTAGTTAGCAACCATAGGTATTTGGCTAAATTGATACTCGTCTAACTTAGTACACTCACTGCCAACCTCGTACATTCTTATCATATACAGATACTTGTCCGAACCATACACAATAAGACTATCAAACGGCTTATCTAGTTCGTAATTATATCTAACATAATTGTAAGTAGCCAGTGGGTACACACCATTTGGCATTGTTATTTTTTTTGTTTTGGTTTTGTCGTTTAGATCATAAGCAATCTCTAGTTCTCTGATCCCAAGCCCAGTCTTAAGTGCACCATTCTGATAGCAATAATTATATGTGCTTTTGGCATACTTTACAGGTAACAACTTTTCATCATAATCGGTGTTGATCCCGCTAGAGAAACTAGCATAGTTATATTGCTTATATGTTATATTTCTATTTGCTATACGGTTGTGATAATACATATCTTACCACCACCTTCGTTTAGGCATTATTACCTCTTTGCTATTTCGCATCGCACTTTGCATGGCTTTAGCATATCTATCTTGCCATACTACCGCATCATCGCTGTTGCCTACTATAAATAGATACTCCGCCACAACACCCATTGCAAAGATCCTTTCTGTAATATTGCACCCAAAGACATCAATTGTATCATTGTAATTATACTCTGCAGGAAAATAACTATATAATATAGAAATATATCCGCTATTATCCACTTCAATACCGTCACCAACAATTTTGTACCTTAACTTACACCCATAGTTATCTTTGACACTAAGTATCTTGAATATTTGTTTGTCGCTAAGATCCACCCATTTCAACTTTCCATTACTCACCTTTATAAGCCTTCTTTCGGTCAATGGCAAATAATCGGTTGCAATGCTGTTGCACACAATATTTACACAATCTTTCAATAATTCTAAGTCTTTGTTCTTAACCTCTGTCACCTCGTCACAAGTCTTAAGCACTTGCTCTACACCTGACAGTTGCAACATGATTGCACTTATTTTCAATATATTATTAACTTTCATACTTTTCACATCCATTTTGTTTTCATACTATTAATTAGATCATAACTTTTGCTACTATTGGATACAACACTATATATATCCTTTAGATTACTCCTAACCTTGTCTTGCTGATTATTGACAGCACTATCTATCAAGTCTTGGTTATTCTTATCTATTTGGTCAAATATCTGAGAGCAAAATCTAGAACTTGTCTTCAAAACATATTCAATAAGCCTACTATCCAATCTATCGTAGGGACTAGTTAAGCAATAGGTGTCTAACCCTTGCTTACTATTGTGCACTTCGAAAACATTCTTGAGATTATTGAACACGATATAATATCCACTATCTATTTTTTTTAGTCTAACAGATATATTGAACATATCTTTTTTAATCACTATTTTATATATCACTTTTTGCTCCCTCGGTATTTAAAATGTAAGGCTACGATTGACATCCAACCGTAGCCACATTTTTATTTTGCTATTAATTATTTAGCATATTTATTTTAAGTTGTTGTAATGCCAGTCAACTTAGCTTGTCCGCTAGGCTTGTCACAGATAAGATCTGCATATTTTACTAGAGTAGCATTGTATACAGGATAACCTTGCTTTTGCTTGATTATTCTGCCATCTTCACCCTCTAGCCATTGCCAATCGCACAATTGGTGTAGAGTAAATTCTTTAGTATTAAGTAGATACATAGTATCGTCTGCAATAAATCTATCTGATACAACTGGAATACCTGCATAAGATATTGCCTTGTAGCCACCTGCTAGATCCATAACATCAATGTTACGCTTGTAAGTGGATAGATATGATTGATATGCTCTCTTAACTGCACTAGAGCAAGTAATAAAGTCTACAGTACTACCTGCATATTCCTCCAACTCATCAATTGCAGTCTGGATAGCAGTATCAGTGATACTTCCCACAGAACCCTTAGTATATGGAGTAAGCCAAGGATAATCTGTCTTAGTTAAGCCATATAGTGATGTAGCAGAACTATCAAATATTTTGCCTAGTCCAGTGATCTCGTTGTTATAAGAACCTTGAACAACAATATAATAATCATCACCTAGAGCAGTAGAAATACCACTATCAAATTTTACCTTCTTATTGGCTCTATCTACATATACAATTCTTCTTGCAACACCAGCAAGTTTTGTTCCTGATGCAGTTGCAATAAATTCAACATACATTCCTTCGATCAAATTCTTAACAGAATCAACTGTTGCTTCAGCGTCATTGGCAGTATGTGTAGCGGTCGTGGCAAGAACTCCACTTCCGTTGCCATAAAGCATACGACCAAAGTTAAAAGTACTGGCTTTGATCAATCCTTCCATTTCTGCATTAAGTAGGTTAACAAATGCACCAGAATTGTTCTGGCTAGCACGCATTGCCTTATCAGAAATTTCGATTGTTCCATATAAGTTTTTAAGAGTACTAACGAACTTAACATACTTATTCTCTTTAGCAACAGGAAGAGCATCTGTCTCACCGCCTGCGCCGATACCACCATTGATACCATAAGGTGCTAGTTTGATAATCTCCTTGCCCCATACATCTGCTGTAGATTGTTTGATTTTGTTAAGTAGAGGGTTGGCATTAATATTAAGTTGGTCGGATACAACCCCTAGATATACCGACTTCAACGCATCTTCGGCTGTCTGTAATGTAACCATTATTTTCTCCTTTCCATTTCATTACAAAAATATTTTTTATCGCCCAAAGAGTTGCTCTACTAGTTTCCTCGCTTCGCTCAAATCTTTAGGCTTGGTTGGAGTAATAACACCTACCGTGTCCCCACGTTGCTGGATAACTATCGGTGGTGCAGAATTTTTCTTTAAGTCATTTAGATATCCGCCAACAATTTTGGATCTAATCTCCTCATTGTTGTAGATATAGTTGTTTAAGAAATTTTCATCCTTCGCCATATCTTCTTGACTTAAATATTTCTTGGCAACAACCTTATTGTATGCCAAGTCTAGACAATTGGGCATACAAGCAAGATCCCTATCTTGCATCAAGGTTTGTGCCATATCTTTAGCAAAATCATTGGCATATTTATTATTGCTTAAAAAATTGTCGATTTCGCTTTGCCAATTTTCAGTCTCATAGATCGGTACTTTTGCAGTATTATCGACCGCATTAGACTTTAGTTCGCTTAACAGTTGACTTTTCTTTGTAAATTCTTTCTCCAACTCTTTGTAACCGTTATACAAACTCTCGGCATCTTTAAATTTACCATACAAGGAGCCAGAACTACTTTCGTCATTACTACTTACCTCACTCGCCGCTGCGACATTAACCGAACAAGTAGTATCTGGTTGTTCCTTGTTTGTAATATTTTCTTCCATTATTTATCTCCTTCTATCTGTTTGATTATGTTTAGATATTTCTTATGTGTCTTGATATGATTTAGCATTATTTGCCTTAGGGCTGGATTGTTACGCTCTTGTATCAAATAGTCATTGGATAACACAAAGCATGTATGCTCAGTGATATGTGCTTCGTGATCATCTATTTCGCCAGGTTCTGGCATTTTGCCATCGGTTACTAGCATTGCATTTTCCTTTTCGGCTTGTCCTGTTTGCAGGCTCTTTTCGTCCATAGAGTTCTCCCAGATATCAAAACCCAACTCAGATAATATCTTGTGTCTCATTCCATTGCTTAACTTGCCATCCTCATCATGTAGCAATCCCGCATTGTACACCTCCATGATCGAACTACGCTTTTGGGCAAGTGACTGATTTAACTCGTACTCAGTCTCAAACACAACATCTTCGGTCGCCAGATCAGAACCTTGCCAGTACATAAGTTCCACACTTCCATTCTTGCCAACCAATCTTGTTGTATGAGGGAATGTCGCATATTGCTTGTATAATCTCAAGACCATTTTTGCCATTTTCAATACTGCAATTTTTAAGTTTTCCGCACTACTAAGCAATCTCACCTCGTCTTGTTCAATCAACAATTGCAGAGCGACACCACTCATGTTGCCACTAATGTTTTTGCTAGAGATAAGGTCGCTAACACCAGATATCTCTATAAATTCATTTAGTAGTTGATTTTCTTCGTACTGGAAATCTATTGGGACAGAGCCAGTGGATAACATTCTTGGTGCAGTAGAACCGTTGCGATACACTAGCACTTTGCCCGGCATCAAGCCCTCTTCCTCTAGGTTGTCTATATCAATCGATCCGTCTTCTACAGCCAAGTTTCCCATGCTAAGCCTATTAAGAAACTCATGTTTTCTATTCTTCAATGCATTATATGACTTCTGAATAGGAATAAGCCTTTCGATTATGCTTTGCCCCCAGAAAGAGTTAGGAATAATATTGGCAACTTGCTTGACAAAAGGAAATCCACGCTTGCCTTCTGCATAATTGATGTAAGGTAGATCACCTATGTACACTAGTCTGTCCCCAGCAATTATGCTAAGTCTACCTTCCGGCAAACTAATGCTAGGCTGTTCGTATTTTTCTATCACCAATACATGGTCTTTCTTAACCTTTTTGCCCATATTGTTATATGTACTATTGCCATGCATCATCTTAGGCGTAACATCCAGTGTATACACATCTATATTCTTGCCTTCTACATCTACACCCCAGATGTTCTTGACAACATCCTTGTGCAAGGTGCGTGCATGAATGATAGATGCACAATCTTCGATGTTAGAATAAGTATTGCTATCTGGATAAATCTCAAAAGGTGTAACTACGGATATCTCAATATCGCCCTCGTGGATATCCGTTCCCAAAGTGTCCTTTCCTACAATTTTACCCTTAGTGTTGTTCCAGCCAATCTTGTATAGACATGTCCCACATATTTCACTCCACATTGTGCCTTCTTGCAATATCTTACTGACCATGTTTTCATAAGTCTGTGCTGTAAGTATCTTCTTGCTTACTTTGGCAGACGATACATCGTCTACATTGTCGCTAAATGGCACTACATTAAGGGTCGGCCTAACCTTGCTAAGTTTACTTAGTCTAAGTTCTATTATTGGTGCAATGTGATTGTACACCTCTCGCTCTTCCCACATATATTGCTTGTAGTTATCCACAACATCACCTTTGCCATCCACTACGCAATATTGGTTGCCAATATAATAATTGATATTC
This sequence comes from uncultured Clostridia bacterium, assembly GCA_934748015.1. Taxonomy (GTDB): domain Bacteria; phylum Bacillota; class Clostridia; order Christensenellales; family UBA1242; genus UBA11490. The sequence continues at coordinate 227,531 of CAKVHF010000002.1, read as the reverse complement.
ATTTGCCATTTAGTCTCATAGATCTTTCGATCCAACTGCCTTGCACGAAAATCTTCTAGAACCTCTGCAACATATTCTTTTTCAAACTCGTCTTTATCGATTTCATTCTGTTTTATCTTTTTTCTCATTTCACCTTTTCCTCTTATTCATTTTTGATTTTTAACTTGTTATACATCGCTTTAACACACTTGTCGCATACTGCTATCTTGCAACTATCATCTGCACCAGCCGAAAATGCTTGCTTAGCAATATTTTCGCAACCGGGTATTTCGCACTTTACTAAGTATTTTGCCTTAATAACATTCATCTACTTATCTCCTTTGTTCATTCTCATGTATGCTTGCACCAACTTATCTCGCTCCGCTAGCAATTCTTCGTCTGTATACTTATCGTACACGCCATCACTTTGCTGACTATTAAGAGCCATCTCTATTGCATCCAGATCGGGCGGATACACCTTGGTGTTAACCTTCTTCTTAACCAACTTAAGATCATTATCCACTAGGCTATACTCTTCCACGATCTCTTTTGCCTCATAACCCAGTGCCTTTTTGATCAAAGCCTGCCTAACATCATCAGAGCTTTCTACAATCTCAGTCGTCTTCACTTTCTTTGTCTTCATATCACCTTATATTGTCCATCCGCTCCTTTGTGTTTTTATATTTCGTCAATAGTAAATCATGGAAAATACCGCATTTCAAATTTTAGTGCCAAAAAAATATTTCGCTATAGCAAACATTACTTTACTCACGAAATATTTCTTCTTAATCTTCGTATTAACTTTTCTTTATTTAACTGCACTATGCTTTTGACTTCTTTAGGCTTAGGAATATCTGGCCTACTCATAATATAATATCTCAACTCATCTAAGCTGTGATCGTCTGCCTTGATCGGAACATCACTGTCCGACCAATAATATGATTTGAATTCCCTAATAAGATTGGTGCAATTGCGAAATATATATAACCTAGATCTGCCACTAGCATCCTTAAGATATTGCTTAACACGGCTTATGCCAGAAAATAAATCTTTGTTGACCTTAGGGTTAACAAGTATGCCCTGTTCGGCAAATAGTTCGGTTACACTCTTGACAGATGCCAGAGTTTTCTGATTGGCAGCACTATCTATCAACGCTTCTATCTTGCCACTATAGTTAGTTTTCCAACCTAGCCTAGCACTTATTTCCTTGATCTTATTACTGTGATACACTATGTCTTTCTCTGCCTCGAAATGCTCAGCTATAACATATACATTGCCGTCATAATCCACCGCATACCAGTGACAACTAAGTGGGTTATTTAGCCCCGGATCAATACTGATATTATCGTACCAATCCTTAGGCACATCAAAGGGATCTATTACATGAATGTTCTCGTCAAACACACCATACACCCTGCCACCAAATCCACTAAAATTGCCATACCTACGACTATCCAATTCGTCATAAGCCAAAGACTTAGTTAACTTATCTATCTCTTCTTTCTTTAGAAACGGATTATCCGCCCACTCCATCTGCTCGTACCACACATCGGGATCATTATTGTTATTTAGATATATCTGCTCGTATACCCAAGTAAGCCCTTTTAGCGGTGTCATTGTTCCGTACAGTATTCCAGCCTTATCTAGCACACGCATCTTACATTCGGTGTATATATCCAAGGGAGGCTCTTCATCAAACCACACATAATCAAGGCTTGTTCCTTGAAATTTCTCTCGCCCTTGGTCGCAACTTTTAAACCCAATTTTTGATATTCCACCGAAAATGTTTTTTACCAAAATTGTATCTATCACACCATACTCACAGGCAGATTTTTTGCCCGATAGCATGATAATATCCTCGATCCAATCTTTGTTAAGATAATGCAAAATCTTCTTCTGTGCAACATCCCTCTGAACCTGCGTGCTAAGCGATACAACCCAACCACAAGTATCTCCTTCCACCTTGCGATAAGGATGATTGCCTCGTGCAAGCCACACCGTTTCTACCGCTCCACACTCCGTTTTTCCACTTCTGTTTCCGCCAAAAACCCAACGATTTTTGTGCATGTTTTTGTGAAACTCCAGTTGCTTATTATGTACCTTATCTCCAGTGTTATACCTCAGTAGATTTGCGTTGCCAAATCTGTTATGTATTTCACGCTCAATTGCTTGCAGTTTATTACTAATTTCTCCCTTTTTCAAGCATTTTCTCCTTTTTTTGCATAATAATATGCATAGTACCTATTTTACCTTATCAATAATCGCCAAAACTCTACACAATAAGTCAAATATATATACAAGTATGCATGTGCTAAATAGTCTATAATACTAGCAAATATATTACTTAATATAGGAGGGATATATGCCAAAAAAACTTATCCCATTGATTGTATATATTATCTGCCTACTACTACTTCCAAGTGCAATTGTTCACGCATATAGTGGCTATGGCAGAATAACATCTTCCCACGCTTATCTATACAAGAGTGCCAGCAATATAATAGACGGCAATGTAGTATGTACACTAGAAGAAACATACTTTGTAGAAATCACTCTCGACTACAGCGAAGACTTCTACAAAGTATTATATAGCGGTGTCAGTGGCTATGCCAAAAAGAGTGACATAACACTTGTTTCTAGCACTCCGACCAAACCCTATCCCAACTGCACACTTACTAGCATCAACAGCAAATGCTACTTGCGAAGAACCCCAAAAGCAGATGATGACAACATCGTAACAGTTGTGCCCGAAAATTGTTCTGACTTAAAATACATCGGCAAAATATATGGCGAAGAAGCAATCGACTATCAAGGCAATGTCTGGTACTTTGTCAGCTACTTTGGTGTGCAAGGATATATCTATAGCAAGTACATTAAGTCCATGACTTCTATCGCAATCAACTCCGAAGTTATCGAAACTCCTGCCGATTATCATACACGCATCCCAACCCCTCTAACCAATATAGATTGTGCAATAATCATTGCCATTTTAACTTTGCCAATAATTGTTATTGTGATACTTATGTACCGCAAGCCAAAGCCAAAAACTGTGCACTATGCACGCAAACTTAAGAAAACCAAAACAGTCGACCTAGATAGCCTACTCTAGGCAATTGACCTCTGCAATTCCTTGATAGTCTTATATATTGCTCTTCCGCTATCCACCTCTTCTGCTAAGTCAATAGTCTGTTCAATTGTCATAGTTTTTGCCTTATTGCAGTAATAATAATACAACTCCATCAACCACTGCTCATTTATATAATTTTTCATAAAATACTCGCAAGAGTATTTTTCTTTTAACACCTTAGTTATTTTATCCAAGATTATATTCTTCTTGCGAAACACTGTTCGCCTGCTGATACCCATAGCACTAGCAGTCTCGTCACAAGTAAGTCCATCAACATATATTAGCATCGCAATCCTCAGTTCCTTCTCCTTCAACTTACCCAAAGCTTCCTCTGTTATCACCTTAAGATTGATAAGATTGCACTTGCGATCGTTCAATTCGATTATTTTATCAAATTGCCCCATTGTATCGCATGTGCTTTTGCGATTGTAAATGTAAGAATTAAGACTAATCTTACCTACCATCTCATCTATTGTCGACACTATTGTTGATAAATACTTGTAACTAATTAATAATGTTTTTGTCCAACTCTCCAATTTCTATCTCCTCTCTTTTTTAAACAAAAATTTTTAATCACAGTTTCAGTATAAATGTTTAATTGTCATTTGTCAAAATTTTGTGACACATTTGTACAAAATGTAATTTTTTGTACAAAATTGTCGAAACATGTCGATTTCAACCCCTCTTCACCCCACTTTTTTGCTTTGTTCGAAATATTTATCGAACATTTGTTCTATATTGTATAGCATAAAATTCATTTTGACAAGTCTTTTGTGCCAAAAAATTTAAAAAATTGTTTCTAGGAACAATCTAACTTCAGATTACTAATGTCCTACCCTTAAAATATGGCTAGTTAGCAAAAGCAACACGATCAATGCAACTAGTACGCCAAGGCTGGCATATCCGACCCAAGACTTGCACAAAATAATCAATAATATGTAACACCAACACCAAAATTACCACCTAATAATCTAAATTTTTGATATATAATTCTTTTTACATATTAATATTTATTTGATATAATAACCATACAATTAAGTTACTTTTAAGGAAAATGGATTATGAAAAAAACTATAAAAATGTTATTGTTGGCACTCTGCCTGATAGTATCACTTGGCTTTGTCCGAGGATCTGTTTTTGCAGACACATACTCCAACAACACACTTATTTATACACAAGACAACGACAATGCTAAGTATTTTGTTAACCTAGAGGGCGTATCACAGATCGCTGTTAACAAAAGTCACATTGCCTACACTCTGGACGGAACAAGTATCAATGTGTTAAATAAGAAAACAAAAGACATTGTTAATTTGCAAGAGTTGTACGAAATATCTCACACAAACATTGCTGACATATATTTGACCAAAAATTATCTTGTTGTAGAAAATATAGTTGACGCATCCGCACACACCCTATCCGCTTATGACATTCACAATAAGTTTGCTAAAGTGCCAATCTATATCAATGTTGCCAAAACTAACGAACTGGGTGCACACCTAGACTATTCTGTATACGAATATAGCGACAAGATAACTATAGCATGCATAACAAGTAACACTTTTGTGGCACACACCCTTAGCAGTAAGGATCTAAGTTATATCGGTTCGTACACCAACTTAGCAATCAATAGTGAGAACGCACCCCTACTAAATGTTGCAACCAACGACACCGAGTGCTATATAATTAGCGAATTTAGCGAAGACAATAGTACCAATCTGTATAAACTAAAATATTCTGAAAATACACAAATAACAAAATCCTATTTTCCAAAAGAAAACATTAGTGATATTGTTAGTTACAATTTCGAAAACACTAACTATATTATCGCAACCGACCTAAGCCGTTCGCTGTATGTCATAAGGGACAACCTAACATTTGATGCCGGCAAGGACAACAAAGACTATGCCGATGATACCCGAACAGGCAACTATGCTGGCACAACATTCCTTGCCAACAACTTCAAATATTTCAATGATATATATACATTCAACAATGAGATATATATATCTGATGCTGGAACTAAATGTATCCAACAATGCAATTTCGAATTAAGCAATTCCAAGGGCTCTATCCGTGGTGTTGACGTGCTAGTTGCTAGCGAATGTGGCGAGATCGGAAGGTTCAATCGCAACGCCAACTTGTCACTATCAGATAACAAAATAGTTGTTGCAGATAACAAGAATAAGCGAATACAACTTATCGATGATGGAGCAGTCATCTCTATTGACAAAAGCGTATTAGACAAAACTCTAACACATGTGATAGATGATGCCAATCTTAACAATTTAGCAACCGCTGTAAAAATTGGCAACCAACTATATTTCACTACTTACAATAACGAAAATAACAATCAAAATCTATACAAGTTAAACTTAGAGAGTAACGAACTAAAGCAGTTAACTCACAGTGTTGCAAAAGTGTATGACATGACCTACAACGATAATTACATCTTTATCGCTAGTGCCAATGGCCTACACAAACTTACACTAAATGACGACACTGTTACCCTTATCGCATCGCATGCTTACACCCCTATGGCAAGAATAACTTGCAACAACAATAATATATTTGTGGCAGACAATTCTAGCCTAGTTGCCCATGATCTAAATGGTGCAACAATCGTAAATGTTAGCATTGCATCAAGCATCACCGACCTAACAGCAAACGACAACATTGTGTATATCTTAAGCAATACTAACAAAGAAATTTTGTCATATAGATTTGAAGAAACTTTTCAGTATGTTAGCAAAATTGCCTACAATACAAAATCTGACCTATATAGCATAACCAATGATTATTTGACAGGAACTATATATGCTTTTGACAATAACACATGCGAAATTGTCAAAATCATTAACCCGACTTTTAATTACAAAAAAGATGAAGGACTATATCAAGTAAACAATAAGAATGTATGCGTGTATGATAGACCATATTATCTTAACGGAATTGATAGCCCAAATGTAATCAAAAAATTAAAAGTAAATACAAGAGTTACAATATATTCCAACACTGCTATCCATTATGGAAATATAGAATATTACATTATCGAACTAGACAACAATACTTATGGATACATCAACAAGAACGATCTAACTTACACACACAACGACACTAATTATGAGATCATTTTGCCCAATGCCAGCCTAAGAACTTTTGGCAATGATCCAGAGATCAATGTGTACGAAGAAGCAGACAAATCGGGCGACATTGTAGCAAGAGTTATGAAAGGCACAAGAGTATTTGTATCTCGTTATGATAGCACATCAGATTTTACTTTTGTAAGATTTTATGACGCAGATCAGAACATTATCGAGGGATATGTAGAAACCGATCTTGTTAACCCAGATGATATGACCAAGCCACAAATGACCGCACTTATACTTATAGCATGCAGTATTGTACTGATCATTGCAATTGCCATTATTGCTAGAGTTATTTATGTTAAGAGGGTAAAAAAATTAAAAGAAAATCAAGCATAAACTTTTACAAAAAATAAAATATAAAATTATAAAAAATTCAAGCATAAAATTATAAAAATTTCAAGCATAAAATTATAAAAATTTCACCGCTTGACACATCCCCCAATTATTAAAAAAATTTTTTAGTATTTCGAAAGCACAAAAAAACTAGACTAGAGTATTTTTCGTCCATATTAAGACGCCTATCCCCCCTAGCCTAATTTTTTTAATCGAACAGACTTATTTGTTGCGATAAATTTGTTCTAACAATGTATGCATCTGGATTTTTTTCCTGATCAGTCAATTGCACATTAGGTGCAAGTTTTCGCAAGCAAAATTTGTAATACACCTTTTTATTAGTTGGTCTTAGTATATCCAAGCAGTCTTTTAGATACTTTTCCCAATCTTGCCATTTATCTGCTGATTTATAGTTGTTAATTTTTCCTATTTTGTAGTGATCAACACAATCTAATTCAAGAGTTCTTTTTATCAGTTTCAAACTTTCGTCTGGTTCAATTGTTGGTTCAAAACTTGCAAATGTCTTTATGCCATTATCGTGCAAAATCTTTAGAGTTTCCAATCTCTCACTTGGCGTAGAAGCATAGGGTTCCCATTCTCTAGATTTAGTTTCATCTAGAAATGTCAATGTCGTCCCAACTGTTATCCTATCGCCAAACGCCTTAAATATATCAATATCTCGTAGCATTTTTTTGCCACCTTTTGACAAAACAGCAACTGGAACTTTATAATTGTTTAATAACTTCAAAACCTCTCTTACAGTCTTTCCATCATCCGCACTTTCGCAATAACAATCCCCAACAAAAGACAAAAGAACTTGCTCAGTGTACACATTCTTTTGCAAGTCTTTTTCTAGCAATTTTAAAATATCTTTTCTTGGCTCTGGCTTGCCAAAATAGTTATCATATGATTTTTGCAATGTATGAGGTGCGTAACAATATTTACATCTGTGGCTACACCCTATATATATGTTCAAAGCATATGGGCTATATTCCCTCGCCATCCCACATGGTCTATAAATTATACTCATACATATATTATATCATACAACAAGATTATTTCCTATCTTTTATAACAAAATATCCATAATGTTTATTAAATTTATCTCTTAATGCATAATATAAAACCTCTTTAACTCCGTAGTTTGAAAGCATTTCATAAAAGAAGTCTATTGCCCTTGCATTAAATAACGAAGGTGCTTTATCGTAGAAAGATTTAAAATTAAATTCTTCCTTTGCTGTATTTTGAATTTTAGTAAACTCATTTGTAATTAAAGTATATATAATTACTGTTCCATTTTTTACAGATTTATTTGTTAGAAGTTTTTTATATAAATCAAACGCTATTCCATAACTATCACAATCAATGACATTAAACTGACTTAAATCAATAGAATCAATTATCTTTCTAGTATCTATATTTAAATTTTTCCCTTTATTTGAAACAATATCTATTCCAAAATATTTGTCTGTTCTAATATTGTCCCATAAAACATTTCTACCAGCAAACAAATCTAAAACTTTAACTTCTATAAGATTTTTTATTGCTTCTTTTCTTATAAATATTTTATTTGCAATAGATTTATTATCTGTTTTAATTGGCTGTAGACTCAATTTCAACCCCTTCTATGCACTGTATTTTTGCTATTTCGTTTGCAATTTGATCGTTTTTGTTAATATCAATAGATATTAAATAATGTACTTTTTTTATAGGTCTTAATAATTTTTTTTGTACTCTTATACATGTTTTTAAATATTTATCGACATCAATTCCAAATTCAGTAAAATCAAATTCTTGTAATTTTTTTAATTCTCTATATAACACTCCATCATCAAACCCTGTCTCCATATTCAAAGAGTTGTGCGCGATTACATATGCTTGTTGCTCTTCTTTTGACATATGATCAAGTCTAACACATGGCAATTTTTTTATTCCAAGCAGTTTTGCTGCTTCGACTCTTCCATTACCCTCCAACACTATATTATTTTCACCAGCAATACCCAATGGATCGTTAAATCCAAATTCTTTTATTGAGTTTGCTATATGCTCAATTTGATCCTTTGTATGAATTTTTGAATTATTGTCATAATGATTTAATTTTTCAATTTCAATATATTCTATTTTTAATTCTTCCATATTTCCACCATTGTTGTTTAAAAACAAATTTTATTATTTTAAAAACTTTTTTTATTCCTAGATTCTGGAGTTAATCGCAAATCTTTTAAAATTTTCTCTAACTGCTTATTGCAATCTACTAGCGTTTTGTAATGTTCATTTTCTTTAACCATTACTTTTGGAGTTTTGCCATCATTACATATTCCAGTTACTATCCTAATATATCTATCAGGTTTTTTGCAGTATTCCGTCCATGCTCTATCGCGAAGTATTTTCAGTTGACAATACTGCCAAACAAGTTCCACATCACTATAAGATAACCTATATTTAATACTTTCTTTTAATTTACTTACTATTTCACTATACACTTTCTTCTCATCATTGCTTAAATAATCTGGAACTTGCAATATTTCATCATTTATTTTTTTTGTTTCAATAGCTGTTTTCTTGTTGTTCTCTATTATATCTTGTTCCCACTTTTCCATAAAACCTCCTTTCGTAGCGTAAAACAATTTTATTAGACATATTTCAATTAAAATTTAACACATCAAAAATTTAAAACTCAAATAACAGTGCCAAATTTTACTTAAAATCATAACTTGTGATAAATTACTCATATAAATATTTTAATTTAAAACAATATAAAAAAAGGAAAAATATGAGAATAACTAAAAAAGTTAGGATATGGATATGTATAATTGTAGTGATTGCTGTTGTTATGGCTGGAATACTGGGGATAGCAAAAGTCGTGCAAAGCAGTAGCACCCCAAAGCGAGGCTACACTATTGTCATAGACGCGGGACATGGCGGACGAGATAATGGCTGTAGCGGAGTAGCCAGTGGTGTGGCAGAAAGCGAAATCAACCTACAAATCGCAAAAAAACTGCAGACTATCCTCACCAACTACGGCTTCAATGTTGTTATGACAAGGGAAAATGCAAACGGGCTATATGACGAAAATGCAACTAACTATAAGACTAGCGACATGGCTAAGAGAATAGATATAATAAGACATGCCAATACAGACTTTGTGATAAGCATCCACTGCAATTCTTACCCCAACTCTAGCCAAATGGGCATACAAGCGTTTTACCAAGAGGATGACGAGCCCAGCAAGGCACTGGCAGATGCTATCCAAAGTACTTTTATTACCCAAATACCTAACGCCCGAAAAAACAGCAATTTTGGCGACTATTTTATCCTAAAAGAGGCTAAATCACATGCTGTGTTGGTAGAATGTGGATATCTAACCAACCCAGAAGAAGACACCCTACTAAACAATGCTGATTATCAAAACAAAATCGCCTATGCAATCACATGTGGCATAATAAGATATTTTGGCAATTGCAACTATTGATAACCGCTATAATACAAAAAAAGTGATTGCAAATTATAACCAAAATTGCAAACACTTTTTTTCTGACTGGAAGATATTATTCTCCTATTGTTAGATCTCCAAATAGATCCACTGTTTCTTTTAGCATATCCGATCCACCTCTCACAGCCTCAATACGCTCCAATCGATCAAATTGCTGATCTGTCATCTCGTAGTTAGTAAATCGTACAATATTTAGCACAGTTGCCTCTTTCTTGTCCCATGCCCTACCTGGATGAGCAAGCAAATTATCAACTAGATCACTTGCAAACTCCTCATCATAATCAATAACCAAACCCTGAAATACAAACGAATACACATCACCGTTGTCTTTTTCAAATTTTTTTAAATCATCAGACTTCATTTTTGCCATATGATCAAGCACACTCATGCCGTCCATATCGTCTTTTTGAGTTATGTTTGTTCTAAATTTTTCTACCAAACCACAATAATAATCATCATAATTGGCTATTTCTTTTTCTGCTCTCTTTCGGCGATACATATCCAGAGACTTCTCTTGTTTCAACTCACTCTCAATAGTGGCAATATTCCTCTTGGTGTTAATATTCTCCATCACTCCACCATCAAGGAAAGCTTTTGGGTTATCATTGTACATATCCAGTATGGACTGCACAGCCTCGTAACTGAAGTCCTTTGCCCCTACTTCTGCAGGATCAAGATTATACTTTGCTTTTACATAATCTTCAGCCTTTTCTCTAGTCATCTCTTCGGAATATATCAACCTCTTCTCGGTCAAGCCGTTATATATTCCACCGCCACGAACTGCTCTTACTACAAAGTCTGGAAAGGAACTATTAAACAAATATGACTTGTTGCTATACATGTTTCCATTCTCATTCTTGCCTTTGGTCTGTCCAAAATGAAATGTCTCATGAAATAGTGTAATAAGATCGTTTCCATAATCATGTCTAGTACTGGTCACACGATTACTGATCTTGATATTATCATCCCACAAACTATAAGACCCCGAATCTCTAGAACGTATTTTGTTCTTGGCTCCTGTATCTACATTGATGTTTTTTCCCGAAACATCATACCTGCTACTTAGATAATTCATGCCATAAGCAGTAATCAATGCAACTTGCTCATCTCTCAAGCCCTTTTCTTTGTCATAATTCCACTTGACAATCTGTTTTGCTAGATTCAACGCATTTGTAGTTATCTTTTTTGCCATATTTCCCATTTCCTTTTGTGCTTTTTGTAACAATTTCTCTTAATCTTTGCCGTAAATCACTTACTATTATCTACATTTTACACACATTTCTTATTATATATTGTACCCTACATTCACCACCCATGTCAATCTAACGACCAAAAAAATCCCTACTACCTTACAAAAGTAATAGGGATTTTTTTAACTTTTCATGTGCTGTCTATCTCAAGCCATCACAGCACCATGTTGCAACAACTTGTCGTAAACATCACATCAGATTACTCCAGCAGTATTATCACCGCTTTCCAATGAACATAATTGATTCATGCTAGTTAAGCAAGCCAAGGCTTTGGCATAACAACACAAAGCCTTAACTTACACAAACCTTACTTGTTCATTCCTATTATGTCCAAGAGAAATATTCAGAACCTAGATTTCTCACCAATTTACCTTTTGTTTCTGCACTTACTGTACATCCACCATACTTACAGGAATCAGAGTCAGAGCTTTCAGGCTGTGAAGGATAGAATCCAGCAGCTGTCGTCACTTTTACATACGATCCATCACAAGTATCATATTCTGATTGTCCACATGTCAGAGTACTACCAGTACCATCTGCATTTGGTGTATAGCAACTACCACTATGAGAATGAACATGGTGACTTGTTGGTGAGTGCGAAGCTTCTTTTTCGCTCGCTTCATAATAATTATAAGTACACAATATCTCTATAGATTTTGAAGTAACAACGCCGTTCATATTTTCATGTAGATCAACATTTTCACCTACTTCATAAGTACCCGGTTTCGCATTGCCATCAACTTTTAACATATATACATTAGAATATGTATCACCATTTTTCTTGTTAATAACGAAACTCAATGTAGCATAGGTATAAGTGTATCCACCGCTTCCATTAGGTACTTTGCCTATAACCTTGTTGCTTCCAGAGATTTTTACAGAATAACAATCTGACTCTTTGCCTATAGCAGACGCTGAACCTAATTTAAACTCAGTTTTGCCTCCAAACACATCACGTGCATTTGATGTACTTAGCGAGAATGCATCTTCTGCACCAGATGTTGTATTAACAATTGTCTTTTGATTGTTTTTAACAGCAAATGTCAATGTCAGTCTAGGGTTGTAGATTTCGTCATTCTGTCCAGCTGGAGCTTCAATTCTGCCACTGTTAGTACAATTATCATTAATTGTTACATATTCGTTATATTCATTGAACACGTAACCAATTATACCAGCAGCCCAACTATTATTACCAGAACCTGTTATAGTATCACTTGAACCTGTTATTGTAGCATTTATGTTTTTGCTATTATCGATTTCTATAACATTGTCATCTTTGTGATCAGCATATCCACCAGATGCCAAACCGACTATACCACCTGCATTGCCTATAGCAGTAACACTACCGTTGTTGGTACAGCCACCAACTTTACCAGTATTGGCAATTCTGCCTGCTATACCGCCTGCATTACTTGCAGTTCCGGATGCTTCAGCACTTATAATACCTTTATTGATACAGCCATTGATGTATAATGTACCATCATCCCATAAATATCTTCCATTGGCAATAGTAGTTTTATAGTTGTTCTGTGACAATCCAACAATACCACCTACATTACTCTCACGAGTACTTGAAATATTACCTGAGTTATTACATTGTATTATACCACCGATATTGCTTAGTCCTACAATACCACCAGCGTATGCGATTTCTCCAGAAATAATTCCTGTTGCCGCATTATTACATTTTTTTATCAACCTTCCGTTGAAGTTACCAGCAATACCACCTACATATTGTGCAACGACACCTTGTATACTTGCGTTATTATCACAATATTCTATTACTGAACATCTTGTTTTACCAATAATACCACCCGCAACACCCAATTTTGTTGGGTTGCCAAGTGCATCCGTAGATGAAAGTGTTTCCACACTTAATTTTGCATTATTTTCAAAGAATGCAACATAGCCCAAAATGTAATTATCCTTAATATCTTTTTCTGCATCATCATTGTTAACAGCACGCTCTGTATCAATCATACCTACAATACCGCCAACAGTTGTTGCTTTGATAGACACATTAGAACCTATTTGTGTTTTATTTGTACTTGATCCACCAGTTACAGTAATAATTGCCTTAGAACTCTCATTTGACTCAGGAGTTGCAATTGCCTTGTATTCACCATTCTTACCTTGATCTTTGGCAAAGTTATATCCGTCTGTGATAGATCCATGACCTAAGATACCACCTGCATAAGTGATTGCACCACTATTTTTAGCAGATATAACTATTGAATCAGCAATATTATTGTTGCAGATCCACAATCTAGATGGATATGACTCGCCTTTATCCTCAGGACTTTTAGAATTTCTACCCAATTGAGCATAACCAACTATTCCGCCTGCTTTTGAGTTACTATATACACTCTTGTTGTTAGTGTTATTATTCACACGGCTTTCGTAAGAATATGTATTATCCATTACCCAGAAGCAACCAACTATTCCGCCTACATTTTTGTTTAGTTTATCACCGACAGAACCAACATCTTTGGAGTTAACACAGTCAGTAACATCACCGCCAATCAATTGACCAACTATTCCGCCTGCATTGTTTGCTTCACAATTTGCGATAGCACCTGTATTGTTACAATACTTAACACCTACTTGATCCCACTCAAAAGTAATATCAGATGTTTTTCCGTCTATGGTTCTAGAAGCTTCTTTACTACCAGTCTTACCAGTGATGCCACCGATATCACTCTCTTTACCGCCTGTTATTGTACCACTATTGGTTGTATAGTTTGTCGCTGTTCCTATAATACCACCTATAGTGTTGCAACCAGAGATACCACCATACGATCCAGCCATTTTACCAGTTATTGCACCGGAGTTAGTACAATTTGCGATCAGTCTGCCGTTTAGTCTGCCGACTATTCCGCCGACAAATTGAGTAGTTGTGCTACCAGTAAGTACTGCTGTATTGCTACAGTTGTTAACCAAGCCTGTACGCAATTCTCCAGCTATTCCGCCTAAGAATTGTGTGTCTGCAGTAGCAGTATGACTTACACCATTAATATATCCAGCGATATATGCTGTGATGTAGTTTTGCTTGATATTAGTATTATCTTCACTATTATCATTTAGATTTACATCTACTTTTCCTACAACTCCACCTATCCACTTAGCACCTGTTACAATACTTGTGTCAATAGATTTTGGTGATGTTGTATAGATAGCAATAATTGATTTGGCTGTCAAATCATTGCTGTTGTTATCTGTATTTCCAGTAATTTTTGTTATTTCTGTAGTAATATCAATATCACTATTCTTATATGGTTTTCTAGCTCCATCTTCTTTGCTTACTATAACACCTTCGCCCAAGATACCGCCGGCAGAACTATCTGTTCCAGTAGCAGTAATGTTAGCATTGTTAGTATTGTCTATCATTACCAATCTGCCACCGCTTACACCAGTCAATGCATTGAACATGATTGCCTTACCTACAATACCACCAATGGATATACCATTGCTGATTGCTCCTTTGTTTTCGCAACTAGATATTGTAACAGTTCCTGCACCGCACTCAACAGTGCCTACGATACCACCTGTAGATGTACCGTTGTTAACGATGTTTTCGTTTTTACAGTTAGATATTGTCATTGTATCTGTAGCACCTTTGATACATGATACCAATCCTACAACACCGCCTACACTACTTGCAGTACTTGTACTAGTTACTTGGGCACTATTAGTGCAATTAGAGATCGATCCACGGCATACCTTACCAACCAAGCCACCTACGATAGATGCAGAACCGCTAATAGTAAGTTCAGTATTGATTCTGTTAGCAAGGGTTAATTTGTCTACACTACCTACATAACCACCTATTGTTCCGTTAGCACCATTAATTGTTACACCATATTTATTTCCGTCAGGTTTTGTGCCACCAATTTCATCTGTGCCAGCACTTACGTCACCAAATTCTATCGCTATGCCATCTTGTGCACTACCCAGTATACCGCCAACAACAGCCGATGTACCGATAGTGATACTACCTGTTATTGTGTTGCCACTTAGTTTAAATATTTCACCCTCTTCAGTTTTTACTATTGTACCAATTACACCACCGATACTTGCTGCAGTACTACCTGTGATACTACCAATGTTTCCACCAGTGATATGGATATTATTTATATTTCGATCATCATTCGAGTTAACTTTACTACCACCTGCAATCTGACCAATTGCAAGACCAAGGTTGCTATTGTTACCACTTGCGGTAATAGTTGTGCCAGAGTTACCGATATTGATACTATCACTAGCAAATTTAATTGTAGAATTATTAATACTACCAACAATTCCACCAGCAATATTAGATGTTATTGTCATCTTGTTATCTATTGTTGCTACACTATTAGTATCAATTGTTCCATTTACCACCTGACCAGCTATACCACCAGCATGACCAGCATCTGTTATAGATATTTCTCCACCAGTAAGAGTTGTATAACTAGAAACATTTAGCGTTGCATCATCAATATATCCTACAACACCACCTGCATTGGTTGAGTTGGTTATCTTAACATTGTTAATCTGCAATGTTGTACCACCAGTGATCTCCAATGATCCACCTGTGATAGCACCTACCATACCACCTGCATTATTTGCATTAGATATGATAACATCTATTGCGTTAGCAATGTTGCTTATGGTTACATTACCGCCTGTTACTACACCGATGATTCCACCTTTGTTACCCTCAGTATTACCTGAAGAACTCTTTAATATCATTTCATCATCTCTCTGATTGATAGTGATCTCAGATATTGTGACGCTACCATCTGCAGTACCTAGTATTCCACCTGCATTGTCATTGGATACTATACTGCAATTGTTAAGAGTAACAGTAGTCAAATCTGCACTGCTTATACCAGCAATACCGCCGGCATTGTTTTTACCTTTAATTATGCACTCCTCTGCAGTTGCAGTTGTTACAACCGCAGAGTTACTACCAATTATGCCACCAGCATTATCACCAGATATTGTTACACCTTCTACAGTTATATTGTTGATATCACTATGGTTATCACCAATAGCACCACCGCCATTAGTGTCTGCTATTACTGTACCTGCTGTAACAGTTATATCATTGATACCGGTTCCGTTAACAGAACCTTCAGCAGAACCAAATACCACACCAGCATTCTTTGCCTCAAATGTTGATCCAGCATCGCCAATTGTTAGGCTATTGCCAGAGAAATTAATAGTACCAGCCTCAAACTCACCAGCAATACCACCGGCATTGTCTGTAGCGGTTATTGTCATCTCGTTACTTAATGTATTGCAATTTTTGAATTCTGTCGTTCCACTAGAATACAATCCAAACAATCCACCTGCATTAGTGCTACCTTTGATAGTGATACTTTTAAATGAATTGTTTGTAATACTATTAATAGTCAAGCCAGCATTTACCGTACCAGCTATACCACCAGCATTGGTTGAACTATTAATTGTATTACCCGAAATAGTCATTCCAGTTACTGTTGTTGTATTGCCAACACTACCGATAATACCACCAACATTGCCTGCACATGCCGACATTGTGATACTACTTGCCTCAATAGTATTGATTGTTAATCCAACATTAGATCCACCAACAATACCACCAATCTCTACAGTGCTACTATTTGCGCCAGTACCTTTACTATAATTGATGTTTACCGCTGTAGCAGATAAGTTGCTTAAGGTTATAAGATTAATAGGATTTGTAACAGTCGTATCTACATTAACACAACCAATGACACCACCAAGCGATGATACTTGGTCGTTCGTAGAAGATTGTAACAACTTAGGATTACGTGCAACATTATCACCCTGAACTGTTATACCTTTAATTGTATTGTCCGTAGTTGTATTAACCTTACCGCCAGCAACCTTACCTATCGCAAAGCCACCAGTAGCATTGTTATTAGAGCCACTTACAGTCAAAGTATAGTTTGCAACATTGACTGTCAATGTATCACCTGCAAATTCAACAGTTCCTGTGCTAGTGATTGTACCGATAGTACCACCTAGATACATACCAGTTGCAGTAAGTGTACCACCTACACTATTTGCTCTAAATGTAGCAGTACCATTGACCTCGCCAAGCAATCCACCTACCGAGTAACCTATTGTTACCTCGTTTTCTCCTATAACGCTTAGATCTGTATTATCAACCGCTAATGTATAGTCTTTAACAACCACACCAGCAACAACACCTACATTAGCACCATTATTGTATCCCGCATTTAGAGTGTTTTTATTGATGCTTGTAATCTCTATAGTAACACTAGTTGCAACCTGACCAATTACGCCACCTAGAGAGCCGTGATTTGATGAGCCAGTTGCTGTATTAGTTGATTGTATTGTGTTATTAATTATTGTTGCACCAGTGATATTTAGAGCACCAGCAACTGCTCCACCTACAATACCGCCTGCATACCAGTTGGTAGTATTAGCACCATTGTCGGATGTAATTGCAACATTATCTGTTGTTGCAGTATCAATAGTTGTAGTTATATCAACTCTACCAACTATACCACCTACATATGTCTTATTAATCGAATTACCAATTAATTTAGATTGTTGACCAACACCACTAACTGCAACACTGTTGATAGTAACCTTACCACCAGTAGTCAAACCAACAATACCACCAACAACTGCATCGTTGCCTGAACCACTGATTGTAATTATATTATTGGTTACAGCAATTTGGTCTGTTCCATTTCCAATGGTTGCATTGTTAGCCATGCCAGTAACACCGCCGACATAAGCGTTGTTAGCAGTTACAGTAATATTTATGCCTTGTACCGACTTAGCAGTATTGTTATTATTTCCTATGCCACCAAAGTCTTTAACCTCAACAACATCAGTACTTCCGATACTCTGTACAGCACCAGCCAATCCACCTACATAAGTTGCTGTGTCATTAGTATTTATAATTATTACTTTATCAATAGATACATTGTTGTTATTTTGCAAAATACCAGTATTGCCTAGATCAACTATAGATGTTAAGCCACCTACATACATAGTTTCGGCATTGGCACTTACATCGATACCAGTACCGTTAATATATGTTACTTTGTTATTAACAACATTGTTAGTAGCAGTAATACCATTAACATAACCAAACATACCACCAATATGCAAAGTTTTTGCAGTAATGACACTGCCACTTGCTAGATTAGAACTATTGTTGATTGCAAAGTTTGATATTTTATTTTGACTCGCTTTACCGATATTAGCAGCCCCAGAAACATATCCAGCAACACCACCGATATTTACATCGATAGCAGTTGTGGTAGTACCTTGGATAGTGTTGATAGTACATAGGTTACTAGCAACCTTGTTAACACTGCCATTGACAAATCCTGCTATCATACCAACATCGTATCTAGGAGTACTATCAATTCCGTAAAGTTGTATTGTTGTGTTGTAGATATTAGAGCTTTCAATCTTTGAGCCACTATTATTCATAGCACCTATTATGCCACCCAATTTCTGTCCACCAATGATCGTAACCTTAATACCATTAGCACTATCAGTTCCTACTCTACAATTAGTTATTTCTACTCTGTTCTCAGACTTTTCAGCACCAACAATGCCACCAGTTGAACCAGTTGCACTCTTGTTAGTCAAATTTATTCCAGTTCCACTTGTTGCAACAGGCAAACCACCAATATTGCATTGATTTATTGTTACAACTTTATTATTGTCAACATCTACAAAGCCGACAATTCCACCCATATAGTCTGCATTGGCTGTAAATGTGTTACCATTCTCCAATGTTACACTATCTATGGTCATTCCATCGCCAATCACTCTTGCAATAATTGGAGAGGCTGTCTGAGTAGCTGTATTAGCAGTCTGAGCATGAACATACACTACCTTGATACTATGTATATCATTACCACTAACTACACCAAACAAACCATAGTTGACCATATCCAAAGTCTTTAGTTTGCAATTATCATCATTTCCGTTGCCAGAATACTTAATCTCGCGAACTACACTAGACAACAAAGCATTCTTCCGTTCGTTACCCCATACAAAGCCTGCAAATGGGAAGTGGGTTGAGCCAAGAGGGTTAAGTGTCTTAGTTTTGATTTCTATATTGCTCTTTAGAACAAAGTTGAACTTGTCGGTGTTAAGATATGCATATTGTCCACTTGCATGTTTACTAACATTAGGAACAATTTGATACAAATTAGTATCACCAGAATCTATAAGATTTTTAATTCCGCCCGACCTCATGCTCTGCAATTTCTGCAATGTCAAATAATCTAATTGCTTATAAATTTCAAAACACTTATTTGTATCATTGTATGTCAATTTATCTTCTGGGATAGCAAATAATAGGATATCTGTTGGGTTGCCAGTGCCTACACCATTTTGATTCCAAACTGAAGAATCGTTGACATTGTCTGTGTAAGCATATTCGCTTCCGCCAGTTCTGTTCTTAGTATTTCTAATTACTACATTGGTGCTAGAAGTTCCACTAATTTGGTTAATAACCAAGTAACTATTGTTGTACATATCAGAGTCATTCTCTACTTCTAGGATATAACCCTTATTAATGTAGCCGACTATTGAACCGATATTGCTTGAGTTCAAGTCTTTAGCAATATATAGATGAGCATTAAACTCTCCTTGCAATGTTGGATCATTCGCATTAGGATGTGTTACACCACTATCTCTATTCCATACACCTTGTAGCATTATATTGCCAGCGTTACCAACAATTGCTCCAACATAATTTGCTGTATATGAAGTGCTTGTATTGATACGAGCAATATCAATCATGTTCTTGTTCATGAACAACTTAATATAGTTATCTACATAAGTTTCTGTATTAGTGCCAGATGCTGGTTGTGGATTTAGGCTACCAACAACACCACCGACATTGTTCACCTCATCTGATTTGATATCTAGATGTATAAGATTAGTTAGCCAGATATTGTAAGTATTGTAGTATCCGTCTTCAACATCTGCATCTACTAGGCCTCGGATAATTGTATTGTAACCATCACCCACTACACCACCAATATTGCTGGTTGCGTTAGAATATATGGTTATTTTACCTCTACCCAGTCTTACCTCGTGATCAAATGCACGAGTTGCTTGAATATCGCTTACCCTACGGTCATAATAATTGAACTTATAACCAAACGCTTTTTCGTTATCTTGTTCTTGATCTTTGTTGCTTGGATTAGTTATCTTAGCATTGCCACCAAAAGCATCCTTCAATGTCTTAATGATTGGACCTTCAGTTGTAATGTCAGCAAATCCAACTGTCTTCAACTCCTTATCATACACGCTAGTCATAACAATATTGCTTGCTGAACCTATCAAGCCACCAATATTGCTACTATTGACAGACGAGTTATTTTCGCCAATGTTGATATCTATATATGTTTCAGCCCCTGCGATGTAGACTTTGTGGTCTTTTTCACCAGAGATGTTACCATATAGTCCACCAATGTAACTAGTAGACTCATCCTTATAATCCTTGTTGTACTTAACAGTGATACTGATTGCTGCTGTCGTATCAATTATCGTACCTCTATAAGTAGTATTGTTAAGTAACAATATTTTACTATTAGTTACCTCTACACTACCAGCAATTCCACCGATATAACTTGAAGCACCTTTGTCACCATCAAACTTAAAGTTATGAGTAATACTATAAGAACTATGCAAATTGTTAATAATTACATTATTTACGATATCATTGATAACCAATCTGCCTACTATTCCGCCGATATATGAGCCTGTATCAACCAAAATATTCGCTTGGTTATCTCCATTACCCTTGATATTGGATAATGTAAATGTTTCCTTGCCACTATACTCAGCATAACCGATTACACCACCGATATGTCCGCCTGCGTAATATGTCTTCTGACCTGTGCCTTCGCTTGTACCTACCGAGTATCTTATAGATAGACTAGTGCTAACATTATTTATGTCAGTATTGATAGCATGACCAACCAAGCCACCAACATATTTTACGCCATCTACAGTCTCTGTTATCTGACCAGTACCGATAGAAATATTGCTGATACTAGCACTATTGGTACAACCAAATAGTCCAGAGTACTTACTATACTCATTGGTATTATTGTTATTATTACTATCTGCAATAATACTCTTATAGTAGAACGCTTCACTCTTAGCATTAACCGCTAAGTAATACGCCATAAATGATACCGCTCTAACATTGTTGAATGCAATATCTACCGTCTTGCCATTATCCATAACAGCACTCTGCAATGTTCCCATAAATGGTCTGTACAATTTTGTTCCATTTGGATCAAGATCAAAAGTGCTATCGTTCTTACCGCCTTGGAACTTCAAGGCAGAATCGTATGTATAGTTACCGCCATTGTATCTAGCAATATTAGCTAGAACTCCAGCATTATCTACTAGATCTGCATCCGAGTAACCAATACTTACCCAGATCTTGCCAGAGAAGTTAAGTGCACTGGTGTTAATCTGAATAGTTTTGCCCTCAAATGTAAATCCAAGGTTGACCATACGAGCAATCCATGCTAGTTGCGATGTACGGTTGATAACAAATGTATCAGAACTGTTGTACCAAGTAACCTCAAACGCATCTAGACTTCCATCAAATACATCTGTACGTTTAGTAATTTGTGTTGTACCTGTACTTACTGAAACATCAGGAAGAGTTGCAAAGTCAATCCAATATCCTGCAGCAAACATCAATACAGGGTATGCATTGTTACTACTATCTCTGTTCCAGATACTACCCCATGCAAAGTTGTCAAATTGCTTATCTGTAAAGAAGGTTTCGTCCCTTAAGTAAATTTCACTTTCTGCAACCTTGTCCGTATCGCCTAATATACGACCGAATTTGGATGCACCAGTTATCCTTGTAATATCATCATCCAAAGTATTGACATTTAGATAATATACATTCTTGTAGAAAGTTACAGAACTACTAATTTTGCCGTTAACAGCATTAATATCATAATATCCACCAACTAGACTAGTGTTGCCAGTAGATGTATAACTCTCTTTGATTACTACATCCTTGATTTCACCTGTGTATCCATAGTAACCTACAAATGCACCTGCGTATCCTGACTTAGCTCCAATATCATATTTTGTGATGTTAACTGCATTTTTGTTAACAGTATCATCACCATTACTATTGTAAGTGTTGTCTATTCTTAGATCACCAAATACACCACCTACGATACCACCTGCACGATGACCATAGACTTCGCCTTGGTTATCTGCGATAGATACCTCTAACATACATCTGCTGATACCTACGATACCGCCTGCATAGTTGATAGAGTTAGTATCTATTACACCTGTATAACTATATACAAATGTATTATTTTCAACTCTTGTTACATATACTTTGCCAGTGCCACTAGTGTCTGTATTGGTAGCATAACCTACTATACCACCTACATTAGCACCAACGATCTGCAATGTGTTCTGTCTGTCATCAATCTCATCCTTTTTGATCATAACATCACAGTCAGCACCAATCTGCTCGATACGGAATGTCTTACCTGCGTTTTCGGTATTAGTTATGCCTATATCAGAACCCTTTGTGCCACCCTTGGTATCAAGGATTGCTACATAGATGTTTTTGATCTTTGTATCAGGATCTGCAGTTACACCAGCTGGGTCTGTTACCTTATACCTAATCTCTGTAGAACCAACTGCTCTTGATTGTATTAGATAATATGCATTACTTTCCAAACTACCATTAGCACTGATGTTGGTCATTTCATACTGCTCACCATTGGAGAAGATATATTTACTAGTTAGATCATTGGCCTCATAACTAGATACACTAGACATCTCAAAATCGTTAGTTCTAGTAACAACGAAGTCAATATTGCAATCTACTCCGCCTGCCGATCTTGCTACACCGACCAAAGCACCTGCTTTGCCACCAAATGTAGCAACATCCCATTTGTTTGGATCACTATCATTTACGTTAGGATCGGTTGCAATAACAAGACCCTTATTTAATGATACATTGAATAAGTTAGTACTTACATTATCGTTGGATGCTTCTACATAACCAAACAATCCCGCAACATCACTAGCAATGACGTTGATATTGGAGATAGTATGTTGTATCTTCATACTACCAGACTCTTGGTTATAACCACCGCCGTTGAATGTTCCACGGAATGGATTAGCATCCGTACCTATTGGTGTCCACAACTTGCCAGCAAGATCAATATCTGCCACAACTGTGATAGTTATACCAGCAAAGTTAACAAGTCCAGTATTGTTAAGGTATCCGATAAATGCCAACTGCTCTGGAGTAGCAACTCTGATCTCGGTTATTGCATTTACCTCAGCACCTGCACCCTTGTTGATATTGGTTGTAATCAACTTGATTTGCCGATCTTCTGCCAATCCATCGTTTAACTTATCAAGTACATTTACTTTATCTATGCCCTCTAGATATTTTTTACCGTTATATTCCTCAGTCCAGAACAAATGATAATTTTCTGTATTAGTTAATGGTGGTACTGAATATATCCACATATAGTTTTGGTACATACCCTTGCTATTTCTATAGTTCTGAACCTTAGTATAAGATATATCTGTAGGATATAGAGATGAAGTCGAGCTTGCATTGTAATAGTTGAACTCATAATCGTACAAATCCATATCACGATAGTACCACTTGCCAGCAGTAAGTTTCAACTCACTACGTAGCATTGGTGCACCAAGATTTCGTAATGTCTTGTCTTCATTACTCATGCCGTCTACAGTAAACATTACCCAAATATTATCAAAGTCAAGTGTAAATGTGTTGCCTGTACTTCGGATAAACCTTGACACATCAGTTGCGTAATCATTACCCCTAGAATAATTGATATATTCAAATACTTTGCTATTGCCAAGAGAATCTACATAGGCGATATTTTCATTCATTGTACCATCTTGTTTAAAGTATGTATCGTAAATGCCAGAAATAGTTAAAATATCATTATTTAAAGTTTTGCCATTTTCAATACCATTATACACAACCTTACTTAGTGTAATTTTGCCAATCTTTGTGTTAAGTTGTGTCGTATAGATAACACTATTGGAGATTAAACCATTGTTTTCATCAACAATGTTACTTCTATCAGCACTATTTTTATTTTCATCATTGTATGCAAATATTACACCCTTGTTAGTTTTGGCAACAACAATATCACCATACTTACTTGAACTGTTATATCGGTTAGTTGTCGACATAATGATACCATTATTGTTTTTTGCAATAATTATATCTCCAGAATTTAATTGGGTTGTTGTTACACCAATAACAATCGAATTAGCATCAATATCTTCAAATAATTGTACACTATCACCACTATTCTTTTCTATCTCATTTTTGAAATAGAAAATGTTAGAATTAGTGTTTACCTGGCTAGGTAAGTACTTATCAGTAATTATATATGCGTTGCCAGCATTCTTGATATTGCCATTAGTTTGATCAACATCTTCTTTCGTCAGCACTTTAGGATTTTGCTTAGACCCTATTGCTTGTATTGTATCTTCCCATACTAGCAATGGATATTGGTTATCGCCTTGTGTCCATTTGTTTTCGTCTAAGTTATACTTTTCAACAAATGTCTGATTATTGACATTATATAGCATGTCACTAGTGCCAAGAGTCTGACCATAGTAGTTGCTGTATGGGAACAATTCTGCATTGTAATATGTTGCTTTACCAAATGTTGCTGTTGGGTACTTATCTACACTTAAACCCACTTCAGCCGAAGATTGACCAAGTACGCCACCTATTGTTTTGTTCTCGTCATATATCTTGACAAAGTCATAGTTGGTTACTGTAGGGATACTAGATATGCTATAGCAGTTAGCTATTTCAAACAATCCCTCGTTGTCACCACGATGCAATTGACCGATCAAGCCACCTATATAACTTGCATTAGCGTTAGGTGTTGTATCAGTTTTGATATCACTTGCGTTAGTTGGGTTGACATTAGCTAGATCATAATTGAATGTCACTGCACTATAACTATCGGTTATCTTAACATCAGTGTTATCACCAATTTTATCCTTTGTCACAACCACATAACCTGCTAGACCACCTAGTCTGTTGCTAATAGTGTTATGACTAGCATTAGCAGTATTGGTATACAACTCGATATTGATATTGCTGAAACTCTCTGCCATAGAGAACTTAGATCCATGACCAATTATTCCACCAAAGTATGATTTAGATACATCTACCGAACCAGTATCTTTAGTGTATGTTGCTTCTTTTACCAGATTGCCATCTTGGTCATACTCTGCTCTCTCGTACTGCGATCCTGTAGCGATATAACCAGTTGTTGCAATCTCACTTAAGTCAACATTCTCTAGTTTTCCTGCAAAGCCACCAAAGTATGAATTCTGAAGAGTTGCTTTGCCACTAGCACTAGTTTCCCCGCTAACAAATATCTTAGCATCTATTACAAAGTTAGAAATAGTTGTTCTTGCAGCCTCACTGCCGGTTGCTCTACCCGCAAAGCCACCTGCATATATACCAGAAGCTGTATCCTTAGACACAATCTCGATAATTGTATCTATCTTGTTTGTACCACTAACATTGGCAGTTTTGTTACCTGGGAATTCTATTGTAGTTGTAATAGCAGGTGTAGTTGGGGTTGCAACTGTATTAATCTCTGTGTCACCTTGATACTCAGTAAATTCACCAGCAAAGCCACCAAAGTAGATATTATTGTTTTCGCTATTCTCTGTAGTAATAGTTGACTTAATAGATCCTACTGCGTTGATATTTTTTACATCGCCAGCAGCACTGATATATCCAAATACACCACCCGAATATATATTCTTAGCCTTGCCTGTTGTGATATTAACCAGCGTATCGCCTTGTACAGTGATACCGTCAATACCCTTAACACCTACATATGGTTCACCAGTCTTATTGTGGATAATATTGTAGTCTAGACCTATTGCTCCGACTGCACCACCGATATATATCTGGTCATTATTGATATCTTTAACTTGGCTATAGTTGACACCAGCCTCTACAGTCAAGTTGGATATAACAACTTCTGCTGTGCTATGTGTAACAAAACCAGTTGCTCCGCCAGCCAAAATGTTGCCGTTGTAACTATATTTAGTGTCGTCTTTTGATTCCTTGTACTTGCTATCGATTGCATCAATATATTTAGTTGTCTTCTGACCATTGACTACATTGATCAATGCAGACTTAGATACAACACTGTCTTCCATCTTCATCTCTAATCGACCAACAAGTCCACCTACTAGAGCATTGCCACCAGTTGAGGCACCTGTATCTCCATATAGGTATACATTGACACCTGCAGTCTTGGTTACATCTATCGAACCACCCTTAGCATCAATATATGTTTGGGTATATTGTTTGCCACCTAGGAATGTACTCTCTGAGATTGTTGTATCTCTGCCACAAGCATAACCAAATAGTCCGCCTATGCCTGCTTCGCTAACACTGCTACCTACATTGACGTTGACCTCAGTATCTTCCACCTTAACCTTGTAGATATTGCTGTTGCTGAAGTTATTGTCTATTCTTCCTGCAACTGCACCTACATACAATTCTTTATTAGAAGATATAACATTGATAGCCAATTTCTCTGTTGTATTGCGATCTAATATATCAACCTCTTGGGTATCAGGGTTATACACACGCTTAGTTGTGTACTTCATAATAACATTCTGACCCTCACCGATTAGACCACCTACACTATTAGCACCATTGGTTACTTCTATTATTCCACGGCATTTCTCTATCTCTTTGCCGTCATCATTAGTAATAACATAAGTACCCGTCACCTTAACATCTTGAACGGTTACATTCTTGTTGCCATTGACTTGCTTACCATATAACATACCTACACTATTGGTGTCGTTAGGATTGCCACCAGTAAAGCCATCAATCTTGACATAGTCTACTGCTATAGTGAAGTCAATAAACTTAGCACCATCAACATAAGCAAATAGTCCAAAGGATGACCCGTTGACAGTACCCTTATCATAACGCATACCATATAGCGTATAGCCCTTATTACGGTTGCTCTTCAGTGTTCCTCTAAATGGATTATCTTGGCTGTTAAGTGGTTCACTCAATCCGCTAATATCAATATCATTCATTATGATATATGTTGCTTCTGGATACTTATTAGTATTCTCTGTCAAATCGTCTAACTTATATACATAGATAACATCCTTGTATGTCATAAATCTACGCCTTGGCATTACATACTGCTCAGCATTAATTCTTGTTGGGTTCTCGCCCGCCTTGATAGTAGACATCTCTACACCATTCCATACATCGCTACGCCATGTAGTGTATACGCTAGGGATAGGAGTGTACTTACCATTGTCTGACAACGCCTTGTCGCCTGCCTCTGGGTTCTTAGTATATGTTCCGTCAGCACCTAGAGAGTAAGCATACTCTAGATTTTTAGTTTCAGTAAGAATATACTTACCTTCCACAAATTCCTTAAGAGTTCTTAGAGAACCAAAGACTTGCATACGGCTAAATCTATTGATATCAGAAGTCGCCTCAGTACTGGATCTATAGTCACCGCTATAACCTTGTGTGTATGAGCCATTTCGATACTCAACCATGTTGGTTATAACATGTGAGAATGTTGCCAAAGTCTTCTGTGTTCCGCCTTCTTGATATACCCAAGTATTAACGTTTTGGACAGCCTGTGCAAGGCTATCTCTCAATGTATCCTCTTGTAGCATTCTAGCAATGTCATCACTGTGATATATCTTGTTCTTGACATTGTCTATCTGACTAGGATCGGCAAGATAATTTGCTATATCCTCGGTTACACGATAATATACACCATTCTTAGTATAATTAGAGTTCTTCAATGCTGTTGAGATGTAATCAAGTTTTGCATTACCTATTTCGTTCAAGAACTCTCTATCGCTATCTGCACCCTTGTTGACATCGTACTTAAATGTCTGCAAGAAGTAGATATATTCCTTATACACTCTTACACTAGTGTCTTGGATAGATATCCATGCAGTGTCGTTGGTTGCATTCTGTGACAAAGAATATCCTATAAATGAACCAATGTCCGCTCTTGGAGCAATTGCACTGCCATAAATCTCTCTGTTAACATTCTTGTGCTCAGTTTTCCACAAGTTAACACCATTTAGACTGCTTATATCTAGCACGCTTCCGCTACTGCTTGCAACCTTGGCTGTTCCGCCTTCTTTGTAAGCCTCCAGATATGCAATCTGGTTGTAGAAGTGATAAGTATGACCATCCTTGTTGGCATTAAATACTGTATCTGCATAAGCATTAGCCAGCATTGTTACTTTATCCTTAAGCCCATCCACGGATTGATCTTTCTCTTTGGTCTGGATACCGATGATACCACCATATCCACGATAAGCAAATACCGATGCGGTTGTGTACACATCATCTATTTGGCTACCTAGTGATATACCGATGATACCACCTGCGTACTTCGAGTTGATATTAGCGACATCCACACGATTGTATGTATTGTTGATAACTGCACCATGTGCAAATCCTGCAATACCACCTATGTAGTGTGCATTGCCACCATACAGATCGGTCACCTCACTACCCGATTGAGTACCGGCATAATAGTTGCTAGTTACCCCTGCCAAAGCATTGGCATATAGGTTCTTATCTATAACTAGTTGGTCTGTATTCTCGACATAACTACGATCAATCTTACCTGTCAAGTGACCTACCAAGCCACCCTCGATTGCGACAGAATCTAACTTCATGCCACTGCTAGCAACAGTCTCGCTATTAAGGATAGTTACACTGTCACCTGCATAACCAAATAGTCCACCAACAACCTCACCACATATTTTGTTAGTTCCTACAAATCTAGCACCCGCAACAGTGTTCTCGTTATCTATTCCGCCCTTAATAGTTGGATCAATATCTACGATACCTGCAATGCCACCAGCATAAGAAATATTGTTAAGTATTCTCTTGCCAGTTGCATCTTTCAAGCCAGAAATATATAGGTTAAATTGATGTGCTGTTGTATATTCTTTGTCCTTAGTTGGGTTATCCAAAGTAGCCAACTGCAACTGACTGTTAACAACTTGATATATCTCCACACCTATATTAGTGTTCTTTCTGGATAGTACTGGGTTGGTTGCATCAAACGAGTTGTTGCCAGCACCACTGATAGATAGCAAGAAGTTGGATGTAACATTGATATTGCTAACAATGTTAACCATATTGGTGTCGCCACCGATATATCCCGCTAGTCCACCTACTACATTGCCACCCGAGATTGCAGAATTGCTACCGGACTTAGAAATATTGATATTGTATAATCTAGCATAATTGATTGTTCCCGCTAGTCCACCTACACGCTCTATTGCATTGGCTTGGATGTAATCAACAACTAGATTGATATTACGGATATTAGCATAATATATCTTCTTGCCTTCATTCTCTTCCCAGCCAAGACTATCAAATAGACCAATGCTATCAACAGTCTTGTTGTTATCGCTAGATGTCTCTGCAAGAACTCTAATATTGCCAATATTCATTCCGTTACCCTCTATGTCACCATAGAATGTAACATTGTATGTTTTAACTGCTTGTTCAAGATCACCAAAGTTGAAATCTTTGATAATTCTCATAGCCTTATCAAGCTGGCTATTCTGTACACCATCTTGGTTCTTGATAACGCAATAACTATTGTAGTCATCGCAACTATCTACTAGATATGGGTTAAGAACTGTATCACCACTTATTACGCTAACATCATTTAAGTTCTTGGAGATATTGGAGTAACTGTATGCAGTCTCTTGGTCATCTCCAACCTGATTGGATATATTGATCTGAGCAATCAATGTATCTAAGCATGCTTGAACCTTGTTAGACAAAGATTGATCCTTGTATTGTTTCTGCAAGAAAGTAATAATTTGCTCATGGATATTTGCCTTGAACTGCTCCATGTTAACTTTGTCATTATCAATCAATGTTGCAGGCAAATCTGTGATAATCGTACTAGGGGTTATTCCGCCCAAAATATCTCCCGACCAGTAACTTGCAAATTCTACATTCTGATCCTTCAACTTGTATAGATCATTATAGAACACATCACCAATAGTATTGTTAGGTGCCTCGGTGTTGGTAAATTGATAAGCGGTATATAGATACATGTATGTGTATAGTACGGCTATATTACTAGGACTAAATTCCTTCAATACTGAATCTTCCAATGCAGCATACATATATGACTGGACATCACCAGCAAGCGACATACTCATATCTCTTCTAAGAGTCTTAAGAACATCGAAGATATCTGCATCCTTTTGAAGTGGAGTAATAAAGTTACCATATCTAACACTAAGCGTACGCAAGTTAGCGGATACCAATTGTGGAACCCACTTAGTATAATTAGATTTCTTGAAGTAAGATTGTACAACCCTACCTTCTTCAACCGTAATATCGTCTATCTGATCGGTTGGAATAAACCATACAGAATTGACAATATCCATACTATTAGCACCTCTATCGTTATTGAATGCAAAAGTACTAAATGACTCGTAATCACGGAAATCATAATATGCCTTAGCTAGACCATCAGTTATCTTGGAAGAATCAAACATGTCTAGATATCTCACATCAATATATGTGCTATTTCGGTCGTTATTTCTAGTAATCTTCTGATATTGTGTCTTGTTGATAGTAATAAGCACTGTCCAACTAGGAAGATCGGTCACCTTAAGATTGGTGCTTTCTACAAACAACTGCTTGTACACATCCCAAGTAGGGAAGTCATTAGTGTTTCCACCAACAACTGCATTATATCCACCCTCATCTTTAACATCTTTCAATGCTTCTCTAGATTGAACCAGACTATCATACTTTTTCTTATCACTTTCTTCTCTAGTAGTTCCATTGCCGTCTAGATCCAATAACTTGTCGATATTTTCATAGAAATAATCTTCTAAGATAACAACGAAGTCGTTATTGTTCAAGATCTCTTCTTGGCTAGAGATATAGTCCTCTAGGCTAACACTCAAGTAATAAGAGTTGGTAATAGAACCAGAGTTCTGAGACGTTGTTCCGTCAGTACTTCTTGCACCAAATGGCGAATGTGTCAATTGGTTAGCAGGAATACTAGACATAGTATAAGTGCTATCAATTGTCGCACCGGTACGGTTGTAGTATACAAATCCTGCGGTGGAATCACCAGCAACAACTATGTTAGAGTAACTATTGTCTACCGATCCAGAATTGCTGTATACAAAGCCAGATGCTTGCTTGTTAGAATATACAACATTGCCAAAGTGTCTTGCATTGAATATTGCTACATTATCACTTGTCTCGGAAGATACAGAGTATGTGTAGTAATATCCTACATAAGCCGAATTTTGCAATTGAGTAAAACTCAAGCCCTTAGCAACGCCCTTGCCAATTTCCTTGTATTTAATAGCAACAGGATCTTGCTTGTTGTTCATATCAATGATGATATATTCTACAACTTCGCTAGCGTCATATGTGCTCAAGGCCTCCGCATAACTATATGCGATCTTGCCATTGTTATTTACAACAAAGCCAGCAGTTCCGCTCTTATCAGTTTCAGTACCCTTGTAGTTAACTACGTTGCCACCCTTGAAGTAACTGCTACCAATTTTGCCATTGTTGTCGCAAGCAAAGCCTGCTACATAGAATGGTCCATTGATAGTTATATTCTCAACCGCACTGTTGGTAATATAACCATTGTTAATACCTACCAATCCACCAACTTTGCTATCTACATCATTGGTTGTTGCGCTAGAAGCTATCCTTACATTAGTCATAGAACGAGAGTCATATGCACTGTATTCTTCAATATACTCATTTACTCTTGTAAAGTAGTATTCTGTAAGTCTTTCTTCAAATTCTTCTAGGCTTAGTTCATTCTCGATATATAGCCTATAATCTCTCTCATATCTGTATCGATCGGCATTGTTGATAACAATTGCATTGGTTATTGTTCCATTATTAACACCTGCAATCGTACCGTATCTAAAGCCAGTCAATGCACCTACATCTACAACAATATCTGAGTTAGCCTGATTCTCTATCTTAGCAGTATCTAGGTTCTCTATCTGTTGTGCTGGGTTAGCAGGCAACTCGATAATAATATTCTTAAGCACTGTTGACTCATCTACTATGCTAAAGAAACCAATTGAATTATCATCAGCATTGGTCGATGTTGTATCAAGAGATGCAAAACTATTGATACGGATAACATATCCATTGCCATCTAGACTGGAAATCTTAGTTGTCAAAGGTTTCCAGTTCTCAACCTCAATATCTGCCATCAAGATGTAAGGTGTACCCTCTGCCATCTCTATCAATTGTGCCTCGTTATATATTGGGGTTGGGTTGTCTTCGTTAGCAAGTTTAGTCATATCAAATGAAAACTCACAACTGAATGTATAACGGAAGTCTTTAGCATCCACTTGATACAGATTGTTGCCGTCTACATCTAGCAACTCTTGGTCTGTCAACACATATAGACCGGTTGTTGACTTACTGTTGTCATCTCTATTCTCTTCATACACACCTGTGCTGGAGTATGCAATAACTGTCTGAGCCAAAATCGAGTCGGTTGTGTTAAGTATGTTATTACGGAACTTCAATGCACCAAGCTTAATAGTATCGTATGATCCATTGCTAGACTTCATATAGTTAACTTGGAAATTGGAGTTGGTTATAACATAACTATAATATCTCTCGTAGATACTTAAGTTGTTGTATTGTCCGCTAGTATTCTTAGCAAACCATGTCTTAGTCTTCTGAGCACTAGTCTCACCAATATCGGTTAGACCACTGGCAGTGATACGACCTGCAAGCAAGTCTATCTGCGACTCAATATAGTCCACCGTTCTGCTATTTACATTTTTTCTCTTATAAGTAATGTTATCAGCATAAGTAGCCACTATCTCAACCTTCAATTCATACGCTTGGTTGAATAGTCCTACAAATTTCTCATCCTCTACATCCTTGACCTTAATCTCATTAACCACAAACAATGCCATCTGCAACTTGATCTTCTTCTCATCGTTGTATTGTCTGTTGTTGATTATCTTCTTGACACCAATTGTTATGTCTACACTTGCACCTATCAATGATTCGTCATACACAATAGGAAGTGTCAAACTATATCTATTGTCGCCCTCATTAACAAGCATATTGTCATCTCTAAGAGTAGCAAAGAAGTCATTGTTGTTAATAGTCTTACCTGTAAGAGTATTAAACGCTGTCTCACCCGTCTCGACTGGCGATCCGTCTACCTTTCGCAATTCAATATCAAACTTATTCCATAGATCTTTAGTCTCAAGATCAATTCTTACATCTGTACCTATTGCTACTGGAGCGTTCTCACCACCACCCACTGTTGCCTTGATATTAGGTGGAATGATTGGAGTGATGATATAGTTCGTTGTATATTTCTCTACAACTTTGCCATCTGCGATAAACTTAATAGTAATCGTATATTTAGCATTCTCATTAACAACCGCACCGATGTATGTACGCACATAATATACACCGCTGAAGTCGTAGTTATTCTCGTTGTATCTGCTATACAAGTTAGATACATTGCTTAGTCTTATTCCGTTGTCAATCTTGGTTGTATTGTCATAAGCAGAATAGAACAATCTAGATATGTATGTATCCTCTGTGTTATTGGTGTTGATCTCAGTCTCTTCCACCAATTGTTCAAATTGTATTGCAACCTGCTCTACAACCGAACTAGTAATCTCAACATAGTCTATCTTGGAGTATCCAGGATAGATGTTGATCTGCATTAGTCCCGAGTGACCAATAATGATTGTATCACTAGGAAGTGTCTGGTTGACCTCATAACCTTCAGTCTGTTGACCACCAATGATATCATAAGTCTTGGTTGTTACTTCGCTGAAATGTCTTATGTCTACACTCTCGATCTCTTGTGGGATCATTGTATAGTCTATTGTTACACTCTGCAAGCTCTCGCTAGCACCTTCTTTATCTTCAACTATGTTGGTTAAGAAAGTGAACGAATAGTCTTCTGTGTTGATACAATCATACTTGTATTGTTCCATCACCTCTACTTGGAAGTAATAAGTAATGTAAGAACCATCCTTTATATTTTCATCAATATCATTGATTATTAGCTTATATTTATCAAATATAGCAACAAAATTCTGATAATTATCTTTGTCTACTGCATAAGCATACACATCTTGTAGCATTACCGCTTTGTCGTTTTTCATGAAGTACGAGAACGAATAGTTATTGTCTAGTCTTGATACAATCTTGGTTATTCTCTCTCTGCCTGTCCACTCATATTGTCTGTTGCCACTGCTTATATAGAAATACAATCTAGAGTCAGTATCATCAGTTGATATTGTAATAGCAAATTTACTAGCAGTCTTAGGGGAACCGATAGAACTACTATCTAGCGTAGTTATGCTCTTAGTTCCGTTGACTATCCTGATATTGAAGTTGCCACCTACACTATTCTTAGCATAATTGTTGTTAACATCGGCAATAGTATCCACAATATATGCACCATTGTCGTCTGTCACAATATCTACACCATTGGTCTCATACTTAAGACTATAGAACGATTGAATAACCGCCTTGTCAGTTCTGTTGGCAGAACTAATGCCAGTAAACACATAAGGCACAACATATAGTGATAATTTCTCTACTATGCTCTTAGCATAAATATATGTATTGTTAACCGAGTCACAGTCAATGTATATCATATACTTATCACTTGTCTTGCTACTTAGATGCATATAACTAAATTCAAGGTTGTTGATCTGGTATTTACTCTTGTAATTTTCCTCTATGTACTTATTGATATCACCACCAGTAACAGTGTGAACAATATCGCCATTGCCACTTAACACAAACATTCTTAGTCCCATGTTGTTGCTACGATTGCCCACTAAGTCAATGTTGCCAAATAATCTACTAAAGATTTCGTTACTATCATAGAAGTATGACAAGAAGTCTACATATAACTTGTTAGAAGAGTTTTTCACCAAAGTAATGTTCTTGGACATACTCTCGCCCGATAGCAAGTATAGATTGATATCATCAACCTTTCTAACCACCTGGATGTTGATTATAACCTTAAGATCTTTGTTGTATAGATTGGTCAATTCTAGCACCGCTGTGCCCGAACCGATCGCTTGGATATATACTTTATTGTCCGATCCAGTAACAATCTTGACAACTTCACCTGTTTGGCTCTTAATGTCATAGATCATACTTGTTGTTCCAACAATCTTAGGGAGTACCCCTATTGACACTAGATCATTTAGACTATATCTACTCTTAGCTCTCAATACTTCCTTGATATAATCAATATATATACTCTCCGATCTAGAAATAGTGCCATCGCCATCTAGATCCTCATTTGCCAATTCAAACAAAGTAACAGCGATACTATACTCTTTCTTGTCAGTCTCAACATTGTATACATTGCCACCCTTATTGTCTGGTCTAGCAATAACAATCTCAGTTGGCGGGATATCGACTGTAAGAACCAGTCTACCCTCTTGCCTACTCTTAACTTCATCTATTACAAAGATATAACTTTTAGTTCCATCACTATATGTTATTTGATAATATTTATAATTACTGATAACATTATCTAATTTATCATTTAATTTAATTCCGTTATCTTCAATTTCACTATTATTAATTGCATATATACCCGATGTAACATCGCTAGTTACAATCAATCTTTCGGTTGTAACAACATCATTTGCATCAATTGTTCTTACAACTATGTTGCTGAAGCCAAATTGTGAATTACT
Organism: uncultured Clostridia bacterium; assembly: GCA_934748015.1. Taxonomy (GTDB): domain Bacteria; phylum Bacillota; class Clostridia; order Christensenellales; family UBA1242; genus UBA11490. Next base: position 191,369 of record CAKVHF010000002.1, on the reverse strand, counting down.
CAAGCCAACTGTTGTATATTTTGTTTCAATTTTTGTTGTTTCATTGTACTTAAGATATACTACATCACCAAAGAATTTATACTCTGGATACTTATTAAATAACAACTCATCCTTAGACGCCTCTGCATTGATATAAGAGTATGCCGAGTTGTAACTATAACTGTTGATTGAATTAGCAACTTCACTACCAACAATTATTCCGCCATTGGTGTGCGTAATTATAGAACTATTTAGATAAGAATATGTGTCACGATTGTCTATATTTTGGATCTTAGCATAAGATATATTTCCGCCATTGTTAGTTCCTACAACACCACCTACTGCCGAAATTCCGACTAATGTTGGAAGAACTTTGACACGAGTAATCGTTGCACCATTATTGTATCCAACTACACCACCAATCGAACTCCTACCAAATATTATTGATCTAACAATAACATTTTCGATTTTATCTTGTGTGTTGCCAGATATACCGATAACGCCACCTATTCCTACACTCTCAGCACGAGATAATACATCGTACTTCTTATTGGCTAAGCTTATATACTTATGTGGGTTGATAACAGTAATTACATTAGCACCAGCATGCTTAGTTGTTATGCCACTAGTATCGGCATCATAAGTCAAAGAAACATTATTAGTCTGACCAAAGACACCGCCCATTGATACTTCTCCATTATAGTAACTAGCCATAGCAATTTTTACAATTAAGTTTTCTTGCGTGTAATTGTTTTGATTTGTGATCGAACCAGCCACACCACCGGCATAAACTACAACTTTGTCATCCAAGCCATTGTTATAGATTTTAATTCCGTTAGCACCAGAAGACATATTAATGTCATTAATATTAACTTCGCTTGCAAATTTTTGTGACAAACTATCGACCATTTTGCCATCAACATCTACTAAGCCATTTCCATCATCAATATTGATATTATCAAATCTACAATCAACTGCCCATCCTACCAATACGCCAATACCTATTTGTTTTGAACTGATACCTGCATTGTTGTCATGGCTCAAGATTACACTCATCTTGAAGTTGTTAATATTGATATTCTTAAATTGAGCATCTTTGGCACATCTAAATATGCCTACGCCATCATGCTCACCAGCATTATTGCTATAGCAATTGATATTACCTTTATATCTAAAATTGTTAATGCTGTAATTAGTTCCATCGTTAATAAGTGTCTTAGCACCATTAAGACTACCAGTAAATGGCTTGTCGGCTGAACCTATCAAGGTAAAGTTCTCATCCAAATTGATGTTATTAACCAACACATAGTGCGAATTTAATGCACTGTTGATAGCCTGCAACTGCTTTTGGTTCTTAATACTATATGGACTATCTATTGTTCCATCTTCCACCACAACCTTAATAGTTGCACCCTTGCCCTTCTTCTCATCAAATTCTCCCGCACCAGTCTGGCTAGTTTTAGGTTTTAACTTGATTGTAAGATTAGGAGTAACATAGTTTGCTTTGGACAAAGCATCCAACTTGACAAGTTTGATTGTTATTATCTGATTAACAGTATCTACCTCAACCTCTATCTTGTCCGAGCCATTGATTACAACAATCTCTCTATTAATATTGATATCATCCTTAGATATAATATCATTAGGTTGCAAGATATAATTAATTCTTTGGATAGTTGCCTCAGTGCCTTTCATGATATATTGATTGTTCTCAACATCATAATCTACACCCTCAGTCAATTCTCGCAAATCAAATCTAACTTCGCCGTTAAGAGTAATTGGTGTTATTTCTTCAATTCTCTTATTTCTTCTAGCAAATAAATATGCTGTCTTAGGGATACGATTAACTGTAGTATAGTTGTTAAGGTTGGTATACTCATGGTTAACCACAGCTTCTACATCCAATTGCAGAGACTTATCCACATCTACATTGATTGTTTGGTTGGTAGATTGGTTGTAGTAATCTGCCCATACTGCAAGCCTCTGGATAGACGCATCTGTCGATGTATCTACTACACCAATATTGATTATCATATATCCATTGCCATATCGCATGACATATCTAAAGTACTGCATGTACATAGTATCATTAGCAAATATATTGGATACACTAGCAGATACATTATTATCCAACACTGTATCTTTCAATAATGTATTAGAGTTGATAGTTATAGCCTTTGATACACTACCACTTCCAGTACCATAATTTAGATACAGTTCCATGCCATTTATTGTAGCAACCGCCTTGTTATTCTTTCTACATATAGTGAATAACAATTTATTATCATTATAGAAATTCCAAGAAATATCATCACTATTTAGTAGTCCATTATTGCTTACATTTTGCAGAGTATAGAAGATTACACCTTTGCTATAAAACTCTGTGTTCGCTAGCCCTGCCTCATTAACATTGTTAAGAGTATCACGAGTAAATATTGTGTTACGATTGTATGTAAGAGTTGTATTACGTACTGGATTAAGCACCTCAATCTTAACCTCGTACTTCACAAAACCCTCATTAGTTCTTGTATAATCAATGTTTCCCTTGACTGTAAGTTGCTGTCTACCTGTTATATATACTGTCATTACCACAATATTGCTATTGACAGGCAATCGATCAATAGTAATAATACCATTACTATCAATTGTTGCACAGTTAAGATTGCTACTAGTCAGCTTCATCTGCATTCCGTCCGGAATCTCGTTGTAAGTAAATGTATTAACTACTTTGCCAGCACCCATAGGAAGAGACACATTGAACGATTGTCTATCACCTACTATTGCAGTCAATCTATCTACCTCTATAGGTGTAACATCCGTCCTGCTTGTATTTCTAGTTATTTTTGTCTCGAAATTTCCATCTTGTTGAGGGGTAGATGTTATCTTAGTGTTAAGGTAATCTTGTGCCAATGTCAAATATGTATCACCAGGCAGATTGTAATATACAACCAATATAAATCTAGTTGATGCACCATTTGGCAAAATCATCTCAATAACACAACTGCCTAGGTTAGATCCATTAAACAACAAATTCAACTTTGGAGAACATAATTGTCCGTCATTATAGTTACAATCAGAAATATGAAGATAATTATTCTTTCCTGCATTATTGTATTTTATTACTGGCTTATTATATGTTCTATCTGATACTCGGAATACAACATTCTTTACAATATTTCCCGCTATTGGCAAAAACTCTTGATAATTATTACTGCTCTTGCCCGCCCAAGTAGCCCAATTGCTTAGTGGAATTGTAGCATAGTTTTGACGATCGCCTTTAGCTTCGGCATCGCTACTGTATACATTATTTTCATTATATGCAACATATAGCGTTCCTAGATCGGTCGAATTCCAACCGATTGTGTCTTTGATATAGTTTAGACTTATTTTCTTAACAATTTTATGTCCACTGGCTTGGATACGACTAGTAAAGACAACTGTCAACAACCTATTGGCTATGTCTTTTAGATATTTTTCACTATTCACTCTAAATACAAGTACTGACCCACTGGTCACAGCGGTTGAACCAAGTTCAATTTCCGTTCCGTTATTTAGATAAGACACTACAACATAACCTTTATCATTTACATTAACATCTCCGTCTAATATATCCACAATATATGTTGCTGTTGTTAATTCACCAGAAGAATATATATCATCATCTGCAACAACAACCGCTTTAACTTGTGCACCATTTGGCGATGTATAATAATCTTTGTATACAGTCAGATAATCGGTTAAGTCTTCCGATGTCGATGGGTCAGACAATTTGATCTTGTCTGGATATGATCTAACATCAATTGTAATCTTTATCTTTACGCCATCAAAGAAATTAGCAAAGTCATTGTAATATACTCTAAACAGCAATTCGTAATCATGACTGATTGATACAGTATGAGATATTTCATAATAATCATTGTCTAATACACATCTTATAGACGCCGACTCATCCGACAACTTCTCTATAGAATACTTGTTGGAATATATATTGGCATTGCTGGTATTCAGCAAGTTATATGCCATAACCTCTGCACCAGCAGTGTTCCTAATCGTAATACCACCAGTAGTATCAGCATAGCCAAACATTACATTTGCTTTCTTGTATTGAGGTTTAATATCAATATTGTTAGGAAGATACATCCTGTAGTTGATATAATCACTACCCTTATCTTCCACAACTAACTCTTCATGAACTTCTTTTTTGCTTTCTTCATCCGCATATCTGTTGCTTACTATCAGACTATCCAACTCAATTGGATCAAGTACAACAACTTCTACACTCTTTTCGATCTTGTCACCATCAACCTTGATTATGCTTGCAGATAGAGTAAACCTCTTAGGAACTTTGTCCCCTACACCTGTCTTAAGAACACCATTGACTATACTTAGCACAACTTCACCATCATACATCAGCCTTGTTTCAGAAGAGTCTAGTGTGTAGTTTGCAATATTTACAGTATTTTCAACTTCTTTAATGAAATCTAAGCCATTTCCATCTAGATCAGCATTGCTGAAGTATAGGTTAAGATTTCTTTGAGTAGTTTTACTAGGAATATATGTAACATACTTTGAGGTCTTAGAAGCTTCGTATATAGTATTATTCATACCCTTTAGTACCGGAACACTACTATTGACGAAATTAAAATCTTCTATTGGATTGACTATCTCAATTTCGAACGAAGATGTCAGCATTCCTTCAAGCGAAATTATATCAAATTTCAAACACTCCGTCCCTTCTTTCGCTTCAAACAACGCTCTTACTATTCTATCTCCACCTTTGGTTGCGTATTCATACTTAACAAAGTTAGCATACACTTCGTAACCAATTGCAGTATTGATACTAAGCACATCCTCTCTGTTGCCCGTATAACCTTCAACCACCGCCTCGATATAGAAGTAGTTAGCCGTAGATCCTCCGCTGGAGTCTATAATAACTTGCCCTCCGTTATCTTCAACAACAACATTACTCTGTGTCTCAGCAAACTTCACTAATGAAACACTCTTCAACTTCATGTTGTCATAAGGCCCTCCGCCACAGGAGCAAGAAACTAGCAATCCCGAACACAGGATAGCCATGATACAGAATATCTTTTTTAATCTAGCCAAAATGTTTTTCATAATTTCATTCCTCAAACGTATTTTTTGTTAATTAGCGTAAATTATAACAAAACAAAAAAATAACTTTTTTGTAGTATACAAATATTATATATATCTATCCTTTTGCAGTCAAATTTTTACAATATATTTTTAATTTTGACAAAAAAATTAATTATGGTAGAAATTTCTACCATAATTAAAATTAAAAAATTACACATTTAATAAATTATCCACATTGCCACACCACTTATCCACATTTCCACATAGCTTTGAGATGCCATTATCACACTTTTCCACACCCTGTGTGTATAACTTTTAGCAAAAATTATTTCATACAAAACAAATACTGATTGGTTACACTATTAATCACTGCAACAAAGCTCCATTATTGGTCTCTACAACACGTAATATATTTAGTTCTTGTCCATCAGTAGAACTTAGATATACATAGTATGTGTAACCCAAGCATTCACATACATATTCATATGCATCACTTTCGCCGACATACTCGTTTGGGATCACACAATAGTTTCGCTCTATCACCTTCAGACTAGGGCTTAACAACTTCTGCCCTTCACTCAGTCCAAGTGCGGACACATAATTCGATCGATCATGGTGACTATACACATAATTGCTTCCTTCCCAGCCTACTATCTCACCACCTGCTAGATCTATCTTAACCTTGACAAGATCACCATAATATATTACTCCATCCTCTGTGTATGCAAGGTTGATATATAACACGTTTCCCACTAACTGATTCCACACTTCAACCATATCTCCATAGCCAAATTGATATGCTATATTTTTTGCCATCTTAATAGCCTCGGACTTATCTATCGTATCCCCTTTGTAATCACCATAACCAGTAGCAGACAACAGTATGCCACCGTTTTGCAAAACTTGAATATATAACTCCCACTCGCCAGACGAAATCTTGTAATTGTAGGTTGCTAATTTCCCATCAGTTACACCTAGATAATCTATGTCGAAATCACCCCAAATATTACTTAGCGATAACACATTTTGCCTAGCAGTATTTTCATCTACAACATCCCTCAATTCTTTAGGTTCTTTGTTAATAACACTTTCTGAAAAAGGGCCATCATAGATAAGTGATGGGATGGACGAATATGACATTTCTTCATTGACTAATCCAGCAGTAAATTTGTTGTCACTTTTCTTGTTTGATGTATCAACAATACTATCCGCTTGTGCTATATTTTTTTCTAGCCCCTTGTTAAGATCATACTTTACAATTGATACACTTTGATGCAGATTTTCAATGTTTTTTAACTCAGCTTCACCCATCAATTTTTCCGATTCAATAAAACTAAATACATATCCACCAATCTTGTTAATTAATGTATTGACATTGCTTAGACTAGCCGAGTCAATAGGCAGATTAGCAATATTAGAACTAGCCATTGCACACCTTAGATTGATGCTTTGCAGTAGCTTCTGTTGACTAACTAGATTGGTCGTTGCAACCACCTTACTTAAGTCTACTTCTATGTCATCCACATTATCTATTAATTCCATATATGCTCTCTGATATTGCGACTCCAGCGATCGCATATACCCCTTATTTCGATCCACCATTACAGCAAGAATAATACACACACTAGCAAGCAACAACAACATTATTACAAACGCAATCCATACATTTTTATAGTTTTCTATAATTTGTTTTTTTGACACTATACCCTCACTTTTTGTCAAAATATTGTTAATATATGTCAACATTTATCATATTGCAAACACATGATTGCCAATTTCAACAACAGTCTTTCTGTTAAATATCCAACTACTAGTTGCAACCGCTGGGTTGTAATAATACAAGCATCCATACGTTGGATCCCAACCATTTAGAGCATCTTGCGCCGCCTGATAAGCAGTATCATCTGGCTCTAAATTCATCTGTCCATCACTGACCGAAGTGAATGCCCAAGGTTGATATACAACGCCATAAATTGTGTTGGGAAAATCTGGACTAGCCACCCTATTTAGCACAACAGCACCAACCGCGACTTTGCCTACATACACCTCACCTCTAGCTTCTGCATAGATACATTTTGCTAGTATATATAGATCGTTACTTTGTTGCCCACCTAGGTGTATGCCAAGAGCGGAAGCAGTTGCTCCATCCACCTCTCCAGTCACACTTAAGCCATAATCATACTGGAAATCTTTTACCGCCTGCCTAGTTATATTTCCATAATATCCAGTAACCTCTTCGTTGAAATATCCCAACTCTTTCAAGTTCTGCTGTATCTGTATAGTTTCACTCTCACTATAGGCTATAACCACATCTCTCTGTACCTTAAGATCTGCAAAAAAACTAAGCATTAACACCCCTATTACAGCCACTGCAATTATTGCAATAATAACAAAAACCTTACCTTCTTTTACTCTTACTTTTTTCAATTTCTTGCCCTTTATTATTTACTACATTTTCTATCCAAAATACTTGTCTATTATTTCCAAAATTTTACTTTTATAAACAACATTATTAGTCTCTTTGAAACATAGTGGTGGATACACAACACACCACCAATTATCTCCCTTGCCAGTGCCCAAATTGATGACTATCGCATCATAGAAATTAGCCTCCAAGGTTACCTCGCCATAAGCCCTGGTCGGAAAATATTCGTTATTGATTTTTACACTGCTTGTATAATCAAATCCTGCAGTTCTAAGCACTATGTCTGCGATGCTTTCTATTTCAATTTTGCTATTATTTACTACTCTTTTTACATCATCCAGACTGCCACACTCTGCAACCTTAGGAGTAAGATACTCAACAACCCTATCCTTAACCTTATATTTGATATTTTGATCCTCTTCACTATTAGAATTTGCTCTTATATGTATACGCAAGTAATCCGTTGCACTCACGCTTTCGTCACAAGCAATGCACATCCCAACGCCTGCAACCATCATCACAATTAGTGTTAGTATCTTTAATATCAATTTTATTTTTGTAGCCATCCATCTCTCCTTTTTTCTTCACTAGCCTTATTATTGACCACACATCAACACATGTATAACAAAGACTTGCTATTTTGATTTTATATTTTCGACATTTTTCGACACAATAACAATAACAATAACAATAACAATAACAATAACAATAACTATAACAATAACTATAACAATAACTATAACAATAACTATAAGTGCAATAATATCCCCCACAAAACAAAAAAAATCACAGCAAATATCTTGGCATCCATTATCCAAAAATTTATTTACTGCGACTATTATATATTCTTAACTTAATAAACCGTCTAATTAAAATAGAAGATAGTTCTATCTTTCCATATCTCTGTCACTTTCTTTATCTTTCACACTTAATTTTTCAAAAAGTTTGTCCTCCATCTGCATGTCGTAGACAAAATCTGGAACATACATTCTTCCGCTTCTCTCTTGTCTATAACCTCTTGCATTATAGGATGTTATAATTTCATTTCTTTTTTTTCCCATATCTGTAGTATTGAAATTATCATATTGATTATAGTACAACAAAAATCTTGTATTTTCATCAATCTTATTGCCTATTTTAACACAGCCATAGTATTGCAAAAGAAAATCTACTGGATCAAGCACTTGACTAAACTCTGGATTATTTTGATTTCTCTCTATCTCTCTCTTATACTCTTTGTAAGACAACATTCTTTCTTTGTCTTGTGCAATATAATCATTGGCAAAATCTCGATGAGTATCATAAGCAGTTTCGGGATTATCGAAATTAACTTCACTCCAGTTTTGACCTTCCTTATCCCACACAATTATTCCTCTTTGTATCATTATTCATATCATCCTTTTTCGTATTTGTATTTTTGTCACACACGATGTTAGTATACATCCAACCAATTAAGCAACTATAGGATACATACTCAATTATTTCATATTTTTTATTATATATTTTATTCGTTTATCAAGTAAACTTCCTTCGGTATAATCGGCAGGCACTACATAATCTACACGCTTGTCTCTAAGCAGTCTCTTAGCAGACTCCTTGGTCTTGTCATATACGCAAATACTATGTCCGCCCATCTGCTTGATCATCTTCATGCCAGGCACATCAGTCACACCATCACCTAGATATATCATCCTATCATAGGATATATATTGATCTTTTTTGCCAACTTTGGTATTAACACCCTTAGAGTCTCGCAAATTTTCGGTTAAATTCTTTCTTATTCTTGCTATATATTGTATTTTTTGCGAATAATTAACAACATATGCAGGCCACAAAACTTCGCCACTGGCATCATATACATATCTGCACGCAAATATTTTCTCAAAGTTCTTGGCAATAGAGCAGTTATCCACCATGTCTTGAAAGCCCGCACTGATAACATAGTGCTTCAACTCAACCCCCATGTCTGACGCATAAGCATTGATCCTATCAAACCATGTCTCAACCCCTGCAAAATATGCATTTATCTTTTTTCCATGCTCCGCAAGATACTCTTTAGTGAACTTAATTCCCTTTTCTTTTGCCATAACATTAGACATGTACAGATAAGATAACACTTCATCCACATCGTTGTCGATCATAAAACCATTGGCTCTAGCCCAGAAAGCCTCAACACTGCCAGCCAATTCCTTAGCAAGGGTTATATTCTGCATGTCACAATTGATCAATGTGTTATCGAAATCATATATCAACGCTACGATTTTTTTCTTTTTCTTCATTGGCAAAATCTCCTATTTACAACCATATTGTACCACAGAGATAACCATATAACAATATTTTTGCACCACCTATATCAAAATTTTGTATCCACAATACCACGCACTTATTCAAAATATTAAATTATAATTTAAAATATTGAATACAAGTTCAAAATAATTGCTATAGAACCATAATATATGTTAATATATATTAATTTTTAATATTATATGGAGTTAAACATGACCAAAGATAACCAATTTGATATTTTCAATCAGAATCTAAAGTTTATTTTGCAAGAAAATAACCTAACACAAAAAGGCTTAAGCGAAAAAACCGATATAAGTTGTGCTACGCTTAACAATTATATCAACCAAAAAGCTGAACCAAGCGTCAATTTTCTTATAAAACTAAAAGAATTGTATGGATACAAAATAGATGACATGTTGGAGTCGGATTTGTCCAAAAAAATCGACACGCACCCTACATACAATGCCAAGATGGAAAGATTTGTGGGTTCATACATTATGTATTTCTACAATAGCGGAGAATATAAGGGCAAAGTCAGCAGTTATTCCAAAAACACCTTAAAATATGCCGTGCTTAGCGTTATGGAAGACAAAAACACTGGGAAGTTAAGTGTTATGGCAAACTTTATCAAAAACAGAGACGATGCCGAAGAATTTAAGATTTCGTTAGAAGAATGCAAAACAAATGACGAGATCGAATCAATTCATAAAGCAGGCGACCAACTATATCTAGGCAACTTAGAGGCCAGTGACAAACAGATATTTATCTATCTTAAGAGCGAGTCGCTTAATGACCAAAGCCTAATTATCCTTAACAACCCACCTAGCAACAACAACTATCTAGGCGGACTCGGCACAGGCAACTCCGTTAGCCGAGGAAGAGAACACATGCCTTGTGTGCAATTTGTTTTGCTAAGCAAATATATCCTAAAAGTGTCCGATGGCGAAATATATAACATGCTAGCACTAGGCGTAAGTGATATCAATGTCGAAACCGAAGCCGAACAACTTATCAATTTGTTCAAGAACCTATATATTAATAACGAAACACTGAAAGACGACCTAACATCTATCCAAAAGAAAAAGATTGTGGAAAACAGCCTTAACGCAATCGTATCCGATCTTATTGATGCCAATATGTTCCGTTTTGCCAAAGTATCCAATATGGAAGATGATGACTACTATCGTATCATCAAAGACGAAATAGGAGTATAATATGGAAATTACTTACGAAGAAATATACAACAAAATCGTCCAAGATCTAAAACGAAAACAAAGTGTAGATATAGGATTATTTGTCAAAGCATATGACTTTGCCAAAAGATTGCATGACGGACAAGTGCGAAAAGGTGGTCAGCCATACATACTGCACCCTGTCCAAGTAGCCGAGATCCTTAACAGACTAGACTTCGATATCAACGTGCTATGTGCAGGACTACTGCATGATACAGTAGAAGACTGCGGATACACGATTGAAGAAATGAAAAAAGATTTCAACCCAACCATTGCAAAAATAGTTGACGCAGTAACCGCAATCGAACTTGACTTCAATAAATACAGCGAAGACGATTTCCCAAAATTTATCGAAGAGTCACAGACTTACAAAAAGTTAATCACTATAGGCAAAGAAAACTTATTTGCTTTCTATATCAAATTTGCTGATAGACTTAACAACCTCCAGACTATTGGATGCTTTGCCAGATACAAGCAACTTGCCAAAATCAAAGAAACAGAAAAGTGGCTAATGCCAATAATACATATATTAAAATCATTCTGGTTCTATCGTCAGATATCCAACGAGTGCTTCAAAATATTGCATGCAGATGAGATGGTTGGTTTTGAAAAAATATACACAAAATTCTTCAATTACAATCGAAAAAATTTCAACGAACTAACATCCAATTTCACTAACGCATTAACAAGATATCTTAAGAAAGGCAAGAAAAATAACGACCTGCACAAGGTATCAATTAAGCCTTGCACCGAACTAGAAACCTTTGACCTAATAAGCGAAGTTATGTACACCAAGAACTTAAAAGACATCAAACAAAGTTATCTAAATAAGTTTCCAATCACTAAGTTATACATAACCATAAACAGCACTTCCAGCCAAAAAGAAATCAATGATTTTATCTTCAAATTTCTTGCTGTTGAACAAAAACAATTGGGAGTAAAAATCACCGGATACGGCATAGAAAAATTTACTAATCGCAACTACATAGTAATAACCGATATGCACCGAAACAAGTTCCAATTATTTGTGTTTAACCTGAAAGATTATCTAACTTATCGTAACGGAACTAGTGCCGGAATAGATCTAAATTTCCTAGACGATGCATCAGACGAAGTAAGCAATAATTACATCACAGTCAATACTAGATCGGGAGAGCCAATAGTGTTGCCAGAAGGTGCAACAGTGCTCGATTTTGCATTCAAAATTCACAAAGATTTTGGCTTTAGCGTCAAGTACGCAATAATCAACAACAACCCAACTAAGCAACCAATATATACTAGGCTGTCCGAGGGGGATATGATCAATCTAACTCTAGAAAAAGATAGTGAAGGCCATTGCAAAAATATTGCACAAATAAGATGGATAATGTATGCCAAAACCGAAAGTGCACAAAAAAATCTTGTTAGATATTTCGAATCAATATAATTGCTATCTTTAATTTATTGTTACAAAATATATACTTTTTGACAAAATATATATTTTTTGTGTCATTTATTATAGAAATTTTATAATTTTTGTATATTGTTAAAAAAACGCAAATAAATATAAAAAATTTTTTTGTGTTATTAAATAGTAGATAGTTTTCATAATAAGAACATAAGAAAAATAACCTACAAAATAATATAATTTGTTGGTTATTTTTTATTTAATTTTTTACACCAAAAAGTTAATCACAAAGCCTAACAATACGCCAATAATTATGCAATAATATGACACATTATTTTTGTCCATCCGCACCGCACTAGGGATCATATCACAGAATACAACTTGAAGCATTGCACCTCCCGCAAAAGCAAGTGATAGGCACACTGTATCATCGTTAGCACTGCCAATTATTACACCAATAACCGCTCCAAGAATTGTCATTGCACCAGCAACTATGCTAGCAAAGATTGCCTTCCATTTGCTTACATTGCCCGCAACTAGAGGCAGACTAATTGCCATACCTTCGGGTATATTATGCACACATATAATCACTGCCATAGTTAGTCCTAGCGACATATTAACAGCACCACTTGCACCTATTGCAAGTCCCTCTGGGACATTGTGTATAGCAATCGCCAGAGCAAAAAATATACCTGCACTTTTTAGTTTTTTTCGATCCGTTATATTATTTTTGTTATGTTGCAATGCAAGTATTGTGACCTTGACTTTGTTGTCAAAATGTTCAACAATTGCATTAAGAATAATCATGGTTAGTATCCCCATACTTAGACCCAACAAAATCAACATATTGTTATTGCTCAATGCTGTACACTGTGGGATAAGATCAAAGAACACAACGGCAAGCATCACACCTCCAGCAATACTTAACACTATGCTAATAATCTTGTCACTTTTCTTACCAACAACTGCACCAATTAACCCACCTAGACCTGTACCAACAACACCTGCGATAATAGAATAAATAATAATTGTACTCATATTACATTTTACTACACAAAAAATAACATTATGTATAGTTTATTGTTGAAATAGTGCAAATATTTATTAGGCAGAGATGGACAAGTTGTGATATTATATTTTGTGTAATCAATGTCACCATAGATCAAACAATTATCAATATTATGGTGACAACAAAATAAAACGGAGTAAATAATGACAACAAAAGAGGAATTTAAAAAAATATTTACCGACAATGTCAAGCGTAGTGGCTCTGACCAACTGCTAGCATATCTAGAGAGTTCCGACTTCTTCACAGCACCTGCTAGTAGCAAGTTTCACTCTAACTACGAAGGCGGATTGTGCGAACACTCGATCAAGACATACAAGCGATTTATTAGATTGTTAACATGCGAATATGGTGATGATTGGCAAAGCAAGATTTCGCTAGAGAGTGCAACTATTATAGGATTATTGCACGACATCTGCAAGGTAGACTTTTACAAGATAGACTACCGCAATGTTAAGGTGGATGGCAACTGGGTGCAAAAGCCATATTACAGCGTAGACGATAGTCTTCCTTATGGTCATGGTGAAAAAAGTGTGTATATAATATCCAGTTTTATGAAACTGACACGAGAGGAAGCAATGGCAATCAATTGGCACATGGGTGCTATGGACACTAGGATCAGAGGGGGCAGTTATAGTCTTGGCCCTGCATATTACGCTTTCCCTACAGCACTACTATTTCATATGGCAGACATGCAAGCAACATACCTAGACGAAGAAGTTAGAGATTAATATAACTAGGCAACAAATTTTGATAAAAAAATAAAATATAGGAGATAGAAATGGAACTATACATATCCATACCATTATTTATAGTATCATTGATACTAGTTATCAAAGGTGGTGACATATTTGTGGACTCAGCCAGCAAGATTGCAACCAAGTCTAAGATACCACCAATGATTATCGGTGCAACCATTGTATCGGTTGCAACCACCCTACCGGAACTAATCGTCAGTTCAATCGCATCTATCAAGGGATCTTTCGACCTAGCAATAGGCAACGCAATAGGAAGTATTATCTGCAACACATCCCTTATTTGTGCAATTTCGCTTATGTTTATGCCAACAATACTTAAGCAGAAACAATCTAATTTCAAGAACTACATGCTTCTATTTGTTATTGCTCTATGTGCTGTCTTTAGCATAGGCATCGAAGATGGACAAGTCGCTGGACAAATTAACTTGTTCGAGGGCTTGATGTTACTAGTTATGTTCGCAGTATTTATGATAGCAAATGTAACCGAAGCCAAGAAAGATATGAAGAACGCAGTTAATGTCGAGATAGATATTAATAAGAAGAAAGAAACAAAAGTTCCTGAGCCAAAAGAAAATGAGACTGAGGCAATCAAGGAAGAAAAATATAGCAAACTAATCACCATATTTATCATCGGTGCATTCATGGTCGGACTGGGTGCATACGCATTGGTTGAGAGCGCTACAGCAATCGCAACTAGCCTACACATCCCAGAGTCCGTTATTGGTCTAACAATTGTCGCAATAGGCACATCTCTACCAGAACTGGTTACCACAATTACTGCAATTCGTAAGAAAAATAGCACCCTTGGATATGGCAACATTGTAGGTGCAAATATACTTAATGTAGCATTAATATTGGGCGTTTCATCCCTTATTTCGGGTTCACAAGGACTTCCTATAGGGTTCTGGACACTAGTTGTTAGTATCCCAGTTGCATTTGTATCATGTGCAATATTCTTGATCCCTCTATGCATTAAGCAGAGGACTTATCGTTGGCAAGGCTTTACCCTAATTGCAATATACATTGCTTATATGGCATTCCTTACAATTATGACCATCAAAGGCGTTGCTGTATAAGGCGGTGCGAGGACAGGCATCTTGACTATTTTTTTGGGACAACACCCAAAAAGGTCAAGATGTCTGTCGATCCCTCGAGATCCCTCGAGGGATCTTTTTTCTTGCCAGCACGCTATTGCCTGCTGGCAAGAAAACCCTCGCACCGCTATCCATAAGCGTATATTCCTTGTATATTTTCTATACATTTTGACCAAACATCAATGATACTAGTCACTAAAACTTGACAAAATAACATATTTATGATAAAAATATCGATGAAAATACTATTTTAACTAGTATTTGTAAAAGGATAAGACAAATAAATGCGAAAATTTTTGAAAATTTATTTTAGATTTAATATGATCCTTAGTTTGCTTCTAATGGCGTATTGCATTTTTGCCTTTGTTGGCACATTATTCAATATCCCATTTGTTGTAAATGTAATAGCAGAGGTGCAAAGTTTTGCTGGATTTGGGCTTCTTAACCTACTTAGCGGTTCTACCCAAATTATGCTAGCATCATGCGTAGGATATTTTACCAACCAATACTTCTATCGAGTATATATGACACTATACAATTTTGACCGCTTTAGAGAGATTTCAGGACTATTCATTATCCCAATATTTTCGGTAGCACAACTAATTATGAACTTCAGCCTACTAGGTGTATTGGCAGTTATCCCATTTGCATTCAACATTGCATCCACAATCGCACTAACAGCATATCAGAAGTCTATCAACAAGGCATTATCCAAAGCAGGTTTCTCCGAGAGTGAAATCAAAGACCCTGCAATACAAGAAGCAGGCCTAAAGATAGCACAACTGCGAATTCTAAAAGCAGAAGGCAAAATAACCCAAGAAGAATTCATGGCACACATCTACAACATCCTAGAGAATAAAGAATAATAATAACAAAAAAGATATGACAATCGTCATATTTTTTTATTTTTTAGCATTTATAAAACTTTACAAATACTTGGGATATAATTTGTTTTTTTTGTGATATATGATAGAATACTATTGTAAATAGTATAATGTCTAAGTGTCTAGTTTTGCAGTTTGGATGCAAAACCGCTTAGCGTGTGTACAAATTTAAGGAAAAATGGATCAAATATGAAAAATCTATTGAAGGCAAATAAGCAGGCATATTACAAATGCAGTGCAACCCTAGACAAAAGAAAAAAAATAGTATACACCCAAGAAAGTTTTGACTTCTTCACACAAAATACTGTGCGAAGTCTTCCTTTTATGTCCAAATACATAACCGTCAGATACAATAAGCACCTTATCAACAAGACCAAAGATAGATTTATGAGGCTAAAAAACATATTGTATCGAACCAAGTCGGACACAGACGATGTGGATAGAGCATTTGATAGACTTAATTTCATCCGTATCAAAATTATGCTACTGGAGCGAGATATACAAGCATACCGCAACGCCCTAGCCAATACTTTTGATGCCAGCGACACCAATACTGCTTTACAAAAAAAGATCCACCGCAAATATGCAAAACTAAGGAAGTTTGATGCTTACCAGAACCTAACGCTAGGCATAATATACAACGATTGCATTTTGGTTGAAAAAATCAAAATGTACGAAAAAGAAGCCAAGGATAACAAAGAAAAAATTGCCGAAAAATATAACGACAACGACACCCTTGCTAAGATCCAAAAGAACTTTATCTTCAAGATAATCTACTCTAGACAAGATCGTGACAATATATTTCGGGACGATGTCAAAGTTGACACTCTTCAAAACATCCTACTTAACGACCCTAGTTACAAGTCATCTCTACTAAATATTGCGACCTTTACCCAAGACTATATTAACAAAAATCCCGGAGCATTAAGCACCGAGTTCGTTAAGTTCAAGGCTATGCACAAAAATGCAAACATCAACACAATTGTCAAAGATTATCTAACCCTATATCTAGATAATTATCCAGACACAAGCAGTGATGATATCAACTTTATCCAAATGAAACTTTTGTCATCATTTACTTACAAGGATTTCAAATCGAGCGGTGTGTTCTACGATCTTGATCGTGCCAATTACACCAACGATATCTTAATGAAAGCAAAAATCACTTTTGCCAAAATGGAAATGTGTAAAGAGTTGGAATACTGCCTACATTTGCCCGAAATTAACAACTATTTCCGCATACTAGAGAATAAGGACAGAATAAAAAACTACGTTGTTTCTGCCGAAAAACTGTTTGTCCAAAGAATAGAAGAGGAATTTCCGGAAATCAAAAGCACCGCATTTATCTACCTATACAACAAGGTTAATGGATTACTAAAACAATATCAGAACGATATAATTGCAACCGAACAATATTTCATTAGTGACTTCTTAGACACAGTCCTTAGCAACGAATTTAATAAACCAAATGACAAAAATGCTGTAAAAAGGCGTCTATCAGACATCGCAATGGGCATATATCACAATAGCGAAAGTATCGAGGCAAAAAACCGACTGGATCTATACACTAGGATCATGACACAGTTCTACTATATCAAGACACTAAAGTCTATCGATCTATACGACAAGTTAGATAGTTGCAAGTTATTTCACGGCATATTGGTGACCCAAGATCTAAAACCAATACTTCCTATTGACGTTCAACGCAAGATCATCAATATGCCTCTGGAGGCACAAATGGATCTAGCAACCAACTGGCAAAACACCACCTCTTACGACCTGCTGGATGACTTCTATGTAACCAGCCGCGGCAACATGAAATTGGATAAAAATGTGCTAGAATTTGGCGACATATCACTTAATACTATCAAACACTTTGCCCTAACCCAGCAGATATCTAGATTGACCGAATATATCTACTACAATTCTGACAACCCTGATCTAGAGGATGAAATCAATCTAGCCGACTACATCAAGGATGGCATCAATGAAGATATTGACAATCTAGTAGCAGGTTCTATCATGGATCACATCCCAGAAGACATGCTATACATGGTCACTCCAGAAACGGATGAAGAAGAGGACAAAGAAGATAGCCCTGCGACCGAGCCAGAGGAAGAAGAGGAAGAGATTTTGACCCCAGAAGAAGAAAAAGAAAAACAGAAAATACTAGAGGTTCAAAATTACAACAAAGCCAAAATATATATCGACAAACTTCTAAAGACCGAGGATGTCAACGTCAAGACACAGATGTTATTAAGGCTTCAAAAACGCATCAATTCGGGCGATCTAGTCATAAATGAAGTACAAATAGATAACTTAAACGAAAACCTAAATCCAATAGGATTATCTCTTCGTACCCCTTATGCGTATGTAGAGCATCTTATCACCAAGTACACCGAGGATGGCAGGGATCTTAACTCACTACAAGTGGGCTTGAAACTGCGTATACGTATGGGCAACTTGATACTAACCGATGAAGAGATTGAAAAGATCAATAACGACCATAATTTCGAATTAACGCAAAAAAGTGCACTTAAGACAATTAGAAAGAAAAATACTCTCTCTATGAAATACCCTCTTACTGGCGAAATATCAGAGAAATACAGAGAGATAATGTCGCATAGCGAAGCACTGCTAAGAAGAACCCTTAAGAAGAAAAAAGTAAAGCTAAATCAATTTGATTACAGCCTATTTGCAATTTTGCAACAAGAAGACTAAAAAAATAGAAAATTGCCTATTGTATTTTGTGGGATAATAGTGTAAAATATATATAGTGGTTGACATAACAACATCGAGATATTGCTATTATCCATCAAGCAAAAGCTTAAAACCTATATAGGCTATCCCCAAAATAACTTGCTTATGAAGGATATAATAATGAACGAAAAATACAACTACCAAACCAAAGATATGATTGAGACCAAAAATGTGTTTCAATCGGATATGTACCAAATAATCAAGACCGAACTGGGACTGTATCTAGAAGATAGATACGAGGACAGTATGGATCTTATGGCTAGTGCAACTAGCATGACAGAGATGACATACTTTGAGAACTTCTCCCAGACACTTAGGCGTATCAAAACTGCCCTAAAAGACAAGCGGATCGACAATCTTCAAGACTATTGCAATAACAAGCGAGAAGAATTGAAAGATGGCGTAATGAACCCAAAAGAGCGTAAAATCTTATCCACAGCCATTGACTTGATTGAAAACAGTAATCATACAATTCTGCAGTTGATCTACAATATTGCAGAAGAGGTCAAAGAAGGGTCTCTGAAGAAGATCAAAGATTATTACGAACTAATTGATACATATTTTGCAACTATTAGCAAAAAGTACGATGACTTTGGTGCATTTGTAGTTGATTGTTATGACAATATTTCCAAATCTCTTAATCTTGCCTATGGAGGTTATAATTATGGCAAAAAATAGTAACGTATTCAAATTTGATATCATCGAACGTATAATTGGCGAACTAGATTTTACAACCAAAGACGAAGTTGTTAGACTAGCCGAAATCATGAAAGATGTCGCAGGTAGCAAGGACTATACTGACGAAATCAAAAAAGCATTTAAGGACGCATATAACGAACTTAATAGTGACGACTTCACGCTAGAGAACCTACAAGAAATCAAGAAGTTAATTAAAACAGAAAATAAGTAATTAGTCTGCAAAATCAACATTAAAAAAAATAAAAAAATTAGTCGACACAAAAAAACCAATATAACAGTCACTAAAAAGCAAAAAGCCGAAAGAATTAATCTTTCGGCTTAAACTATAGTAAACATTCATTTCAAAAATACTTATTATCAGTTAAAATGGCTAATTGTTGCCATTTTTTTGTATTTATTGTTTAAAAATTAGACAAAATAATCTTGTTGCAAACAACCACAAAAACTTGAAGTTCCAGTAACAGTGTCAAGACTGCATCTGTCTGTATGATATTTGTCTAACATATTCCAAAATTAGTCAAATTTAAGCAAATATTATTACAAATTTACACAACTATTTAATTAATGGCTCAGAAGGTTCATTATCTTCAATAAAATTATCTTTAGCCATCCTTATGCCTGATAGTTGATAATTTTTTATAGCATTGTTTGAATTTATTACATGAGCTCCAACAGAATCTAAAGTATCTAATGTAGTTTTATAACAAAATTTATCATTGTCTACCGGTTTAACTATATCATAATCATTCAAAAAATTATCTAATAACCTACAAAAAATTGCGTTTGGTAATTTATTGGAACAAATTAAATCTCTATTAAAATCGCAGTAATTTTTATATTCGGCATAAAATTCATTTCTATAATCACCACTTGCTAATTCATCAAATAAATTGTTATAAAAAGTCTTTCTTGCATCTCTCAATTGTTGTAAATTTTTACCAAGTACAGAAGGTGTAAATGCACCGCCTAATATAAAGTTTTCGATAACACTAATGTTTGTAAAATTTTTATTGCCCACAAGAATCCTCCTAAAAGTATCCAAAGTATAACATATAAAAAACCTTGTGTCAATAGTGAAATATTTCTGATAATTGCTACTGTTAAAAACAAAAATGGCTATAAATAGACATTTTTGTTTTGTCTAAGTTTTAAGCCGAAAAAATTGATCTTTCGGTTTTTTTTACAAACAATTTTTTATTTTTATTTTTCTAATGTTACATAATGTATTTATGTAATGTAAAATTTTAAGCAAGTTAAAATTGTATTGTCGGCAATAACATATTGTTACTAATCTTTCTTCCAGATCTTGCCACTATACACAGCCTTAAGTAGAGTTGAATTATAATATAGATCGGTTGTAGAAACAGCTATTTCTTCGCCAATAGTAGATGTTTCACTATCATAGAGCTTCCACCCTGTAGGGTCTGCAAATGTAATACTATCAAGGTTGGTGCAACCAGCAAAAGCATTGTTGCCAATATAACTAACACCACTGGATATAGTTATAGATGTCAAAGCATCACATCCCTCAAATGCCTTACTGCCTATATATGTGACACTTGTTGGAATTGAGATAGTTGCAAGATCATAGCATGTGTTAAATGCTAAATTACCTATTGTTTTAACACTATTAGGGATAGTAATTGTATTGAGTTTTTGAACATAATAAAATGATCTACACCCAATCTCGGTGACAGTGCTAGGTATTGTAGAATTTTTACATCCTCTAACCAAGGTATTGCTTGCAGTCTCAATTATTGCATTGCAATTATTTCTGCTATCATATACTGTGTTGTTAGGATCAACAATAAATGTATCTATGTTCACACATTCAAAAAAAGAAGTATAACTTAATTTCTTAACACTAGCAGGTATGTTAATACTAGTTAAATTTGTTAATCCAGCAAATGCATAATCTGCAATTATACTAACGCTGTTAGGAATAATTGTATTTGAGCAACCAACAAGCAAAGTATTACTTGAAGTCTCAACAATAGCATTGCAGTTATCCCTGCTATCGTAGACTGGATTATCTGGATCTACTGCTATTGTAAGCACTTTGTTACAACCAGAAAAAGTTCGGTTGCTAAGACTTATAATATTTTTGCTTATTTTAATTTCTGTTATATTTTTGCAATAACTAAAAGCGTATTCACTTAATTTTGTTACACTATCTGGTATAACTGTATTTTGACAACCATAAAGCAATGTATTGGTTGATGTTTCAATTATTGCATTGCAATTGTTATTACTGTTGTATATTGGGTTACTTTTTTCAATAGATATTTTTTCCAATTTTGGACAGTAAGATAATACATGTTGTCCAATACTCGTCACACTAGCAGGTATAGTAATATTCACCAGATATTCACATCCATACATTGCATAGTTTCCAATACTTGTTACACTACTAGGTATACTAATCGATGCAATTTTCGACCAAAAAAACGAATTCTTTTCTAGTGTTTTGACACCATAAGGAATATCAAGATTTCCACTTGTCTTAACATGATAGAATGCATAAGCACCTATTGTTGTTATGGAGTTGGGAATAACAGTGTCTTTGTATCCAAATATCAGAGTGTTACTTCCTGTAACATTGATCGCATTACAGTTGTCTCTGCTATCATACACTGGATTATCTGAATCAACTACAACTGTATCAACTTCATATTCTCTACTAAACGCCCGTGTCCCTATACTAAGCACACTTTTAGGGATAAAGATGCTCTTTAGCTTTGAACAATGTTCAAATGCATATGCGCCAATTTTGGTTATAGTGTTAGGAATTGTTAAATTAGTTATTTTACTGTTATTTTGAAAAGCATAATCCGCAATACTAGTTATCTTGGCATTACCATGTGTGCCGTCATTGTGGATATCTGGCACAAATATATCAGCGGTTGAACCATTGTATCCGCCTACTATTGCATAACCATCACCTGTGTAGGTGTATGATAGTCCTGGGGTTTCATCCTCGTACTTAGGATATATCTTGGTGGAAGATGTTATAAGTGCTGGCCATTCAACTTCTATATCATTGCCACTTTCGTCCTTGGTGTACCAACCAGTAAAGCATTTGTTGGGTTTCTGAGGATAATAATTAGGCTTTTCGTTCTCACAATCAAGGACTAGGTTTATCTTATCCATTTCGTCCTTGTTAACTACATTGGCATCGTCTGTGCCAGATATAATTGTTCCGCCAGATACATTCTCTGTTGTGTTATCTACTAAGTCTGCCTTAGTCAATGTCCAGCCAAATTCTCCCTCAAATAATACATCTTTCATAAGATCTTGGATAGATGCAATAACATAGATATACTTAGTTGTTTCGGGTAATAATGATTGACTGTTAAGAGTGGTATTGCTGGATGATATTGTATTATACTTTTGGGCTGTGCTAGAGGAATATGTAAGCAATATATTGTTGTTGATAGTATCTACCGGCACTTTTACCCCACCATTCTCTATGGTCTGAGATATGTTGGCTGGGATGGTTTTGGATCGATTGGTAAACTTGTACTCATATATTATCTTAGAGTTATCTCTATCCATGATTAGTTCTTCTTCGATCTGATTAAGTTCGCCACTCATATTGATAGGAGATAATGTCAATATATCTGAGTTTCCATTCTTGAGAGTATACACATTGCTACCTATATATGCCTTAGCGGATATATCTACATATACATCACTTACTTGATATTTTACCTTCAATTGCACTTTAGCATTTTGATTGCCTGCAACCATCACAACCATAATACCCACGATCATGGCTATTAGCATAATTGACATTAGTGCAATTGCAATTAACAATTTTTTATTCTTACTCATTGCTACTTCCTTTTCATTTAGTATTTGTATTTTTGGGGGCAAAAAACAAAAAATGATATGGTAAAATATTTGATAATTTTTACCTCATATCCTTTAATTTACTAATTATTATATTGTGTTGGTTATGAACTGGGGATAAAATTATGTTATCCTTACCAAAGGACACCCCCCCCCCCGTTGAGCATTTGCAAAATGGCCAAAAATAGGCATTGTCGGATTGTCCAACAAAATTGTTCCTACTATTAAGTTATTTCGCAAATATATATCTTTCATAACACAAATAGTATGGCACAAAAAAGCCATTTTGCAAAATAAAATAACGACAATGCAAGAACTTTTTATTAGTTAATACATTATCGTTATTTTTTTAATTAAAATCATCAAAAAGATTTTTCTATTGTTATTACATTGCACACTATTTTTCTAATTTTTTAATATTTCTAAGCCAATAATAACTTTGTCATAATATAACATACAAAAATATTGTAGATTATTTTAACTTATTTAGGATAACATCTAGTTTGTCTTCATCCAATTTAGATTTCTTTTTCTTAACATATTTTACTATCACTAGGGTCAGTATGCCAGACACTGCTACAACACCAATAATTATCCATAGTAGTGGCACTTCTGCAACTCTTACTATCACCGATGCACCACTAGCAGTCTTAGGAACATTGGTCATAATGTATATATAGCCAAATTTCTTATCTATCAATGATTGCAGATATTCAGTATTTATCTTTGCACCCTCTTCTAGCGAAATTGTTTTGATCGTTTTGTCACCTACAATCAATGTCACACTACACTCAAACAACTTATATTTTGTCTCAAAAGTCATGCTTTTGCCAATATTCTCTCTTACAAATAAACTAGGCAGAGTAACAATATTGGACAACTTTGTTTTATTATAGTACCAGCCTACAAATTCATATCCCTCTACCTGTTTGATCTTATCACTTAGATTGAACTCTGTATTGTTATCATAATCGTCAATAGTGTATAGAATATTGGAACTATCGCTGAACACACCCTCTATATAATAACGCAAAACAATACTATATCTATTGATCGCAAATATTGGATGTAGATCAATATCTATTCTAGAACTTAATGATCCAGTAGACACAACGGAACTCAATGGATATTGTGTTGTATTCCATCTCCAGCCGGTCAAAGTATATGCAAATTTAGTTGGAGTATTCTCTCCCAAATATTTAGGGAAAGTGACTAAAGATATCATTGAATATCTGTCGGTATAGATAATGGTATCCCCTGCCTCGTTATAATAATTAACTTTGTACACAAGATACTTGTTAAGAACCACATTGCTATACACCTTGTATGTTGCAAGATCAACTATATTGCCGGCAACATACCAGTCTGTTATCTCTCTTGTTCCAGCTACTGCTGCAAATCTACTATTTGCCTCTGTCGCATCAATAGTCTGGGTTACATAATATTCTTTGCTTATCTGGTTGTCAGTTCTGCCGTCCAAACGGAACACAATTGTATATTTTGCAAGATTAATGGTCAAAACACCGTCAATAACACCTTTTATATTATAATTGCTGTAATTACTTTCAGTATTTTGTTTTAGCCTAATTGTGTATAATTTTTGCGTATTTCCATCACTGTATTGCCAAGCATTAATAAGTGTCTTGATTGTTTCTATTGATACAACCTCTGGTGTAGCACCTGTTGTATAATAATCAAATAGCATAGAAACAGTTTCGCCCCAGTTAGTCAGTTCATCTCCCGTAGCAGTCGCAGAATCGTATGTTTCGTACAATCTATATTCTGCATTTGCTGGGATATCATCGTTGCTATTGATTGTCTTTGCAACCGCAACAATATATATATCCTTAGGGATAATTGTTATCTCAATGACCTCTTGACTAGCATCTCTTGAAACAACACTAACTGATGTATTATCGTAAGAGATTCTGTATTGTCCTGCATTCCTGACCTCAGCAATCCCTACATAACTGCCATCACTTAGGTATTGATAATAATAACTATCAATGTCATATCTTACGCCATCTATAATGTAATAAGCCTTGATAGTGTCTACATTATCATGAGTATTGTAGATAATGTAGTTGATATCATTCTCAGTATCATAAGTATAACCTTCCCACAAGATATCTACTGTTGCCTTGTTAACATTGAGATATATCTTGTTGTTATTAAACGAGTAATTGTTATTGTCTCTATACAATGTCAGTTCATACTCGCCAGCCTCAATTATATCTGCTACCTCATTGCCATCTTTCGTAATAACCAATCTGCTAGCTACATCCTCTACCCCATCATATACATTGACATTGATTAGATTAAGTATGGATGTGCCTTGATAGTCTACACTATATGTGTTCTCGCCACTACCCTTAACTATTTTGCTATCCAATCCCCACATATCCTCGGTGATAGCAATTCCTTTGGCATTAATAAAAACATCAATATGATTTGTTAACAACTCTGAAAATAAATTAAGATATCTTCCTCTAGGGATTGTGCCTTCTTTAACCCTCACAGAATAGTCTCCAACATCCTTAAGTTCTGCAACTTCTTCGCTGGTTCCATTATTAATTATTGTATACTCTACATTAGTTGCATCTTCACCAACTAGTCCGTCAATATATATATCGCTTATATAATCTTGTCCAGAATATGTTGCCTTGTATGTATTAACATCTGTTCCAGTCCCAGTAGTAAATATCCACTCTACCTCTTTTGGCTTAATAGTCAGTAGTAGATCCAAGTCGATATTGTATGTATCACTTACAAGTGACACGCTGTAAGATCCTACCTCTACAATCTCTGTTACACTCTCCGTGGTTTCATCATCCGCTATCTTGCTAGCCACTAGAGTATAATCATTGGGGGATACAACCAAGCTGCCTCTTTTGACAGAGACTTTGTCCAAAAAATCTAATCCGTCATATTGCTTAACATACTTATCATTAAGTTGTTTTCCGCTGGTATCTTGCACTACCCCATCGGTTGTATCTACGTTCCACACACACTCAATCTTGTCTACCGCAATTTTGTTGATATTTTCAATCTTGGCTGGACTTGCATCACATGCACACAACACCACCCCTGCCAGTAGCATTACTAGTGCAACAACCATGTATTTTGCAATGCCCAATATCTTCTTCGACATATCATTTTCCTCTTTTCATATTTGCAAACCTTTAAGATTGTGCATAATTCTCAGTCCAACACTCCCTCATGTTTAAGAAATAGCAAATTATCCCATTTTGCCAATCCGCAAAGCACTATTTGCTCCAAAATTAATCCTAAAAGTCCCTCTTATACTTCAAAGTATAACATTTTTAGCCTACATTTGCTAAATATATTTATATTATTTGAAAAAAACATATTTTTATCTAACCTAGCAACCTATTTATGCACCTGCCTCAAACAAAACTATATTTAATGTTGTATTTCTTAATGGCAATAACAAATAAAAAAATACTGCCAATCAATTGCAAGATTAACAGTATTCTTCTTTGTAATGTTTAAAAAATTTGTTATACAAGACTTATTTGTAGTCTACTCTGATGCCAGGACCCATAGTACTAGAAGCAACTACGCTCTTAATATATGTACCCTTTGCAGCAGCTGGCTTAGCCTTAACAATAGCATCCATCAATGCATCGAAGTTCTCTCTTAACTTTTGAGTTCCGAAAGAAACCTTACCGATACGTACGTGGATGATATTAGTTTTGTCTAGTCTGTACTCTACTTTACCAGCTTTAATATCATCAATAGCACGCTTGATATCAGCATTAACAGTACCACTCTTAGGATTTGGCATTAAGCCCTTTGGTCCCAAAAGTTTTGCGATACGACCCATAGCGGGCATCATATCTGGTGTGGTTACTACTGTATCGAAGTCGAACCAACCGCCTTGGATCTTAGCGATCATTTCTTCAGCACCAACATAGTCAGCACCGGCTTTCTCAGCGATAGCAACATTGTCACCCTTACAGATTGCAAGAACTCTTACAGTTCTACCAGTTCCGTTAGGAAGAACAACTACGCCTCTTACTTGTTGATCAGCATTTCTGCCATCAACACCCAATTTGATGTGAAGTTCTACTGTTTCATCAAATTTAGCTTTAGCAGTCTTTTCTACTAATTCTAGTGCTTCGTCTACGCCATAAAGAGTCTCTCTATTAACAAGGCTAGCACTCTCTAAATATTTCTTACCTCTTTTCATATTTCTCTCCTATGTGGTATGTCGAATAAAATTTATAGTTTAGATTTTTTATTCTCCCACTTTCAATAATAATTGTAATCTTAGTCGGTTACAGTTATGCCCATGCTCTTGCAAGTACCTTCTACCATGCTCATAGCACTTTCGATACTAGCAGCGTTAAGGTCAGGCATTTTAGTTTCAGCAATTTGCTTGATTTGTGCCTTAGTAATAGTAGCAACTTTTGTCTTATTAGGTGCAGCAGAACCACTTTCGATTCCTAGTGCTTTCTTAACAAGAACTGCTACTGGTGGAGTCTTAAGCACAAAAGTAAAACTTCTATCTTGGTAGATAGTGATAACAACTGGAATAACAAGTCCGGCTTGACTAGCAGTCTTCTCATTGAACTCCTTAGTAAATGCTGGAATGTTAATTCCGTGAGGTCCTAGTGTAGAACCAACTGGTGGACCTGCTGTTGCCTTACCTGCTGGTAATTGTAATTTTACTACTGCATTAACTTTTTTCTCTGCCATAGCGATTTCCTCCTGCCAAATTTTTGGCAATATGTGGTATAAACAAAATGCATTACACAAGATTTACATTTCTCCCACAATCTTGGACTATCTGTACAATATGTAACATCTAGCCCATATATATTGCAAAAAAACAATTATATACTTCCCATTGTTTTTCTTACAACCAATATCATTTGCTCCATTTGTTTTGTTTCATAGTAGCCCAACACCCAAAACAATGTGTTATATTTTTTCCCCTTAAAAAAAACTTGTTAGGCATATCAAATAATTAAAAAACTATTAGAAACTGGTGATAGATATCTATTACACCAATTCTTTGACTTGGTCTAGTGTTACATCCACAGGTGTCTCTCTGCCAAACATCTCTACTACAACACGACACTTGCCTGTATTGTCATCAATAGAGGTGATTGTTCCAACAAAGCCATTAAGCGCTCCGTCTAGGATCTCAACCTTGCTACCCTCTCTTAGATTAGTGTTAACTACACTTACCTTCTCTAGATGCATCTTTCTGATCTCTTCATCTCCCATAGGTAGTGGTCTACCCTTTGGACCAACAAAGCCTGTGATACCTCTAGTACGAGTAACAGCATGCCATATATCGTCACCATAGTTCATCTTAACTAGGATATATCCCGGCATTAACTTACGAGTAACAATCTTACGCTTGCCATTCTTCTCTTCAACAACGTCTTCCATAGGGATAACGATATCAAATATACGAAGTTGTAGATTGTACTTATCGATAACTATCTCAAGGTTCTCTTTTGCTACATTTTCGTATCCAGAGAATGTATGTAGTACATACCACTTAGCATCCTTCTTAGCTTCTTCTATCTCACGCTGTCTAGCTTCTTCTTCTGGGCTCAAAGTCGCAACCTCTTCTGTTTTCATTTCTTCAGTTGTAGGATTATCTACTACTTCAGTATTGATCTCATCGGTTGCCACATCTTGGGGCATAGTGTCATTAGCTTCAGTCTCAATATTTTTATCTTCTATCATGATTACTCCTTATATACTTTTAACCAAAGTTGTTACAAATTAACTTAGCCCATCAACAAGCCAAACAACCAGAAGAATAATCTGTCAGCACCAAACAACAATAGTGTGCATACTGTTACAACCAATAGAACTACGCAAGTAGACTTAACTACTTTGCCAAAACTAGGCCAAGATACCTTCTTTAACTCGCTGTACAATTCTTTGGATTTCTGAGACACACCCTTCTTGTTAGGATCTTTCTTCTTAGACTTCTTATCTTTCTTGTCCTTATCCTTAGACTTAACGTCCTTATCCTTCTTAACATTGCTATCGTCTGTTGTTACTACCGCTTGGGTGTCCTTAACTTCAGACTCAATTTCTTTTTTTGCCATTTATTAGACTCCTTATAGGGTTATTATTACTTAGTCTCTTTGTGAGCAGTGTGTTTCTTGCAGAAACTGCAGTATTTGTTAACAGTCAATCTGTCAGGATTGTTCTTCTTGTTCTTCTCAGAAGTATAGTTTCTTCTCTTACATTCAGTACACTCTAGTACAATAGTTTCTCTCATGTCTTGTATTCTCCTTCAAACATTTTTACATAATTTTACCGATTGAAATTCTATCATAATAATAGATTATTGTCAATACAATTAACAACAAAAAAAGGCGTTAACACCTTTTAGCCTCGATAGTACTAGTATGATAACACAATTACTACCCATTTGTAAAGTGTTTTTTGTCTTTTTTTGTCCAGAATATTTGTATCATTTTGTGTGGTATATCTGCAGGCATACAACTATTAATTAGTTAGCCACTTTTTGTAAATAATTAGAAACAGATCTTTATGGCATCCAACATTTCCTATACATCCTCAAATGCTTTCATTATTTCAGCTAAGTCTTCGGTTGGGTTAAGGATCGCATCTAGATCAAATTTCTCATCGTCATCTTCTCTGGTAATGTTGCGGAAATATGCATTGTCGTCAGATATAGTCTCGTCTAGCATTTGACTGCCGTTGGCAAGTCCCAATTGACTAGACAATTTGTTAAATCTACGGTTGATACTAAGTAGTCTTTCGCTCTGTTTCTTAGCCTCAGTATTAGACTTGTCCGACTTAGGAGTTGTGTGCTTTTTCTCCACATTTTTAGATGTTTTATTAGTGATATTTTTTGCTTTTTTAAGGTTCTTTTGCTTACCTTCTTCCTTTTTGCTATCACTATCCACTAAGTATTCCATACGATTAAGTAAGTTCTTGATATAATTACTGCTATTTTCTTTCAAGTTGTCTTTGATACTAGCCTCATCTTCCGTCTTCCTTGCCTCATACTCTTCGTTTTGTTTAAGTATCATTGCAATGTCAGCCTCAAACTCAGTTAGTGACATTTTTGCCACATTATTTAGTTTAAGATCATCTAAGTCAACCTTGTCTAATAAATCCTTCCACTTAGCATATATTAGTCGCATTCTACGCACTTCTAGTTCGTAAATCTTCCTGCTTCCATTCTCCACTTGTTCCGATTTCTCCACTGCAAAGACAAGAGCTTTCGACACCTCATCTTCCCTAATTCTGCTATCATCCAGAGTAGACTGTAGCATGCTATTCTCGTTCTTTAGTGCAAAGATTTTGTCCTTTTGCTCGGACAATTTATGCTCATATTTCAGTGTCAAAGCATCTATATATTCGTCTACTTGACTTACATTATATCCATTTTTGTCTATATCAAATTTTGCCACAATTATTATTCCTTATTATCTTATCCCTAATATAATCAATAGTATCACCGCAACCGCTATCATACAGTAAGCAAAGTTCCGCTGGTACACCTCTCGGTACACTATATAGAAGATATACGCCGTCACCCCTGCGATCATCCAAAAGACCCACATGTACGGAAGCAGGCTAGCAACTCGCATAATATATGCTACAATAAGCACCCCTGCATAACATGCTCCAACAACGGCAAAGTATAGCATGTTCTGACGATGATAAATAATGTATTTGCTAAAACATATCAGCGTCAACATGCCTACAAAAGCACCACTATACATATACCCTGCATAACTTTCTTCAATATCGCAAAATATCACAAACAATACATACAATATCGGCAAAACGACATTGATTATTGCCTGCACATATATCTTTCTCAAATTTGATTATTTTTCCTACCTTTGACCAGAATTATTGTCAATCCTATTGTTCCCAAAACAATCAAAATTAAACTAACCGCAATTGAAACTGGAAATCCACTAATAAACAATTGTGCATTAGGATCTCTGAAACTCTCTGTAAAATATCTTACCAGTCCATAATAGAATAAATACGAGCAAGTAGATAAACCTGTCAACTTAAATTTTCGCAAAATCAACGCAATCACAAAGAAGCCGACTATACATAACACACTCTCGTAGAAGAATGTAGCAAGGTGCCAACCACCATGCACATAGTATGCTATCGGAAACCATTGCAAAGCCTTGTTAGTAACCTCTACACCATAGCAACAACCGGCAGTGTAGCAACCTATACGACCTATTGCTTGACCCAAGATCAACACTGGTGCAACTACGTCCATTGTCTTAAGGATATTAACCTTCTTAATAATGCAACAGATTATTAGTCCCAATGCTCCGCCTATTATTCCGCCATACACGCCTAATCCACCTTTGGTGAAATCAAAAAACATATCAAAAGTACCTTCAAATGCACAATAATACATCCTTGCGCCTATCAGACTTAGCGGAAAGACCCACCAAATCAAGTCATATGGCAATTCGCTGTCCAGATCTCTATATTTGCAATATTTTACCGCAAAAGCAAGTGCTAGCAAAAACGCAATACCTATAAGCAGTCCATACCAACTGAAGTCCACACCGCACAATTTAAGTATAATCAGAACAGCCAACACACCTGCCGAAATAGCAAGTGTCATAAGCCCCTTTCTTGTATTAAAATCCGCCCCTGCAATTGTAAAAGTTTCTTTGTTAAATTTTCTCATAATTATTAAGCCTTATATTGTTTTTTTTATTAAGCATCTACTCTGCTTAAGTTCCAACCGAAGTCGCCCTTGATCGAAGCACTACTGTATACATCTGTGACAGTATATACAACATAGATTGCAATATTGTTCGATGCTGAACTCTCCAAAATCTGATCACTCAATGTATTAACCAACTCCATATCATTGTAAGACATAATGTCACCATCCATATAACTCTCACTAACATAATATTGTACCTTCATGTTAGTAACTGTTGGCATTGCCGTAAGAGATATTCTGACCGAAACACTATCATCCAATGTCTGAAATATATATGCAATACATACGCTGGTATGATCATCGTCTAGACTAATCACCGAGCCAGAAGACTGAGATAGTGTTGCTGTACGGTTAGTTGGAGTGATATCAATGTATTCTTTTGAACCATTAACAAACTTAGTCTCTGCACTATCACCCGCCCTATATACACTAGCACTGACACGCACTGCAACATCCTCTGCTGTATATGCAATATTAACTTGTGACTCTAGTGATTGATTGCTAAGTGTTAGCACAATAGCAAGTGTACTTGCAATGACTACAAGCATAGTCACCACAACAACCACAAGAGTAATTACTTTTTTCTTAGTATTCATGGGATATATACCTTCTGTATTATTTAGATGTCTAGATGCCTTAACAATTATTACAATATTGTGCTTGCCGATGTTGTAGCATTTACCTACACTCTGGCACTACAATTTCCTGCATCTAGATTATATTTATTTTTTAGGAAAAATCTGTAAGAAAAAATTGACATACTTCTTACGATACTTTTTCTATACACATATTAAACTAAATTTTGCAAATCATTGTCAAGCAAATCAATGCGGTTAATAGCCAACAATATATACTTGTGTATATATTTTTTGTCGTTTTGACTAATGTATAGCACTTAATAAGCATATTGTCTCACTTTTTACTCTACATATTGTTTATTATCGTAAGTTAGAGACAAACTTACCCAAAGGGATACTTGCCAGCAACTGATGTTTATTCAAACTGTGATGCCGTAAACATTTACAGATTTGCATGTAGCAAATTGATTTGCGGATAATATGAGCAAATCAACATCACTTTACACATTATTAAAAACCCTTTACAATATTCGATACACTTTGATATTGATCTCTAGATATGATAAAAAATATATCACACCTGCTGTTATATCTACCCAATAATTTTGCTAATAACAAAAGCAAAAAAGATATCCACATTTTGTATTGTTTTGTGAATATCTTTTATGTTTTTTCTCTAAATTGCACTATTTTAACACAAGGTCAAATACATTAGCCAACTAGCAATTATTGATCTTTCTTAGTGCCACTTAATTTGTTTAATTTTTCAATCGAACTCATTAAGTTTTTCTTCTGTTGATTAAGAGATTTCATCTGATCCTTTAACTTAGAATTCATGTCATCGATCTCGCTTACGCTATTCTGCATATTGTTAACGATCTTGGTTGTATCAGCTTGGGTAGACTCTATTATTTCCTTGCCTGCTTGGTCAAAGTCAATGTCGTCTATCTCCACTCTTTTAGCCTTTTTTGCCTCTTTCTCAACATCTCTTAATTCGTTTTCGGTTTGCCTCTCCTTAGCACGCATATTGTTGTATTCGCTCATCAATTTTTTGCTCTGATCTTCCAATTTCGTTTGTCTTTCGTTAGCCAACATCAATTGTTCTTCTGCATGCAACAATTTTGCTCTCAACTCGTCCGCATCATCATAACCTTGGAAATTTTCTGCACCCTTGGTTGCTGTCATACGCTTTCGGAATTCGTCCGAACTAAAGTACTCTTTCAGGCTATCAATTGTCTCGATCTGTGCCAATTTCTGACCCAAATCTTTCTCCAATTCTTCGATCTGCTCACCCTTGCTATTGATCTCCACCTCGTAAGAAGATATCTTCTGCTTCATGTTATCAATCTCACTCTGCATGATGTTCTTCTGCTCTTCCATTTCCTTGAAGTGAGGCTCGTTTTGCTTGTTAACAATCTCGTTGATAAGTCCATAGATCTTGTTGGAATAACTCTTGCCCTCGCTGGTCATGATAGTCTCCAACTTCTTTCTTCTAGACTCAATCTCTTCATCTATTGCATCTTTCTCTTCTTGCAATTCTGATTGCTGTTTCTTAAATCTTGCTTCGCTCAATTGGTGATCTTTCTCCAATTGTTGCAATTTCTGTTGCTCTTCGTCATAACGCTTCTTCAAGTAGTTAGCCTCGATCTTAACCGATGTATTGTTCAATTGCTCGGTGATCTGGTTCATACTCTCTCTTATTGTCTGTGCCTTACGCTCGAAGTCCTTAGTTACATCATCAAAGTTCTTAGCATAGTTAGCAATCTCTTGCTCTTTGCTAGTTCTACGCTCTACAAGGTTACGCTTGATATTGAAGTACTTCTCGCACTCGGTCATAGCACGCTCTAGTAGTATAGAGCCTTCGACCCCTAGTTCGTCAAAGTCAAACTTCTCAAAGTTCTGCTTGTTGTACTCTTCTTCTTCCTTCTCCTTCTGCTCTTGGATAGCCTTCTTGTCTAGATATTCTTGCAATACAGATATGCCATCCTTGATCTCCTTCTGAGTAAATAGGATCTCATAATCAATGTATGGAGGCATAGTTGTGCAAGCCTTGTTGATATATCCTTGGAACTCTCTATATTGATAGAATAGATCGTTAGTAAACGATGCATAACTAGACTCGAATAATGCTAGTACCAGATATCCCAAGAATAATAACAATCCCGGAAGCAATGTTACTTCAAATAGCGACTGAATAACAAATGTATGTGTCCTGATAGTGTCGATCTCTGCTGGATCAAAATTGGCAAGCACACGGCTAAACATAAGGATAGCAATAGCAATGGCTGACGCCACAAATAGATTACGGCAGATCCTAATTGCTGTCTTGTATCCGCTGGCTTTGCTTGGGTGATCTATAACAGTCTCAGTATCCATATACTCGCTAGGCAATTTGTCACGATTAAGCATATATTCCTGCCAACTATGCCTTAGTGCCTTTGGACTAGCCTTCATCTTGGCATTCAACTCAACTAGACTATCCTCGTTGATGTATGGATTTTTGCTAAGGAACGCATTGATCCCCTTTACACTCTTCATCAACTTCTTCTCGTACGTGTTGTTCTTAGCAATAAAGATTCCTATTGTTATCACCAGTAGCAAACCAATAGTGATAAATAGCATAATTGTCTCATCTAGACCTTTTGCAATTCCGTACAAAAATTCAACTACTTTGCCATATATAGTTGTGTTGTCATAAGTTACGCCTGTACTTCCTTCCAACAAATGTGTCAACATTTTTCCATTTTCTCCTAAAACAATATATCCTCGTGCAATGTCGTAATTTTTTTAAGCAAAAAAAACGACTCCACTAATATTCTAATTTAGTATACCACAATCCAAATCATTTTACTAATAAATATATCTAAAAAAATAATTAGCAAAATTCGATTAAAAATATGATGCAAAAATGAAAAAATGCCTGTAATTAATTTTGTAAATCAACTTTTGCCGTGCTATACTTGGTTGTATATATTTTAACAAAAAGGAGATTGATTGCCTTGCAACAAGCCAGCTGGTTATCGCCATATTTGGCTTAATATAGGGCAATTATAACAAAGCAACAATGGATTTATTCGCAAAATGTAATAGCATAACATTGCTAAATGAGATAAGAAAAGAGAACATCTATCCTTATTTCCAGGCACTAGAGTCTGGACAAGACACAGTCGTAACCATGAATGGTCAGAGGACTATTATGATAGGTTCTAACAACTATCTAGGACTAACTTCTCACCCAGAAGTAATCGAGGCGGGCATCAATGCACTTAAGAAATATGGCTCTGGTTGTTCAGGTTCAAGATTTCTTAATGGTACACTTGATCAACACATCTTGTTAGAGCAGGAACTAGCAGAGTTCTTGCACAAAGAGGCTGTTGTAACATTTAGCACAGGCTTCCAATCTAACCTAGGCATTATCTCTGCTATTGCTGGCAGAAACGATGTAATCATCGGTGACAAAGAGAACCATGCTAGTATCTACGATGGTTGCAGACTTAGTTATGCCAAACTTCTTAGATACGAACATAGCAATATGGAAGATCTTGAGAGACAATTGCAGTCAGTTGGCGAAGACAAAGGTATCCTTATCGTAACAGACGGCGTATTTAGCATGAGTGGCGATATATGCAAATTGCCAGAGATTGTAAAACTGGCTAAGAAATATGGTGCTAGAATAATGGTTGATGATGCCCACGGTCTAGGCGTACTAGGCGAACACGGTCGTGGCACTGCAGAATATTTCGGACTAGAGGATGAAGTAGATATCTATATGGGTACATTCTCTAAATCTCTTGCATCCCTAGGCGGATACATGGCTGCCAAGAAGGAAGTTGTAGACTATGTTAAGCACAGTTCTCGTCCATTTATCTTCTCAGCATCTATCACCCCTGCTAGCGTTGCATGTGCTAGAGCATCACTTAAGATATTGCGTGAACATCCTGAGAGAGTAAAAGCATTGCTAGATATCTCCAACTACATGAGAGAGAAACTAAAATCTCTAGGTGTAAAGATTGTGGAGATTGACAACACACCAATCATCCCTATCTATACATACGATGCAAAGAAGACTTTTGTTGCTTGCAAAATGTTATCTGAGCGTGGCGTATATGTTAACCCAGCCGTTCCACCTGCTACTCCAGAAGGTCAATGCCTTATCCGTACTAGTTACACTGCTACTCACACCAGAGAGCAAATGGACGAAGCCGCTACTAAGATCAAAGAAGTATTAGACATTGTTGAAAAAATGGAATTTTAGTTATTAAACAAAGATATGCGATATAGTGTATCATAGCAACAACATCATAAATGGTTGATATTGCCAATTGTACTAAAACATGCAGAATATAACACATGTATACGATTGTTGTTGATTAAAAAAATGTCGAGAATATAAACAAAAAAAATATTTTGGGAAAAGCAAAAAGTAATCCCAAAATATTTTTTTATCTATTGAAAAACATGTGCCACACAAGGACATCATTTCATTTCTTGATATAAGTTGAACATAACGCACAGGTATTGCAATTGCACACTGTGATACCATTGGCTTTGCATCTGCAGTTGTTATTGAATAAGCAAGACTCCGCACCGCACTCAATATTTACATCCTTTTTGTGCCTATATGCATGATAGTCTATCGCTGTTTCTAGCATGTTTTTGCTAGCATCCTGTCTTTGCCCTTCGTCTAAGTGCTTTGCTTCTTCAAAACTTCCACACTCGCAGTTTTCTTTAACACATATTCCGTCTCTCATGCAAGAATATTTATCGTTGCTTACACAATTTAGTTTTTTACACTTTAGATCCATAGTTGTCCCCTTTTTCGCTATTTTCAAGGTCGCTTTTAACAAAAATACTTTTCCGTCAAATATCAATTTATCTTCTTAACTTATGAAACGATATTCAACTTCACTTATAGCAATTTTTGCTAGAAAAAAACACTTGTTTGTCATAGTATTAACCAAAAAGTATGTAAATATTCTTCAATGATCACTAAACTATTCGATATTTATTTGACAACCCTCACCTTTTTTAACTACAATGGAGATAACAAAATAAAGCGTAAGGATGGATAAGATATGAAAATAGTACTATTAAAAGACTTAAAAGGCAAAGGCAAAAAGGGCGAAATAATCGAAGTAAATAGCGGATATGCTAACAACTTTCTTATCCCTAACGGATATGCGGTTGCGGGAACAGCCAACAATCTAAACGAAGCAAAACAAGCACAAGCAAGCAACGCTTACAAGGCAGAACAAGAGAGATTGCACGCAGTTGCTCTTGCGGATAGAGTAAAGAATGTAACGGTGGAAGTAAGCATCAAATGTGGTGCTAATGGCAAAACTTTTGGCTCTGTAACCAACAAGGAAATAAGTGATGCATTAGCAAAACAAAACATCGATGTAGACAAGAAAAAGATCGAAATAGATCCTATTAAGGCAACCGGCAACTATATCGCAAAACTAAAACTTCACCCTACTGTAACTGCAAAATTGAATGTAGTAGTTAAACCAGAATAACTAGCGGAGTATTAGATAGATTTGTGCCAAAACACATTAATCACAATCAATGCACTTTATAGATACCAAACAAAGTTAAAAATATAATAAATAAATTGAAAAATATAATAAAGTAAAAAAAATCGTGGTGGAAAATGTATCCATCACGATTTTTTTTTGTTTAGGTGTATTATTTCTATAATAAGAACTACTTAAGTTCAACAGTAGCACCAGCTTCCTTAAGCTTAGCTTCCATAGCCTTAGCTTCTTCAGCAGGAACATTCTCTTTAACTGTAGCAGGAGCACCATCAACTAGAGCCTTAGCTTCGCCTAGACCTAGACCAGTAACTTCCTTAACGATTTTGATAACTGCAATCTTATTTGCACCAGCTTCCTTCAATACAACATTGAATTCGCTCTTCTCTTCTGCAGCTGCAGCAGCAGTAGCAGGGCCAGCAACTGCAACTTGTGCAGCAGCACTTACACCAAATTTCTCTTCTAACATTTTAACTAATTCGCTAACTTCTAGTACAGTTAGGCTTTCGATTTCTTCAACAATTTTATTTAGATCTGCCATTATTATTTTTCTCCTATTAATTTTTTTGTTTTGTTTTTAGTTTTATTTTTGTTTTTTTAAGATATGTCAGCAAAATACTTTGCCGTCATATAATTTTCGCTACAATATTTAGGCTGATTATTCGCCCAATATTAAGCATTCTTCTTAGCGATCTCGCTCAAGCCTCTTGCAAGAGATGACATAGGTCCTTGCAATACAGACATAAGCATAGAGATAAGTACTGGCTTGCTTGGAACTTTTGCCAAAGCTTCTGTCTGAGCCTTATCCATGATTTCGCCATTAACAATTGCGAACTTAACGTTCATTTTCTTTAGTTTGTCTGCTGTCTCACAGAATATTCTAGCAGGTGCTACTTCGTCAGCAGAATAAGCTACTGCTGTTGTTCCTTCGAACTGTTTAGCATCATAACCAGTAACACCGATATTGTCAAGAGCCTTGATAAGAAGTCTGTTTTTGAATACTTTGTAAGTAACACCAGCTTCTCTGAAAGCTTTTCTTAACTCAGTGTCTTCTGCAACTGTTATACCACGATAGTCTACAAATAGCATGCTCTTAGCATTCTTCAACTCTTCTTGGATACCAGCAACCAACTGTTTCTTTGCTTCTAAATTTGCGCTCATAGTTTCTCCTTTATATTATTTTTACACCCTTATTGTAAAAAATAAAAATCTCTTATTGCCAACAAGCACTAAGAGATTATACAAAGTCATTCAAAACTATATATTCTATTAACACTTTCCCTCGGCAAGATTTACATCATGGAGGGTTTAACTCCTAACCACTTGCTGTCTTTGGCAAAGACATATTCAATTTTTACAAGTGAGATTATATCATTATACATCCCACATGTCAATATTTTTTGATAACTTATTTATTAAATTTTTGCTAAAAATGTTATTATGCTACCGCCTACAACCCACGTTGCATGCATGGGGGTGCAATATTCTACTTTACTTTGTCTTATTTATCGTCATTGCTAGTGTTTTGATCGGTTGCAACATTATCCTCTTTTGTTTGTTCTTGATTGTCCAATTTCATAACCTTTTTGTTAAATACAAGCTTATCATACTTAATCATGTATAGAGGTTGAAGATTTTGGAAATCCACACATGTGTAAGGCACAAGTATGCCAGCAACCGCAATCATCAATACCGCAAATATCGCAATAATCAATCCGTTAATGCTAAATATACTTACCGCATAACCAAAACTGGATAGCATGATTGCATTGCCAAGAAGTGTGATCAACCAGCCAAATAATACACCGATTGCACTAGCGATAAACACACTTATCATTGCAATAATAGCAATTGTAGCATTTAGATTGACCTTGGTGCAACCAAACGCTCTAACAAGTCCCCAAGTCTTGGTGTTGTCCATAAATAGCCTTTTGATGTATCTAAGGATCATAAGTGCCATAACAACACTAAGTGCGATAGATACTAATATAAATACTAATCTTAGACTTTCAACAGTTCCACCAACCTTGCTTATAGCCTCGCTTGCTAGCATATTAACCGAGTACCCCTCGCCCACCATTGTGTCAATAATAGTCTTAACCTCTGATGTGGTAAAAGGTTTAACGGGTAGCACTACGCCATTGGTTGCAATGTTGCGTGCAATGTATAGATATTCAAATTCTGATCTAAGCGAATTGTCTACATGAGCACTAACTGGCTTGCCTGTTACAAAGATACTATTTGCAAGACTTGCATTGTTGACAAATCCGGCAATTCTATATTCTTTGTCGCCACCAAGCTTAACAGTAAGCAAAGTAGCATTGTCTATAACACTGCCCGCAGTAGCAGTCTTGCCACTACCACCATACTTGGTCAAGAAACTCTCTATTGTTGGGCAATCGGAGTGATACTTGCTGTATATAATATGCATAATGTCTGCTGATACATATATGGTTCTGTTATCAACCCTTCTGGTATCTGTTTTGGTCAAAACATCACCGATATAGTTAACTGCATAACCTTTAGCACCATTGTAGATGTTAACATTGGTTGCAGTTGGGATAATCTTGCCAAAAGTATTGCTTACAAGTGTGCCCGAAGTGATATCGTCACTATTCATGGTCATGTATGCTATTCTTCTAGGATTGATAGTATAGAAATGTGTGTTAACATGGATAACCGAATAGATATTGTCTAGATTGTAATCAAAGATTGCCTTGGTGTCCTTGTTAGGTGTAAGTGCCTTATCTACATACTTGTCGAAATCGGTCTTGTAGATGCCCACAATATGATACTCAGTGCCATTCATCTTGAAGTTAACACTGCTCTGATCTGCACTGCACAACGCATTGTATAGGTCTAAGTTTCTGAAATTACCCGAAACATTTTGGCTGGAAGCAAATCCACCAATTATGCCATTCTGGATAATAACCTCTGCCATATAGTCAGATATAACAACATTAGTGCCATGCGCCTCATCGTTGCTTACAGCAGCAGTTCCTGTATACTTACCTGCCAATAGTTCTTGACCAAACTTGTTGGTGTCACCTACTTTCAAGTTCTGGCTATTGGTTATAAGCGATCGAACAACCATGCCATTGCCAATGTTGGTGCTCCAATTAACTTCGTGCTTAGCCATCAAGAAACTCAATCCCTTGGCTTGCAAGTCTGCTATTACCGTATCACCCACACTTGTGTCGTAGTTAAGTGATTTTCTGTTATTAATATTCCCTTTGTAAAATTCTATATAACTCTCACCCTTGGTCACACTGGATTTTGCCAGCGTCTGTGACATATTAAATACACTAAGTGCACTACTTGCCACAAAACCAATTGCGACTATCATCATAAGTATTAGGGTTGTCAACATCTTCTTCCAGTTGCTGGATACCACTTGCCTTACAAGAGTATTGGTGCTGGATAGCGTAAATCTGTGCTTTTTAAGAAATATTGATTTGTCCAAAATCTCTTTAGCGGGCGTTTCGTTGCTTACCCTCTTGTCACTGCCAGTATCGGACACAACCTTGCCGTCTGCCATAGATATTACACGATCGGCAAACTTAGATATATATGGTTGACTATCGGATACAATAACCACCAAGTGTGTATGACTGATCTCTTTCAGCAATCTCCACACCCTTAGCATTGTGTCTGCTTGTAGTGTATCTTCGAAATCATCAAATACCAACACCCTAGGGCTCTTGATCATCAATCGTCCTATCTCAGCACATATCCTTTGTGTTGGGGTGCAATTCTTTGCCTTTTCCTTAACAACACTAGTTAGTTCCAGATTGTCATATAGCATCTGCATTACTTCTTTCTTAGGTTTAACCCTGCCAAAAGCAGTACCCAGACGAATGTTTTCTTCAATGGTTATGTTTTCCATCATCTCGTTATCATTCATAACCGAGCCAACATAGTGAGTACGATAATTCTCCAGTTCTTTCTCGCCAAGTAGTCCTAGATCAACACCGTCCACAAATAGATTGCCACTGGTGATGTTGTCTACTTGCGATAGTATCCTTAGTAGATATGTCTTACCACTATTGTTCCCGCCACGAACAACAACTAGCCCTGTATCACCTAGTTGGATATTGATATTATTAAGAACATTTTTCTCTACGCCATCTCTGACGATGTTTTTCGATACATTCTTTAATGTAATCATATTCTTGACCCCTTGTTACAATAGATATTTTACCAAAAATATCAAATATTAACAAACAATATCTAAAGTGTTGTTAAATAACACAAAATAATTAAATATAACTTATATCACATCCAAAAATATATACCTAGTTACACTTAAAAGAACATTATATAGTAGATTGGCATGTAGATTATATTATCTATTTCCATTACTTTTCTTTCGTTTGATAGGACATATCCTTTTTTAACATTATAATCTTTGTTTGACAAAAATTTGTTTATTGCACTATGAATTGTATAATCTTTGCCAGACTTGATCTCAAGTGGCAGAACAGCAAGATTGTCATAATCGTCAATAAGAAAATCAACTTCACCATTAGCCTTGTTGTCGTAGTAAAACAGATTATAACCATGTGCTTTTAACTCACTGGCAACAACAGATTCATAGACAGTCCCTAGATTTATACTTTTTTCATCGTTCATAATTGCAGTAATGTTGTTTTTATACAATATGTTTGTCAAAATCCCCACATCATTCAAATATAATTTTAGTAAATTTTTGCCACTTGACTCAATAAGAGGAAACACTGGAGTGGATAACGCTCGCACCTCTAACGCAATGCCAGAATTGATTAAGTAATCAAATTCATCCTGATAGTTAGAATATCTCTTACCTTTCAATTCTTCAATATCTTTTACTACTATCCTTTTCTTTTTATTTTCTAGACTAGACGGAATTAAATCGTAAATACGTTTAATCTTTAATTTGTGTTCCTTGTCGTATTTGCTTGCATCATCACCATAGTAATTGCTTATATCTGATTGAATTTTTCTTACCTCAACAATATTTTGGTTATTAACAAAACTATTAACAGCATCAGGAAGTCCACCAATAAGCAAGTATTTCTTGAACAAATCTAACACTTTATCGTGAATATTTACTTCCAAGCTCTCTTTTTTGTCAAATTTAGATTTCAAAGAACTAATGGCAAAATCATTAAAGCCACTAGCCAACAAAAATTCTTCAAAATCAAGTGGAAACATATGAACGACATCAATACTTCCGACAGGAATTGATGGCGTTTTGGCAAGTGTAACACCCAATAGTGACCCACTACAAATATAAGTAAATCTATCATCTTGCTTCAAAAATTTTAACATTGTTAAAAACTGTGGATATTCTTGAATTTCATCAATAAATACAAGAGTGTTTTCTTTATCTTGCATTTTGTCGCCAGCAATCATACTAAGTTGTAGATAGAAATCCTCTTTGGTCTTAATATTTGCAAACAAATTGTCCCCTAGACTATCTTCAACAAAGTTAATTTCGATATAATTAACAAACTTTTCTTTCAAAAGTTCACTTCCCACATACCTGATTATAAATGATTTTCCAATTTGTCTAGCTCCGTCAACAATCATAATTTTGTTACTATCTGATAACAAATAGTTTTTTATTTTTTCTTGAATTTTTCTATATAACATATTTCATCTCCTTACACCAATATTACACTTTTCCTATAAAAAACACAAGCATATTTTACACTTTTCCTATATTTTAACATGCCAAAATATACACTTTTCCTATGTTTTAGCATGTCAAAAAATACACTTTT
Source organism: uncultured Clostridia bacterium (assembly GCA_934748015.1). Classification (GTDB taxonomy): domain Bacteria; phylum Bacillota; class Clostridia; order Christensenellales; family UBA1242; genus UBA11490. The sequence goes on along the minus strand of CAKVHF010000002.1, from coordinate 147,233 downwards.
CCTAATTTTTTGCTATTTTTGCAAAATACAAATCCGTTTTGCTAACAGCATCACTGATCAAATAAACATCAGATACTGACAAATGCTACTTTGTGTCATTGCCGACAACTTCCAATAATAATATCTATAAGATTAAACCACCAAAAAATCCACTATACCTAAAAGACCAAAAAAACGGATATCGCATGAATATCCGTTTTTTTTGACTGTTATATGTGCAAAATGCCATACTTAGATAAAATCATAATGCTTACCGCAATGTGCATGCCATAATATATCAACAATATGTTTACCATATATGTACATCATAACATATCAGCAATTTGCTTAGAATCTAATACTTAAGTACCAGTCATCTGGAAGATGAGATAGGTCAACACCTGTCTGGCTTTCTCTAACATCAGTTAGGCCAGTACCATTATATTTATTGCCAGAGATTGTATAATTAGATCCGCCAACAATATATATACCAGCTTTGATTATTTCACCTGCATGACCGCCACCAACACCTGTACAATCATTGGTAAGATTCTTAATATTGTAAGCACTAACATTATCTTTGCCATAAGAAATCACACATCCTGCAAGCAAAACACCTTGAGTAATTGTTTGATTACCATCATCATCTTCTTTTCCATATATTGCATCCATGTCACCAACAACAAGCGCACTGGAGTTATTTGTGCCATTAGTAACATTAAAATATTTCGCCACAACCAGTCCAGCAGCCATACCTATACATGATGTCGCAGGTTCTGGTTCTTGAATTTTAATATCTTTGGAATTTATTAATCTTCCATTTACTTGGTTAACCAAACCGCCTATTGCAACCGCAATACCAGCAGCATAAGCGTTACCATACTTAGGATTTACTGTTATTGTTTTCTTAGTAGTAATTCCTTCTATTGTCACTTCACTATAATAATTAATTATATCTTGTTTTAGATTAAAAGTAATCAAATTAGTTAATTCATCACCATTAGTTGATTTATCACCTTGAACATATCCAGATATTCCGCTAGCAAGCAATGTTCCTGTTACGGAACCACTATTGGTTGTGTTGCCACCTTCTCCAAAATCAAATATTCTGTTTCCAAGTGTATCACTATCCACAACCAGTATACCGCTCGCGATCTCTCCGCTTATATCCTGCGAATTGGCACATGCCGCATAAATACATGCTGTGTAAGCACCATTGGTTACGCCATTGATATATGCTACACCACTAGCATAACCAGAAGATGTTATTACTGAGTCAACCCTGTCTGGTTTACTATTACTACTGCTATTAAGATTGATCACTCCATTATCCCAAGCACATACAGCAACGATTCCTGTTGCAATGGTTTTTGTGGTATCTGATTCTGTGGTTGCTGTTATGCTTGCATTATTAGCACTGCCTTGATCTGTTATGCCACGTCTAACCACTGCTATACCACTAGCAACGCCATCTGTAGATGTTACACTAGCTTTGATTGCGGTTGTTCCATCTTCTAATGTAACAGTTGTTCCATCACCATTAATACACCATTTTGTATTTGCCTCATATACGCCTTGTACAATACCTGCAACATACTTACCTGTTATAAAACCTAGATTTTTAACATTAATTATTTCTGCAGTGCAACTAACATCAGCATTACTAGAGTCTTTTTGAGCAGCGTATACAGAGTATATTCCTGCACCATACCCAGACCCTGCCGAAATATCACCACTATTAATAACACCCTTTGTTGTGTTACTTGTTGATCCTATACCTATCTTAACACTCTTCTGATCATAATACGATGCCATTATACCACCAGCAAGGCTTGTCGCCGTAATATTACCAGAATTAGTAGAATTGCTTATATTGATCGTTCCTGTTATGGACTTGCTATTATTCTCTGTAATTAACAATCCACCAGATGCCAGTTTATTGCCAGTTACTTGTCCACTATTCTCAAATTGCAAATTCAATGCGTTGGTAACATTAGATCCAGTACGCAATAACATTGCACCAGCTGAATAATCAGCTCCAGACAGATTTCCACTATTTTTAATCTTAGAAGAGTTTGTTTGGTTAAATTCATCAACTTCAATTTTAGCATTTTGTAATAGTATTCCACCAGCAATTGCCGCTTTATTTATGCTATTGCTATTTACTGTGATTGATCCATTATTTGATACACTGTCATATGTGATTATTGTTTTTCCAGAGTTATCATTGCCAACAATTGTCATAACACCAGCTACTATAGCAGAACTACTCAACGATCCACAATCTGCCACAATATTCACATTATTAACCATTTTATCAAAGTGAATAGTTGATGAGTCTGTTGCTAGAACTTCTATGTTAGCAATACCACCAACTGTGCCTTTCTGAGTACTTATGGACATTAGTTTTCCATCATTTCCATTGTTTGCGACATTGTCAAATGTTAAATCACTACCTTTATTTAACACTATATTAGCAACTCCAGCAGTACGTAATGTCAGATCACCTTCCGAAACATTTTCAGTAGTAATGGTGCCATTATTTACAATATCTTTAAATGTTAGCCCTTCATCTGAACTAACAATATTTAACAATCCTACAACACCACCTAAGTATTTTACACCTACATTTAAAACATAAATTGCGTTGTTTGCTGTAAGAGAATCGATACATGAAGAGAACAAAGTTGAAGATACTTTGTAGTCCCATTTACCTACTACAGATCCAATATTTCCATAACATGTTGCATAAATATTTAGATTAATTCCACCACTTGTTGTTATCTTAGAAATAGTTGAACCTTCGCCAATTTTTCCTGCTAAACTACCCCAACTATCTCCTTTTATGTTTTTGTCTGGATGATATATAGGATTGGTTACATCACCCACAATCTCCACATTTTCTACACTAGAGTCTCCAGTAATAGATGAGAAGATAGGATATATATCATCACTGGTTTCAGAATCCTGTGCAGTTCTTATCAATTTTACACTTCTACCATCAATCGTTCCACCTAGATAATGTCCAGTAAAGGTTCCATTTTGTTGACTTCTGCTTAATTCCGTAAGATTAAGATCTGCTGTCTGAATAAAGTATTTGCCACCACTCATGTTGTTATCACTCATGTTGTTATACAAAATCTTTTTCCAAGAATATGCATCGTCTATGATAAATGGATTATCTGCACTAGTGCCTCTTGGGTTGTCAATGCGCAAAGTGATTTTACTTATTCCATTGGCAATTGCACCATCTATATTCAATGTGTCACCTGACAAATATTCGTGCCCAGAACCTTGCGTAGTTCCAATTACAGCATAATCACAATAAATTGTAGAAGCCTTACCGGCATTGCCATTAATATATCCCCCTTTACCATCTGGTATCATAAAGTAATTAGCAAGTATATTTCTCTTATCTTGATCTTTGGATTCGTCATTGATATATTGCCTAATTAAGGCATATACATCTTGTGATCCAGAATAGAATGTAAACTTAAGATCACCTTTGTCTGAGTCGAATTCTGATAATGCAGCATATTCACTAACATCAAATATTACCTCTATCGGATTACCCATTTCAACATCAATAGTTATATCATATTTCATTATAGTAAGATCCATATTGCTATATATAGTTGTCCAATACTCCGTCAACATAGTATTCAATGTGTTTGTGGTTGTGTTACTATATTTTTTCCAATATATGTTGTCATTTATTTTATAATCATTAATCAATTTGTTATTATTGGTTTCACCAAGTCTTAATCTAGTATATAAATAATCTATAAAATATTCTGGTCCAATGTTATCCAAATTAGCATTATTACCTAGTACATCTTTTCCACTAGACTTGCCAATATACAATTTAGTACCATTTGCGCCAAACGCATAATAAAAATATTCATTATTATTAAGAATATATTCAGTTTGATATGAAATGCCGCTACTTGTTATTAAAGTTCTCTCTTGTCCAACTTGATTATCTATAACATCAGCAATTTCCAATGTTTCAGAACCATTATTGAAGTTAATAGACAACAATATATCCTCAAAGATCGATGTTATTGTTATTGTACCATTCTTTGATACTATATCATTTAATGCTTGCAACATTTCTGCATATGATCCACCAAATTTAAATAATATATGATTATTTTTATCTTTAAACCTTGTCCATGTATATGTTCCTTTTTGACCTTGTCCTTGAAATCCTTCAATATACTTAAACGCATTATTTTCAGCAAATGCTAAACTATCAGAATTTCCTGCAACATTAAATGTTCCATCTTCTTCATTTACACTTATATTGGTATTGCTTAAATAATATGCATTTACAGGATTACCAAATGTATACTTAATGACCTTATCTTGTATTCCAGAATTTTTACCATAATTCAATGTTATAGCATTTTCTTCATAGGAATATATTATACCAACTTCTGCGCCGTTTAATTGATCAAACAACTTATTATCAGCGTCTTCATTATTTATTTTAAAAGTTGGAGATATTATTGATAAATATCCTTTACTTGAAGTTTGATTGCTGTCAAATGCAAAATCTTCTTGATTTCCAGCAAACAAACCTGCTTTTTGAATAAAGTTTGCAAGAGTATATTCATAATATATCAAGTTTCCATTGCTGTCTTTAGCTCTTGCAAAACTTGTCTTTCCTTCCCCTACCTTTCCATTAATTGTAAAGCCTATATACTTTAGGCCAATTGTATTAGGAATTATAGAGCTAATAGCATCGTATATTGTTTGCCCATAAGTAATCGTAATGCCTTGTTGTCGTTGTATTCCGTAATTGCTATCTAGATAGTTAAGGGTAAATTCTGTTGTTCGTTTCTTAAATACTATATTAAATGTTTCTCCTTTCTTTACCGCACCACTTATAGTAACTTCGTTATCTACTGTATTGTATGATACATCCCAACTTCCAATTGTGCAACCCATTATACCATCACCCTTGGAAGTCAAACTAGTTTCATTGACAGAACTTAATGCAACAGAACTTAATGTATAAGATTTGTCAATTGTAAATGAGAATGCTATATAACTAGTATGAAAAATAACTAATTCAAAATAGTTACCATGAGGCTTATCACTCACGTTTATTATATTAAGTTCATATTTATCATCTTTACTACATGTTGTGCTTATACCTGATGCATACGCATTAAAGTCATTACTACTAACTCCAAAAATATACGAATCTCTCAAATCTTGAGCAAAGGTGAAAGTGAAGTTCTTGATATTACTAAATGTATAAACCAAAGTATGAGATTCTTTACTATAATCGACCGATCCAATCGTAAAGTTTCCATCATAGTCACCCGCTATTGCATCAACTATTCCATTGATGGTTAACTTATCGATATTGTAATATCCTTTTGCTAATGTCAAATGCAGAGAAATAGTTGCATCAACAGGAAGAGTAAAGGATGATGTAGTAAAGAAGTCTGAAACTGACGAACCACCATCACCATAAGATGTATTGCCAACTAGTCCAACACTATTCCATACCATTAATTCTATTTTACTAAACATCTTATCCACATGATCTAGCTTGTCATTGCTGTTGTCTGCTTTAAATTGTAGCGTTTCTTGATTGATCTGGCTATCTTCTATCTCAATATTGATAGTCTTGCCATTAAAATTGCTATTAAGTGCGATCTTCATCTCAAAGATATTATTTCCGTTGCTGTTTTGTGACATTGTGATCGAATATATTGTGAAATAAACAGAGTCAAAATAGTTGCCTTCGTTAATCAATGTACTTTGTGTGCCACTATACCACTTCCACTCTTTATCTTTTACATCTAAACCATAATATGCAGGATATTGATTGTCTCTTGTTTTGAAGTCCCATCTTTTGTTATCGCTATCATAACTAATGGTATACTCAGTCCCAATAGTATCGTCAGTATTTTTATGGTACATAACAAATTCTGTTGCCCTGCTATAATTATCACCTGCCTGCAACTTAATTATGGTGCTTACGCCATCTTTTAGGGTTAGTTTGTAACCACTGATAGCATTTGCATCTGCACCCTCTATAATACTCATATTCTTTGTATCAATATATGTTGTATACTCGTTTATACCCAAAGCACTGAAATAATAGTCTTTCTCATAATCAACCTGAATATCAACAGTCATAGACCTCTTAATAGGAGTGTTAGATATATCTGATACATTTAACTTGCCACCAAATTCCCCAAGAGAAATATTACTTGCATCGCCTACACCATATTTCCCCAATGCTTGTTCATATTTTGCACTAAAGGTCTGCACTATGTTTGCTGTAATATTAGCAAATTCTCTGCCAAACACTACACCACCAGTGACAGCAAAGTATAATTTGCCAGCGGTTGAACTAACAATATTATCAATATTGATAGTTGCTGACAACCCAGAGTTAATAGTAATACTGCCTGACTCAGCACTATCGTAAGCTGTACCATCATAGAATGTTAATGTCACAGCCTTAGTACCATTATTGGTCAATACTAACTTTCTTGTACCTTCGTATCCATTCTTTGCCTCGAAAGTAAGAGCATATCGGTTAGCTGGAAGCCTGTTATCTTGCAAGCTATAATTTCTGTTACCAAGTCCAACAAAAACCTTATATTTTTCACCGTCTAGGGTGCAATTATTGCTATCAATTGTTTCACTTCCTGATGATCCATCATCCTCAGCTATCAATTGAAACAACCCGCTTCTTAGCCCGCTATCCGACTTGTTATATGTTGCGTAGTCGGCATTGCTTATTGAAACTTGTTTATCAAGCAACAGCTTAGGTGCGTCAGCATATCCAAACACTAATGTATCGGCTGATGACACAGGCTGATGAACGCAATCTTCAATAATATTATCCTTTTCTAAACTAACTTTTCCTGCCAAACTATTTGGAATGTTGATTGTGTAATAATTTCTATGCAAATTAAGAGCAAATTCTTTTGTTATATCTTCTGTGATACTTTCTATCATATAAATATTGCTAGTACATTGTTTTTCAACATCATCAACAGATATCGTCTTAGAAGTAAATTGTGTAGTTGTAACATTTTGGCTACCATCAGACCAACTTCCTTTAGGCGACCCTGCAATTTGATAACTTCTATCTTGATACAAAGTATTTCCATTAAATTGATCAAAATTTTGCCATGCACCTTCGTTCAATACATTAATCTGTACTGTTATTTTTGTGCCGTAAGGGACTTTAATATTTGAACCAAAGTTAATTGGATTTAATTCACCTTCATTGTTAAGCATATATGATGTATTAATTCCGCTAAATGTAACTTTAATTTCGGCAAGTTGGAACATCTTTTTAGTCTTATTGCTATCATAATACCAAACTTTTACTTTAGCAACTACCTCTATCTCCCCAGATGATAACTCATTGTAAGATACTGACTGATCAGCGTAACCAACATAGTTAACATTGGAGCATGATGTGACTTCATCACTACTACTTGCAATATAGTCCAGCATATAGTTGTATAGGGCTGGTGTCAAAAGACTTTCGTTAATAGTGATTTTTGCACCTGTCCAATAACTAAATTCTGCTATATATCTATAGTATTTGTTGTTTATCAACTCTTCGCCATCTTGGTGAAGCATAAATGTGCCCAACACCCCGCAATCAACCTTGATAAATTCCGACTTCAAATATTTTGTTCCATTAATCTCCTCAGTCAATGCATCCACATATTGTGCACCTAGGTTAAATTCGACCTTGGAGTACTTAAAGTATTCTGAAACTAATGAATATGTACCATCACTTTTGTTATACACATCCAACAGACTATCTTTCTCGTCGTATACACTTAGTCCACCTATTTCGGATGAGTGATCTTGACTTGGCAATTCATTTCCTTCATTGCCATTATAACTTAGTTTGTTATAATCAGATACTGTCAATGGTTCAAATGTCTTGGCATACACAATGTTGCAGTTGTAATACTCCTCGCATGCTACATCGGTTCCGTTATTAACACTAAACAAAATATTTTTATTTTGGGTCTTAATAATTCCCGATGTATCAACATTGTCAGTTACCAACCTCTTGAATCCAAAGTCAGAATTTTTTGTCTTGAACTCAAATTCGATGTTTTGACTATCTATTACATGTTCATAATACAATACAACTTTCTTTGAGTCCTCGCCTTGTACATTTTCGCCCATATTAAGCAATTTAGCCCAATCGGTAAACTCAGCATATTTGTTATATTCATCCAAGTAATAAACAGTCTTGCCATAAGTATTGATAGTAAATACACCTATTATTGCTCTGTATTTTCCACTACCTTGAGATTCTAATATACCCATTGTACTAAAGTTTGGAGACTCACTATCAGCAATTATGTCTGTCTTGTATAGAGTGTATGTATGAACTTGCTTATCAGTTGACGGTGTATATTCTACAACATCTACATTGTCTGCAATGTTTTGCAATGTGATGCTATATTTATTGATCTTTGGAGCATCAAATGTAACTGTGATATCATAATGTGCCATTTGGTATCTAGTAACAATTACTTCACCTTTATCATTAATCGATACGCTTACAATACTAGCACCAGTGCCGTTTGCAACACCGCTCTCATCACCATTATTTTTTGCCACTATTGCTGATTCGGTTGTTGTTTCACCAGTCTCGATTTTTGTATAAGTGACATTAAATTTTAGGTCAGCTTTGCTATATGCTTCGCTAAGCGTAGCAGTATACTTGATGATGCCACTCTCAATCTGAGAGTATGTATGTGCATTATTTTCACTATCAGCATACTTTGGATTACATGTCCAACTTGTCAAACCATTAGGCTCATTCAATGTCATTGCATAACTTTTTTCTTGAAAATTTGTTTCAACAGTTTTACTTTCAGTAACATTGTATATCTCTATTACAATAACATTTGTGCCATCTTCTGTTGAAGAGCTGCTACCCCAAATAGTTGTTACTTTTTCCGTATTTGGAGACTTATAATAGAACCTAATTGCATTATCTGTCTCTGTGCCAAATCCCACATCATACTCGGTCGAAGTCCAATTTTTGAAATCATCCCAAACTGCGTGCATGTATTTCTCATTGATCTTCATAGCAACACGAAGAGAAGATCCTGCAGGGATACTATACCCAGTATCTGTTAAGACACCCGCTAAATCATCTTCAGTTAAAGTTTCTAGGCTTGGGCTTGAACCGTCTAAAGTTTTTCTATTAATGGCTCCACCAATAATAGTAACAATGTCATTGCTTAAGGCTATGCCATTATTGTTGAATGTTACCACATATTCTTTCATCTCGATATGGGTCTTAAATTCTGCATCAAACGTTAAACCTTTGGTAAATGTAAATGTGCATTGATAATAATTAACACCAACACCTTCAATCGGACCATACTTTACGCTCAAAGTTATATTGTATGCATTGCCAGATGTTTCTTTAATTGGAGTTGCAGTTCCTCCAGCATTTTGTATGCTTTGCAATTGCTTATCACTAAACTCAAATAGTGTTGTTGTCTTTGCAGTATTACCATATCTATTCTCTATGATTTCAAATTTTTTCAACTTATGCTCTGCCTTAACATTGATAACCGCTTGCAACACATTATTTACATTGGTATAAGTTGTTGCAAGTGTATATTTGCCGTCTTCTGCAGTAGCACCTGTTATTTCTACATCAGGACAATTTTGACCAGTAGACTTAATGATTGTAAATGTATCTTCTGTCATTCCGCCTACAGATATAGATATATTATCTGTTGTTTTAGTATCGCCAATAACAAGCTTAATTATCATATGTTCGGCATCGCCAGCCTTATCGTCTTGCCATTCTTCGGACAATGTGATATTGGTGTCTGTTGTTTCGTTTCCGTTTTCATCTAGCAATATCGCATTGACATCTTGTGATCTAGCATCCACAACATATTCTCTGATGATAATGCATTTCACCTTATATACTTGTCCGCCAATAGTGATAGTAAAGATATATCCAGACTTCATGTAGTTGGCATGTGGTCTAAATGTAAGAGTAATTGCATTGCCATGAGTAAATTTATATGTATTTTTGCCATTAGCAAAACTTTCATTCGTACCAGCAATAGCAGTTGCAATCATCGGCTTAGTTGTGTCAAGGTTTTCGATTTCGATTCCGCCAGCAAGAGTGCCACCTTCAGTTTTCTCAGCATTCAAAGTTAAGTTGTATTTGTTAAGTTTAAGATCTTGTGTTACCTTAAATATAATTTCGCCAGTAGCACCATCTAAGCCATTTCCGATCTGAAATCTAAATCCGCTCCATGTATCGCTTTCTTTAGGTGACAATACCAGACAACCCATAACAACCCCTGTTACTGGTGAAGTTATTACAGGCTCGTACTTCTTTGTTTCGGTGTTATATTTACTAGTAATTTTGTATATTAGTGATTGAGTAGTAGCAACAGAATTATAATATACATCAATTGCATAATCAGATTGAGTATAGCCCTTCTCAAGAACAAAATTGATCATAGGATGAGCGCCATGCTCATATTTTTCGTTTAATTTGTAATAATCTGTTACTCGACTTCCATCGGTATTGTACGAAATACCAAACTCGTATCCTTTACCCATCCTTGTACTATCTGTCTCGTCCTTAAACGAATATACATTGATTGGGTTGACAATATCTAGAGTAAATGATCCGTCAACTGTTGTGTTGATAGCATCTTTATCTTTCAACATTACTGCTACATATTGGATCTTTTTTTCACTATCCCAAGCGGAACAGATACTGTCATCAAGTTTATCAATTTCGTAATATATCTTATTTCCTTCCGTATCACTCGCAGGATCCGCATTGTAGGTAATAGCAACCAATGTTTTGCCCGCAGTGTCCTTCAAAATCAACTTAAATGTTTTATTGTAGCCAGTTTTTGCCGTAAGTGCAAGGACAAGATAACTACCATATAGTATATTCATTTTGGATCCATTACTATAGCTAAAATCCCTTATATCAATCAAGCCATTACTTACTTCACCTTCACTAGTGGTTTTCTTTCCACTAATAAGTCTCTTGAACCAATCCAGTTCGCTTACTTCTTCGGTTTTATCACCTCTTACAAGGCTAAATTGGTCAGAACCTATAATATATGCTCTGCTGTTGTCATTGCCCTCTTCGGTAAAGATAGTGCTGTTATAACTTGGTTTATCTGGAGTTTTAGCATCACCATTGCCTACATTGATTGTTAAGCTATTGCTCTTATAAGAATAACTATACTCTAGTGCTATGTTATCTGTAATACCTTTCAATTGACATTGCTCTGCCGCATAGTTAAAATTGCAATAACTGCTAAATGGACTAGTTACAGATTGAGGAGTCAATTTGTTCAAGAATCCATTACCGACCTTCATCTTAACTTCATAACCAGTTACAGCCTCAGTATTTCGGATAAACATGATTGCTAAATTATTGTTAGCATTTTCGGTGTCTTGCGTAATGAAATATGCCGTCTGAATATTATCAGCAGAGTCAACATATATTAGTCTAATTAAATAATTCTTCTCTAACACATTTTTAGTGATCAATTTAGAATTGGATAGCAAAATCTCTTGCAAAATCTCAAGTGCAGTCTTTCCATTGGTTTCTTCTATCTTGGTAAAATTTTGCTCTACATCACTAACACTATATGTGCCTGTTTTGTTATCAATAGTGATGTATCTCTTACCTGCAACACGAATGTTAATTAGTGTAGTAGACGACTCATCATTAACACTCTTGGTAGTTGCTCTTGCTCCATTTTCCTTAAATAGATATGGATCAACCGTTTTTCCGTCATCACTAGCAAAACTAAAACCATACATGTTACGATAGATATTGTTAAATGACACGTCCAGTGTTGCATCAACATTATTGATTGTCAAGATATATTCTTGACTATCGGGCCTCAATCTAACAAAAGAAACTGTTGTAGTTAAGCCTTGTGCAACATCCCCTTTATCATCTACACCATTTAAGGAAACTTCTTGACCTTTAGATATTGTCTTGCTATACGTGGTCTCACCCACCTTGTAAGATATAGTTATACTAATAGGGCTATTGATATATTCTGCACTTAGTGTTATCTTGTACTCATAATTTTTGCCTTGATATAGTCCCTTTGCTTGAGCATAATTGCCATATATCTCAAATATATTAGAATTGTTCTTGTATCCCTCTGCCTTGGTTTCTATATTGCCCCAACCACAAGTGGTTGTAAGAAGTGCTGGATTGGTAGTATCTAAGTTGTATCCAACAACATAATTGTTGAAGTTGAGGTTAAATGAGTTAAGGATGCCTTGAGGATTGCTAACATATATTTCTAATCTATTAGCAAGGATCTCACCTTTATCTCTGTTTTTCTCGCTATTTTTCTCGCTATTGCCTTTACCAATATATGTAGTGTTCTCCTCGCTCAATCTACCATATTTTCTTAGGTCAACTACAATATAATAGTTGTTATCATAAGTAACCAAGTATGCATTAGAATTTTTAGACTTAAAATCTAATCCACTAAACATTGATTTCAAATACTTTTCTTTTTCCGATTGATCACTCAAACTATTGAATTGAGCATACTTGCCACTAAATTCTACCTTGAATATAAATGAAGATGTAAATGGGATATAGGTAGAAATTACTCTAGATTTTACTTTGTCTCCATCCAAAGAATCGATATATGTGCTAGTTATATCATTGTTGTTGACTATAAGTTCCCCATTAACTACATCATAAGCACTGATGCTATTGGTTATAAACTTAAGCATTCTGCCATAAGTAGTTGTGCCAGCACCAACCGTTGCTGTTATATTCTCGATTAATGCACTATCATTTTTGTTAAGTATTGTATACTTTACATCGTCATCTGCCTTGTTGGTTGTACCATCTTTCTCAGCAAACAACTGGATATTGATATACATCGATGGTATCTTAGATACAAAGCCAATTGTTTCACCATCCTTAGCGTAAGTACCAAATTTTGTACTATACTCGTCCGAGCCAGGACCAGGAGTTGTAAATTTTGCCTTAGCATTAGTTGCATTAGTCACAAGATAACTTGATTCAATTTCGCTTCTGTTAAATAGTCCCTTATACGCATTGCTATCATTAGCAACAGAAACTTTTGCTTTGTAGCTTGCACCTTGAAGGCTTATATAAGTTGTTGTAGTATTCTTGATCGCACCATTGTCGTTGTGACTAGCATATTGATTGCTTTCTTTACTCTCACCGCTTAGCAATGCAGTAGACAACTTTGCCCTATCTAGTAGCGATATATCCGCTAGCCTAGACTGCAATTTAGCAGAAGATAGATATTTATCATCAAATCCACCTACCAATGCATTATCGAAGTAGCTGATGTCTAGTATTTTGATAGATTTGTAGATATCATTTTCTTTGGTTATGCCAGTCATGTCAAATACTCTATATGCCTGGCTTGCTTTATCATAAGTTATCACATATCTAATCTTGTTAGCATGTACCCTGTTGTACTCTACAATATTGCCGATGTAATATGATGTATTGTCAGACAAGAAATACCAATTGTCCGCTACGAAATTTGTACTCTTTATCTTCTCTATTCTACTATTTGCATCTTTATAATTGGGGTTAAGCAATATATTGGACTCTACTAGGTTGTAGTTGATCTCAGATAGATCAAACTTAACCGAGCAAGATAGATTGGAGAACACAATCTTATAATATTCTTCTACATTTCCTTCTGTTTCATCTTTAACAATGGATATATTAACTGTTGCGATTACTAGGTCTCTTCCGTTAACCGACTTGGTAATTGATTGAGTATAATTTAACTCTGCTTTGTTGTTAACCTTAATGCCATTAAACAAATCTTGTGCAGTGATCACTCCTTCGAATGAGTCAAAACCTATCAAACCGCAATCTATGTTAGAGAATTGTAGATTGATATTGAATGTAGAATCACTGAAGTAATCGTTAAGCCTTACATACACAACCGGTTCACTAGACTTGTGATATTGATAACTATAGTTAGCATTTATGTTTTTACTTGTTTGTATATTTCTACGAGTAGATTGATCTACAAATGAGAATTCCGAACCATTAAGCAATGCAACATACGTACTTTGGTTAATAACCTTGTCATTCTTGCTATATGCGATATTGGTTGTTCCTTGCAATAGAGCAATATTGCCGGTGGTATCATCCTTGCTAGGTGTTGTCTTGGTTTCGGTTGTGTACTCTTTCTGTTTCCAAATTGCCTTAAAGACAATGTCGCCATACAGATCTTTCACTACACCATCTGTGCCATTGATCTTAATATTGCTAGCACCTAGGCTATCGCTTACTTTTTTGCTCTTTTCCTCATTTTTAACCCAGACACTTTCCCCATTTCCATTATTTACTTTTTCTAGAATATCATAACCAACAAGTGTATAACCCCTACGATATAACTGGGCAGTACCCGGCAAAGTAATCGAGTTGCCGATATTGTATACTTTAACAAATCCTGTCTCTACATTTATGTCATTGATTGCTTCCTTAACTATATCATCTGGATCGGTTGGCTTAGTATAATCTCTTACACCATATAGTACGCCATAGGCACTCTCTACATATTCGCCATTATTATTCTTTAATAACAACTCGTCTTCTGACTTAACCTCAACCCCATCGTTGGTTGTTGTGATATTGTAGTCCAAAGTGATGTGATAATCTATTATCTCCCATACTGGTGACAATCTCATCTCAGTTGCTTTCTTCCATACAGCTTCGCCCGAACTACTTGTCTCCATTGTCCTTACATAATATCCATAAGGGATCTTGGTTATAACCTGAGTATCACTAGTCAATTGGTCATAAGTGCCAAAGTAGTAGAACCTATAGTACACCAAAGCACCACTCTCTTCTATAGTAGCCTCACCCATGTACAGATTCTTGTTGCTAGCATTGCTACTAGTTGCCTTGACCCAATCACCATTCTCGACAACCTTCCATTCAAGAGACTCAACACCTACATATTGGCAAGCAATGCTAGGTTGCTCGATGATAATATTGCGATACTCTGTAGTTCCCTTACTACTAACAATGTCTGCATATCCCATGTTGGACACACCGATCGAATTGTTATATCTCATCTCATATTTGCTAGGGATCTGCCAACCTACGAAACTATATCCACCTCTTGCAATAACTGGAACAGCTTCAATATTGTTCGCGTTGGAATTGACAAGATATCTATTGTCATTGGCATTAACCATGGCGGATTTCATTGCTACATATGTTTGTGCACTAGCAGAGCCATATCCCGGATATGAACTAAGCGAATTGTTAACATTGATCTTTGTGCCACTACTACTATCTACACTGTATATATATCTTACAGACTCCACCAACCATACAGGACGTATCAAGATACATACTTCCTTATTGATGTCAGAGTTGATATTGGTGTCATACTCTACTCTTTTCCAACCCCAGTTGCCACTGGCATCCTTGCTGTATATCTCCCATGCATTTCGGTTATAACCCAACTTGCTTACTGGGTAGTAGTGATTTCCCGTTGTGCCCTTTTGCGACAATTTGCCAGAATAATCTTGAACATAAGAACTAACCAATGTTCCCACATTGTTTTGACCAATATCTTTCGGGATAACAATCGCATTTGACCAGTCAATATCATATTGTCTATAGTCATCTAATAGCGTGGTCCAGTCATTATTCTCACCATTATTCCTAGCATCTGTGATATATCCTCCTACAGTATCGTAGGATAGGTTGTAATTATTCAAGATAGTAGCATTATCTTTGTTGCCAAAAATCACATTCTTAGAATACTCATCCACTGTGTCTACGATTACGACATATCTATCGTCCGCTTCCCACCAAACATTGACAACGGTGTCTTTGCCTGGCATACGGAAAGCATTTGCATTATCCTTCTCGCTAGTTATGTCGATCATAAGAGGTTTGCCATTTTCCATTCGAGCCTTGTATATGTACTTGCCGTTATAATACTCGTATTCAGGCACTGTTGTTTCATTGCCCTGCTTGTCTTTTGTAAATACTGGCTTATAACCATTAGCAAAGTTCTTAAGGACGGTCTCACCACCTATCTTCTTCTCTACAAGATATGTTGAACGAATTGTTACACCACTATCTCCCGGTTTCTCGCCATCATTGACATAATATGCCTCAGTGATTATGTACTGAACCTCTTTGCCACCAATGTTGGTCTTGAAGCCATATATGTGATTGTTGGACTTGCCATCATAGTCTTGAACTCTGTATCCACTAGCGGTGCTATTGTCTCTTGCTACTACTGCGTTATTAAGCGAATACATGTTAAGTAGGTTATTGCCCACATATGTTACACTCTTGGTGTCGTTATAATCTAACCACTTGCCTACAAAGTTATTGGCACTGCTAGATTGAAGATCCTGCGGAGTTATGAACATCAACTTGTTATATCCAACAGCCCCTTCTGGCGTCTCAAATCTCTCAGTACTGCCCACACCAGTCTCAATAGTCAACTTATAATGACCCAACTCGTACTGCATGTATAAAGAGTTCTCGTAAGTAAGACTCTCCTTAACATTAGACTCTGGCTTAACAACAACCTCGTAGTTGGAAGAGTTGTAATAGTTGCCAGTGAAGTCATACCCCTCTACATTGTCAGGAGGTGCAATGTTGTCGATCGTATCATATATCGTTGCACGCCTTTCCTCCATACCGGAGTAAATATCAGTTCTTGCCTCATCATCATCGTACTTGATATAATGAAGCTTGAAGTCAATGTATCTGCTCCTTTCACTCAAGCCTAGCACAATGAAGGTTACACTTAGTGCCAAAAGAACAAAAACAATAGACCATATAACTATTGCCCTACGTGTCCTAGATAACCAGTACGCTTTCTCTTGCGACTCACTTGTCTCCAGTAGACTAACTAATTTTTTCGCTTCGGTAGATTCGTATTCCATTTTTCCTTCCCCTCGCTCTACTATATATATTTTGAACAAAACAACTGAAAAGTATCTATATTTTTTACTTACTTTAGTTGTTTTTTGTTTGCCTAATGTAGATATTGATTTCCTCTATCACTTATGAAGAAATCTTATCTCAAGATAAGATTACAAAATATTACATAATTTGTCAAATTATTTGCATTATGTAACAAAATAGTAAATTTATATATTTATATATAAGAAGGTAACCTTTAGACGCATGTTTTTATAGCAATTTTATCCTTTTTTGTATGCCAGTTTTGCACATTTTTACACCTTTTGTGGATAACTTTTTCTTATCAATCTGCTAACTTATTTTTGTGAAGTTAATAATCTGAAATTGCCTAACATTTAGGGTTCGCTACATCCCACATGGACGTTATTTTGGGGGAGATTTTGCTATGCCCAAAATAGACTGTGTGCCAAGTATTGCAATTGTGGGGTAAAATATGTTATAATTATATAATAAGTAATATGTGGCAAAAAAAACATAAAGGAGGACAGGCGATGATCAAAGAATTGTTAAGCAATATTTTTAGCAAAAACAAAAATGCAAAAGAAAGCATTCAAGGCAATGTCCAGAGCGTCCATTATAATCCATACATGATAGACAACTCTGCGATTGATAAGATCTATGATAGTCTTCCTAAGATGTCCCAGCAAGATGACATTGCATACACCATCAATGGTCAAGAATTGAATGGCATTAACGAGAAGACTTTTCACCATGTCCCAAGCATATTTGTGATGGGACTGATTGATACTCTTAATTCTGGGGACAGTAATTATGTGACATATAGCAACGACACTGTTATGGCGATGGATGATATATCCACTATCCCCGTTGTGGACAAGCATCTTAGATATGCCAAGAAGGATGCTATAGATGCACTAACCGAGGTATTTGCTAGTAGGCTACTTAACCGCATGGGTCGACCAACTGTGTACAATTCCATTGCAGTTGATCCTAACGATGCTGAGAGACCTTATCATCTACTTTCCACTAACTTTCTGCCAGATGGTCACAAATTCTATACTTTCGAAGATTGCAAAGTATGCTTCAGTGCATTGTCCCCTATCTGGGAACAATACAATAGTTGCGAACTTAACAATTTCATATTTGACTACAACATGTCATATCGCAATATCAACAATCAGTCTGTTCAGAAAGATGCCATGGCTACCTTCATAGACATAATCAAAGGCGTCACTATGGACGAACTGGACAGACGTTACATAATGGGCGACAACGATTATGCTGGACACAATGCTGGTGTAATAGAAGACACCACCAATCGTACCCTTAGACTTGCTCCTAACTTTGATATGGAATACTGTTTCGGCAGATGCATTGGCGACCCAGAACCAATACTAAGATTTCTTAACAAGCACTGGCCAGAAGAGTTGAAATCACACATTGACGCTGTCAACGAAATGATGACAGTTGACGGCAAATGCACCCACAACAGCGAGGCTTGCAAAATAATCCGAAGCAATGCGGGCGATGATATATCTTTAACACTGGATGTAGAAAATAATTTGATAGACAACTACCGCAATGTAGCCAATTGCTACTATCAAGATATATGCAAAACCAAAGAAATGTAACCCAGCGAAATAAACCCTTACAACAAAGGAGAAAACTATGAATATAGCGCAAAAATTTCTAGACAACTTAGCACAAAGACTAGGCATCAATAGACATGAAGAAGCCAGCAAAGAAGTCGGACTATATGTGGGCAAAAATTCAAATAAGTTCGAAACTTATTATAACGTGTTAAGTAACGAGAAAGCTTCTATTATGACAATTGACGACTATATAAGAGACCTTAACACATCGTGGTTTCAGACAGACAGAGATAGTATCCAGACCGCAGTGGATGGTTTTGCAAAAATGCAAGACCTTGACCCTCAAATGGACTATGTTACAACAGCACTTAACCGCAAAAACATGGCAGGAAGATGCACCAAAGAATTTATGCTAGTTAATTCCAATGCTTTCAGTGATCTAATGCAAGACCTAACAAGCAACCATCACTCTAGTTACAAAACATATTTGGGCGATTCGTTGTATAAATCTAGCACTACACCAGACAAAATATGTGTGCTATCTAAGTTGATAATTATGCCTATTGGCGAGATCGGCTATGCCATGACAGAAGAGATGGGGAGTAGAATTCTGCATACTCTAGGTGTCCCAACAGTGTATAATAGGACATGTATCACCAATGTATCCAACAATTATGAGCCACCAGCCGTATCCCCTAACTATACCATACTTTCCGTCAACTTTTTGGGGCAAAATGAGAAGTTTTATACAACATCGGACGCCCTACAGCATGTTGGCTTCAATGTTGATTCTAACACTATGCACCCTATTGACGAATGGGTAACAAAGATGGAGAAAGCTACTAGAAATGTCGCAAAAGATAACCACTGCAAGCAGAGCAAAGAAGATGTGCATAACTTCATGTCGGACTTCTACAAGTCATACATCTCTAGAGCATATATTCTCAACGATAGCGACTTCTCCGCTTACAATAGCGGATTGATATACAACAGAGATACTGACAAAGTGACCCTTGCTCCCAACTTCGATATGGAGTTCGCTGGCGGACATGCTGACAAGTCCGACCTATTGCACTCGCTATATCTATATAAGCAACACGATAAAGATGCTTACGAAGACTATATCAGCCTACTTCAATCATCTATCACTCCAGACGCCACCACCAATGTGTCACCTATCGAGAAAGATATCATGGATTGTTGCAACGGAGTAGAGAAATATGTTGACGAACACTACAGCGCAGTGCGACATAACATTGATAACATCCTAGAATATGACAAAATACTAGCACGTGGCATAACCCCACAAGATATCCATAATGACGAACACGGACTAGTGCTAGACGACTAATTGTGTTTAATAGTTTTTTAGTTAATTATTTAAGCACCAAGCTCGGCAGATATTGGGTGAAAAATGCTAACTTATATCGCTAGCACAATGTTACTATAATCAACAATACAATTGTGCCTAAGTCTACTAACACTTGAGCATATCAAGCAAAAAAAATCTACAAAAGGAAAGGTAATGCAACATGGGAATAGTTGAAAATTATTTGAAAAGCAAAAACGGCAAAATGGCATCCAATATTTTTTCACAACTATATAACAAAATAACTAATAGAGACGCATACAAACGCAAGATTTTTGCCCTAGAGACCTACTACGATATCAATCGTGATAGATCCAAAAATGTGCAGACAATTAACGAAGTCTTTGCCGACATAAGAGCCCAAAAAAACCCTAAAATAATCAATCTTGACGCCTCCGAACATGTTGCACGAAGTCTTCCTAGACTATCTACCCTTGACCCTAAGAAAGACCTAACTGCGCCTATCGGAAGAAAGGGACTTAACGGCAAGGGCGTGAAAGAATTTCTTACAATTAAGCCCGATAGCATGGGCGATATGTTAAGCGATATCGCAAGCAACAATTCATATTATGTTACACATTTAGGCAACATTTCTGACCCAAGCGAAGTAGGCAATATTAGCGTGGTTAGCAAACGAATTGTACTACCTCTTAACAATGTCCAGTTTGCTAAAGCAGAAGAGGTTTCGTCCAAAATATTGAATGTTTTGCACGTCCCAACATCATACAACCAAGCATGTATAACATACTTGCCAACTATAGAGGATAATAACACAATAGCCCCAAAATTATGTAACTTGTCCGTTAATTTCATTGGCGAAAATGAGAAGCTTATACATTTCTGCGACATCAGCAAATATGGCATTGCTAAGAACTCAGAATACGACTGTATATACGAGTGGTCCCGCTATATACCCGACATGTATGACCGAACATGCAGAACATACAATTTTGACTCAAAAGATAGCGATAAATGCCAAATTTTGACCGATTTTTACAAATCTTATATATCACGCAGATATATCTTGCAAGATGATGATTTTGCCACTTACAATACAGGATTTCTTGTTAATGAAGAAGAGAAAACAATTCGTTTTGCACCCAATTTCGACATGGAATTTGTCGGTTATTATTCTTCATATAACGATACATACGAACTAACCAATAGCCTAAAACTGATGCACGAAAACGATCCAATTGCATATAACGATTTCTTAGAAAACATGGTGCAGTCTTTGACTGAAACAGATGACAAACCTAGCATAATATATGAGACAATTCTGGACGCATTCAATGGCGAAGAAACCTTAGCGCAATCATATATTAACAGAACCAACTATAACATCTCTAAGGTGTTATATTCTGACAAAGAACTATTTGGGCTAAGACAATCGGTTGTAGACACCAACCTATTAGGTGCAGAATATAACATGCCACACTCCACTAAAGATAATATAACTACACTTGGCAAAATATCAGACATATTTGACAACAACACCTACGAGGACACCGGCATCTGCATGTAAATCGGAAGGATATCCAGCAAAACATTGCATAAGATGTGAATTATTACATTAACCCAAAGTTAGTTTTTGCTCAATCTGCGACTTACTAAAAAATTATAAATAACTAATGACTTTATAATCAATTGTGTACAAAAAAAATCAAACATTTCTGTTGTTTGATTTTTTTGTTTTATCCTTGTTGTGTATTACTACATATTAGCCTTTCTTCCAATACTTGCCCACATGCACAGATTTAAGAAGTGTTGAATTTTGGAAGAAATCGGTACTGGACACATCCACAGGTGTTCCACTGGTATAATCAGTATTGTCATACAACTTCCAGCCAGTAACATCCTTAAATTCTACGCTTTTTAATGCACTTGTTGTATTAAATGCATTACGATATATATACTTTACACTTGCAGGTATAACAACGTTATTTAACTTGTAACACGCATAGAAGGCTTGCTCCCCTATTGTAACCAGGTTGCTAGACAATGTAACCTGTGCTAACTTCTCACACAGATAGAAAGCATCATGATCTATAAAGGTTACACTATTGGGTATAGTGATACTTGTCAAAGCATAGATATAAGTAAAGGCATAACTGCCAATTGCAGTAACAGTATCTGGGATGGTGGAATTCTTACAGCCAGCAACCAGTGTATTGCTTGCCGTCTCTATAATTGCATTACAACTGTTTCTGCTATCAAATACCGTATTGGAACTATCTACATTGATATAAAATAGTTCGGAACAACCACCAAATGCTTGATCTTCAATAGTCGTGACACCGCTAGGGATGGTTATACTGCCTATACCCGATTCACTAAATGCCTTAAAACATATCTTAGTTACCCCATTGGGGATGGTTATTGACTTAAGAGTAGTCAGCCCCTTGAAAGCATATTCTCCGATTGTTGTGACTGTACTAGGGATAATTGTGTTCTTACAGCCATAGACTAGAGTATTGCTTGCAGTATTGATGATAGCATTGCAATTGTTTCTACTATCAAATGTAGTGTTAGCACTATCGACAGCAATTTCTTCTATTTCGTAACAGTTAGCAAATGCAGTTGCATCTATTGTTGTGATACCCTTGGAAATTACTACTTTTGTTAACCCAGTCTGTCTATTGAAAGCATTAGCACCTATCGCTTCGACATTGTCTGGGATAATTGTGCTAACACATCCTACCACCACCTTATTAGTAGCAGTCTCTATAACTGCATTGCAGTTGCTTCTACTGTCAAACTTAATATTGTTAGGACTAACCCCTATTTTTGTTAAATTTCTTGTGCCTGCGAACGATAACAGACCTATGTGTGTGCATGTAGCAGGCAAATATAACTCATCTATATTTGTGGAATTAAAAGCATAATCATAAATGTATTTTAAATTCTTTGGCAAAGTGACTTTTGTCAAATTAGAGCAAGAATTAAATGCAGAAGTTTTTATTATAAGCACACTATCCGGGATAACAATCTCTGTCATTACTTTCATACGATCAAAACAGTTTGCGCCTAGATACTTAACGCTGTTAGGAATAACTGTATAGTTGCATCCACTTACTAATGTATCAGTAGCGGTCTCTATGATGGCATTACAATTGTTTCGGCTATCATAAACTGGGTTACCATCTTCTACAATCATGCTTGTAATACTATTGCATGATGAAAATACACCCGTACCAATCGATACAACACTCTTAGGGATAAACACTGTAGTTAGATTACTACAACCATAGAATACAGAATGTTTTATACTTGTAATTGTATTAGGGATTATCAACTTTGTTATAGTATTGTTATATTGAAATGCACCGACTGCAATACTAGTTATCTTGGCATTGCCATGTGTGCCGTCATTGTGGATATCTGGCACAAATATATCGCTAGTTGAACCATTGTATCCACCTACTATTGCATAGCCATCTCCTGTATAAGTATAGGATAATCCTGGGGTTTCATTCTCGTACTTAGGATATATATTGGTGGAGGATGTTATAAGTGCTGGCCATTCAACTTCTACATCATTGCCACTTTCGTCCTTAGTGTACCAACCAGTAAAGCACTTGTTTGCTTTCTGAGGATATGTATTTGGCTTTTCGTTTTCGCAATCAAGAACAAGATTGATATCACCCATTTCGTCTTTGTTGACTACATCTGCGTCATCTGTGCCGGATATAATTGTTCCGCCAGATATATTCTCTGTTGTGTTATCTACTAGGGCTGCTTTGGTTAATACCCAGCCGAAAGATCCACGAAACTTAACATTGTACATAAGATCTCTTACAGATACAATCACATAAATATATTTAGTACTAAGAGGAAGAAGTGCTATGTTAGATATTGTATCTTTGCCACCAAATGCAGATGCACCCATAACCTTAGATGTGCCTACATATTGGAGGTTGACATTGTCATTACTATCCTTAGGGACATAAGGTGTGCCGTCTTCGTTAGTCATCTGACTGATTATAGCAGGGATACTATCCGATAAGTTTTCAAATATGTATTCAAACACGATCTTGCCACCACTATCTACATCCATGCTTACACTAGTTGTATCCACATCAGGTTGATCTAATGAGCCTATATGATTGATAGGTGACAAGACAACCTCGGTGCTATTGCCATTGACCATAGCAACTGCATTAGAACCAAGATAATAATTAGCCTTGATCCTAACATACACATCGTTAGACTGATACATTACATTGACCGAAGAATTGCTAGTCTGCACCCCTGTCACAAAGGCAATTGTTATAACCGAACCCAGTGTTAACATCGCAAACATAATACATAATATCACAAATACTAGTTTCTTACCTTTAGACATTGTCTTTACCTTCCTTATTTTATTCTTTTACTTAACTTTACAAATTATTTTATTTGTCCAGTAAATATTTACTTTTTTATTTCACCCAAAAAAATTTTTAATAAATCTTTTTTGTGTCTATTTCTTGACTATACTTTGTAAACAAAAATATTTTTTTGTTATACTAATTATTTCTTTTAAAGATTTTTAATAAATCCTTAATATTATTATTTTTGTTAATAAAAAATAATTTTTAGCAACAAAAATAAATCAAAAAAAGATATAAGGCTTAAATTTCTTTAATATACTACACACCTACAAAAAGTTGTAAGTGTGCAAATATTTCACCTTATATCTTGATTTTTTCGACAATATTAAACTAATTGTGTTATGAACTGGGGATAGAACTATACTATCCTTACCAAAGGATACCCCCCCCCCGTGGTTATTGGCAAAACGGCTAAAAATAGGCATTGTTAGGTTATCCAACAAGTTATTTACTACTATTAAGTTGTTTTGCGAAATAATATCTTTCATAACATAGATAGTATGGCACAAAAATGCATGTCTTGTAAAATAATTTTGATAAATATCTAAATAGAAATAAATAATATATTAATGTAATATAGACAACAAAAAAAGCAACGATTGCTCGTTGCTCCTTTATATCCATAAACTAAATAATATATAGTAAGATTGCTTATTAATTACCTATTTACCTATTCTATTTTACTGTAAATAGGATTTTGTCGTATAATGCAAAGTTTATTGTGAGATAACTTTGCGACTTCTTTTAAAATTTGAATATTATAAAATACTCTTTAAAAGGAGGTGATCCAGCCGCACCTTCCGATACTGCTACCTTGTTACGACTTAACCCCAGTCATTGGTTTTACCTTAGGCAGTTGCCTCCTATTGCTAGGTTAGCTCACCGACTTTGGGTACCCCCAACTCCCATGGCTTGACGGGCGGTGTGTACAAGACCCGAGAACGCATTCACCCCGACGTGCTGATTCGGGATTACTAGCAACTCCAGCTTCGTGTGGGCGGGTTTCAGCCCACAGTCTGAATTGAGAATGGTTTTTTGAGTTTGGCTCCATGTTACCATATTGCATCTCTTTGTACCATCCATTGTAGCACGTGTGTAGCCCAAGACGTAAGAGGCATGATGATTTGACGTCATCCCCACCTTCCTCCGTATTACCTACGGCAGTTTCTCTAGAGTGCCCAACTTAATGCTGGCAACTAAAGACAAGGGTTGCGCTCGTTGCGGGACTTAACCCAACATCTCACGACACGAGCTGACGACAACCATGCACCATCTGTATAAGTGTTTGTAGCAAGCTACAAATTTCATATGTTTCCATACTATGCACAAATATGTCAAGTCTTGGTAAGGTTCTTCGCGTTGCGTCGAATTAAACCACATGCTCCGCTGCTTGTGCGGGTCCCCGTCAATTCCTTTGAGTTTCATTCTTGCGAACGTACTACCCAGGCGGGATACTTATCGCGTTTGCTACGATACGGAATAAATGATTATCCCACATCTAGTATCCATCGTTTAGGGTGTGGACTACCAGGGTATCTAATCCTGTTTGCTCCCCACACTTTCGAGCCTCAGCGTCAGTTGTTGTCCAGCAAGTCGCCTTCGCCTCTGATGTTCCTCCTAATCTCTACGCATTCTACCGCTACACTAGGAATTCCACTTACCTCTCCAACACTCTAGAAACCCAGTATTAAGTGCAGTTCTCGGGTTAAGCCCAAGGCTTTCACACTTAACTTAAATTTCCGCCTACGCTCCCTTTACGCCCAGTGATTCCGGACAACGCTTGCCCCCTATGTATTACCGCGGCTGCTGGCACATAGTTAGCCGGGGCTTCCTCGTAGAGTACCGTCACTATCTTCGTCCTCTACAACAAAAGTTTACAACCCTAAGGCCTTCATCCTTCACGCGGCGTTGCTGGGTCAGAGTTGCCTCCATTGCCCAATATTCCCCACTGCTGCCTCCCGTAGGAGTCTGGTCCGTTTCTCAGTTCCAGTGTGGCCGATTATCCTCTCAGATCGGCTACCTATCGTCGCCTTGGTGAGCCGTTACCATCACCAACTAGCTAATAGGACGCGAGGCCATCTTATTCCGATACATAACTCTTTTACCCCTATACCATGCGGTACTGTGGTCTTATGCGGTATTAGCAGCTATTTCTAACTGTTATCCCCCTGAATAAGGCAGGTTCCTCACGTGTTACTCACCCGTCCGCCACTAAGTTAATCAAGAGCAAGCTCCTAATTAACTCCGTTCGACTTGCATGTGTTAAGCACGCCGCCAGCGTTCGTCCTGAGCCAGGATCAAACTCTAATGTTTGATTATAACTCAATCACGAAAACTTGCGTTAAAGTTTATTCGTAGATTTATTTCTTAATTCTCAAAAAAATTAACAAGTAATTTTAATTCTACTATACACTATTTAATTTTTATGGTTCATTTCGCATTCCCTCTTTCGAAGAATTGCAAGCGTAGTTTACCACCCTTGGAAACTAATGTCAACACTTTTTTTAAAAATTTTTTAATTTTTTTCAATTTTTTTTGAAACTTTCTGTACACTGATCCGGGTGTTTGTGAAACGCTTTGTTTTTGACCCCTATTTTATGCCATTTCACAACAAAATTAGTGCAATTTCGCCTACAAATTTTTTTAATTTTTTTGTGTCACCAGCATAAAAACACCAGATTTTTTTGAAAAATTTTTATACTTTTTAATTTGTCACACCCATATAGCACAAAATCACTTATATTACAAAAAGTCAATTTTTTAAAAGTCTTAAAATTTAAATTTAAAAAATAGAAAAACAATCGACTGCCAGACAAATATCTCTCCATAGTCGATTGTTGATTATTAATAATTTAGTTTATTAATTATCAATTTATTATTTTTCTATTAATCCGTTTGTGCATTCACGTGCGTGCGTGTATGTGCGTATGCGTATACACATGCGTGCATGCGCACGCTATTTATATAGATAGCGCCTACATATCACGGCCATCCAGTTCGTGCATGCGGTCTATTATATTCTTGTCATTGCCTATAGTTTCTTTCACATTACTGATCGTTTGCCCTATCTCATTAACATCTTTGATCATATCTATGCCTGCTTGTAGCAACTTAGAATATGTATTGTCTGGCATAAATGCACCAGATTGCATACCCTGCACCATCCCATTGCTAACAAAAGCCTCTACTACATCTAGAGACCTCTCCGCCAAAGTAGTAACCAATTCTTGTTCAAAGGTTGCAAATAACCCTTTTCGATCCTCTTGTTGTGGCGAATTTGGATTATTTGCCTTATTTGCCAAGTTTTGCAATCCTTTGCCAATATCTCTGATAGATTTTTGCTTGTCATTTTGCTTCTCGCTAGCCTCTGCTTCTTTCTCCAGTGCTGTTACTCTATTTCCTAGATTTTGCTCGTTATCTGCTGTTTTTACGCCATCTAGATGAGTTTCTGATTGCTCTCTATAAGCATTTGAATTATTGTCTGCCTGTTTTGCCTCATAATCTTTATTTTGAGTTGTTTTTTGCTCGTTTTTAGCCAGATTTCCACCTTGTATAGCACTAGTGTCAACATTGTCATTTACCCTAGCATTATCCATTTTTTGACTTTGTTTTCGGTCTAGATCTCTATTGCTTACGCTATTTTCTATTGGTCTTCTATTCTTAGGTTCTTCTTTAGTCATCCATTCTGGGTTCTTTCCATTTACAAAGGTTTTTTCGCTAGTTGCACTTGCGCCAGCAGTTCTAACAGCCTCTTTGGTTGTGGCTTGCATGGTATTGCCCTTTGCTTTAACTTCTTTAGTGGACTGCTCTTGCTCGTTAACATCTACAATTCGTTCACTATCGGCTATTGGCTCAACCCCAGCAACCACCTCTTCTCTGTATCCTTTGTTCCAAGCCTTATCTTTGCTAACACTTGCGTTTCTTTCCTCTAGTCTATCATTGATTGTTTCTACTCTCTTGCTTTCGTCACGTGATAGGTGTTTGGCGGTTTTACGCTTAGCAGTTTCCTCCATCGCCTCGTACTTCTCAGCACTCTTAGCAGTCACCTCATGCAGTTTCTGATAATACTCGCTTGCTCCATCTTTGTATTTCTCATTAGTATCCACAATATCTTCGGTAGCCTTGTCCATAAGCTCACTATATGCTTTTGGCTTATCATCATCCTTGGTTGTTAAGAATCTATCTTGTACTGTTCTCAATTCCTCTTCGTAAATATTGATTGCATCTTTGCCGAAATCGTTATCTGACTCTTTTAGGATCATTTGCTTTTCTTTTAGAATTTCGCCATAAATATCTTGAATGTCGTCATCCATACGCCTAAATAGTGCATTTTCGTACTTTCGCTTAGCCATAATATATGGATATGGCAAAGTCCTTAAATCAACTATCTCCTCTCTGCCGTCATCGTCAGTCAATTTGATATTATAGTAACTGTACGACTTGTCCATATAGTCTTGCACAGTGTCGTTGTACTCACCTATCTCTGTCTTGATAGTATTGCTGTAGTATCCGTTAACCTTGTACACGTTCTCTAATATATATATCTTGGATGTCGCAAAGCCATTCTTGACCTTCTTGTCATAATGCACCTCGAACACCAATTCGCCAATCCCTAAATTGTTGGAATAACAAAACATAGAGTTGTTGTAGACCGATTTCTTGATCTTGGGCATCGCCATCAATTCGTCAATAATCTCTTGGCAGATAAAATACTTGCCCGACTGGTCATAATCACCCAGCAGTGCATTCTGATGCACATCTATTCTCTCAGTAAGAAAACCGTCTTGTGTCAAAATCTTTCGTAAAGTATTCATAATCAATCATCCTTTTCATCTTTTACTTTGCCAAAAATACACCATATAACATGGATAAACAACATCCCAATAACACTGCTTACTCCATTGAATACAGCATCTTGGACTTGCACCGTTCTAGGTATCGGCAATATAAACTGCGATGTTTCAATTATTGCCCCTAGCACAAATCCAAATAGGAATGCAAACAATAAATTCTTCCAAAAACTTCTGTCATATCGCCATACAAATACACCCAGCGGTGTCATCATCACAAGATTGATGATCACATCCTTCCACTGCCAGTTATCAAACCACCATATATGCTTGTCACACCACTTGCCACCAAAGTCAAACTCTATCTTAACAGTGCTACCCACCGAAACTTTGCCAAGAGTAAGCACCAATATAGTTATCACAAACCACGCCAGCACACACCAAGATACAATCTTGCACGCCTTAGTCTCGGCGAAAAATATCTTCATTATAACCGGCAACACAACACCTACTCCTGCCATTATCCCCAAAAATAAATATATCGAAATTTCCAAAAACTTTTTTCCTTTTTCACTCGTTGCTTTTCTGTTATTTTATCACCTTATCGCAACTTTTTCCAAAGATTTTTACCCCATAGATATTATTTCAATAAAAAATCATATTCCTGCATACACTATTATAAAAAAACGGAAAAACACCTCATGCACGAAACAATATATATTGCAGGCAATATAGTTATGAGTAACACATACACATGTGCTAGATGTGGGCTAAAAGTATTTGTACGCCATCACCACCCTCTGCCCCTTTGCCCAAGGTGTGGCTACTACGAGTACACCCTAGATATCGACTATAGATAACAAAAAAAAACTACCAATTGGCTTAATCCACAAAGTCTCACAAAATGTGTACAACTTTGTTTTTTAAGTAACCACTTGGTAGTTATATTTTTATTTTATTCTTATTTGATCCACTGTTCTTTCTCAGTTTCTTCATCCTCTGGGTCTGCTGGCTTAGCAGGAGTTTCGCCATCGGCAAATTTACCTACAAAGTCACTTGCAGTCTCAGTGTCATAACTATCTATTATGTTTAGATAATAATTCTTGTCACCATCTTTTGACTCATATTCTGCCAAAACAAACAATCTTCTGCCATCTAGATCTATCAATTTAGAATTATCCAACTTGTAGTTTTTGCTAGATTTTCCGATCTCTACCGCTGTAGGTTCACTGGCTGTATAATCTATAGCATAGATCTTAAGATCAGAACTGGTCTCGGACTTGCTATCACTAGATTTCTCACCCATAGTATAGTAGATATGTCCACCAGTCTCGCCAATCAATGTAACCGCCTTGTCTGCCTTAACCAACAACTTTCTGCTTCCGTTCCATACTAGATACATATAGTTGTTCTCATCCACAACAATTGCACCATTGTCTAGACTAGCATCATCATTGTTGTTGATAAATACAAATTGCGAATAGTTGCCACATACTTTCTCTTCAGCAACCTCGTTAGATATTCTTCTACGATATACTTCTTTGATCCAAGTAACATTGCTGTCATCTTTTACCTTAGAATAATATACTGCGCCATTTACATAGCCCAAAATAGAATAATTACTAGTTCTGTCACATGCTACAACAATCTCTTTGTCGCTATTGATAGCAACCTTGCATAACTTGTTGCCTGCGCCACCATTCTCGGTGTCGTCTTTGGTATACTCTCTTGTATAATATACATACTTGTATGCATCTACTAGATCGCTAGATCCATATACGAAACTTGCTTGTTGCAACAACTCTACACTAGCAACATTGCTAGCCATCTTGACACTCTTGCCTGTCTCACCATCGATACTAAGTAGATCTGTTCCATCTAATATGACAATATATGTCTTGCCTTCGACTGCATATACAGACCACTTGATTGTATCAGAATTGTTAGTTGTATATGCTAATCTCTTTTGCTTAGTTCCGTCAATATTGATACGGCAGATATCCGACCACTCGTTCTTCAATACTTTCTCACCGCTATCATTTCTAGCATTTTCCATATGAGGAGTTAGATAGTAGATATAGTCGCCTACAATGTAGAACCCACCATTGCTATAGCCTACACATTGTGGAACAACACACTCGGTGTCAGTCAAGAAGCCATCTTCGTCCCTAACCACCTTGCCGTCAACCAACTTAGTACGATATATTCCGCCACGAGTAATAGAGCCAAACTTGTTATCTTTGCCTACTTCCTTGAAATTAGTGTAGTCCTCATAACCATTGACATAGTATAGATAATCATCCTTGATAACCGCTAGCCCGCCATTGCCGGTTGTTAGAGCATCCTTATCAGGATTATTAGTAAGTGCACTAGGCGAACATGCTGTTAGAAAACATAAGCAAAGCACTAGTACAGCCAAAATTTTTGAGTAATTTTTTTTCACAATACACACTTCCTATTAATAATTTACGATTTATAATACCAACTATAAGCCCCAAAGTCAACAAAATTGCTGGATTTGATTATACTTTTGGTCAAAATATATAATATATATTTTCCATCATCCCATTGTTTTAGTCAAAAAAAGAAACTGGAGACAAACATTATCCCCAATTTCTTTTTTTATTTTGTAGTTATTTAGTCTATTTTTTTGCTAACAGGTGTAGCATAGTTAACAGTTACCTTAATCTTCTTGGCTCTGTTGTCCTCAACCTCGATATATGTGAAGATAATCTTGATTGCACGCTCTACATAGTTGCCATTTTTGTCTGGCTTTTCTTCTATTGTGGTGTATGTATATTCTTTGCCCTCTTGTGCTATACAACCGGACAATTCGTACACAAATCCACCTACAGTGTTGTACTCGGTGTCAGGCATTTTGCTTATCTTAAGTACATCAAACATCTTCTCTAGTTCGTAGTCAGCATCAACGATATACGTGTTATCCTCGACCTTAGCAAAGACATCTTCGTCATCCTCGTCATCATGTTCGTCATAGATCTCACCCACCATTTCCTCTAGGGCATCTTCCATGCACACAATTCCGCTTGTTCCACCATACTCGTCACTTACAACTGCCATATGTTTCTTGGCTTTCTGCATACTACGGATGATATCGTCTACTTTGATATTCTCGCTTATAAATAATATCTTAGTTATAATTGATTTTAGATCAAAATTTTTATCCTTGATATATGCAGGATAGAAGTCCTTCTGACTAACAAATCCCACAATATGGTCTATGTCTTCTTCGTATACAGGCAGTCTAGAGAAATTGGTCTCTTCAAAGACTTTCTTGACATCCTCTATAGTATCATCAATACTCACTGCGGACACATCCACCCTTGGGGTCATAATATCATACGAAGTCTTCTCACCTAAGTCTAGCACACCTTGGATAAGGGTAGCATCTTCACTGTTGATAACACCCTCTTCTTCCATTGTATCAATGATTGTTTCTAACTCGTCCTCGGTTACAGTAGGGTCAGCTTCTCCCGTCTTACGCTTCTTAACAAAAGCCCTCTGTATGCCGACAAAAACAATAGTAATAGGATATAAAATAATAGAAATTATATGAAATATCCCCGCAAATTGTAACGCCAATTTCTCTGGTTTCAACTTAGCCATACTCTTAGGCAAAATTTCACCAAAAATAAGTACTATCACTGTCATTATAATTGTATTAAGAATATTGGCAAGTGTAGGATTGACAATCAATTGGCTAAATATATATGCACATATTGTTGTACAAGCGATATTAACTAGGTTGTTACCTACCAGTATCGTTGACAACGATCGGTCATAATGCTCAATAATCATCAATGCACGTCTTGCACCTTTCTTGTTCTCATCGGCAAGGTTCCTTATCCTAATCATGCTGGATGTCGAATAAGCAGTCTCACACGAAGAGAAAAATGCTGAAAAAATAAGTAAAATAACTACTACAAAAAATAAAATCGGGTTAACAGTATTTGCTAACAACAACCCACTCGGGCCCATATAATCTCCTTTATGCTTCAATAAAAAAATTTATTTTGTCATCATCCTAATGGCAAAAGTCGCCTTTGCTTAAAATAGTCACATCTAATATATGCAATTACGCTATCAAATTGTGCAATCAAAAAGCATTCCAGGCTAACTATCCTAGTATACCAATTATAATAATAACGATATACATTATACTACATATAATTCAAAAAGTAAATGTTTTTTCGTCCTAAATAAGCACTATATATAATTAAAACCTTATACAAATGATAAAAATAGACGAAAAAAACGACCCCAATCAAAATTTTAGGATCGCAAATATAACATAAAACCTTGCAAAAAAAATCATGACAAGGTGTATAGACAAAAAAACTAACACAGAAAATTGATTTTCTATGTTAGTCTGGTCATTATAGCACAAAAATTTGCTATTGTCAATGATTTTTAATCAAAATCAACAACTTTTTTAAAAAATTTTTACATTTTTCACACTTTCAACAACTTTAGCAAAAATTTAGCGTTGTTGTTCTTACCTCTTCTGCACACTATTGATACTAGAGTTAACCTCATTGTCCTCCACATAGTCCACCAACATCTTTCTGGTTCTTTCTTCCATATAAGGAATCAGGAATACCGAAATAATCATTGTAACCGCACTTACTAGGAAGAAGTATCTTATGGAAACCTCTAGCACCGCAAATACAACTACTATAAGATATAGCACCACATATGCACTGACGCAAGCAATCTCTCTTACCACTAGCGCCTCATTGCTTTTGCCCAGTATCCTGGACTTCTGTACAAACCTCTGCAAGATAAATGCACTGATCATTGCACACGCAAAACCAAAAATTGCAAATAACACAAAGATAATAGGGACTATGTTAACAAAAGTTATCGCAACAAGAACCACGCACTCAACAAGACATGCGATCCTCACTACATTAAGTAGATCATATTTCCGATCCAGCTTAGACATAACAATATTGCTGATGCAATATGCAAGATCAATTGTTAGAATAAACATACTACATAGCGAATATGACACACCACCTGTCTGCATAGTTGCTAAATTAAACATACCCGACACGATATCTAACGACGCTGTACCAGCATACACCACCCCATAACACAGCAGTACCGATGTAAATACATACTTTAGTGTACCCTTCTTGTGCTCAACATCTTTGTCTTTAAGAACAGCATTGGACACTAGTTCTTTATTGAAAGATGCTTTTTTGCGATTCCGTAAATAGTATACAAATAATGGTAAAATTGCAATCAGGTATAACAATACCGCCATTATATACACTATCAACACATTAACATCCAGTATCAGTCCGCCCACAATAAGCCCCGCAAATACACCCAGCTTCTCAAATACTCTAGTTCGACCTATTGACTTGGAGTCCATACTGCTGGACATAGCATAATTAAGTAGTGTTTCTACACTAAGACTGTTGAAAGATTGATCAAGTCCAGAGAATAATGCGCATAACACACAACCTACAATCAATTGTTGAGATATAAAAGTTAGACACGTACAATATAGTACCATTGCAAACAATCTAAAAAATAGAAATAATTCTGGTTTGCGTTGTATAATTTTCTTAAATATTAATAGCGAAATAAGTCTAAAGAAACTTCGCATAGCAAGGAATGACACTGCAAGCACAATAGATCCAGTAAGGTTGTAAATAATAAGTGGAACAAACGCACCTACTAGATTGCTGGCAATATTGGATATCATCTTATAATAATTAAGAAGTTTTAGTTGCATCACTACCCTCCGTCACCCTTATACATATTTCGTTATCTTCTACATAATCTACTAGCATCTTTCTCGTCTTCTCCTCGCACCTAGGGATAAGATATGCCGATAGTAGCATAAATACACCAGCCAGCAAGAAGAAATATTTTGGCTCTAACCCAAGTAGAACAATGACAACAATTATGCTGTTGTATATCACATACACGATACTACACATAACCTCTCTTGTCCAAATTGCTCGGTTGCCACAGCCCAAAATTCTTGCCTTCTGCACAAATCTCTGCAGTACAAATACACTAATAAATGAATAGAAAAATCCAAATAGTGCAAATAGCACGAATATAAGCCAAAGACTATCTACGAAAACAAACGCAATATGTGCGAGGGCCACGATAACACAACAAATAGATGTCATCTTCATAAGATCATATTTGCGGTCAAACGCACCTACAAAAAGATTGCCTAAGAAGAATGCAATGTTGTATGTAAGGGATATAAAACTAGCATAAGTATATGTTGCTCCGCCATTAAGGAATAGTTGCACATTGTATATATCTGTGCTGAAATCCACCACGCCAAACACCATATATGTCAATCCATAAGTTAGCAAAAAACTAATTATTAAATATCTAAAATGTGATTTTTGTTTAGTTTGTGACAATTGCATGGTAGCATTTGACACATACTCCTTATTAAATGTCGGGTTCTTCTTGTTATTGATATAATAGATAAGTAGCGGAAGTAATGCAATAACATAGATCACAAATGCCAAAATGTACACTACAATCTTGTTGACATCCAGCAGTATTCCACCTATTGCGATACCAGAGAACACACCCAGTTGTTCAAATATTCTTGTAACTCCAACACCCTTACTACTTACACTTTTGCTAGCAGAATAGTTAAGAAGTGTCTCAACAGACAGGTTCATAAATGATCTATCTATACCCGCAAACAATGCCGTCAATACAGTTCCCCAAACAAAACTCGACTCTACAAATACTAAGCAAAGTAAGTATGCCGGAACAGTTATAACCCTAAGAAATAGAAATATCTCTGGCTTAAGTTGTATCCACTTACCCAAGCCCACGTCGGTTAGCACTCTTGCCATACTTCGCATTGCTAGATATCCAAAAGCAAGTACTAGCGAGTTGGTTATCTGATACACAATAAGTGGGACAAATACCGAAACAAAACTATTAGCGATCTTGGCTAGTAATTTGTAGTAGTTGAGTAACTTGAATTGCATACTTTTGCCCCCTTTTCCATTTTCCAATTTGTTGCACGTGATAGTATACTATCTCAAAAGCATTTTAGTCCTATATGATTGTATTAAAATAATCGAATATAGTCAAATTTTTTGAGATATTGACCAAAAAAACTATCAAACATCTTGAATTTTGCAAAATAATAGTATATACTACAATCACTAAATGTTATCCTATACTTAAAATATAACAAGCAAGGGAGTAAAATAATTAGCAATGAAAAATGTAGACTATGTTATCACCAAGAACAACTTAATTAACGAAGGCGAAACCATTGGTGTTGCCTGCTCAGGTGGAAGAGACAGCATGTGCCTTCTACACTTTTTGTTCACCAACAAGGATGTGTACAAGTGCAAAATAATTGCAGTTAATATCGATCACAATATTAGAGTTGAGAGTGCTAAAGATAGTAAGTTCGTAATGGAATATTGCAAAAGAAATAATATAGAGTGCCTATCATATAGCCTAGATGTAGTCAAATATTGTAACGAGAAGAAGATGACACTGGAAGAAGGTGCAAGAGAGGCAAGGTACAATGTGTTCCGTAGCCTTATTGCTAGTGGCAAAGTAGACAAAATCGCACTTGCACATCACCAACAAGACCAGTCAGAAACCGTGCTACTTAACATCTTCCGTGGCACAGGGCTAAGTGGTGCTAGTGGCATGGAGTATGGCAAGGGCAAAACCTTTATCCGTCCTATGCTATCCACATCCAGAACCGAGATCCAAGCATATATCGAGAAGAACAACATCCCTTATGTGGATGACGAAACCAATTTCAAGAACGATTATGCTCGCAACTATATCCGCAACATGATTATGCCACTAGTTAGAAATATGTGGCCCAATGCAGACGCTAGTATTTGCAAATTTGCAGATATCTGCAGACAGGACGATAAATATATCGCAACCCAAGCGAGTGACACTGAGATCGAAACCAAAAATGGAGTTGTTAAAATCAAGGTAGATGATTTTATCAAAGCAACTCCAGTTATCAATCGTATTATCCGCAATGCCCTTAAGAACATTGGCATATATAAGGACATCGAGAAGAAGCACTTAGATCTTATCCGCCAACTAGCCTTAACTGGTGAAAATGGTTCAAAAATCAATCTTCCTAACAATCTTCTTGCTTACAAAGAGTACAACTATATCGTACTAACCAACAAGAAATATCAACCAGAGAAGAAAACCTGGAAATTAAAACGTGGCAAGATAGATATCCAAGAATATGGCATTATCACCCTATCTACTGTCAGAAAGTTTGACTTTACTGCCCACAACCACATTATTGACAATGCTAAGATCCCTAAAAATGCTGTTATCAGATTTAGAGAGCCGGGCGATGTGTTTGAGAAATTTGGTGGCGGAACCAAATCATTGAGTGATTATCTTATTGATAAGAAAGTTCCAACCAGACTGCGTAATGTATTGCCAGTACTAGCATCTGGCAACGAGATACTTGTTGTGTTTGGGGTAGAAATATCCAACAAGGTCAAGGTAGATAGCACCACCAAGACCGCCTGGGCAATCGACATCTTCAGATACTAAACATTGCATTACAAAATGAAATTAAAAATATTTTTTGAAAAAAATTTGTTTGTTGTGTTTTTAATTTGTTAATATTATATTTTGTTATATACTATAACTAATTATGAATAAGCCAAATATTGAAATAAGTGACAATTTAAGAAGATTAGCGGAAAGCATACACGCACATGGTGGTACGCTATATATTGTGGGCGGATATGTCCGCAATGCATATCTAGGACTAGCCAACACCGACATGGATGTGTGCGGTGATCTGACCTATGATATCGTGCTAGAACTAGCCAAAGAGTTGGAATATAATGCCAATGTTGTTAACAAGAAGTTAGGCACTGTGTTAGTAAGAGTAAGCGAAGACGAAGAGTATGAGTACACAACTTTCCGCAAAGAGAACTATGTAGAGGGAGGTAAGCACCGCCCTGATGACATATCTTTTGTGACAGATATTAAGTTGGACGCAAGCAGGCGTGACTTTACCGCCAATAGCCTATACTACAATATCCTAACCGGCGAAGTAGAAGACTTCTATAACGGAATTGAAGATATTGCCAATCATACACTAAGGTGCATTAAGACCCCAGAAGAGGTCTTTGCTAGCGATGGTCTAAGGATACTTAGACTAATCCGTATAGCCAACGAATTGGGCTTTGCGATTGAGAAGAATACAAGAACGTGTGCTAGGACTTATGCACATCAGTTGCGAGATATCTCAGGCGAAAGAGTGTTGAAAGAACTAAAGAAGATCGTTGTAAGCGACTTCAAGTACGACTCCACCAACTCGCAAGAGAATTTCCTAGACAATTTCAACTATATCCATATATATAGATACATCTTCAGTAGTACATTTGCTAAGTTCAAGATAGACAAACATTATCGAAAAAATTTCTTTGCTTTGCCCAAGAACTTTCGCTACATGGGTTTCTGTATTTTGTTGCTAAGCAATTATTTTGGTCACAAATACACCGCCCCTGCCCAGGTTCACTGGACATGCAATACATATCTAGGCAGTAGCGGACTAAAAGAGTCTAACAAGAATATTGAAACGATTATTTCGGTGTATAATGTTTTCCAAGAAATAATGTACAATCACAACCGCAATTACCGTCATACATTGTACGAGTTTTATAACCTAGATAGCGAGATTAAAAAATTTCTAGAAGCATTCGTTCCAGACAAATATGCTAGTCTAAAAAATGATGTGCGATACTTAAGAAAGATCCATGTTCCACTATGCTACGAAGAACTAAATGTAACCAACACCGATCTTATTAATATTGCCAAAATAGACAAGCACTTGACCAGCAAAGTTAAGATGCGATTGTTGGTGCAATGTATCAACGAAGAGATTTCTAACAGTCGTGACACCCTGCTAGCCCAAGCCAAATATCTCAATATTCAACTTCGCAACAAAGCCAGCAGTTAGTGTACACTATATTTGACATACCAGTTATTGGAAAAAAGGAATTATAATTATGGAAGAATTTAGTTGGGACGATATCTTTGACATCGAAACAATTGATGGTGATGACGAAGAAGAAAATTAAATTAGAATAACCCAGATTGAACACAACAAAAATGCTAAACATTTCGTTTAGCATTTTTTTATTCTTCGATTTATATTTATCGATACTTTTATGTTTTATTTATCAATATTTATATTTCATTTTTTATAATTTGTTTTTAGTTCGTGTAATAATATATTCTTATTTTTTACACCATTATTTGCATTATCTACATAATGCCCACATTGACCCTTTTGCTATATCAACAGGCAATATGTTAGTTCGTTTTTTTACGCTTCCTTTAGAGAGTCGATATAACTATATAACTCAGCTTGTTTAGCTAGAAATGTAACTCTTATTAGGCTATC
The DNA here is from genome assembly GCA_934748015.1 of uncultured Clostridia bacterium. Classification (GTDB taxonomy): domain Bacteria; phylum Bacillota; class Clostridia; order Christensenellales; family UBA1242; genus UBA11490. The sequence continues at coordinate 107,711 of CAKVHF010000002.1, read as the reverse complement.
GTCATTACGAGTATTGTATAGATAAGCATAAGTTTCTGTTAAGTCAGCAGTATTCTTTACTTCGATAAATACTTTGTTATATTTGATAGTATTGCCGTCTTTGTCTTTCTGAACTTCGCCATCAAGTGTTATGGTTTGCTCTTCTGCAAAAGTGTACTCTAGTACAATGCCAGATGCCTTGATATTAGTAAGAGTAGTAGTCTTGTCCTCTACCTTCTCCTCAAAACCATATGCTCCACCAAAGATACATGTAAGAACACTCTCTTTGGTTGTTGTATTGTATTTCTCTTCAATGTTTCTATATACTTTCTGTCCTTCGTTGTCAGCATTGTTAAATACTGCAGGGTTGGTGTATACACCTACACCAAAGTTAGTTCCATCAATCCATATCTTCATATCTCTAGCACCATCAATGCTTGGCTTGTAGAAATTGCTACTGCATACTGCCAAGATGATAATTGCAATGATGATTGCTCCAACAACTGAACATACGGAGATTAATGCTGTTTTGATACCTTTACTCATTATTTATCTTCCTTTTTATCTTCTTTTACCTTGTTTTCCACCGATTTCTTAATAGTTTCTTTGGTTTTTGCAACCTCTTTCTTCAATTCTTCGCTATTGTTTTCTTCGGTTTTCTCATTCTTATCTTCTGTCTTGTCTGGTTTAGCTTGTAGCTTGCCCAGTTCTTCTTCAACTTCTTTCTTAACATTCTCGGTCTGCTTCAATACTTCTTGCAATTCGCTCTCCGATAGGATGCCTTCTTTGCAATACATTTTGGCTCTCTTCATGTTTTCGTCTTGAAGTTTTAGTTTTTGCAATATTTCTTGCTCTTTCTGATGTTTGTCGTCAGCCTCTTTTCTTGCTTTCAACTTCTCATCCAATCTCTTAGCAATCTCTTTGTAGTCTTCGCCACGCATGATTGCGTCTACTTCGTCTTGATATATTGTCTCTTCTAGTAGCAATAGGTTAGCTAGATTGTCTAGTATATCTTTCTTTTCCTTCAATATCTTAACTGTTCTTGTATAATTGACATCCAAGATCTTCTTGATCTCTTCGTCTATTATGCCTGCAGTCTCTTCGCTATATATATTTTGCGATTGATAATCTCTGCCGATAAATACTTCTTCGCCTTTGCCTAGGTTGATAAAGCCTAGTCTGTCGCTCATACCCCATTCGGTAACCATCTTACGCGCAATGTCTGTTGCTTTCTTAATATCGCTACTTGCACCTGCAGATATATCCTTAAATATTATCTCTTCCGCAACTCTTCCACCCATAAGCATGGATATACGCGCATTTAGTCTAGACAATGTATAATGTTCGTCCTCATCACTAGGTCTGGTAGATGTATAACCACCTGCCATGCCACGTGGGATAATAGATACCTCGTGGACATCCTCGCCTGCGTCTAGAGACTTAGCAATTATTGCGTGACCTGCTTCGTGATAAGCTGTCAGTCTTCTGCCATTCTCGGTTACTAATCTACTCTTCTTCTGAGGTCCCATAATAACCTTGTTGATACCCTCTGTGATATCTGCCATATTGATTGTTACATGATTGTTTCGTGCTGCCAAGATAGCTGCCTCGTTAAGACAGTTCTCAATATCTGCACCAGTAAATCCGCTAGTAAGTCTAGCAAGTGCCTTGATATCTACCTCTGGGTCGATTGGCTTGTTCTTAGCATGTATCTCTATGATACCCTCTCTGCCCTTAACATCTGGTGGGTTAACATATATCTGTCTATCAAATCTGCCCGGTCTCATAAGTGCTGGATCTAGAACATCCGCTCTGTTGGTTGCTGCAAGAACAATTATTCCTGCATTGCTCTCAAATCCATCCATCTCTACTAGCAACTGGTTAAGTGTCTGTTCTCTCTCGTCATTGCCACCACCTAGGCCTGCACCACGCTGTCTACCCACTGCATCGATTTCGTCTATAAATACGATACATGGTGCGTTTCTTTTTGCTGTGTCAAATAGGTCTCTTACACGACTTGCACCTACACCAACATACAATTCAACAAAGTCAGAACCGCTGATACTGAAGAATGGAACATTGCTCTCACCCGCAACCGCCTTAGCAAGTAATGTCTTACCTGTTCCTGGAGGGCCTACCAATAATACACCCTTAGGGATCCTTGCACCTAGCGCCTTGAACTTGGCTGGGTTCTTCAAGAACTCAACAATCTCTTCGGTCTCCAACTTCTCCTCGTCAGCACCTGCAATGTCAGCAAATTTCTTGTTAGATTTCTCAACCATTCTTGCTCTGCTCTTAGAGAAGATATTGGCACCACCGCCCTTGCCACTGAACATACGGAATAGTAGTACACCTAGCACGATCATAAGTGCAATGTAGATGTATGGCAAGATTGTTTCAAAAAAACTTTCTGTTGGATTGCCTTTGTCATAATTGAACTTAGTTAGGTCAAAGTTCTTCAAATGGCTAGCATCTCTGCCAGCATAAGTGTTATCACTAGTCTCTGGAACAATAATTGTTTCCTCGGTCGAAGCATTGACCATAACAACTACTTTCTGGAAATCTTCGATAAAATCTAGATCGGTCGAAGTGTTGTTGTAAGTGAAGTAATAGTCGTATTGGCTAGGAAAAGCCTTGCGTTGCTTAGGAGTAAGAGTAGTCTTGTACTCTGCACCCTCAGCAGTAGTTGTTTCGTTGTTAAATAGCAGGATATAACCCGTACCATTGTTAACATATATCTCCTGAACTATGCCACTATATAGCATATCTTGTGCCTTGCTATAGCTGACACTCTTGTTGGTGTCATTGGTGCTAAATAGAAAGAATAACAAGCATGCACCTAGTATTATAAGAAGTATATACAAATAATTTTTATAACTTTTTTTCTTATTATTTCCCAAAAATAACAGCCTCCTAATTATCTAATAGTCGATTGATTATAACACATAAAAATAAAAAATCAAAAAAATAAACACCATATTTATTAGTCTATAGCAACTAAATTGTTATTTTGTGAAAATTTTGTCGAAAAAAATATTATTGTATATATCTATATCGCCATTGTCTTCAACCTGCGTGCAATGTCCACAGCCATAAGTATGCTATCCGCAATATTGCGTGCCAGATCATACACCACCTTGACTCTAGCACATTGCAGAAACATCTTATCTTGTAGCCCAATAGTGCTAACAATAGGCATGATAGATATATCACCATACACTCTAACATTAGTCCCATACACCCCTGCTGGAATACAACCGCAACTATTTAGTTTGACCGAACCAATATCGCTAAGATTTCCCACTCCTGCATCTATCACTATTATTTTGCTATCCTTATGCTTGCCTTCAATGTATCGCATTGCACTATTGAGGTTACTGGATACAATTGGGTTGTTAAGCCTGCCATAGACATACGCCTCAATTCTATTTTTCACCAACATTTCTGCCACTAGCGGTGCTATCATGTCCGACACAACTCTGTCCGAACCTATACATACAAATATCGGGATATTATCATCCATTTCGCTTGCTAGCATCATAGCCAATTCCTTCTTTGCCCTCTCACTTTCTAGAAAAAACCGCATACTATATTCCCCCTTCGTAACAAAAAATAATATTTGCAAAAAATCCTTACGCCAAAACCTTCCAAAATATAAAAAAATTTTTTGCACAGCTTTTGCACTATTTTTGCCACAAAATCTTCCGTTTAATCGAAATTTTGCAAACTAAATACATGTTTACGTCCCTTCTTTTGCATTTTTTGGAAATAAATGTTTAATCTAGTGACTTTTTCGTAAAAATATGATATATTACAATTAACAATAGTGGTTTGTCTGTCGACTAAATGCAGTTGTGTGCAAAAAATCAAGTTAAGACAAACTAGAAACAAGCAAAATGTTATAGGAGGATATTATGAACTGGCTAGATATAGTGGTTATAGCAATAATACTAATATCGGCTATCATAGGGCTATGCAAAGGTTTCTTTGATGGCATAATATCAATATGTTCTATATTTGTCTCAGCACTTATTTCGGTCAAGACAGCCAATTGGTTTGCCGGTGTTATCCGTTCGGTGCTAGACATAGATGGTTGGTTCGACACTATCCTTAAGGATAAGTTGGGTGTTGGTGATTCGCTTATCATATTTGGTGCATCATACCCTAGAGAAAAATTGGCAGCCTTCCTAACAGTGCTACTATCCGGCATACTTATGTTTATCTTCATTCGTTGTATTGTTAGACTGCTTAGCAATCTATTTAAGTCCATCACTAGCAAGTCGGTTGCACTGGGCGGACTTAACAGGTTTTTCGGCTTCCTACTAGGTGCTGTCAAAGGTTCTCTTGTGGTTGCTGTCGCACTATCTATCTGCTCTATTCTAGTTACCCTAGGCATCCCAGGACTATCCGATACAATATCCACAACTATCAATAACACATCTGTTACATCATTTGCCTATGGATATGTCGACAAATATGTCGAGGGCAAGATGAATGGCAAATCATTTGACGAAATCATCAATGGTGTATTTGACGAGGACAAAGCAAACGAACAAGATAATAACACAATTCTAGAAGTCGCATATCCAGACGGATCAACCGCACTGCACTATACATTGGGTCAAACAGTGGACTATAGCGACATTACATTTATATACAAGCCAGGCAAAGATGCAGAAACTCATATATTGCACTTGACCGCAAGCAATTTCTCGGAAGCAATCGACACATCTGCTGTCACAGAGCGCAAAGAAGTAACTGTCACCGCCTATGGCAAAACATGTAAATTGTACTATACAGTAACTGCAGAATAAACTAGAAAAAATATAAAAGTTAAAACCCAAGCATAAAACATAAAAGTGGCTAAACTTAGCCACTTTTTTATTATTCTTTGTTTGTTCTGCTTTTGATTTTTTTTGATATTTCTATTAACGATTTTTTAGTTTTTATATATTTTTTATCGGTTGTTATTTAGATAAATCATTGAAAATAATATTAACAGAAAAAATGTTTTACAATTTTTTTAAATAAACAAATGTACAATCAAAATATTAAAAACAATTAATTGGAAAAATTACAAATAATTTTAATTAATCAATGAAAATATATAATAGTGAGAATTATGAAAAATTATTTTTTCTATTGAAAAAAACTATTTACAAAAGCACACTTGTCACAATTCAAGTCATAGCTATGAAAAAAATCTCAAACAATAAGATTGACAATCTGGCATATTTTGGTGCATTATATATTGTATGAGAATTAAACTAACAGATGTAAGTGTGTCATTTGGCAGTAATGAGGTATTGTCACACATTAATTTCGAGATCAATGATGGCGAAAAAGTCGCAATAGTTGGGCGAAACGGCTGTGGCAAAACCACCCTACTAAGAGTTATTATGGGTGAACAAGAGATAGACACTGTCAACGAGGCAACCAAGATTAATAGAATAGAGAAGACAGGCAATTTCAAGATCGGTCATCTTAAGCAGATTACTTTCGAAGATGACAATGCCACTATGGAAGAGGAGATACTAAAGATATATAGTGACATTGTTGCAATGGGCAAAAAAATGAAAGCCCTAGAGGACGCTTGTGCAACTGCTACTAACCCAAAAGTATTCGAGGACTACTCTAAGGCATGTGCAAGATATGACGACATGGGCGGATATACCTATCGCAAAGAAATCAATCTTGCCCTAAAGAACTTTGGCTTTACCGAAGCAGACAAAAAGAAGAAGTTAAAGGAATTTTCGGGCGGACAACAGACCAAAATTGCTTTCATTAAGTTACTGCTAAGCAAACCCGATCTGCTTATTCTAGACGAGCCAACCAACCATCTAGACATCCAAGCAATAGAGTGGCTAGAGGGTTATCTTAAAGCGTACAAGAAGTTCGTGATAGTTGTTAGTCACGATCGTATGTTTCTAGACAAATTTGTCAATGTAGTGTACGAAATAGAGAGGCACAAGACTACTAGATATGTCGGCAATTATTCCGATTATGTTAAGCAAAAAGCATTGAATTACGACAAACAACTGAAAGAATATGCCGAGTACACCAGCAATGTCAATCGTCTGCAAGCAGTGGCAGATCGCTTTAGATACAAAGCGACCAAAGCCAAAATGGCTCAAAGCAAACTAAAACAAATAGACAAAATGGAAAAAGTGGAAAACCCCGAGAAAGCGGACACCGCCACCTTTCATGCCAATATCAAGCCAAGGATCGAGAGTGGCACAGATGTGATCACATTTAAGAACCTTGTTATCGGCTACGACCACCCATTGTCTACTATCAATTTCAAATTATCCAAGAAAGATCGTGTGGGCATAATCGGTGGCAACGGACTGGGCAAATCAACTCTGCTAAAAACAATTATGGGCATTGTCCCTCCTCTATCTGGCAAAATCACCATGGGCACAAATGTAGAAATAGGATATTTCGACCAATTTACTGCCAGCAACAACCTAGGCAGTGAAACCGTTCTAGACAACTATCAGAAGCGTTATCCAGAGTTGTCCAACCAAGAAGCACGAAGCGACTTAGGGGCATTTAGATTTAGCCAAGATGATGTGTATAAGAAGTTGGACGATCTAAGCGGTGGTGAACTAGTGCGATTGGAACTATGCAAAATCTTCAAGCCCAAGCCTAACACACTCTTGCTGGATGAACCGACCAACCACCTGGACATAACTGGCAAAGAAACTCTAGAAAATCTAATATCAACCTTCGATGGAACAATATTATTCGTCTCCCACGATAGATATTTTATCAACAAGATAGCCACAAGCCTGCTTGTGTTCGAAGGCGGTCAAGCAAAATATCTGCCTAACACAACATATAGTAGCTATATTGCTATGCGAGATGGCAACAACACAGATACGCAAGCTAAGGACAAACAAAAAGCAAAGCCAACCACAACTATAGCGACAGCACCTCAACAATCTGCTATCAACAGCGAAACACTTTCGAGGGAAGAAGACAAAAAAGACAACTACTATTTCCGCTCCAAAGAAGAAAATAAGAAACGCAATCGTATCAAAAAACTAGAACAACAAATAGAAGAGGTGGAAAAAGAAATAGCAGAATTGTCTGCTAATTACGACATGCCAGAAGTCTTCAGTGACTATATTAAGATAGGCGAAATCAACCAAGAGATAGAAGAAAAAAATATACTACTAAAAGATCTAATGGAAGAGTGGTACGACTTAATGGGTTAGTCGTGGTAAAGAAAAAGTGGCTAAATCTAGCCACTTTTTTGCAGTTCTTTTGTTATAATTTTTTTATTATTTATTTACAAAATTTCAATTTTCTATAATTTTAACTTATTAGATTTTGCAACTTTTTATCAAACTCGTTTTTGAAACTTTGGTCATTTCTGTACTTTGCTATAATAATATCACCATACAGAGGTTGTGGATCGCTTGTGATGTCAAACTTCTGCAAAAACTCTCTTAACTCATTTTCTGCTTGATCGCTTTCCTGATACTCTATTTCTATATATTTGCCTAGCATCTTAACATCGTCCAAGAATATTTTTAGACCCTTATATCGTCTAACCTCTCTTGTTCGATCAATATATAGATAAGGTGACAATCCTGCAAGGCTAAGATATGACACACCTCTCTCGACTAAGTCAATAACTATACTCTCCTCTTGCCACTCTCTATCCTGCACTCTTTTCTTAATTTCCAGAGTTGTTTTTTGACCTTTTTGCCTTACTCGGAACACAAGCCCAGTCTTAGCAAAAGATTCAAAACCATACTTGCCCATAGTGATGTCTATCATGTGTTCTTGCGGTTTATACTCTGTTGTTCCATCTATTACACTCTGCCATACTTTGTTATCTACTATGTATCTAACCTCTTTTTCTATTTCCATTATCTTCTCCTCGTTTTTTTGTTCTGCCTATACATTTCATTTATTACAAGCATGCAAAATAATCTTTGAACGCCCATGGTTATAGTTTTATTGTTTTTCTCCTATATCAATTATACAATTTGTTTGTGATAATAATGCTAATAATAAGCAGACTGTACATATACACAAAAAGTGGCTAAATCTAGCCACTTTTGTTATTTACGCTTCCCAATCAATATCGTCATTATAATAGATTATGCCGATTGTATTCTCGCCACAGTGAGATGTAACAGTTGCACCTGCGACTGTCTCGCATACTCTATCTGCTGTGAACTTAAGATTCAACTCGTCCTTAACTGTATTAACAATCTCAGGTGTTGCAGATGCATGGGTAACAAATACTAGACGCTTGTTAGGAGTATTAAATTCCTCCAAAGTATCGTCTACATACTTCTTGCATACTCTAAGCATTGGTCCCATATATTTCTTATGCATTTCCATTTTGCCATTAACTAGTGCGATAGATGGACGGATCTTAAGCAAGTTAGCACCCAACAATTGCAAACTACTGCAACGACCGCCTTTGTGTAGGTAGTTAAGCTTGTAAGTAGCAAAACTTATCTGAACTTTGCTACGTCTTGCTTCAACTCTCTCTACAATCTCATCCAGTTTGTAACCCTTGCTAGCAAGAATGCTCGCATATATTGCTTGTATGCCTACACCACTACTAAGTGACATACTGTCAATAACTCTTACGTTATCAAATTTCTTAGCAGCTTCTACCGCATTGCTATTGGTTACAGATATCTTAGCACCGATTGTTATACAAATAATTCCATCTTTGTTCTTATTTGCCTCAAAGATCTGCTCGAAATCATATGCACTGATAGCAGCGGTCTTAGGCAAAACATTATTCTTATCAACATAATCAAATATCATTGCTGGAGTTAAATTTACGCCATCTTTGTATTCTGTATCCCCTAGCAAAACATTGAAAGGAACAACTGTTAGATTGTATTCTTTAATTAACTCTTCGGACAAATCACACGAACTATCTACTATAATTTTTACCATATTTTTTTACCTTTTCTACTTACTTGTTTTAATCAATTCCGCTTAAAAATTTGATTGTTTTCACCAAAAGAAAATATTTCTACCCCGTTATTATAAAAAAACAAAATTAGGCAAGCGGACACAATTTTTTATTAATCATCAATTGACAACAGTCCATAAGAAAAACTAATATTGCCGTCAATATATATTGCTATTGTATAATATTATTGTACATTTAGTCAAGCAAATTATCCATAGCAAATAATCTTACATTATTATCCTACAGACAAAGCACGCAAAAATTGCCGAAAACAAATTCATAATTAGTGCAAGCGGAATAATATATTTAAATTTCTCAATCTTGGTCTTGGAAAAATACACCGCCGTTATATAAAACACCGCCTCACTGCTAGCCATAACCACGCTAGCACATCTGCCTATGTATGTATCTACTCCATATGTTTCAAATATGCTTTCCAGTATCGCAATGCTTCCTCCACCAGTAAAGTTCTTGATCACAATCAATTCGGTCAACTCTACCGGCACACCCACCACTTTTAGCACTGGCGACAAAACTTTGGCGACATACACATTAAGCCCACTTGCGTTGTATACAGCCACAACGATCAAAACCGCCACAATGTACGGAAATGTTGTTATTATTAGATCAAAAGATTTCTTAGCCCCCACCACAAAACTATTGTATGCATTGTGCCTCTTGTACACCGAATATACAACCAGTGCAATTATTAGCATGGGGATAAAATATGCACTCATTTTTTACCCCTCCCATTTTTCTTTTGGTCAAATATTTTTGCACACAATTTGCACAACACAACCCCCAGCACAACCGATGCTAGCGATGTTAAAATAGTAGGGATAATTATGCTAGACGGTGACACACTGCCGTGCAATATCCTTATGCCAATAATAGTGGTGGGGACTAATTGGATGTTGGCTGTATTGAACATAATTAACATTGCCATATCGCCCGTCACAATCCCTCGTCCCTTGTCCATGCCAGCAATAGCGTTAATTCCGCTAGGCGTACATGCATTGCCCATGCCAAGAATGTTGCAGGTTATGTTGATCGCTATTTGCCCCCTAGTATACTCATCTGCACTGCCAAATAGCCTATTAATTGCCGGCTTCAATATTTTAGTAAAAAATCGATCCAAATGGGTATCTTCCATTATTTGCAACACTCCCAGCCACAGAGCATACACCGCCCACAGTTTGATACTAAGATCTATTGCCTTTTCGCTTCCAGCCAGCATGGTCGTAAAAGCATTGTCTGGATCAATAAAGACCAACATACCCAGCCCCAGTATTAAGATGCTTGTCCATACTATATTCATACAATATTATATTAATTAATATCAAAGAACTTTACATTTTAGGCACAATTGTGTTACACTCTTTTGTATATTTAGATTAAAACTATAAAGTGAGGAAAAAATGAGCAAGAAAAAATACTATGTAACTACACCAATTTACTACGCCAGTGGCGACTTGCACGTAGGTCATTGCTTCTGTACCGTGCTGACAGATGCGTGTGCTAGATTCAAGAGATTGGACGGCTATGATGTCATGTTCCTAACTGGATCGGATGAACACGGAATGAAAATTGCAAAAAAGGCTGAAGAAGCCGGCATGACCCCTCAAGCATTTGTAGACAAAACTGTCGACAACTTCAAATCTATCTGGAAGATCCTAGGTATATCTTATGATAGATTTATCCGAACAACCGATGCTAAGCACATGGCTACTGTTAGCAAAATCATGCAAAAACTGTACGATCAGGGTGACATATATCTAGACAAGTACGAAGGTCTATATTGCGTGCCTTGTGAGACATTCTTTACCGAAGGACAACTAATCAATGGCAACTGTCCAGATTGTGGAAGACCTGTGGAGAAAGCCAGCGAACCTTGTTATTTCTTCAAGATGAGTAAGTATAGCGACTTTGTTAAGAAATTATTCCAAGACAACCCAGAGTTTCTTGTGCCAGAGAGCAGAAAAAACGAGATATATAACAACTTTGTTAAAGACGGCGTGCAAGATCTATGCGTGACTCGTACCTCTTTTGATTGGGGTATCAAAGCACCTTTTGATCCAAAGCATGTTATCTATGTATGGTGCGATGCACTAGTTAACTATATTTCTGCCCTAGGATACGGCACTGATGACGATAGCGATTTCAAGAAATACTGGCCTTGCGATGTACATTTTATTGGCAGAGATATTTCTAGATTTCACTCTATCATTTGGCCTATAATATTGCATGCGTGCGGGATTGAGCTTCCTAAGAAGATTCACTCCACCGGCTTTATTACACTTAAAGGTGACAAAATTTCCAAGAGTAAGAGCAACGGCTTCAACCCAGTTGTGCTATGCGATAAATATGGTGCTGACGCACTAAGATACTTCATGCTGAAGGACGGCCCTATTTACAATGATATTCCTTTTGCATTCGATGAGTTCCTTAAGACAATCAACTCCGATCTATGCAACGATTTAGGCAACCTAGTTAGCCGTACTATCGCCATGATCGGGCAGAACTTCAACTCTGTTGTTCCTAAGCCTAGCGAGATCACCGATGTAGATAAGACTATCATAGATATGGCTAACGATCTATATAGCAAGGTTAACACTGCCATGAACGAAGAGCGTGTCGATTTTGCAATCAACCATATCTTTGATCTAATAAGATATGCTAACAAATATATTGACCTAACAGAGCCATGGAGCCTTGCTAAAGATCCTAGTAAGAAGGATAGACTAGCAACCGTTCTATATACTTTGACTGAAACTATCCGTATCTGCACCACCCTACTTCAAGCATTCTTGATCGAAATCCCAGACAAGATTTTTGCTAAGTTTGACACTCCTGCAGATCTTAGAACTTTTGATAGCATTAAGGCATTTAGCCTAGACAATTATGGCAAGACAGTAACCAAGGGCGAAGCGATTTTTCCAAGACTAGATATTAACAAAGAATTGGAGTTTCTTAACCTTGCAAGCGAACCTAAGAAAGAAGAGAAAAAGGAAGAAAAAACCGAAACTATGGAAGACGAGTTGATAGACATCGACTATTTCGACAAAGTAAAACTTGCAATTGGCACAGTTATTGCTAGCGAAAAAGTTGAGAAAGCAGACAAACTACTTAAGAACACTATCCGTATCAATGGTGTAGATAAGACCATCGTTAGCGGAATAGCAAAGTTCTATAACCCAGAAGATATAATTGGCAAACAAGTTGTGGTTGTAACCAACCTAAAGCCAGTAAAATTAAGAGGAATACTAAGTGAAGGCATGGTGCTATGTGCTGTTGATGACAAGACTAACGATCTTAGCCTAATATCACCAACCAAGACAATGCCGGAGGGTACAATAGTATGCTAATAGATAGCCATGCTCACCTGACCGACCCTAGATATGTCGACCTAGAAGCATTGCAGAAACATTGGGAAGCCAACGGCATTTCCAATGTTTTTAGTATAGGCTACGATATGGAGTCTAGCAGGCAAAGTATTAAAATAGCAGAAGAAAAAAATAGAGTGTATGCAATAATAGGCATACACCCAGATGAGATCAAAGATAACACAGCCGAAAATATTGCGGAATTAAAGGAAATGGCTAAACATCCTAAAGTTCTAGCGATAGGCGAAATAGGACTAGATTACCACAACATAGATAGTGGTGATGTTGCAACCAAGCAAGCACAAAAGGATCTATTTGTAACACAGATCAAGTTGGCAGACGAAGTGGGGCTACCTATCATGATACACTTACGTGATGCGTGTGGAGATATGCTGGAGATACTAAGAGAAAATAAGCCATATCTTAAGTCAGGTGTAATCGTTCATTGCTTTAGTGAAAGTGTAGAGACTTACGAAGTTCTGAAGTCTATGAATATTAATCTAAAAATTGGCGTTGGCGGAGTTGTAACCTTCAAAAATGGCAAAAAACTACAAGAAGTTGTCAAAAAGGCAGACTTATCTGACATTATACTAGAAACAGACTGCCCATATTTGACACCCGAGCCATACAGAGGACAGACTAACGAGCCCGCCCATATACTAGATATAGCGTACAAGATATGTGAGTTAAAGAATGTAACAATGCAAGAATTATCCGACCAGACCAACCAAAATATAAGGGATATATTCCCAAAGTTCCGAGGTTAAAAAATATATGGCAGTATTAGATGAACTAAAGAAATATAACTTTAATTTTAGCAAAAAATTTGGACAGAATTTCATATTTGACACCAATCTATTGGTCAGCATTGTTTCTTCTGCCAATTTGCCAGACAATGCCCAAGTACTAGAGATAGGCACAGGAGCGGGAACGCTAACTAAGATAATTGCAGACAAGGCTAGCAAAGTTATATCCTTTGAGATAGATCCAAACTTAAGAGAGTATCTGACAGACAAGTTCGCAGATACTCCCAATGTAGATCTAGTATTTCAAGATGTATTAAGTGTTGCAACCGACAAGATTGACGATATGTTTGACGGGCAATATCACATGATAGCCAACCTACCATATTACATCACTACCCCAATTATTTTTAAGTTCTTAGAAGAAAGCAAAAAATTAAAAACATTAACAATAATGGTTCAACAAGAGGTTGCTGACCGATTAATTGCCAAAGAAAACACCGCCGATTATGGTGCAATTACTGCATCTATTGGCACAATAGGCGAGGCTAAGATTGTTAAAAGGATCAATCGAAAAATGTTTACACCAGCACCCAATGTTGATAGTGCTATTGTGCAAATAACAATTGATCGTAACAAATATAAGATAGACGACATCAAGACCTTAAGAGCAACTATCAAGTCCGCCTTTGCAATGCGAAGAAAAACATTGTCCAATAACCTAAAAGCATCTTTTGGGCTAAGCACTGACGCAATCAACGAGATCTTAACAGAAATCGATCTTCCTACAAGCGTGCGTGGCGAAGTATTATCGCCTGCTAAGTTCGTGGAATTATCCAACGCAATTTTTGCCCGCAAAACACAATCCAATCAATAACCAAAACATCGTATAACCATACAAAAAAAAGTAAATTAATCGAAAATGATTAATTTACTTTTTGTTTACTTCTACCGCTATTTCTTTATTTTTTACAATACTTATTCTTTTGACTTGTTTTTTTGCTAACTTTTTAGCAATTGTATAAGCAAAGACAACGGTGCAGAAAACTTATTTTTCCTATATGCAATCCCGATATCTGTTGTAGGTAGTTTGAATTCAATAGGGATTTCGTACAAATCGCCTTTGTTATATCTTTCCATAACTGGCTCTAGTATCCAGCCAATTCCGACTCCAGCCTGCACCAAAGACACCATCATTTCACTAGAATACACTGCCAGAGCAGACTGCGTCTTGATGTTGTTTTTTTCAAATGCCTTAACTAACGCCTCACTTGTCGAAAATCCTTTTAATGGCATTATAAGTGGCGTATCGGGAGCATTAAGCGCACTCTTTTTAGACGAAATGTACATATCATAAATTTTCTTATTAGCAAAAAACACACTTTTATACGATTTAACCAATAATTGGATAATATCGGATGGCAAATCCTTAAATATTGGATAATGTAAAATCACCAAGTCTAATTGGTCATTGACTAACATTTCCTTCATCTTATCAGATGTGTCATTAAATATATTTATTTTCACCAAAGGATACTCTTTGTTAAAAGTTTTGATTGTTTCTGGTAAAATACACGCACCGATGTGAGAATGCACACCAATATTAATGGTCTCAGCACTTGTATTTTTTTCACGCATTTGTGACTCACAAGCCAAAAAATTGTTAAGTGCATATTCCACAAAATTGTATATGTATTCTCCATCATCAGTTAGTTTTATTCCACCTCTTTTTCTTTCCAACAATGTAGTTTTTAATTTTGATTCCAACTTCTTGATATTATAACTAATTGAAGGCTGAGTTACATTCAATATTTCTGCCGCTTTAGAAAAACTTTTAGCACTAGCCACTATATAAAATATTTTGTAATCGTTTAGATCAAAATTTAATTTATGCAAATCCATGTTTACCTCTTAAGATAATTTAGCAAAATCAAAATAACATTAGTAAGTTTACTAACTCTTGTTATTTTATTTTCTATTTCTTGATTATATTGCTTATGCTGACAATAATCTTCCACCAGTACAGTATTAATACCAGCATCTATACTTGACTGCACTCCCCTTAGAGAATCTTCTAGCACTAAGCACTTATTTTTATTTATTTTTAAAATACTTAAAGCCTTTTGATATGCTTCTGGTGAGGGCTTAAGACATGTAACATCCTCTCTTGCAACTATCACATCAAACAGATCTTCAATATTCATCATTGTTAGCAACTTGTTGATAAAATATCTTTTGCTAGTTGATACCAATGCAAGTTTTACGCCTCTTTTTTTCAACATCTTTAACAAACAGAAATTAATTTCCATCGTCTTACCTTTCAATACTTGAGGAAATAACTGATCGTATTCTTTGTATATTGCACCAAAGACATCATTCTCATCTATATTTTCATCAAGCAACGATTTTTCTTTTAAATAAGCCACTAGGTTTTGATTTTTTTCGTTTTCATTTGCAACATAATCGTCAAAAGTTATATTTATATTATATTTGCCATACAAAACATTTCTTGTTGCTTCATAGAATAAATACTCACTGTCAATCAGTGTTCCATCCAAGTCCGACAAAACACACTCTACGTCGCCATTTGGACAAAACTTATCAAACAATGCGTTTGCCACAAAGTCTCTATAAGGTTCATCCGCTTCTTGCAAAGCAAAACTGGAAAACTGCCCTACCAAATTATTCAACTCTGACCTTACTTTGTCTAGATCTGTAATTGAACTTTTTGCAAGAACCTCAAACTCCACAAAACTGCCAATTGCAGAGATCTCATCTAAAGCAATATTATATATATATCCCTCTACCCTTTTGGACAATAGGGTTCGTTTCTTTGCAACATTACAATATGATACATATCCAAGAAAAGCAAACAAATCGTTTAAAGCCATATAACTAGTTACATCCATTGGTATATTATTTTCCAATTTTATATAATCACTTGAGAAATTAACCGATTGTCCCTTGAATGTAGTTTCCAATTCCTTATCATTGGTTGTTCTAATTCTTAAACATGTCCTGTTTTTAACAAATTCTAAATCAAGATCGGTAAAATACTCATCATTTTCTTGTAACGATTCCAACTCCACAAAGCCTATTTGCTTTGCATACTCTTTTATCTCACTAGAATCTTTTAAATAAAATTTTTTTTCCGCTTCAATTCTATTCATCTTCTTTCTCCGTAATTTCGGCAATCATATATTTTCCCATAACATTTCTAAAAACATTAAACTTAACATTTGCCTTGTCTTTTATCACCTCAGACACAACAAGTTCAAATTGCGACTGCGACAAATATGCTCCACCCACGTCTTTTAGAAATTTGACATACAAATTTTTGTTTAACCATTTAGCAAACCCACCAGTCACTTTTGGATCTTCTATTTCCACAATTATAGCCTTTTTAGATATCTTTAACATATTATTTATCAAGTTTTTTAATACATTTTTGTTCGGTAAATGATGCAATGTATTGCTACAATATGAAACATCAAATATTTTAGATTCAAATGGCAAACATGCCGCATTGTGATTGGTGAAAATAACCTCATCATATATTTCGTTTAACTGTTCTATTTGTGTCCAAGAAATATCATTACCCACAACAAGAGACATATTTCGCTCTCTTGACAAATTAAAGATAAATTTATCTTCTCCACAAGACACATCTATTATCGAATCTGCTTCACCAAGCATAGCATTAATCATTGTCTTATATTGTTCTTTTTTCTTTCTTTTGTCTGTCAAGAAATATCTTTTTATTACCTTGTTATGAAATGCATATCTTGCCTTATATTTTTCGTTTGTATTAATTTCTTGATCCTGAAAACAATAATTTGTTTGATTACATATTTGATTGAATCTCTCTAAGAATATATCTACCATTTTTTTGCTGGCATTTCTTTCTATATATGCACGCTCTTCCTTAGTTACATCAACAAAATCTCCCACCATTTTTGCCATATCCACATCTTGGAAATTCCTTATTCTTGCAATGAAGCCTAAACCATGATGAATCGTCTGAGCGTCTTTGTACACATATGTATTTGTGATCTTTAGGACTGGTTCAACATCACAAACCTTAACATTGGGATATACTTGTTTTGCTATTCTATTAATAGCTTCATACACAGTCTCATCTTGCCTTATACTTCCACCTGGCAACTCCCATCCTAGACTATTTGTCAAACTCCTAAGCAGAGCAACTTTACCATCATTAGAATAGATGAGCAACAAGATAAAGTGATTTTTTCTTTTGCAATATTCAAACAATGTTTTAGATACCTTGCATTCTGTCTCAACCGGTTCTAACTGATATATTGCATCATACTTTTCAAAAATTCTTTGTGTTTTACCACAGTTTTCTTTAAACATTTTATCAAATACTAGTTCTACATTATGTTTCATGTCTTTTATCGCCTCCGATTTAATTATAAAATATAATTATATATATTGTCAATACATATTGTTATATAAATGTATTTTATAATAATTTTTAATAAAAAACCTACCAGAAGGCATTGTTCTTGTAATTAAACAATGTTTAGTAGGTTTATCATTGTATATAACCCTTTCTTTTATTTCTTTCGGCTAAAGAGTGCAAGTATCCTAAGTAGTTGTATTATTGAGATTATTAGACTTGCAAGGTATGTAAATGCGGCAGCCTTAAGCATGTCTTTAGCATAAGGCAACTCATCATCTTTCAATGCACCGCTATCAGCCAACGCTTCCATTGCTCTACGACTAGCATTGGTCTCAACTGGAAGTGTTACAAGACTTACAATCGTAGCTAAAACATAGACAGCAAGTACAATCACGATCATATATATGCCTATACTTGTTCCAGAAAGCAAAACCGCCTCTAGTATTACACCAATGATAAGCAAAGGCCACATAAGAATTGAAGTTATATTGTTAACTTTGATAAAGAAATTGCGTATCTTAATTGGCACATATCCACTCTGATATTGCAATGCATGTCCGACCTCGTGAGCACATATCGCTAATGCCGATACTGCACTGCTCTCATACACTCCGTCCGACAAAGCGACTATCTTCTGCTTATTGTTATAATAATCGGTCATCGTGCCTTTTACCCTAACCACCTGTATATCCTTTAGACCCGCTTGATCTAGAAGTTTGCGTGCCAAATCTTTAGCAAGCATGCCCGATTGTGCTAGGATCTTGCTGTTGCGATTGTATGATAGTGTTACACGCAATTGTGCATAACAACTTAACACTATACACAACACTATCAATATCCACATATACTCTCTTACAAATTCCATTTACTTCCTCCTCCTTATAGGGATCAATGTTTTGAAAAAATCTGCCATGTATGTCTTTTCGGCAACTTTTAATAGTTTTTTGACTTTTTTGCCGTCTTTATTGTCAATAACATCGGTATCTAGCAAAAATTGATATCCGACAGTGCTTGCATTATGTTCCAACGGTATCTCTAATAAGTTCTGCAAAATATTAAGTAAAAATAGCGTTATCGCAACACCCAGTATCGGGATCGCCACACTAAGATAGAAATCACAGAAATACATTGTTAACCCAACCGCTAATAGCGGAAGTGCCAGCACACAGAATATAGAGCAAAATTTTTTGAGAAAAGCATTAACTACAAATAACGCACTACGGTTCTTATCTTGAACTGCATGTCCCAACTCGTGTGCAACGATGCCTGCGGCTGCGATTGAGCGGTTGTCACACACTTCTTCACTCAAGATTATAACCTTCTTCTTATGGCTGTAAGCATCGGTCAACTTTCCGTCACGCTTAGCAACCTTGATATTTAGTTCCAGATATTTTCTGCCCAAGAACGCTATCTCACTTCCCGACATCTTCTTGCGGTTGGTTATCTTGATATATTTATCATACAACTTCTCTAGTCGTGTGTTAGAATTGAATATTGACACAAAGAAGTATATAACATAAAAAACCGCAATTGCAATTATTACATACAACATGTGCCTTCAACCCCCTTAACCATAGTTACTTATATATTAATATATCACAAAAAAAACTCCAAACTATTTTAGAGTTTTCATATTATTTTATTTTTTTATTAAACAATTTTTTCTTTAATATCTTGTATTTTGCCATTAGAGATTACAAAATCAAAACTGTGATACTTGTCGCCCTCTATAACATAATTAATTGCTTTGCCACCACTATATGCGTTGTAATAGAGATTTTTCACTTTTCCAAAATATGACTGCAGTTGATTTTCGGTTATATCGGCAAAATCCCCACTCAAGTATTTCTTGGCAAGCGTCACATTTCCCGACTTAACACTGGATAGAAATGCATAAGGGATCAACTTAGGCTCGGAAATAATTCTGTTTTTTCGCAAATATACAATATACTTATCCAAATTTCCGCTAGCAAAATTAAAGCTCACAACTTGTGCCTCACCATTAATATTATTTAGGTCGGTCAATGTCTTAATTTCAACATCGCTTTGTTCAAACGATGAACATGTCTGATCTATGATTTTACTGCCATCCTTTAGGCTTGCCACTAACACATGTCTTAAGTTATCTTCTAGCACACTACATACAGCTATATAATCGCCCACCTTGCTTACACTTGCATCCAATATACATTGTTTAATAGCGGTTGTTGTATTGCAACTGTCACCTGCAAGCATAATATAACCGCACGCATTGTTATATATGCTTACCCTGCATCCATCGACTATATTTTGCGAAAGTATATTGTATTGTGACATTATTGGCATACTTTTTGTCACAAACACTATATCATATTGTCTACTGCCATAGTTTATTATTTTTACACTATTTGAATGGCATGTTACATTTTTGCCATCATATTCTATAATTCCATTATCCATATAATAACTATTTTTATCACTTATCGGGCAAAACATATACGACATACTACTGCATTTCATCGCCACATCTATGCTATCCCAACTCTCGCAAATATTAACATATTCGCCATTGATATATAGATTAAATTTTGTGTCAGACTTGAAATGTAGAAACACCTTTTCCATACAGTTTACACTCCGCAAAATTATATTCTATATATAATATTCCTGACCAGTTATTTTTAGCACTTTTTATCGTCTTTTCTATTTTGTTTATTCTACTAGCACACAAATATATATAGACTGTACTTTATCTACATATTTAATTATTTTTGCTAATGCCTTTTGTTATACATCACTATCCATAACAATCAAAAATATATAATTACTTATTTTCCTACATGATTTTACAAGATAGCGATGTATAGAGCTTGTTAACATTGTCAAAAAAAATATCATAATAGTTTAAATAAAAGTATGAGGAAAAATATGACCAAAACACAAATAATCAAGCCATGCCAGAATGCAATATACAATAGATATTTGTTTTACCCCAAAAATATATTGAAATTTAGAACTAACAACACACACCTAGTATCCGATGATGAGTTAGTATCACTATTTATGGGCATAATCCGACTTATTCGCCAAGACGAGAGAGAGTGTGTTATAAAAGAATTGTGCGATAGGCTAAAACAATAAACTCCAAGTAAAATATATCACAAATTTTGTCCACTATTTATTGCTTAATTTATATAAAAGTGTTAGAATTAATCATAAATTCTAATTACTATATGTAATTATATAGATCAAGGAGGAACAACATTTGGATTACAAACAAGTTGAAGCCAAGTGGCACAAATATTGGTTAGACAATAATACATACAAGTTCAACAAAGACAGAGTGGACAAGAAATACTATTTGCTAGAGATGTTCAGTTACCCTAGCGGAGCAAAACTTCACTTAGGACACTGGTGGAACTACGGACTATCAGACAGTTTTGGCAGATTTAAAAGAATGCAAGGTTACGAGGTATTTCAGCCTATGGGATTTGACGCCTTTGGACTTCCTGCTGAGAACTATGCTATCAAGACTGGCATCCACCCACAAGACAGCACTCTTAAGAATATTGCCATCATGGAACAACAACTTAAGAACATGGATGCAACCTTCGACTGGGATTATGAGATCAAAAGTTGTATGCCCGACTATTACAAGTGGACACAATGGTTGTTCCTAGAGTTGTATGATGCCGGACTTGCCTATCAGAAGTACGCCCCTGTTAACTGGTGCCCTAGTTGCAACACAGTTCTTGCTAACGAACAGGTCATTGACGATAAGTGCGAAAGATGCGGAAGCGAGATTGAGCATAAGAAGTTAACTCAATGGTTCTTCAAGATAACCGACTATGCCGAAAGACTACTGGATCATAGCAAACTTGACTGGCCTAAGAAGACAATCATCGCTCAGAAAAACTGGATCGACAAGTCAATCGGTGGCGAAATCTGCTTCAAGTTAGACAACGGCAAAGACTTAAGATGTTTTACAACCAGAGCAGACACTCTGTGCGGTGTATCATTTGTGGTTATTGCACCAGAACATCCTTATGTAGAAGAATTGACAACAAACGAGCAAAAATCTGCAGTCGAGGAATATATCAAGAAATCCACCAAGAAGAGTGAGATCGAAAGACAAAATAGCACAAGTGAAAAGACAGGCGTCTTCACTGGCAGTTATTGTATTAACCCTCTTACTAATAAGCGTGTTCCAATATTCATTGGCGATTATGTTATCGGAAGTTACGGAACAGGTGCTGTTATGGGCGTAGGTGCACACGATAGCCGTGATTATGACTTTGCTAAGAAATACAACCTAGATATCATCGAAGTTATATCCAATCCTTCTGGCAAGACAGAATTGCCTTACACCGAGAAAGGAGTGTTGACCAATAGTGGCGAATTTAATGGGCTAACATCCAGTGAAGCAATTGACAAGATACTAGACAAATTGCAGTCAATGGGACTTGGCAACAAAAAGGTCAACTATAGACTAAGAGATTGGTCAGTATCTAGACAACGTTATTGGGGTTGTCCTATCCCTATTATCCACTGCCCAGATTGCGGAACAGTTCCAGTTCCTAGAGAGGAACTTCCTGTTAAACTCCCTTACGAAGTAGATTGGTCACCAAAAGGCACAAGTCCACTAGCAGGCAATGACGAATATATGCACACAACCTGCCCAAAATGTGGAAAACCTGCTCTTCGTGATCCAGACACTCTTGATACATTCTGTTGTTCGTCTTGGTACTTCCTAAGATATCCATGTGCAAAACTGAGTGACAAGCCATTTGACACCGATTGGGTCAACAAGATGCTACCTGTAGACAAATATGTTGGCGGAATGGAGCATGCTTGCGGACACCTACTATATAGTAGATTTATTACTAAATTCTTGTATGACAAAGGCTATATCAACTTCGATGAACCATTTAAGTCACTAGTTCACCAAGGAACAATCTTGGGTGCAGATGGTCAGAAGATGAGTAAGTCAAAGGGTAACACTGTAAGCCCAGACGAATTGGTTGAAGAATATGGAAGCGATATCCTAAGACTATATCTGATGTTCGGCTTTAACTATCTAGACGGTGGCCCATGGAACAACGATGGCATCGGATCGGTTGCAAAATTTGCTGATAGACTATGCAGAATACTAGACAAAATTGCAACTTATGGCAATAACCATTGCGAGCTACACGACAAAGAGGAAAAGAAACTAGAGCAATCTCTTCATAACACTATCAAATGTGTTACTGAGGACTTCGAAGTGTTTAGTTTCAACACAGCAGTTGCTCGTATTATGGAGCTTACAAATGCAATATACAAGTATGACTCACTAGATACTAAGAACGAAAAATTGCTAAAAGATGTATGTATTGATCTTATCAAACTTATCGCTCCTATCATGCCTCACGTAGCAGAAGAGTATTTTGATATCTTTGTAGGTCACGATAAGTACAAGACAGTATTTGACACCGCATACCCTACCTACGATCCACACAAACTAGTTGTAGACGAGATAGAGATTGCTGTTCAAGTTAACAACAAGATAATAACTAGGATCAATGTTCCTACCAACGCAGACGATGCAACCATCGATGCACTTTGCCGTAAGAACGAGGATCTATCCAATGCTCTACTAGGCAAAAATGTTATCAAATATATTGTTGTAAAGAATAGACTTATAAACTTCATCGCTAAATAATTATAATATTAGATATCCACAATCATCCCTTGTTTGTGGATATTTTTTTTTGGTCAACGCAAAAAAAATATCCTGCTAGTGCATCATTGACTTTGATAGAAATAACAATTGTGTCTATTATTTTCATCCCACTCCTCTTATGTTACACCAATAGCCCAGTTTGACAATAACTAAACGCTTCAATTTTTGCTCCTTCCACAACTATCGTGAACACCTAGCCATGCATATTTTGTATAAAAACAACAAAGACTAAATACAGAAAAATATTACATATAGGAGATAACTTATGGCAAAGGGCAAAAAAAAGAAAAAAAGTATCTGGTTTGGGGTCACAATAGCGGTGCTACTTATTGCAATTATTGTGGCAGGGATAGTCTTGCTTAGCAAGTTATCTTTCTGGAAGAACACCAATAGCACACCTTTTGGCAACAACAGCAGTATCAATGGGATCAATATTTCCGGACTAACTAAATCGGAGGCCATAGATGCAGTAAGCACATATATTAAGGACAAAGCCGATGACTTCACCCTAACCCTTAAGTACAATGACACCATCTATACTCTAGATCACAACGACTACACCATCAACGATGATGTGCATACTATTGTAGATATGGCAAGCAAGTCATCCTCCTATCAAGGAACACTGCAAGAACTTAAATACTTTACCGACAATGGCAACTCCACCATGGTTGCATTCAACTATATTTTTCAAGGACTGGACGACAAAATAGAAGAAATTATATCGCAGATCGAAACTAAACCTATTAACTCCGAAATCACTTTCGATCCCGATGCTACAGATAGGTTCACTATTACCGCCGATCACGTGGGATATGTTGTTGATCGTGACAAACTATATAACGAAATCAACAAGCAGTTCGTCAACAACAATCGTGTCCTTGTAGATGTTGTTCTAGAAGAGCAAGCACCAGAAGTCACCGAGCAGTACAACAAGCAGTTAACATCTTGCATAACTAAATTCTCCACCTCTGTATCAGATAGCACGGGTGGCAGAAAGAATAATGTAAAACTTGCATTGTCCAAATTTAATGGAATGATGGTTGCACCGGGCGAAAGTGTTTCTTTTAACGATATAACATCTCCTCACACACTAGACAATGGCTATCAGATAGCAACGGTCATCAGCGAAGGCAAATTCGTAGACGGAGTAGGCGGAGGTGTATGCCAAGCGAGCACCACTTTGTACAACGCCCTACTACTATCTGGCATGCAGATTGACGAAGTACACAAACACACTCTTCCTGTTAGATATGTTCCCCTTGCACTAGACGCAATGGTGTCTGGTTCTAGTGATATGAGGTTTACCAACTCTACCGAATACCCAATATTCATTCGCACATCTTCCACTGCTGATGATGTAACTGTAGAGATATATTCTAAGACACCAGATGTTCAGTACAAAACACGCAGTAAAACAATCAAAGAATTGCCCGCACTTCCTGACAAAGTCATTGCCGATACCAAAGGCGAGTATAGCGACAAAGTATTATTCAAGGGCGAAACATGGCGACAGTCTTGGGGACGAAAAGGCTACGACACTAGATCATACATGCAGACATGGAAAGATGGTAAAATGATCTTAGAAACCCCACTTAGACACGAAGTGTATCAGCCTCAAGCAGGTGTTATCATAGAAGGCACTCAAGATCCTATCCCAGAGATGCCAATCATATCCGACACCCAAGATATGCAAACACTAGATATGGACAATAATTTCTATTCTGACACAATGCCAACCAACCTATGCCCCTAAAAATTGTTAACAACTATGTGGATAACTGCCTTTTGTGACAAAAAATATGGCAATTTTCAAGTTTTATCAAACAAATTTCGAACATTGAATGTGGATAACTTGTAAATTAGATGTGTATAAGTGGATAACTTTTGCCCATTTCGACAAAATTAAGCATAAAATTCTAAAATTTTTAGCCTTTTAGCAAAAGTGACAGAAAAATTAAGTGTGGAAAAGTGTGAAATTGTGGATAACTATCCAGTTATTGTCACAAAACCCCACTTTGGGCAAAGATCCACACCAATTACATCTCACTTTTTGTCACAAACTAGGCTTATTGGTATAATGCATAATATCACAACCATAACATATCACAACCCTATATATTATCACTGACATAGTATATGGAAAGTATATATATATTGTCACAAACTGGACTGATTGGTGCATTGTATATTGTAATATACTAAGTATATTGAGATTTCACACATTGTTACAAAATGTATTATGTATATTATATATCACCGTTAGTATACATACATCTTCCCCACTGTCTCAAGATAAATGTATTACAAATATCTTGCCAAAAAACAATTAGACTAAAACAAATTAAAAAAAACTTTGTGCTATAGGAATACTGCAACAAATATCCATAGTTGACTGCTATTCTAGGCACAAAGTTTTTTTCTAATAAAAAGGGATCAAATATGTTGATTACACAAAAGAAAATAAATATATAAATAACGAGATAACAATACTCGGCAAATTATTGAATAGACAGGTCAATGCTTAAGCCCTGTCTACTTCATACTATGCGCCAATTAAGTTATTTGTTACAACAATTGTATTTCTAATTTGATTGCTATAGGCGTAAAATTATAGTACAATTATATAGTAATTGAATTGATATAAATAAAGGAGGATTGATATAACAAATGACAGTGTGGATATGGATATGGCTGGCAATAATCGTACTAAGTGTTGTTATCGAAGCGGTTACTATGGAATTAGTTTCGTGCTGGTGTATAGTTGGCGGAATATGTGCACTTATTCTCGCTCTATGCCATGTGCCAGTAGAGATACAATGGATTGTCTTTGGTGTTGTATCGGTAGCACTATTATTGGGACTAAGAAAAGTCACACATAAGCTACTTATCAAGGACAACGAGAAGACCAATGTCGAAGCGGAGTTTGGCAAAACAGCGGTGCTAATCACACCTATCACTAAGAGCGAACTAGGCACGATCAAGATAAAAGGCATTGTATGGACGGTTACAACCGCCGATCATAGCGAGATAGACGCTGGCGAAACCGTACAACTTGTTAACATTGACGGAAACAAATACATAGTAAAAAAGTTGAAAGATAAAGATAAAGATAAAGATAAGGAGAAAAATTAGAAAATGAACCCAATTGCAATTGTACTAATAGTGCTTATAGGGCTACTATTATTGACACTAATATTTTGCGTAAGAATTGTTAAACAATCTACCGCACAAGTTATCGAAAGACTGGGCAAATACCACAGAGTATTGCAGACCGGCCCACACATTATTTTGCCATTCTTCGATAGACCAGTTGTTATCAGTGGCAGTGCTTCTATTGATCTAAAGGAGCAAGTAAGCGACTTCCGCCCTCAAGATGTTATCACCAAGGATAATGTCACCATGAAGATAGACACAGTTGTATACTATCAAGTAACCGACCCTAAACTATTCTGCTATGGTGTTAACAATCCCCTACAAGCAATCGAGAACCTAACAGCAACAACACTGCGTAATATTGTAGGAGAACTAGAGTTGGATCAGACACTAACAAGCCGTGATGTAGTTAATGCCAAGATGCGTACTATCCTAGACGAAGCAACCGACTCTTGGGGTATCAAAATCCATCGTGTTGAGTTAAAGAACATTGAACCACCTAAGGATATAAGGGAAGCGATGGAAAAGCAAATGAGAGCAGAAAGAGAACGTAGAGAACAGATTTTGCGTGCCGAAGGTGAGAAGAAATCCGCTATCCTAGTTGCTGAAGGTGAGAAAGAGTCTGCTATCTTAAGAGCAGAAGCACACAAGCAGACCGAGATACTAAAGGCAGAGGCAGACAAGGAAGCAGAGATATTGCGTGCCAATGCCAAGCGTGTTGCATTGATCGAAGAAGCCAATGGTACAGCCGAAGCAATTAAGTTGATCAATTCTGCCAAACCAAATAGCGAATACATCGCTTTGCAGAGCCTAGACACAATGAAATATGTTGCCAATGGTCAAAGCACCAAGATCATCATCCCTGGTGAATTGCAAAATCTTGCCGGCATGCTAACTGCCCTAAAAGAAACTACTGACAAAGATACTAAACCAGCCGAAACTAAGGCAAAAGATACAAAATCTAAATAACAATAACTTAACAAAAAGATATTGATGTTATCTTCAAATTAATTAATATTGTTTCATTGAAATCAAACAACTAAACATAATTTATATAAAATAAAAGTCTAATAAAGTATTAAAAAACCAGATAATAAAGTAACTAGCACAAAACAAAAAACAGACTGCATAAGTTTTAATCGACTTATGCAGTCTGTTTTTTTTTATCTCATTATTATAACTTTGTATTTTTGCAATGTTTTCTTGTGTTACTCTGCCATAAGACCAAAACGCTATTTTTTCCTTATAGTTTCAACAACTTTTGATCACAAACCCTTGCCACTACTCTGTCTTGTTAGTTATGTATTCCATAAATTTTTTGCTAACATCACTCTCTTGACTTGACTCTGGTGCTGGAGTAACGACCGCTTGCTTTAGTGCTTCTCGCTCTATCTCAAAGATGCACTTCAAGTATCTATTTAGTTTGGTGTTGGTAGTATCCACATCTGCTCCAAGGGATATAAATTCACCATCATACTGCACATGATACTTAGCACAAGCAGATGTTATTATCCTATCTATATCGTCTATGTTGCTAAATCTCTCTGCAACCGATCCCAAGTCCATAATGGTGTATTCATCCGATGTGCTAAGTAGTGCCATATTCTCTGCCTCTTCACCACGCTCCAACACAACATCCGTTTCGTGCTCTAACTTAACAGCAACAGTAACCGCCGATCCGTCATCGTAATATGCTGGATAAGATAGCATGTACACTCCGCCACCATAACTTAGTGATCGCAAATCTTCCTTGATCTTATTAGTAATATCTCCTACTACCATTCATAGTCTCCTTGAATAATTTTATCTCGAACAAAATATTCTTTTAGTCATCCTCACCCATCTGATAGTCTCTAGGTGTTATTTTACTTTCTTTTTCTATACCTTTAGCAATCTCATCGCAAGGGATAGCCTTGGTCTCTTCATACAACTCTGTCGTCTTGTACTTAGCAGTGTTTTCTTCTAGTCTAGTCTCTATATTGCCACTCAAAGTTTTGCCATATTTAACATCGCTGATCTTGGCAACCACACTGCTACTATCATACTCGCTCTTAAATATCGGCTCAGCATTCTTAACATTGACACTATCTTTAACAACCTTAATCACTTGACCAAAAGTAAGTCTTGGCTTGTCAATATCCATAGGCACAACATCAGGACTGTTAGCACTATTGGGATACACAACATTAAATAACTCGTTGGCAATATGTACATGAGTTCCATATACGTTCTCTGGCACTTTCAGCATGTCTTCTGACTTCTTGTCTAGATAGTTAGGATGAGGTGCAATTGGGTTATAATCACAACGCACCAATTCCATAACTAAGTCACTTTTGCCATTGATAAGTGTCTTCAATTCATAACTTCCACCGGAGTTGGGAAAGCCCTTGTCTGATCTTGTCGCTGTCATAATTTTGCCAGTAGTAGGATAATTGACTATTTCCTTAAATAGCATAGTCTGACCCATAACGTTGCCTGCATACCATGTAGTAACCGAGTCATATAGGCTATCTGGATATTTCTTCTTACTAGGATATATCTGATCCTTGGTTACAACCCTAGAGATAGGTGGAGTAAGCGGATGTTTCTCACACGCTAGCATCTCTTCTATAAACTTTTGTCCCAAAGGGATAGGAACAGACTGCTCATCATATTTAGACTTTCTTACATCTTCCGAAATAGAGCCTAAGCTAAAATTCTGTGGCAAACCAAATTGTGTGTATACATCTACCCCAAATTTCTTAACAATATTTTCTGCCATCAACTGCCTGCACAATCTTCTGTTGTCTAAGCACCAGTCGTGATACTTTCTGCCGTCCTCATAGCCTAATCCAATATGTTTTAGGGTTGGATCATTGATGTGCCCAACAAACATATTAAGATACATCATATCACTGCTTACATTTTTCGCCATTCTTGCCCCTCGTTTATTTCTCTTAACTACTAGCATTATATCACAAACCTATGTGCTTACACAATAGGTTATGGAAAATTAATATTATACAATACGACACAAATCAAACCATTAAACTTGTCGTGTTATATTTCTCGAACTATTTGCCTTTAAAATTGTTGCATTGTTCGATGCATCTTCCGTAAAATTAACACTCCAGCCACCGACAGGAACCGAAACATTTGCCAATGCATTGCAACCGTAAAAAGAATATGACGTTATTTTAACAATACTACTTGGGAAAACGATACTTACCAACGCTTTACAACCATTAAACATTCTAGAACCCGTGGTTGTGAACCCTTCTTGGAACTCAACTTCGGTTAATCCATAACAATAGCCAAAAGCATATTCACCAATAGTGTTAACACTGTGGGGTATCAAAACTTTTTGCAAAGCATCACAGCCCCTGAATGCATCTTCTCCTATAGATTCTAATCCATCGTTAAATTCTATATTTACTAAATTCTTATTATACTCAAAAGCATAGTTACCAATTGATTTTAATGAATTTGGAAATATTATTTCTGTATAATTATATGTTAAACCGTTGAAAGCTTCGATGCCAATAGATTCTAATCTTGAATGTTGCTTGTTAAATGTAAGTTTGGATATAACAGATTTAGTACTTAACATACCATTTGGATCTCCAAAAGCACCATTGGGAATACCTGTAACACCATTGCCAATAATTACTTCAACTCCTCCATTCTTTGTCCCATTTCCACCTCCGCCAATGTATCCAGCAATTCCCGTATAAAGATCTTTTCCTTCCTTATTAATGTATAATTTTTCCAGATTCTCTAATCCATACCAGCTACCAATACTTGTTTTTCTGCCGGCAACTATAATTTTAACATATTTACTATTCGCAATTCTTCCATCGTTCTTCTCAACATTATTGCCGATATAAACAGTTTCTATGGTTGTGTTGTTTGTTGGTATATAATTGCTATATGCAATATTAGATCTAGGGTCATAATTAATCTTAGTTACAGGCAGACCAAGATGTTTGTCTGGAAAAGCTAAATAATTATCAGTAATTTGTCTTGTAATATCCGGCTTAGTAGCATAAGCAATTACTTCACCATTATCGTCGGTTATACCTGTTTCATCAATAAGTACATTTCCCTTTAGATAACTGACACAGATCCAGTGAACTCTAGGATCGTTTACACTTTGAGATAGTCCTTTTGGCTCATATCTATCCAACTTAACAACAAAAAAGTCAACTCCTCCAAGATATGCACTTGTATCAATAGTTGGAAACAATCCTTCGTAGTAATAATCATCAATATATACACTATCAGTAGTTGTATCACATTCCTCTCCATTGTATTCATGATCTATTGGCATATACTGCACATAATCATCAAGATCTTCCCTAACATTGCTATAATATGCTACAACCCACTCATCACCCTTTGTCCATTCAACATTACTTATATCACTAATATTTGAACTGTTCGCCTCTGCTTTATCTAGCAAAGAATATTGTATATATTGTTCCGAGCCAGCCGTGTTAACGTACTTCCACCCAGCAAGAGACTCTGGCCGATCGCAAGTTAAGTCTACAGAGGATGAATCACTAAAGTTATCTGCTCCGATATAGTTCATTGTTTTAGTAACCTGAAGAGTTAAATTTTTGCAGTTGTTGAATGCACCCTCTTCTATCCTTACTATATCTGTTGTACCACTAGAGTTTTGCTCAAAAGTTACATTTAGCGTATTAAACCCTGCACAAGAATATTTGCCTATTTTTGTTACCCCAGCAGGAACGACAAGATCTATTAAGTTAGCTCCCTCGTATGTTGCACAATTAGCATATGAGATTGGATTAGAATTGATAATATCATACGAAGATTGCACCATAGAAGCTATATTGGGTACTATAACTGTATTTATTGAACTTGTTGTACTACCCGCTGGCAGAAAAACACCTATTCCAACATTCATAGGCTTTTCGGATAATGTCACAGAAGATAAGTATACATTATTGCCAAAAGCAAAGTCAGATATTGATACAACCTGTGACAAATCAAGATCTTTTATACTATTGTATGCAAATGCAGCATAACCAACATTTGTAACATTATTTAAATCAACCAGACCAACTATGCCGTTATAACTAAATGCCTGGTCTTCAATCTCTAAAATTGAATCAGGTATTTTTATGTCATTTGGACAAAATCCCATTCTCATAAAAGAATATTCACCAATGCTTGTTATGCTGTCAGACCAATTATTCAGAAGTGTTCCACTACACCCTACAACAAGTTTTTTGGCAATGTTATCAAAAATACCATTTATGTAATAATAATCATCTGATGCACTACTATACTTGGCAGTAGCATCGTTTTCGTTAACCCATATTTCTTGCAAACTTCCAGTTTCATTACCATTGAAAGCCTGTCCAGAAATATTTATCAATGGTGCTATCATATGTATTTTTTCTAAACTATGACAATTTCCAAAAGCAAACTCACCTATATCCTCTAACACATTGTTAAGCCATGCATTATAATAACTTCCCACAATCAAAGAATGTAAACTTGTACCTGCAAATGCACTAATTCCTATTTTGGTGATAGCATGTCCTAAATACAGTTCATTAATAGAACAATTGGTTGCAAATCCATCACCATAGTCATAAAAATCTTTATGTGTTCCATCTCCTATTGTTGTAATCAATCCCTCATAAGCAGGGCTGACATCTGTAAATCGGTAGAAGTCTGGAATTACAACTGTGCTTATGGAGTTGTTATTGATGTATGTTACATTGCTCCTAGCAATTGTAAAGCCACCATTGGCATATTCAAGTGTGGTAGGATCAATTGTTCCCTTTAGGTACTTAGCATAGAATGTTATTTTGCTAGAGATTGCAATTGTTCTATTTGTATTTGCCTCGCCATTGCACACCTCTGTATACTTGTTAGTTGTTGCATCATAAGTATACCAGCCACAGAAATATGTATTGTTGCCGTATGGCATATTTATTTCGTCATAAATATTGAATGTACTCAGTCTTGTGTCATTTTTCTTTACCCTCTGAGTGATAGTAAAGTCCGAACCGTTCCATTTTGTCTTGTTGGTAGTATTGGTGTAATCACTAGCAAGATATATGTTATCTTCGCTACCATTGAAAGCATCTACTTCTGTCTGATTGTCTTTCCAATTGGTGCTTAAGTCCGGAATTATTCCGATCTTATATGTTATTACTACATCATCACTCTTTTTTTGCCATTGGACCGATAGTGCAGTGATAACCAAACTGCTATTTAGCTGTAACTCTTCGTACCAACCACCAGTTGAAGGGTTTGACTCATCCCCTGCCCTCCATTCTGCAAAGTCACCTAGGTTGATATCTGTTAAGTTAACACAACCGCCAAAAGCTGTACCGCTAATACTGTCTACCGCACTGCCCAATCTAACCGAGGTAATGCGAGTGTTGTTGTATAGGAAATAATCACAGATCTCACTAATAGAGTTGCCTACGATGACTTTTGTAATATGGCTATCTTCATTGATGATCGACTCACGATCTTGTCCCACTATATATCCCACACTTCTTGTTCCATGCACGCCATCATTGTATGCGTCTGGGATAACCAATGTGTCACCTGGGATATCTATCGTTCCAGTCACATAGTATGTAAAATCTCTATCGTTGTAACCTATATTGTCTGCTGGGACATTGCCATCGATATACTTAGCATATATTGTGGTGGACTTGGTGATCGCTATAGGAAAAGTTGCCTCAACCGTATACCCCTCATCCATGTACCAGCCATCAAAGAACTTGTTGGATGCCTTAGGGATACTATCTGGCTTACTTAGGATGTATCCTTCCTCCACTTGCTTTTTCCCAAAATCCTTTGGGTTAACCATATCGTCACTAACAACATAGGTCACATAGATATTGTTATCCACTGTCACCTTGGTTGCGACAAAAGAAATAAGCAGGGCTAGATATGCCAATGCTACCGCAAAAATACACACAAAATAATATGCTTTCTTCTTTTCCATCTTTCTCTTCCTCTAGTATTACTTTTAACATAAAACCAAAAATAAATCAAATATATTTAATATTAAATATATTTTGTGCAAAAATACACCTTTTTAACACTTGACAAAAACACGAAATATTGCTAGCATATACTTAAATTTTTTATTACACAAGGAAAAGTAAAAGTATGATTGATTTAGAAAAAATTACTCCCGACAATTTCATCGAAGAAGAGATTGTTAAAGACCTAAAAGCGGGCAAGTCAAAAGAGGTTATCACTCGTTGCCCACCAGAGCCTAGCGGTTACTGGCACATCGGTCACTGCAAAGCATGGATTATTGACTTTGAGACAGCAATCAAGTTTGGCGGTTACACCAATTTACGTATGGACGACACCAACCCAACCAAAGAGGATGGCGACTTTGCCAATAGTTATCTTAGCGACCTAGAGTGGCTAGGCTACAAGCCTAAGAACTTCATCTATGCTAGTGAGGCGTATTTTGACAAAATATACAAGATCGCAGAGAAGATGATCATGAACGGTGATGCATATGTGGACGAACTATCTGCCGAAGAAGTGTCCAACACTCGTGGCACATTGACCGAACCTGGCAAGAATAGTCCTTATCGTGACAGACCTAGAGAAGAGAGCCTACAGATGTTCCACGACATGCGTGACGGCAAATACCCTGATGGGGCAGTTACTTTGCGTGCCAAGATAGATATGGCTAACCCTAACATGAACATGCGTGATCCAGTTATGTATCGTGTTATGCGTGCTACCCACTACAAGACTGGAGACAAGTGGTGCATATATCCAATGTACGACTTTGCCCACCCACTAGAGGACGCAATAGAAGGTGTAACATACAGCCTATGCGATATTAGTTTTGAAGATCACAGACCTCTATACAATTGGTTTATCGAACACGGCTGGGATGGAGAATATCCTCCTAGACAGATTGAGTTTGGCAAATTAAATCTAGAGAATGTCCTTCTTGGCAAAAGATATCTAAAGAGGCTAGTTAATGAAGGCAAAGTTATGGGCTGGGACGACCCTAGATACCTAACAATCGTGGGCATGCGTAGACGTGGCTACACTGCAGAAGCGATCAAAGCGTTTATCAAATCTCTAGGTGTATCCAAGTGCGATAGCACCATCCCATTCAATGCACTAGAGTACTATGTAAGAAACGATCTTAACATGGTTGCGACTAGAGCAATGGCGGTGCTTAACCCACTAAAAGTAATTATCACCAACTACTCTGGCAGTGAAGAGTGTGAGTTGCAGAACAACCCTAATGACGAAACTGCAGGATCACACAAGATGACTTTCTCCAGCACTATATATATTGACAGCGATGACTTCAGCCTTAACCCACCACCTAAGTACAACAGACTAGTTGAAGGCGGAATGGTTAGACTAAAGGGTGCGTACATCATCAAATGCAACAAAGTTGTGTACAAAGAGGACGGCTTGATCGATCACTTGGAGTGCGAATACATGCCTAACAGCAAAAGCGGTAACGACACTAGCGGTATCAAGGTAAAAGGCACAATACATTATGTGTCAGCCGATAACTGCACCGAGGTTACTATCCGATCGTTCAAGAACCTTATCAAAGACGAATATCTAGATCCATCCAAGGCACTGGCAAGCGGTGTGGAGATAGACGAAATATTGAATGCAAACTCACTAATCGAGAGCAAAGCATTGGTAGAGAATTTCTTAACTGACGCAAAACCAGAAGATAAGTTCCAATTTGTAAGAAAAGGCTACTATACTTTGGACAAAGATTCTACCGAAGGTAACCTAATATTCAATCATACTATATCCTTGAAAGACGGCTTCAAAGCATAGAAAAAGTTTTGGGCTTTGTAGCAGAATGCATAGCAGATTCTGTTGTTTGATAACAAAAGACTACGCAGAATAAAAGCAAAAAAAAATTACAAATTATATTATTTGATTGCAAAGAATTTAAAAAAAATAGTGACTTAATAATAATATACTAATGTGCGTGCATGCAATTGCTAAAATGATAACAAACAATAAAAAACACAAAAAATAGACAATATCGAATGAGATATTGTCTATTTTTATACACTTTTTGTCACAAAAGTGTGTTTTTTTAAAATTGATTATAACTTTTTGTGTCGTTTCGTTTTTTATTTTATCACAATTATCTTTTGTCTTTGCAAGTAAGTTCTAAATATTTGTTAATTTGTTAATAACTCGAAAAATAATATAGATTTATTTGTTTTACTAATCGTAAATTTCCATTACTCGCCACGCTCGATAAAGTCTTTTATAATATGTTCCCTGTTCCTTTCGGTACGCTCTCTATCAGCTTGTTCTCTCTCTGCTCGCTCACGGTCAGCCCTATCTCTGTTAGGATCATCACCCGCTTCCATTGCTTCTGCCTGTCTAGATCTTGTCTCAAATCTGTCGTTGGCAAAATCTATTTCTTTTGCAAGATCCGCACCCATATAAGCAAAACCACCAGCGGTTGCCACAAGCACACCTAGCCCTGCAACAATCTCCCAGTTGTGCGCATCTTGCTTAATTTGATGGCTGTCTCATTGACCTTAACCATATCTTCGTAACTGCTCTGATATCCAGTTGTCCAATACATCTGTTCTGCTTTGTTATCTACAACTTGCGACTTGATACCTGCACCTGTTGCAGCCATTATCCCTGCACAAGCAATTGCAAGTGCACCTGTTTGAATTTTTTCTATTGTGCTATTTTTCATATCTAACCTACCTTTTCCCCACATAATTCTTATTATATTTTACTATATATCGATATGCTTTGTCAAATGTAGTTACAATTCTATTTTTCCCTTTGATCTAACAGATTTATTATTCTTTTGTTCTGAATAACCGCATAATCTATTGCTCTTGACACCTGATCCGACTTATCATATCTAGACATAACCACCAAACAATCACATTTGTCTAGCATAGACCTATACATATCTAATCTACTAGTACAATTGTAGATTATGTCGTTGCAAAATAAAATGTTGTCATAATACATAAGATCATTAAAGATACCAGCGTTGCTATCTTTGATATCTGTACCCACCAAAATATTGTTAACATCATATCCTTTAGCCTTGATTGTCATAATAATACTACGACATACTCCACTAAAGCCAGCCCCTGTAAAAAAGAAAAATATATTTTTTTCATTTTTTCTCAAATTTTTGCAAATAATATCTTGCATTTTGTCAACACTTAGCGTGCTTACCTCTATACTACCATCTCCGATTACCAAAAATTTCATATTTTACCTTTTCCGTATATTAATACAAAAATTATAACATATTATGTATAAAAATAAAACATATTTAGATTAATATATACATAATGCGTATATACTAAATTTTGTCGTTTAGTAAAATATACATAAGTGGAGTAAAAAAATTTATGTTTGATATCAACCTAAGCAAAAACGACATAATGTCACGCATTCAACATTTCAAGAAAATCAGAAAAATCTCTAGCTACGAGATCAGTCTACAACTGGGACACAGTGTTAACTACTTCTATCGCATAGAAAATGGCGAAATTCAATTAACATTGGACTTGCTACTTAATATATTGGATATACTGCAGGTTTCGACTGCGGAATTTTTCTATCCATCACTAGGGTCTTACGGCAAAGATATGCAATTGTTGCAAAAATTAGACAAACTAACCGAAGAGGAGAAACGATCGTTACTAACTATTCTTAAGATCAACTAATAGCTATTGATCAATAATCTAAAAATTATAGATCATAAAACAAAACAAAACAATATAAAACAAAACAATATAAAATAAAACAATATAAAATAAAATAAAATAAAATAAAATAAATAAATAAATAAATAAATAAATTAAATTAAGATAAATAATAAAAAACTTTAGCCCTTAACCTAATACATTGTTCACATAATTACCAATTAATTAATATATTATTTTTTACAGCAAAAAAACAGGATTGAAAATAATCTATATAGACTTTTCCAACCCTGTTATTTTTTTACACAAATTATACTTTTGCAATTACATTGTCTTCTATATCATATATTGTTAAGCCGTTGTCATCAATGATAGCATAAGACCTAGGGCAATTATCTTTTGGGATAGTAATACTAGCAAGATTAACATAAGTCGCATCTTGTGTTTTGGTTATCTTGTTGACATGGGTATGACCATATACAACCACACTTCCTGCATATTTTTCGTTAGTATCTTTGATCTCTAAATGGTGTCCATGCTCAAAGATGTATGATCTATCCCCCACTTCTATGCTAGCACTGCCTTTTAGCGGAAACGCAAGAACCATCTCATCCACCTCGGCATCGCAATTGCCTTTGATTGCAATTATCTTATCCACATAATTGTTCAATATGTTAATAACCTGCTTAGGCTCATAATATTTTGGCAAATCATTTCTTGGGCCGTGATACAAGATGTCACCCAATATCACAATTTTATCGCAATTGGTTTGCTTCAATTTCTCTATCACAATTTCTGCCGACTGACTACTTCCGTGTATGTCGGTCACAATTAGATATTTTTCACTCATCTATTTACCCCTTTTTGCCATCATAAGCAATGTTATTATTCTTGGCATATTCTGACACTGCTAGGAAATTGTCATCATAGCCATATCGCTTTTGCCCAAAGGTCATCCACATTTCACTCCAACTGTAGCCTTTGTCTAACATTGCCTTAACATCTTTATTCTCTTGTGCCTTAGTCTTTACTTGTGACACATCAACAAGCCCATCAAGATCATACAATCTGGCTTGTAAGTCCGCATCTAACTTATCACACCAATAGGCAAATTTAGCCTCCGCCGTTTCCCTGGCATCAACTCCATAATAAGATCAATATATTTCTCTCTGTCTATTATATCCTTTAGCACTCCAGCAATTGCTTCGTGTCCTAACTTTGTCTTCTCTTCTCGTGTGATCTGAAACATTGTTAAGTCGCCTATAACTATCTCTTCTAGTTCATGCACAGCCAACATGATAACAACCTTGTTGATATCAACCTCATAGCCATATTGCGATGCCATAGCAATAGCAAGCATCTGTGTGCTATATATATGTTCTGCTACACTCTCCAGCCTGTCCGCCTTTACATTCCAGTCTTTCCACCCAGTGCGGATCACCTGTTTTAATTTGTTGCATAGAGTATAGAACCCAACAACCGTTTTAGCCTTGTTTTCCATAATTATCCTTTTTATTGTTGCAAAATATATAGATATTGTCAAAAACTATATACTCTGTGTCAATATTTTAACATATTGCAGTTTTTCTTTTTCTTACAACCTTTACTCACTAAGACTTCTAACAATATCTTCTATCTCACGATCCCTCAATCTTAGATCGGTGTTAACTAGTCCCAATTCTGGTCTTATGCCGTCTGTGTTGTGATAGTCAGAACCGATTGTTGCAATAAGGTTATGTCTTTTTGCAACCTCTCTCCATGTTGCACACTCGTCGATTATTTTGTCATATCTATCTGCATAGATGTAATTTGCCTCTAATCCGATAGGTTTAATTTCGGCTATTAATTGCTCTATGTCAGCAATACTCAAGCCATCTTCGTGAACATAGGCTACTGGGTGTGCGATTACAACCTTGCCTCCCGCTCTTTTAATAACTTCGCTAGCATGCTGTGGTGAAATGGATGGTTTCAACACATAAGCAGGACAACCCTCATTCATAATGGTTTCAATAAATTCACCCTTGGATGGAATGTGTCCGAAATTTCTAATCAACAAATCTTCATTGGCTGGATTGGAAATAACATCTAACGAAATATGTGCCTTAGTAACCGCATCCACCTTGTCCAGTTCTTCAACATTAACAACATAGCCCAACTTATTAAGAGCCTCCGCGACCTTAACAAGATATATGTGTCTGGAGTTTCTAGACTGATATAGCATGTCTAACAATTCTGAGTTATGTATATCGAGGTTGTAACCAAGAATATGTATTCCCACCTTTCCTTTTAGCTTAGTCGACACCTCAACCGCCTTAATAAGATTAATGTTGTTGTCATTTGCATATTGCAACAATTCGGTTGTATAGGCAGCCACTGTATCATGATCAGCAATAGCAATAGTGTCCACACCATTTGCCACCGCCATATCAATTAACTCCTTTGGGCTCTTAGCCCCATCCGAACAATTGCTATGAATGTGTAAGTCTATAATTCTCTGTCGTTGTCTTCTTTCCACGACTCTATCCTCCTCTCAAAAGCTTCTTTCAGTTCTGGTGTTTCATGTCTACGTTGAACGGAACTAGGACCAGTTTTAATAAGAAAATCATATAATTGATCCATTGAATATTTCTTGGCAACATACTGCCTGGTTTCATCCAAATCGTGTTTAAGATCTTCGTCCCAATTGAATACTGTAAGACTAGAAAGATAATCATGAACAAAGTTGTAACCCACATCATCTTTTTGCCAACTTTTTCGTAGCGAAAGTGGATTAATCTCTAGATGCGGAACTTGATCATGCGATGTGCAGTATTCCAAAATATCCGGTATCTCACAGATAAGATTATGCATAGTGACTTTGTCAATCAGGTGCGTATCTATCGGAAGAAATTTATCTGGCATTTTGTTTCCTTTAATACTTTCTACAATTTCCACCATATCATAGATTGTTTTAACCGGATCTACATCAGAAGTTGTAAAACCATTCGCTTCCAACTTGCCCTTTAGCTCGTTAGCCACTTTTGCCATATTTTCTTTGTCACAAATCATCCACATGTCCAAATCTGGCAATCTATTTATCAATTTTCTAGGTTTCAACTCGTCATGTATATTGGGGCACTGCTTACATACAGTCTTTAGATCAACCATTACATCGCCATTTGTTTCCAAACATCTCTCACAACGCCATTTTTTGTCACCACTATGCTTAGCATAATCAGATAACTCATTATTGTATCGTATTTGCTCCCCAATAACTGGCAACGAACCTGTAAGATCACTATTTAGGATATAAAATGGATATCCTGTTCCAAAACTTCCTCTACTTTCTCTAATAGTCGCAACAATGTCATTATACAATATAATATTACTGGCTATGTACTGCCTTTTTAGTTCCGTATTACTTTTTTCGTACTCTGTTGAATTTTCCGCAACAATTTCCGCTAAATTCTTTTCCATTTCAACCACTTTCTTTTTTTTCTAGTGTAACACTTGCACCGACTTTGTGTCAACATTATACTCTGCAAAAAAACACTATTATAAAGATTATTTACAACTTCTTAACAATATCCTAA
This sequence comes from uncultured Clostridia bacterium, assembly GCA_934748015.1. Classification (GTDB taxonomy): domain Bacteria; phylum Bacillota; class Clostridia; order Christensenellales; family UBA1242; genus UBA11490. The sequence goes on along the minus strand of CAKVHF010000002.1, from coordinate 67,113 downwards.
ATTATTAATTTACATGTTTGATTTGCTTCCGTAATTTCTGATATACTATCTATACATTAACAAAGGAAACAAAAATGCAACTTAATAGCAAAACAACACCTACAGAAAACACATTTTCTAACCAACGCAATTCCAGCATAGAACTATTGCGAATTATTGCCATAATACTTATTTGCTTATCACATGCATATCAAACATCGCAAAAGTTTTTTGATTATTCGACCAACGACTTGAGATGGTTTAGTATTATAGGCTACACGGGTCAAATTGGCAATATGATTTTTGTTTTTTGCTCCGCATATTTCTTGTGCTCTGACAACAGCATTAAATTAAAAAAAATTGCTGACTTGCTCTTGAATTCTATGTCAATATCTATTATTATTTGTCTAATTTTTTTGATTAGTGGAGCAGAACTTTCTGCTGAGATTATTGTCAAACAATTTTTGCCAGATTTGTTCTTCAATAACTGGTTTATTCCCACATATCTAATACTATATATTTTACACCCACTTCTTAATTACTTAATAGACCATTCTCATTTTTGGCTACAAACAATTGTGTGTATAGCAATACTATCAATCCTTAGCATCCCAACTATATTTATAAGCATTAACGGCATTAACACAGTACTTGGATTTGTCTTCTTGTATTATCTAACTGCATACATTAAGAAAAATTTGCAAAACAAAAAATATTTTGCAATTATTAATAATTTTGTCTTTGTTGTCTTTATTGTACTGTTTATTGTCATAAAGTGTATAGAAATTGTTAACAAACATTACTTATTTACATTCTCAACAAACAACGATTTCTATTTTAGTCCAATATTAGTTATATCAACTTTGTCTTTATTTTTTATATTTACTAGATTTGCATTCTACAGCAAAATTATTAACTACTTATCAACATGTACATTGTTCGTATACCTTATTCATGAGAACTTTTTGTTGCGAAGAATATTGCGGCCAAAATTTTTTGCTTATATCATTGAGGCTTTCCCAAACCAACATATTACAATTATTATAATTTGCTCAATTGCAATGCTTGTATCATCTTACATTCTTGCTATAATCTACAAACACACTATGTCTAAAGTTATAAACAAAATTTCCTCCCAATTAGACAGCCTATCGCACACTTTTCATCCAAAATCATAGAATATTCACATCACTCAGGCCAAATATCATGCCTGATTTTAATTTTTAAAATCACAAATTAAATATATACTTTATTAAAGCCACTTAAAAAATGGAGCTTGTGGGCAGGAGCGGTGCCGAGCGAAGCGAACGCCATCGTGCAAGGCCGACAACTATTAACGATGGTTGCCGCAGCACGAGCACAAGTCCGTGAGATCCCGCCTAACGCCAAGTTAATAAAAAAATGGAGCTTGTGGGCGGGATCGAACCGCCGACCTGTTGATTACGAATCAACTGCTCTACCGACTGAGCCACACAAGCACGTTATGAGTACAGATAATCGAAAATCTGTACTCATTTTTTATATTATTTTGTTTTTATTTTATATGTTTTTATATAGACAGTTTTTGCTTTTTATATTTATTTTTCGCAAACATTTTTATCAAAAGTCTTGTAGCATACTCTCTAAAACATATTTGCTGTAACAATCACTTTGTTAAATCGACTAAAATATTTGCAGATAGTGTAATTGCATTATTGTCCTACTCTGTTGGCTAGATCTTCTTCGGTTACACCCTTGATAGTAAGCGAAATACGCTTCTTAGGGATATCTACCGATAATACCTTAACGGTTACTTGGTCACCTACTTTCAATACTTCACTAGGATGCTTGATATAGTCCTTGCTAATCTCCGAAATATGAACAAGTCCGTCTTGGTGAACAGATATATCTACAAATACACCAAAGTCAATAACATTTCTAACAACACCATCTATAACCATGCCCGGCTTAAGATCTTCTATGCCTAATAATTCACTCTTAAGCACTGGCTTAGGCAACTCATCTCTTATATCTCTGCCTGGTTTGATTAGTTCGTTAACAATATCTTGCAGTGTTGGGACACCTACACCAATAGCATCGGCTACACTTTGCTCGCCTTTCTTAGCCACCAATTCTGGCAAATGTTTAACATTGCCGTTCTTGATATCTTCCTCTGTCATGCCAAATAGTTTCAACAATGCATCCACAGCCTTGTAACTCTCTGGGTGAACACCTGTATTGTCTAGCACATTCTCGCCATCTACTATTCTCAAGAAACCAGCACATTGCTCAAATGCTTTGTTACCCAATTTGCTTACCTTAAGCAAAGTCTGCTTATTCTCAAACTTGCCATTCATCTTACGATATTCGCAAATGTTTCTCGCTATTCCACTATTAAGACCAGATACATAAGTAAGTAGACTAGGGCTAGCAGTGTTGACATCTACACCTACTGCGTTAACACAATCCTCTACTACTCCCTCTAGCACCTCAGTCAATCTGTTCTGTGGCATATCGTGTTGATATTGTCCTACACCTATGCTCTTAACATCTATCTTGATCAACTCGGCTAGTGGATCTTGCAATCTACGAGCGATAGACACTGCACTACGTAGTGCGACATCAAATGTTGGAAACTCCATTGCACCCAATTTGCTAGCACTATACACAGATGCACCTGCTTCATTTACTACCGCATAAGTTACTTTTCTCTTTAGTTTCTTGATAAGATTGGCAACAAATATCTCACTTTCCTTAGTTGCAGTTCCGTTGCCGATAGATATTACATCTACTTTGTCTTTGTCAATAAGTTTTGCCAAAGTCACCTCTGCCTCTTCCACCTTGTTCTGTGGTGGAGTAGGATATACAACCGCTGTATCTAGCACGTTTCCGTGACTATCTATAACAGCAATCTTGCAACCTGTACGATATGCTGGGTCTAGTCCCAAAATAACCTTATCCTTAAGCGGTGCTTGCATCAAAAGTGGCTTCAAGTTAACCTCAAACATCTTGATAGCCTGCTCGTTAGCCTTGTCGGTCAACTCATTCCTTACCTCTCTCTCTATGCTAGGGAAGATAAGTCTGTCATACGCATCGGCACATACTTCCTTAAGCAATTCTTCGTAAGGCGAATTCTTCTTGATAAACTCCTTCTCAACTGCACCCAAAGCAAGTTCTTCGTTCAACTCTAGATCTACCTTTAGACACTTCTCATTCTCGCCACGATTGATCGCAAGTACACGATAAGACACCATCTTGTCTATTGGGCTAGAGAACTCCTTGTACATCTCATACACATAAGCATTCTCTTCGTCTGGGTTAAGTTTGCACTTCACAAAGCCCTTCTTTACTAGCATTTCACGCAAAATCTTTCGCAAATTAGCGTTATCGGATATCATCTCTGCAACAATATCTTTAGCACCCTGCATAGCCTCGGCCACACTTGCCACACCTTTTTCTTCCGAAATATATTCTTTCGCAAGTTCTTCTAGGTTAACATTCTTGTCCTGCTTAAGCATTGCATCAGCAAGAGGTTGAAGTCCTTTAGCAATAGCGACACTCGCTCTTGTCTTCTTCTTAGGCTTAAATGGTCTATATATATCCTCTACTTCGGTCAAAGTGCTTGCCCCTTGCAAAGCGGTCATGATCTCGTCTGTCATGTTACCCTGCTCAGTGATAAGCCCTATTACGGAGTTCTTTCTGTCCTCTAGGTTTCTTAAATATGTCAGCCTATCCGCAAATAATCTCAAAGTCTGGTCGTCACAACTGCCGGTCATTTCCTTACGATATCTCGCAATAAATGGCACTGTCGCACCCTCGTCCATTAAGGCAATAATATTGTTAGTGTGATTAAGTGTCAGGCTAAACTCTTGAGCCAATAATTCGTTAATTTCCATTCAATTCTTTTCCTTGTTATTTCTGTTTCATTTTGGGTTAATCTACCACCCAATACCAGTATTATCGCACAAAATAGCGAAAGTTACAAACATTTTTAGCCCTATATTTGCAACCAAACGATTTTGTCCAAAACAAGTAGACTAATCGCACACATTGTGTTATACTACTATATATGAATACTTTTAATATATCCAATATTGACAAATCAATAGCATACAACCTCAACCCTCAGAGCCTAGCTTTTGTGGGTGATGCTGTTTTTAGCCTATACATCCGCCAGAGGATTGTTGTATCCAATGATCTAAAGCCCAATGCGGAGCACAAGCTTACAACCGACTTTGTCAAAGCAAGTGGACAAAGCGAGATAATAAAGGCAATAGAGAAGATATTGACCGAAGAAGAACTGCGTCTATACAAGCGAGCACGCAATTACAAAACCAACAATATAGCCAAAAATGCTAAAGTTGTGGACTACAAACGAGCAACCGGCTTTGAAGCACTGCTGGGATATCTATACTTAATAGGCAACATGGACAGACTGACTGAAATAATGCAAATAGGCTACGAAGCCATTGCAAGCAAGGAGACAAAATGTTAAAAATAGAAGGAAGAAATGCCGTAAGAGAAGCAATCTTGAACGGAACAACTATAGAGAGGCTTATGGCAAGCAACAACTCCAAGGATAAGACCTTTAATGAAATAATCAAACTTGCCAAAGACCACAAAATAAAGATACAATTTGTGGACAACAACATACTTAACAAATATTCTGCAACTGGCAAGCACCAAGGCTTGATCGCAGAAACCACTGACTTCAAGTACAGCACTGTTAAGGAAATATTGAATAGTGCTAGAGAGAAAAATCGTGATGCATTTATATTGATCCTAGACGGCATCGAAGATCCTCACAACCTAGGCAGTATCATCCGTGTATGCGAGTGCTTTGGGGTAGACGGCATAATTATTGGCAAAAATAGAGCATGCTCGGTCAACGAAACTGTTATCAAGACCAGTGCGGGAGCAACCGCTTATGTCAAGATCGCCAAAGTAACCAACATCAATCAGACAATAGAAGAGTTGAAGAAAGACAATGTCTGGGTATATGGATGCGAACTGGGTGGCGAAGACATCAACAAAGTTGATTTTAGCGGTGATGTAGCGGTGGTGATCGGAAGCGAAGGCTTTGGGACAAGCAGTCTGACACTAAAGTTGTGTGACAAAATTGTGACAATCCCAATGTGTGGCAAGATCAACTCGCTTAACGCATCGGTAGCAACCGGCATCGCTATCAACACAATATTCACCAAGAAAAACAAGTAGGTAAATATGACAGAAGAAGAACTAATCGCCAAAGCCAAGGCTGGCGACATGTATGCTTGCAATCAATTGATCAAGAGTTACGAGCCATTGATAGAGGCCAAAGTCCATGCACGTGGCTATCACTATTATAGTTATGATTATCAAGAATTGTTGCAATGTGGACGACTAGCAGTGTACAAGAGCATCCTCAATTACAACGACACAAGGGCAAAATTTGCAACTTTTGTAAGCCATGTGATAGAAAACGAACTAGTTAACTACTTAAGGCAACTCAACACCCAAAAGCAAAAAATAAACTCGGATGCCCTGCCTATCAATAGCCAAGGCGAGATCGAAGTAACAACTGCAGGCGGAGATACCAATTATATCCCCTATCAAAGTGACGAGAAGACACCAGAACTACAAGTTATTGCTGACGAGGACATCAGTTATGCCCTTAAAGAAGTCGGACTAAAATTAAGTGATATGGAGTTCGATATCCTAAAACTATACTTGCAAGGCATCAAACAAAAAGAAATTGCAGAAGATTTGCACATTTCACTCAAGAGTGTGGAAAACGCAATCGCACGCATAAGGACAAAAATAAATATTTAGAGTAAATTATCATATAAATAAGGAGACAATAGCAATGGAACACCTTGCCCTATACAGACAATTTAGACCCAAAACATTCAACGAAGTAATCGGACAGGATCATATTGTAACGACCCTGAAGAACCAAATTGTTAATAACCAGATATCTCATGCATATCTATTCTCTGGCACTCGTGGGACAGGCAAAACAAGTATTGCTAAGATTTTTGCTAGAGCAATCAATTGCACCGATAGCAAAGACGGTATCTCATGTGGCAAATGCAAAGCATGTATGTCAATGCAGAATGGTGAAAACCTAGATATAATAGAGATAGATGCAGCGTCCAACAATGGTGTCGACAATATTCGTGATCTAAAAGAAAGCATTATTTATCCACCAACGATATCAAAATACAAGGTGTATATCATAGACGAGGTGCACATGCTTAGCGAGAGTGCATTCAATGCCTTACTTAAGACATTGGAAGAACCACCAAAATATGTTGTATTTATACTTGCAACAACCGAGGTTCAGAAATTGCCTCAGACCATTCTTTCTCGTTGTGTAAGATTTGATTTCCGACTAGTTAGTCCAGAAGTGTTAACTAACCACTTGCGCAAGATCTTAGATAGTCTAAAAATATCTTACGAGGACAATGCTGTAAAATTGATCGCAAGCCTAGGCGAAGGCAGTGTAAGAGATACCCTATCTATTGCCGAGTCGTGTATTGCCTTTGGTGGCAAAAAACTAACCTATGACGGAGTACTAGAAGTTGCCGGAATAACCAGCAAAGATACCCTAATAGACCTAACAAAATACATTGTGGATAGAGATGTGGCCAGTGCATTGACCCTGCTAACCAATCTATCTAGCAAGGGCAAAAATTTTGCACAACTTAACAAAGATCTAGTCGCTTTTGTAAGAGATCTAAGCATTGTTAAAAATTGTAAAAATGCTAACACCCTATTAACAATCCCTGAAGATATATATAACAAAATGCAAGATCTAGCCAAAAATATTGACAATCAAACTATTGTAAAAATATTGTCAAAACTAGCAAGCATGGAACAGGAGTTCCGTTATACAACCGATGCAAAATCGCTATTTGAGATCTCAATACTATCCCTTATGGATGAAAGTAACAAGATCGAAATGTTAGAAAATAAGATCAAAGAAATGGAAAACAAATTGATCGCAGGAGAGTATCCCTAAGAGGAAAAATAGCAGAGCAAACTTGAATAAAATTAGCAACACAGATGTTGCAGTTGATGCTAAAATAGAGACCCCTACTAATCAAACAAATATAGACACTAAAGCATCATATGACGCTAAATTGGCAGAGTTAAAAAAGATAGAAATTGACAACAATGTGCCATTTTCTGACAACAACATGTATACTAATGTCGAAAATGTGCCAAACGCATACAACAAAGATAAAATCTTGGGGCATGTATTAGCCAGCATCAGACACAGCAAAGACGGACTATTATTTGCGATGTTTAACAATATTAAGTCGTACGACATAATAGATAATAACTTAGTTGTAACATGCGACAAATTGGTTAACTGGCAAGACTTAACAATGCCAAAAATTGTCGATACAATAAATAATTATCTACATTCGTTTGACAGCAATTTAAATTTTCAAGTACAATTAGAAGAAGATAAATCGGACGAGTTACGAGAGGAGAATTTGCGAAAACTAAAAGAAACTTTTGGCAACTTGCTAACAATCAAACAATAAGGAGAATACACAATTATGTTTAGACCAGGAATGGGCGGTTTTGGTGGAAATATGAATATCCAAAACCTAATGAAACAAGCACAGAAGATGCAAAGCGAAATGCAAGAAAAAATGGAGAAAGCAGACGAAGAGTTGGCTAACACTACCCTAACAGCAACTGCTGGCGGTGGCATGGTGGAAGTATCAGTACTTGGCAACCGCAAAGTAACAGGTATCAAAATTAAGCCAGAGGCAGTTGACCCTGACGATGTGGAGATGCTAGAAGATATGATAATCGCCGCAACTAACGAAGCACTTGCACTAGCCGAGGCTAAAGAAAAAGAGTTAAAAGGCGATATGAATTTGCCTGCCGGCATGTTCTAAAATAAATTCTTAAAAAAAATATAAATTGTTTTTGACGACATATAATAAAAATGTCAAGCACGCAAATATTTTTTTGTCACCCCCAAAATAACAAATTGAACAAAAAATATAACTATTAGTTTTTTGGAAAAAATAGTAAAAGAGAAAGCAATAATGAACAACACAACCAATGAGACATTGCAAAATTTAATAAACGCATTTACTTGCCTACCTAGTGTAGGTGCAAAGACTGCAGAAAGATATGCCTATGCAATTATCAACATGGACAGAGATACTGTAGATAACTTTGCCAATAGCATGATACAAGCCAAAGAATTGCTACATTATTGCAAAAAATGTGGTGATTTTACCGACAAAGAATTGTGCCCAATCTGTGAAAATAGAGTAAGCAAAGTAATCTGCGTAGTCAAAGAGCCAAAGGATATCCGTGCCATAGAGAAATCTAAGCACTATCAAGGGTTGTATCACGTGCTACATGGCACAATCAGTCCGCTAGAGAATAGAGGGCCAGAAGATATCCGTATCAAAGAACTATTGGATCGTGTAACAACCGACGATATTGAAGAAGTAATAATGGCAACCAATCCAGATATAGAGGGCGAAGTAACTGCAACATATATTGCAAAACTACTAAAGCCACTAGGCGTAAAGGTTACAAGACTAGCACAAGGCATCCAAATGGGCAGTGACCTACAATACGCTGACGAAGTAACCCTAGGCAAGGCATTGCAAGACAGAAGAGAGATTGGTATATAATCTCTTTGCTGTGAAACAAGTTCAAGGCATGCGATCTTATATACCAATCTCAAGGGAACAAGCGGATATTATTAATAGCATATAAACTCTCAACCGCAAGTTCGCCCAAATTTTGCTTTTCTATAGTAAGTTTGCCAATATATTACTTTCTTTGCTGTGAAACAAGTTCAAGGCATGCGATCTTATATGCCAATCTTTGGGAAAGCAAGCGGATAATATAAAATAATATCGCAAAATAAACCCAAAATATGCACTTTTGCATGTAAATCTCTTAAAAAATATAATAACTTTATTAAAAATAAATGCTTAAAAAATACTGCAAGTTTATAAATTGCAGTATTTTTTTGCTTCATATTAACTCTTTTTTAAAATATATAGAGGCAATTATATTAAATTAGTTTTGCAATGAATAAATTATATGTCGATCATCTCAATCCGCTTGAACCCTTATGTTGAACTATTAAGATCGAACACCTTTTATTAGCGAACCCAATATATTGCTTTTAAACACTCTACACTCGGTTTCATATAGGTCAATTATATTACTTTCGAACACATTGAACTCGATTCGCAGTGGAGAAAGTAATATAATTGACTAACTCACAACCGCAAAGCAATATTTGGGCGATATTACAGTGGAGAGATTAATATTTCAAAGTCCTAAAGTGGCCTTCACTCTTGCTTGGAAGTCATCCAGCAATCTCTGTAGGATATAATCATATCCATAATCGGTTGTTTCAAAGGTTGTTTTGCAATTACCCTCATTATCTACATATGTTTCACGATCAGTATTGTTATCAACCCTACCCTTCATGTAAATAACAAACGAATTTGCATTCTCTGTACTATATCTACCAACCGCATCTGTAGAGTATTTATATCCAGAATGACCTTTTGCAGTAAATATTGCCGCTCTTGCCTCATTTGTACACCAATTGTCAAATTCCTCTACCATTTGTTGCATAATAGACATTGTTGCATATCTCGCCTCTTGAATGCCTACTAATGGGTTATTTTGCAAAGAATTTAATACCTTGGCAATTCTTGCTAGAGTTGTATTGGCTTCAATAACAAAATTTGCCATCTCTAATAAATTTTCTGGTGGTGTCATGTTTTCAACATTGATACTGTTGATTGTTTCCTTTAAGCTAGCAATTGCTTCAAACACTATCGCATTTGGATTGGTTGTGTTTTGGGCATATATATTGTTTACTCTGTCTTGTACAGTTTCTTTTGCAAAGAAATGTTTTTTAGTTTCATCACTAGTCAAGCCTAAGAAAATATTTAGACCGCTATCAACTTTAGTTATCTTGTCTGTTACATTGTCGTCAGCATACACCTTATCTAGCATTGTTACAACTATATTGTTGCCTAGGTTGCCTACGATCTTGGATGTCAAGATTTCGTCCATATATTGACCAAAGTTCCTAAGTGCTTCGGTGTTAAACGATGTTTTGCCTGCAGTATCAGTAGTTTCTGCATTATCTTTAATATAATCTGCGATATCTATTAGATATTGGATAGACTTGAACTCGGTATTGAAATCACCCTCGATATTGGCAATATTACCCTTAATCTTAGCGATCAAATTCGCTGTTACATACTCGCTTGTGGCGATTTTACCATCAATAGACTTGTCTAGCAAGTATCTTATCTGATCTATCGAAATAAGATCGCTATTGTTGGTTGTGATATTATCAAAGGTTACACCGATGCCATCACTTCCAGTTTCGGTTTCGGCATAATAGGTGTAAGTTTTGCCATTTTCGGTATGAGCAAATTTCCCCAAATTGATCGTTACATCAATATCCACAATGTTCTTTACTCTCGCACAGAATTGCTCCCATGTAAAGGCGTCCTTAGTTACAACATCGGTAGTGGTGTTCATATCATAGATATTTTCCAACACGCCACTGATTTTATTATCCGAGTAAGTAACATTGTATTTACCAAAGTACTTATAGTTATCATTGACATCCGATTGATAGATAGTTGCGTTAAGTTTAGCAATTGTATCTAGATCGGATACAGTGTTGTTACCTAGCGAGAACATGATCTCAAGTAACTCGGCAGATTGACTGCCGTTAGCACCAATTGCATCCCTTGTACCGGTGATAGGAGCACTATCCTCTTCTATCATACTATTGGCGATCATACCAATCATAAGCATCTTAATGTCTTCATCGGTTGCAAGTGTTACACTTACTGTTTTGTCGTCAGTATCTTCTATCTTAAATGCTCTGCCAGAGATTATGTCTAGCACTTTACCCAAGGTATCTAGTGACGATTTAACATCAGTAAGCGACGCAAAATCTACACTGCTAATCTTGGTAAATGCCCCAAAGATTGTTTCCCAACTGCTTCCATTTTGGGCAGTGGCAATATTGTTCTGTACTGTATTCAAGAATGTCTTAATAGGATAATTGGTTCTGTTATCCTCGATTGTTTTAACAATTTCCTTAGACACAAGATTTTGCACAACTTCTACAACAACATTGTTTCTCAAGACTGTCACACCATTGTTGTTGGATGTCATTGTATCTAAGAACTTGCCCAACTTACGCATAGTAGCAACATTGCCAAAATCTATCTCGATAGCACCATCGCTATATAGATCGGTTATTGCATTGTTGATTGTCTCAATATACTTGTGATAGGTAATTAATTTGTTGCTTTTGCTGTCTTTCTCTATCCCAGACAATGTTGTAAGGATATTACTGATGATGTTATTGAAATCATTCTTGTAATCTTGGTCTACTCCATCTAGTAGACTAGGAACAACCGCCTTAAGGTCGGTTAACAATCTAACTGCTACCCCCTTAAATAGGCTATTATCCTTCATAGTATCCAACGCACACACTTTGCCGGATGCTGTTGTAGTTAGTTGAACCTGCTCACTATTTTGCAATATTATTGCTAGTATTGTTTTGCCTTCCTTGTTGTTGCCCACAAAGTCTAGCAATTTATCCGATCCTATCTTTTTGTTCTGCTTGATTACATCATCTAGCACGCCTAGGAATAAATCATCACCACCTAGAGCGTCTGCCCAGTTAAATGCACCGTCTGCGTCTAGTCCTGCATTAAGGTTGACCTGAACCACATTGATTGCATTGTATAATACTTGATTAATTTCGCTTACATTGGTTATAAATCCAGTTTCGTCATCTATTATAGATGGGTCAGCCGAGGTGTTTTGCGTTTCCGCTACTAGATCCGCTTTTGTCTTTTGCAAAATAGCATCAAATAGGAAGCTTAAGTTATTCTTGCTCTCACCCTCTTCCTTGTACTTAAATATTGATACGTTTTGCATAGAGTTAAGTAGTGTTCCTATTGATCTTATATTGCCTATCTCGAACTTCCACTTGTCTTGATTGTCAAATGAGAAGTCTGCTGTGTTGTCTAGCAGTGGCGAAACATTAACAATGCCACCTTCTGCATCCGTATAACTATTGCCAACAAGTAGATAATTGAACATATCACCGATAGCAGTAAATTCGTTTTCAAAACTGCCTTTTTCAAAGCCTTTGATAGCAAGGCCAATATTGGTGGATAGTGTTGTAGCATCATCCGCACCCATAAGTTCGCCAAATAGCGAACCCATAGTGTCAGCCACTGTATCACCTAGACCGTCAACCAGCGTCTTGTAATTTTCATCATCAAATAGTCCGCCTATACCATCAACGATTTTGCCCAAAGACACAAACACATTGCGATTGATGTCTTTTAACGAAATAGTGCCAAATGTGTCTTCACTAAATTCTCTGTACACAGGCAGTCCGCTACTATCATAAGTTGTGTTAAACTCGTACATTATTCTAAATACTTCGGTAAATGTATTTAACACAAAAGTCTTGATCTGTTGATTGTTGGTTATCTGCAATGCATCCGCAACAGTACCCATGCCAATCTCTCTTAGCATAATATTAAGAGTATAATCAACTGCAGTTGGCATAACCGCAGAAACAACCTTAGTTTCATAATCACCATATGTGTATGCATTGTTAACTAGGTATGTGAAATAGAAATCTTCGTTGTGTGTTTTGTGATATTCATAATTTAGTTTTTGAATAACCCTAATTACTTCGGTGTTATTTTCGTTAGAAGATTTAATGATCTGTGCAAGTAGGCTTGTTTCTTTTACTTGTCCATCTAGCACAACACCGTGGTTAAGTATCATAAGCATGTTGACAATTGACTTTAGTTCTAGTTTTAGCGAACCGTTATTCTCTGCAACACTTCTTAAGCCAGTTGCAACCTGCCTTAGTATCTTATTTAGATCCAAGTTTTCGCTAGTGCTGGTCGAACCCTCACCTATTGTGGTGTCGTCTGTGATATTACTCTCAATAGCGGATGCCGCCATATCGATCAGTGCTGGGGACAACTTGTCAACAATACTGACCTCAAATAGTTTGTCTACAATCTTATCAATTGACATAACGATTTTGCTCATAGTCGCAACCGGATAATCGTTAGCCACTGCATCATCGTAATTGGACTTAAGCACATTGGCTTCTGCCACTATTGACATGATTGTGCCTAGATCCTTAGTTAGATTGACATCTACGCCATCAATTTTTGACTTAGTCAAAGCCTTAAATGTCTCGTTGGACACCCATTCTGTGCCAGTGTATCGCAATATGCCACAACCGATCGAACCCTCATAATATGTGTTGATATCACTAAACATGCCATTGGTAAAGTAATCTATAACCCCTTGCTGTTTGCCGTCCTCCAGTTCTATCACGCACTCATTGTTCGCCTCTCTAGCGATATTAAGTACACCGATAATTGGAGATAGAGTAACACCACCTACTAATAACCCGCATACTGCACCAACCAGCATGCCAAGCAATCTGTGTTTCTTTAGTTTCTTTGGCTTCTCAACCGGTTTCAATTCCTCTTTAACTTCTGGCTTGTACTCATCCTTTGGCACAAACTCTTCTTCCACTTTAGGCTCTTCTTTTGGCTTCTCTTCTTCCTTCTTAGTTTCAACATAAGGTCTATCAAGTAGCTCATTGTCCTCGGAGGTGATAGCAGATTGGTTAGATTTTAGGTTAGCACTATCATAAGCCTGCCTAGCACGGATAAGACTATTATATGCCTTCTTCTCTTCCTTGCTGTTGCCCTCTTCTATCTCCTTCAACTCTTCCTCAAGAGGTTGCATCTTATCATCACCAGCAGCAAAGCCAACTGCCTCTACTCTAGGTTTGCCCTTGTTAACCCTTTCATATTCTTTGCGATAAGCCTTGTATGCTTTTAGATCAGCCTTGTACTGTCTCTCTTTCTTAGACAAGAATACCCACTTAGTAAGTGCCCAGTACACTGGATACAACACAATCTTGCATACCCAGAATAGCAATACAAATACGATAGAGTTAATTATCATTGCGGAATATGCAACCATAACATTGACAACCGTCTCAACGTTATCGCCCAAAATCTTGGCTACCTCTGGATCTTTCAGTACCTCCGTCAACGCATCTTGCAGTGTTGTGTATGTCGTGCCGTCTATGGTTATATTCCACTCCGCATTGATAAGCGCATTGGTTATAACCGTACTAAGTGCAAGCCCCAACAGTATTGCGGTCACTAGTAGCCACAGGCTTCTGATAGCAGTCTTCTTTAGTCCTCTTCCCAAGCCCCAAAGCATGCCGATCACTACAAATAGTGCGACTACTCCAGTTATTATTAGATTAAATATCGTTGCATTCATAATTTATATTCCTTATATGATATTAGTATATTACAAATATACTACATTAACCTACTTTAAGTAAAATCTTTTGACTAAAATAAAAAATTGCAACATTTCTTATTTTGTCGAAACTCTGCCCAAAACTATCGAAAAAATGGGAGGTTAGCCCATTTGCCCGTGCCACAACAGTGGCACAGATGCCAAAGCATTGGCATCCTTATTGGGCGAAAAGCCCAATTGCAAATGGGCTACAACAAAAAACAGGATATAACACAACAAGTCTTGCCATAATTATATCCTATTCATTTTTTATATATTATTTAATTTTCTTTCCGCCAATACTTAACCGAATACACCGCCTTAAGTAGCGTGGAGTTATAATAATAATCGGTTGTAGAAATAGTTACATCTTCACCACTAGTAGATGTTTCATTATCATAGATCTTCCACCCATTAGGGTCTGCAAATGTAATACTAGTAAGTTTAGTACAACCAACAAAAGCATTGGCACCAATATAATTAACCGAACTAGGGATAGTTATTGACGCAATACTAGTACAATTTCTAAAAGCACCTTCTCCAATATATGTCACAGTATTGGGAATAGTAATTGATGTTAAGTTATAACAAGCTCCAAAAGCCAATTTGCCAATTTTTCTAACACTATTAGGAATAGAGATAGTCGTTAAGGTAGTGGTATAGTCCTTAAAAGCATGATCACCAATCTCTGTCACTGTATTAGGGATTGTTGTGTTTGGACAACCCTTGATAATAGTATTGCTTGCGGTTTCCACAATAGCATTGCAATTGCTTCTACTATCATATACTTGATTGTTGGCATCAACTACTATTGAAGTCAAATGAATGCAAGAATTAAATGATAAATAACTAAGTTTTGTAACACTTGCTGGTATAAATATTTTTGTAAAATCTTCTATCGCTGAAAAAGCATAATCTGCTATTGTTGTAACAGTATTTGGTATAACAGTATTGACGCACCCTATAAGTAATGTATTACTTGCAGTCTCTATTATTGCATTGCAGTTATCCCTACTATCGTATACCGTATTGTTTGGATCTACCGTAATTGTAGTAGGAGCACAACCAGAAAATGTACTGCTCGAAAAACTTACAACATTTCTCGGTATATTAATTGATGTAATATTCCTGCAATACCAGAAAGCATAACTGCTTAATTTCGTTACACTATCCGGTATAACAGTGTTCTTACAACCAAAAAGCAATGTATTGGTTGAAGTTTCAATTATCGCATTGCAATTGCCATTACTATTGTATATTGGGTTACTTTTTTCAACAGATATTTTTTCCAATTTTGTACAGTAAGATAATACATATTGTCCAATACTCGTCACACTAGCAGGAATTGTAATCTGTGTTAAATTTTTACACAAATACATTGCATTTTCCATTATATCCGTAACAGTGTTAGGAATTATAATACTGGTAACCATAGCATTACTAAATGCAAAACTCTTAATAATTGTTACACCACTAGGAATGTCTATACTATCACGATTTCTAACACCCTGAAATGAATATGAACCTATTATTTTAATTGTGCTAGGAATAACTGTATTGCTAAAGCCAAATAACAGAGTATTGTTACTAGTAATATTAATAGCATTACAGTTATCTCTACTATCGTACACTGGATTATCTGGATCTACTACTGCACTTTCCACAACATAGTCTAGACTAAATGCCTGTGTGCCTATACTAAGAACACTTTTAGGAATAAAAATGCTTTTTAGTTTTGAGCAACTTGCAAATGCCTGTACACCAATCTTGGTTATAGTGTTAGGAATTGTTAATTTAACTAAGTTAGCATTGTTCTGAAAAGCATAGTCTGCAATACTAGTGATCTTAGCATTACCATGTGTGCCGTCATTGTGGATATCTGGAACAAATATATCAGTGGTTGAACCATTGTATCCACCTACTATCGCATAGCCATCTCCTGTGTAGGTGTAGGATAATCCTGGGGTTTCATCCTCATACTTAGGATATATCTTGGTGGATGATGTGATCAACGCTGGCCACTCTACCTCTATCTCGTTGCCACTCTCGTCCTTAGTGTACCAACCAGTAAAGCACTTGTTGGCTCTCTGTGGATAAGAATTGGGCTTTTCATTCTCACAATCAAGAACAAGATTGACCTTATCCATTTCATCTTTGTTAACTACATCGGCATCGTCTGTGCCTGATATAATTGTTCCGCCAGATACATTCTCTGTTGTGTTATCTACTAAATCTGCTTTGGTTAGTGTCCAGCCAAATTCTCCCTCAAATAGAACATCTTTCATAAGATCTTGGATAGATGCAATAACATAGATATATTTAGTTGTTTTGGGTAGTAATGATTGACTGTTAAGAGTAGTCTTATTGGATGTTATTGTATTATACTTTTGGGCTGTGCTAGAAGAATATGTAAGCAAGATATTGTTGTTGATTGTATCTACTGGCACTTTAACCCCACCATCCTCTATGGTCTGAGATATGCTTGCTGGGATAGTCTCGGATAGGTTAGTGAACTTGTACTCATATATTATCTTGGAGTTATCTCTGTCCATAACTAGTTCGTCTTCGGTCTGATTAAGTTCGCCATTCATATTAACTGGTGACAAAGTTAATATATCTGAGTTGCCATTCTTGAGAGTATACACATTGCTGCCGATATATGCCTTAGCGGATATCTCTACATATACATCACTTACTTGATACTTTACCTTCAATTGCACTTTTGCATTTTGATTGCCTGCTACCAACACAACCATGATACCCACGATCATGGCTATTAGCATAATTGACATCAGTGCAATTGCAATTAACAATTTTTTATTCTTACTCATTGCTACTTCCTTTTCATTTAGTATTTGTATTTTTTGTTAACAAAAAACAAAAAAAGGATATGGCAAAAACTTTGATAATTTTTACCTTATATCCTTTAATTGACTAATTATTAAGTTGTGTTTGTTATGTACTGGGGATAAAATTATGCTATCCTTACTAAAGGATCCCCCCCCCCGTGGTTACTTGCAAAACGGCTAAAAATAGGCATTGTTGAATTATCCAACAAGTTATTTCTTACTATTAAGTTGTTTTGCAAAAACACACTCTTCATAACACAAATAGTATGGCACAAAAAAGCCATTTTGCAAAATGATTTTGCAGGGTATATAAAGGTTAAGGAAAAAAATGGGCATAAATCAATTAATTTTTATACCCATCTATTATTATATCTCTAAATATCTACCTTGCCTAGCAAAAAATCTATTATATTAATATGTTTTATTCCATCATAATACTCGTTAACATCATAATCTGTTGTAATCACTACTCTTTGGTTATAATCCTTAACTGTTTTTAATGGTTTCATCTCTCTTTCAAATACTTTTTCGTCCTTTATGCTTTCTGCAACTTGGACATATATTGTTTCGCTTCCCTTGAACACAACAAAATCTATTTCGCTTTGATCAACTTTGCCTATCAGAACCTTGTACCCACGCCTCAACATCTCTAGATATACTATATTCTCTAGTACAAATCCACGATCAGCATTTTTGTAGCCAAGCAAGTAATTTCTCATCCCTAGATCAGATACATAATATTTTGCCATTGATTTAAGATATTGTTTGCCTTTAACATCATATCTATTTGCTTTGTAAATTATATAACTATCTGTTAGTGCTTTTAGATATCCTTCTACTGTAGGTTGTGAAATTTTACAATTGTTAGATGTAAGAGTATCACTAATTTTTTTGCTAGTTACAAGATTGCCTATATTGTCAAAAATATATTTTGTAACACTTTCCAACGCATCTTCGTTTGTTATTTTGTTTCGTCTTACAACATCTTTCTTAAATATTGTGTTATATAATCCGTCCAAATAATTTCTTATCTGATCCTCATTGCCCTTAAATTGCAGAACAAAAGGAAACGAACCAAACCTTAAATAATCTCTGAATTTCATTTCGATATTATCAGTTCCTACACTAGAAACATATTCTGCAAAAGAAAGTGGAAGCATCTCTATAGTGATGTATCTACCTGATAGCAGAGTTGCCAATTCGCTAGACAACATATGTGCATTAGACCCTGTTATGTATATATCCACATTGTCTTTAACAAATAGACTATCTACCGCTTCTTGGAAATTATTACATTCCTGAACTTCGTCTATAAATATATAATTCATTTTGTCTGTAACCAATTTGCTCTTCAAATAGTTGTATAGGTTATCCACATTTTTTAAGTCATCATTTTCTTTTTCTTCCAGATTGATTGAGATTATTTGATCAGCACCCACACCACATTCCAACAACTTATCTCTATACATCTTAAGCAAAGTGGACTTGCCACAACGCCTTATTCCTGTAACAACTTTGATTAGTTGCATGTCTTTGTAAGACAACAATTGCTCTATATACTTAGTTCTTTCAACCATATTTACCTCCGGTTTTCATTAACAATATTATACTTTGAAAAGTATAGAAAATCAAGCACTTTTCAAAGTGTATTTTGAAAACTTTGTATTTTTAGACACTTTTCAAAATGAAAATAACATTATCAACCTCATTTTTGACAAAAAAAATCCACAAATTGACTGCAATTGTGGATAACTGTGTTGTTAATATTAATCTAAAATTCTTGCACATTCATCGATATCTATCAATTGATCTAACAAATATCTATACTTGAACCGACTATATCCACACACCACACTTACTACTTTGTGATTGCTGAAATTTACTATAACATAGCAACCTGTTTCTTGCTTTGGGATATATAGATCTTCCCCTTGTAGGCAATATATTTGACTTTGGTCTAACTTAAGTGGCTCTAGACCAATTTCTCTTAACATCTTGTCGCTTTCTTGCATAGACACATAGAAAGGTTCGTTTTTTATTTCGCTCTCATCTACAACAATGCGTGCATGGAATAGTGATGTAAAAAGATCCTCGACATTCTCTTCACAATAATTATTTTTGTACTTCGCTATAAATTGGCTAAATTTAATAGCATTTTCTTCTTGTATTTCTTTGCTAAAAGGAAGAAATGAAAAAATTTCTTCATCGTTTAACTCTTGACTAGCATAATCTGGAATATAAATATTTTTAATTACGCCATCGTCATATACACTTGCAACTATGCACATATAAACGCTCTCTAATCTTATAACATAGCAAAAATATTTATCTATGTTGCTAATAACATTAACTGTATAATCTGCCACATCACCAAAGTCTTCATATTCAAAAAGTTTTGGGCATTTATTTTTTGCCTCTTTGATATTAGCATATTTTTTAGCATTGTATTTTTCGCTCATGTATTTATCTAATTCATCAAGATAATGATATTTTTTGTACATAAAATCACTCAAATAAATTATTTCTCCAACTCGGGATCCCTCATGGATAGTTCGGCAGTCATGTCTGACTGTATAATGCATGGACGATCAAAGATCTGTCCCAACCTCTCACCATCGGAAGCAGATGTCGGATCAAATGCGTCTATTGCGTTTTGGTCAAAATTGTATCTTTCGCAAGTGTGCTTAACATCGCTTGGCTTAGATGTGTTGGTTATTGTTGTTTCAAAACTGTATTTGTCGCACTCGGCGGTGTAATCACCAAAAGCCTTTGCAAAATCTGTATCGGCAACAATTATTCCTTTGTTGAAATCAAAAGTTTCAATTTCCTCATACTTGTAACCCGACTGAAACAATGTTGCGTTATTTACAACATGTCCCACCCTTGCAATGCCATTATCCACAGCGTAGTCTATAGTGTTGGTGATTGTCCTATCTATGGTTGAGGAACATGTTACCTTTTTGCTAGGAATGTTGTTGTTATAATTTTCTTTGCTATCATAACTGGTGGTGATAAAATCGTGGCTATCCGACTTGTGTTCCATGACCTGCACATCCACACCAGCATCCATTAGCATATTTAATCTGCCAACAGTGTATTTTTCATACATCTTAGCACCATTGTCTAGTCGTGTTATCTTATTAACAACACTGCCGTCAAAATATGTCTCCTTCTTGACGCCATCTTCCACAACTAGCATTGGGCTTTCTTTGCGTCCATAGATAAGATAGTTAACTGTACTGTTGCTTGCATCCATTCTTTTTTTCATACTATATATTTCCTTTCTTTTCGGTATTATTTCCGATTGTGTTTGGCTTTTTGATCACATATTTTCAATTGTATTATATCATAATATTTGACACTTTGCAACTATATCTATTAGTTGACCGCTTGGTGCAAATGTGCTACAATTATAATAAGAAATATGTGTGCATAATATGAGGATAGCAAACTTACTCCAAAACGCACAAATGATATATAAAATGGTAAATTGGATAAATAGACAAAGTTAAAAAATATTATATTAACATAATAACCAAATAAGGAGGGCAATATGGCAACACAACCTACAATAATCAAGAAGTTAAACAACAGTTGTGCAGTAATAGACGACAAAATATATGATATCGAATCAGAAGCCAGAGGCAAAAGACCAAAGTTCTGGATCAACGGCAAACTATTCAAGCAAAACTTAAACGAGTCCGCACTAGAGGCTGAGGCAGAAGTATTAGCCAGTGTTATTGCAGAGTCTGTGGGCTACCCCGCCGTTAAGTACTCTCTAGCGGAGATGCAATATCAGAACCAGACCTACAAGGGCGTCTTGAGCGAAGACTATAGAAACATGTTCCAAGGCGAAGTTACCGAGTACTCTGGCAAAACAATTATGGATATATACAGAGCAACCATGTATGACAACGCACGTGGCAAAAGTATATCCCCTGCCAACACTATCGACTTCTACACCACAGCAATCTCTAGTATGTTCCGTGGCGAAAAACAAGACAATATAAGAAGCCAACTATTAGGTCTTGCCACTCTTGATTATGTATTTTCTCAAAGCGACAGACATATGTACAATGTGTGCTTCTTGAAAGACGACAATGGCATACATGTGGCACCCACCTTCGATAACGGTGCAATGTGCTTATTCAATTATGGCTCTACAAAACTTGCCAACATTGCCCAGTCACTAGCACACACTAAGGAGAAAAACCCTAACAACAAACAAAAGGTTAATAATTTCCTTAACCACACCGTTCACTCCGATGTTATGCTAGGCATACACACCCCTACCAGCGTGATAGTCAATGACGAGTCGACCGGCAATTCTTACAACAACTTTGTCAATGATAATGCTTTGCAAGATCAATTCTTGACCGAACTTGCTTACGAGAGTTCCAGCCAAGGCAACCCTATATATGATAGGCTGATGGACTTGGACATGGACGAAGTTTTTGCAAAATGCGAGGACAAAGGTTGTGTGCTTGATGACAATATCAAAGGATTGGTTAAGTCGGTGTATGATTGCCGTATGGACAACCTAGATAGAACAATGCACAAAGTTGACAAAACTTACATCCCAAGAGAAAAACGAGATATGAGTAAGGGGGAAGAATAAAAATGGCAGTAATTCTAAATTACGAAGGATACAAATTAGGCACTCTAGACTACAATGGCAAGTACTACACATATAGATCATTGCCAGAGGAAACAATTGCTAAAGAAAAATATCTTGTTGTTAAAGTTAACAACTTGTGCGATAGCAAAAGTCTAAAATCGGACAAACTATTCTTGCCTTTCGCTGAGATACTAGATCGAGTAATGTCTAGACCCGACCTAATCGAGCAAGCAGGCATCGTAGATAGCGATAGCGAATATGACAAACTAACCAAAATCTCCAAATTAAAAATGGCAAAAAGAGAGTATCACCTTACTCAAGAATAAACCACAATAATTGGTGTCAAAAAACAAAACAAGTAAATATATATTGTTGGCACAAGAAAAATATTTTTGAATTAAAACCGAGTCAAAACATTGTTGGTTGTAAATACACAAAATATTGACGCAAAACAATAATTATGACACAAATTATATACTTTTTGACACAAAGTGCAATAATATTGACTAAAAAAATAAAAACATATCCAGATAATGCTATTATCAATTATTATAAAATAACTAATTGTAGCATTGACATTGGATATGTTTTTTTGTATATTTTTTACTTCTTTCTAGCAATATTTATATTGTCACATTTGCGGTCTTGCAATCCAGTCACTGGATTTTTCTTGGTTTCATAGCGATAGTCTTCGCCGTACTTTTTGATATGCTCAACAATCACTTTGTGACTAGGGATATTATCGGGTTTCTTAATGTTCATTTTTTGATATTTGAAGTAATTTGCCTTGTCACTTACATTTCCGATAGACACATAATCTTCACATTGTCTTGTTAGATCAATAGTGCGGTTAAGCACATCTCGGATATAATCAATGTTACCCTCAAAATGCAACAACTCTGGAAAATCTCCTCCGCAAGGATATAGCGCTTGCCATGGCTTGCCCTCATATTTCTGTAGCAACTGTGCAACATATTGCAGATGTCCACACTCTTCCAAGTATCTGGTATAGAATATATCCTTAATATATTTATCTGTCT
This sequence comes from uncultured Clostridia bacterium, assembly GCA_934748015.1. Classification (GTDB taxonomy): domain Bacteria; phylum Bacillota; class Clostridia; order Christensenellales; family UBA1242; genus UBA11490. The sequence goes on along the minus strand of CAKVHF010000002.1, from coordinate 44,260 downwards.
CATCTACATAGCAAGAATAATATAGATAACACTCGGTGTACTCGTGCATCAACCAATTCTCTAGCATACTACATGTTGTATCCATTAGGCTACCATACTCAGTCACGTGTTGCTCTTCTATCATCGCAATTTCGCTATACAATTTTCTTCCCATTTCGGTCGGATGAAATCCTGCAATGTTCATATAGTAATTCATCGTCTGTTGCTCACCCGCAGTAATAATGCTAACGACCAACTTGGTAAATGGATCTGCTAGTTCGGAAGCAATGTGTCTGTTGATTTCGTCATAAGGGTGTCTTGGTTCAGCTATTGTAGGTCTGCCCGGTGTGATCTCTGTGTATCCACCTGTAAGCGTCTTAGCATCAAGGCCTTGTTCAGTTTCCAACAAGTTAGCAAAACGATATAAGTGGTCGAAATCTTCTAGCAACGCAAAATTAAGTGCTTCCTTAACATATTGATCCTTAACATGCTTAGCAAGAATTGCTGTCAGATCAATTGCTAGTTGCTCGTACGCAATAGTAGTCTCTAGATCGGTTTCATTGACCGGCTTTAGTCCAGAAATTATTTTTTGTTGATGTTGTTCGTGACGCCTGATCAACGCAATGTCACGCCTAAGATCGTTGTTGCTACAATTTCTGGAATATTGGTGCAAGAACCAATTTTGCTCGAACTCTGCACCATTAAGTAGTATTATACGCGTCTTGGTATATGGCGAAGTGGACTTTTTGTCATAAGGTATAGGGCTATAATCATCAACCGCCACGAATTTGTCAACACTTATTGCATTTTTCTCTTCAAAAGGATTAACCTTGTTCATAATTTTACATTACCTCCAACCTAAAAAAATAATACTTTACAATGCCATAATTATTGCCAACCAAATACATTTATAAACATAAATCTATTACACTAAAACAAAAAACATATATTATAACTTATTTATAGTTTATAATTCATATTATCAAAATTATATGTTGTTATTTCTGATGCTTTGTTATATAATTGGGGTTGAGGGCTATGAAATGAAAAAGATTATTGTTTGGACAATCGCAATTATTGTACTAATATCTTGCACCATCTTATGCTTTGTGTACAGGAACGATCTGGGATATTTTGCAACATCTATGCGAAGAATAGCGTTGAACAAGAACACGACAACTCAGTCAATAATTACATACAATGTTAGATGTGTTACAGATGCTGACGATGGTGAACTTGCTTGGAAAAGGCGTGCTTCTCTTATTTGCGACCTTATACAAGAATACACTCCTTCAATAATCTGCATGCAAGAAAACAAAGAAAAACAATATGAGTTTTTCAAAAAATATTTAAAAGGATACAATACTGCTGCAACATATAGGGATAATAGTAGTTTAAAGGAGTGTATTCCCATTTTCTTTAGAGATGACATGTATGAACTTGTTGAAACCCAAACATTCTGGCTTAGCGATACGCCAGACACAATGAGTAACACTTGGGATGCGGCTTATTTTAGAATATGCACATTTGTTATTTTGAAGAATAAAACCACCAATAAGCAATTTATTATCGGCAATACACATCTTGATTACGAAAGTCAAGAAACTCAGGCAAAAAGCATCCAATTGATCTGTGATAGATTAATCCCCTACAATCTTCCAACTATCATAATGGGCGACTTCAATTGCACGCCAGATAGTAAAGCCATTGACATTGCAAAACAAAATTTTGTGGATGTTGGACAAGGTTTTGAAGACGAAACTAAAGGCACTGTCAATTATTTCAAAGAGGAATATCAAAACATAAAAATAGATTTTATGTTTCAATTACCTAACAGTTTCAGTATTAACAAATATCATGTGATAGATAAAAAATATAAAGGTCATTATGCTAGCGACCACTTTCCTATCTATGCAGAGATAGATTAAAAAACACTTTCTGTCCTACCACTCATAAGGCAGAATGATATTGCTCGTTAACACTCACAATGATATTGACCTCACGGTCAATGATATTATTCGCTATTGCTCGTAATGATATAATGTTTCCGTAAGCGGAAATATTATTGTAAAAGAAGAAACAAAGTAGAATTGCTTTGTTTCTTTTTTTACTGGCTGAAGTGGTTAGGATTCAGTCTATATGAGGGCTGGTAAGTCCCTCATATACCTCGGGTGGTCAGCACCGCTGGACGGGGTCCCGAGTACCGGAGCATACATGCTGTAGGTTCGATCGACTGCCCACACGGCAGTCCGTGGTGTCTGTAAGACACCACTATCCTACCACACATATACACAAAAAATGAACACCTACTGGTGTTCAATAATTTTTGTGGCTGAAGTGGTAGGATTCGAACCTACGCATACAGGAGTCAGAATCCTGGGCCTTACCGCTTGGCTACACTCCAATGTATTTATCTTATATTGTCGCTATGTTTTAAGCCTAAATTTTGCGATTTTGCTTGACTAACAATATGTTCTTACTGTATTATCTAACTTGTTTTCTCTTCTCTTAAGCAGAAAACAGATCAAATAACTGGTCAAAACCACATATATATTGTATAGGTAAATATCAAAAATATCAAGTATTTTTTGATAAAAGTAATATATTTTTATACAACTTTTTTGAAATATTGGGTATTGACAGATTAGACAATGTGTGGTAAAATTAGTTAAGTTTATAGAAAAATATAAACTTTGTCAAGAAAATTTAAGCATTTTTTAAAAAAATTAATTAGAAAAATGGGAGGAAATTTTTATGAGAAAATTTTGGGTAATATTCTTTAGTGTAATTATTTCGTGCACTCTAGTAGCATCTATGGTTTTCGTATTTGCAACTAGGGAGACTATTGAATTGTCCGCAAAGGTATTGTATGTCAATGTAGGACAAGAAGTTCCACTATCTGTTAACAAGAAGCATGGTAACAATGCTACTACTATTTCCGCATCTTCTAGCGATAGTTCTATTGCATCATATAGCAATGGTTTGTGTGTTGCTAAAGCAGGCGGTGTAGCAAGAATCACCTTCTCTACATCCAATTCTAGATTCCGTAATCTACACTGCGATGTAAACGTAGGCGATGGTAGTGTTGAGAACCCATACTACATCTCTACAGCAGAGGAACTAATGAGTATAGGCAGTGCCGATAGTGCTTACCCTGCTGGTGCTAACTACAAGTTGGTTAACGATATTGATATGTCAGTAGTTGCCGACAAGTATTGGACACCTATTGCAGAATTCGAAGGCACATTCGATGGTAACGGCTATACTATATCTAATATAGTTATTAATAATAATGAATCTAATGAAATAATGACTAACGCAGGACTATTTGGCGTAGTAGGTGCTACATCTACTATCGTTAACCTTAAGGTTGTCAACTTCTACTGTGTAGGCGAATTCGTTAACGTAGGCGTTATCGCTGGTGTTAACAATGGTACAATCGACCGTGTAGAAGTAAGAGATGCATTCCTAGACGTTACTGCTGAGAACATCGGTGGTATCGCTGGTCAAAACATGACCGCTGATAGTTCTAGTATCTATGGCACAACAATGACTGCAGTTATCTCCAAGAGCAGTGCTGATGTTATTATCGGTCAAACTCAAAAGGTAACTAACAGTGGTGTTACTTATGTTAACAAAGGTGCTACAGGCAACATTGGTGGTATCGCTGGTCAAAACATCGGTGGTACAATCAGCAACACTTACAGCAAAGGTAAAGTTGTCCTAGGCGAAACTGGTATCATCTATGGTGGTATCGTAGGCAATAACGAATATCTATTTACATCCACGGCTAATGCATCTAACTCTTATGTATCTAGTGGTAAGATCGAGAACAGCTATAGTTCTATCGCTCTATTCCCTAGCAAAGTAACTAACTACTCTAGCGAGGCAATTGGTGGAGTTGTTGGTAAAAACATGGATATCTTGGAAGAAGTAGAGTCCAATGGTGTTGTAATCAAATTAAACAGCAACAACCTAAACGGTCTATACTATGACAAAGACAAATTGAACAACAGTGAGACTAACAAAATTAAAGTCTTCACAGGTGTTGGTTCTAACCTAATCTATGACAAGAGCGTAGAAAATAATAACATTACAGAAAAATCAGGTTATGTACTAGGTTATACAAGCAATGGTATGAAAGTTATGACCAACTACAAGTCTAATGCGAAAACAACTGAAATATACAACACAAACGGCACACTAATCACAACTAGAACATCTTCTTCTAACTGGGATTTCGAAAATGTTTGGGTTCTAGATGGCAATGCTAACAATGGTTATCCAGAACTAAGATATACTTATGTAGAAGAGTCCGAAGATGACAACAATACATACAGTTATATCATCCTTAACACATACGAGCTTACTCTTGCTCAAGGTGACTACACTACTCAAAAAGAGGTAAAAGGTCTTGCTTCTATCATTATCAAAGACAGCAATGGCAAAAAAGTAACAGAAAGCACATCTTCTAATATCCGTATCAACATGGTAGAAGGTTTCAGAATTGCAACTAGTAGCAAAGGCATTGTTGTATATGACCTTGACAACAAGATCTACTATACTATCGAATTTGCTATTGCAGGTTCTACTTACAAATTCAACTCTATCGAGTTGTCAGATAGTCTAATCACAAATGGTGGAAGAGTAGATAGCGATTGCACAGCAACTATCTGGTTCCGTAACACTAACCACACTCTTACTATCATCAATGCTGAGACTGGCAGAACTATCAAGACTGCAACTGTTACAGAAGGTACTTCACTACAAAGCCAAATCAACTCAGTTCTTAACAGCATGACTGGTTACAAATATGTAAGATTTAACACTGTATCTAATGGTACTGGTGCTACCTACACCGCTTCTAGCCGTATGCCTAACAAAGATCTTACTCTATATGTAATCGTTACTCGCAATAACACAACTAACCCAGATATCGATCCAGATATCGAACCTAGCGATCCTGATGTCAATCCAGATATCGATCCAGATTATGGCGATGCATATCAGATCAACAGTGTAGAGACTTGGAACAATTATGTTGCAAAATATGCTACTTCTAGCAGTGCAAAATTTGTTCAAACAAGAAGCTTTACAATTGACAGTTCATTCAAGAGTGTATCCGAACTAGCTGGCACTTATGACGGAAATGGTTATACAATCACAGTTCGTGGAACTCTAAGAAACTTTGCAATCTTCAAGAGTATCAGAAAAGGTGCTACTGTAACTGGACTAAATGTTCAATACAGCAGTGCAACAATCAAGAGTGTTGAGGACGATTACTACTTCGGTGGTATCGCTAACCAAGTAAAAGGCTCTATCGAAGAATGTTCTGTATCAGGTACTATCAACCTTGACTTCACAGTTGAGAAAGGTGTTGGTGGTCTAGTAGGACTACTAGCTGAAGGCAAAGTTGTAGACAGTGCTAACTCAGCAAAAATCAACGCAATTAGCCAATCAGTTGCTGGTATCGTTGGTGTACTTAAGAAAGGTAATATCGAAGAATGTACCAACAGCGGTGCAATCGTTAACAATTCCGAATCAATCTATGATTACGAAATATTGCAACATGGTACAGTTATCTCTGCTGGTATCGTTGGTTATCTATATGGTAGTTCAACTAAGATCATCGAAGGCAACACCAACAGCGGTAAGATCGTAAGTTCTATCTCTGGTTGCAACGATGGTGCAGTTAGTGCAGGTATCGCAGGATATTGCAACAACGCAACTATCACAGACAACGTTAACAAAGGTACAATCGAGTCAGAATATCAATCTGGTGGTATTGTTGCATTCGTTAATGGTGGTACAATATCTTCTAACTACAACTATGGTAATATCACTGCTGAAACAAGCAACAACACTAACGTTGCAGCAGGCGGTATAGTTGGTAAAATTCATGACAGTGGCAAAATCACTAACAACTCTCACATGAGTGGTATGATAATTGCTAAGACTGTTACTCGTGGTGGCACAGAGGCTTTTGCTGGTGGTATTATTGGATGCATGTTCTATGGCGGAAGTGCTTCTGGCAATACTCTAGGCAAAGCAGTTAATATCTCTGTTTCTGGTTACTACGCTTATGTTGGTGGCGGTTGCGGAAAGGTAACTGATGCTAACTTCGCAAGCACTAAATTCGTATCTGGCTGGTCAACAAATGCTAGCAGATATCTAAGTGCAAATGGTGTTGAAACTCATATTAACTACAACACAACTATTGCTTACTAATTTCTTGACGAAGTATAGTATATAGAAAAACAACTGAACGAATAATCGTTCAGTTGTTTTTTTGTTCAGTAAGAGAGAGAAATATTTAATTTCTCCACTGTGAAACAAGTTCAAGGTGTTCGACCTTAAATATTTCTCTCTGGGGCTCAAATGGATATAAGTGGTAGAAATATTTAATCTCTCCACTGCAAATCAAGTTCAAAGTGTTCGGTCTTAAATATTTCTCTCTGGAGTTTAAGTTAATGTAAGTAAAAAAATATTTGATATCTTTGCTGTAAAACAAGTTCAAGGCACGCAAAAACAATATACCAAGCTTAACAAACTTTTGTTGAACATCTAAAACTATAGCATTTGCAACATTGATGTAAGTAATTTTATTTAAAAATCATACTAATCTAAAAAAAACCACAGACAGATATAGTTTATATACTTGCTTGTGGTTTATATTTTTTCTTGTTAATTGATAGTTTTTAGATAACAACATATTTTTATAAAAAGTTGTTTCAAATAATAACCCATATTTTACTGTAGTAAAAATCATTCCAGATAATAACTCTTACGCACTTAGATTGCTTCTGGACAAGTTCCAGATGATTGCTCCACTATATTCTGCATCGTTCATAACAGAGTCAATCTTGGTCAAAACATAAATATATAGAGTTGCATTCTTGGTGGAATTGGTCTTCAACTCTTGGGTGGACAATGTATTCAGAGTATTCTCAAATTTCATTGTTGCAATGTTAAGTTGAGTTGTGCTTACTCTGTAGCCAACTAACATATTGTTAGCCACAAGTGCATTTTCACCCTCACCTTCTGCATAGTCAATATTGATATCTTTACCTTCCGAAATATTGACAAACTGGTACTCAAACACTGCCAAGTTGTTATCCTTGGTTAGATCAATCTGTGTCTTGCCAGTTGGATATACAGGGATCAAACTACCCTCCATATTAGCACCAGCATTGTAAGTCAACTTGGTTGCTCCAGACGCTGTGCCATCTGTGGTCATGTTGTACACATTGCCACCAAAAGCATATCTTGCAGAAAGTTCGCAAGACACCTCTCTTACAACATAATTAACCTTAAGTACTGCTTTAGCTTGTTGCTGGCTTGCTACCAACACAACGATCAGCCCTGTACCCACAACCACCAATGCAACCATCAGTGCTATTGCTGTTATTAATAACTTCTTATGAGTTTTCATTTTGTCTCCTTGATTTCGGTTATTTGTTTCTTAATATCAAATTAACATTTTGTTTAGTTTATTACTTATGTTTGCAATGCATAATTGCAACTTTTTTTCATGCCATTAGTGCACATATTGACACACTCATTGATTTATCAATAATTGACACTATATACACTGCAAAACAAATTAGAAAACAATCTTGTCTTCAATATATTTCTTAAGATCTTCGATCTTGAGCCTAGTCTGTTCCATTGTGTCACGATCTCTTACTGTTACACTATTATCCTCTAGCGTATCGAAGTCGATTGTTACGCAGTATGGAGTTCCTATCTCGTCCTCTCTACGATATCTCTTGCCGATACTACCCGCCTCGTCATAATCGCACATGAAATACTTGCAAAGACTATTATATACTTCTTTTGCTTTCTCACTCAAGTTCTTCTGCAAAGGAAGAATTGCTACCTTGTATGGTGCAATTGCTGGGTTGAAATGTAGCACAACTCTAGTTTCGCCATTCTCTAAGGTCTCTTCGTCATACGCTTCGCATAGTGTCGCAAGAGTAAGTCTGTCTGCACCGATAGAATACTCGATAACATTAGGGATATATTTCTCGTTAGTGATAGGGTCTAGATATAACATAGACTTGCCACTATATTGTTGGTGTCTAGATAGATCATAATCACCGCGGTGGTGAATACCGTTTAGTTCCTGCCAGCCGATTGGAAATAGGTATTGAATATCGCAAGCGGCCTTAGCATAGTGAGCCAACTTGTCATGATCATGAAATCTCAAGTGTTCTGCCTTAAGACCGATATCTGTAGCAAATTTCCATGCTCTATCCTTATACTCTTTGTATAGATCTAGGCTGTCTTCTGCCTTGCAGAATAGTTGATGCTCCATTTGCTCGAACTCGATAGTACGGAATAGGAAGTTGCCCGGAGTGATCTCGTTACGGAAAGATTTTCCGATCTGTGCGATACCAAAAGGTACCTTTGCTCTAGCAGTACGTTGAACATTTAGGAAGTTAACATACTCACCTTGTGCAGTCTCTGGACGCAAATACACAACATCCTTCTCGCCCTCTACTGTGCCACGGCTGGTCTCAAACATCAACTTAAATTGTCTAATGTTGGTCCAATCAAATCCGCCACATTTAGGGCAATGTACCTTGTGCTCAGCGATATATGCCTCCATCTCCTCGTTAGTCATAGTGTCTGGACATACAGTGCCTTTGCTATGATCCTCTATAATATTATCTGCTCTAAATCTCTGCTTACAGCACTTGCAATCCATCTTAGGATCGGAGAAACTCTGAGTATGACCGCTTGCGTCCCATACTGTTGGGTTCATAAGAATTGCTGCATCTACGCCATAACTATTAGGGTTCTCTTGCACAAATCTCTTCCACCATGCCTTCTTAATATTGTTCTTTAGTTCCACACCTACTGGACCAAAGTCCCAAGTATTAGCAAAACCGCCATAGATGTCACTGCCTGGGAATACAAATCCTCTGCTTTTGCACAAATTTACGATCTTGTCCATTGTTAATTTATTGTCTGCCATATTTTTTCCTTTTTTGCTTTGCTTTTATATATTTTGCACTCTATTGAATATTCTTTTTTCCAATTTTGTCATCAAAGAACTTAACGAACCAGTTGTATACAGGGTATGCAAATTGAACCAAAACAATGATAAATAGAATGTTCTGAAGGTTCAATGTTGTATAGCCCAAGAATAGATAAATATCCTTGATAAATACTGCACATGCCACCAATAGTAGCATAACTGCAAACATTATTCCACGATAAATATTGATAGGACTGCATAGTCTATACAGAACTAGCACTCCCGCAAAAGTAACACCAAGAGATGCCATAGTCTGATAAGCCTCTTCGGTTACAAAGCCGGTCACATTAAGAATGTATGTTGCAATAACTATGATAGTAAAGATAAGTGCCGCTGGCAATGATTTTACCATCAAGTTGGTTATAAACTTACCCTTGATCTTGTCCGTGTTGGGTTGCAGTGACAAGAAGAATGATGGGACACCTATTACAAACATCTCTAGTATCAGTATCAACTTAGTTGAACTAAATGTGTATTTGATCCCCATAACCAGACAGAATATTGTAAGAAGAATAGTAAATATCGTCTTCATCAAGAATAGTGATGACGAGTTCTGAACATTGTTAACAACCCTTCTACCCTCTGCCACAACTGCTGGCATGCAAGAGAAATTGCTGTCCAGTAGTACCAAGTGGCTGACATGTCTGGTTGCTTCCGATCCACTAGCCATTGCGATAGAACAATCGGCTTCTTTTAGGGCCAAAATATCGTTGACACCATCGCCTGTCATAGCGACCTTGTGTCCCTTAGCCTTCAAAGCACGCACCAAGATGCACTTCTGCTCGGGTGATACACGCCCAAATACTGTGTACTTGTCAGCAGCTTCAATAACCTGCTGTTCGCTCAACCCATCTAGGCTAATATATTTCTCAGCGCCCTGCACGCCTACTCTTCGGCTAACCTCGCTTACTGTAAGCGGATTATCACCAGATATTATCTTAACATCTACACCATTATTTCTAAACCATTCTAGTGTCTCTGATGCATCTTCTCTTATATGATCTTCTATAACAATAACGCATACTGGTTCTCTCTTAGGCGAAATTTTATCCTTCTCGATCTGTCCTTCCGCCTTAGCAATCAGTAGCACACGGAAGCCTTTCTGGGCATATTGCTTCACAAGATTGTCTACTTCTTTGTTTCTTACCTTCAACACGAACTCTGGTGCCCCCATAACATAGGTTTCACCGTTCTTAAAAGTAACCGCACTCAGTTTTCTTGCACTATTGAATGGCAAAATCTGACTGGCGGTAAATTCCTTGCTATATCCAAAGTGATTGATAAGTGCTCTAGATGTCTGATTGTTGTCATCCAGTGCCGTAAGCATAGAGCCTACAAGATCACTCATAGTATATTTGATCGTCCTATCCATCTGAATAACTGCATTGACCTTCATTGTTCCGTCAGTGATAGTGCCTGTCTTGTCTAGACACAGCACATCAGTTCGGGCAAGCATCTCGATACTATATAAGTCTTGCACCAATGTTCTTCTCTTAGCCAATTTCACAACACCTACTGCTAGTGCCATACTAGTTAGCAAGAACATACCCGATGGGATCATGCCCACTACACTACTGGCAGTACTGCCGATAGTCTCAGCAATATTATTGGATGTGCCATTGTAGTTGTTGAAGAATGTAAGAATAGCCAATGGCAAAATGATGATACCGATAATTGTTATTATCAATTTCATACTAGCAAGCAATTCACTCTTAGGCTTCTTATACTCCTTGGCTTTGTCAGACAACTTAGCAGTATAACTATCATTGCCCACCTTATCCACCTTAGCTAAACACTTGCCACCTATTATAAAACTTCCGCTATATAATACATCACCTTTGCGTTTCTTAACCGGAACACTCTCACCAGTAAGTAGGCTCTCGTTAACCTCAACTTCGCCATCCATAACGATACAGTCTGCACTAATCTGTCTACCCGTGTTGTACATAACGATATCATCTAGCACCATTTCGCTAACAGGTATCTCGGTCTCTACTCCCGCACGGATTACTTTGCTTGTCGGCGAATTGACAAGACTGATCTTCTCTATTGTCTTCTTAGCCCTGATCTCTTGGATAATACCTATTGCGGTGTTAGCCAAAACTATTATCATAAAAAAGCAATCACTGATCTTGCCCACTGCAATAAGTGCAGCCGCAACCGTCACGCATAGTAGGTTGAAGAATGTGCAGATATTCTTGAAAAATATCTTGCGATATGTATTGGTATTTTTCTCTTCTACAATGTTATTAAGTCCCTCACTCTGCCTCTTGGCTACTTGCTCATAAGTCAATCCAGTCTTGCAATCAGTGTCAATTCTTTCAATCTCAATCGGTCTTTTGCCACGTTTAGACTTCTTGCGACTGCCATCTTTAGCTTCGTTACCATCTTTCTTGTCCGATAGATTGTATTCGGTCATTATAACTTGACCCTCTTCCAATCCTCGCTTAGGCTTACGCACAACTTCTTTCTTGGCTACCACCGCCTTAACTTCCGCTTTCTTAAGTGCTTTGTTGGACTTAGGCTTATTTTCTGTCCCTGCTACATTGTCCACTGCAACCTTGTCGGTAGCATCGTTTTGTGATTTTGCTGATTTCAATTTCTTATCTGACTTCAATGTAGACTGAGTAGCAGTTGTGTCGTTTTGTTTTGTTTTGTCTTTCTTATTAGCCACCTAACAATCTCCCCTTATATGTTTCTATTGTATGTCTTGTACTTGCAAATATAATAAGTCACGCAATCGCATGCCATAATTCCCAAGTTCGTAGTTTTATATTTTTTTACACCCAATATACATTGATAACAACCGATAGTTGAGAGCAATGCAATCTTGCCGACCGCATAGTCGATACACATAAAGTATAGCACATAATATATTAAAATAACAATTATTTATAATATAAATATCAATAAAAAATTTTTATTACTATAATATTTGAAAATAATTTAATAGAGAAAAACACTGTTTAATATCTGCATTATTTGTCCAAAATTACTGATATGAAAAGTGAAAAAGTATATACAATTAATCGGATCTTAATATATGTTATCTTTGGGTTGGGTGTGCTATTGGTCGCATCTATTGTCGTCAATATCTTCATGTTCTACAAGTCGCAAAGTCGTGTCTTCGACTGCAATCTTGGACAAAATATAGAGATTGAATTTAGTGAACAAGACACCACTCTGCTTGCCAATATTGTGTACCCTTCCAACATTGTTAGTGGCACTAAGTATAAGCAAAAAATAACCCTAAAAGTAGCCGATATTAGTGGCTCGTATTATGTTCGAGCCAAGGCTGTATATGCCGACTATAACATCGTAGGCGAGGGCTTAAATGTCGAGATATCTCCCAACAGTTCTTGGCACAAAGGAAATAGTGAATACTACTATCTTGATGCCCTTGTATCCGACTATCAAACAATTGATTTCATCGATAGTCTAACCCTGCCAGTTGTACCATCCAGCGTACGAAACAACACCATTGTCTCCATTTGCTTCCAGTTCATCCCATCCACACTCGATCCAGCAACAGTATGGGGTGAGAATATATCCACAATTTAGACAGATCAACATTTTCGTCCTAATATATATTATATATTTTTTGCAAATTATTTTTAGACTATCTAATATTTTGAATATAATATTTTTTGTAGTACAATATACTTATATAATATCCTACTTATCAGTGTCAGGTCGGTCAATAACCAACAAGCATACCTAACATGTTACAAGGGATATTATTACATTGGATTATTTAGCAAAGACACACATATAAGATTTTGGCATTCCAACATCAACAATCATGTCAAAACAGGTCGAAAAATGTTATATATGTGCCAAAATTACATATAAATAACTTAGGAGAAAATAATCGGTATATGACTAGCATCAAAAATGGAAAAATCAAATACTTAATACTAATTGCCCTTGTCAGCCTGTGCATGCTATTTGCAGGATGTTCTTGTGATCTTGGGCTAATAACTCGCCCTAGCAGAGTTGACACCCCATATCTTATGGCAGACACACTAGCAGAAGAATTGCAGTGGGAGAAGATAGACGATGTGTCGTGTTATGACATCTACTGTAACAACAAAATCGTAAAAACTCTTAATAGTACCGCAGATATAATTAAATGTAATTATCGCGATCTGATAACCGACAATTCTTGCAATACTTTTACCATTGTTGCTAAGTCCAGTGTTGGCACTAGGTCGGATAGCAAAAAAAGCAACCTAGTAGTTGTTGATAATCGATCTGCAAGAAAAGGCAGTGCTAGCACATACTCAATGACCAAAGCAAGCACTAATATTGTAATCACAACCAATAGGACAAAGATTGCTTGGAATGAAGTTAGCGGAATTGACAACTTCGAAGGTAAGTACCTCGTATGTGTGTTTAGCAACACAACTGGCTATGTAGAGATAGAGACAACCAGCGCCAGTTTTGACTTTGCTTCTAGCAACTACTCCTTTGCCACCCCTCACAACATCCTTGCATACAGGATATGTGCTATCACTGGCGAAGACACAGCCGTTATCATCTCTTCCAAGATCAACTATTACAATCCTGACGGCAATGGATATGAGAACATACTATTTGACGGATATATATGGGACAATTACATTAACTCACAAGAAGAACTAAATGCAGTTGCATATTTCCATTTCATCAATCGTGACGAATCATACAATATATATTTTGACCAAGAATTTGCCGATGAACTATCATCCAACACCATTGGTGGCAGAGGCATTGCTATGCAGAATGCACTGTCTGACGCATTCAACTCCTTCTACGAGACTAGTTATTATGAAACTAGCAACTATGGCAAGTATGGTGTTATCGACCCAAATAACAACCTTATGATGACTATCGCAATCAACTTCCATGGTGTAGCACAGTGCGATATCAATCAGACATCATCTAACACCCAAGTCCAAGCGGATGACGATATGCCTTATTACAAGACTTATGACTACAAAGCCAATGGCTACAGAGCGGGCGACTTTGTATCCGATTCATATTTCCTAACAAGCACCGTTTCTACATCCGAGTCTCTATATCATGCAATAGAGAACAAGGTTACTCCTATATGTACAGTAGGCTCTAGAGCAGAACTGATCTATGCAGAAGCCAAAAGAGTCTTGAACGAAATTATTAGCGACAATATGAGTGATTATGAGAAAGCATTGAGTATTTTCGACTGGATCACTTGTAACACAACTTATGATTATGCCAAACTTAACAACACTAGCAACCGACCTTTCACCAAGGACTCCTGCTATTATCTAGAAGGTGTATTTATTGATCACCTATCGGTGTGTGACGGATTTAGCAAAGCATTCTCTATGATGTGCAATATGGAAGGCATAGACAGTATCCGTATAGTCGGCACAGCAAATACCGGATCGGGTTCGGGCGGTCATGCGTGGAACAAGGTTAAGATCGATGGCGAGTACTATATTGTAGACATAACTTGGACAGAACTAGGAGTAGGCATAACCGAAAACTTATCACACAAATACTTTCTAGTATCTGACAAATCTATAGAGACTAGCCACAAGGCTTATGATAAGAGAACCAAATTCTTTGCATATCCTACCCCTCTTGACACACCTATCGATTATTACAAAGTTAACAACTATAGTTTCACCACAGTAAGTGGCAAGAAGCAAAACTGCATACAATACATTGATAGCGATGAGGATCTAAAGAATGCACTAGATTTTGCACTATACACCAATCTAGACTGGGTAGAAATAGGCATCGAGTATGATTATCTAGTTGCGATAACTGACGAACTAAATAAGTCCAATGCAATAGATGCTCTTCAAGCTAAATTGAAGGCTAAGAAATACGACCCTATGCTTATTACCCCTATATATGACACCTACAGCAACACAATTGACTTTGTCTACAGACAGGGCAAATATGTTACAACCATGAAGATAACATCTACCTTACTAGTCAATGAGAACGATGAGTTAAAGAATATTCTTCAACACTTTGCAGAGTATGCTTTGACTAATAGCAGTGTGTACGATTGGAAAATTGAAATAGGTTTTGATATTGATTATATCAGGACAGCACTTAACAAGCCATTGACCGCATCTCTAGATGATATCAGAGAGTATATCAAGTCGGTTAAAACACAATACAATATACAATGCAATGTAGATTATTTGAATAAGACTGAGAAGATGAAGATCAATTCTAACAAGTTCTATACGACAGTATACTACTTTAGTTTCCAGATGGTTCCTCCAAACACAACAGCCCTAACTGCTCCCACTAATGTAAGACTGGAGGGCGATACACTAAGATGGGATGCAGTAGAATATGCTAAGTCATACAAGATATATATCAATAATATACTTTACACTGAAACCAACGAACTGCAAATAGACCTATCCGATATAGACATATCTGGCGATCACAACATAACAGTGGTTGCCAGCGCAAGCGGATATATAGATAGTTACTCTAGCACCGACAAGGTTGTGTATATTGTGCTAGAAGATGTTAACCTTATCATCCAAGGCAACCAAATATACTGGGACGCAATCGACCATGCAACTAGTTACGAAATATATATGGACAATGGCTCAACCCCTGTTGCAATTATTGATGCAACAGATCAGACCAACTATTCTTACACAATAGATGTCACCGATTTCGGCACAACCCATAACATATATGTTGTAGCAAAATTTGGCGACAAAACAAGCACTAGCAACAAGGTTAGTATCACTAAACTATCTCAGCCTAGCATCTCAATAAGCAACAACATTGTATCGTGGAAAGCTATCACCAGTGCTAATGCATACGAACTATATGTTGACAACAAGTTGGTTGAAACACTAACCCAGAACTCTAATATATCCAATCTAACCTACAATATATCCTCATATATTACAGAGGTTGGAACTCATAGTATTTATATCAAAGCAATCAGACTATCTATTATAACTAGCAATACAGTTAGTTATATTGCCAGTGAAGCCAGCAATATCGCAAGCGTTACTACGCAAGCAAGCCTAGACACACCTAGCCTTGCCATATCAGACAAAACTCTATCATGGGGTGCAATTGCTCACGCAAGTAGTTACGAGATATATGTAGGCAACTCCACCAGCCCTATCAAGACAACGACCGCAACCACTTGCGACCTAAGCAGTCTAACAGGGCTAGACGGATTTGTAACAATATACATTAGAGCATTATCTTCCAGTGCATTATATAGCACCAGCAAGGCCAGCAACTCGGTAGACTATTGTGCAATAGACACTTTCACTCTAACCATCAATGTAGACAAGTTATCTTGGGAGAGTGTAAGCGGTGCAACTGGTTACGATATATATATCAACAATTCTTCTCTAAAGGCCAGTGTAGATAGCAACACAACAACCTACACCCTAACCGAAGATACTGTATATTATGAAAAAATATGGGTTGTAGCAAAATATAACAGCATATCAATCAAAAGCAATGACAATGTGTCGTACATAACCATAGGCAATACATCCATCCAACTAGACGGATCAATAATAACTTGGGGAAGCACAACTCATGCCAAAACTTACGAAATCTATATCAACGGCACTCTAAGTACAATAATAGACGATGTCGATGGTCAAATTAATTACAGTTACGACCTAGAAACAATCATATCAACCAACGGAACATACAATGTGTATATTATTTGCTCCAATGATGAGGCTGTATCGGTTATAACAAGCAAAACTAACACAGTTGTGTACAAGCGTAATGTTATCAAGCAATTGGCAACCCCAAACATCAAAATATCTGGTTCGATTATCAGTTGGGAAGCAATCACAGGTGCAACAAGTTACTGTATATACAATAACAATAATGATATCCTTATAACTTCCACCTCTGATGTTTCATTTGACCTAAGCACACTTAAGATTACTGCAGGAGATTACAATATATATGTTAAGGCATTGTCCACAGACACTAACTACAGCACTTCCAACAAAAGCAATGTTGTAGCCTATACTGTAGAGCCAGCACCCGAACTAGCTCAAGTGAGCGTTATTATGCATTGGGACACCGATCAGATCACTTGGGAAAAAGTAAGCGGTGCAACTGGATATGAACTATATATTGATGGCAACCTTAAAGCAAGCGTTCCTAACACTTACTACAATCTAAAAAGTTTTGTAAGCGACTACAACACACACTCTGTTAACATTGTGGCTCATGACGCCACAGGCGATCACTCCGACAGCCCATTTAGCGAAACCATTACTTATCAGAAGACCAAAGCAGATACTTGGGATCTAAGTAGCACAATAACTATATATAGCAATGGCGTTCTTAGCCCTAATGCATATATCAATCTAGGCTCATCCAACGCATCCAGTGATGACAAGTTGATGTGGGACAAAATAGACTATGCTAGTGGATATATTATCTATGTATCCCTTGGCGATAGCACAATATATACATACAATGTTTCTAACAAGGCAACAACTTATATTTTCCTAACCAGTCTGTATAGCAGTCTGAGTCTGGGCAGTGACGAAATTATTGCCTATGCAGTGACTGCTTGTGTAGAGAGTAGGATATATATGTCCGAATTCGATAGCACATATTATAATCCATACTCCGACACCACTTACAACACAGTATACGCCTTTGACGGCGATCTTAATGACTATTACATTACTTCGCAAGAAGAATTAAACAACATCGTGTACTACAACTTCGTTAAGAGGACAGCACAATACGAGATATCATATAGTTCTGCCATGGCGGACAATATGTGTAGCAGTGACACAACGGACAAGACAACACATATCCAGATAGCATATAAGAGTTTCCAAGAAACATCCTATTATCAATATGGCTGGTTAACACCTGTTAACAACACTATGACCATAGCCAACTACTTTAACCACGGTTCAGAGTGTAACCCCGATTACTATAGTGACAATGGCAAAACCCCTACAACATACGCTATTAACACAGATGTTGTCACATACAGCGATCTATACAATTATTCTGCCAACCCTAAGAAGACAAGCAAGTTTGTTAGTGACAATAGACTGATCAAAGTTGCCGTAACTACATCGGAAGAATTGTATTTTGCGATCGAAAATGGTTATACACCAGTATGCACTAGCGGAAGCAGAGCAGAAACAATCTATAACCTAGCCAAAAATACAATCAAGTCGGTTATATCCGACAATATGACCGATTTCGAAAAAGCACTAGTACTATTTGACTGGATCAGTGACAACACAACTTATGACCATTCTTACTCCAGCAACACATCTTCCGACAATATGAAGATCCCATCATATTATCTAGAAGGTGTATTTATGAAAGGTGTTGCCGTATGTGATGGCTACAGCAAAGCATTCTCTATGATGTGCAACATGCTAGGGTTGGAATGCATACGTATAGTAGGCACAGCAGGATCGGGTAGCAATGTTGGTGGGCATGCTTGGAACAAAGTCAAGATAGACGGCAACTATTATGTAGTAGACATTACCTGGGCTAACAACCCAGGAAAAGGTGAGTTATCTAATAACAAAGAATACTTTACTCACAACTACTTCCTAACAACCGATGCGTTTATCGCAAGTACTCACACCGCTAATGCTAACCGAACAAAATTTGCTAACTATTCCACTCCTAGCACTATGTACAATTATTATAGCAAAGTGCGTATGGCAGGAACGACTAAACTTATGATAGATACATCATCGGACGCAACACAATTGCTTAATTTATTAACCAGCAATTCTATTAAGTTGATTGATATATTGATCAATCCTAACAACAAGTCTTATCTGTCTGGAGTATCCTCTGCAGGATATGTAATATATTCCTACGCCGATACCTACACAATCTCTGGCAATAGTTATCAAGTATTCATTTTGCAAAAAAATTAAAATCTGCAAAAAAAAATTTAATTACAAAAAAAATAAGTTATGCACAATTATAATTAAAATGTGCATAACTTATTTTTTTATTATCTACATTACTTATTTTTATTTTTTATGTAATTTATTTTTATGTTTATATAACTTACTTTTGTTGCTTATAAACATAGCTTTATTGTTATATAACTTTTTATTATTTATACAACCTCTATCAGCCTTTCACTATTTTATTTCTATCAATTTTTCCATTTCAAAGGAGTATAAATATTTCGCAATTACTTTTTTGTTATAAGCCATTTCATAAGCCTTGGCATATAGATCTAACTGTGTGCGATATGTATTGATAAGGTAGTCTTCCGACCTAGTTCTATTAGTTTTGTAGTCCACTATTATTGCCTCGTTTCCTACCTCTATAGACATATCTATCACACCCTGTAACAATACATCGTGTGGACACTTGCTAGTATCAATCAACTGGTTGTGTGGTGCCAGTACGAGGAAGTTGTTTTCCTGCCTTACTTTAGCGTTTTTTACCACCAATTTGCCTATTATTTCCTTGGCTTTTGCAATCTTAGCAACATCTATCATATTTAGATATATTGCGTTAATTTGACCGCTAAACACTAGTTCGTCTACTAATTTCTTGATATCTTGTTCTATATTATAGTCAATATGTTGCATAACAGTATGATATGCCGTACCCAGTTCCATCGCCTCGGATTGTTGCAGTGCCTCGGTCATGGTCATATTTTTGAAATTGTCTAGGGCATTGATATAATCCGCCTCTTGCTCTCTTAAGATACTGCTTACAGAGTTCTTAAACGCAATATCTGTGTATCTTGGCTCAATTGTGTTGTAATAATTTTGCAATTCTTTAGTTAATTTTGGATCGGACAAGCCCATAACAACTTGCATTTCACTCGACTTCATTTCTAGCATCCTTGGATCAACAATCTCTACATTGATTGTACAATTGTTGTTAGTTAGTTTGAACTTTTTGGTTTTATTAACAAAATGATTAAGATCTATATCGGCTAGTCCTAACGTAAATACATCGAAATATGTACTACACTTAAATAGATTTTGCTTAACAACTTTGGCTAGTTTCACCACACCGGTGATATATAATTCTTGCTTAGGGCGTGTCAAGGCAACATACATCAGCCTTATTGCTTCCTCGAACTCTTCTCGCTTGTTCTTAGACGCAATAGCAAGCATATTGATATTATCCACCGCCTCGTATTGTCCTATATCCAGCCCATTGACCGCAATGCCGAAATCTTTGTTAATTCTTATATCGGTTGGAGTGTTCTTGACCATTTTGTCACCAAAACCACCTACAATTACGCATGGATAATCTAGACCCTTGCTACTGTGCATTGTCATGATTGTAACAGCATCCGACCCGCTAGATATGCTTATCTCGCATTCTTTGTCCGAAATAAGATCGATATAATCTAGCAATTTGCCCAAGTCATTTTCCACACTCTGTGCCGAAACTATGTTAAGGAACTCTCTAACATAACTTTCCTTCTCGACACCATCCGGCATGCTCTTATAATATGTAAGAATGCGGTACTTGTCTATATATAATTTAAGCACATCGCCAATATTTTCGTTTAATATCCTTAGCCTAAATTCTTTCAACAGCGATCTTAACTGCACGATCTTATCTCTGCACGACACCGCCCCAGCACTTGCCGACATCACCGCCTGATAATATGTGGGTGCATCCATGTCGTTAAGACGGATATCCACTAGATCATTATCATTCAATCCCACAAATGGGCTCTTAAGAAGGGTTGTAAAAGCAATGTCATCATCCTCGTTGTATACACACTTAAGCAGGCTTAGACACACTTGCACCTCTGTTGTTGCAAAGATGTCACTCTTGATTGTTAGGTTGACTGGAATATTGTATCTCTTAAGTGTAACCCAGCATGCTTTTGCCAGTTCTTTCTTATCTCTTAGCAGTATAGCGATATCATGGAACTTATATAAACCTTGCCCTATAATCTCAGCAACTTTCCTAGCAATCAACTCCGCCTCATACTCCTTAGCGGATACATCGTCCTCATCCGTTGCTTCCTCGTTAACTTCCTTGATATCATCACCGTCTATTAGACTTATGTGTACAGTATCCCTATCCTCTTCCGACTTCTTGCCCGCTACCAATCTTGCCTCGTTTGCATAGTCTATGCCTACACAATCCTTGGTGATTGCATGGTCAAATATGTTATTTACAAATTCCAGTATATTCTTATCACTTCGGAAGTTTTTGTTAAATAGTACTACCTTTTTGTCACAAACACCATTGCTATAGTCATTATATTTGTTTAAAAATATTTCTGGTGAACTCTGTCTAAATCTATATATGCTCTGTTTCACATCTCCTATCATGTATAGATTGTTAGATTTTGCTAACTTAGATATCAACGCATCTTGCATAGGGTTGACATCTTGATATTCGTCCACAAATATATATTTGTATTCATCTTGCAACTCTGCTATAACAGCCTTATCTGTACACAACAAGCTAGCATATCTCTCTAGGTCATTGAAGTCTAACAGGTTGTTTTCTTTTTTGATTTTGCCATATTCACTTCTTAAGTCAAGATATAGATTATACACCTCGCTTGCATTGTCACGATTGATACGGTTTAACTCCTCTAAGTCATCTCCCTCAAACATGTTAAGCATTGCGATCAGATTTTTCTTAGCATCTTTGAACTTCTTATCAGCCTCTTCTAGCAACTCAATTGGCTCTATCAACATCGGATCGGTGTTGTTCTTGAAACTAGGCTTGTTAGGAATCTTCTCTCCCACCACAATGTGTGCAACACTTACACAGTCGTTGCCAGCCATAATCTTGTTAGCATAATCAAGCCTTGCTACTGCATAAGCCTTGATCTTATCACACCCACATGCCTCGCCTATATCATACATGCGTTGCATGTCTTGAGTTATATCTTGTGCCACATCTTTAGCCACCTGCAACATATACTGCCATACAGGATTGTTCATGTCAGCAGTGTAGCAAGAGTTGAGTCTATCTAGCATCCAAGCATCACCATCTGCCCTACACACCAGATAGTCATATAGCGACATTATTATATCTCTAAGTTTGCTATCGTTACGCTGGTTGTTGTAGTTCTGATACAATTGCCAGAATTTTTCATCACCGCTTTTTGTCTTCTCGCCAAATATCTTAGTCAAAGCATTGTTTCTTAGATAGTTAGTAGTCTTATCATTGGACAGTATCCCATAATTAGGATCAACACCCACGATATAAAAGTATTTTTTTATTATTTTGTTGCAGAACGAGTGAATGGTGCCGATGTCAGCATTGCCTAGCAGATCCAGTTGCTTATTGATATACACAATCACATCATTGTCAGTTGTATACTGCAAGGCTTTAGTCAGCCCAGTATATAGGTCGTGTTTCATTTTGTTAGCCGCAGATATTGTGTATGTAACAACCAACAATTTGTCCACATCTACCTTTTCTTCCAAAACTATTTTTAATATCTTTTTGATCATGGTGGTTGTTTTGCCCGTTCCTGCACTTGCTGAAACAAGGATAGATTTGCCAAATGTATCTACAAATTCTTTTTGCTCAATAGTCGTTTTGCCATTGTCATATATCAATTCTTCGAACATTACTCATCCTCCTTGCTTGATTGTATCTGACTTATACTTTCCACCTTGTCTACTTTGCGATATCTGTTGTGATATTTCCGATTGAAGTTACACACCCCCCTATATTCACAGAACGAACATGCAGGTCTGCCCGAACTATATAATGGCATAACATCAATACAACCTTCCACTATCTTCTCCGCTCGATCTTTAAGCGAGTAAACTAGGAAGTCTAGTGCCTTCTGCATATCCTCATGACTTATAGCAAGATTGGTTGATACGGCAGACTTGGTTAGCGATCCATCTTTAGTTCTAGACAACCGCAAAGTTGTCCCACTTACACCGTTTTGTCGCAAAGTATTATCAATATTGCCAATAATTGTATCGTTTTTGACAAAAAATCCTTGATAACGATATTTTCTAGTTTTTTCTAACTTGTTATTGATGGGCAGATAGAATGCCCCAACCGGTCGCATTCCAGTTAACTTATTATATAATATCAAGTACACAAACAACTGTATTTTGTTGCCTGCAACGAACTCAGTGTAGTTATCAAACTTGCTAGAGCCAGTCTTGTAATCTATTATTACAAAGGTCTTATCCGCTTTGTTTTCGTCTATACGGTCGACCTTGCCTGTGACACTTATTTGCTTGCCGTTCTTCAAACTTAATTCAATCCCTATCTTGTCATAAGCAAAATTATGTTCTAGCACCATTGGTTCATAATCACTATTGCACAATTGCTCCATAAGAGCCTGCGTCATTCTATACACTTCCTCGAATAACGCCCTAATTGTGTTCGCATTGACATCACTTGCAACAAATCTAGCATACATAGGGCTTGCCAAAACTTTGTCTAAGTTGCTTGTCACAAAATTACGCAAGTTAGCAATAAAGTCATCACTATGCTTATAATTATTTAGATCATAGATTGTATTCTTAAGATACTCATGGATTATATTTCCGATATCATTGTTAGACACCTTTGCAACCTCTACCGGCTTTAGCCTCAAGCCATAACTTAGGAAGTGCGAGTATGGACATCGAGCAAAACACTCAAATTGGCTAGGGCTAGCAGTAAGCGAACGGAAATATAGTTTGTTACATTTTGCAATCGGTTTCAACTCGTTGCGATAATAACTATTCTTAACTACGTCAATTTCGCTATCACCCAGTGCGTGATATATACTTGTTACATTTCGAGAATACACACTGTTAGATCCGTACACATTCCAGTTTTTAACATATCCCACCAGATTGTTAAGTGCAAGGCTCTTAGTTATATTGTCCACAACGATACTATCTATGTTATTATCAATTATATTTAGATCATTGGCATTGCTGTATTCCACCATCTCCATATAACGAGCAAGGTCGGTCGCAACTACACATGGATACAACTCTTCACCCTTGTCATCCACTGATACATAACTAAACGTTAACTTTTCCTTAGCTTTAAGCACCCACTCCAGAAGTTTGTTTTTCTTCCTTCGATTGATCATATTGATGGTAGGAGTTAACTTATTATTCTTCTCAATTCTACTTAGCTCATTATCACTTAGTATTGCTGTTTCACTAACATACTTAGGCAACTCACCGTCATTAGCGCCTATCATATATATTTCTTTCTTAGGCTCAAGATATGATTTCTCGAAATCACACACTACAAGGCTACCCACTGCAATCGGTGGCAAATTAAGTTTAATATCTTCCACAAAAGTCTTGAACACCGAGTAGAATTCCGCCTTAGTCATAGTTTGATTGCCCATAACCATTTCTAGTTCAATCCACATGTCATCCAGTTTTTTGCGACATTGTGTTAACTTTTTGACATTAAGTATATCTTTAGTGTCAACATATTTAGCATATAACATCTCGTAGAAGTTGTCAAAATCAAGAAATTGCAATACAAAATACAACTTGTCCTTATAATATGCAACATCGCCGTCCGTCCAATCAAGAATGTCAACCAGTTCTTTAATAACATGTATATTACTGCTCAGTTCGTCATCTGATTTGATTTTGCTAGGGATAGAATATAGATAAGATCCCACCGCATCGATACGCTTAACATACGCCTTGTATAATTGCACAAATCTAAGACTTAACTTAAATATACCTGTGTCGATTAACTTAATTAGTGTGTACTTATCTACCCCCTTGCACACCATCTGCAATATAGATAGAATAACCACACTTAAGACATTATCGCTTAACGATTCCGACTCATCGAAGAAATATGGTATTTCGCAATTGTCTAAGATTTCGATAAGTTTTTCCTTATACCCCTCAATGCTCGCAACAACCAGCCCCACATCATCATATGACACCTTGCCATCCAACACATCTCGTTTGATCCTAGTTAGCACATACTTGACTTCGTCTTCCTTGCTGTTTGTCTTAACTATGTTCAGTGCAAAAGCTTTATTTTTTTCTTTTATATCCTTGCCAGAAAATATGTTTTTGCTAAGGACACCCACCTCGGTGTTATTGTCAACAATCTCTCTAGCATATCTTATTCCCTCGACTTCCATAGTACTTCTAAGAGTATTGTACACATCACAACAATACACATGCTTATTGTTAAGCCCATCAATGTTAGTGCTGGTTGTCGTACATATTGTTACACTTCCACCATATTTTGCAATAGTACATACAACCCTAGCAATAGCAGGCGTAATATCCTCATAGTCCATTAGATAGAAATCGGTGTTGGCATATGTTTCCTTATCCAAAGTATTAGCAAATAGATCCAATTGATTGAAACTATCTGTATACTCACCCGCAAAGTACTTCTCGTACTCGGTGTAGATAGTCTTAAGATCACTAAGTTTATATGATAACAGTCCCGAACCATTCACCACATATAGATCTTCTGGTTTAATTCGGCAGGACTTGTATAAGCAGATTGTTTCAAATATTTTTTCAGCAAAGCCCTCTTGCTCTATGCTTTTACCAAAGACCTTTAGATCACTTTTTAGTCCCAGCATAATTCTCTTCAACAAAGCAACACTTGCGTGCTTGGTTAGAACATTGCGATACAGTTTGTTTTCCACCAGATACTTTTTGGCTAACCTAGAAAACGTTGTTACATTGAGATTGAATATGGATTTCTTCTTTAGCCCCTTTAGTATAGCCATCTCAACATTCATTGTATTTCTATCAGGCGTCAAAACAACAATATCTCTATCATTGACCGACTTAGATATGTCTTGTATGCCTCTATCTCTTGCGACAATATTAAGATTAGACAAATAGAACTTTACTCGCATGTTATTATTTCCTTTTTTCCTATTGCACAACACTTATATATCCTTATACATTGTTATTTCTAAGTTTTCGGCTAAAATCATGCTAGCGAATATATAGAGATAATATATAAATATATAAGATAATCGTATATAACTAATTTTACACGTTTTTCACCAAGCCTGCAAATGTTATTGGGACAAAAACATCACATTGCAAAAAAATATTTTTTCACACTTCCGCAAATACTATAGTTGATAATCACTAACATAAACTACAAAGGAACTTATATGCGAATATTTACACCTCTAATTATTGCAAGCACAATGCTACTTAGCAACCAAATAAATGCCCAGCCGATTACTCAAATTAGCCCCTCTACGCACCCTAACACATACTGCACCGAAGACGCAACCAACGATTTCGAGAACTTAGCAGAAAGTATTGTTGCGGTCGAGAACACAACCCGCTCTTCGCACACCATAGGTGCAGGAGTGTGTGTAAGTGAAATGGGACATATTGTCACTAATACACATGTTATTGACAATTATGCTAGTATTAATGTCGTCAACATCAACGGGGACAAGTTTGACGCAAAAGTCGTATATCAAGACAGTGTGCTAGATATTGCCGTGTTGCAAGTCACCCAATCCAACATACCACCACTAGAATTATGTACCGATATACCCGATGTTGGCGACAGTGTTATAGCAGTCGGCACGCCTCTTAGCCTGGTCCTTAAGCATACTTATACCAAAGGCATAATCAGTGCAGTCAACCGAACAATCAAGGTCAATGGATCGGATGGCGAATACTATATGTCGGGACTACTGCAACATGATGCTAGCCTTAACTACGGCAATTCTGGTGGGCCACTGCTGGATAATAGCAATCGTATCATAGGCATTAATACACTCAAAATAACTGGTGGTGAAGGCATAGGATTTGCGATCCCATGCAAAGCCTTTGTCAGTATCCTAGACAAGGTTATCTCTCACAACCTACATACCCCATACTTAGGGCTATACGGAGTTGATTGTAGCATTGCTAAATTCAACAAGCTAACCAACTACAATGACGGCTACTATATTCAGTCCATATCAGACGATAGCCCAGTCTATGGCATTTGCGAAGTGGGCGACATTGTCACCGCTATCAACGGAACATCTATACATAACACAATAGACTATAGGCATGAACTATACAAATTCAATGCTGGCGATATGGTCGACATCACAATATATCGTGACAACCAATTAATAACCAAAAAAATACAGTTAGGCACTAAACCTAACTGCTAAGAAAACAGATATTTAATTACTTCCCATGACGGATTTTGGTCATGATGGATAATTAGATCAACCACGCCTACTATTTTGCTTGTTTCATATCCGCCATGAGTTTTGCTATCCACACTCATTAGCCTATTGTCACCCATGACAAAAATTTGACCATCTGGCACTACATAATTGCCATCGTCATCAAAGTTGTCCATCTGACCAATCTTAAGCGATGCCATAGGATTATAACCGCTAACATCGGTGGGATCTTCGTAGAACACACTATTGGTGTGTGCCACTAAGTCCGCTCTTGTTATATTCTGCTTGGTGTAATCTTCTATCTTCAACTGATTATTGATATACAATTGATATATCCCCTCGTCCACGTTGTATTGATATCTGACCCTATCCCCAGCAAGAGCAATAACTCTCTTGATTATCATTGTGTTTTCGTCCGCTTGCACCACTACTATATCACCTACATCGACATGTGCCAACTTGTTGTAATACACTAGGTCGTTGTCTGTTGCACCACTAATTGCGTTGAGGGTGGGTTGCATACTCACATCATACACAATTGCTGAGCCAAAGGTGACGAAAAATATCAATACCCATATCAGTACTGCATACAATATTGCGTCTATTAATTTCTCCACATACCATAAATTTGACTTTTTATTTAACATACATATATTTTAACACAACCTATATACAAAAAGCAAAAGATACTTGTGCACATTTTGGGTGTTTTTGTGGACAAGTATCTTTTTTTCTATTCTACGCTTATATCTTCTACAATTATATCTATCGAGTATCCCGAAGTTGTCAAAACTGCACCGCTTAGCACGATTTCGATTTTGTCGCCTACTACATTGATGGTTGCTCCGTCTATTGATCCTGTTATAACGCCATTGTTGTATGTTACATAATCGCCAAAGATAGAGATCTTATGTTCGCCGTCAGCCAGTTCGGTCACACCGATACTGCATTTGATATCATCCCCCTCGATTACATATTTGTCAAATAGCAAGAAACTGTCTATCTCAATCTTGACATTACTTACAACATCGCTTACTTCATAATATTCTCCATTGTCAACGATATTTTTTACACCACCGATTCTCAAAGCATACTCGTTGCCGTGAACCTCACTGTATAGATATGGCAGTCGCAAGTTGCTTATAACCAATCGTTTGCCAATCCATGATATATCACTAGCATCAATAGCCGTATTATTGATTGCCAACACATTTTTTGACTTATCCAACACATCATATAGTGTTTTGCTATCCATTGTGTCAATTATCAGAACAATGTCGCTCGCTTTTTGCTTTAATTCTGTCAGTTTGCTAACCTCGCCATCTGCGGTTACAATATTGTTCTTATTATACACCTTTGCATCCACATCTATAGCCACATCGTCAGCAAGCAGGCTTATTGCAATACTATCTTCGACACACGCCTTATTGATCACAAGATTGCAATTGCCTAGCACCTTGATAGAATATGTTGTTTTAACAATTGTCGCACCCTTATTTTGTACAGCACTTGTTTCTTTGGCTAGTTCTAAGTTATTATATAGCCCTTCTACGTCAATAAGTGTATCAACCACCCCTGTATAGTCACCGTCTGTATAGGCAGTAATCCTGATTTCGTCATTATATTGCCATACAGAATCTCGCAAAATCCCTTTCAGAGCATCCCAATCTATCGGCGCAATATTGCACTTAGTGATCGTTCCAGCCCTAACATACATCATGTCATATATTGCATTGTTGGTAGTGGACGCATCATCATTTACTGCAGTAAGGGTCATATCATATTCTAACCTTTTCATTCCGCCAGATATTGTGATCTCCGTGTTGCTAGCAATGCTGTCTAGGTGATATACATACTCTCTTACTTCGTTGCCAAGCATGTTGGTGTCATAAGTCGTGATAACATTCTTATTGGCATACACAACCATATCGTCTATCTCATAGCCAGACAATGTCCTTATGCAAATGCCCACATCTTCACCCCTCGATGCACTATTTCTGTCCCCAGTCTCACCTATTATGGTTATTGTGTCTACACCAGTGATTGTCTCGATAGGCAGATAAATATTGTATACATCACTGCCACAACCTATCATACACAATATGGGAATAAAAAGAAGTAGCAATGCAACAAAGTTAACAACTTTCCTTTTTACTTTTTCCATTTTTTCTATTTTTCCTATTATTTAATTTTTCCCTAAAGCCGATCGAAATCGCAACTTACTCTACTACGTTTTCCCACAATCCATGCTTGTTGCACATAGCATATACTCTGCTACCCGCAATATAAGGGAATATTGCCTTGGCAGGAGAGCCTGCCTCCAATGTTTTTCGGCATACACCATTATCACTAGCCATAGCAATCCACTCTATATAATGTTCGTCTTCCATAACATGATCCACACTAACAACGATATTGTTGCCAATCACCTCAATCTTAGGCAAATGCTTCTCCTTGGATGCTTCCATGGTGTTAGGCTTTAATTCCGCCATACTCTCACCACAACATTTTATGCCACAATTGCTACAAGTGCAATCTTTCAATACTTCAACCATTGCACCACAATGTGCACATTTTTTGATAATTAATTCCATAATTTTTTCTCCTTTACAGTTATAATTTTAGCATAATATATATTTTTACGCAATTTTTATAACATTACATGATTATTTTGCAAAAAAAAATATCCAAAGGCAAAACTCACAGCACTTTAGACTTTTTCTTATACACACTCAAATTTTTTATTTTGACCATCAAGCCCAAAAAAATGCAAAAATGAGTTGTGTACAAAAAATATTTCTAAAATCTTAAAAACCCGTGCAAAAGTTTTTCCTTTTTGGATATTTATAACATCAATCTATTGGAACAACTTAATTATCTGTCGCTTTCCATATCATAATCTACAACCTTGCCGTTTTCCTTTCCAAAGTCAAGGTTCTTATCATGAGCACTATCTATCAATTGTCTAGCAGATTGATCCATTGTCAATGGCTCTAGAAGTGTTGTAGGATACTTGCCGATCATAGTTGTTCTGTTGTCTATCTCGTTTCCGTTCTCATCCTTGATAGAGAAACTATCTGTAACCATCATCTCTGGTTTTCTGATAACTTTAGTTTTGTCATCAACAGTGATAGTAGAACTATCAACATCACCAGTAGGCTGAGTTGTGATATCGCTCACATATACTTGACCAGCAAGACGAGTATTGAATTCTACTGCCTTAATAGACCTAGTGTAAGAGTCGTTTCTGAAAGTTTCCAAACCACAATCCACGATTTCTCCATTTCTGCCCACCTCGGCATTGCTACTGTAGACAAAGTCTCTTGCTTCGTCCGCATTCATTGAACCACGAGTAACCAAATGAACATATTGCTTGATCTCTGGCTGATCCTTAGGTGTATTGTATGCGGTGATCATTCCTTTGCCATTATCATTGGAGAAATACACTGCACCATTGCCAACAACTGTTGTTTCGGTTGTGCTTCCCTCGCTGTAATAGTTAGTTAGCGAATTTAACAACTCTTGTCCTCTTACTTGATTGTCTAAAAACTCGGGGCTAATCGCACCCTTATCTTCTAGATACTTAAATACTGCAAGTGCTTTCTTCTCAGCATCCATATTTTCACCAAAAACAAACTTGTTGTCTTCAACTTTGTATTCTAGGCTTTGATCGGCTTTTTTGTTAATGTAACTTTTTATTTTTTTACCAGCTTTGCTTAGTATTGACATGTGTTTTTCCTCCTATTGTATATTATTTTATTAACTTAGGATTAGTTTAGCACAATTGTATAACAATTGCAACCCCTAATTTGCCTAAATTTTCAACACAATTTCGCATATAGATTTTGCCTTATCTTGTAGCTCTTTGCCCAGAGTTATATCCCCTACAATACTGCCATAATGTACAGGGATTGCAACCTTGGGTTTAACCGCTTTCAATAATTCAACCGCCTCGTCAATATCCATGGTGTAAGTGCCACCGATTGGAACAAATAAGCAGTCACACTTGACCAATTTCAGCTCTGGTGTAACATCACTATCACCGCACACACAGTACCTTACCCCATCTATTGTCAAGATATATCCTACCCATCCCATGTCGGCTGGATGAAAATCTTTGTTAATATTGTAAGCAGGCACAACCTCAAAATCTACTCCCCTAAGCGATCCTTTGTCCCCAGCACACACTATCGCAATTCGATTGCTATTGAAGCCATTGGCTGTAAGTTTGCTTGCTACGTCCCCGGGACACACAACAATAGTCTTGTCATTAACCACTCTAAGGATAGCCTCCAAGTCCAGATGATCATAATGACTGTGAGTGACAAAAACTATGTCCGCATTATGCTTGTTGTGAGTGATTTTGAACGGATCAATATATATTTTGCTATCTATACATATTGATGCATGCGTGTTGACTACAATTTTTTCTAAATTTATATCCATTTTTTATCCTTTTATGCTTTTCCCTTAATTTTCGCTTGTTTTAGACGAAATCTGCACTTGTTATCTTTGATTTTTGATGTTAAAAATTTATTTTCTTGATTTTTTATTCAATATTTTGTATTAATTTTTATTTTTTAAAACTATAATTTATTTTTTTACAACTCTTTTTCGCTTTCCGCTTCACTGTCGGTTTCTCGCATTCGCATTACTTTGTCATAGCCCACGCCAATCTCTTGGCTATATGATGTCACAGCATCTTTGTCCCTTGATTTAGCAAAATTCCTAAGCGAAACACTGCCAGCAACTGCATCATAACCCTTGTGATAGAAAGAATATCTTGCATAAGCATCAAAAGCATCGTTGATAGAATGTGGAATAATTGACCTAAAGTTGTTAAGTTCATTATCTATATATTTTTCATTTCGCTCTAAAACCTCAACATCGGCAACATCCCTGCTACTGACAGGAGTATCACCCGCCTCATCTAGCAACTTTTTAGTTTCGATCAATGCATTAACCCTCGCATTTCGCTCCAATGGGGATGCATAATACATCATTGTCTCTACATATCTGTTGTAAGAGTTGCGATCCACAACCTTGTCTATTGCATCCACCTCGTTTGGCGTGCTGACTGCAAAAACATTCTTTGCCATTAATATATCTTTTCGTAACGGTTCGCCAATTCTTTTACTTTCCGAGCCATCCGCTTTGGATAGCACACCATATATCGGCAATCTCATCATCTCGTCACCAACAGGAGTGCTGAATATCCTTCTGCTAGTAGTATCATAGACATAATCTAGTATATGCGGAATTGTTTTACCAAAAAGGTTCTGAAAATCACCCGCATGTATACACTCGTGATTGATTAGGTTATAAAACTGAATACCACTAACATTATCCAGCTTGTCCATATTGATATATATCTCGTTGCTATCATGCATGTAGCAAGCACATATAGGCTGATTATCCCACTGCTCGTTACTAGGCACAACCGACAACTTTATTGGATTTTCGATTTTCAATCTTTTACTGCACTTTTCAACCAAAAGACTGGTACATTTTATTTTATCTTCTAGCGACATGCCATCCCACGCAGACGATCTAAACGCATTCTCTATATTACTCTCATCCACCTTGAAATAATTAGGCTTAGACTTGTATTCTGCTATGCTTCGAACAATTAAATCACCGTTCTTAGAGTTAAGGATCTGCTCAATCAGATATTTATTGACCCTATCCACCTTGCCACTCTTAACAACCTCTCTAGACATAGGCGATTGAAAATATTTATCAAAAATTTTCTTTATTATCATATTATTATTTTTTCCGTTTGTTGATTTAGCTTAATTATTGCACAAATTGTGCACAATGTCAAAAGTTATTGACTATCCAGCCCACAATTGCAGGTGCCGTTAGGTTATTATCTTTCAACAATTCTTGCACATCATACTCGTCTGGCAAACTTCGTTTGATGCCAAACGCCTTAACTTTGACACCTTTTTCTGCTAAATAACTAGCCACCTTACTCCCAAATCCACCATCTAGCAATCCATCCTCTAATGTCACAAATATTTTGTGGTTCTTCACCAAAACATTCAACATTTCCTCATCTACACCGCTTACATATTTTGATTTTATTAATGTTGCATCAACACCTTTACTTTGCAAATTCTCCACCACGTCACACGCAAGATTGTAAAAAGTTCCAACACCAATAATCGCAACATTTTTGCCTTCTTTAATTAGATCAAATTTATTTATCTTGCCATAATCACTATTGTCTACCATGCCAGTTTCTATCATTTTGCCACCAGGTACTTTGATCGCCATAGGATGCTTATTGCTCGTTCTGGCAAAATCTAGCATTGCCACAAATTCTTCCTTGCAAGTAGGTGCGTAGTATGTAAGATTGGGAATATTGCTAAGTAGCGGAATATCAAAAATCCCTAAGTGTGTAATATCGTTGTTAGCAAAAACCGACCCCGCAAAAACAACCAAACACACCGGCAAGTCATTGATACATACGTCTTGCAAAATCTGATCATAGGCTCTCTGTATAAAAGAACTGTATACAGGATAGAACACCTTTGCTCCACCCTTGCTTAGCCCCGCACACATCGATACCGCATGTTCTTCCGCAATACCCACATCCACAATATGCCCCGCACACCTGTTTCGGTCGCTTGCATTATCAAAGCCCGCCACCGCAGGCGTAGCCGAAGTAACCATAACCACTTTATCATCTTTGGCAAAAACATCCATAAGATAATCTTTCATGACCATAGAATAGTTTTCACTCTGGACACCTTTTCGCTTGCCTGTATTGATATCATAAGGCGGTTCCCAGTGCCACACTTCCTTGTCCTTTTCGGCAGGCAAAAACCCACGGCCTTTAACAGTATGTACATGCACCACTATTGGATGATCAATGTCTGTGATCGATTGAAGTTTGTCAATCAACACACCTATATCATTGCCCGCTTCTATATACATATAGTCTAGACCAAGACTAGTAAAGTAATTATTTAGATACTCTCCGTTGCTGTCCCGCAGAGCCTTAAGATTGTTATACAGCCCTCCATGATTTTCAGCAATAGACGCTTCGTTGTCGTTGACTATCACTATAGCATTGCCACCTATCTCGGCTAGGTTATTTAGCCCCTCATAAGCCTCACCACCAGATAGCGATCCATCTCCGATAACCGCAATTATATTTTGCTTGCCACCTTGCATATTTCTTGCCTTAACCAGCCCACAAAGAAGACTAACGGATGTAGATGTATGCCCAACCTTAAATAGGTCATACTTACTCTCGCTAGGCGAAGAATAACCACCTACAGATGCAAAATTATCCTCGTTAATAAATCCACTTGCTCTGCCGGTTAACATCTTGTAAGCATAGCTCTGGTGCGACACATCCCACACAATTTCGTCTACATCCATATCAAAGACATAATGCAAAGCAATAGTCAATTCCACAACCCCAAGATTGGGCGAAACATGTCCGCCAAGCCTGCTTGTCCTAAATAATATCGCTTGTCGCAATTCTTCCGCCAAAGCACCAAGCTTGTCCTTATCCATGCCCTTAACATCCTTAGGACTATCAATCAACTTCAATATATCAAACATGCGTTCACCCCTTATTGCATAATATAGCCAATCGACTTTATTACTTTATATTTATGTGTTTTTTATTTATTTTATGGGTTATTAGTCCATGTATATTCGTTACTTTATGACAAAAACTGACACTTATTGACAAAAGGTTAAGCAAAATTGACATTATATCGTAACAAACATAGATGTTGCTATTAACACTACGCACACAAGAACACATAGCACAATTGTAAGCATCAGAATATACAGAAATATAGTAAGCAATGTATACCCGAATCTCTGTTGTCTAACAAAAGCACTAATAGAAATGATCGCAAAGCCTACGCCGTATATAAGCAATAATGCACCAAATATCATGCTAAAGATGGACAAGACTATAACCTTGTCTTCTACATATCCTTTCAACCCAAACTCGAATGCAACCGCACCTAGCACCAGCATAACCAACGCAATACCACCATATATTAGCCCTTGCTTCAAGAAAAAAGATGACCCCTTCTTATACACTTCTTGCGATTTCATTTCTTTTGATTTGATCTTTTGTTCACTTAACTTTTCAGACACTAGTCCCCAAAGACTTATCTTATATTCTTTATTTTTGTTTTTCATTAGTACCTCACAACATATATATCTAGTGTAGCAAAATAATAGTTATATGTCCAACTATTTCGCACTGGCCTCGTTATACAATCGCAACAATTCTTGTCGATTATTAATTAGCCTATCATCATTGGGCGTAACCGCAATCGCCTTGTCAACATAAGCAATTGCCTTAGCAAAGTCGTGCATATAATAATAACACATACTTAAGTAATCATAAGGCAATGCTCCCCAACACTCTGGGTTAGAAATATAGTTAAGTTTGCGATCGGTTATATTAAGCATTGCAAGAAGGGTTACAATTGCATCCAGCCACATATTATTGACATAATAGATAACCGCCAGATCATAATATGGTTCACGAGAATTAGGACACTCCGCAATAGCACGCTTGCCATACTCTATCGCATTGTCTTTGTCATGTTTGGCTAGATAACACCTAGCAATGTATCTAAGACTAGCACATCGCTCATCCATCCATGTTGCACTAGGCATGTCTATATGCTTGAGAAGAGTTTTGATCGCTTCATCATACTTGCGATAGAAATAATATTCCCTCCCCAGATAATGCACCGTTCGGTCACTGTCGGGATCTTCCTGTACCGCTAGTTCCAGCAAAGGCAGATATTGTGACCTAGACTTAGTCGGATCGGCATAGTGATTAAGTTGCAACTCTGGGATTGTAATACATCGTATGTCACTCTTATCTGCTGTAATAATCTCGTGCACAGGATGTTTCCATCTAAAGCCCTTTCTTCGGTGCATCTTGTTAGCAAAGAACGTCACACCCTCACTGCCGTCTGGGTTGAAGTTCCACACATACTTATAATACACCTGATCTATTGACCCATCCAGCCTAGCCTCCAATATTTTCCGCCAGCCGGCAACAAACCTTTCGTCCAAGTCCACACATACACACATGTCAGCATCATCCGGAATAAGCTTCATACTATCATTGCGTGCTACATCAAATCTCCAAGGACTAATTACCTTTTGCTCAACTATAACATTACTGTAACTTTGCAATTTCTCATAAGTCCCATCGGTGCTACCTGTATCTAGCACACATATATAATCCGCTTCGCTCATGCTCTTAACCCAAGCATCAACAAACTTAAGTTCGTTCTTACATATAGCATACACACATATTTTCATAATAACTAGTTTTCCTTTTAATATTTATCTTACATACTAGACATTATGATTTTAATAATACTTTTTGTTACTACAATCTATAAATATGTTGGCATAATCTACAACTCAGACATCATACAATAGTACAAAAAATATAGCGTGGACTAAATAAGTGAAAAAGAAAAAAGTAAGAATTATTGACAAAAAGTCAGTATATATTGACAAATGTGTTGTGCTTGGCAACAACATAGTCATATATCCCAATAACACTATCATGGGCGAAACTGTCATCGAAGACGGTGCTATCATTATGCCAAACAACTATATAGAGAACTCTGTTATCGGCAAAAATTGTGTAATAGAATATAGTCACATCGTAGGTAGCACCATACATGCCAACACCTCGGTTGGCCCATTTGCAAGGATCAGAAACAATAGCGAAATTGGTGAACACTGCAGAGTAGGCAACTATGTAGAGATCAAAAATAGCACCGTTGGTGACGGAACAAAAATGGCACATCTGACATACATCGGCGATGCTACTATTGGCAAAGATTGCAACATAGGTTGTGGTGTAATATTCGTCAACTACAACGGCAAGAATAAGAACCGATCAATTGTGGAAGATCATTGCTTCATAGGTAGCAACAGCAACATTATTGCCCCAGTACACATAGCAACCAATAGTTATATCTGTGCTGGCACGACTATTACCAAAGACACCAACCCCAACGACTTCGTAATAGGTAGATCCACTCCAACCATTAAGCCCGATCGTGCAAACATGTATTGGTAAAAAAAATCGCAAAGCATATATTTTGTAATATTGTTTTGCGATTTTTATATCAATTTTTTTATTGTTATTGTCGATAATACAACTTATCTTCTAGCCACACAATAGAGCATAACATATCTTAAATATTGATGTATTATCTATCTTGTTAGGCACTAGTCCCTCTATATTCTTAGTTGTGTTTAGTTTCCAGTCGATATAATATCTTACGTCTGCACTACTGTGTCCGCCTCTTGTAAACATATTATTGTCTATTTCCGCTTTGGTCTGTCCGCTGTATTTTAACCCACCTGTTTCATGATCGGCGGTCACTATCAGACTATAATTATCCACACTTTGCATCTTATTGTGGACAAGTCTAATTGTGTTATCGAACTCGTCCAGATATTCTATCATTTCTTTCATTTTGTTCTTGTGGCTCATTTTGTCTATATGTGCACCTTCCACCATAAGGAAATATTTATCCCCATGCTTTGCTTCCATATAGTCCACCGCAAAGTCAACCAATTGTGGCAAAGTAGGATGCTCATCATCTCCTGTGTAGTTGCTAATATTGTCAAATGCACCAATAATCTTATCGCTTGCCATGTCTAACTCGCTATACTTATTGGTGAACTTATATCCCTTTGCTTCCCAGTCAGCCTTATAGCCATTGTAAGTACTAGCACCTGCGCCCAAGAATAGATCAATGTTGCTACTTAGTTGGGTTGTAATAATCTTTTCACTTTCTCCTCTGCCAGTAGCATGGGCACTAAAACCAGCCGGAGTTGCCCCAGTAAGACTATCTGTTGTGACAATCCCCACACTATAGCCTTTCTCTTTTGCATACTCACTTATCGACTTAATGTCTTTGCCACCATGATAAGCCACCTCGCCGTTATCTACTTTAGTTCCGGTCGCCAATGCAGTTGCGGCAGCCGCACTATCTGTTGGTGCAATCATGTTAAGTGAAAAAGTCGACACATAGCCACTCTGCTCAAACTTATCAAAGAATATATCTCGCTCTAGATACGCACTGGCAGTCTTTATATGGTTATATCCCATTCCGTCACCAATAAATAGCACAACTCTATCACTAGCACCATTTACAGCACTATAGTCTCCCTTTTCTACTATATTTTTCCGCTGAATAGCAATGATGCCAAATATACCTGCGACCACTACGGCAACACTAATAATAATTGATAATATAATTTTAATAGATTTTTTCATATCCATATTATACTGCAAAACAAATATTTAACCAACTATTTATAAGCCCAATAAATTTATTTTGGATATTGCTTTTCCACTATAAAAACACAAAAGATATCCACAGTTTTTAACTTTTTGTGGATATCTTTTGTTAATTTTTGCTTTTGCCAAAAACGCCAAAATTTGATATTTTTCTTATATAGACTAACTATCCCAGACATCTATCCTGTCGCAAAGGCAACACCTCATTTGCTAGCCTATTACTTCTCGCTAGGCTCTTCGATCTCTACTTTGTCAGCCTTCTCGCCCTTTCTGTCCTTAGACTTGCTTGTCGCACCTAATATTCTGTTAGCCAACTTGTCAGCCACAGGGATATCACGATCAAGTGCAAACATAACAATACTCAAGACTAGGAATGAAAGAATGAAGATCAAATATATTGCCGACATAACATAACGGAAGCCCGCGATGTTGCTACTAAGTGCACTATTGTAATATAGTCCGTCTAGTCTAGCAAAATATTCTATCATATCAACAATTATTGTTAGTACCCCCCTTAGCGCAATCACCGATCCTAACAAAACATTAACCTGCAGAACTCTAGATGTTGTCTTGTCGTCTTTAACACCAAATATTGCAACTATTAGTGCGGTCACTGCTAGCGCAATTGACACAAGCAAGTTAAGTTCATACATCACAAGGGATGCAATAGATAGCATAATAACTAGTTTACTGTATCTGTTCATATATATATTCCTCCTATACATTTCCTCAGTTATTCTATCATATATATGCCAAATTGTGTATATTTTTTTACTAAATTTGCTAAAAATTTTTTAACATTTATTCGACTTTTTTATGACATTGTATATTGATGTTATTTACAAACATTATTTTAACATTTTGCAAAGGAATATTGTATATGATATTATATTAATAACTCTTAACAATTTTCGACAAATTGTTAGCCTGTCACTTCTTAGGAGAAAAACTAGATGAGCCTTTGGACAATAACACTTATATTAGGCTATGCCTTAGTGTTGATAATAAACTTGATATTTGATTTCACATTTGGTACAATTGCCAATTTCTTAATATGTGCGTGTATAACCATGCTACCAGCAATTATATTTCTCTTTGCTGGAAGAACACTTCCTAAGAAATTCTTTAGTAGCAATAATAGGCTATTTACAGTAGACAAATTCAAACAATGGATGTGCAAAATCACCAGTGTAAAATCATGGAAAGACAAGATTCCTGTAGGTGGCAAAGTGTCGGGTTTTAATCTAAAAAATCTAGACAGACCAAACGACATTGAATATCTAAATCGTTTTGTGTACGAATCATGCTTTGCAGAATGGTTACACCTAAGTTTAGTTTTTTGGAGCATTGCCGCATTTGGCATTTCATGCATTATCGGCATGCATTTAGCACTTTGCTTTGGACTACCAATTGCCGTACTATTTGCTTATCAGAACATGACATCAACAATTATCCAATGGCATACTCGCCCAAAGATCGTGCGACTGCGTAGCATGCTGGCTACACAATTGGGCGTAACTATCAAATAAATCAAAAAAAATATTATATATAATACAAACAAGGCAAAAAATAGTGACCCTAAAGACTTATAGGGTACATCAACAACCCCAAACAATATTGGGTATAATTTCAGAAGTACAAAAAATTATAAGAATGAAAAGTGAGGAATTATGAATATTACCATTGTATGTGATGTGTTAGGATCGGAAACCAACGGCACAACAATTGCTGCCATGAACCTTATCCGTGCATTGCAAAATAGCAACCACAATGTAAAAATACTATGTGCAGACGCAAGCAAAGAAGGAATAGACGGATACTATATTGTCCCAACACTTAATCTTGGACCACTTAACAAGTTTGTTGCCATGAACAATGTATCACTAGCCAAACCGGTCGAGAGTATTGTTCGCCATAGTCTAGAAGGGGCTGACCATGTGCATATAATGCTTCCTTTCGGCCTTGGTCAAAAAGCATTGAAGATTGCTAAAGAGATGGGCATATCCACCACAGCAGGTTTCCATGCCCAAGCCGAAAACTTGTCTTCACACGTCCGTATGCAAAATGTAAAATGGGTGAACAAAGGCATATATAGTTACTTCTGGCATAATTTCTACAAATATATTGACGGTATACACTATCCAACTAAATTTATGCGTGACACATTTGAACACAGCATCAAGAAAACAACCAACGGATATGTCATCTCCAACGGTGTAAACAATCACATTTGCCGAAAGCCTGTGGACAAGCCCGCCGAGTTAAAAGACAAAATTGTTATTCTATCTACTGGCAGATATAGTGTAGAGAAGAACCAAGAAACACTTATTCGAGCAATAAAATATTCTAGACATAAGGACAATATCCAATTGATCCTAGCAGGTCAAGGCCCACTTACTAACAAATTTAAAAAAATGTGCAAAAAGTTGCCAATCCCTGCCATTATGAAATGTTTTGATCGCAACGAAATGGGAGATGTTCTTAACTACTGTGATCTATATGCACACCCAGCAATTGTAGAACTGGAAGGCATTGCATGCCTAGAGGCAATATGTGCTGGCAAATGTGTAATTGTTAGCGATAGCAAAAAGTCTGCCACAAAAAACTTTGCTGTGGATGATAGATGTATATTTCACGCAAAGCATCCTAAGTCTTTGGCAGAAACTCTAGATTATTGGATCGAACACCCAGAGGAAAGAAAAAAGATTGAAGAAAAATATTTTGAATCATCATCTGCTTACGACCAACAAAAATGCATGGACGAAATGTTAGACATGATAGAAGAAGTACACTCACAAGTTGTATTAGAAAAAACTGCAGATATATAAATATAAAACATACTAATATATAATAGTCAAAAATTAATAAATTAACAACAAAATAAAAAAACCAAGCACCAGTTAGTGAAGTAACTGATGCTTGGTTTTTTTGAGTGATAATATATACATGACAGTAATATCTTTACTTTGTTAAAAAGTTTTTTATTGTGCAAAAGTAAGTATCCTCTTACATTTTGCTAATTTTTTAATAATTATTTTGCAAGATACTCTTCCACAGAGTACACAAGTGCCCACTTTACCTTTTCTGTTTTACTGACATGGGGGAAGAAATATTGATTGTCATATAGTGTTGCATCCCTAAACTCGACTATTTTATCTCCGTTCTCGCCCTTGTTATAATAGCATATCATATCGGTCGGACAACCATAGAATACCGATTGTGTCGGTGACTCACTGCTTGCCTTAACAACGCTCTGAAGCAATACTTTTCTTAACGATGTGCAGTTCTTAAAAGCTTGGTTTTCCATTTCCTTTAAACTTTTTGGCAAGATAATAGATTGCAAGTTGGTGCAATTCTCGAACGCACCTGAACCTATATATGTTAACTTTTCGCCCAAGTCAATCTCCGTTAGTGCACTGCAATTTCTAAATGCTCCACCGGCGATATACTCGATTGTGCTAGGAAGATCAATTGTGCTTAGGCTACTACAACCCTCAAAGGCCTCAACCTCTATTCTCTTTACTCCCTCTGGGATGGTTACACTATTGAGAGCAGTGCAACCCTTGAACATTTTGTTGCCGACACCTATTGTAGGCATGATAACCACCTCTTGCAGATTTTTGCAATTGCTAAACACGCCCATTTCATATTCTTTGACATCTTCCGCAATAGTTACTTTGATTAAATCATTCATGCCAGCAAAAATATTTCTTCCGATCTTTTCTACCCCAGTTATAACAATCTCGCTTGGCAACTGCGCTCCTGCGACATATAGTTTAGTTGTTCCGCCCACTGGGTTGGTTGTATCATCATCAAAATTAATCTTTGCCCACTCTGTGATGCTAGAGATGTTGACTTTGACCAAGTTACTACACCCCTCAAAAGCATTGCTATGTACATTTAAGCCCTTTGCAAAATTGACAGTTGTTAACTTGTCGCAATAGGAAAACGCATAACTGCCTAGGTCTGTGACAGTATCTGGAATTGTGACTTCAGTCACTGCTGTATGACTAAACACCTCTGCTCCGATAGCAACAACTTTACCTAAGTTGATACTAGTCACATTGCCACATTCTCTAAATGCTCTATCGCCTATTTGTCTTACACTATTTGGGATCACAACTTGTGTTAGTCCACTGCAACGATCAAAAGCCTGCTGTCTTATCTTGACCAATCCCTCTGGCAAAACAATCTCTGTTAAACCTGTCATATAATAGAATGCATGTGAACCAATCTCAACCACTCCGCTAGGGATAGTGGAAACATTGAATCCATACAACATGATGTTATCTGTGCTATCTATAATCGCTTTGCAATTGTCTCTGCTGTCAAATTTCTCATTAAACTTATTTACGACTATATTGTTTGCCCCATAACAACTACCATAAGTATACTGGCCAATAGTTTCGATACTGGCAGGGATATATATACTCTCTAGTGCCTTGCAGTTGTAGAAAGCGTAATTGCCTATTTCGGTCACTGTATTTGGGATATTAATACTCATTAGGTTCTGACAACCGCTAAAAGTATTATCTACTATTTTGTCTGTTGTGGTTGCCAAAACAACCTTAGTAACTGCTGTACCGGCAAAACTGGAATAATATTGATTGTTTCTGCACTCTACATACACACCCTTTACAGCAAGGTTATTGTACATAGTAGGAAGAACGACCACGCCGGTTGTGTTGGCAGTACTCTTGGCATAATACACATTGTCACTAGGCGCTATGTACATCTCG
The DNA here is from genome assembly GCA_934748015.1 of uncultured Clostridia bacterium. Lineage (GTDB taxonomy): Bacteria > Bacillota > Clostridia > Christensenellales > UBA1242 > UBA11490. The sequence continues at coordinate 1,049 of CAKVHF010000002.1, read as the reverse complement.
TACTTGTCCATAGTTGCGGTCATGCAATATATATCCAATTTTGCACTATTAGTTATATGTCTATCCAGCATTGCTTGATCAACTACTTTAGTCATAGCATTGTCATAGAACCAACCGCTATAATATTGAGGTTGCAAGTTGTTATCTGTTAAGTATTCCGCCACTGTCTTGGTGCTGGTCATATCCACCTCGGTTGCAACTCCGTCCACAAAGGCTCGGATTTTGCCCTCTTGGGTGCTGGAACTCAAAAATAGTTGTATGCTGGCATTCAACCTCTTATTACTATCCGACTTAGTCCCATCAATATACAGTCTTAGTTCTTGCCCAGCGGTGATAGTGTATATATTGTCCGTTGGCTCAGTTGTTTCACCATCCACCAATACGCTCGACTGGATCGCACTTGTTTTGTCCGATTTGTCGCCAATAGCGATCTCTATCTTAAGCGGTTTTAGACTATTGTTGACTAGACTATATGTATACTTTACATCGCCACTCTCATAGTCTTCGCTACTCAAAGCCTCATTTATCTGCCCTTTGTCATCGGTCTCTGTAATAGTTGTTTTTTCAATTTTTTTGGTTTCTTTACCATACTCTGCAGTTGCCCAGAAGTCTACATTGACATCTTTTGCCATAATTGTGACATTGGCATTGACCATATACTTGTCCGCAAATACAAGCAAGTACACCGCAAGCCCTGCTCCGCCTAGGATAATAGCAATACTAAGCAATACAATTAAGACTTTGACAGATTTCTTCATAACACATTTTTCCTTTATCAATATTCTATAGAATTAGTTTATCACAAAGGTGGTCAACATGTCCAATTATAGCAGATAAGATTACAAAACTAACATTGTCTATTTTTAGCCTATTTATAACAAGTGGTGGCTGTAAAAAACAAGTCAGGAAGAAAACCTCCTGACTTGTTATGTTTTTTTGGTGCACCCGACATGATTTGAACACGCAACCCTCGGTTCCGAAGACCGATGCTCTATCCAATTGAGCTACGGGTGCATAAGTATATTAAGTTGTTAATAGTGGTTGCTACC
>CAKVHF010000001.1 GCA_934748015.1 uncultured Clostridia bacterium | reverse complement strand
TGCATGGCATGTGCTTAAGAATAAGCACATTAAGGTGGGGGATAAACAAAAAAATCAGCTAAATGCTGATTTGTTTTGATAGTTATATAACTACCAACTTATATGCCTTATATCCCTATCAAAACAAAAAAATCAGCCAAACGCTGATTTGTTTTATGGTAGGGATGAGTGGACTCGGCTCCGTGTCGGGCAGGGTACCCGACTACCCCGACCCCCACTTATATTCCGCCTGACGGAAGAATGGCATTCGCTATCGCTCGGCTCCAACGTTCCACTCTAATAGCATTGTTATCATAATGCATGGCATGTGCTTAAGAATAAGCACATTAAGGTGGGGGATAAACAAAAAAATCAGCTAAATGCTGATTTGTTTTGATAGTTATATAACTACCAACTTATATGCCTTATATCCCTATCAAAACAAAAAAATCAGCCAAACGCTGATTTGTTTTATGGTAGGGATGAGTGGACTCGAACCACCGACCCCCACCTTATCAGAGTGGTGCTCTAACCGGCTGAGCTACATCCCTATACATATGTTTTATCGACTTTATCATCTGTCAAATAAATTGTGGTGGAGATAAAGAGATTCGAACTCTTGACCCCCTGCTTGCAAGGCAGGTGCTCTAGCCAGCTGAGCTATACCCCCATAGCGTCTTTTAAATCAAACGCAATAGTATGATATCATTATTGATTAGCATTGTCAATAATTTTTTACATAATTTTTAAAAAATTTTTAAATTTTTGCTTTCTTATTTTTATACTTTGTAGTGACTGTATTTAGGTGATAAATTTACATAATTAATTGAAATATTAACTTATTTTGTTATGAAAAATTGTAACAATATTGTAAAATAGAAAATATGAGAATTAATAAGTATTTAGCCAGTGTTGGACTGGGTAGCAGAAGAAAAGTAGAAGAACTGATTTTGGCTGGGACAATTAAGGTCAATGGTGCTGTTGTTAGAGATCTTGCAACGGACATCGATGTGGATCATGATGTTGTAGAGTTCCACAATAATATAGTCAAACCAGTCGAAACCAAAGTGTATTATGTGTTAAATAAGCCTAAAAATGTGCTTTGTTCGTGTTCCGATGGACATGGGAGAAGGCTGGTTGTAGATTTTGTACCAGGCAACCCAAAAGTGTTTCCAGTTGGTCGGCTTGATTATGAAACTGAAGGACTAATAATCTTAACCAATGACGGAGATTTTGCTAATAGTATCATTCATCCTAGCAAAAAAACGCCTAAGACTTATGAGATTGTAACCAATAAGAAGTTAACAATAGAAGACAAAAGGTCCTTAGAAAAAGGTGTATTGATAGACGACCAGGTAACATTGCCGTGTCATATCACTACTGACATCAAGATTGATAGCGGTTACAAGAGGCAGATCTCTATAATCGAGGGACGCAATAGACAGATCCGTAAGATGTTCGACTCTGTCGGGCATAATGTGGTTTCGCTTAAACGCATCAAAATAGGTGGACTTACACTTGGCGGACTTAAAGTCGGCAAGTATGAAACATACAGTTTGCAACAATTGCATAACAAAATCGAAAATAAATAGGATATAAAGGGGATAGATATGATAACAATTGCTTTGGATGGACCAAGTGGAGCAGGCAAAAGTACCGTATGTAGTATGGTAGCCAAGAGTTTGGATATTCTGCATCTTAACACAGGAGCTTTGTACAGAGCGGTAGGATATTATTTGATAGAAAACGGAATTGACCAATATAACAAGAAAGCAGTTATTGATGCTTTGCCTAACATGGATATTGATATAGAATACATAGATGGTAAGCAACATGTTATAACCAATGGTGTGGATGTAACTGACAAATTATATTCTATGCAGGTCAGCGATGTGTGTTCGATCAGTTCGGCTTATCCAGAAGTTAGGAAATACATCGTTTCGCTTCAGCAGAAGGTTGCAACTAAGTCAAGCGTTATTATGGAAGGTAGAGATATTACTAGCGAAGTCTTGCCAAATGCAAAATATAAATTCTATCTAGACGCATCATCATCTGTGCGAGCACTGCGAAGAATTAATGATAGCAAGAATTCGGATAAACTTACTATGGATGATTATAATCGCATCAAGGACGAGATAGAAGAGAGAGATCGTAGGGACAAAACAAGAGAGACTTCTCCGCTTGTTCAGACTGTAGATTCGTACTATATTAATTCTGACAACATGGATGCTACAGAGGTTGCAAATATAGTAATAAGCATGGTTAAGGAAGGTGAGCGAAATGAAAAAAGTAATTAGTTTTATTTTGTTAATTATATTCTATATTCCTCTATTGATTATCTTTCCGGTAACAATAGTTGGCAGAAAGCATTTGCCTCGCAAGGGCAGAGTAATACTCTGTTGTAATCACCAGAGCAATGCTGATCCTATTGTTATGTGGAGCAGAATTTTTAGAAGAAGATTTAACTATATGGCTAAAGAAAGCCTATTTAAGAATAAATTTTGTGGATATATATGCAGATGTATTGGCGGATATCCGGTCAATCGTGACACAACCGACATTAAGGCACTTAAGACTACTTTGGGCTTGCTAAAACAAGAAAAAGCAGTATGTATATTCCCAGAAGGCACAAGGGTTAAAGAGGGTGATGCACATCAACTGAAAAATGGTGTTATTATATTTGCTCTTAAGACCAATGCGCCAATTGTGCCAGCGCATTATACTCGTAAGGTGCGAGCATTTAGATTTACAAGGCTTATTATTGGTGAAAGTTTTAACTTAGCAGAAGAGATAGGATACAATCAAGGTGACAAGATAACTCAAGAAGTTATTGATGCAGGAATTAAGGTTTTGACAGAAAAAATGTTTGGAATAACGAAAGGAGAAAAATAATGACAAAAAGACAAGATTACATTAGTTGGGATGAATATTTTATGGGGGTAGCAATACTTTCTGGCAAGCGTAGCAAAGATCCAAATTCGCAAGTAGGTGCATGTATAGTTGATGCCAATAAGCGTATTGTCGGCATTGGATACAATGGATTCCCTAACGGTTGTAGTGACGAAGAATTGCCATGGGATAGAGAGGGTAATTTCCTTGATGTTAAGTATCCTTATGTTGTGCATGCTGAGTTGAATGCGATCCTTAATTCCACATCTAGTCTGCGTGGTTGCACTATATATGTATATCTATTTCCTTGCAACGAGTGTGCCAAGGCAATTATCCAATCAGGAATTAAACATGTGTATTATATCTGCGACAAATATGCGACTACTGACGGCGTTAAAGCAAGCAAAAGACTATTTGACATGGCGGGTGTAGAGTATACACAACTTGATTTTGGCGACAAAAAGATAGAATTAGATTACAAAATTTAATATATTTGTAACAATCTAACCTCATTTGACATACTTTATAATATCAAGGAGGTTAGATTTTTTATGTCATTTTATTCAGGAAATCGACAAGGTAATTTTCCAGGACCTATGGTAGGCAACCCACTTAATGGCTTATGTGAAAAGGCGGTTATACAGACCCGAAAAGTATTTGACGCTTGCATGAAACAAATTCAACAGACAGGTGAGGTTATTGAACTAAACAATTTGACACCTGCTAGCCCTACATACCCACTTACTTTCATTAGTTGTCAGAGCGATTCTGCCAATATTACTACTAGCAATGTAACAGTAGATAGATTTGATGACAGACCATGTTTTGCTAGAGTTAGTGCAGATGTCAACATTCCTATCATTGTTAATTACACCGATGCCAATGGCGTTGCCGGTACAGGAACTGGCACAGTAGTTATTCCTAACGATGTTGTGCTATATGTCCCACAACCATCCATTGTGCCATATCAGATTGAGGCTTTTGGTTCTGCAATTTGCTCAGGTGGACAATTTAACGAAAGCAATGTACTAACAACCAATCTATGCATTACTATTGTACTAAAAGTAGTTGTTGATGCGGACATTCTTGTTCCAACTTATGGCTATGCACAGATTCCACCATGTCAGGAATTTACCCAAGATACTTGCACAGGCTTCTTCGATTTGCCATTATTCCCAGCTCAACAGCCTGTTGCACCTAATGGTCAATAGCAGATTATATTATGGATTGAGAACGCTATTATATTTTGGCGTTCTTTTTTTGTCAAAAGTTTTAGAAATTACCTACAACAATTTTGTCTTGCTTTAAGCAAATATATTAACGATTTTTCCATTTGATTTTTTTGTAGATATTTGATATTATATACAATGAAATAATTGTCAAAGTGACAAATAAAAGAATAAATAAAAAATTATATATAATATTAAGGGAAAAAAGAGGATAAAATAATTGAAAATATATGCAATAAGTGATCTGCATCTAAGTATTAACAATCCTAAGCCAATGGATATATTTGGCGAAAACTGGGATAATTATGTAGAATTGATTGTAAAGAACTGGAATAGAAAAGTAAAAGAAGATGATGTTGTCCTAATCTCCGGCGATGTATCTTGGGCAATGAACCTTAATGAAGCATTGCCTGATCTAGAGTTTATATCACATCTTAAGGGATCAAAGGTTATAGTCAAAGGCAATCATGATTATTGGTGGCATAGTTTGACTGCATTAAGACAAGTCCTGCCATCCAACTTCTATGCAATCCAAAATGATGCTATCAGATTCGATGGTGTTGTGATCTGTGGTAGCAGGGGTTGGATGCCAGCTGAAGACGGCAAGTTCAAAACCGCTGATGACGAGAAACTGTATAAGAGAGAATGCTTGCGAATGGAGCTGTCGCTTAAGTCTGCTAAGGAGATCATGCAAGAGGGTGATATCTTGATAGTTATGACACATTATCCAGTATTTAATAGTCGTTTTCAATCTAACGAGATGTCTGCATTGTTTGAGAAATATGGCGTAAATAAGGTGATTTATGGGCATTTGCATAATAGTGAAAAGAAGCAAAAATTGAAATTTACTAAGCACAGAATTCAATATTATCTTACATCTTGTGACCATCTTAGACACAATCCAGTTAGGGTATATTAGTATTAAATATGTGATTAATTATTGTTGTGGCTAGCGATAATTTCACTATACACAAATATAAATATTTAGCAAAAAACAACAAAGTAAGCCAAAAATGATGTGCAACAAGTTTGCTGTTCAGTCAACATTGGATGTTCACTAAGACAGAAAGCATAATAATTAAAAATATAATAACTCGAGATTATTAATCATCAACTATGTAATTAGCACTTTTGTTATGTGCTACGCATAGTTGATTTTTTTGTTTTAAAAAACATAAATTTGAAGCTAAATAAAACTTAAAATTTTGAAAAGTGGTTAAAAATGGTTGGAAGTGGTTAATAATTGTAGTATACTTAAGGCAAGGTTAGAAAGGAGAATATTATGTTTTTTGGTCAGTATAACTATCAACTGGACGAGAAAAATAGAGTAAGAATTCCTAGCAAATTGCGTAAAGAATTGACCGAAGGTTATGTTATAACCAAGGGTACAAACCACTCTATTTTCATATTTGATAGACAATATTTTCAAGATCAGTTTGTAGCTAAACTTAATAATATTCCGACTTTTGATATAGAGGCACAGAGACCAATAAGGGCATTGCTTAGTTCGTCCTATGAGGTAGAAGAGGACAAACAAGGCAGATTTGTATTACCTACTAATCTCAAAGAATTTGCTAATATCAACAAAAATATTGTTTTCGTGGGTGTGGGACAAAGATTGGAGTTGTGGAGCGAAGAAAATTGGAACAAATACGTTGCTTCCGATGATAGTATTGATCAAGTATTAGGCGAACTTGGTAAATACGAAATTTAATGGAAAAACATTTGGAAAATATTAATTTTAATCACACACCTATTATGCTAACAGAGTGTATCGAAGGGCTTAATATCAAGCCTGACGGAATATACGTTGATGGGACTTTTGGTGGAGGTGGACATTCTAGCAAGATACTAGAAAGGCTTACTACTGGCAAATTGATCGCTATTGACAAAGATCCAGTTGCACTAGAAGTTGGTAGACAGAGATTGGGTAACAATCCCAACATTGTATTTGTCAAGAATGATTTTAAGAACTTTGTTGAAATTCTAGATGGCCTTGGCATTGATGCCATAGATGGTATATTGCTTGATTTGGGTGTAAGTAGTTATCAACTAGATACTGCAGAGCGTGGATTTTCTTACAGATTTGATGCACTACTAGATATGCGTATGGATACCGATAATCCATTTAGTGCATACAATGTGGTTAACGAATATTCTGAGAAGGAACTCAGCGAAATACTATTTAGATATGGCGAAGAACCTTTTGCAAGAAAGATTGCTCACGAAATAGTTGCCACAAGGAAGTTAAACCCAATTAAGACAACTAAGCAATTGGCTGATATTGTTGAGAAGGTTGTGTTTAAGAAGAAAGGGGCTAATCCTTGTACTAAGACATTCCAAGCAATAAGGATTGAAGTTAACAGCGAGCTAGAGCGATTGGATAGTGTTATCAACAGCATGATTGACAGGTTGAAGTCTGGCGGAAGAATTGCTATCATTACATTCCATTCGCTAGAAGATAGAATTGTAAAAACAGTATTCAAAAATCGTAGTAGTGAATGCATATGCGACAAATCTTTTCCGGTATGTATATGTGGTCACAAAAAGGAAATAAATATACTTACTAAGAAACCATTGGTTGCTAGCGAAGAAGAACAGAAAGAAAATACAAGAAGTACATGTGCTAAGTTAAGAATTGCTGAGAAAATTTGACGAGGAGGGTGTATTATATGGAAACATTTCAGACGTTGAAATCGTTAGAAAAAGAAGATAGTATAACTCAATCGATTGAAAATGATACAACTTCAATCGATAGTCCTATTGTTGACCAAGTAAGCAAATTTGACACAACTTATAGTGATGACAAGATCAAAGAATTAACAAACGAATTTGACAGTATAACAATAGATGAAGATGTATTGAAGTCGGTTACAACCACTAAAGATAATGCAATGGTGGCTAATGCTTCAATTACATTTAGGATGAAGTTATTGATGGCAACGACTATTGCTGTTACAGCAATGCTATTGTTCTTAGCAATATACAACATTGTGTGCATAAGTGCGACAGCTTCTAGCATACAAATACTAGAGAGTAATATTGCTACTGAAACAACCATAGTTGATTCTTTGAAGAAAGATTTGTCTTCGCTAAATGACACAACTGGTATTAGTTCCGAGTTGGAATCTAATGGATATACAACACTTGATGATGACAAAATCATATATGTAGAGTTAAATAATACAAACACTGTCACTAGGTTACAAGGCTCAACTAACTGGTTTGACGCAGTTTGCAATTTTATATCTTCTATATTTGGAGGATAAACATAACAATTGAATAATTCATCTTATCATATACAAAAGAAGTTACTAGGGATTTTCCTGCTAGTAACTTTTCTTTTTGCTATCATCATATTTCGACTAGGATATTTGCAACTGATCAAGAGTGGATGGCTTAATAATCTTGCATCCAGACAGTGGACAAGATCACTGCCTATTGAGGCTACTAGAGGCAAAATTGTAGATCGCAATAATGTCCCTCTAGCCGTAAGTTATTCTTCTTATGACATATATGTTAGACCTAGTATGGTTCAGGATAGTAGCAAAGTTGCTGTGGCACTATCCAAGGTTCTAAATATGGACTATGAGGCTCTTTATAACAAAATAACTACCACCAAAGTAAGTGAAATCTTAATAAAAAAACAGGTCGAAGCAAGTGCTGTTAATGATATAAATACATATAATTTGGCAGGAGTGTATTATAGTGAAAACACCAAAAGATACTATCCTCAGGGTGATCTGGCAAGCCAAATAATAGGTATCACCAATATAGACAACACCGGTCAAGCAGGACTAGAGATGTATTATAACGATTATCTTGCAGGTGCTAGAGGTTATTACAATATAACTAGCGATGTCAAAGGTGTGGAAATAGATAATAGCCTGTATACATATGTGGATAGTGTTGACGGATTGGATCTGACTCTTACAGTTGATGTAAAGATCCAGCAGTCGCTAGAAAATGCTTTAGTGACACTATGTAACGAACAGAAGCCAAAGACTGCTACAGGCATTGTTATGAGTGCCAGCACAGGCGAGATCCTTGCTATGAGTAATAAGCCTAGTTATGACCTTAATAACCCCAATCGAGATAATATTGAAGAACTGATGAATGCAATGAAGAACCTAAGTATTGTAGATGTTTATGAACCGGGTTCAACATTTAAGGTGCTAACAATGGCAGCTGCTTTGGATGCTGGCAAGGCACATTTGTCAGATAGATTTTATGACCCGGGTTATGTAATAATAGATGGAGAGAAGATCAAATGCTGGAAACATACAGGACACGGAAGCCAGTCGCTAACCGAGGGCTTGTGCAATAGTTGTAATGCAGTCTTTACAGACCTAGCATTGCGATTGGGTGTTGATCAGTTTTATGATTATTTTGCTAAATATGGTTTTGGTGAACCGCTTGAGGTAGATTTCTTTGGTGAAGCGGGCGGAATACTTATGCAGAAAGAAAATATCAAAAATGTAGACTTAGCACGTATGGGTTTTGGTCAAGCAATTGCGGTATCACCTTTGCAGTTAATAACAGCGATATGTAGTGTTCTTAATGGTGGTAATCTAATGAAGCCATATTTCTTGCAGAAAGTATCAACCTCTGACGGCAGAGTTGTTAAAGAAAATCAACCAACGCTAATTAATCGAACGGTCAGTGAGGACACTAGCGACAAGATTAAGGTAATGTTTGAGGAAGTAGTAAAACACTATACAGGTATTGGAACTTTCATCGAGGGATATCGTGTGGGTGGCAAAACAGGAACAAGTCAAAAGTACGATAGCAACGGAATTAGTGGTAAGTACATAGCATCATTTATAGGTGGTTTTCCTGCCGACAACCCAGAGTATGTGGTGCTAATTATAGCAGATGAACCTAGCATGGGTAATTATTATGGCAGTATTGTTGCTACACCTTATGCTAAATTGGTATTTCAAGACATAATTGATATCAAAAATATCGCTCCAACCGAAGATATTGAGGCTGACAAAAAACGAATGGAAAGAAATATTGAAGTTCCAGATCTAGTGGGAATGTCTTTAACAAGGGCAATTTTGCTACTAAAAGAATTGGGCTTGCAATATCAGGTAGCAGGTGAAGGTGAGTTTGTAGTATCACAAACGCCTACATACAAGTACAAGGTATATTCTAACGCAATCGTAATACTTACAACCGAATAGTAACAATATCCAATATATTTTCATAAAAATTACATGTAATAAATATGTAAAGTAGGTTGTTATGAAATATTTTGGAACAGATGGAATACGTGAAGAAATTGACAACGGGTTAGATAGTAAGTTGGCATACAGGGTCGGTTATGCAGTAGGAAGATATATTAACGACAACTTTTATACTAAGAAGGTAATTATTGGCACTGATACCAGAATTAGTAATCACTTGATTGCCAATGCAGTATCTTGCGGAATTATGGATACCGGAATAGATTGTTATATGCTTGGTGTTGTTCCAACTGCTTGTGTATCGTATTTGGCCAAAACTATGGATGTAGGCTTTGCCATCATGATTACTGCTTCGCACAATTCGTGGGAAATGAATGGCATCAAGATAATCAATCGTTTTGGATTAAAATGCAGTCAAGAAGAGGAAAAAACAATCGAGCAATATATTGATGAAGATAACCGAGTATTGACTATTAACAAAGGCTGTGTTTTTGGTGCTGAGAAGTATGTCGATAATTATGTAAATAGCATAATTAATTCAATCAACCTGGATCTTACTGGACTAAATATCGCACTTGATACTGCTAATGGTTCTAACTATCATATCGCACCAGTACTTTTCAAGAAATTAGGTGCTAATGTGGTGTGTATTGCCAATCACAACGATGGACACAATATCAATAGAAATTGTGGTGCTCAACATATAGAACATTTAAGACAAGAAGTGCTTGATCATGGCTGTGATTATGGCTTTGCTTTTGATGGTGATGCAGATAGATTGCGAGTTGTCTTATCGGACGGCAAAGTCCTAGATGGTGATGATATCTTGTATGTTTTGGCAAAATATATGCAGTCCAATAACCAACTTAATCGATCGACTATAGTTGGCACAATTATGACCAATCGAGGTATAGAGGCTTCTTTGAGAGACGAAGGAATAGGGCTGGTAAGGGTAGATGTGGGTGACAAAAATGTTATTAATAAGATGCGAAGCGAAAACTACAACTTAGGTGGAGAGCCAAGCGGACACATAGTCCTTTCGGATTACAACACCACTTGCGATGCACTCTTCAATGCTCTATATCTACTTAAAGCAATAATTGTCAATAAGTTAGACATAAGAGATTATTTGAACTTAATGACCAAATATCCAGTTATAGAAAAAAATATTGCAATATCTGCTGATTGTAGGGCAAAATTTGACGATAAGACATTTGTTGCAAAATTGCAGAAAAAAATAAAAAAACTAGAAAACGATTGTTACATAATAGTTAGACCATCAGGTACAGAACCTGTTATCAGACTAAGTGTAGAGAGCCGAGATGTTGCTATTGCTCAGCAATGCATGGCAAAACTAACAAAAATAATAAACAATATAAATAAAGTATAAAAAAATAATGTGCGTAAATTTTGCACATTATTTTTTGATTTTTGCAAAAACAATAGGGTTCATTGCGTTCAAAAGGTCACTTTTTAGGATATCTATATCATAAGTTTCTTGAAGTTTTATTTGGACAAGTGGTAAGTTAACTTTTTTCAACATTCCTATTACATCTTCATCAATTTTCTTTAGTGTCTGACTAAGAGGATTGGATGTGTATAGATCAATCGCCAAGACAGGCTCCATAGTTTTTTGCAAAAATATACACACATCAACAATTTTGGAACTTGCAATATTGAAGTCTACTTTGTTGTCACCATCAGGTTCTAATATTTTTTCTAGTGACACGTAAGGGAAAGCAATAAAGTCTTTTGGCAAAGCCTTGTGCAATTGCTCTAAGAAATGCATTTCTGCAGGGGAACAATAGGAAGTAACAAGCTTGATGTTGGCATTTTTTAGTGATGCTTTTTGTTTAATTGTATATAGGTTTTTTGTTTTATTTTTCTCGATTATTACTATCAATGACGACACTATTGCAGTTACGCCTAGCATAATCAAAATTACGAAAAATGGTGCTATTTCACCTAGCAATATTTTCATATTATATTATCCTTTTATATATTTTCTATTTGCCAGTCAATAGGTTGCTTGCCCAATTTTACCAATATTTCATTTGTCTTGCTGAAATGTTTGTTTCCAAACCAGCCACCTTGATTGGCACTTAATGGGCTAGGATGCACAGCGGTCAAAACATAGTGCTTACTACGGTCAATATCCTTGCCTATCTGTTTGGCACTTCCGCCCCATAGGAGAAATATTACTGGATCTTCTCTTTCATTAAGTAGTTTTATTATCTTACTTGTTATCTTCTCCCAGCCTTTGCCTTTGTGACTATTTGCCATATTTTTTTCTACAGTTAGCACTGAGTTAAGTAATAATACACCTTGCTTTGCCCACTTGGTTAGGTTGCCGTTGTTGGGGATATAACAGCCTAGATCGTCATGCAACTCTTTGTATATATTGACAAGTGATGGTGGCAAATTAACATCCTTTTCGACCGAAAAGCTAAGCCCATGTGCTTGATTTGGGTTGTGATAAGGATCTTGCCCAATTATTACAACTTTCACATCTTTATATTTTACTAGGTTAAGAGCATTAAAGACTTGTTCTGGCTTAGGATATATTGTCTTGGTCTTATATTCTTTAGTTAAGAACTGCTCTAAATTCTTGTATTCATGACTATCAAAGTCATCTTTTAGTAGATTGTACCAGTTTTGAGTAATTACAAACATTTTCTCTCGCTTCTTTTGTTATTAGATATATTTATTGTAACATATATTTTTATAAATTAAAATATTTTTTGAGTTTTTGTGGCAAATGTGCTAATATATTTATTGTTATGATAGGAAAATTAAAGAATAATATTACACGACTTAATAGAGATGAGTTAACTTGCAAGTATAAGAAGAAATCTTGTATTTATTTTGCTATCTGTATGATTATTCTTTTGCTTCTTCCTTTTACATCACTTTTCAATCTTGCAATGAAATTATATCCCGATTATTCGCAGTTTGATGATGATTGCCAGATACATATAGTGGATGTTGGGCAGGCTTTAGCGGTTATGATACACTGTAGTGATGCCAATATTATTTATGACACAGGCAAAGTTGATGACTGGAATCTGGTTGATAAATATATAGACAAGATATTGCTAAAAGATGGTGGCAATATTGATTATATGATATTATCTCATGTTGATTATGACCATAGTGGCAACGCAAATAATATTTTGACCAAATATCACCCTAAGAATATCGTCATCCCAGACATGAGTGATGCAATGAGATATCACGACTACCAATATAGTTCCGATTATCAAATATTTATGGACAACTTAACCAAGAGCAGTTCCAATATATTATATAATCATGCTGGATTAGAACTAGAACTAGGTAATATTAATTGTAAATGGTTGGCTCCAACACTAGGTTATTATGATAACACTAATGACTATAGTGCAGTTGTTTTAATAGAGTATAATGGCATCAAAACATTGCTAGCAGGGGATAGCGGGCATAATATTGGACTATCCGATCACCTTAATATAGAGGGACAATACTTAAGTTACGCACGGCTTAATGACATTGATACGGATGTAGATGTCTTGGTTGCTGGACATCATGGAAGCAAATATAGTACTAGCCTGGATCTATTAGAAGCGTTGAAGCCAGAGAATATTTTTGTATCTGTCGGCAAAAACACATACGGACATCCTAGCAACGAGTTGTATAGCACAATTGCTCAGTATGATACAAATAATAATACAGATTTAAGCAATCACATATATACAACACTCCACAATAATAATATAGTACTTAACATTAATGGTGATGCCTACAATATCGCCACATTTGATAGGGTAGACAATTACTTGTTTGTTTCATTTTGGATTGTTGACATGGTACTTTTTGTCCCTGCAATGTATGTATTCTTGGATAGTTACATTATTTATTACAAAATTACACATATCTATAATCGCAATTATAAAACCAGTAAGAAATAGCATAAAAATAAGAACCTAATATTCCTATTAGGCTCTTACTTTTTTATTTACTATTGTTATTAGTATTTAGATTGATTAACTCTTCGTTAATAGACTTGATTTCTTTGCGGATGTTCTCTATTTCATCCTTGATTTCTTTTTGTCTCTTTTCGGATCTTGCAATCAATTCTTCGTACTTGACTTTCTCTTTGTCATATACTTTGTCGATATGCTTTATCTTGATAGAGATTACTTTTTGCTCTTTCTCTATTACAGCAACTTCTTCATTGTACTTGATGTCTTCTTCTTTAGAAGCATGAAGTTTGTCTTCGGCTATCTTAGCATTGTGCACTTTTGATATCTCCAACTTCTTAGCTTCTAGATCGTCATATTGTTTTCTTAGAGATTCACTAGATGTATCAGCAGAAGTCTTCAATTGGTTAAGCTTGTTGTCATAGTCTGCCTTAAATGATTTAGTTGTGTTCTTGATATCTTCTAGATCCTTGTTTAGTCCCTCAATTAGAGATTCTCTGTATTCAATTCTTTCCTTGATATCATATCTCTTGTCTAGGGTTTTTCTTCTGTCATAGTTTGTTGTAACTTTCTTACGCTTTTTCTTGAAGTCAATTTTTCTAATAAAGAAAGCGATAATTGCAGCAACCATAGCAACACTGGTGATCAAACTGCTTATTGCTAACCAGTTAGGTGAGTAGGTTGTAGTCTTAGTATCTTCGTCAGAGTTGTCGCCATCCTCTGTCTTAGTTACTTGTTTCTCGATATATGTGCTGGTGTTATCACTAACAATTGCACGATCATCGTTCATAGCGGTTTCGCTATCAAACTTAGTTACTTCAATTTTTGTGAAATATGCTGTACCCGATACTAGATTGTCTTCGTTACCCAATCCTAAGATAAGTTTTAGGGTAGTGGTGTCATTGGTTGCAAGATATATTGTGTATTTCACGAACTCGTTAGCATCGGTAGTAATATTATATATTCCGTTTACTTTGTCATTGTATTTGATACAGAACTTAGCACCATATTCAGTGTTATTGTCTGAAGCAAATTTTCTGATATCATAAGTGTTAATATATGCAGTTAACTTGTAGAATGAATTGGCAGTAACTGATATGTCATCCACACTAGTTAAAGTATAGTTGGTGTCACCTGTGTTGGAAGAGATATATATAATTTTTTCACCATCTACAGAGATATCATAATCGGAAGATTTGATGAAACCAACATTAGCATTAGGTGTTCCGTTGCTTGACTTTGTCCAGTTGTTTGTGTCAGTTAGATAGTTTTTGTTTAAGTCAACAAATTGATTTTCGTTTTTAGTTTCAATTAACTCGTTGTATAGATCTTTAGTTATGCTAGTTAATTGAATATTATCAAAATAAGCATAACAAGCAGTGTTGGATAAATTTAGTATAGCATTGCAAGTTTTAGCGGATGCATTGGTTGCAATGTAGTATGTGTAAGTTGCCCAAGCACTATTAGTTCTCATATTTTCAATTGCAATCAATTGAACATTGTTAGAATCTGTGATATAGAAGTCAGCACCCTTGTTGCTATCACCTAGTTCTTGTGTAAATACATTAAATGACAACTTGTAGTAAGAATTGGCGGATAGTGAGAATGTAGATTCAGTAGTGTAAGTTATAGTCTTATTTGTGCTAGATGTGCCCATCATCAATACATTGTTGATGTCTGTAGGACTGTATTGATCAATTTTGCCAGGGTTAAGCAAATTGCTTATCTTTCCATAGTTAGATACTTTGCTTGCAAATGCCCCTGCGTTAGTATTGATTACACCAGCATAAACACTATCACTTACAGAGTTAAGTGTCCAGCCTGCTGGGGTAAGAGGCTTGTTAGTGTCCATATCTTCGTTCTTAACATCGTCAAAATTATTATTGGCAATTAGATAAGAACTATCTTGTGTGCTGGTCATTGCTAGAGTGTTTGTGCTCTTTTTGCCAGAATTGTATTGCGAATAGTTGATTTCCTGTACTCTAATATCATCAAACATTGCATAGTTAACTGTAGAATCTTTCGAAGAATCTTTACCTATTGTCAATTGAAGCTTTAGATTACAATCTCTTAGGGAGTGACCTTGAACATAGAACTCATACTCTGTCCAATCATTTGTTAGAGATTTGCTATCACTGCTTACACTAGTAGATATCTGTTGCGAAATTGTTTTAGTGTCATTGTCGTTATCAAATAGGGTAATATAAGCACCATTGCTAGAACCACTATCGCTATAAGCCCATAGACTGATACGATACAATCCATATTGCTTGATAGTAAATGTATTGCTCTCTACACCATAATATGTTGACTTGTTGTCATCTGGGTTACTATATATTGCAATTGCATTTACGTTGCTGGAACTTGAGTTGTTGTTCTTAGGGATAGCAGGGTATTTGCTGTTACCTCTTAGATAACCATTGGATCTAGTATCAAATGCTGTTACAAATACATCACCAGTAGTTGCAGAACCAATAATGTTCCAGTTGGTTAGACCTTTCTCAAAGTTTCCGTTGCTAACAAGTGTATAATCGTATGCATTGTTAAGATCAATGCCGTTAACATTGCTGTCAGACAATCTAGACTCAGTTGCTTCCTTGTTGTACTCAGATTCAGAATATTGCTCGATCTTTACTTCGCTGAAGAATACTGCACCTTGACATTGATTAGTCTTGCTACCTAGATACAACTGAATATTGATGTTGCTTTCAGCAGTGAAGGAATTAGTGCTAATGTAGAAGTAATATGTCTTCCAAGCATTGTTAGTTTTCAAATTCTCGAACTTAGTAGCAGCTTTGCTATCAGAGATACCATCTAGATATATTGATGCACTAGCATCTGATGATCTTGTTTCAGTTGTAAGTTCGTCATCCTTGTCGTCTTTAACATCAACATCAATTGTTTTGTTAATTGTCTTCAAGGTAACGGCGATCTTATAGTAAGAACCTTTCTGCAATGTGTAACTGTCACTCTTGTAGCCAATATGACCCGAGAAGTTGTATGCGTTGATCATAAGATAGTTATTGACACCATCTGTGTTTTCAGAACCTATCTCAACCGAACTCACTTTGCCAGGGGACTCAAACAATCCATAGTTTTTCCATAGATTATTAACAATAACACCATTAGAACCAGCGGTTGTCTTGTCTGTATCTTCGTTTATTGTCTGTTCGATCTTCTCAACATTCACTATACCTTTCTTGAAACTAGAAGCATTGTCTTCATCATCTGGTGTTACTGTGGACCAGTGACTATTAGAAGCAATGTTGCTAGAACTAGTGGAATAGAAGTTGGGATTGGTAAGAAAATCTTCACTTACATCTTTCTTGTTCAATGCAAAAACTGTCTTAGCACTCTTGATATCTACTCTAGCAAACAATGCTAAACAGATAATGCCAAGCACAATAATTATCTTGCCCAAGAAGTTTTTTATTTTTGTTAAATTTTTTGACATTTCAAGCCTACCTTTAGTAAATTAATTTTATTAACTTGATTATTATATAATAATCTTTTTCATAAGACAAGCAAATCACTTTACTTTTGTCCCAAAATTTCAAAAAGTTTACCGCTTTCTAGTGTCTGACCTATAATGTTTAATATGTGCAATTGGTAAAATTTCCCAATTCTAGTATGGTGCAATATTTATTTATTATTCATCCAACTATATATTTTGATGAATATATTTGAACAAAAAGAAAACAATAATACTATGGAAAGACAAGCAAATATCTATTATGTTGCGTATTCTACTAAGAAGTATAGCCTAGAGAAAGCAAGCAAAAAAACGCCATTATTCTTATTGACAATAGGACTAATAATTGGCTTTATCAACGGCTTTTGGGGTGGTGGCGGAGGCATGATTTGCGTTCCTACGCTTACATATTTAGTAGGGCTAGAAGAGAAGAAGTCACACGCAACTACTATATTAATAATGCTACCGCTTAGTATTGCCAGTTTTGTGATGTACTTACTCAATGGATATTTCCAGTGGGATAAGACATGGACTACTGGCATTGGTTTTGTTGTTGGCGGAATTGTAGGTGCATACCTATTGCAGAGCCTTAACAATAAGCTATTAAAACTTATATTTAGTTTTGTTATTTTAGGTGGTGGAGTATGGCTAATTGTGCAATCATTATAGGTACTATGCAAGTAGCAGAATAATCGCAATATTTAGCCATAAATATAGTTTTATATTCTAAAAGGACAGTAGGTGAATAATATGTGGATATGGTATATAGTTGCAGGCATATTTGGTGGAGTGATTGCTGGTATGGGAATGGGTGGCGGAACACTTTTGATTCCTATCCTTACACTGCTTCTTGATGTAGAACAGAAGATTTCGCAAAGTATCAACTTGGTTGTGTTTATCCCCACAGCGATCGTTGCACTGATTATACATTATAAGAATAAATTAGTCGAAACCAAAATAGGACTACTGATTGTTGCAACCGGTGTAGTAAGCTCGGTTCTTTCGGCTTGGTTAGCAACAACAATGTCTAACGAGCAACTTAGGATATATTTTGGTATATTTCTTATCTTTATAGGACTATTTCAGTTGTTTGATTCTATCAGTCAATATAAGTCAGACAATTATTTGACAAAGGATGTATATATTAGATCCAAGTATCACAGATTTCAGTTTGATAAGAAATAATTTTTATATTATAACATTTTTAATTTGCCAAAATAGATATTCTTGTGTTATTATTACTCCGTATTATGGTTGACTAGAGTTCTAAGTTGACCATAATCAAAAAATTATTTATATGCTTTATATTTGGCATATGTTTGGGAGGAAATATGTTAGTAAATCAAGATAAATGTATCGGATGTGGTACATGTGCAGGTGCTTGTCCAGTTGGAGCAATCTCTATGGATACTGGCAAGGCAATCATCAATCAAGATACTTGTATTCATTGTGGTACATGTGTTGGTGTATGTCCAGTAGAGGCCATTGACGAATAATATATAACATATTAACTTAGGTGACGCTATCGTTTCCTAAGTTTTTTTGTAACGACATGGGTTAAATATTATTTAAGTTTTTTCAAAAGTTTTAATTTTATGGTGTACAATTTTGTTTTTATGTGATATAATTCAATTAGTTAAATGGAGAATTTTGCTTTGTAAATAATTTACATAGTAACAAATCAATTTTGTGCAAATTATTTATATGATTTAACCAAGGAGATATATTTTGGAAAAAATAGCAATTATCGAATTAAATACTAAATATTTAAGAATGCAACAAGTGGATGTTTTTCCTAACAAATCTTTTACAGTAAGGGATTGTTTGACTATTCCTATTGATTTAACTAAAGATTTTGAAAAAGAACAGATTATTAAATCTTCAGTTATTGGCGAAGTAACCGAAGTACTATCTATTTTCAAAGAGATTTTGAACAAAAATGGAGTAAAAGAAAATTTTTGCTATGTAACTGATGTGGTTAAGCAAGCGAAGAACTGCAATGGATTTATTAATGAGGTTGCCAATGTTTCTACTTTCCGTTTTGAGATCTTAACTCCAGAAACAACTATCAACAATGTATACACAGCAGTTATCAATACTATGAACAAGCCTAAGGGTGTTATTATTGATGTTGCTGATTATTCAACCAATATCCTATATTACAATCGCCGTACAGTTCTTTCAACTATCATTATTCCTTATGGCAAAATCAATCTAGAGAATGAATTCGCTAATTTCGAAGGAAGTAGCGAAGAAAAGTGTTCTGCTATGAGAGAGTTCTTTGCTAAGCAGATTGATTTGCTAGAGAACTGGACTTTTGACGAAATCCCAGAAGAGTGGGAATTGATAGGTACCGGCAGTGTATTCCGCAATATTGGTGTAATAAGTCGTAGAGCAAGAAAGTATCCGTTAGATGTTGAGCATAATTATGAGATGTCTAGACAAGATATAGACAAGGTATACAATGCAGTTAAGACAATTACGGGTATATCTAATAAGTTAAAGGGTATATCTGTAAGTGATACATATTATATTCAAGCGGGCATATCTATTGTAGAGGCATTATTTGATAAGATGAACAGAACCGATGTTGCTGTGTCCAAGTATGGCTTCGAATATGGAGTATTATTCAACTATGTTTTGCCACTAACTATGGAAAAGCCAATTGCGGATAATGTTGGTTATTCATTGCAAGCCAATGTTGAGGCGTATGACGGCAAAGAAGAGGCGTTCTCACAAGTATATAACTTAAGCATGATACTGTTTAAGCAGTTGAAAGTTATACACAAGTTGCCTAGATCATACACCAAGATTTTGCGTGTTGCTAGTTACATGTCTGATTGTGGCAGAAGAGTTAACGGAATCGAAAGTGTTAAGGCGTCTTTTGGAATAATCATCAATAGCGATTTATATGGATTGACCCATAGCGAGTTGGTTCTTGCAGGATTTGTTGCAAAATTGCGTGATGCAGACAACTTCAATCTAGCAGATTGGGTTAAGTATAAGGATCTTGTAACAGAAGAAGATCTAGATGCTGTCAAGAAGCTTGCTATGATTGTGAAATTGGCAGAAGGCTTGGATATAACAGGCAAGGCAAGTATATCTGATATCAATTGTGACATCTTGGGTGATAGTGTTATTGTTAAGACTGTTTGTGCTACAGATGCAAGGCTTGAGATCAAATATGCAATGCTATTGGCTAACGAGTTTAAGAAGATATTTGCTAA
Organism: uncultured Clostridia bacterium; assembly: GCA_934748015.1. GTDB lineage: Bacteria > Bacillota > Clostridia > Christensenellales > UBA1242 > UBA11490. The sequence goes on along the minus strand of CAKVHF010000001.1, from coordinate 427,654 downwards.
AAATCTTGAAATTATCTAAACAATATAAATATATAATACCTCTAAGCAATTCTTAGGGGTATTTTTTTTGCATTTTCGACAAAACTGCCTCAAAATAAAATAATACTGACATATTGTATGAGTTATTTAACATACAATTTATTGATAAGTTGACGCTTATAATATTAGATATTTTTTAAGGAGAAATATATGGAAAAAGTAAAGAACTTAAAAAACGGTAGTGTTGCGTTGGAGATCACAAAAGGAACAATATTTTCACTTATTATCTCTATGGCACTAATAATAATTTTTGCTATTATAATAAGATTTGCTAATATCCCAGATGGTTGGATAATGCCTATCAATCAAGTAATCAAGGCGGTTAGTATTTTTGTTGGTGTATTAATTGCTCTTAAGGGATCTAGCAAAGGTTTTGTAAAAGGACTTATTATCGGACTGTTATATGCCATACTATCATACTTAGTATTTTCAATTCTTAGTAGTACAATGTCAGTTGGGTTAACAACTTTTACTGATATCTTATTTGGCTCTATCCTAGGAGCAATCTCTGGATTAATTGCTGTTAATATTAGAAAAAGATAGAATCTGTTATAATATTTTATCTAATAAATTATTATAACATTATATCTAACAAATAACTTTAATGTTCGGACTGTCAGAATATAAAAAAAGTTGAACTAATTTTTAACCATTATTGGTTAGATAGCTCAACTTTTTTCTTACTATTTATATTAGATAGTTTTATTTTATTTATACTTTAGAAATTGCAGACTTATTGGTTTTTTGTCTAGTTTACAATTTAACCTGCATTAGTTATAATACATTTTGAACATTGAAGCCCATAATTGAAGTATTCTTATCAACATAACTTACTAACAGCTTTACTTCGACATAAGCATTAATGTAATCGTTATTTTCGGTGTAGGATAGTAGCCTATTGATAGAATCCGATGTTGCACTTAAGTCTTTGTGACTAAATATAAGAAATAGTTTATTTTCATTATCTTCCCATAATTGTCCTATTACCTTTACATCCTCAGTAAGTACCGATATATTAGATTTGTTTTCTTCGTATTTCTTGGGTAGTGACATAACGTTGCTCTGCAAAGTGGCATTGAAATTGCTTACACTGACTACTTCATATATTGCAAAAGCATTAAGCAGTACAGCAATAATAATTATAATTATAGTTTTCTTCATATTACCAGTCTCCCGAGTAATCGGTTTCTATAGTTTTTGCTTTGCTATTGTATGCTTGAACATATATTTTACCTTGTGTGTTTATGGTAAGTAGCAATACATCCTTTATTTTGTTAATACCATTTTTTACAAGATATTTGTTAAGGTAACTTTCTTGTATCTTTGCTAGTTCTGCATTTTCCTTCATCAGTTTACCTTCTGCAACTAATATAATAGGTAGACTAGATTGAGGCACTTCCTTTTCTATTGCTTGGGCATTAAGCGGAGCATATTCAGCCTTAGGCAGTACAGTAAGTGTTCCATTGGTCTGAATAATAGCGTAAAGTATCTCTTCTAGGTTGAAGTATCCAGCCGTTCGCAATCCTTCTTGCAGATCGTTGAAATTCATATTGACTAGTTTAAGATTTTCATAATTTATTCCATCTTGGTCAATAAGAATAACTGGTTTACCATTCAATACTTTTCTTATCCATATTGATCGCTTTTCCAGTACTGTAAATAAGAAATGAATACACAACAAAGTAAGCAAGGGGATAATTCCATGCAGTAGTGGTAGGGCGGTATCAGCCATAGGGATTGTTGCCAGATCAGCAATGATCAAGGTAATAACAAATTCGTAAGGTTGCATTTGACCTATCTGTCTCTTACCCATAATACGCAACAAAAACAATACCAAAATATAAATAATAATACTTCTTGAAATAATTGTAAATGTCATGTTATAGATTGTAGACATATACTCGATTTTCTATACATTTTTCTTTTTCAATTTTATGCGTTTAATATCTGCAATCTTAATAGTTGATGTTGCCAATAATAGAGCAAAGAATGAGAATATCATTATTATACTAATTATACAAATATTGATAAAAGGTGATAATAATTTATTGAGTAAATTACTAAGATTATTACCCAATAATATAGTTGCAATTATTGCTAAAGTTATCCACACAGCATCTTTTATTACACTAGCCCTAATATTAACATGTTTTGAAATTTTAAAAATATTTAATAAACTTATAATTATACAATTTGTTGCTAAAGCATATATAAATGACATAATACCAAGATATTTTGACAATAATATCATAACTATTGTCAAAAACATGCCACCAATAAGATAGTATGCAAAAGTATGCTTTTCATATCCAATAGAGTTAAGAATGGTTGTAGTAATCTGGTTTACGCCCATTGGTATCATTATCCAGCAAGACTTTTCTAGCAATATTCCTGACATTTCGTTGCCAAAGATTATGTTACAAATTTCTTGTCCAAAGACAAAAAATATTGGTACACAAATGGCTGTAGTAATAAGTGTAAATGTTATTGCAGAGGTGACCTGACGAGATATTTCTTGTTGTTTATTGTTGGCATACAAGGTAGTGATTGATGGCAAAATTGCAACTGCTAATGATCCTATTATTGTTCCTGGGATACTAAGTAGAGGTAGTGCCATTCCGGTAACTATGCCCAACTCTGACAATGCTTGTTGATTGCTGTAACCATACTTAACAAGTAGTAGTGGCATAACTATTGTAAGTAGTGGCATAGTGATAACTGATAACAGTTTTACTAGAGTGATTGGCGTACTGCGTTTGATTATTATACTGTATTGACTTTTGCAATGTTGTATTTTTCCGCCTGCTTTCTTGTAATACATTATGCCTAAAATTGTACTTGCTATGCCTGCTATACTCATGGCTATGGCAGGGGCATATATTGTAGACACAGATTGACATACTATGTAGATAATAAAGAACACAATTATACGCAGTATTTGTTCAACAAATTCCACCATACTACTTTGGTAAAACATTTCTCTACCCATCAGGTAAGATCTAAATGGTGTATATACAGCACTACTAATTAGACACGGTATCATAATAACTAATAGTACCCATCCGTCATTGCCTGCAACCGATTGTGTTAGAAGTGGTCTACCTAATAATAGTAATGCTGTTAATATCAAACTAAGTGCAATTGAAATAATCAGTCCGCAGTACATTAGTTTGTTATTTTGTCCAGTGCTTTTTTTGCTATAATTGATTGATACCATTCTGGACAAAGCAATTGTTAATCCACTACATAGTATAGTTGCCAGTACTGAGAATATGCTTAGTGCAATGTTGTAGACACCTAGTGCTTGGGTTGATATAGATCTAGATAAGATGATTTTGTACAGAAATCCAAATGCTCTGGTTGCTACGCTGAAGACTGTTATAGTAAATAATGATCTAATAATGCTTTTGATAATATCACCTCTATTTAATCTGTTTTTTTTAGTTCTATTATCATATATGTATTATTTATGATAATATAAATATTACATAATATATATTTGCTTTTATGCAACAGGAGGTTAATGTGCAGAAGGTTAGATTGGTATATGGCTCTGTTAAGTCAGAGAACAAGTCTGTGATAGACAATATGTACAATGGAGTGAGTGCTGAGGCAATCTCTGGTAGTGATGATGGGGTATATGTTATTGCCAATTTTCCTAAGGATGTAATGTATAAGGTTGGTAGTAGCGACACAGTTGATACTTTAGCCAAGAAAGGTTTTGTAGCTAATAGTGATGATATATTTCTCAACAATGTTATTATCAAAGAATGTAATTGTGGTGCAACCTATATAGTGTCACCTATGGATACGATAGATAAGATCTGTAGTCAATTTGGTCTTGATGTTGCCCAAATGGTCAAAATTAACAATCTGAAAACAAAAAAATTGTTTGTTGGGCAGAGATTAATCGTTGATAGCCAGAAAATCAATTGACTAAAGGAGTAATATTGTTTATACTAATAAAAGATTTTTTACATAGGATAGTAAGTTATGGTAGAGATAGTAGAAGTTAAAACAAAAAAACAACAGAAATTATTTGTTAATTTTCAATTGAAATTATATAAGGATTGTCCATACTTTGTCCCACCGATTATTGCTGATGAGATGAGTATTTTCAGTCCAAAGAAAAATGCAAACTATGAAGATTGCGAAACTGTATATTATTTGGCGTACAAGGATGGAATGTTAGCGGGTAGAATTGCTGGCATTTTGCAAAATGCCAGCAATGAGAAGACTGGCAAAAAGATGGTCAGATTCTCAAGAGTAGATTTTATTGACGATTATGATGTATCCAAGGCATTGTTTGATGCAGTAGAAAAATGGGCAAAAAGTAAGAAAATGGATGCCGTTCATGGACCTCTTGGATTTAATGACCTAGAGCGTGAGGGACTTTTGATTGAAGGCTTTGATCAATTGTCTACATTTGAAGAGAATTATTATTATTCATATTACAAGGACCACTTGGACAAGCTTGGCTATATTAAGGATGTTGACTGGTTAGAATACAAAATAATTATGCCAGATCATGTTGATGAGAGAACAACAAGGCTAGTAGACAAGATCTCTGAGAGATATGGTTTTAGAGAAATTAAAATTAAGAGTAAGAGTGTCTTGATCAACAAATATAAGGATCAAATATTTAAGCTTCTTAACGATTGTTACGCGCCTTTGTATGGAGTTGTGCCAATTACTAAGAAGTTAGAAGAACAGTTTGTAAGTCAATTTAAACTAGTAGTTAACCCAAGATATATGTGCCTTGTTGTTAACAAAGAGGACAAATTGATTGGCTTTGGCCTTGCGTTTCCTAATTTTGCTAAATCAATGCAGAAGATGAAGGGCAAGTTGGTTACACCACACATTTTTGGACTACTAAAAGAATTGAAGCACCCAAAAGTTTGCGATCTTGCGTTGTTTGCTGTTGATCAAGAATATAGGACAAAAGGTGTTACGGCATTTATATTTAATAAGATCCTTAATAATTTCATCGAAGATAAGGTCGAATATCTTGAGTCGTTGTTGCAGTTGGAAAACAATATTACTATTCAAAATCAGTTTGCTGATTACGAGAGGGTGTTCCATAAGAAACGTAGATGCTATATCAAAGCTTTGAAATATACTAAGAAAAAGCCTGCTAAATCAAAAAGAAATGTAGCAAACAAGAAGAAATCTCAAAAGAAGTCTAAATAATAAATATAAGCGGTTGACTATTGTTGACCGTTTTTTCTTTCTACTGATAATTTGTCCAATTCTGCATACACTATCATTGTAATATTAATTTCTATGGTGGGTGATATGCGAACAAGCAAGGTTAAGGTACTAATTTTTTGTATAATTTCGTTTGTTTTAACAATGATACTGTGTTTTGTTCCGTATGATATCATTATGATGGACGACAATATTGTTATGTCGCAGGATGAATTTAGTAGATTGTTGCAGACTAAGTCGGCGGTTGTTGATCGTGAGTATGAACAATGTTTTACTACCGAAGAAGAGAATGCAATTAGAGAGTATTCTATTAAATATAAGCTGTTTAACATATTTAATATTAAAAATCTCAAAGTTAGTGTTGTAGATAACAAAGTTTTTGTAGGTGGCAAAGCACTTGGATTTGGGGTCAACACCAATGGCGTAATAGTCGTTGGAAGCAATTATATAATAACGAAAACTGGCAAGGCTTATCCAATGTTGGATAGTGGGATACAGGTTGGTGATATGATTGTTGGCATGAATGATAAGGATATTTCTTGTGTTCAAGATATTTTGGATATCTTAAATAGTGATAACTGCGTAAATGGAATTAAGGTAAAATTTTTGCATAACGGACAAGAGAAAGACACAACAATATATCCCGCAAAAGATGTGCAGACGAACACTTATAAGTTGGGATTGTGGCTTAAAGAGGATGCTATGGGTGTTGGGACATTGACTTATGTGGACTCTGACTCTAATTATGGTGCTTTGGGGCATGCAATAAGTCTTGACGGGAGTGGTGTCCCACTAGATATAACTGGAGGAAATATATACAATTGTAACATTGTGGGGATAAGAGTTGGTCAGAAAGGTGAAGCAGGACAGCTATTGGGGGTATTTAATACAACAGATAGTGCAGTAGGTGATGTTGATCGAAACAATGAGTATGGTGTGTATGGCAAAGTATATAATATTGCAGAGTATACTGCGGATCTAAACGAAATAGAAATTGGTGGCACAGCGACTGTCAAACCAGGCAAGGCAAAAATACTATCTTGTATCAATGGAAAGCAGGTCAAAGAATATGATATAGAGATAATTAAAACAAATTATCAAAATAATAGCGAAGCCAAAAGCATGGTTATTAGAGTAACTGATAAGGAATTATTGCAACAGACTGGCGGGATAGTTCAGGGAATGAGTGGTAGTCCAATTATTCAGGGCGGTAAATTAATAGGTGCGGTTACACATGTGTTTCTCAATGATTCTACTAAGGGTTTTGGATTATTTATAGATTGGATGATATAGGGCGTTGTATAGGCACAGAGGGGGGGTAATAGAATATTACCACCCTCTGTGCCTGTGGGCATCTCCGCCGATTTTCGGCGGGATGCTCGTGATGCAAAGATGAAAGGCTTTTTGTTCAACAATTCCTCCATTATTGCATCACATACAACGCCCATTTTTTTGCTCCAAATATGCTTGCGTTTATTAAAAAAGCCAACAAAAAATTGTTTTATTTAACAAAAACTGTTGACAAGACATATATCCTTTGATATAATTGCATTGTTCAAAAAAGTAGAAGTTCACTTCTCACCCATCGGAAACATTGATTATCTAGGTGTGGTTTATTAAAAAAATGATTAATAATAGTTTTTTTAGTAATTGAGAAGGTGGATTGTGTGTCCACTTTTTTTAATCTGAAATGGAGGTATAAGATTATTAAAGATTTACTTATTAATGAGCAAATTACAGCCGATAATGTAAGACTTATCGGTGCAGATGGTACACAACACGGCGTTGTTACTAGACTAGAGGCTATGCAAATGGCAGAAGATGCTGAGTTGGATCTAGTATTAATTTCGCCTACAGCAGTACCACCAGTATGTCGTATCATGGATTACGGCAAGCATAAGTTTGATACACTTAAGAGGGAAAAAGAAGCCAAAAAGAAGCAAAAAGTTGCCGAAGTTAAAGGTATGCAATTAAGCATGAATATTGCCGAAAACGACTTAGCGTTCAAAGCAAAGAATGTTAGAAAATTCTTGCTAGCAGGCGACAAAGTAAAGGTAAGTTTGCGTATGTTTGGTAGACAATTGGCTAATCCACAGATGGGTATGCCTATTATGGAGAAATTTTACGAACTTCTTAGTGATGTATGCACAATGACTAGCAAGCCAGAGATCAATGGTAGACAGATAATTATGATTCTTACACCTAATACAACTAACAAATAATATACAAGGAGAGGAAAATTATGCCTAAACAAAAAACACATTCTGGAGCAAAAAAGAGATTTACTCTTAAGAAATCTGGAGCAATTAAAAGAAACAAACAAAACAGAAGACACATTTTGACTAAAAAGTCTCAAGACAGAAAGAGAGGTCTTAGAAAAGCAACTTACGTTTCCAAGGCAGACCAAAAGAATGTTAAAGGACTATTAGTTGGCTAAAAACTAACATCGGAGGGAAATAATAATGAGAATTAAAAGAGCAGTAAATGCATTGAAGAAAAGAAGAAAAGTTTTAAAGTCTGCTAAAGGTTACTGGGGTGCTAGAAGCAAACTATATAGAGTAGCTAACCAAGCAGTTATGAAGAGTGGTCAATATGCTTATATTGGCAGAAGACTTAAGAAGAGAGATTTCCGTCAACTATGGATTGCAAGAATCAATGCTGGTTGCAGAATGAATGATATGTCTTATAGCCAATTTATGCATGGTCTAAAGGTTGCTAATATCAACCTTAACAGAAAGGTTCTTGCTGATATGGCTGCAACTGACGAGAAGGCTTTTGCTCAACTAGTTAGCACTGCTAAAAATGCTTTAAAACAAGCATAATTAACGCAGTTTTACTAAAAAAAACAACATACATCCGTTATGTTGTTTTTTGTCTTTATATCAGCTATACTTATATTAGTGGCAAATTAATCAAATTGCCGACTGGGAGAAGATATGATAATAGAGAGTAGGGATAACAAATTAATTAAATATGCTAAGAAGTTGCAAGACAGAGACTTTTCACAGAAAGAGGGCAAAACTCTCGTTGAAAGCCCAAAAATAATTAAAGAATTATGCGATATGGGATTGACGGAGACAGTTATGGTGTCCGCAGATGCGAAATTTGATCACAAAGGTAAATTTGATAGTGTGACCATTTCCAGCAGTGTTGCGAAATATTTGTCGCAAACAGAAACCACGACTGGTGTTTTTGCTATAGCGACAATACCTAAATATGATGTAAATTTTCAACACATAGATAAATTTCTTATTCTAGACAATATCCAAGATCCTAATAATTTAGGTTCAATAATGCGTAGTGCGGTTGCTTTCGGATATGAGACAATATTGTGCATTAATTGTACTTACGCTTATTCTTCCAAAGTCGCAAGATGTAGTATGGGCAATAATTTCAAGTGCAAAGTTGTCAAAACAACATATGATGATATTGCAAAACTATCTAAGGAGATAAAATGCGATATAATTTGCTGTGATATGAATGGAAAAAGTATAGAAAATAGTAGACCAAATAAAGACAAATTTGGTATAATAATAGGCAATGAGGGCAATGGGGTTGCAGACGAATTACGCAAAATATCAACTATGACCATTGCGATACCAATGATGGGCGGTGTGGAAAGCCTAAACGCTAGCGTGTCAGCAGGTATAATCATGTATAATCTAAATCGAGTTAAAGGGGAATAAATTAATTTATGTCAGGACATAATAAATGGAGTTCAATCAAACATACTAAGGCAAAAAACGATGCCGCTAACTCCAAAATATTTACAAAAATAGGTAGAGAGATTGCTGTAGCTGTTAAGCTAGGTGGTGCAGACCCAAATAGCAATCCTAGATTAAAAAACCTAATTACAAAGGCAAAATCTGCTAATATGCCTGGTGAGAATATCACTAGAGTTATCAAAAAAGCATCTGGAGAGTTAGGTGCAGTTAACTACGAGGCAATTACATACGAGGGTTATGGTCCAGCAGGAAGTGCAGTTATTGTATATTGTCTTACTGATAACAAAAATCGTACAGCATCAGATGTTAGACATTATTTCGATAAGTTTGGTGGTAGCCTAGGCTCAACAGGTTGTGTATCATACATGTTTAATCGCAAAGGTGTAATCATTGTTGCAAAAGGCAATGGTATCAGTGATGACGACATGATGATGTATGCTCTAGAGGCTGGTGCAGAAGATGTGGAGATCGGAGATGATTATTTCACGATCTATACAGATTCTGATGCTCTAGATTCTGTTAAAGAGTACTTTGATAACAACAAAATTGCTGTTGAAAATGCAGATGTAGAGATGATACCTAATAGTTATGTTACTATTCCAGAAGACAAACTAGGTAGTTTTGGTAAATTGATTGATGCATTGGAAGACAATGATGATGTTCAAGAAGTATATCACAATGTTGACAATTATGACGATGAGTGCGAAGACTAATTGTGTATTTTTGATAAAATAAATTGATAATTAATCTATTGACACCACTATGTCGATGGGTTAATTATTTTTTGATTATAAGGAGAAAAATGTTTATGATGAACAAGTGTGTACCTATAACATTGATTACAGGATATCTAGGAAGTGGCAAAACTACTTTGCTAAACAATCTATTAAGAAATTCTAATAATTATAAGATTGCAGTTATTGTTAATGATATTGGTGAGGTTAACATTGATGCACAGTTAATAGAAAAGGGTGGAATTGTTAATAAGAAAGAAGAGAGTCTAGTTGCATTATCCAATGGCTGTATATGTTGTACTCTTAAGAAAGATCTAATTGAGCAAATTGCAGAAATAATCAAACAAAACAAATTTGATCATATTGTTATTGAAGCAAGCGGAATATGTGAACCTATTCCAATTGCACAGACTCTAGAGTTTTTGCATGACAACTTGCTAGAATTGTTCCATAAGGAAGTATGCAAATTGGATGCGGTGGTGTCAGTTGTTGATGCAATCCGTATGGCAAAAGAATTTGGTTGTGGCGAAACACTAGATAAAGACAAGGTTGACGAAGAAGATATAGAGAACCTTATTATCCAACAGGTCGAATTCTGCGATATACTTGTACTTAACAAAGTAAGTGATGTATCCAAAGATGATCTTAACAAGGTAAAAGCAGTTATAAAAAAGTTGCAACCTAGTGCAAAAATTATTGAAACGGATTACAGCAATGTAGATCTATCTGAGATACTTGATACTAAGTTGTTTGACTTCGACAAAGCATTGTCCAGTGCAGGCTGGATACAAGAACTAGAGAAAGACGAAGACGATGATGATGACGATCACGATGAACACGACCACGAACATCACGATCATCACCATGATCACGAACATGGTGAAACTGAAGAGTATGGTATTGGCACTTATGTATATTGTCGCCGTAGACCATTTGATAGATTGAAGTTTGATGACTTCTGTGCAATGGATTTCGGCAGACAAATTATTAGAACCAAAGGCTTAGTGTATTTCAGTGATAACACAGATATGGCATATCTTTATGAACAAGCTGGAACTAGCAAGAGCTTAACTGAACATGGCGAATGGTATGCTGTTATGCTTACTCAGGAAGAGATAGATGAGTTCCTAGCAACTGACGAACTATTTAAGAAAGATTGGGATCCGGAGTATGGCGATCGTATGATAAGATTGGTATTTATCGGACAACATCTTGACAAAGCAAAGATCAAAGAGTTGTTAGACCAGGCATAAAAAACAAAAATCTATACAAACACAAAAAATGGCACGAAAGTGCCATTTTTTGTCATAAACATACATATATTTGACAATTTTTTTATAACTTTTGTCAAATATATTTTTTTATTTCATTTGTTATTGTATCATTAGCATCCAATATTTTTGCTTTTTTCATGTGATCAATGTAAAACTTTTTGTTCTTTATTGTGGTGTTGATTGCATTAATCAATGTATCGACATTAAGATCTTTTTGATCAAACTTGTAGGCATAATTTTTCTTAGCGAATATATCTGCATTGACTACTTGATCACCACGAGACTCGTCTTTGGGTAGTGGAATAAGTACCATTGGCTTTTGCATTGCCAGCAACTCAAATATTGCGTTACTACCAGCCCTTGATATTACGACATCCGCCAGTGCATATAGATTGTATATTTCTGATACAAATTCGAGTTGAGTGTAGTTGTTATATTTTACTTTGTCATCTTTTTTCCCTTTTCCCACGATGTTGACAACATTATATTCTTGCAGTTTTGGCAGAGCAGATATTATAGTTTTGTTTAATGCAACACTCCCAAGGCTTCCACCAACTACAAGTATAGTCTTTTTGTGAGGGTTGTAGTTGTTAACCAACTGACTGCTTGGTTTTGCGGTGTAAAATTCTTTGCGTATTGGTGAGCCGGACAATTTTCCCTTTTTCTCATATCCCTTCATTGCTTCTTCGAACGAGAAGAACATAATTTTGCATTTGCGATAAATCAATTTGTTGGCTAGTCCCATAGTAGAGTCGCTTTCGTGTGCAATGATAGGGATCTTAAGCATAGACCCAGCTATCACAACTGGCACTGCGACATATCCGCCTTTAGAAAATATCACTTTTGGTTTGATTTCTTTCAATAGCTTATAGCATTGTCGTATTGATTTGATTAGGGTGAATGGCAGTGCAAGATTTTTCAAAGTCAACTTTCGTATTAACTTTGCACTATCAACTCCATAGTATGTTACATCTTTATACTCTGACATAAGTTTTTTTTCTATGCCGTCTTTGCTCCCTATGTAGACTATATTATTAAAGCATTTTTTTAACTCGGGCAGTAGGGCAATGTTAGGCATTACATGTCCAGCTGTTCCGCCACCTGTCAGTACAATTGTATTATTCATTTTATTCTCCATTTTTTATTTATTTTATGCGTTAATAAGTAAAACTATTAGTGCAGAAAGTTGGGCATGAAGGTTTTTTATAAAAAATTTTTAATTGTTTTGTTTTATTAAAAATGTTTCTAAAATAGGCTTTTTTGAAATATTTTTCAATTACGATTTGAATTTATTTTGGGATTTTTGTTAAATATGCTATAATAGCAGTGTAAAAGAAAAATTATTGAAGAGGTGGCTAGATGGCAAGTAGTTATAAGAGTGCCAATATTGTAGTTTTGGAAGGTTTGGATGCAGTAAGACTTAGACCAGGTATGTATATTGGTACAACTGGTAGCAAAGGATTGCATCATATTTTGTGGGAGATAGTCGATAACTCAATTGACGAAATAACTAATGGTTATGGTAACAAGATTACTGTTACTCTTAATGTTGATGGGTCGGTTACTGTAGAGGATAATGGCCGTGGTATCCCAGTTGATAAGCATCCTACTATGAACATGAGTGGTGTAGAGGTTGTATTTACACAACTGCATGCAGGTGGTAAGTTTAATAATGATAACTATAAGTATTCGGGTGGTCTGCACGGCGTTGGTGCTAGTGTAACCAATGCATTGTCCGAGTGGCTTAATGTAGTTGTGTGGAAAGACGGCTATGAGTACACAATGGATTTCAAAACTGTTAAGAATGCAAATGGCAAATATACAGGCGGTGTACCACAAGGACCATTGAAGAAGGTGTGTGCCACACAGAAGACTGGTACTAAGGTTACCTTTAAGCCAGATGCTAAGATATTTGAGACTGTTCAATTTGAATATGATGTTATATCTAAGAGACTTAAGGAACTTGCTTTCCTAAATAAGGGTATTGAACTAGTCTTGATCGACAATTCTTATAGGGAAGTTCCAGAGATAAGATATGTTAATTATAAGTACGACAATGGCTTAATCGATTTCATGAAATATCTTAACAAAGAAAAGATATGTTTGTACAAAGAACCTATTTATTTTGCTGATAACTCTGACCTTGTTGCAATGGAGTGTGCTATTCATTACACAGATGGATTTGCAGAGAATGTATTTAGTTATGTCAACAATATTCCTACTAGCGAAGGTGGTACACACGAGACAGGTTTCAGAACTGGTTTTACTAGAGCAATTAATGATAGCGGAAGAAAGTTGGGGCTAATCAAAGACAAAGACACTAACTTGACCAATGATGACTTCAAAGAAGGTATTGCGGTTGTATTGTCTGTTAAGATGAAGAATGTTCAATTTGAGGGACAGACTAAGACCAAATTAGGCAACCCAGAAGTGAAAGGTGAGGTTGAAAACTTAGTATATGCCAATATTATGCACTTTGCCGATAAGAAAGGTGGCAAAGATGTAATCAATGCAATTATTGGAAAGGCACGTTTGGCACAAAAAGCTAGAGAGGCGGCAAAGAAAGCAAAAGATCTAACACGTAGAGCACATAATGCTGACACATATAGTTTGGTCGGAAAATTGAGTAGTTGCTCTGGCAGAAATCCACTACTTAACGAAGTATTCATAGTTGAGGGTGATAGTGCGGGTGGAAGTGCAAAACAAGCAAGAGATCGTAGTTTCCAAGCAATTTTACCTCTAAGGGGTAAACCACTTAATGTTGAAAAGAAACGTTTGGCACAAATACTTGACAATGAGGAAATTAGAACAATAATAAGTGCTTTGGGTACAGGTATCGGCGATACATTTAATATAACCAATTTGAAGTATAACAAAGTAATCATTTTGGCGGATGCAGACCAGGATGGTGCACATATTAGATCAATTTTGGTTACATTCTTCTATAGATATATGAAAGAATTGATTTTGGATGGACACTTATTTATTGGTATTGCACCACTATACAAGATAACCAAACGTGGTGACAATGTAACATATATCTATAATGATGAAGATTATGCTAAGGCTATCAAAGGTGTATCTAGTTATACAGTTCAGCGTTTCAAAGGGTTAGGCGAGATGACCGCAGAACAATTGTGGCAGACAACTATGGATCCGGACAAACGGGTTTTGGTTCAAGTAACACTAGAAGACGTTGCCGAGGCAGAGAAGATGATTAATACACTGATGGGCGACAATATAGAGGCAAGAAAGAAGTATATAATAGATAATGCCAATTTCAACAAAGTATCTAATTTTGAAAAGGACAGGAAGTAGGATATGCCAAGGAAAAGTAGTAAAGATATAAACAATCAAAACGATATGTCGCAGTATATTGTTTCAACCAATTCTACTAAGCAAGAAGACACTAATACTGACGACACTAGTACACCTAAGAAGAGAACAAGAAAAACCAAGACTGTCGAACCTGTTGTCAATTCTGACAACCCAAGTGACGGTTATGTAACAAAGCCAGTCGATGTGGTCATTCACGAAAGTATGCTACCATATAGCGAATATGTAATACTGGATAGAGCATTGCCTAGGGTAGAAGATGGACTTAAGCCTGTTCAACGTAGAGTGCTATATAGTATGCTAGAAGTAGGTGTTATGCCAGATAGACCATATCGTAAGAGTGCACGTATTGTCGGTGACTGTATGGGTAAATATCACCCTCATGGTGACAAAAGTATATACGATACAATGGTTAGATTGGCACAACCATTCAATATGGGCGAGTGCCTAGTAGACGGACATGGTAACTATGGTTCGGTTGATGGGGATGGTGCAGCCGCAATGCGTTATACTGAGGCTAGACTTACACCACTTTCACTAGAACTTTTGCGAGATATTGAGAAGGATACCGTTACATGGAGTCTTAACTTTGATGACTCTTGCAAAGAACCAGACATGTTGCCAGGTAGATTTCCCAACTTGTTAGTTAACGGAAGCATGGGTATAGCGGTTGGACTTGCAACCAATATCCCTACGCACAACCTTAAGGAAGCCTGCGATGCCGTATGTGCTTATATTGACAACAACAATATTTCACTTAAGAGTTTGCTTAAGATCTTAAAAGGTCCAGATTTTCCAACAGGGGCATATATTATTAACCAAAGCGAAATGGAACAACTGTATGCAACTGGTAAGGGCAAAGTGATTATTAGATCTAAGTTTCATATAGAGAATGCAGATAATGATAAGAAAAATATTGTATTTACTGAGATCCCATATCAGGTAAATAAGGCTTCTTTACTTCAGAAGATTGCTCAATTAAAGGAAGCGGACGAGTCTGGCGATCTATCGTATATCCAAGATATTGTGGATGAATCAGATAGACAAGGTACTCGTGCGGTTATCAAACTTAAGAAAGATGCCAAAGTTCAGAAGATTTTAGCAACTCTATTCAAGCAAACCGACCTAGAGACATCATTTAATGCCAATATGGTTGCAATTGCTGATGGCAAACCTAAGCAATTGAAGTTGATTGATTATCTAAGGTACTATGTACATTATCAAAAGAAAATCATATATAATCGTACAAAATTTGACCTAGAAGCATGTCTTAAGAAAGAACACATTTTGCAAGGCTTGTTGATTGCAATTAAGAATATCGATGCAGTTGTTAAAATAATCAAAACAAGTAAAAATACAACTGATGCAAAAATTAGATTAATTGAGAAATTTAAGTTGTCTGATGTTCAAGCACAGGCGATACTAGATATGCGTCTTGCAAGGCTTACTAGTCTAGAGGTAGACAAATTAGTTGCAGAGTTAAAGAGGTTGCAAGACCTAATTGCTAGATACACGGCAATACTTAAGAGTGACAGCATGCAACTTAAGATAGTTAAGAAAGAGTTACAAGAGATTGCTAAGAAGTTTGGTTCAGAGCGTAAAACTCAGTTTGCTAAAGCAGAAGAATTTGAGATTGTAGAAACTAACAATGCTAGCGGTGAGGTGGATGAAGAAGTTCATGTCATTGCAACCCCAGCAACTACAATTAAGAGTGTTAATCAGAAGAGTTATAACTTGGCAACTAAGGATATTAGTGCTAACGCTACAATTTCTGAGATCCCACAATTTTCTAAATTAATCAACACCGCTAGTAATGTGTTCTTCTTTACTAACTTAGGCAATTCTGTCAAAGTCAAAGTGTCCGCAATTAACCAGTGCAAGTTTAGAGATAAGGGTGCAATAATACATTCTTATGCCAAGGGTATTAAACCAAAAGAAAAGATTGTGTCAATGTTAGAACTTGGCGAAAATCTAAAGGATGATATTTTGGTGTTCTATACTAAGCTGGGCATGATCAAGAAGACCCCAGTGTCAGAGTATCTATGTGGCAAATCGGTTGTTGCTGGTATTAAGTTGAAAGACGGTGACGAACTAGTTAATGTCGAGATAGATAACAAGAAGGCAGAAGTAGCAATCTTTACCAATAGCGGAATAGGTATGATTGTTCCAAAAGAAGATATAGCAACATGCAATCGTGTTAGCCAAGGTGTTAAAGGTATTGCTTTGACCGATAATGATTATGTAGTAGGTGCTATGCAGATAGTTGCAGGTGAGGCGGTTAGTATATTTGCTGACAATGGCTTGACACAAACTATCAAATACGCACTTATTCCTAAATCCGCCCGAAACAAGAAGGGTAGCAAAATAATAACTGTTAAGAATGGTTCTCCAAAACTTATTTTTGCATACAAATTACTTCCAAATGTTAATTTTGTGCTAGAAACCAACAAAGAAGTTTTGAAGTTGCTTAAAAATTCAGCAATTCCAGTAGTTAAACCTATGGATAAGTCGTTGAAGGTTGTAAAACCACTTAATGTAACACATGTCTATCCATTTGTTACAACCGAATAAAATTTTTATTAAGTCGAAAGAAAATCTTAGTTAAGCGTCAATAATTGTACTTTTCTAAGATTTTTCTTTTTGAAAATGCAAATAAATATTTCTCTTTGTATACATTATGTGATATACTACAATTAATATTATGCTTAGTTGGAGGCGAGACTTATATTATGGAAAAACCACTTGTTGCAATAATAGGACGACCAAACGTTGGCAAAAGCACACTATTTAATAGAATTTGTGGCAAAAGAATAAGTATTGTAGAGGATCTACCGGGTGTAACTCGAGATCGAATTTACGGCGATGCTAGTTGGTGTGGCTATGCTTTTTCTCTGGTTGATACTGGCGGACTGGATGTCCTAAATAAGTCAGAGTTTCAGCAAAATATTACTAGACAAGCCGAAATCGCAGTAGATCTAGCCGATGTAGTTATATTTGTGGTAGACGGCAAAGAAGGACTAGTTCCGGCCGATTATGATGCAGTAGATTTTTTGCGAAAATACAACGTGCCAGTTGTTCTTGCTGTTAACAAACTAGACAACTATGACGAGCAGAAATTGTATGAGTTCTATAACTTAGGCATGGGTGAACCTATCGGTGTCTCTTCCGTTCAAGGCATGGGTATAGGAGACTTGCTGGATAGTGTTGTATCCAAGTTCAAACACAGAGTAGACGAAGATGCCGACAAGGACAAAATTAAAATTGCAATTGTTGGAAAGCCAAATGCTGGCAAAAGTAGCCTACTTAACAAACTTGTCGGCGAAAATCGTGTAATGGTAAGTGATGTCGCAGGTACAACCAGAGATGCAATAGACACACCATTTAGATACAATAATAAGGACTTTGTTCTGATAGATACTGCTGGTATTAGGCGTAAGAGGGCAATAGAGCCAGAGAGTGTAGAACTATATAGTATCCTAAGGTCGTTTGAGGCAATCAAGAGATCGGATGTTGTAATAATTGTTGTAGATGCTAACGAGGGGCTTAGCGAGCAAGATGTCAAGATTGCTGGTTTTGTTCACGAATGTGGTAAGCCAAGTGTTGTTCTTATGAACAAGTGGGACTTGGTTGAGAAAGACACCCAAACAATGATTACTTTTAATAAAAAACTGGAAGAAGATCTTAAGTTCATGGACTACTTCATCCCTCTATATACATCCACACTTACTGGTCAGCGTATCAATAAGGTTATGGAAGCGGTAGAAAAAGCATATAGCAATGCTCACAATCGTATTGGGACGAGCGTACTTAATGAGATATTGCAGTCGGCTATTTTGGTTAATGAACCACCAGCCAGAAGTGGTAGAAGATGCAAGATCTACTATATCACTCAGGCAGAGGTTGCGCCTCCAACATTTATTGTGTTCTGCAATGATGCTAAATTGATGCACTTCTCATACGTTAGATATCTAGAGAATTGTATCCGTAAGACAGTAGATTATAGCGGAACTCCAATTAAATTAATTATAAAGAGTAAGGCAGACAAAAATGACAATAATTAAGTTTTTTGCACTGGTGATAGTGTCATATTTAATGGGCAACATTAGTGTTGCTCGTATGATCACCAAGAAAGATAAGAATGATATAACCAAGCAGGGCAGTGGTAACCCAGGCACTATGAATATGCTCCGTAATTATGGGGCAAAAATGGGCTTTTTAACACTTTTCTGCGATGCACTTAAGGCGGCAATTCCTGCACTTATATCTTATCTAGTGTTATTTCCTAATGATCAATATTTGTCTATAATTGCATTATTTGCCAGTGGATTATCTGCTGTTTTGGGACATATGTTTCCAGTGTTTTACGGGTTCAAGGGGGGCAAAGGCATAGCATGCACTATTGGTGTATTTGCTGTTGCAAATCCTTTGCTCGCATTAGTAGTTTTGCTTGTCGACTTTGTATTCTTTTATTTTGTCAAGATTGGTAGTCTTGCTAGTATGTTTTTTATTATTATCTTTGCAATAGTAGATACATTTATCACAGATATTAAGTTCAATTTTGTCGCAATGATTATTATGTGGTTAATTGTTGTTATTGATGTTATTGCTCATCGAAACAATTTTATTAAACTATTTGCTAACGAAGAGCGTTTAACATCTTTCAAGGAAGGTGTTGAGAAAGATCTTCAGAAAGCCCATGACAAAAAGGCAGAGAAATTGGGTGAACTAGATAATAAAGAGCAAGCGGTGATTGATAAATATCAAGAGAAATTGCAAGAAAAAGAGAAGAAGGCATTTGAGAAATATCAAGAAAAACTTGCCAAAAAGGAAGAGGCAATCAAAGAAAGAGAAGAAAAATCTCTAAAAAGAGTTGCTAAGAAAAAAGAAAGACTGCAAGCCAGTTATCAATGGCGTGTTCAACAGATAGAGAAAGAATCTGACCGTGTTGTAAAAGATATGCAAATTAAGATTGAGCGTAACAAGGCAAAAATGCAAAAGAAAGCCGAAAAAGAGCAATCTAAGGACGAGAATAATGACCAAAATAATGATATGCAGTGATTCGCACGGTAGCAAAGCACGAATTGATAAATTGTTTGAAAATTACAAGTTCGACTACTTTATATTCTTGGGTGACGGATTGACCGATCTAGGCGATTGGGAGTTGCTAGACAACGTATATGCTGTTAGTGGCAATTGCGATTTCTTTTCTGTAACCGAAAGCGAAAGAATGCTAGAAATTGCTGGTAAACAAATTTTTATAACCCATGGACATAAGTATGGGGTAAAATACGGACTAGCAACTTTATCTAAGTATGCAAGGAACCACGGAGCGGATATTGTACTGTATGGACACACACATAACTACAATGTTGAACACATAGATGGCATAACGTTTGCTAACCCTGGGACATTGAAAGGGGATAGTGCCATGATGCTGACAATCAATGGCAAAAAAGTAAATTTCGAGCGTATTATTTTATAATGATCTTATATTGAATTTTTATAATAATATAATTATAATTACACTAAAGATATTGCATAACCCTAGAAAAGCAATAACTTTGCATAAACCCGAAAAATAAATCGAAAATTAAAAAATATTTTAAAAATTGTTGACAATGATATTCCATAGTGTTATCATTAATGTGCTTTTTGGATGCAAAATTCATTTTGCGGGTGTAGTACAATGGTAGTACCCCAGCCTTCCAAGCTGGTTGCGTGGGTTCGATTCCCATCACCCGCTCCACATTCAATTAGCAAAACAACCGTGTGCCAGTAGCTCAGCTGGATAGAGCATCGCCCTTCTAAGGCGAGGGTCAGGGGTTCGAATCCCTTCTGGCACACCATTCATTTTTATGAATATATGGTGGGTATAGTTCAGTGGTAGAGCGCCAGATTGTGGCTCTGGAAGTCGTGGGTTCAAGTCCCACTACTCACCCCACTAATAAATTTTAAAAAGTGGCCTCCAACTATTGACATTGTACTTATTTTTGATTATAATGGATATCGTTGTCAGGTAAATTATACTTTTACTTTGTTGGGGTGTAGCCAAGTGGTAAGGCACGAGACTTTGACTCTCGCATTCGTAGGTTCAAATCCTGCCATCCCAGCCAATAACTATGATCCATTAGCTCAGCTGGTAGAGCACATGACTTTTAATCATGGTGTCCCGCGTTCGAATCGCGGATGGGTCACCAACATGCGGATGTGGCGAAATTGGCAGACGCACCAGACTTAGGATCTGGCGGGAAACCATGGGGGTTCAAGTCCTCTCATCCGCACCAAATAATCAAAAAAGGGAAGTCTTATCGACTTTCCTTTTTTGTTTGCAATGAGCGATCTTCACTTTGATTTTTTTACTGGTCACCAAGGTGTTATTTTATACAAGGTTCTAAACATCACTCAAGCGAACTCTTTTTAGTGCTTTTAATTTATAGCAGTCTGTTTGCTATACAGATTAAAAGTGGTTAGTGTAAAAATTTTTTTGATCTTAAATTTATTTATTTATTTATTTATTTATTTATTTATCTGTCTATTTATCTTTCTTTTTGGCAAATAATGCTTTGATTGCAATGCGTAAGTCTGCAAAAGTTTTTTTCTTTACTATAAACCAGAAGATTGCAAAACCGCTAATTCCTGCGAGCAATATTGTACCGATTGCTATTCCTGCAATTTCACCACTGCTGAGTGAGTCGTTCTGCTTTTTGCTATCGTCTGTTTCTATTTCTGACGACGATAAGTTGTCATAAACTGCTGTAAGATATATTTCATCCCTTACTATAAAAGTGTACTTCATAGTTGTACTTACGATCTCACCACTTTTGTTTTTCCAACCCTTAAAAACTTTTCCTGGTGCTGCTTCGTTGGCTGTTATGGTTATACTTTCGCCTGCTTTAACAAACTCTTTATCGCCGTTAATAGTGCCACCTGTGATAGTTACTTTGTATGTACCGATTTTTGCGATTCTAATGTCGAGGATTTCGTTTCCGTTTTTGTCAAAGTATTTTCCGCAAAACGAACATTCATAATGACCCTTTGTTCCGAACTTGGTTTCGGTTGCCGCTACTTCGTCTTTCCACGCACCATAAGTATGATGCATTATTTTGCCGTAAGTGGATTTACAAATGGCACAAGTTGCTTTTTGGGTGCAGGTTGCTGTTCCACCTAAACAGTTTGCTGTTTCGGTATGGCTGTTATTTTTCTTACAAGTGCGAGTGTGTGTATCATTTCCGTTGCTAATCCATTCACCCCAATCGTGGACATGAGCGTTGGTTTGTTTTGTGTAATAATAAGTCACGGTTTGACCGCTAGCATTTATCGTTTGGTTTTGACCTTCTGCTCTCGCAAAAACGTGTCCCAAAAGTGTAGGTGGGGCAGTCCAATTAAGTGTAGTTTTGAGCGGAACAGGTATCACAGTTTTGGGAGCGTTAGGGATCTCACTTCCGTCTTCAAATCTATATTCGATATTGACATTTGCATATTCTTGGGTTTCAGTGTTGTCATTGGCCAATATGTTTCCGTGTTCATCCATTACTTCAAAAGCAATAGTGTCACCATTGTTCAAAACTGCATCGGCAGGTATTTGATAAATCATAGAGCAACTCATCAATCCAGAATTAAAATCGCTACCATTGTATTCCAAAGCACCCTTAGGCCAAAATTTATTTTTATCACTCCATACAGGAATGGCAAAAGTTTGAGTTGATTCAAGCCTACTGCCACTGCCAGTAGTTCCAACACTCCCGTCACTATGCTTTATCCAAACTCTCATAGTAATGTATCGTTCTGTAGTATCAGAAAGATTTTGTACAATCGTTCTAAGTTCAATTTTTTACCGACCATACTGGTGTCGAATTTGTTTTTATTAGCACCGCTTAGTACCACGTCATTACAATAGTTTGCAAAATTATAATATCCCGAATAGGTGGTATCTTCGAACTCTGAGTACGTGGAATATTGCCCGGTATATTTTTTGACTTCTGGCACTGCAACATATAGGTTTTTGTTGCTTACAAGTTGAGACAATCTCTTGTAACCTTGTAATTTACAAACTTCGCATAATGGAAAGCTTGTGTCACGCATTAGGCACTCAAAACTTGAGTTGTAAGCATTGCCATAACCCAACGCATTGCATGTATAAGTTTTTCTAAAACCTAATAATTGTCTCCATCTTACATTGTTTGGGTTGTGAGTGTGTGTTACATTTAATGATGTAATATCGGTTTGTGGTGAAGTTCGATCTAAATATTCATCACCAAGACCCAACAATCCGTGTCCAAGCTCGTGTGTAAATGTCTTTGCTGCACGATAGCTATCAGACGGAGTTATGAAATAATGGAAACCTGACTTAAGATTTGTATATGCATCACCAAAATTACGAGTGGTATTGACAAGTAAAGCAAACTGGTTAATATAATTATGCACATAATAAAATGGGGGATATTGTTTATTATCGTCCCAATACATTACATCTGGTTCAGTATTGTTGGGTATATGCGCATCATGTATTTGTTCGATAAAGGTAGGACCTATGCACCTTTCAAAAATATGATTTTTCCAATTGTTGCCCATATTTGTCGATATAGACGATGAATTCTTGTCGCTTACTACTACATCAAAAAATGTACTACCACCATTTTCAAAGCTTGACTCAGATGCTGTGCAAAGTGCATAGACATTAAAGCAATCGGCATAACTACGATATGGCTCGTACTGCAAAGCGCCTTCCCAAACCTTTTTAACATCGTTTATATATTTTTTTTGCTGATTTTTTGTGTATCCTTCACCGCAAAACACAATAACAATATTCTCTGTGTCACTTCTTGTTTTTTGAATAGTGTAGACGGGGATTGTTGGATTCTTATATTTGCCATCTTTTGAGTAATAAGGACCAAGGGTAAGCTCAAGCTTTTGCTCAATATCTATATCCCACTCTTGATTTGGGTCATCCTCAGGCTCGGCAACGGTATAATCTCCCTCCACTTTGTCTGGAGCTGAACCTATATATGGATTTGTTAGTGTTCCGTTGCCTAAAGTTGCTATGTAATAGTTGGTGCTGAGATAAAATGCAGGCCTAATTCCAATATAATCTCGTTGTGGTGATTCTCTTCCTATTGTGCCATTATTATGAACATAACGCATATCGTGGTTGCAATCAGTTACAGGAGTTCTAAGCCAATACGGCCAACTTATGTCTTGGTCATTTTTTCCTACATAATAACTGCCAAAATTTTTCCAAACAGCATTGACTTGTTTAACATCAAGCAGGAAAACTTTTTCGGTTGAGTTTTCGCCATATGCGACTTCAAAGTTGCTGGCAACATTTTGGATATCATAATTTAATTCCAAATCGGAGCGACCGTCACCATCATAAATTCCATGTTTGTATTCTGGATGGGATACAAGTGAACGTTGAGTGACAGTCTCCATTGCTGCTATTTCGGATTTTGAGAAGTCTTTTAAAAAGCCAGCTTTTCCGTCATAAGCATTACCATCAACATAATCGGCTTTTGGTGGATTACCGCATAACCATTTTACCTCACCAGCTGTCGCTGTAGAATTTAACCACGATCGCATGTTGCTGTCTTTCCAATAATTAGAGCCGTATTTATCACGTTTGTAGTTGCGACTATGCGATTTTGAACGGCTATTATCACTGGTCATAGCATCATAAGGAAGTGTATCAATTACTTTGTCAGCTAACATAAGGTAGCCTTTTTCGTCAATATCTACACATCTCCAAATAATATTTTTGCCATTGTATTTCCCAAGACTTATATATGTACCAAGCTCTATTTTAGTGGTCTTTGTTTCACTCATTGACAAAGCGTGTACATTGCTTATGACTTTTTTATTTTCTGTATCGGTAAGGGTAGGTATATTAATTATCTCACTGCCCATAATTGCAAAAACCAGTGTTAGTGTAATTAATATTAGAATTGCACTTAATTTTTTAAAAAGTTTTTCCATTGTTGTTCACATTCCCCTAGTTGTTTTGTAAGATTTTTGTAACAGTTTGTTTAAGTATAATTTTAATTTATTTTGGTGTTTAATTAATGGTCAAGTTAAACTATTAAAATTTAAGTTATGTTTAAAAATATTTTTTATTTATTTTTTTTCTTTCAATATTTTTTTAACAGTTAATCTACAATAATAATTGTTATTTTTTTTAATCTAGCATTTTGAGTTATAGGTATTATGATACAATAATTATTTGTAGATTATATCATATTTTAATTAAATGTCATATAAAAAAATTAAATTTAAAACTTTATAAGTAGCATGGGTACAATATATTTTTAAAGCAAAAGATATAATTTATTTTACAAAAATCATAATATTATTTGCTAAAAGTCGATTATGTTGCTACAATATAATCGATTTTTTAAAAATGGAGGAAAAAGGTACAAATGATTAATTATTTGTTAGCAGAGGGAGAGACTGCTAGTAAGTTATCTAACCTTTGGGATAGATTTGTTAATTGGTGTGCAACTGACGGCTTGCGAATACTTATCAAGTTGGTTGTGGCACTTGTTTTATGGTGGGTTTGTTTTAAGATAATCAATCTTATATTCCGTAGAGTTGAAAAGTCTCTTGCCAACAAAAATGTAGACAAAACTATTTCTCAGGCGGTAGTTGGTTTGTCTCGAAAAGGACTAAAATTATTGGTTTTGATTATGATCGTTACATATTTGGGAGTAGAAATGAGTAGCGTAGTTGCTCTTATCACTTCTATTGGTGTTACTATCGGTCTTGCTTTGCAAGGATCACTTTCCAACTTTGCAGGTGGTGTTATAATTCTTGTTATGAGACCATTTAAGTTGGGTGATTGGGTAGAATATAATGGTATTTCTGGTACTGTTGAAAAAATTCAAATGTTCTATACAACAGTAGTTACTGGTGACAACGTAGTGGTTGTCGTACCTAATGGCAGTGCGGCTAGTACTATTATCAAGAATTACTCAGTTAAGGATACCCGTAGAGTAGATCTAACATTCTCTATCGCTTACGAGAATGATTTCCGTAAAGCAAAGAGAATTATTAACAAAGTATTTGAGAATAACGAAATGACTTTGAAAGAAAAAGGCTTTACAGTAAGAGTTGCTAACCACAATGCGTCATCTATAGATATTGTTGCACGTGCTTGGGTTAAGTCTGGCGATTATTGGACATTTAAGTTTGATATGTTAGAACAGATCAAGTTGGAATTTGACCGTAACGGAATTTCAATCCCATATAACCAATTGGATGTTCATATCAAGGATGACGATAAATTGCCTAAGCCTATTGATGAAGAAGACACTCTTGTTAAGGAAGAAATTGAGATCGAAGAGCGTGCTCATAAGGAATCTGTAGAGAAGAGAGAATTGGACGCACAACACAAGAAAGAGATTGAAGAGATTAACAACAAAAAAGCGTCAACTAAGATAAAGAAATTTATGAAAGTATAATCAGTAATTGCTTATACAAATAAATGCAGAATTATTTTTCTGCATTTATTTTTTGCTTAAATTGTTTAGTTTTGTTATAATTATACGTCCTTAAATTAAAAAAATTTTCTTAAAAGGAGTGTATCTTGTGACCAAAAAAACAAAAACTATATTGGCAATAGTGTTTTTTCCCATTACGATAGTGGTTTTTGTCGTGTCTATTGTTAAGGGTAAGAAGGAAGAACGGGAAATACACGAGTTTCTAGAGAATATACAGTTATCTGATATTGATGCTATCAATGGTTATCAATTTGAAGAGATTATTGATTATTTATTTAGATATTATGGTTACAAAACCAGCATAACTAAGAAGTCAGGGGACTATGGCGTAGATGTTTTTGCATCAAGAAAACAAGAAAACTATTGCATTCAGGCAAAATTGTATTATAATCATAGCGTGGGTGCGTCTGCCATACAGCAGATTAATACTGCTAAGAACTATTATGGTTGCGATTATAGTGTGGTTATAACCAACTCTAGATATTCTAAGCAGGCTGTGGACATGGCAAGGAAACTTAATGTAATTTTGATAGATCGTGATGATCTAGGTGCAATGTTACAACAATACAAAGATTGCAACAAGAAATTTCTGATAAATCTATTGGAGGAGAAAAAGTGTTTGAAAAGATCTTAGATGTTTTGTTAGACTCACTGTTAGACACGCTTAAAGTTCTGCCTATATTGTTTCTAGTATATGTCTTGATAGAAATTATTGAAAATAAATGTGCAAATAATTGGAAAAACTACCATTTTTTGAACAACAAGTTTTCTCCAATTATTGCTAGTAGTGTGGGTATTATTCCGCAATGTGGATTTTCGGTCGTAGCAACCGATTTGTATGCGGATAAGAAGATCACAATGGGTACACTGCTTGCTATATATATCGCAACTAGTGACGAAGCGTTGCCAATACTGCTTAGTGGCAGTTATGATGTGTCTATGCTTAAGTATGTTGGCATCCTTGTTGCAATTAAATTCGTGTATGCAATTGCCATAGGATATTTAGTTAATATGGTTGTTGCTGGCATAGAGGCAAGAAAGGCTAAGGTGGTAGGTATGTCTAAGGATGTGGGTGCTACCGTTAAAATATATTCTGATGCTAAACACGATCACAAACATCATGGCCATGATAAAGAAGATGATCATCACGAAGAACATGAGGAGTCGGTTAGCCGTGATCATGATTATGGCTGTTGTGGTCACGATGTAACTGAAGATATTCCTACTTTTAAGCGTTTTATTATTCATCCGCTTATTCATAGTCTTAAGATTTGCTTATTTATACTTATAGTCAATATTATTTTTGGTGCAATAATCGAGTTTGTTGGGATTGATGCTTTGTCCAAGTTTATGCTTAACAACTCTATATTTCAACCATTTATTGTTGGACTTGTCGGTTTGATCCCCAACTGTGCCTCTAGTGTCGTAATAACCGAACTATTTGTGCTTGGTGGTATTAGTTTTGCATCTTGTGTTGCTGGATTATGTGTTAATGCCGGTGTTGCCATTTTGGTGCTATTTAAGGCAAATAAAAATATCAAAGAGAATATTGCAATAGTTACATCTTTGTATCTTGCCGGTACAATTCTAGGCTTTGTGATAGAATTGATATTTTAAGCAGAGGTGAGATATGAAAAAGTTGTTATTGCATAGTTGTTGTGGGCCATGTAGTAGTGGGGTGCTAGAGGATCTGTGTAAGACCTACGATGTCACTATATTGTACTATAACCCCAATATTTATCCGGAAGAAGAGTATTATAAGCGTCTGCAAGCACAAGAACAGATTGTGGTTAAGCTTAACGAAAATGGTTGTAATATTAAGCTAATAGAAGCAGAATATGACAACAATGTGTACGAGCGAGCGATTGTTGGGCTAGAGAATGAGCCAGAAGGTGGCAATAGGTGTGAGAAGTGCTTTAGATTGCGTATGGCTTATACCGCTGATTATGCGGTTAAACATGACTACGATATATTTACGACCACCATGTCTGTCAGTCCGCACAAAGATTATATTTTACTAAATCAGATTGGCAACGAGTTATCCAGCCAGTATGGCGTAGAGTATCTTGAGGCCAATTTCAAGAAAAACAATGGATATCTTAAGTCAATTAATAATAGCAAAAAGTACAACTTGTACCGACAAAATTATTGTGGTTGCAGATATTCTATTTGGCAAAAATAAAAAAATTATAGAATTTAATTTACATATAATTATATTATGTGATAAAATATCATGTAAATAATAAAAGGAGACGATTATGGCTACAAAATCAAAAACTGTAACAAAAACAACAACATTTAGCTGGAGCAGAATATTTAGAATCATTGCTTTCTGGGCAGTTGTATTCATCGCTTGCGCATTGATCCTATCTAAGATCATTCCTAGCATCGGTTCAGCTTTGCAACTTATCGGCAACATCCTTGCTTATATTGTTGTTTTGGCATACTCATTTAGTTATGCACTATACAAGAGAAACATTTGGTACTTTGTTGCATGGGCAGTTGCTTGTGTTCTTATTGTTGTGTTCGTTATTTTGGCTGCATAATGATAATTGATATATAGTAGTTATTTTGGGTAAAATATTAAACACAACTCAATTAACTACTATATTTTTTTGTTTTTTGCCTGATATTGTGTTATACTTACTATGTAATTTATTAGTCGTTTGGGGTACGAAATGAGAGATCTGTGGGAGAAAGTAAAACAATTCTTTTGTGATAAGTTAAATATTGCAATAATGTGTCTGCTGGTTGTTTTTTTTGTACTAATTCCGTTTTGCAAAATGGCAGAGTTTTTGATCAAGGTTGATATCTGGGTGCTAAGTGTTGTTTTGGCGATTATTGGATACAAAATGCTTAAGAAACACAAGGCAATATCAGAGGTTAACGAAATAATTGATTGCACCACTCAAGATCAATCAGCCAAGAATGTTTTTCATACAATTAGTGATAAGTACGAGAGTTATAACAGAAAATCATATCTACTATACGCAATCGTATTTTTCGGAATGGCAGTGATGCTAATTGTATATACAATAATAAGATAATGTTCAAAAGAGAATATATTTGCGACATAATTAATTGCAAATATATTTTTTTTGTGTTATAATCTCTCTCGTATTAAGATATAGATGTGTCCAATTGAGATCAGTAGCACATCTACAATTACACAATATTCAAGGAGAAAATAATGAAATACACTGTTAAGAAGTTGGAAAACAAAAATGTTGAAATTGAATTAACACTTAATCATGACGAGTGGGAACAAGAATTAAACAATGCATACAACAAGAACAAGAATAAGTTTGCTGTAGAAGGTTTCCGTAAGGGTCATGCACCAAGAAAGGTTATTGAGAAGGCTTATGGCACTGAAGTGTTCTATGAGGATGCTATCGGTGAGGGCTTCTTCAAGAACTATATGATTATACTAGACAAAGAGAAAGATATCGATCCAGTAGATGCTCCATCTCTATCTGTTAAGGCTCTAGATGACAAGGGTATTGTTATCGTTGCTGAGATCACTGTTAAGCCAGAAGTTAAACTAGGTGCTTATAAGGGTCTTAAGATCGAAGTTGCTCCTAAGAAAGTAACCAACAAAGATGTTGAGAAAGAGATTGATAAGATCAAAGAACAACAAGCAAGATTGGTTGAGAAGACCGATGCTGACGCAACTGTAGCCCATGGCGATATTGCCAATATTGACTTCGAGGGTAGCGTTGATGGCAAGGTGTTTGAGGGCGGTACTGCTAATGCATTCGATCTAGAGATCGGTAGCCATAGTTTCATCGACACTTTCGAAGATCAATTGATCGGTGCTAAAGTTGGCGAGAACAGAGTTGTTAAGGTTACATTCCCAGAGGGATACCAAGCAGAACACTTGGCAGGTAAACCAGCAGAGTTCAAATGCAAGGTTAATACTATCAAATCAAAAGAATATCCTGAGATCAATGACGAATTTGCTAGCAATGTTAGTGAATTTGAGACTCTTGATGCATTTAAGGCAGATATCAAGGCTAAGTTAGAGAAACAAGCCGAGAACAATGCTAAGATTGAGAGAGAGAACAAGATCATTGACGAGATCGTTAAGAATATGGAAGTTTCAGTTCCTAAATGCATGATCGAGAGCGAAATCGATGAGAACATTAAGAGCATGGAACAACAATTAATGTATCAAGGTATCAAACTAGATGATTACCTAAAATACACTAATACATCTATGGAAGATCTTAGAAAGAGCCAAACTAAGCAAGCGGAGAAGTCTGTTAAGGTTAGACTTGCATTGCAAGAGATTATCAAGGCTGAGAAGTTGGATGTAACCAAGGAAGATGTTGACGCTAAGATCAAAGAGATGGCTAAGGCTACTGGCAAAACTATCAAAGACACTAAGGCTAGCATCAGCGAAGAGCGTATGTCTTATATCAAGAATGACATTCTTTTCAACAAATTAATCAACTTTTTGCTAGACAACAATGCATAAATAATTAATTTTTTGCCATAATGTATTACTACATGACATAACAAGGAGACCAATATGCTTATACCTATGGTTGTAGACCAGACTAGTACTGGCGAGAGAAGTTACGATATATACAGTAGATTGCTGGAGGACAGAATAATATTTTTGACTGGCGAGATCAATGACTCAGTTGCCAATACAGTTGTTGCACAACTTATATATCTAGAGGCTAAGAACCCTAACAAAGATATCTGCCTATATATCAATAGCCCGGGCGGTAGTGTTACTGCTGGCATGGCTATATATGATACTATGCAGTACATTAAGTGCGATGTTTCTACTATATGCATTGGCATGGCGGCTTCTATGGCAGCATTCTTGCTGTCTGGCGGTGCTAAGGGCAAGAGATTTTGCCTACCTAATGGTGAGGTTATGATACACCAGCCTCTTGGCGGTGCACAAGGTCAGGCCTCAGATATTATCATTACTGCCGAACATATCAAGAAGACTAAGCAAAAAATGATCAAAATAATGGCTGAAAACACCAATCAATCGGTCAAAAAACTAGAAAAAGATGTCGATCGTGACAATTATATGTCTGCGGTTGAGGCCAAAGAATATGGCTTGATTGACGAGGTTGTAGAGCCTAGAAACAAGAAATAAAACTATAAAAATCACCAAATTAAGCGACTAATTACACTTTTGCATAGTGCTATAGTGTAATATGAAGTTATCTTAACTTGGTGATTTTTTTGTGACACTTTTAACAAAAGTGCCAAAATTGCAAATATTGTTTTACAAAATAAGCAATTTTGTTTAAACTATTCTAGTATTAATTACGAAATTAATGTATAATATATTGATAAGAATATAGACAGGAGAATGCAATGACCGACAAATTGAATATGACATGCTCATTCTGTGGCAGACCTCAGAGTGAAGCCAAGAAATTAATTTCCAGCCCAGATGGAACCAGTTTTATATGCGAAGACTGTGTTAATATATGCAAAGATATGCTGAAATCGGATATTATCCAAGCCGACCTAGACAAGATTGATCTTCCTATCCCAGAGGATATCAAGAAGAAACTAGACGAATATATTGTAGGACAAGATGAGGCCAAAAAAGTCTTAAGTGTAGCCGTATACAATCATTATAAGCGTATCAATTATAATATCGAAGCCAAGGCAGGCGAAGGCGAACCTCTAGACCTAGAGAAGAGCAATGTGTTGTTGATTGGCCCAACAGGAACAGGCAAAACAATGCTTGCCAGAACCCTTGCCAAGATCCTAAAAGTACCATTTGCGACCGCTGATGCCACAACTTTGACTGAAGCAGGCTATGTTGGTGAAGATGTAGAGAATATACTACTAAAACTTATCCAAAATGCCGATTATGATATCAAGAAAGCTGAGCGTGGAATAATCTATATTGACGAAATAGACAAGATCACCCGCAAGAGTGAAAATCGCAGTATAACTCGTGATGTAAGTGGCGAAGGTGTACAACAAGCGTTATTGAAGATTATAGAAAGCACTATTGCGTCTGTTCCACCTCAAGGAGGCAGAAAGCATCCACATCAAGAGTTGCTACAGATAGACACTAGCAATATCCTATTTATATGTGGTGGTGCATTTGTAGGACTAGACAAGATTATCGAGAAGCGTACCAGTATATCATCTCTAGGGTTCAATTCCAATATCGAACCAGAGAAGAATGTGCAGATGTCAGAACTTATCGGACAGATCCAGCCACAAGACCTTATCCAGTATGGCTTGATCCCAGAATTTGTCGGCAGATTGCCTATAGTTGTGGGACTTAACGAGTTGGATCAGAAGGCATTGATTAAGATCATGACAGAACCCAAAAATGCCATAATTAAGCAATATCAGACAATGTTCAAGTTAGACGGTGTTGATCTAGAGTTCGAATCAGATGCGATAACTGCTATTGCTGATAAGAGCCTAAAACTTAAGACTGGTGCTAGAGGCTTGAGAACAATATTAGAAGGTTGCATGCTAGACCTTATGTTCTTGACGCCGGGAGATAAGAGTATCAAGAAGATAATTATTGATAAGAGTGTTATAACAGGTTCGTCCACACCACGACTGATTAAGGCAGAAGAACCTAAATTGGAGACACCAGCCGATCAAGCAGTATAATTAACAATGGTCAAAAGAAAGGAATATTGAATGGAATACAAATATAATATATCGCAAGAAGAAGCAAAGAAAAGGGTAGAAAAAGAAAGATTAACAGCAATCAATCTACTAGATTACAACAGCCAAGAGTATACCCAATTATCCGATAATGATAAGAAAGTAATATATCACTTATGCAGATCAGCATTCTGGATAGACAAGATAGCCTATCAGATGCAAAATGCACACAACCTAGACTTCTATCATTATGTATCATCCAAGGCAGATGCTGGGGACGAGTATTCTAGCAATGTTTTAAGACTATTCTTGGCTCAGAAGAGTATTAACTCGCTAGACACCAATGGCGATACAATCAACCTTGCAGATGGCGTACAAGATAGATTAGGCAAAAATTATTACCCAGAGGACTTGACCGTAAAAGAATTTCACAACATCTTGAACACCATGCTAGATGCTGGTAAAATCGATGAAATCAAGAAAATATTGTCTAATCGTACAATTGTTGTTAGGGATGGCAAAGGCTTAAAGGCAATCGACTATGTGGAGTACTATAAGACCGAATTTACTAATTGTGCTAAGGAATTGACCGAGGCTAGCAAATATTGTGACGATGAGCAATTTAGAGAATATCTACTTGCCCAAGCCGAAGCACTAAGCACTGCTAATAACAAATTGGATGCCAAAGCCGACATACTGTGGGCAAAACTGACAGGCAAACTGGAGTACACCATCACAAGAGAGTCCTATGATGACGAACTTACGACATCCATTTTTGCCAATGAGACACTTCTTAAGCGTCTTGAGGACAACAATATAACCATTGATGTCAAAGACAGTCTTGGTGCAAGAGTGGGTATAGTTAATGCTGAAGGTACTAAATTGTTAAACGATCTACAGCATCTAAACGATATTGCTAGCAAACTTATGCCATACAGGGACGAGTATGATACTGCCTCTTCCAACTCCAATCCATCTCAGGTCGCAGTCGATGTCGATCTTATCGCTTTGACTGGTGACACAGGTGCATATAGAGCAGGAATTGTCCTTGCCGAGAACTTACCTAATTCCGATAAATTGGCTATCAAATTGGGCGGTGGCAGACGCAATGTCTATCACAGACAGGTTCGTCAGACCAAATCAAGCGACTTATATAAGACATTGCTTGCACCAGATTTTGTTAAATACTACAACCTAGAGGCAGATCACTGGGCAACAATCGAGCATGAGAACACACACTCTCTTGGGCCAAAAGATCTTAAATCTCTAGGCGAGTATGCCAGCATATTAGAGGAATATAAGGCAGACATGGGTATGCACTCATTCTTGCGAGAATACGAGGCAAAAGGTGTCTTTACAACCGATCAAATTAGACAAATCATGACAACCGACCTGTATTCTAGTTTCCTAAAAGCAAAGCCAAAGATGACGCAGGCTCATCGTGTGCGTAGTGTAATGATAACCAATAGACTGCTTAGCGAAGGTGCAATTATTTTTGCAAATAACCAATTGTCTTTCGATTTCGACAAAGTAATTGATACTTGTAAGACAATGTTAGCCGAAGTTGTTAGACTGCAATTGGACAAGTCTGTTGCCAAAGCAAAAGCGTATGTAGACAAGTATTTCGTCTGGACAGATACACACGAGGCTATTGCTAAGATTATTAGAGCCAATAGCAAGAGACTTAATGGCGAGGTAATTGCTCCTATATATAGCGATGCAACCAAGGATCTGTCTTTATAACCGATCAACTACAATAATGAGTAGACTTAAGAAATTATCACTTAAGCTTGCCCATTTTTTTTTTGTTATAGTCTAAATTGTAATCACATAATCATATATATTACTATCTAAAAGTATGAGGTTATATATGATTAATTATCTCAAAGAAATAATAGATACATGCAAGTTGCCTATAGATGAGATGTCAAGCACGGCTAGTTATACATGTATCGGTGCTAAAGCAATAGTTGTCAATAACTATCTCAAGATCCTCAGTTATTCCAATACGCATATAGTTCTTAAGGTCAAAGATGACGAACTGGTGATAGAAGGACGAGATATCACTATTAAGGAACTCAGTCGCAAGGATATATGCATTACGGGTACTATAGCAATGGTGTATTATGCTAGAGAGGTGAAGAAGAGTGAAGAGTAGACATGATTATAGTACACTTAGCATAGAAGGCTTGAATATAGAGAAGCTAATCAATAACATAAGGCAAGATGGCGTAGTAGTGTATGATATTAATAGACTGGCATACAATAAGACCACACTAGTTGTAAGGACGACTGATATCAATAAGGTATCGGATAGATTAGATAATCAGACAATGGTGGTAGACAATACTTATGGACTAGTTAATGGACTAAAAGGTATTACTCATAGGATAGGGCTGGTCATAGGAGTGATAATATCTATAGCAATGATTATTGTACTTAGTATGTATACACTACATATAGAAGTAGTAGGACTAGAAGATATAGATAAGAGTGTAGTAATAGATACGCTGTCCAATTACGGAATACATAAGTATAAGATCAATAAGTATAATAAGAAAGACCTAGAGAACTATATACTCCAGTCTATAGATGGTGTAAGTCTAGTTAGTACTAAAATGATAGGAACTACACTAATAGTTAATATCAAGGAGAAGTCGTCCCAACTAGAGCCTCTTACATCCAACTATGTGTCACCATACAATATGATTATCAACTCTTATGAGATATACGCAGGCAACGGCAATATCAAGGTGGGGGATATGGTAAGAGAAGGTGATGTACTAATCTATGCGGGAGAGTATACATCACAAGATGGCGTATTGCACCTGATTGCACCTAGAGGAACTATCAATGCAACAATGTGGCACACTGCAACATATACTTTGCCTAAGTCAGAGATTGTGTATAAGCCTACTGGCAGAACAATTACCAATACAACTTATAGACTGGGTGACAAAGTAATATCTAAGCAGGAATACGACAATACATTCCAATACTACAATACTGTTACAACAAGTCAGCAGATATCTTATCAGTTACTTCCTATATATGTAGACAAGACCATATATGCCGAGACGGAACCTGTTACTGTCCAAAATGATTTATCAAATTGTAAGGACGAAATTATTGCTAACCTAACAAAAGTAGTGTATAATAAGTTGCAAGACAACGAACAGCCGGTAGATAAGGTTGTGGATATCAAAGAGTTGGAAGATAGATATATTGTCAATGTGTATTTGCAGTGCAATGCAACTATCAATGTTGGATGATATCTATATTGGGGGAATTGTATGAAGATTAATTTCAATAGCAAAATATTTACTAAAAAATATAGAGAGTATATTGCGGATATATACAGTATAGCGATTGATACAATCAAGCCTGTATGTACTGATCTAGAGGTGAATGTAGCATTTGTTAGTAAGAGCGAAATTCATAGACTTAACCATGAGTTCCGTGGGGTAGATAGGGTAACAGATGTATTGTCCTTTCCTACACTTGATTATGTGGGAGATAATGGCAAAATTATCCCAGCAAGGTATTTGACCAAAACCAACTTTCCAGCTGATATAGATATGGAGACTGGCAATATTATGCTAGGTGACATATATATCTGCTTGCCAGTATGCTTCCGTCAAGCAAAAGAATATGGAACTGGCAGAAAGAGAGAAGTATCATATCTTGCCTTGCATGGATTACTGCACCTACTGGGATATGACCATATAGAAGATGCAGATAAGAAAAAAATGCGTGCAATGGAAGATAAAATAATCAACCAAATGAAATAATATATACGAAAGGGAAAAATATGAAATCAGGATTTGTAACAGTAATAGGTAAGCCAAATGCTGGCAAAAGCACACTTATCAATGCACTAGTTGGCGAGAAGGTGGCAATTGTGTCACCCAAGCCACAGACCACTAGAAATAAGATATTAGGAATACTTAACATTCCAGATTATCAGATAGTATTCGTTGATACACCGGGTATACACAGTTCTAAGAACAAACTAGACGAATACATGGCTAAGAATATAAGTGATGCTAAGAAGTCTGTAGACCTAATAATTATCGTTATTGATGGTAGCAAAAGAATAAGACAAGAAGATGTTGATTTTGTTAAGAAATATGACAATGCCAACACCAATGCGATATTGGTTATTAGCAAGATAGACGACTCTTCTTTTGATAAATTGTATCCACAATTGCTTCCTTTCAACGAGTTGCAGTTTATCAAAGATATTATTCCTATCTCTGTGTTCAAGAATAAGAACCTAGATGTATTGCTTGACAAGATCAAAGGATATCTGCCAGAGGGCGAACCATTCTTCGATGAAGATGTATATACTGACAAGTCTGTTAAGTTCTTGGTATCAGAATTGATAAGAGAGAAGATGCTGTGGCTATTGCACGATGAGATACCTCATGGCATTGCTGTTGATATTATATCTTATAAGGAGAAATCTAAGTTAGTCAATATAAGTGCTGATATTATCTGTGAGAAGCAAAGTCATAAGCAGATAATTATCGGACACAATGGATCTATGATCAAAAATATTGGAACAAAAGCAAGGGAAGAGATAGAGAACTTGCTGGGCAAGAAAGTAATGCTTGAGTTGTTCGTTAAGGTCAGAGAGGACTGGAGAGAAGATAACAACTATGTTAATAGCATAATGGAATAGGCGTGTGTTGGTGGACGATCTCGTCCACCACAAGGGCAGACACTTCGTGCTAGCCCTACAGCCGACCGACTTCGGTCGGCTCACACACGCCCACATATAGCACCACATTGGCTGGTGTTATTTTTTTTGCCTATATCAATATTGCTTGATAGTTATATAAATAACTATTTTGGGCTATAAGTGATGTGAGATTACAATAATTACTTGCATTGAGTTGTATACAATCATTATTTCTTACTAGGTAATATCACAATATATTTTGTCGAATACATACTTGTTTTGTCATATCTTTTGAAATTGTATATATTTGCATCGTTTTGCCAAACCTATTATGTAATTGTAATAGGAGGTGTTATGAGTAGTAAGGTAGAAATAACGGGTGTAGATACTACACAACTGCCTAAATTATCTGCTAGCGAACAATACGACCTTATGGTTAGACTAAAGAATGGTGATAAGGATGCAAGAGACAAATTTGCTATATGCAACATGCGACTAGTGTTGTCGGTGGTTCAACGGTTTCGTAATCGTATAACCAATGCCGATGATGTATTTCAGGTAGGGTGCGTGGGGTTGATGAAAGCAATAGACAACTTCGATATCAACCTCAATGTCCGTTTTAGCACCTACGCAGTCCCTATGATATTGGGTGAAATACGCAGATACTTGCGGGACAATAATAGTATCAAGGTGGCTCGTAGCATAAGAGATACTGCCTACAAGGTGTTGCAGGCTAGAGAGGAACTGTCCAAGACATTGGTGCGAGAACCAGATTGCACAGATATAGCCGACTATCTTGGCATCCCTATACGAGATGTCGCAGTGGCTATGGAGGCAATCAGCGATCCTATATCATTGGGGGAGTCTATATATGACGATGGCGAGGATACTATTGCATTGATAGACCAACTAAGTGATGATAAGACATCAGAAGATAAGTGGCTAGACAAGATAAACCTGAAGTCCTGTATGTCTAAGTTAGATACCAAGCAAAAGGAAATCTTGCTACTCCGCTACTATCATGGCCGTACCCAGGTGGAGGTGAGTAGTGATATAGGGATATCCCAAGCCCAAGTGTCACGATTGGAAAAAACTGCAATAGAAACAATCCGTAATAATTTTGGCTAATATATAGATATTGTATGTATAATATTATCACACACGACCCATACTATTATTAGAAGTTAATCACAAGGTGATAGCGGTTGTTGTGATACAATACACAACCTTATATCTTCCTTGTGTTATACTTCTGCATATTATAGGAGGTGAAATTATGGCTAGAACTAGTAAAGCATCTAACTCTAGAAGCGAAAACGCTACACGTAAGTCTACTACTAGATCATCTGCTAGTAAGACGGAATCTGCTAGAGATTGCTCTACAAGTAGAAGAAGCACTAAGAGTAGTACAACTAAGTCTTGTAACTAATCAGTATATAGTGTTTCAATAATTTCATATCAATTGAGAAAGGAAGTTAGACAATCGTTAGTTATTATAACTTCTTTTTTCTTCTTATGGTGATACTGCCTATACACGATATGGTGTCAATATCGGTCGCCTATGTGATGTTGCCTCTGCGATCTTATATATCGCATCGCCAACCTTTGCCTTACGGCAAACTTGCAATCCCTTGCAGTCACATAGGCTCTCCCTCTCACCATACACATCACTGTAGTTGCTGCAATACTGGCAATATATCTGCAGGCAATATGTTGGCATCATATATAGTTATGCAACAATGTAATAAGACCGCAAAACATTATGACAAAAAAATATAATAAAAAAAATACAAAAAGTGTCTAAAATCGTTTTGCTCTTTTGCTAAATTGGTGTACACTATAATCAGTTATAACTTAGTTGTTTTCCGCATCTAGATTATAACGCAAATGGTTATATGTTTTTCTTATCTTTAGGTGACTATCGCTTCACGGATAGATATCTAAAGATAGGGAAATCATTGTTAATCAACTAAATAAAAAATTAAAATATTTTATCAAGGAGAAAAACAAATGAGTTCAAAACAAAAAATTGCTATCTCAGCTATTGGTATCGTTTTGGTTCTAGCTATCATCGGTTTGACAATCGGTCTTGTATTGGTTGCTTCAACTGCTACTGGTACTTCTTCTATGAAGGTTACTTACGTGGCTAACAACGTACAATGCTCTATTGCAGCTGCTGGTGTTCACTATGCAACTGTTGATGCTGCTGATGGTACTGCTATTGATCTTAAAGAGGATTCTACTAGCCCAATCTCTATCGATGCAACTGCAACTGATGGTGCTATGGGTGCTCTAGAATTCAAAGATCAAGCATTGACTGCTAATAGTGAAGCTGTATACACTTTCACTATTACTAATACTGCATCTGAAGGTGCTAAAGCTATCACTGTTAAGACTGACCTTACTGGTACTACTGGTAACATCACTGTTAAGATCGGTGATACAAGAGATGGTGCTACTGAAGTAGCTACTCACACTATTGCTTCTATTGCGCCAGGTGCTAACGCAACTGTAGTTGTAAGATTGAAGGTTACTGATGCTTCTAAGAATGCAGAATTAGCTCAAGCAATCACTATGACTATTACTCAAGTTGCTGGTGCTTAATAGTTAAGCCGAGTGAATGGTAAAACATTTGTAAATAAAAAGAAGAATAAGTTATATTCTAACGCGTGAAGAATCTTTCGGAATATACGATGTTCTTCTTTTTTTTCGTTTTGTGTTATATTATGCAAATAAGCTAATTATGCCTATATATAGGCATTTTAGATAAATATATTAAACATTTTTTTGTATAATTTGGTTTTGTAATTATGACTTTTAACATTTTGCTTGCAAAAAATAACAAATAGTAGTATACTCTACATGTTATATATTGCTAAGAGCAAAGATTATAAATATTAGGGTAAAAATTATGAAATTGAGAAATAAGATATTGATAGCGGTATCGTGTATAGTTATGACTGTCATGATAGCGGGATTGTCAATGGGTATAGTATATGTATACAATGCTGATCCTGTAGCAAAGTCTATGCAGGTAAGTTATTCGGTTGGTAGAGTTGGTTGCAGAATTACTGCAGAGGGTTGGTTGCATAACGAGAATGTAACCGAGATAGGTGTAGTAGGTGACAAAGATATTACATTTGATGACAAGCGTGCTGTGTCACAGGCGATAGATTTTGCTGATGTAACACTAGGTAACAATGGGCTAGGCTATGCGGTATACATATTTGCAGTACACAATATTACTATCTCTAGATTGTGTGATATCAAGATAGAGGCAGAGTTGTTAGACTCTTCCACTGGATACAATATAATGGTTAGGATGGGTGAGACAGAGGCTAGTGCTGTTGAGACAGATAGTTGCTATATAGGTGGTATAGGCAATGGTGAGACTAAGAGGCTAGTTATAGTATTGTCTGTTGCAGATCCATGCTTAGATGCTGAGTTGAATGCTAATTTCAGTATCAAGATCTCTGAAGATCGTCCTACATCTGTTGCATAATGTTTGCTACAACTTAAATATAGAGCAATTTACATAGTTATTTACAATTTACAATCAACATGTTCCTTGTATTATGGCACATGTTTTTTTGTTTGTAACAAATTATTTTAAAAACAACCGCAATTTGTTTTGTATATTAAATAATATATTATAAAATAATATTGTCTATTATAGTGCAAACTATATTTAGGCAAAAATAGT
This sequence comes from uncultured Clostridia bacterium, assembly GCA_934748015.1. Classification (GTDB taxonomy): domain Bacteria; phylum Bacillota; class Clostridia; order Christensenellales; family UBA1242; genus UBA11490. Next base: position 386,847 of record CAKVHF010000001.1, on the reverse strand, counting down.
ATAGCTATGCTATTTGTAATTGTTGATGATAGGCTCTTTGGGTCTAATGGGGTAAGCAATCAAATAATAGTCACTTCACAGATAACTGATTGTATTATTGTATTGGCGTGATAAAGGCTTAGTATTATCGACAATTAAGCAAAACAAATCATTATAAACAGGAGAAAATCGAAAATGAATTCTAAATCAAAAGTTGCTATGAGTATTATTATAGCTATATTGATTATGGCAATCATTGGTCTTGCTGTAGGTCTTGTTATAGTTGCTAGTCAGGTTAATGTTAACAACTCCATGAAGGTTACCTATAAGGCTACTAATGTTCAATGTTCTATTGAAGCATCTGGATTGTCTTATGATAAGAAGTATGGTGAAACAGAGACTGGCAAAACTATCATGATCAAAGATGGTGACGATTACACACTAGATAACAAAACACTTAACATTAGTGCTACAGATACTAATAGTTCAATCGGTAGTGTTGATTTCAAAGAAGTAGAGTTGACAGCTGCTGGTAGAGCAGTATACAAGTTCACTATCAAGAACACAGCAACATACGATGCTAGTACAACCAATACATTCAAGATTGAAGCTACTGTATCTAACACTGAAGAGGGTGAAGATAAGTCCAATATTAAGGTTTCTGTTGCTAGCACAGAGGCTGATGCTGTAAGTGCATTGAATGGAACACCTGTTAGAACTTATACTAACAATAGTGTACCTACTGTAGATACTTCTGCTGGTGCTACTAACGAAGGTGTAACATTCTATGTTGTACTAGCTGTTAATGATACATCAGTAGCAGGCAATTTGACTGCTAATCTAGTTATCCAGATTACTCGTAACGAGACAGCATAATAGCATAAGTCCAGCATAATATTGTTGGACAGATGTTATTATTAGACATCAAGACAACATCTATTGGTTGTGAAGGCGATAGATGTTGCTTGTATGTTTTTTTAGATTACATATTATTTTTTCTGTAATTATGATATAAGACTTGTTGGTTGGTAGCGAACAACAAGTAGAAAGCAAAATAATTGAATATATAGAAAGTAGATAGATATGAATGAAAATTTAGGAAACGATAAGGATAGGTATAACAAAGAGTTTATCGAGCGTGGTCAAGAAGTAGCCGACATGGCTGAGATTATGCGTTATAATGCATACAAGCGTAACAAGAAGAAAGCCGAGGCGGAAGAGACCAAGACAGACGATAAAACTAATGCAGTAGACAGTAATCAGTCTAAGGCTGTTTTTGGTGGCAAATCCTACATAGAACGGGAAGAGAAAGAGGATACATCCTCTGCTGATGATACTACTTATGAACATATCAATGTGTCACAGAGTTCTGTGATTGATACGAATGGTGATGATGAGGTCAGTGACAATATAACATCTGAGACACAAGAAGGAAAACTAGATGACGCAGGTGTTGAGCAAACTAATGTGCATGGCAATGATCTGGACAACGCAAGCAAGCACAAACATGACAAACATGCTGACAAGGATAAGTCCAATAAAGCAACTAGTTCTGCAATAGGCGATACAGAGCCAAAGGCTAAGAAAGGCAAGAAAGGTAAAGTTCTGATTGCTATATTATTGCTTATAGTTTTAGCACTTGGTGGCGGAATGGTATATTTCCTTAACTCTGCCAATAGTACTGTAATTATGGTTCAGCACAAGAATGTAGATATGACAATGTCCTTGCAGTGTCAAGTAATCGGCAGTGATAGCGATATCAAGGTTAATGGCAAGGATAAGGAAGATAAGTCGTTTAAAAGCGGTCAGAACCGTACTGAGAAGTTTGAGATAAGTGAAATAAACAGGATTGGTTCGACCGGTGTCGTAACATTGTTTTTCTCTTTCACCAACAATTCTAGTGATGCCATCAAATTGGACATTGCCAAGGGTGGCGATAATGATGACAACTTCAAGATATTGTTTTATTACAAACATCAAGGTGAAGCTAGTGCAACTCAACTAGCATACTACGTTGCAGGTGGTAAGTATTATACTAGCGAGGCAGATATGCAGGCGGGTGAGAATGCAATGGACAATTTTGCTATATCAGAATTATTGAGTATTGCAGGTGGTAAGACACTTAACATGAGAGTGGAACTAAGTGTGTATGACACTGCTAAGGATGCGGTGTGTGCATACAATTTTCAATTGGAATTATACAAGTAAGATAAGATATTTAGGACAGTGATATAATGGAGTATATTGAGGTAATTAAGAGACCTAAGACACCAGTGGAGAAGGTGATCAGTATAATAGTTAACATAATATGTTGGTTCATCGTAGTGCTATGTGGTGTTGTATGTATATCTACGCTTAGGTGTAAGCTTAATAATATCGTGTCTAGCGTGGCAGGATATTCGGTAGTTACAATAGCGCCTACTGGATCAATGACCAAGTCTGGCTTCAATGCTTGGGACATGGTTATGGTTAAGAAGGTTAACCCACGTGCATTGAAGGGTGACCAGTTGGGCGAAGATGGTAAGATACAGGTTAGGGGCGACATAATAGCATATTATAGATATTTTGACTCAACGATAGATGATAAGATTTCACGAGAATTTACAGTCTACACTGTGGCTCAAGCTACTGCAGAAAACGAAAATATAAGTCTATCGTTTGATCAATTCTTTGGTGGTCAGAATACTGCTATCAAGAATGCTGGTAGACTGGATTGTAACATAGTATTTCACCACATCAGAGAGATCAGACAAGGTGAAGATGGTAAGTTGTATTTCCGTACTTACGGATCTAGCAACACAGATTCCTTTGGTAAGCAAATATATGACGGTTATTGGATCAGTGAAGATGTTATAGTAGGTAAGTATTATGAGAATAGTAGCCCTATTCTACTAGGAATATTTAAGATATTTGCTAGCACAATGGGCATAATTGTACTGATTTGTATCCCACTTATTGTATTCATGTTTATGGTATTCTTAGATGTATTAAAGGGGTTGCAACTAGCAGGTCTAGAAGATAATGTCCTTAATGGCAAACTAAGTCTGACCGATCCAGTATGTATTGCCAATCACATAGGATACAGGATGTCTAAGAGGACTAAATATAAGGTGCTAGCACAGTTGACACCGCAAGAACGCATAGAGTCTGTTAGTTATCTGTGGCAGTCGCCTAAGGATATCCAGTATATGAAGAAGTATTACATTAAACAAAAGATGTTAATGCACTTTGACGAAGAGAGACAGGCATTGAAGAGTGAGTATGCTGTCATATTGGAGAAGAATCCTAGTCAGGCTAATATCAACGAGTATCACAAGAAGTTGCGTGACATAGAGAGAAGAGAAGACAAGACAATAAAGAAACTGAAAGAGATAACTAAGAGATCCAATCAATTTAAGACAACCGAAGAGTATGCTGAGTTGGATCAGAAGATGTCTTTGAAGAATGCAAAAGTAAAATTGAAGAAAGGTGAGACACTGCATATAGGTCCACACAAAAGTAAGGAAGCAAAGGAAATTGTTGAGCAGATTGAGAAAAGTACATTGACAACTCCAGTAGGTGATAATCTAGCTAATATAGATATCAAAGAGTCTGTTAAGTTATTTGAAGAAGCGAAACTTCCTAAATTGCCTAAGAATTCCAACTCCGAACAAGATAAATAACAAAAATAACGACATATTAGAAATATAATCTAGTATGTCGTCTTTTATTTTGTGTTAACAATTTTAAATTTTTTAATTTAATGTAACGATATGAGATGCCGTTAGTAATAATGAATTTGCGTTCAGCAAATTGATTTGTGAATATAATAAACAATTCCTCATCACTTGGATTGTATAATATTTGCAATATTGATTTAGTTTGTGTATTGAATATTGAAATCGTCTAGCATGCTTACGCCACTTGCGACCTCTTCGGGCATTTCGTCCATAAGGCTATCTAGATATTCGTCTACACTCTTATCGTCTAGTCCGTTGTGGAATTGGTCTACCTTTATTACTTTGCTATGATCAAAAGCACTGCATACTTCGTCATCATAATCTACAACCACATATGTATCTGGATTGCCTACTTGGGACAGATATTGGTGTATGCCGTCTACAGTGTCGTGAGCAAAGGTATCGGTCTTATCAATGTTTAGTTCCTTGTAGTTAAGGCCGTTTTTGACAAGCGCAGGAACTGTCTTCATGTCGAAACCGTCTTTCCATTTCTGTGATGTGATAACTAGGTTTACACCATAGTCCAATTTCAGATCATCAATCAGTCTGTTAAGAGAGTCGATGTTATAAGGGCAGATTTTTCTTATAGATTTACTTTTAGTGTAGCCTTGTGCCTTGTAGTATCCGATCCAGTCGGGGTGTTTAGCAAGCATCTTGTCTAGTACTCCCTTATATTCTGGATTGTCTTGGTCTACAGCGGATTGAATAAATTTGATCCAGTCTGCGGTGTATAATGCACCTTTGATATTGATAAATATATAATAAAATTTAGTATTTGTTTTCATACCTATATCATACAACATAAGCAATTTGATAGTCAAACAAATTGGGCATAATATAGGACATTTTGCGGATTTTTGTTAGTAATGTTATTAAGGTAAAAATATATAGAAATATTTTTAAAAACAATTAATTTTTTGTTGACTTTTTTGCTGGAAAAATATATATTATTTATCGTAATAAATTAATAGATTGTGTGGTGAAAAAATTTTTGAAAAAATTTATAAAAAACGCTTGCATTTGTATAATTTATTTGATATAGTAATAGAGCATTGATTTGAGATGCGGAAAACTTTGGAAGTTTAGCTCAGTTGGTAGAGCATCTGCCTTACAAGCAGGGGGTCATAGGTTCGAGTCCTATAACTTCCACCATTTATTTTTAACACAATGCCTGTTCCTGATAGAGCAGGCTATAATATTATTAATTGTATGCGGGAGTGGCTCAGTGGTAGAGCGTCGCCTTGCCAAGGCGAATGTCGCGAGTTCGAATCTCGTCTTCCGCTCCATTTTTTTAATTATAGCAAAAATATTTTTTTTTGAATATAATATATTGGATGTGGCACCATAGCCAAGTGGTAAGGCAAAGGTCTGCAAAACCTTCATTCTTCAGTTCAAATCTGAATGGTGCCTCCAATTAGTTTTGCCGAAGTGGCGGAACAGGCAGACGCACAGGACTTAAAATCCTGCGGTAGCAATATCGTACCGGTTCAAGTCCGGTCTTCGGCACCAACATAAGCCTAAGTCGTAATTTTCGATTTAGGTTTTTTTGTTGCAAATGCATTGAAAAAAGTATTGATTAGAACAAAACATTAAAAATAAAAAAAATCACTTAGCATTCTGAAGTGAACCTCCTAAAGTTGTCTAACTTTTGGGGTTCACCCCAATCCGCTAGGTGATTTTTTGTATTTAACTTATTATTTATTTTCCTGCAATTCTTTTAGTTTCTCTTGAAGATTGCTAGTGAACATAACTTTCAATCTTTCTGTCAGATATTTATCTGTAACAGAGTTAAGGATTGAATTGCCGTCTTTGTCAATAGTCTCGGTGCAGAATGAGTAGTATAACTTGCCATCTTCGGTTGATACAAGATATGCATATTCTGTTCCTTTGAAGTCTAGTATGTTAGTTACAACATAAGTCTTGCCATCTGATAATTTGATAAATGTATTTTCCTTAATTTTCATAATTTTTTGCTCCTATATTAATTATTTATATTTTATATTTTTTAATATTCTTTGTCAAATGATTAATATTGTAATTTTAGATCTTTTTTTGAGGATTGGGTATTGCAATTGGTGTATCTAGTATGCTAATATTTATATATCAATTAATAAATATATAAGGTAGGGGCTGACATGGAAGACAAGAGAAATGTTGTGTTTGGCAAAGTTGAATTAAGGGACAACAAGTATGTGTTTGTAACCAAGAGTGATCAGGTGTACAATATGCCTAACAATAGCCAAACGGCAATGCTTTATAACCAGAACAGTCTATGTAGCTTTGAATTGAAAGAGAATAATCCTAGATTTGGTAAGATACTAGAGGTTTTTGGTGAAGACGGTGATCCTATATCTGAGGGAAAGGCAATTGCAAGGAAGTATAATGTTGATAAGCCTTTTTCGCACGATGCTCTAGTAGAGGCAGGCAACGCACCTTTGATTGTTACAGAAGATATGATTGAAGGGCGTAGAGATTATCGAAATCTTGATTTTGTCACAATTGATCCCGATACTGCTAAGGATTATGACGATGCGGTATTTGGTAGAAAGTTGCCTAACGGACATTACGAACTAAAGGTAGCAATAGCAGATGTTTCGGAGATTGTTAAGCCAGACACGAAACTATTTAGAGAAGCAATGGTAAGAGGCAATAGTACATATCTAGGAGATATCAATTACTCTATGTTGCCTAAGCAATTGACAGAGGGCATATGTTCACTTAATGAAGGTGTAGACAGACTGGTTATGTGTACATCTATAGAGATGACACGTATGGGAGATATACTTAAGTACACTATTGAGCCAGCGGTTATCAATTCTAGCAAGCGTATGACTTATCACGAGGCACAAGATGTGTATGATGGTAAGATGGATACTACCGAAGAGATTAAGGATAGCATCGATAATCTATATGCTATATCTGATGCACTTAAGGCTAAGAGAATTGAGCGTGGTGCGTTAAGTATACAAGAGAAGGAAAATGTATTTAAGCTAACCGGTGACCGCAAAGGTGTGGAGTATGTTAGCAACGAAGCCAAGCCAGAGTCCACCAAGGTGATTGAGTCAACAGCAATTGTAGTTAATGAGGTATGGGATGATTGTTGTCAGAGATTGGGAATTCCATTTGTTTCTAGAGTTCACGAAGGACTTAATCTAGATCATGTAGAAGAGTTGAGAGATAAGTTGTATTATTTGGGTATCAAGACTGAGATTATCCCATCGCATAGACAATTGCAGAAGATATGCGAGACATACAAGGACACTAAGTATGAGATCCCTGTACTGAGAACTGTATTGAATAGTTTGACTAAGGCAAAATATAGTGAAGAACATGGAGCACATGCTGGTCTAGGTATAGCTCCTTATGAGATAGAAGAGAAGACATCTATTGATGAGAAAGAAGTGGATAAGGCACGTAAACAGTATATGTTGGAGGCTGGATCACCTTATGGATTTACTGTTAAGGCAGAAGACGGTAAAGCAATAATTACGCATGGATATGGTCATACAACTTCACCAATAAGGCGTGGTGCTGATGATCTTAACCATATTAATGTTAAGAGTACAATTGTTAGTGGCGAGCCTTACTTTACTAAGGAAGATTTGCAAAACTATGTTGATCATCTTAATGACAGAGAGGTTAATGCCATTAAGGCAGAGTCCGAGTATGGCAAGTTGCTTGGAACAATTTGGGCCAAGGATCATATTGGTGAGAAATGGAGCGGAACTATAACACTATGCCTTAAGGATGGTTTGATTGCCAATGTTAGCAATGGTCTAAACATATTTGTCCCAATGGAAGAGCTTGAACATCGTTCTAACGGAATGTTTGCAAATTATGAGAAGTTCGCAATGATTGAACCTAAGAAAGGAAGAACCGCATACAGAGTGGGTGACGATATCAATGCTAAGATTACTAGTGTGAAAGGTGCGCCATATTTTGATATAATTGCTAGTGAGAAACAGGAAAAAATCAAGGAAGAAGCAAGTAGTGGGTTATCCAAAGATGATCTTGACCTACTAAAGGCTTTTGAGATGAGTGATGATACATCTATGGAGAAATGCTAGTAGTTGCAAATATTTTATTTTTAAGTAGGCAATTGAGTATATTATCTTATGGGTAATATACTTTTTTTTGTAAAAAACTGATAAACTTAGTCAATTATTTTAATTGTAGATATATATTTTGATTATCAAAAAATATATGATATTATATTATATATATAGTTTCTTGTGTTATATTTTCTGAAAAACTTAATATAGATGCATGTTTTGGATGAAATGTTATGGCACAACAGATATGATAATCATGAAAAAGTGGAGATAAGGCTGTGAACGGATTTAATGTGGCTGAGAATGTTGATTTAGCATTGCAAAAGGCGGGAGCAATTGCTATAAAATATGGTCAATACGAGATAGGAACTGAGCATTTGTTGTACGGAATTTTGTCTATATCCAACACCAATGCTAGCAAGATTTTGCAGTCTTTTAATGTTTCTATTGACAAGCTGGAGAAATTGTTTGCCAGAACATCACCTAAGAGAAACAAGACTATGGTTGATACGCAGATAGAACTTGCCAATAAGACCAAAGAAGTGTTTTTGATTGCCAATCAATTTAGTTCGCAGATAGGCAAGAAGTATGTTACTTTGGAACATTTGCTTATCTCTATGCTATCATGTGATGATTGTTATGCTGATAGTATTTTGAAGAAGAATTTTCGAGTTAATCTCAATAATCTTAAGTCCAATCTTATGCAAATGATTAAGTCGGATTATATCAACACTAATATGGCGACATCGGTAGCCAATTTGGACACCGATGATATTGGTCAAAATATTGATAAGGATTATGATGCAAACCTATCTTTTATGCCTAATTTAGAGCCTAATTACAATGCAGAAACTGCTAGTCAGCCGGTTAGTGAATTGCCGGATAGTCTTAAAGATCTTGGAACAGATCTAACACTTAAGGCCAAAATGGGCAAAATAGACGAGATTATCGGAAGAGAAGAGGAAATCTCAAGAGTAATTGAGATATTGTGCCGAAAGACCAAAAATAACCCAGTTTTGGTTGGTGAACCGGGTGTGGGTAAAAGTGCTATCGTGGATGGACTTGCCAAGGCTATTGTAGAAGGCAATGTGCCTAGTCTACTTAAGGATAAGATAATATTTTCGCTAGAATTAGGGCATCTTATGGCTGGAACAAAGTATCGTGGTGCATTGGAGGAAAAGTTAAAAAATCTAATAACTGAAGTTACCAGCAATGACAAAATTATTGTATTTATAGACGAAATACACACTATTATGCAAGTAGGTGGCGATAAGGGGGAGATCAATCCAGCGGATATGCTTAAGCCATATCTAGCAAGAGGTGAGTTTCAGACCATAGGTGCAACGACCAATGATGAGTATCAGAAGTACATTGGTGCAGACAAGGCGTTAGAGCGTAGATTTCAGCCAGTGCAAGTTGATCCACCTTCGATTGATGATACGATCAAGATTTTGCAAGGGTTGAAGTCTAGTTTTGAGAATTTTCATAATGTTGTGATTTCGGACGATGCGATAGTTAGTGCGGTAACATTGTCAGATCGTTATATAACCGATCGTAATTTGCCAGATAAAGCCATCGACCTAATAGATGAGGCAAGCAGTAGAGCTAAGATAATGTACAGCAAGAGACCGCAAGGTGCTGTAGATATAGAGAGTAAGATTGAGGCGTTAGACTCGGCAAAGAGAACTGCGTTGATTAACGAGAATTATTCTTTAGCAAACGAACTGCGAGCACAGATATTGCAGTTGCAAAAAGATAAAGAGCGATTGCAAAACAACAGCAATCAGCAATCGGATACAATACTTCAAATAACCGAAAACGAGATAAGAGCAATTATTAGTGATTGGACTAAGATCCCAGTTAACAAGTTAAATGAGGAAGAACGAGACAGACTATTAGATCTAGAGAATGTGTTGCATAAGCGTGTAATTGGGCAGGATGAAGCAGTTAGTGCGGTATGTAAGGCAATAAGGCGTGCAAGAGTTGGACTAAAAGATAACAAAAGACCTATTGGTAGTTTTATGTTTTTGGGACAAACGGGTGTAGGTAAGACAGAATTATGCAAGGCTTTGGCTGAAGCTATGTTTGATAATGAGAATTCTTTTATCCGTATAGACATGAGTGAATATATGGAGAAACATAGTATCAGCAAGTTGATTGGTTCGCCACCAGGATATATTGGTTTTGATGACGGCGGGCAGTTGACCGAGGCGGTTAGGCGTAGACCTTATTCTGTTGTATTATTTGACGAGATAGAGAAGGCACACCCAGATGTATACAATCTATTGTTGCAAGTATTGGATGACGGAAGGTTGACAGATAGCAAGGGTAGGCTGGTTAACTTCAAGAATACAATAATTATCTTTACAAGCAATGTTGGCGTGGATAGATTGCCTAAGAATAACATGATATCTTTTGATGACAAATCGTTCAATTATAACTTGGTTAAGAATACACTGCTTACTGCATTTAGAGAGTATTTTAAGCCAGAATTTGTCAATCGTATTGATGTTGTGACTATTTTCCACCCATTATCAATTGCAGACCTAACATGTATTGCTAAGATCTTCATAAGTAACTTAAATAAGAGGTTGCAAGCCAAAGGTAATTCGCTTAGGATAACCGAAAATGCACTAAATTATCTTATTCAGCGTGGTTACGACCCTATGTATGGTGCTAGACCGCTTCGTAGACTGATTGAACAGCAGGTCGAGGATAGGATTGTTGAAGAGATATTAAATGGGAATATAACAAAAGGTGATGTAATTAAGATAACATATAAGAATGACGGACTAGAATTTTCAACTAATAATTAAAATTGTGTATTATTTGATTTGGAAATTAAAGTATTTTTGATATAATATAGATATACTACTTAGGAGGTAAGAATATGAAAATTAACTATATTTCAAAAAACTATAAAATTTCTGATAGGTTTAAGGAGATAATCGAGAAAAAATTAGCTAAACTAGAAAAATATTTCAGCAAAAACTATGACGTAAAGGTTAATTGTATTGAACAAGCCGATAAACAGAAGTTGGAAGTATCAATCAATGCAGATGGAATGTTCTTCAGAAGCGAAGTAGTAAGTGACAATATGTTCAACAATATTGATCTAGCATTGCCTAAGATTGAGAGACAAATTGTAAAATTAAGCACTAAGACTAAGGCTAAGACCGCTAAGGATTTTGCTCCAGTACTTGAGTTCTTAGATGAAATGCCTGCCGAGGATACTCTAAAGGTTGTTAAGACTAAGAGATTTGAACTAGAGCCAATGACAATTGAGGACGCTGAGTTCAATCTAGATATGTTAGGTCATTCATTCTATGTTTTCCTTAATGCTAAGAGTGGAGAGGTTAACATTTTGTACAAGAGAACCGATGGTGATCTAGGCTTGATTGAATTAGAATATTAATTAAAAAAATTAGGAATTGTATCTTACAATTCCTTTTTTATTTTTTGATAATAGTGTATACTTATATAGTATTATGATTAACTAAAGGAATGTTATTATGTTAAAAGTATCCAATTTGTATTTTTCTTATACTAAAGAATATAATATTCTACACAATATCAATTTCTGCTTACACAACAAAGAAACTATGTTTATTTTGGGTGAGCAAGAGAGTGGCAGAAGTAGCCTTATAAGAATATTGTTGGGCATAGAGACCAACTATAAGGGTGAAGTTATTTATGACAACATGCCTGTAGATCGCAAACTATTTAAAACGACAGTTTCTGTAGGTTTTTTACCAGAAAAGATGGCATGTATGGAAGGAAAGAGTGTATATGCTAATCTGAAATATGTCCTAAAGATAAGAAAAGTCAATAAAGCAATGCAGGAGATAAAAATTAATAACGCACTGAAATGCTATGGACTAGAAACTCTTAAAGATGTCAAGATGAATGAGTTGGGTAGATATGATAGACTCAAGGTCGCTCTAGCAAGATTGTCTATGCGTAAGTTAGATTATATTTTTGTTGACGATATATTTAAGGATCTTACTGGAACCGAGACTAAAAGTATTTTGACCGAGATCAAGAAACTAATTAATCTAAATGATGCATCCGCAATTATTGTTAGCGACAATATTGACAATGCCAAACATTTAAAATGCAAGAAATACAAGTTAGAATTTGGTTCTCTTGATCAGTTGGAGGATGCTAATGTGTAAGCGATTTGTGATAGACAATAACATATCATCAAGCCAATTAATTATAAGTGGTGAAGAACACAATCATCTTGCCAATGTACTAAGACTAAAAAGTGGTGAAAAAATTATTGTAACATGCGGTGATGCGTATGATTATTATTGTGTGATTGATAGTATCGGCAAGAAAGAGACGCAATGTACAGTTGTAGATAAGGTGGTTAATACACACAATCCACGTGGCAAAATTGATGTGTGGCAAGCATTGATTAAGAATGATAAAATGAGCCTTCTTACACAGAAATTGAACGAGATAGGGGTAAGAAACTTATTATTGTTTGAGAGCAAATTCCAAACGGTTAAGGCTAGCGAAAACAAACAAGATAAATTGCAAAAGATAAGTATCCAAAGCACTAAACAATGCAAGAGAAGTATTCCGTTAAATGTAGGCAAAATATACAAGTTTAATGAAATGCTTGATGTATTGAAAAATTACGACTATATTATATTTGCTAACGAAACTGAAGAAACAAAGAAAATAAGTGAAATAATTAACGATATTGATTTAACTAAATCAATTGCAATTATTATTGGTTCAGAAGGCGGTTTTGACCAAGCAGAAATCACCGCAATTGAAGAAATCGGCGCTATCAGTGTATCGCTTGGCAGTAGAATATTGCGTGCGGAAACGGCTAGTATTGCACTTGCCAGTTTTGTTTCTTTTGCAATAGGCAATTAGAGGTAGATGACATGAAAGTAGCAATAATAACATTGGGGTGCAAAGTTAACAAATATGAAAGTGATTGCATTGCAAGAATGTTGGAAGAAAATAATATAGAAACATGCGAGGATGTAGTCAAGGCAGATTTCTATATAATTAATACCTGTGCAGTAACCAACGAAGCGGAAAAGAAAAGTCGACAATATGTCGCTAAAATTACAAAAATTGATCCAAAAGCAAAAATAATTGTGTGTGGCTGTGCTTCGGAGTCGGATAAGGAAAAATTTTTAACAAAACAAAATGTTGTCGCAGTTATGCCACATGGGAGAAAGGATCTGATTGTTAACTATATTTTACAAAATGAGTTTGATCCAAGTGCTTTGCCGGTATTTAATGACAAATTAGTTAATCCAAAAATCACTCAGACAAGAGTGTATATTAAAATACAAGATGGGTGTAATAGGTTCTGTAGCTATTGCATTATTCCTTATCTTAGAGGAAGAAGTGTAAGTAGAGATATGGATTCAATAGTTATAGAAGCTGAAGAGTTGTCTAAGCATTATAATGAGATAGTTCTAGTTGGCATAGATATGTCTGATTACCAAGTAGATGGCAATTTGGCATTAACAGACCTAATGATAAAATTGGCAAAAGTAAAAGCACGTATAAGACTAGGTAGTCTTGAAGAGAGTGTTATAACTGAAGATTTCCTAAAAGCATTACAAGGACTTCATGATTTTGCACCACAGTTTCATTTATCTTTGCAGAGCGGTGATGATTTTGTCTTGAAGAAGATGAATAGGAAATATACTTCGCAGAACTACTTAGATGCCTGCAATTTGATATACAAGTACTTTCCTGATGCAAATATAACGACTGATATTATAGTTGGATTTCCTTATGAGGAAGAAGATAATTTCAATAATACATTGTTACTTGCAGAGAAAGTAAAATTTGGCAAAATACATTGTTTTCCTTTTAGTGCCAAGAAGGGTACAATAGCCTATCGATATAAGGATGTAGATCCAGCGACTAAAAAGGATAGAATGAATAGACTTACTCAACTAGCTAATAAATTATCTTATGAATATAATGAGAGATTTGTTGGCAAAACTCTAGAGATGCTGATAGAAGAGGTTGAGGATAACTATTATGTTGGATATTCTGGAAATTATATCAAATGTTATTTAGGTTTGGATGCAAATATAAATATAGGTGACATAACTAAAGTAAAAGTAATTGAATTGTATAACGAAGGAGTAAAAGTAAAGAAATATGAGTAATGAATGTGTTTTTTGCAAAATAATAAAAGGAGAATTGCCAAGTTATAAGATATATGAGAACGAATATGTATATGCGTTTCTTGATATATCAATGGATGCTATTGGACATACGCTAGTTGTCCCTAAGAAACATTGTGTTAATGCACTTGATGCCGACATTGATACATATATTGAAGTTCAAAAAGCAGTAAAATTGATTGCTGAACATTATGTTAGAGATTGCGGATATTCTGGTGTCAATATTCTTAACGCTAACGGCAAAGATGCACAGCAGACAGTATTTCATTATCATGTGCATGTTGTTCCAAGAAAAGAAAATGACGGTATAAACATGTGGCCTGAAAATGACAAGAAAGAACTTAATATGGAAGGAATTTGCAATTCATTAAAAATTTAACGTTATATTTTTGTTTTTAGTTGACAAAATTATTATTTCGTGTATAATATTATAGATTTTAAATAAAAAGTGGGTGAAAAATAGATGTCTACAGTTAGAGTTGGCGAAAACGAGAACGTAGAAAGTGCTATCAAAAGATTTAAGAGAAAATGCCAAAAAGATGGTATCATTGGCGACTTAAGAAAGCACGAACAATACGAGAAGCCTAGTGTTAAGAGAAAGAAAAAACAAAAGGCTGCTATCAAGAGAAACAGAAAAAATAGATAATCTATCAAAAATGTACAAAAGGGGTCAAATTGCGACCTCTTTTCTTTTTTTTCGACAAAATTAGTATTAGGTGACAGATAGCCTTATATATTACAATATAATCAGATATAATATATATCGCATTAGATACTAATATATAGTGGAGATATGGAAATGAAAAAAAAGAATAACCAATTAAAGATCCTTGCAAATATTGCAAAGAAAAGACTAATCAATGGAGATTATCACGAGCCCGAAGAAAAAACTTTATTTGTCCCAAAAGTAAGCAATTATTTTGTAAAAAATGCCAGTGCAATGCGTAAACTAACTGCAAAAATAGAATATGTTAGAATAAATGGCAAAATAAACCCAGAATTTGAACAAAAGGTGTTGGAAGTCCTAGACTCTCCCCAATACGAGTTGTATCCGTTTGCACATTTGATAGATTATAATATATATTCTGAAATGACAGATAGAGAGAAACAGTCTTATTTGCTAGAAGTTGCTGAGCAGTATAACTATCTGAAAGAAAAATACATGAATAAAGAACAAGAAGCAATGTAATTATTGTTTTGTTAATTGATACAATTGTGTTATAATACTCTATTGTAATAATAACTATAGAGGGGACAGCACAGTGTATAATATCAACGATCTAAATGAGACTCAATTGAAGATAGCTAAGGATACTGAGGGAGCAATCTTAGTTACTGCAGGCGCAGGAAGTGGCAAAACAAGATTGTTAACACATCGTATTGCCTATCTAATAGACAACAACTTTGCAGACCCAACAGAGATATTGGCAATTACCTTTACCAATAAGGCGACACGAGAAATGCAAGAAAGATTGTATGATATGACACCTAAAGCTTCTGGGGTGTGGGTTAGTACTTTCCATGCAATGTGTGTGCGTATTTTGCGTGAAAATATTAATAAACTAGACGGCTATACTAGATATTTTACTATTAGTGATGAAAATGATCGAAAGAAGCTGATCAAAAATATTATTAAAGAACTAGGTATAGAAAAGGACGGCTTAGCAGACAAGATTTCTTGGCATATTTCTCAGGCAAAAAATGAGGGTATGTCTATTTTGGAGTATTGTAAACTAATCAGTTTCGATTCTGATATTGAATACATTAACAAGGTGTTTACAAGATACGAAGAGGAAATGAAACGATGCAATAGCCTTGATTTTGACGATCTACTATACAAGACATTAATCCTTTTTGAAGAATTTGAGGATATTTTGGCAAAATATCAGGAAAGGTTTAAGTATATACTTGTTGATGAATTTCAAGACACCAATGTTGTGCAATATAAGTTGGTAAAACTTTTGTCTGGCAAGCATGGCAATGTATTTGTAGTAGGTGATGAAGATCAGTGTATATATTCTTGGCGTGGTGCTAATATAGAGAACATTCGCAACTTTATTTCGGAGTACAAAGGTTGTAAAATCTACAAACTTGAACAGAATTATAGAAGCACTAAAAACATAATAAAGAAAGCCAATATGCTTATAAAAAACAATACATCGCGTATAGAAAAAACTTTGTTTACAGACAATGAGGATGGCGAAGAAGTTATCTATACTCAGAGTACGGATGAGATTGAAGAAGCTGAATATGTAGCAAGAAGCATAAATCGACTTATAGAAAGTGGTGTTAAAGCATCTGAAATAGGTGTTTTGATGCGTATAAGTGCGTTATCTAGGCTGATTGAAGAAAAATTGCTAAATTACAATATTCCTTTTGTTGTAAGCGGAATATTTAAGTTTTTCGATCGTGCAGAGATCAAAAATATGCTTGCATATCTTAGAGTTATAACTAACCCGAAAGATGATATGAGCCTAATGCGGATTATTAATTATCCTAAGAGGAGCATCGGACAAGCAAGTATAGACAAAATATCGGACATTGCAAAAATTAACAATCTTTCAATGCTAGAAGTAATCATGAATAACTATCAATTTGATATCCCTAATGCACTTAGGTCCAAAATTGTGCCTTTTGGTATAATCATGAAAGATCTTATTGAGTGTTATCAGAATGAAACAATGTCTGAATTAATCAAAAAAATTATAAAGAAATGCGAAATATTTGAGCAGTACAATACAGGTAGCGAAGATGATGTAGATCGTAAGGCAAACATAGAACAATTGGTTCAATCTATAGCCACTTATGAGAAGAACAATCCTACTGCAGAATTGGCAGATTATCTAGAGAGTGTAACATTAGAGAATAGTATGTCGGATGAGACAGATGCGGATAGTAGTGTTAATATATCTACAGTGCATGCAAGCAAAGGACTAGAATTTAATTATGTATACATAATAGGTGCTGAAGAAGGATGTTTTCCGCTATCCAGAGCAATGGATAACCCAGAAGAGTTGGAAGAAGAGCGAAGACTGATGTATGTTGCAATAACAAGAGCAAGAAAGAAACTTGTAATTACTAGGGCTAAGTCACGTTTCTTATACGGAAACAGAAGTTATACTACAGAAAGTCGGTTTGTAAAAGAAATGAGCCTTAATAATGTCCAACCCAGATCAAATAGTTATGGATACAACACTAGTTATGGACAAAATAGCAATAGTGGATATACTAAGACTTTTGCTAGTTTCGGTAATTTCTCGTCTAGTTTCAATAGCACTAGTTCTGCAGGTAAGTTAAGCAAAATTGCTAATTCTACATCCTCGTTTATCAGCATGCAATCTAGCAAACTATCCAATAACAAAAAATTTAGCGAGTACAAGATAGGATCGACAGTATTCCATCCTAAATTTGGAGTTGGCAAAGTCATTGCATTGGAAAACGTTGAGGGCAGTGTATATGCATCATGCAGTTTTGATAAATTTGGTGTAAAAAAGTTGTCGCTAGAATTTGCACCACTTAAATTAATGAAATAGGGAAAATATGGATAAAAAATTAAGAATTAATGAACTGGTAAAACAGATAAATGAGCATAGTTATAATTATTATACTTTAGACAAGCCAACAATTTCGGATGCTGAATGGGATCAAATGTTGAACGAGTTGATCCAACTAGAGAAAGAGACTGGATATATCCTTCCTAACTCGCCTACACAAAATGTAGGCAGTGAGGTGTTAAAGGGCTTCAAAAAAGTCACACACCCTAAGAAACTATATAGTCTAGACAAATGCAATAGCGAGGCTGAAATTCAATCATGGCTAGATGGTTTGTATGAAAAGTACGGGATTGATCAATATACAGTAGAAGTTAAGTATGATGGATTGCGTATCGTTGCAACTTACGAGGACGGAATATTAAAACAAGCAGCTACCAGAGGTAATGGAGTTGTAGGCGAAGACGTTACAAGTCAAGTAAGCATGATCAACTCGTTTCCAAAAGTAATTAAGTACAAAAAACACTTAATTGTTATGGGCGAAGCAATGATAAGAAATAGTGTTCTAGAAGAATTAAATCGAACATCTAATGAACCACTGAAGAATGCTAGAAATGCTGCAGCAGGGGCAATTAGGAACTTAGACTTGAGCATTGTCAAGAGTAGAAACCTAAATATATACACCTATGATATATTGGAGATAGAGGACGAAGATTTACTGTCAACACAGCAAGAACAACATAATTTTTTGGTTGATAATGGCTTTGATTGCTGGGATATATTTTATCTAGTAAAACATGACGATGTCGTTGAAAAAATCAAATATATAGATAGTATTAGAAATAGTCTAGACATATTGATTGATGGAGCTGTTGTCAAAGTAAACGATATTGCAATTAGAGATAAGGTCGGATATACCAATAAGTTTCCTAAATGGGCAATGGCATACAAGTATGAAGCGCAAGAGAAGACTAGCAAAGTAAATAATATCGTATGGCAGGTTGGAAGAACTGGCAAATTGACACCAATTGCAGAAATAGATCCTGTCGAACTAGCTGGAGCAACTGTCAAGAGAGCCACACTTAACAATTATGGCGATATTATGCGGAAAGATGTAAAGTTGCATAGTTCTGTATTTATCCGCCGTAGCAATGAGGTTATACCAGAAATTTTGTCGGTAGCACAGCATTTTTCTGATAGCGTGGATATCCCTAAGCCAGACAGATGTCCGTATTGCGGAAGCGAACTTGTAGAAGAGGGTGCTAATCTGTTCTGTCCAAACAAGGAAAGTTGCATTAGTCAGATTTGTCGTAAAATCGTACATTTTTGTTCAAGAAATGCAATGAATATAGAGGGCGTTAGTGCCAAGACGATAGGACAATTGCGTGAAACTTTGGATCTTAATTCTCCAACCGATTTGTACTACATCACTAAGCAAGAATTGCTTCAGTTGGATAAATTTAAGGAAACTAAAGCAAATAACTTTTTGGCTAGTATAGAGAAGTCTAAAGATTGCAATTTTGCCAATTTCATCTATGCATTAAGTATAGACAATGTCGGAGAGAAGACGTCATTTGATTTAGCGCAATATTTTAATTCATTAGAAGAATTGATCGGTTGTACCAAAGAAGAATTAATGACTATCAACGATATAGGTGAAATCGTTGCGGATAGTATTATAGAATTCTTTAACAATCCTAGAAATATAGACGAAATTAACGCACTGCTGTCTGCTGGTGTAAAATTGCGTTACAAGAAGGTTGTTGCAGAAGACAATCCATTCTTAGACAAAACAGTTGTTATAACTGGCACATTGAAAGGATATGGCAGACAGGAATTGACAGATATCTTGATGGGCAAGGGGGCCAAAGTTTCATCTTCTGTTAGCAAAAACACTGATTATGTAATTGTAGGTGAAAATGCTGGTAGCAAGTTAGACAAGGCTAATCAATTGGGCATAAAGATATTAAACGAAGAAGAATTAAATAATTTGCTAAAATCTTAAACAAATAAGTTGAAAAATTTTGCAATTTGTTATATACTATTATCTGTAAAATATCAATGGAATTATTTTAACTAAAATAATATTAGTGTAAGGAGCAGGATAGATGTTACTAGAACCACCAATCGATAAACTAATTAAGAAAGTAGGTAGCCCATACAAGTTGGCTGTTATTGCTGGAAAGAGGGCAAAATTCTTGTCAAGAACATTGACACAAGAAGAATTAAATGAGTGTCCAGAAGTTACTAGAGCTGTTAATGAAATATATGACGGCGAAGTAGTTGCCGATGATAGTATTAAGTAAAAAATCTATTGAAAAATAGATTTTTTCTTTTTTGTGCCAATATGTTTTAAAAAAATGTAATTTTTATATATAATAAAATTATGAAATATGCAGAAATAATAGTAGATGTTGTTAATAGTGAGGTAGACAAAGTCTTCGATTATGCGATAGCAGATGATCAACTGGTAAACATAGGAGATATGGTATCAGTTCCTTTTGGCAATCGTAATATTGTAGGCTTTGTTTTGCGTGTCAAGGACACCTCTGATTGTCCAATTGATCGCATCAAGTATGTTAGCAAAGTTATACTAAAGCAAATTATTAAGCCAGAAATAATTGATCTTATTCATGATATGAAGACCAAATTCTATCTTAAATATATCGACTTAATTAAACTTGTCGTTCCATCCGAAATTAGGAATGGTCAGATCAAAACGCAATATAGTAGACTTATAAGATTAAGCGTAGATTTTGATTACAACAAGTATCTTGATGGATTAAGAAAAAATTCAAAAAATCCATTCTTGGTGTATAATTATTTAACAAATAATGTTGCAGAGGAAGACTATACAACATTGTGTAAGATGTTTGGAGCATCATGCATTAATAAGTTGCTTGCTGATGGTTTTATATCTGAGTCCAAAGTTATAAAAAATCGCCTAAATGTAGGCGAGATAAGAGAGAATAAACAAGTTGTGCTGAACTCATATCAGCAAAATGCTGTAGATGTTTTGACCAATTCAGGTTATAAAACATACTTGTTGTATGGTGTTACCGGTAGTGGCAAAACCGAAGTATATACTCGGGTTATCAAGGATTGCTTGAAGAATGGTAAAAATGCCATTATGCTTGTTCCAGAAATATCATTAACACCTCAAATGGTTGGGATCTTTACCAGTATATTTGGCAAGAATATTGCGGTACTTCACAGTGGCTTAGGTGCTGGAGAGAAGTTTGACGAATGGAAAAGAATATATGATGGTGATGCCAAAATTGTAGTTGGAGCTAGAAGTGCAATATTTGCACCAATAGACAATCTTGGTGTGATCATAATAGACGAAGAACATGATAATTCCTATGTCTCGGATAGTAACCCAAGATATGAAACATACAAGGTTGCACAATTGCGAGCGAAGTATAACAACTGTCCACTTGTATTAGGTAGTGCAACGCCTAATATAGATACGTTTTACAAAACAGAGATAGGTGAATTTCAGAAGTTAGAGTTGCCAATTAGAGCCAACAATAAGGGAATGCCTTCGATAGAAATAATAGATATGTTACAAGAATACAAATCAGGTAACACATCCATGTTTTCGGCTAAGTTAATTCAAGAGTTATCCAATACTATTGATAGAAAAAATCAGGCAATGGTGTTTATCAATCGTAGAGGCTTCTCTAGTTTTGTTAGTTGCAAAGCATGTGGTTATATTCCTAGATGTCCTTCTTGTGATGTGACCTTAAGTTATCACAAGGAATGTTCCGAACTTAAGTGTCATTATTGTGGCAACAGGTTCAGAAGTTTCACCAGGTGTCCGGAGTGTGGCAGTGATGAGATTAAATATGGCGGTGTAGGCACTCAGAGAGTTGTTGAGGAATTGAACAAATTGTTTCCTAATATTCCAGTCTTTCGAATGGATGTTGATACCACCAAGACTAAAAATGGTCACGCAAAGATTTTATCAGAATTTTCCAAAACTAAGCCGTCAATATTGGTGGGAACACAGATGATTGCTAAAGGACATGATTTTCCTAAAATCGATTTGGTTGGAATACTTGATGCGGATCTAAGTTTGTTTTTTGGTGATTATAGAGCCAACGAAAAGACTTTTCAATTAATTACTCAAGTTGCTGGCCGTGCTGGAAGAAGTGATGTTGAGGGTAGAGTAGTATTGCAGACGTATTTCCCTAAGAACTATGTATACAATCTAGTCGCCAATTATAACTACAAGAAATTTTATGAGAAAGAGATTAACCTAAGAAAGACAACCAACTATCCGCCTTTTGCCGGAATAACTAGAGTGCTTATAAGTAATGAAAATGAAGATGTCGCAAGAAATGTTACAAGGGATTTATTTACTATATTTAAAGAATTGAAAGTAAAGTATAAAGAGCAAATGTATTTCTTACAAGCAATGCAATCTCCATTTAGTAAGTTGAAAAACAAATATAGGTTTCAAATTGTTTTTAGGTACAATATAACTCTAGAAGACGAAATCTTAAATCAAATATATGACACTTTGAAGAATGCTAAGATACAGAGGTGTTCAATCTTTGTAGAAAATAACCCATTAAGCCTAACATAGGGCGGTAAATGTAGCACTGGTTATCCATATTGTATGCTTAACTAGTCAACATATATATAATTAGTATTATTAAAATTTGCAATTGAAATGGATATATGTTATACTACATTGATAGTTAAACAATTGTGACATTAATCAGAAAATAATGTCAGACATTATAAAATCAAAAGAGGAAAATATGGCAGTAAGAAATATTATTTATAGCGACAACGAAACTATTAGAAAAAAAAGTAAACCGGTCAAAACTTTTGATAACAATCTTTGGTTGTTGTTGGATGATATGTACGAGACGATGGTACACTACAATGGTTGCGGAATTGCCGCTGTTCAGGTTGGAATACTTAAGAGGGCTGTGATAGTAGAAACTAATGGTCTAAAGATAGAGTTGATCAATCCAGTTATAATCAGCAGTTCTGGTAAACAAGTTGGTCAAGAAGGTTGTCTAAGTGTTAAGAATATTCGTGGTGATGTTGAGAGACCTTACAAAGTAACTGTTAAGGCGTATGACAGATTTGGCAATGAGATGACATTGACTTTCTGTGATTTTGTAGCAAAGGCTATATGCCACGAGTTGGATCATCTAGACGGAATATTATTTATTGACAAAATGATAAGAAAATAATTGATAGGAGCGACAATGAAAGTAATTTACATGGGGACGCCAGAATTTGCTGTCCCAAGTCTACAAGCAATAATCAATAGCAATCATGAAGTAGTAGCTGTTGTTACTCAACCAGACAGAGCAGTAGGAAGAAGTAAGAAGTTACAACCATCTCCTGTTAAATTATTTGCAGAACAGCACAATATTCCTGTGTATCAATTTAATAAGATTAGGCTAGACGGTGTTGATATAATCAATAATATTCAGGCTGATATAATAGTTACTTGTGCATATGGACAGATACTAACCAGAGATATTTTGTTTGCTAAGAAATATGGGGTAATTAACATTCATGGAAGTATTTTGCCCAAATATCGTGGTGCATCCCCAATCCAAAGTGCAATTATAAATGGGGAAAAAGAAACAGGTATAACTATCTTAAGAAGTGATGTTGGGATAGATGATGGTGATATAATACTAACTAAAGGATTAGAGATCAAGCCAAACGAAACATATGGCGAGTTGGCTGTTAGGTTAGCAGAACTAGGTTCGAAAGCTGTCATTGAGGCACTGGATAGTATCGAAGAAGGAACAGCAACATACACTAAACAGGATGATCGTATTGCAACACATTGTACTATGTTTAAATCCGACTTTGGCAAAATTGATTTCAACAATGACGCACATGCAATTGTTAACTTGATCAATGGTATCAGCCCATCGCCAGTTGCATATATGCATGTCAATGGAGCAAGATATAAGATATATAATGCACATGTAGTAGATACAGCAGAAGAATATAGTGGGGAATGTGGAGAAGTTATGGTTGCCAAAAGTAAGGTTGGACTGTATATAAAAGCATGCAATGGCATCGTATCAATAGACACAATTCAGGCAGAAGGTGGCAAAATTCTAACTGCAAAAGAATTTCTAAACGGCAATAAGATTAAGCTAGGAGATCGAGTGACTAATGAATAAAGAGATTAGGCAAGCTTATGCGGTATTGCAAAAAGTATATAAGAAGAATGCTTTTGCAGGGATTGAACTAAACAAAACAATTCAACGTGAACAAGGTAATGTTAATACTAAGTTGGTTACAAAATTGGTCTATGGCGTGATTGAAAAAGATATAACTCTTAACTATTTTGTAAGTAAATTTATAAAATCTTATCCTAACGTTGATGTTGAAATTGTTTTGAAACTTGGAGCATATATTTTACACAATATTAATAGTATCCCAGCATATGCCTGCATTAACGAACTTGTTGAGATGACTAAAGTGATTTCGGACAAACATACTGCAGGTTTTGTTAATGCAACACTTAAGAATATTGCAAAACAAAAAATTACTTATCCAGATAAAGATAAAGACATTGTAAAGTATTTAAGTGTAAGATATTCTTATCCAGAATGGGTTGTAAAACAATTATTGAAAGAACAGACATCCGACTTTGTAGAAGAGCTATTAAGCACAAGCCTTAGCACACTGACACATATTAGAATACTAGAAGACAAGATTGATGTGACTAAGTTTGTTCAAATTTTAGATAGAAACAAAGTAGAGTACGCTAGATCGGCTATGACTGATACATTATATGTTGAGTATTCGGAACTATTAAAAATAGGTGATCTAAGTAAGACATACATAGTGCAAGGTCTACCTAGTATGATAGTTGCACGGAATATCAAAGAAGGGTCTAAGAATGTGTTGGATCTATGTGCTAGTCCAGGTGGCAAAAGTGTGTATATCGCTCAGCACAACGAGAATACAATAGTTACTTCTTGTGATGTCAGTGATGTTAGAGTTGAACTTATTAAAAAGTACGCCAATACATATAATGTCAAAAATATAGAGGTAGTTAAGAATGATGCTACAGTTTTGCGAGAAGATTGGATCGGCAAGTATGATACAGTGCTGTGTGATGTACCATGTAGCAACTTAGGTATTGCCAATAAGAAACCAGATGTTCTTATTAACAAAGACCCTAACTGTATTCAAGAAATAACTGATCTACAATTGCAGATACTAAATACAGCGAGCAATTATGTTAAAGCAGGTGGTGTGTTATTATATAGCACATGTTCTATATTGAAAGAAGAAAATGAAAAAATCGTAGGCAAATTTTTGCAAGAAAATAAAGATTACAAAATACTTAACGTAGATACCAGTGGTGTGGATGTTGTAAGATATCACAATCTGTGCACATTTTATCCTAATATTAGCAAATGCGAAGGTTTCTTTGTAGGTAAATTGGAGAAAAAATGAAAATATTATTAGATTATAATTTAATGGAATTAGAAGAAATAATTGTTGCTATGGGCGAGCCAAAATTTAGAGCAAAACAATTGTTGGACGCAGTATACAATGGCAAGGATTATGATGACAAAATTAATATTAACAAAAGCCTTTTGGACAAACTAAGAGAAGCACAAATGATTTTGCAACCAGTGCAGATCTATAAGACAAAAGAAAGCAAGGATGGAAGTGTAAAATTCTTGTACAAACTGAGTGATGGCAATATCATAGAGGGCGTTTTGCTTAAATACACTTTTGGCAATAGCATATGTGTAAGCACACAAGTTGGATGCAAAATGAACTGTGCATTTTGTGCAAGTGGTCTTAACGGTTTTGTTAGAAATCTTAGTGCGGGCGAAATATTAGGTCAAATTGTTGCTGTTAATAAATATCTTGGCGGTACACTTAAAGATAGACAAATATCCAATATAGTGCTTATGGGTAGTGGAGAACCACTAGATAATTTTGATAATGTTGCAAAATTTTTGTCACAAATAACCGATGAGCATTTGCTTAATTTTAGTGTAAGAAATATCACAATATCTACGTGTGGTATAGCACCTAAGATTGAGAGATTAGCTGATCTAGGTTACAATGTAACTTTGTCCATATCTCTTCATGCACCTAATGATACTGTAAGAAAGCAGATAATGCCTATAGCTAAGAGTTATCCTATATCTGCTATCTTGGAAAGTGCTAAATACTACAATCTGGTTACAAGTCGTAGGATAACTATAGAATACACATTGATTGACGGAGTTAATAATACTCCAAATCATGCAAAGCAATTAGCTGCATTGCTTAAGGATTTCCCTTGCCATGTTAACCTAATTAAGTTAAATGAAGTTGATGGCAGAAATCTAAAATCTCCAACTATAGGTAGTTGTAAGCAATTTCTTAATATATTGACAAATGCGCAGATTAGTGCAACATTACGCCGAAGTCTAGGTGATGATATAGAGGGTGCTTGTGGTCAGTTGCGTAACAAAGAACTGTCAAGTAGCAAAGGTGAGAAAAATTAAAGCACAAATATTAAAAATATTAAATGGCAATATGACAGCCATATGTGACAACTTAATATATGAATGTGAGCCAAGTGGAAAAGCAAAGAAAAGTAAGATAATCGTGGGTGATTATGTAGAACTGGAAGATAATAAATACGGCAAGAAATGGACTGTTAGCAAGGTATATGAACGCAACAATAGCCTTGTTCGACCTGCCATTGCCAATATCGATCAATTATTTCTGATTATCTCTAAGTTGCCTAAAACAGATTATATACTTATAGATAAGATGATTATCTATTGCACAATCAATAATATAGTGCCTTACATTGTTATTAACAAGATCGACCTGTATAATAAGGAAGAGATTGATGATATCATTGCTGAGTATAAGGGAATTGTAGGTGATGTTATCTTGACCAATGGCAAAACAGGATGCGGAATAGATAACATTATGCAGTACTTGCCTGATAAATTCTCTGCATTTGCAGGTCAAAGTGCTGTTGGCAAAAGTACAATATTAAATGCAATTGCCCCCAACTTGGATCTTAAAACAAATGGACTTAGCCACAAGATTAATCGTGGCATGCATACAACTAGGCATAGTGAGATATTTGTTTTGGATAATAATATTAGGATAGCAGATACTGCAGGCTTTAGTATGCTTAATCTAGATATCGATGCCAATCCTATCAACCTATATAGATATTATCCCGATTTTGCTGATTATTGTGATTGTAGATATTCCAATTGTGACCACACCAACATTGACGACAAAGATTGCAAAGTTGCCAGTGCTGTCAAAGAAGGCAAAATTAACAAAAATAGATACGAAAGATATATTAAATTATATAAAATTTTAAAAGAAGAATGGAGAAAAAAATATGATTAAGGTGTTTCCAAGTACCAATCCAAGCCCAGAAGATTCTTTGCTTACTTATGTAAAAAATTTACAAAAAGCTGGTGTTGAGTTTTTGCACTGTGATGTCATGGATGGTATATTTGTTAAAAATCAATGTTTGGACATTGCTTTGCTTGATGAAATAGCCAACAATACAACTATAGGCATGGACATCCATCTAATGATAACTGAGCCTGTATCTAATGTCCAGAAGTATGCTAAATTGCCAGCAACTTATATTACAACACATTACGAAACATATAACAATATTCAAGAAATAATCAAAATATCAAAATACTTGCGAAGCAATAACAAGTTAATGGGAATAGCAATCAAGCCTAGTACACCACTTAGCAAAATAATTGACATTCTTCCATTATTTGATTTGGTGCTAGTTATGAGTGTTGAGCCAGGCGAAAGCGGTCAAGTCTTTATTGAGTCTACTTATGATAAGATTAGACAGTTAAGAAGCACAATTGATGAGCGAAAACTTAATATTAAAATAGAAGTTGATGGTGGGATCAATACTGGTAATATGCAGAAAGTTGTTAACGCTGGCGCCGATATTTTGGTTATGGGCAATGCGATGTTTATGGCTAACGACAGAGCTGAGTTGGTTAAAACCATTAAGTTAATGTATCGTCATCAAGAGTAATTGGCAGTAGCAACAAATCGTTAACTCTCATATAAATACTAAGAAATATAGTATTAAGAGGGTAGTTATGAAGATAATATGTTTTAAGTGTCCTAGATTTCTTCGAGGGCTATTGAAATTAATTTTTAAAAAACAATTAGACTAATGAGAATGGAGTAATTATGATAGTTTTGGCTTATGATCACAGAGGGTATAAATTGGCATGTGATATCAAAAAGTATTTAGAAAAAAACAAAATACAATACATAGAATTTGCTAGCAAGAAGTATACTGCTACTGACAGTTATTCTGAGTTTGCCAATCTTGCATGCAAATATATATTGGAACATAATGATGCTAAAGGTATCTTCATTTGTGGTACTGGCATAGGTATCTCTATGGCAGGTAATAGACACAAAGGTATCAGAGCAGGGTTGTGTCACGATGCCGAAACTACAAGACTTGCGCGCAATGATGATGACATCAATGTACTAGTTCTTGCTGGTAATACATGTGGCAAAACTAAGGCAACCAAACTAATTAATATATTCCTTAACACGCCTTTCGAGGGTGGAAGACACATAGCTAGACTAGAGATGTTGGATAAATAGCAGACATAATTTAATAATCTTGTTCATATAGTACATTAACTTAAAAAATTTTTTTAATGTTGTTATGGTGATATATGAAGAAGATTATTTTTTATAGCATTTTAATATTGTTTGCTTGCTTAACATGTATATGTTGTGTAGACAACACTTACAATCTTGTTAGGGAAAATATTTCGGAATATCGCAAAAATATCCTTGTGTACTCTGACGATGATTATTTTGTGTCTCTTATGTCTGGATATAGAGAAAATAACTATGCAAAAGATGGAATTAGTAACGAAAAACTTGATTTTACAATAATTTCATTAAGTATCAATAATGCAGATGCTAAGCATGATGTATATTATAAGACGACTATTAATGGTATAGAGTATAATGGCAAACTAATTAACAATCCTTATGATAATAGTTATGTTATAGATATTGGTACTAATGCAACCGAGACAACTACAGTTGATATACAATTTACTATCGATGGTCAAACATACAACTTTACATTAAATAAGATTAATGCTGACTGGAAAATCAGCGGAGATCAAGCATTAAAAATATCGTGTCATAATTTCAAAGACTACATCAGACAATCGGTTGTTGATAACAAATTTAATGGTGAGTGTTATGTTAAGGTGGTTCATAATGATAAATTTTCTAATCAATTTTACTGGTATGTCGAAATTTTGGCTGGAAAAAACACTTATGCTATCATTATAAACCCCAATACAGGCGACATATTAGCACAAAATATTAGTTAAATATAAAAAAATCGCTATCAAACAATTTGTTTTATAGTGATTTTTTTATATAATATTAATATGAAAAAAAGTATAATAAGAAATATTTTAATAACATTGGGCATATTAGTGGCTATTTTTATAATATCTATAGTCATATTTGTTTTTTGCTTTACTGGGCAATTTGCTAAAACAATGTATAACTTAGGCAACAAAGGTTTAGCACTTAATTGCTATGTTATGGATTATAACAATCAAAACAACATATCATCTATCAAACTTGCTTGTGATATATCTATCGAACTAGAGAATATGAAGAAATATGAAGAAGCATATCAGTTGTTTTGCAAAGACAATAGATATGACGACTACATAGAGGCAATTAACACTCGTAACGCACAAAATACAAAACTATCTTTAATTGTTCGTAGTTCTTTGATTAACGAGAATAATTATTATAAGAACATGTATATGCGATCACTGATTGCTAACGACAATAATTTGGCAAAAGATTTAGTAAAAGAAAACATAGCCGAATTAAACGATACTACAGTTAGTTATCTTCAGCCATACACTTATCTATTGGATACTTACTTGAAATATTCTAACAACTATAGTATAGAGGCTGAGATAATCGAAGGCACAACTAATGTGATGCAAGTATTGAAGCGGTACAATACACAATTGCTTGCAGAATACAATGAGGTAAGTGGTATACTAAATATAGACAATCTTAGATTTTTGGCTTGTTGTAGGCATTTTGTAACAGTATTATCTAATATTAAAACACTATGTAGCGAAACAAATCAAGACGTCTTTACTGCAGAAGATTTGCAGACAATAGACAATAATATAACTATGCTTAATGATAAGATAGTTGAGATATTAGGACAATAATTATGAGCAAAGAAATTAAATTAGTAGATAAGAAAATTGTTGAAGATCTGAAAGGTAAGACATTTCCTAAAGATAAAATAATTGAAGAAGATGTCTTGACTACTATTGCAACAATATCGGCACGAAATAGAGTGGAAATAGCACTGATAACTAACAGAAAAGGTCAGATTGTAGATGTAGTTATTGGAGATTCTTCTACTGCAAATATTTCAATAGACTATGACAAAGATGGCAATAGGCTAAGTGGATATGGTGTTATACATACCCATCCTTTTGCTTCGGCAGACTTAAGTGATCAAGACAAAATCGTTTTAAAAAAGTGTAGATTGGACTATATGTGTGCTATTGCAGTAGATGATCGTGGTTTGGGTGGGCTACATATAGCTGTTCTTGATGATGGTTGTATCAAAGAATTGGCGTATGAATATGCTGGATATATTAACAAATATGGTATTCAAACAATAATCAATGATGCTATAGATAGAGACAAAAGAAGTGCGTCTAGTACTATTAGCACAGAGGCACAGCAAGAACGGGCAGTATTGGTTGCTGTTGATATAAATAAGTCGCAGATTAACATAAGAGAGTCGCTAGAAGAACTGAAAGGCTTGTGCAAAACAAATGGAATAGAAGTTGTCGATGTAGTTACTCAGAACAAGGCAACTCCTGATCCAAAATTTTTGCTAGGTAAGGGAAAGGTAGAAGAATTAAAAACAATAGTAGATGACAAAATGCCTACATTGGTTGTTTTTGAAAATGAATTATCTGCTAGTAGACAAAGCAACTTATCGCAATATCTTGGAGTTAAAGTCCTTGATAGAAGCATGCTTATACTTGATATTTTTGCTAATCATGCAAGGACCAATGAGGGAAAACTGCAAGTAGAATTGGCACAACTTAAGTATATGTTGCCTAGGCTAAAGGCTTATGTTGATGCTTCCAATCGTTATGGTGGCGGTGTAGGGATGAGAGGCCCGGGTGAAACAAAACTAGAATTAAATAGGCGTGTTATTGAAAATAATATTAAGAAAAAAAGTGATGAACTAAAAAAACTAAAACAGCATAGAGATCTTAATAGAAAAAACAGAAGAAATAATAGTAAGCCAACAGTGTCTATAGTCGGATACACCAATAGTGGCAAAAGTAGTCTACTTAATCTTTTGGCAAAAGACAATATCTATGCTAAGGATGAATTGTTTGCGACGGTTGATACAACTTCTAGAAATGTTTGGTTAGGCGATAGAACCGAGGTCATATTTACCGATACAGTTGGATTTATCAGCAATTTGCCACATGAGTTTATTGAAGCATTTAGTAGTACATTAGAGGAATGTATCTATAGCGATCTGTTGTTGCTAGTTGTTGATATCTCCAATCCTAATTACGAATCTCAGATCCGTGTATCTATGGATGTGTTAGACAAGATCGGATCAACAGTGCCTATTGTTAAGGTATATAACAAAGTTGACAAGATTGATATGGACACAACAGACCTAAGCAGATTTGATGATGGAATACTAATTTCGGTTAAGACCGGATATGGAATAGAGAAATTAAAAACATATATAAAAAAATATTTCAAATAAAGCACACATTCAAAAATTCCTTGCATATTATGGAGTAGAAAGGGAGTTAGAAAATAATGACACCTTTTCTAGTAATATAGGAGGAACTAGTCTATGTTTTTCGGAAATATGAATGGCGGTTGTGGATGCGGTGATAGACACGAAGGCAAAGGAAACAACTGCTGTCTTTTAATATTAATTCTATTATTATGCGGTAATTGCAATATGAGCTTTGGCGGTGATGATAACTGCTGCTGCAATATTATCTTATTATTGTTATTGCTTAGTTGCTGTGGTTGCTGCAATGCACTTAACTAATTAAATACATATTACACATATATTTTGTTCGCATATAAGATATTCTTTAATATCTTATATGTTTTTTTATCTTAAAGCCATAAATTGCATAGTCAACAATTTGACAAAAGTTAATAAATGTGCTAAGTTAATGATATGAAAATATTAACTTCTAAATTTATAACAAGTGTTGCTAATGGTAACAACATAATTCAAGACAACAATTCAATAATTGCATTCGTGGGTAGAAGCAATGTAGGCAAGAGTTCTTTGCTTAATTTTTTGACAAACAACAAGAATTTAGCAAGAACTAGTAGTACGCCTGGTAGAACAAGATTAATCAACTATTTTTTGATTAATAATAGTGTTTATTTTGCTGATTTGCCGGGTTATGGATTTGCTAAAGGCAACAAGCAAGAGAGTTCTAAGTGGGACGATCTGATGGATCCTTTCTTCACTAATTCCAAAAATTTGAAATTGGTGTGTGTGTTGGTTGATTGCAGAATTGATCCAACAGAGTTAGATAAAAATATGATAACATACTTATCATACTATGCTATCCCATATATAGTGATTGTGACTAAGTGTGATAAATTGCCTAAGACCAAGATTAAGCCTACACTTACTAAATTAGCCAACGGATTTGGCTTGCCACTAGCCAATATATATATGAGTAGTTCTAATAACAAACAGGGGAAAGAGGCCTTACTGGATAAGTTTGACCAATTTATAGATAACAATGCAAAATAACGAAATTCGCAAACCTTATACTACAATCAATGCGTACAAAACATATTTTTTAGTATTTGTAATGATGCTAATTTTTTCCACACTCATTGCTATGATAACAGTTATTTTGGCTGGGACATTTGGCATAACACTGGAAGAATTGCAAAACAATACGATCTTTACATATTGTCAGTATTTGTTATCTCCAATTATGTTTTTACTTATTTTTGTTATTGTTAATCGCAAGAAAGAATACAACACAATGGAGATGCTCGGAGCAAACAACAGAGTTAAGCCACTGTATATATTGCTTGCAATAGGTATGTCCGTTTTTGCTATAGTATTCTTTTCGCAATTTGCATCCATGTTTGATTTACTACTAGAAAAAATTAATTTCAACCCTAGTGATGATCTTAATGTTAACAACAATACTGTTGGATATCTTTTGTTAAACACTTTAGTTATAGCGATTATGCCTGCAGTATTTGAAGAGTTGATATTCCGTGGCATTATATTTAAGTCTTTAGAGAAAGAACATTCTCCTACAACAGCAATCCTTTTGTCTGCATTGATGTTTTCTCTTATGCATGGATCATTGCAACAGACAGTATTTCAATTTATACTTGGTGTCGTTCTGGGCTATGTGATGTATGCAACCGGCAATATTATTTATCCAATGATTACACATTTTTTCAATAACTTTTTGATTATATTTATTGATTTTATGTCTAAATCTGGTGTTGTTGATGCTGGTCAAACCACTCCTACAGGTGTGTTGCCATATATAATTGCTACAATTCTTGCCATCATAGGTACAGTGTGCTTGATATTTATAATAAGGGCAAGTATCAAAGCAAAACAGAAAACAACAGAAGTAGGAGTTTATAAAAATTTCAAAACATATTCGGTCGATGAGAAAAGATATGTTTATTGGAGTTTTGGACTATGTATTGCAATTTGGATAATTAATACTATATCAATGTTTGGGGGTAATTAGAAGAAATGGAATTTGTTGCAGAAAAAAAATATAAGTCAGTATATAAGACTTATTTAATATATTTTATTGCATTAACTTGTTTTGTCATTGTTCGAATTGCCTCTTCACTTGGACTATTTGGCTCACTATCGTCCAACTTGGCAGATATAATATACTCAGTTATTATTGAAGTGTTTTGTTTATTTCTTATCCCATTAATATTGTACAAGAACTTCTTAGGGGTTAATTACAAAAATGTTTTTCATACATGCAATTTCTATAAGATGAATTTCAGGTCAATAATTATTTCTGTTGCACTTGGTTTCTTCATGTACTTCTTAACTCTTATGGTTTCTTACTTTTTCAACGGAATTATTCAGATGTTGGGTTACTCTAGCGGCTCTTCTGTTAGTGAAAAAATGACTACAACTACTTATATTGTACAGATTTTTACTACTGCAATATTGCCTGCATTCTGCGAAGAGTTCTTACATAGAGGTATATTGTTGCAAGGCACTAAACATACTGGTTTTACTAGAGCGATCATGATTAGTTCTATTATGTTTGGACTAATTCACTTAAATATTACGCAGGTGTTCTACGCTGCTATTTTGGGTATGATTATGGGTTATGCATCTGTTATTGCTAAGAATATTTGGCCCGCTATCATAATGCACTTCATGAACAACTTTATGTCTATAACTAATTCATTTTTGCTAGACAATAGAACCACTTATAGTACTGCATATAGCAATGTTTTTGGATGGTTAACTCATATCAATTTCATACTTTTGGTACTTATAATTATCGTTGCAATTGTTGCAATTCTTATAATCACTTTCTTCCTACTTAAGGCACTGTATTATAATGGACTCGTTATTAAGGTAGAACGTGCAATAAGCAAGACTTATCTGAAAGATGGACAAGCAATAGACGACTCTCCGATAATAGTCAATCCAGCAGAAATCAAAGATATTATCGAGAATACAACTACTCTTAATATTGACTTTGTTAACGCAAAAACTCCGCTGGAGTTATTGATGCCTAGACAACCAAAAATATATAAGCAGACCTATAAGGATAAGATATTCTTGAAATCATCCATAGTCTTAGGGGTGGTTATAACCATATTTACTTTTGTATGGGGGCTAATGTAGTGAAAATTAATATTCTATGTATTGGATCTATTAAGGAGAACTTTTATATTCAAGCATGTCACGAATATATTAAGCGATTAAGCAAGTATCATACTGTTAATGTGATAGAGTTAGAAGAAGAAAAAATCCCTAAAAATGCGGGTATTGCTGATATTGCTAAGATTAAAGTAAAAGAAAGCATGAAGTTTGATAAATATCTTAAGGGCTACAATATAGTTCTGGATATATTTGGCAAAAACTTTACAAGTGAAGAATTTGCTGAACAACTATCCAAAATCTCTAACACTAGTTTTGTCGTTAATTTTATCATCGGCGGTAGTTATGGGTTAAGCGAGGATATCAAAAGAAGAGCAGACATGTGCCTTAGTTTTTCGAAATTTACTTTTCCTCACCAATTGATGCGAGTAATATTGTTGGAACAGATATATCGTGCTACAACCATCAACAACAATATCACATATCACAAATAAGGAGTAATTATGTTAACTGAAACTGTAATGGTTACTCAAAAGATAAAAAGATTATCTAACTTTGCTATTTTTATTCTTAATAATAAGAAGGGCAGAAAAGTCTTAGATATGACATTGACAGAATGGTTGCAAAAGGAATTGAACTGCTATCCTTTGTATGTAATTGATCACAAAGAAGGCGAGGATGTTAAGAAGAGAATAGCATTGTATTGCAACAACTACGAGTATATTTTTGTGCTATATGATAAGACACCATTTGTTAACAAAAATCTTATTGAAACTCTAATAGAATATGTTAGTATCAAAGGTTCAAAAGCTTGTAAATTGCCTTGCGGGGCTATTTACAATACATCATATTATTTAGGCTCTGGCAATATCAATTATGATAGCATTTATATGAACAATCAAGAATTGTTTACCATAGTTGAGACAGAAGAGCAAGTTGCAATGGCGGAAAAATATTTTTCAAAAAAAATAATTATTGATCTGCAAAAACAGGGCGTCGCTTTCGAAAATCCAAATTCTGTGATTATTTCAGCAAAGTCAACCATCGGTCGTAATTGCACTATATTTTCCAATTGTGTTTTTAGAGGTAAATGCATAATTGGCGATAACACAATTATTAATAACAACTCAACGATTATTGATAGTAAAATAGGTAGTAATAGCAGTGTTTCTAACAGCATAATAACCAAGTCAAATATTGGCAATAATGTTATAATTAGCCCGTACTGCGATATTACAAAAAGTAAAATATCTGACAATGCAGTAATTGGATACTATGTTGTTCTAGATAATTATACAATTAAGAAAAATGAAATAATCAAAGATAGAACTACTCTTGCTAAAGAGAAAAATAGGAGATAATATGATAGCAATTATTGGATTGGGTAATCCAGATAGCATATATAGTAAGACTTATCACAATATGGGTTATATGGCAGTCGACTATTTTGCTGAAAAACATAACCTGCAATTTACTAAAAATAAATATAACGGAATGTATGCTGAAGGCATGATTGATGGAGAGAAGGTTATACTTTTAAAGCCAACAACTTATATGAATTTAAGTGGAGTTGCAGTGTCTAGTCTAGTTAATCAACTAAAACTTCCTCTTAGCAATCTGTGTGTCGTGTATGATGACATTGATTTGCCAATTGGTGCAATTAGATTTAGACCTAATGGCAGTGCTGGCACACATAATGGCATGCGTGATATTATTGCAAAGCTAGGGGAAAGTAATTTTGGAAGGATTAGGATAGGTATAGGCAAGCCTAGTGTCGGATCTTTGGCTGATTTTGTATTATCTAAGGTCTCTAACGATAATCTTGCGATACTACAGCAATCTTTTGAAAAAACATCCGAAGTATTGGAAAAATTTATTAAAAATAAAGGAAATCTAGAAGGCTTAAGTCTATAATAAACGATTATTATGATCAAGCAACTATTAAGTAGAAATAGCAATCTTAATACATTGTTCTCAGCAATAGATAATAACAAAAATGTTAGTATTTTTAACTGTGGAGAGGGCGAGCAGATAGCAATATTGGATGAAATCTCTCGTCCAAAGTTTTTTGTTGTAGCAGACAAAGAAGAAGGGATGAAATATGCAAATAGTTTTGCTAGATTAAGTCATAAAACAAATTGTTGTTTTGATATTCCGTCCCTAAATTTAGCCAGTTATTCTAGTGAGAGCCAACAATATGTTGCTTTTATCAATAATCTAAACAATCCCGATTATGATGTTCATATTGCTACGCCAAACGTTGCAATGTTGCCTGTCCCTAAGACAATATTTGATAATAGCAAAAGCATTACACTTGCAATAGATGAAGAGTTGGACAGAGATGATTTAATAGATTTCTTAGTTAACATTGGCTATGTTAAGTGCGATAATATATCATCCGGTGGACAATTCTGTTGTCGTGGTGAAATAGTTGATGTGGTTTTGCAAAATGATACAACTGGATATAGGGTTATATTTGATTTTGATACTATAGTCAAAATTTCAGTTTTGGATGAAAATTATGTTGAGGCTGTAAGTACAATTAATTCGCTAGTTATTGCTGATTGTAATCTTTACAACCCAGATTTTGACGCAATAAGAAGAGATTTTAATGATAAAAATGTTCAATTGAAGCAAATGTTAGATAATTATTGCCAATTTAACAAGACATACAATAATTTGTGGTTTCTGCAATATAATAGAGAGCCAATTGTGCCATTGTTAAGTCTACTAGATATGGTTGTTGTATTTAGTGATGCTAAGAAAGTGTATGATACTTGCATCAAGGCTATAGACGATTTCAACGCATCACTTAAAGAGGGGATCAATAATAATTTATTGTTATCAACCCATCGCAATCTTATGCAGTTGGATAATATAATTAAGTATGGCGACAATAGCAAGATTGCTTTTCAATTTATTAACAATGCCAATAGGTTGTTTAATCCCAATGCTGTCTTTTCATTTAAGTGTACTCCCAACATAATCTATGGTGAACATTATCCATCTCTTGTTATTGACCTGGATAATTTACACAAAGCGGGGTTTACAGTTGTTATTTTCGTTGATAACAATAACTACAATCATCTTATTAATGTTTTAACAAGAAGAATACCATATAATAATATAAAAAATCTTTTTGAAATAAGACAAAATGAAATAAATGTAATTAATAGAGAATACAACAATTCTTTTAACTTTTATGACGATAAGATTGCAGTTATTGGTAGCAATGCGATCGGAAAGCATTATGTCATCCAACAAGACATCAAGCAAACCAACACAGATGCATTGGCAGAAGTGGAACTTCCTAAAGAGAATGATTATGTTGTTCACAAAATTCATGGAATAGGTAAGTGCTTAGGTATTCAGACCCTGCAATTGATGCAAGGTGTCAAAAAAGAATATATAGTTATAAGTTACAAGAATGACGATAGATTATATTTGCCAATAGAAAATATAGATAGTATAACTAAATATATAGGTGATGACGAAGAACCAAAACTAAACAAACTTGGTGGTGCTGAGTTCAAAAAAATAAAAGACAAGGTAAAAGCATCTGTCAAGGATATTGCACAAGACCTTATCAAAATCTACAAGGCTAGGTTGGATGCAAAAGGATATAAATACCCTATAGATGATGAAATTCAGCTAGATTTCGAGAATAAATTTCAATACCAATTAACCCAAGACCAACAATCTGTATTGGATCTTATCAAATCTGAAATGCAAGAGGGCAAGTTAATTGATAGATTGATTTGCGGTGATGTTGGTTTTGGAAAAACAGAAGTTGCAATACGTATTGCTTTTAAGACAATTCTTTCGGGTAAAAATGTTGCATTTTTGTGTCCAACAACAGTACTTAGCGAACAGCATTACAATACATGTGCATCTCGTATGGCACCATATGGGATAAATGTTGCTGTTCTTAATAGATTTAAGACAAACAAAGAAGCTCAAGATATTATAGATAACATCAACAATGGTAAAATAAACTTAATCATTGGAACACACAGATTATTGAACAAGAATATTGAATTCAAAAACTTAGGATTGCTTATTATCGATGAAGAGCAAAAGTTTGGAGTAGAACACAAGGAAAGACTAAAAGAATTAAAGAAAGATATCAATGTTCTTACGCTTAGTGCAACCCCAATCCCACGGACATTGCATTTATCATTAAGTGGTATAAGGGATATAAGCACCATTCAGACACCACCAATGACCAAAATTTCAACACAAGTTAGCGTAATGGAATATAATGAATTGACTATTAAGATGGTTATTGATAAAGAAATGCAAAGAAGTGGACAAGTCTTAATCATTTACAACAGAGTAGACGATATAGACTATGTTGCTAATAGGATTGCTAATTTGACCGGAAATTCTTATATTATTGATGTTGCACATGGTCAGATGAGTTCCAATGTGTTGGAACAGAAGATCATGAACCTTTATAAGGGCAAAACTCAGATTTTGATTTCAACAACATTAATTGAAAATGGTGTTGACCTACCTAATGCTAATACCTTAATTGTGCTCGATTCTGATAAATTAGGACTATCTCAATTATATCAATTGAAGGGTAGAGTAGGTAGAGGTAATAGGGATTCTTATGCATACTTTATG
The DNA here is from genome assembly GCA_934748015.1 of uncultured Clostridia bacterium. Lineage (GTDB taxonomy): Bacteria > Bacillota > Clostridia > Christensenellales > UBA1242 > UBA11490. The sequence continues at coordinate 347,838 of CAKVHF010000001.1, read as the reverse complement.
TACCGAGGGACTATAAGTGATATTGCATATAAGAGGTTAAAGGCAATAAGTGAATTTACTGCAATGGGTAGTGGGTTTAAGATAGCAATGAAAGATATGGAGATAAGAGGGACTGGCGATATCTTTGGAAGTCTACAGCACGGACATTTTGCAAAAGTCGGATATGCTCTATATATGTCTATCCTTAACTCAACCATACAAGAATTGCGGGGTAATGCGGTAGACAATTCTCTATATACTGAGCTTAAGATAGAGACTGATCTTGATATCAATATACCTAACAGTTCTGCATTTACAACCAATCAGAAAATGACACTATATAGTAATATCGCAAATATTAAGGACGAAATACAATACAATGCTGTTGTCGCTAGAATTAAAAATATATATGGTGATGTGCCTCAATCTCTGGAAAATTTATGTAAATTTGCTTTGATTAAGAATAAACTGTATAAGTATGGTGCAACTAGATTAGTTGTAAAGAACAATAGAAAAATGATAGAATTTAGTGATAACACAGACATAGCAACTATTAAACAGTTGTTAAGAGACAATTGCACGCTTGACATGTCTAGCAAAACGACTATAAATATCAACAATATTGACACCAATGCAGTTTTGGACTACTTGTTGACAATACTATAGTTTTATTTTTAAAAATTTTGGGCAATATTATTCTATATTAGTTGCTTATTTTTCCCAAATTTTATATACTAGTGTAGTTAATTACTATAAATATTCGATTTTTAATCATTTTTTGCTAAAAAAGGAAAAGACATGAAACACTTGAAAAAATTATTATCTATATTTATTTTTGCAATTATCATTGTTGGTTCAATGTTCACTATGACAGCCTGCAATCTAGTTGTAAAGGATAAAACAGCATATTATAACCAAACTGTTGCAACATTCGAGTTTGATGACAAAACACTTACTGTGTCTATGAATGATCTTAATTCTGCATTTGCATCTTATGGATATTCTAGATATAGTCAAGGTTATTATAGCAACATGAAGGACTGTATCAATGATTCATTGAAGTATCATATTCAGAAGACACTTTTGATGAACCATATTGCCAAGACTTTGACAGAAGTATATAGCGATACTAATAATGAGTTGTACAATATTTCCTTTGCTGATACCAAGGATTATGATTGGAACAAGACATTGGATAGCATATACAAGAGCAATAATCCTAATGCTTTGGAAATAAGAAGCACCGCTTATGATGCAATTATGACTAATATCAATAACTATGCTGAAGAGATATTGAAAGACGAAGACAGAATGGCTGAAATTGAGTCAAAGACTGAAGAGAGCAGTTCAACAACTAAGACCGAATATGAGTCAAAAATTAATATTGATAAAGTTGTTGAAAATGGTATAGAGAAAACTAAAATTACTAAAAAAGTTGACGAATTACATTTGTTTAACAAAACTGATATCGCAGAGCATTTTGCAATAAAGTACACTTATGATGAGGAAGTTACCAACAGAGCATACAACAAATATATTAACTATCTACAACAAGAAGCTTCTAGCCAAGGCCGTAGCACTAAGATAGAAGATGTAATTCTTTATCAGGAGAACCAGGCAATTAAGAATGCTTATCAGAATAAACTTTTGGAATTGTATCAATATTACTTTGACACAACTGAGAAAGTGGTAGACAAGACAACCAACGAAGTAAGTTATGTTGACAAGACATTGTCTGTAGACAAAATTATTGAGTATTACAAGAACCAATATACTAACCAACTAAGATTATACGAAGACAATATTGATGCATACCGTAGTGCAGTAAAAGATTCTAAAAAAGAATACATGTTCTACAATAACAACTCAGGCAAGGAATACATTCAAGTCAACCATATTTTGTTTAGTTTTAATGAGGAACAAAAAGCAGAAAAAACAAGACTTGATAACAAGTTGAAACTTGACAAAGAGAATGCTGGGAATAATACTGCATTGATTGAACAAATTGAGAAACAGTACGACAATGATATCTTGGCATTGGCATTATCAACCAAGGCTACTTACGAAGTAGATGGTGAGAAGAAGACCTCTTATGTATCTGATGTTATCAATGAGATCAGAGATTACACAAGTAGTAATGAATTATCTAATTCTAGTATTATGACAGCAAAAGAAGTTTTAGTCCAAAAAGCAAAGAACTTCGAAGATATGATGTATAAGTACAATCAAGATCCAGGTAATATGAATGCTGATTTCTACTATTGCGTTAATGTTAATGATGGTGTAGAAGATCAGTGGGAGGCTGGCTTCACTGAAGGTGCTATTGAATTATACAATGATTACAATGAGGGTGATGTTCTAGTTAGACCAGTTGTAAGTAGTTATGGCGTACACATTATGTTTTATGCTGGAATGGTTCATAATTTGATAGAACCAGATAGCCTAGACTCTATAACATATGAGATGCTATTAGAGGAGACTGTTAACCCAGCCAGCGACAAGACAATTCTTGAATACCTATATGACAAAGTAGAGAAAGAAGATTATTATAATAATTTTGTTTCAGGTGTAATTAATCAGTTATACAATTCTGCAGACATCAAGTTAGATGAATACAAATACAAGAATTTGTGGAGTTAATTATTGAAGTCAAACAAATGTACTATATTTGTTTGACTTTTTTATTGTTTTTCAGTATCATTTATACTGAGATTTTTGATATTCTAGAGGTAATATACAATGATTATTTTAGGCATAGATCCAGGCATAGCAATAGTAGGCTACGGAGTAATTGAGAGGGGTCGTAATGATATCAAAGTTATTGATTATGGTGTTATAACCACACATAAGGATACTCCTACTCCAGTTAGGTTGAAGCAAGTTTATGACGGCATCAATCAATTGATCGATAAGTATAAGCCAGATGCGATTGCTCTAGAGGAACTATTTTTTAACAACAACGTAACGACAGCAATTACTGTTGCCCAAGCCAGAGGCGTATTATTGATTGCTGGAGTTAATTATACTAACAATTTGTACGAATACACTCCATTACAGATCAAACAAGCGTTAACTGGCAATGGAAGGGCGGAGAAGAAACAGGTGCAATATATGGTTAAGGCAATACTTAACCTGAAGTCAATACCTAAGCCTGACGATGCAGCAGATGCATTAGCTGTGGCTTTGACACATGCACAGACTAACACATTCTTAAGCCAAACACAGATCAAATAATTAAAGGAAAATTACAAAAATGTATTCATTTATAAGCGGAATAATAGAGGAAAAACAAGAAAATCTAATAGTTTTGAATAACAATGGAATAGGGTACGAAATAATGGTTTCTGCCAACACAATTGATAAGACTGGAGGCATTGGCGATGAAGCTAGATTGTATACGTATCTCTATGTTAGAGAAGACGCAATGCAACTCTTTGGCTTTAGCAGTAAGCAGGAGAAAGATGTCTTTTTGTCGCTAATTTCTGTGTCAGGTATAGGTGCTAAGACTGCAGTGCAGATGCTATCCTACATTAGCCCACAAGAGTTGGTTAATGCGATAGTCTTTGGAGATTTAAAACTGATAGCATCCATCAAAGGCATAGGTAAGAAAACTGCTGAAAGAATTTTGCTAGAGTTGAAGAATAGCATTAATCAATTAAATGGCATAACTTTGGAAAATTACTCTGACTATCCAGAACACCCAAATAATGAGAGTGCTATGGATGAAGCTGCTAACTTATTGGTTGATATGGGGCTAACCAAAATGGATGCTATTAAGATAGTTAAGCGAGTTAGTGAACCAAACGATACAACTGAGATGATTATTACTAAAGCCTTGAAGAACATGGGGTAAATTATGGAATTTGATGAAAGAATAGTAACAAGTACCAAAAATTTGGATGATGTAGATATTGAGACAACTTTGCGACCAACAGCCATGGATGACTATGTTGGTCAAAACAAGATTAAAGAAAACTTAAAAGTATATATAGAGGCTGCTAAGAAAAGAGGGGATTCTTTAGATCACGTTTTGCTATACGGACCAGCAGGCTTAGGCAAGACAACTTTAAGCCATATTATTGCAAATGAGTTGGGCGCATCAATCAAAATAACTAGTGGCCCAGCAATTGAAAAAGTGGCAGATTTGGCCAGTATTCTTACCAATCTGAACAAAAACGATGTCCTATTTATTGATGAAATACATAGACTATCGAGGTCGGTTGAAGAGATATTGTATCCAGCAATGGAAGATTACGCACTTGATTTTATTTTGGGCAAAGGTCCTAGTGCAAGAACAATGCGACTAAAACTTCAACCATTTACACTTATCGGTGCTACAACCAAGGCTGGTATGCTTACTGGGCCATTGCGTGATCGTTTTGGTGTTGTGTGTAGGCTAGAGTTGTATACGCCAGAAGAGTTATCTCAGATAATCAATAGATCAGCAACAATACTTAAGATGGACATTGACCCTGAAGCCAGCATGGAACTAGCTAGACGTAGTAGAGGAACTCCAAGAATAGCAAATAGGTTTTTGAAAAGAGTTAGAGATTTTGCCGAAGTAAAAGGCGAAAAAACTATAACCTTAGAGACAACAAAAGAGGCTTTACAAAGGCTTGAAGTTGATGAATTGGGTCTAGATTTTACTGATAGAAGAATACTACTTACATTAATAGACAAATTTAACGGTGGTCCAGTAGGGTTAGAGACTTTGGCTGCTGCAACGGGTGAAGATTCTAATACAATAGAAGATGTATACGAACCATATCTTATACAGCTTGGATTTATTGCACGTACTCCTAGGGGTAGAATTGCTTTGCCTAATGCATATAATCACTTTGGCAAAAAAATATCTGCCCAGAGACAGACCTATTTAAAAATGTTTATTGAAACTAACGAAGAATAATAAAAAAGGCTTGAATTTTATTGTTTTTTCTAGTACAATAGACTTCGCTTTTAATTAAAAAAATTATAAGGACTATTATGGAAAAAGATATATTTGATCTTAATACATATGATTATTATTTGCCAGAAACTCAAATAGCACAATTTCCCCTAGCAAAAAGGGACGAGTCTAAGTTGCTAATATACAACAGACACGACAAATCAATAGAGCATAAGCATTTCTATGACATTATTGATTATTTGCACAAAGGAGATGTGTTGGTTATTAACAATACGCGTGTTATCCCTGCAAGGCTATTTGGTGTCAAAAAAGATACTGGTGCTAAAATTGAAATCTTATTATTAAAAAGAATAAATTACACCGACTGGGAAGTATTAATGAAGCCTGGAAAACGGGCTAAAACAGGCACTATTGTAACCTTTAGTGAAGATCTAAGTCTAGAGGTTCTTGAGACCAAAGAGGACGGAAATAAGATTGTTAAGTTCATCTTTAATGGCGTGTTTGAAGCAATACTAGACAAACTAGGCGAGATGCCTCTTCCACATTATATTAAGCAAAAGCTTAAAGACAAAGAACGTTATCAAACGGTATATTCTAAGGTAGAGGGTAGTAGTGCTGCACCTACCGCAGGTCTGCATTTTACTAAAGAACTACTTGAAAAAATCAGAGAAAAGGGTGTCATTATTGCGGAAGTTTTGTTACATGTAGGCCTAGGAACATTTAGACCTGTAAATGAGCAGAATATTAAAGATCACAAGATGCATAGCGAACATATTGAGGTTACCGAAGAAACAGCCAAAATAATTAATGATGCAAAGAAAAATGGTCAAAGAATAATTGCTGTTGGAACAACGAGTATCCGAACTCTAGAATCAGCAACAGATGACAACGGAATATTGCATGCAACCAACAAAGAAACTAGTATATTTATCTATCCGGGATATAAGTTTAAGATGGTTGATGCTGTTATAACCAATTTTCATTTACCTAAGAGTACGCTTATTATGCTAATCAGTGCTTTCTGTGGCATTGACGAAACACTTAGATTTTATAACATTGCAGTAGAAGAGAACTATAGATTTTTTAGTTTTGGCGATGCATGTTTTTTGTATTAATAATTAAAGAAAGGAATAAATATGAACAACGAATATTTTAGTTACGAAACGATTAAGGTATGTAAGCAGTCGGGTGCTAGAATTGGTATATTTCATACTCCTCATGGCGATATTGAGACTCCAGTTTTTATGCCAGTAGGCACACAAGCCACTATTAAGAGCCTATCTCCCGAGGAATTGAAGGAAATTAACACACAGATATTGCTTTCTAATACTTATCACCTATACTTAAGACCAGGCGAGGATATTATTAAGAAAGCAGGCGGTTTGCACAAGTTTATGCACTGGGATAGACCAATTTTGACAGATTCGGGCGGTTTTCAAGTTTTTTCACTGTCTGATATACGTAAGATAAGTGACAATGGCGTAGAATTTCGATCTCATCTAAGTGGTGCAAAACATTTCATAACTCCAGAGAAAGATATACAGATCCAGAATGACATTGGTGCTGATATTATTATGCAATTTGACGAATGTACAACATATGGTACAAGTTATAAAGATAGCAAAAAAGCGATGGAAAGAACTGCTTATTGGCTAGAGAGATGTTACAATTATCACAAAAATCCACAACAAGCATTATTTCCAATTATACAAGGCAATTTTTATAAAGATTTAAGACTAGAAAGTCTAGAGAAATGTAAGCCTTATATTAAGCATGGAGTAGCAGTAGGGGGATTGTCTGTTGGAGAGCCAAAAGAACTAATGTATGAGATGCTAGATGTATTAAAGGACAAATTGCCTAACGATGTTCCTCATTACTTGATGGGTGTTGGTAGTCCAGATTGCTTGCTAGAAGGTGTAATCCGTAACATAGATATGTTTGATTGCGTTTTACCTACCAGAATTGCTCGTAACAATGGAACAGCAATGACATCTAGAGGCAAGATTGTTGTTAGAAATTCGGAATACAAAGAAGACTTCACTACACTTGATCCTGAATGTGACTGTTATACTTGTAAGAATTATACTAAAGCATACTTAAGGCATTTAGTAAAAGCTGATGAGATATTGGGTGCAAGACTAATAAGCCTGCACAATATCAGATTTTTGACACACTTGATGGAACAAATCAAACAGGCTATATGGGAAGACAGATTACTTGATTTCAAAGATGAATTCTTAAAAAAATACAATAATTAACAATATTTACGATGTAATTTCTTTTGAAAAGTAAATATTATTTGCTATACTATAGTCATTACAATATATTAAGGAGATCAAATAAATGAATTTATTATTAGAAGGTAATAACGGACTATCTAGTTGGGGTCTACTAATAATTCTAATAGTTGCTATGGTTATCATGATTATTCCTACAATTATTAGAAACAAAAAAATGAATACTGAAAGACAAAACACAATCAGTAGCCTAAAAGTTGGTGCTAAAATAATTACTACCGCTGGTGTGTTTGGCAAAATTATCAGTATGAGAGAAACTACCATGGGCAAAGTATTTGTTATTGAAACAGGTGACGAAAAGAACAAATCTTATATGGAAATCCACGAGAATGCTATCATGAACGTTGATGACAAAAGAGATATCATCCTTGATGCAGATGGCAACGACATTACTTTTGCCGATGAAGATAAGGCAGAATTAGAGCAGAAAGAAGCTGATAAGGCAGAGGTAGTGGAGGAAGACAAAACTACTACTGAGGAAACTGCTGGTGAAGAAGAATCTAAAGCAACTGAGCCTAAGAAAGCTAAGAAAGCAACTAAGTCTAACAAAACTAAATAAGTAAACAAAAAAATCAACATGCGAATTATTATCATTTTGCAATTGTTGATTTTTTATTTTTTATTATAGAAAACAAAAAAAGTTTAAAAATCAAATTTTTAAACTTTTTTCAATTACTCTGCTTTTTTAGTAGTTGTCTTTCTAGTTCTCTTAACAGCAGGCTTTTCTTCTTTTACTTCCTCTACTAGTGCTTCAGCTTTAACTTCTTCTTTAACTTCTTCTTTAATCTCTACAGCAGATTGTTTCTTAACTTTGTTCAAAGCAGAAGAAAGTCTTGCAACTTTATTACTAGCATTGTTCTTATGAATAACACCTTTGCTTTGTGCAGCATCAATAGCACTAACTGTCTCTTTTAGAAGATTCTCGGCTAATTCGATATCGTTATTAGCAAGAGCTTTCTTGTACTTCTTGATTTGAGTTCTTAAAGAATTTCTAACCAATCTGTTTTCTTCTCTTCTTCTATTGATAGTGTTGATTCTTTTCTTTGCTGATTTAATATTTGCCACAATAATTCTCCTTAATATTTTTATCTATTTGAAAATCGAACCTATTTTAGCATATATATTTGCAAAAAGCAAGATTATTTCGCTATTTTATTAAAAAATGTAATAAATAAATTAACCACCGAAATTAATTGCTACTGTTTACATATACATAGTATTTTTACGCATACTACTAATGTGAAATTAAAAAACGCATCAAATACTAAGATACAACAAACAATGCTTAATTTGTAAATATTATAAAATTATAGGGTGAATTATGAGTAAAAAAAGCATCTCACAAATATTATCTGACATCATTAATGACAACCAAATAGAAACATCGGACATGCTTTTTGATATTCCTTTGCCAAAATCAAAATATTATAGTGTAGAGTCATATGAAGTAAAAACGGATGAAAAATCAAAAGAATTATCTAGACCAATAGGCAAATACATATTATTAACTTTGCAAGACAATAACTATAAATCAAAAAAATTAATATCAATTTACACCAATGCAATTGTTAGTGCATTAAGTAATGTTATGCCACAAATAAATAGTAATGACACCATATTAGTAGTTGGATTGGGTAATGAGAAGATCGATTCAGATAGCTTGGGACATAATGTTTGCAGTAGGGTAATTGTTACAAGACTTATTGGTGATATGAATAGTTTACCCAAAACAGCCACAATTACTCCATCCGTTATGGGCGAAACCGGTATTGAGACATGCGATATTATATGCGGAATAGTAGAAAAAATAAAGCCAAAATGCATTATTATCGTAGACTCCTTATGTGCTACATCTTATAAGAGACTGGGGTGTTCTATTCAGATTACCAATGCAGGTTTAACCCCAGGTGAGGGTGTACAATCTCCCAAGAAACCTCTTAATAAATCAACACTTAATTGTGATGTAATTGCTATCGGAGTACCTCTAATGATTTATGCAAAAGCATTTTGCAATGACAATACAGATATTGATGACACTCTTGTTGTTACCTTCCATGACATAGATTATGTTGTAAAAGATATTGCACGCATTATTGCAAAATCAATAAATAAAGCCGTACTTGGGGTGGAAAATATCGAATTATTATAACAAAAAATATTGATATTTGCTTTTAAACCATAAATGGATGTTAATAAATAATAAGTTCAAATAATAAAGATATATAGATGAATAAAAAAATAAAAGTTTTAGTTGTGACGCTAGTTTTTACGCTATCAGTTTTTCTTATATTTGTGCAGTGGATAGATATGTCATATCCAGTAAAATACAGCAAATATATAGGCGAATATAGCATGAAATATTCGTTAGATCCGATATTGATATATAGCGTTATTAATACAGAGAGTGGGTTTGATCCAGAAGCAAGATCACATGCCAATGCAATAGGACTTATGCAATTGCAGAAGAAAACTGTAATGGATATGGCAAAAGACAATACAAATATCATAACTGATTTTGATTTAACCGATCCTGCGGTTAATATTGAATATGGGTGCAAATATTTAAGTTGGCTTTTGGCTTATTATAAAGGTAACATGAAATATGCGTTATGTGCTTATAATGCAGGGCTTGGCAATGTAAATAATTGGCTAAATTGTGTCGAATATGTTAATGAAAGCGGGGAATTAATTAAAATACCTTTTGAAGAAACTAAAAATTATATAGAAAGTATTGAAAACAACTATAAAATATATAATATTTTCAAAAAAATTGGAAAAATATCCAATTAAAAATATAATATGTTGACAAATTGCTTTAAAATTAATATACTAAATGCATTATATAACAATGGAGAAATTAAAATTATGGCACTACCAGAAAACCCAAGTCTTAACTTAACAAAAGAAGTTGATATCAGATTGAATAAGATTAATCTTTTGAAAGAGAATGGTATCAACCCTTATGCAGATAAATATGAAGTAACTTACACTTTGCAAGATGCTAAAAATAGCGAAATGGGCACAAAAGTTAAAGTTGCTGGAAGAATGACATTCCGTAGAACTTTTGGAAAATTTATGTTTATTCAACTAAGTGATATTTTTGAAAAAATACAAGTTAGCCTAAGCGTAAACGAGATTGAGTTAGAGAGATTTAAGTTTTTCAAGACATATGTAGACATTGGTGATTATGTTGGTATCGAAGGTGAGATGTATACTACTCAAACTGGCGAAATCACTATCAAGGCTCTTGATTATTCTTTGCTTAGCAAGGCTATGTTGCCTCTTCCTGAGAAGTTCCATGGACTTACTGATATTGAGGCTAGATACAGAAACAGAAATCTTGACCTTATAATGAATGACGAATCTAAGAAAGTTTTGCTTGGCAGAAGCAGACTAGTTAGTTTTATTAGATCATATCTAGAGAAGAATGATTTTATCGAAGTAGAAACCCCAATTTTGCAAGGTGCAGTATGTGGAGCATCGGCTAAACCTTTCCTAACTAAGCACAATGCACTTGACAAAATGTGCAATCTTCGTATAGCACCTGAGGTATATTTGAAGCAAGTCGTTGCAGGTGGTTTCCCACGTGTATTTGAGGTGGCAAAATGCTTTAGAAATGAAGGCATGGATGCATCTCACTTGCAAGAGTTTACACAGGTTGAGTGGTATGCTAGTTACTGGAATTTCGAAGACAATATCAAATTTTTCTCACAGTTTATCAGAGACCTTACTACCTACATGCTTGGCAAGCCAGAGATTATGATAGGCGACAAGACATTTAGCCTAGTTAATGATTTTAGAAGAATTAATTATACTGATGCCATTAATCAAGTACTTGGCTTTAATGTGCTTGACTATCAAGATGTTACTGACCTTAAAGCAAAAGTAATAAGCCTAAATATGTTTGACAAAGGCGAGATTGAAGATCTTAAGACTTGTGGTGCAGTTATAGATTATATCTACAAACGCAAAATAAGACCAGAGATTATCGAACCTACAATTCTATTCAACTATCCAGCATCATTGGTTCCACTAGCAAGACCAAGCGATGAAGATCCTAGAACAATTGAAATGTTCCAATTCCTAATCAACGGTGAAGAACTATGCAAGGCATATTCTGAATTAGTTGATCCAGCTATCCAGAGACACACACTAGAAGAACAGGCTAAAGCTAAGGCAATGGGTGATGAGGAAGCAATGGATCTGGACGAGAACTTCCTATCTGCAATGGAACACGGCATGCCTCCTATGTCAGGTCTAGGCATGGGCATTGATAGATTACTGGTAATGTTATATCAGCAACCAAGCATAAGAGATGTAGTGCTGTTCCCAATAATGAAATAGTATCTAAATATACCAGATTACAAAGAGAAATTATTAATTTAATTTCTTTTTTTTTGCATTTATCGACAATATTTGGCATAAAATCTTTTGAATGCAACGCACTGTAATTGCAAAAACATGGCTTACTTTAGGCGTAAAACAAGTATTTTTTAAAAAAATGAATGTTGCAAAAGGGACAATAAAGTATTGACATGTCAATTATTATATAGTACAATATAGATACTAGCAATGTTACTTATTAGTTATGTAATGAAGAATGGAAACAATAAATCCATATAGGAGAGTTGTTAGATGGCTCGAAAGGCGAGAGAAAAGAGTGTTATTGGTATATATATGGTGCAATTAAAGGCAACCGAGGATATACTTTTTGATTATAAAGATAGAATTAATTTTCTAAATATTATTAAGAATAACAAAATCAATTTATTGGGTTACACATTACTCAATAATTCTTTTTTCTTCGTTATCAAGGAAGATGGTAAAGCGTTAGATGCAATTATGAGAAAACTTACAATTAACTTTGCAAAATCTTATAACAAAAATCTAAATAGAGTAGGCAGTATATTTGCTGGCAGATTTGTTAGTTTTCCTGCACAGTCAGAAAATGATACAATAATGCTAATAGCCAATGTACATTCTGCTGCACGATTTAGCGAAGATGTTTTGACATCATGCAATGATTATTTTGAAGACGAATTTATTGATAAACGTTTTGCAACAAAGCGGTTTCCTAACAAAGATGACTTCTATAATATCTGTAACGGTGTTAATATAGATGGCAAAAAGATCAAGATGACTGATGATGAGGTCGCTAATTATATTTCCAATACTTTTCAAATTCAGCCACACAAATTGTCACAGATGCCAAAAAGCTTAATCGAAAAGATTGTTGGTCAAGTATTCAAAGCAACAAAGGCAAGCGTTAGACAAGTTGCTCGTGTATCTAAATTATCACTAAGAATGCTTTGGGACTTCGCTAAGAAATTGAAACCAAGCAAAAAAGACAAATCAAAAGACGTGGTGAATACTGATGGCAAAAGATAAAACAATTGAAAAGACGAGCCAAAAACGAACTTTAATAACAATGGCTATAATTTGTATTGTCGGCATAATTACTGGTGTGATTATTGGAACATGCTTGATTTCTGGAAAAATTGACCCTAATAGATATAACTTTGATGCTACATCATTGAAAGATGATGTAGTTGCAATCCGGAAAGAATCTGATGGCAAAACACCAGATCAGCTAGGTGCAACAAAAAGTTGTGTACTGGCTTTTGATACAACATTTAACTACAAGAAGTTAAGTATAACCGGTGTAGGTGTTGTAAAGGCAATGGGCGTTAACCAAACAATAAATGCTAAAACAATAAGAATTAATGACAAGATATATTATGAAAATATAAGTGTAAGTAGTTTCGTAAAAGCAATAAATAGATATTTTATTGACGGGAACAAGATGGATCATTACTCAGGCAAGCTAAATGGTAAAACAATCACTTGGGATATAAAACCCGATTATATTAAAACAATGGAAGCATATGCCGAAGAATTTGGTTGCCCATTTACCGATTATATGACTTACATTGTATCTTCTAAGACAGTCACGGAAGAAAGCGCAGTTACCATTAATAGTGATGGCAATTACGAATTTACACTAACACTTGACAAAAGCAAGGCGGTAGTTAATTATGTTAAGACAATGAAGGCAACAGGGGGGTTAAGTCAATATCCTGACTTTACCAGTAATCCTGTAATTGAATTGACTATTGACTCGCAATACAGAGTAATTAAATTTGTAAGCAAAGAAACTTATAATGTTAAAATGGGTCTTACAGCAAAATCAGAAGCTACCTTGACCAATACCTTTACTTATGACGAAGATTATGTGATGCCTAAGATCAGTGACAAATCAACTATATAGTTACTTTAATTTTACAAAAAGGTGAACTAAATGAAAAAATTTTTGTTATATACATTTACATATATTGTTGTAACAATACTTGCAATTGCAGGAACAATTGCAATGGATTTTTTGCTTCCTCACGGCAAAGACAATAACGGGACTATTGAAACACCACAAGAGTATGTGGAGACTGATGGCGAGAAATTGATTAATAGCCTAATGAACGTAGGTAGTACCAATGTCAATTTGCAATTTAATGTATATGACAATACTATGTCAGAAGATGGTTCGATTGATGACAAGCAATTACAGATGATTGTACAGTTTGATGGAAGCCTGAGCGTTGAAGATCTTGAAAATATTAAAATTGGCGGAACATTATCTGCAAAATTGAAAGATAATACCAACATTATTATTGATATAGTATATGTAGATAAAGTATTGTATCTTGCTAATGAAACAATGAGTATTAAGCTAGAAGATGCAAGCTTCAACAAGATATTAGAATTGTTGCCATCGCTTGGTTTAAATATGAATTTTGGTGTTGATATATCTACATTGGATACAGACACACTGCTTGCTAATCTACAAAATATTAAAGCAAAGACTTTGGCTAATGGCGATCTACTTATGACATTTAAGTTGAATGACGATATTGTCATTGACATATACACTGATAGCAATTATGTCATTAAGAGTCTAACAACTAATAAATTGGAATTTAGTAGCGGATCTGCTTCAATTAATGCAGAGTTAACCAAAGATGACAATATCACTATAGAAAATCCTGAAAAAACAAAAGAATATGTTGATGTAACAAAGACATTGAATATAGTAGATAGTGTAAGAGAAATACTAGAAAATAAAAAATTGCATCTAAACATTGATGCCAATCTAGACGGAGATCCATCATTTGCATTGGTTGGCGGAATAGATATTGACTATAATGACAACTTAGACGCATATGGTTCGTTTGATATTGACCTAAATGGAACAACTCACAAGGTAACAATTGGTTATGTAAATGAAGAAATATATTTATCTTTGAACAATCTGAAATTTATGATTGATCAAAATAATATTGAAGAAACAGTTGCAATAATAGCAGAACATTTTGATATATCACAAGCACAAGAAAACTTGCTTGTTTCTATCGCTAAGATAATCCCTGGATTTGAACTATCTAAGGTGTTAGAGGGTGATCTAAGCAATATAAGCATTAACAACTTACTTGCTTTTGCTAAAGGTGAAGACAACGTTATCAATATTACATTGTATGGTAAGGCAATTGGTATCCAAAACGACCTAAATATTGTTCTTAGACTAGATGAAAATGACCAGTTTAGTAGCATGTCTATATCTAACATCAAAGTCTTGGATGGATTATTTAGTGCCAATATTAGTTATAGCAATGAAGTTAATATCCCAAATCTAGCAAGCGAAGATTATCAAAAACTACTAGATATTCCAAATTTTGTTAATTCTTTATTAAATAGTGTTGATATAATTAAGGCAAAAAATTATTTCTCAGCCGATGTCGCAATCAAATTAAACATTAATGGAAACATTGTTGGTGTTAATGGCAATATTGGTGTAGATTTTGCAGATCAAAACAATGTAAAGGTTGTATTATTAGGAAATATAACATACGATAGCAAAACAATTGATTTCAAACTAAAAGTTGTTAATGATCAGATATATGTTATTGTAGATGATATGAAATTCTCTGCTTCAATTAGAAACATGGAAAGTGTTATTGAAGAGTTAACTAAGAGATTAGGTGACAATTCTGTAATATCTAGTGCAATGGAAGAGCTGGCTCAGAAAACTGGGTTAATATCTGAGTTAATTAAGGGCAATATAGACAAAATCCCTCAAGATTTAATTATTGATTTCTCTTCCCAAATTAATCAATTAAGCACAACTATTAACAAAGATCTTCTAGGCACTAAGGAGAATATTACTATCACCATTAATTATGACAATACAATTGATGGGTTGCAATTATCCAAGATTGACATTATGGATCAAAGCATTGAAACTTCTGTAAATATAACCAACACAGCAGTTGACTATGACTTCGATCAACATCAGTATACAACACTAGACAATATTGGTTATTTAGTTAATTCTGTATTTAATCTTATTGATCAAATCAACGAAGAACAAAAAATAGGTCTAGAACTAAATACCTCTATTGTTTTGGACGATCAAGAAATTGAACTAAGAGGAGTAATTGTATACAACTTTAACGATATATATTTTAATGCTGTTCTTGATATTGATGGCAATCAATTGCCTATAATGCTGTATCGCACAAACAACAATTATTACATAGAATTTGCTGAACTAAAGTTATGTATTCCAACTGATGATATTAGTTCTGTAATTAACCATCTAACTAACTATCCAACAATTAATAATATGTTGGGCAAGTTAGTAAAAATTAACAATATTAACATTGCTAATGTTGCAACAAAAATATTAAGTATATTTAAGCAAATCGAAATAGGTCAAAACCAAACACGGTTAGTAATCAATGGCGAAATTATTGGATTAAACGATAATATCGTTTTACAATTGAACTATAGCAATATTATTAATAGTTTATCGATATGCAATCTTAACTACCAAGATATAACTATTCAAGTTGATATAGCAATTAACAACAGTTTAACAGTGCCTACTATTAGTGGAGTGTATTCATATATTGATACAGTAACTGATATTACAAAAGCAATGATTAACACTACAGAGCAGGTTGTTAGAAACAAGAAAATTGCATTTAGCGTTGATACTACTATGACTATTGATGCTATTGATCATACTCTAAATGGTGTTGTTGCAGTTGATTGGTCTAATATAAATAGTATTGACAATTTTGAATTTAGAGACCTGATGATCTATGCTTCTGTCCATATAGATAACATGCTACTTGTGTTAAGAGTAGAGGATGGATATGCGTACATTGACTACAACAATAAACAAGTAAAAATTCAACTAAATAGCGTACTAGATATTTTAGGTATTGTAAGCAACTTAACCGATATTGACTTGTCTAGTATGCAAAATATTGACAATGTAGATTTGATTACAAAATTGGATATTTCAAAAATTGATTTTACTATTTTGAAATCAATTACTGCGACCAAATCACAAATTAATGTTGCTATATCAAACAAACTATTAAATACTACAGAAGATATCAAAGTAAGTATATTCTATGAAAACAACATTAAAAATATAAAAATAACCAATTTCGAATTAAATAATGTTGCTATTTCTATGGATCTAAAAACATTATATAACTTTGTACCTATGCCTATAACAGAGTCTAATTATCGGGATGTTTCAGATATCAAATATTTGGTAAATTCTGCAATTAATACTTACAACGAGATAATTAATTCTAACAATATAACATTTAGCATATCTGGTTTAAACATAGCACTTGGTGACAAAAACTTAGCAGTTAATGGCACAATAAGTATAGATGTGGACAATATTTCAGATATTACTAACATTGATTTCGGTCAAATCACCGCATATACAGATCTAAATATTGACATAGATAATAAATCATTTAACACAACTGTTTACTTGATGGATAAGTGCTTGTATATCTCTGTAGATAATTTAAAATTAAGCATCGATTTAGATAGCATTGACGATCTTGCAACTGTAGTTAGCAAAATAATATACGTCATTCAAAATGCTGATAGCAGTCAATCTATAGAGGAACTATATAATAGTTGTGATGGCATATCACTAGACGCAATTATTGATCAAATCATTGGTTCACTAGATACTTTTGATATAACTAAGGTAGTAAGTACTATTAATCAAATTATAGATTATATTAACATTATTTCTATTGACAAAAACACAATGTCAATTAATATTAACGATGTCACTTTAACTATTGCTTATGATGAATTGATTAGGTCATTGACAATTAACGATCTACAATTAGAGGGTGTATGTCTAGATTGCAAGATCGCATTATTATACAACTTTACCATCCCTGAGATCTCTGACACAAGCGATTACAAGAGTGTTAATAATATTGCCAAAGTCGTTGACAGCATCTGCAGATCATTGGCAAAAATTATTGACAACAAACAATTAACACTAAACATAGGAACAATAATAAGACTTGCTGATAACAAAACCGAAAGTACTTACACTATTGCTATATCTAACGATAGTTTCATAACTATTGATTGGAGCAAGGCAAACTTAAATGAAACTGTTGACCTAAACACAATTGATTTGCAAGCAAGTATCAACGCAGAGTTATTGGTTGAAACAATTAATTCAACTGGCACATTGGATACAACTAGATATATAATCAATTTGCAAATAATTAAATTAAGTGACAAGTTATATATTACCCTTAACAACAAATCAATTATGATCAATGTTGATACTATTGGTAGACTGGTTGATCAGATAGCAAATATTATAGGTACTAATAACAATATCAATAATCAATTATCCAATATTGATCTAAATGCAATGTTGCAGTCAATCGGGCTAAACATGTTGTATAACTTCGTTGTTTCAGATACTCAACTTGAGCTACAATTAGACCTAACCAATTGGAACATAAAAGATATTGTAAATATCATTGTAAATTACAATAATGGTTTAGCATCTATTAATGTTAGTCCAATCACTATGGATAGTTTTGCGATATCCGGCACAACAATTTCATTAGATTATGATTACAACGCAATTGTCGTTCCAGACAGACAATATATTGATCTTAATAATCTTGACAATTTAGTTTCTGCAATGATCAATACTTACAGAAATGTAACAGACAATCAAACAATTGCATTTGATATAGATACTGAAGTAACAATTGACGACAAAGCATATAGTATCAATGGCAAAATATATGTTGACTTTAGTAATGTAACTGATAAATTTAGCCTAAATGATCTCTATGTCACCGCAAATATTAACTTAGATAATAAATTGAATACAGTTATTAGATTGCAAAATGGATATCTATTGGTAGAGTGCCTTGGCTTGAAGGTTAGGGTCTCATGCTCTAGTATCAGTGATATTATCAACAATATCTGCGATATATTCAATATTAATATGGACAACGACATTGCAGACCAATTTGCTAATAGCATTATTATGCAAATAATTAACAAAGACCTTTCTTCAATTAGTTTGTCATTGATTGATGCATTGATAGTATCCAATAATCAAACTCATGTATCACTATCTAAACAATTAATTAATAGCAATAACAACATTGACATCACACTTGATTACAACGAACAATTAAGCAGTATAACAGTTGACACATTATATATCAGCAATATTAGAGCTAATTTAAGACTTGTAATTAACAACTCTTACAGACCACAACAAGTTGATATTAATAATTTTAGTGATTTGTCAGATATAAGCAACACTATTTCTGCGATATATAATACATATAATACATTTACTACAAATTACAGAATAGGGCTTAATATAGCCAATTCGGAGGTTAAATTAGGTGACCAGCTTTATAACGTAACAGGTGATATATATCTAGATCTTAGTAGTTTTGTTGGCAATAACAACTTTGACTACAAAGATATAAGAGGTTGCATTAATTTACAACTACTTGATACTCAACAATACTTACATAATATTGCAATCAACTTAGATAGTGACCGCATATACTTGACTTACAATACATTAAGTGTAAGTGTATCACTAGACAAGATTGATATGGTCGTAGACTTGGTTCAACAATTTCAATTCTTAAGTGACAGCCTAAAGACAGTTGATATTAACAATGTTAAAATGCAAGATATTATTAACGAAGCAAGAGAAAATGCAAGCTTAACTAAAGATGATATTGATATAATACAGACTATTAAGTCTATTATTACATTTGTAGATATAGATGCGATTATGTCAGGGGATATATCTAGATTAGACCTATCATTTATTAAATCAATATTAGTAACAAACGATACTTTTGAAGTTGTTTTAGACAAAAATATAACAAACAATATTAATGACAGCACAATCAAAATGTATCTATCAGACAATATCGATCGTATTAAATTAACTGATTTTGCATTTGACAAAGTATCATGCAACTTAGACATTAATACAAAGTTTGATTTCGAAATGCCACAGGTGGATAAATCAATAGAATACATTGACCTAGACAATATTGATACTGCAATCAATAGTACACTCAATACTGCAATTGAGATTGTAGACAACAAACATATTTCGTTTGCACTGCAGACAATACTAGACCATATTGTATTTGAGAAGGATGTCCAAGGTACAATATTGAAGGAAACCAGCACACATGTAGTATTGAAGCAAGGTAGTTTTGCGAGATTTGATTGGAACAATGCATATACTGTACAAGATGGCAAAACATCTTTTGATTTCAAAAAGATGAACATGTATGCAGTATTAAATGCAACTACTGCTACAGACACATATAAATACACTAATGGTGTCAAGGGTTCATCAAGCAACCATGTTGAAAGAAATCACACAATCGAAATCACTATGCTAGATGGTATCATTTACATACAATACAACAACATGAAGGTCAAAATTGCATGCACTAGTATAGACGGAGTTATTGCATCAATATGCGAGATTATGGGTGTAGATGTCGATACGGCCAGTGTATCAGACAATATCAATAGCCTAATTAGTCAAGTATCAGATACTTCTATTCTTTCCAAATTGAATATTGAAATGCTAAAATCCTTAAAATTAACCGACAACAACATGAGATTACAATTAGATCTAACTAGTCTTGATTTAGGGTTTGATGCACTTAATGATTTCAACCTAGACATTGCATATGACAATAATGGGTTAAATCAATTAACCATTAACAACCTTAATATTAAGAATAACATAGTTGACAATGTTGTTATTGAGCTTAACGACTTTGAACCAATTACTAATATCCCTCAAGGTGAGTATATGGACCTTTCTGGAATAGATCAATTCCTGGAAGTAATTAAGAATACAATCACCTTGAAAGATTATGAGATCAATGGTTCTGTTAATTTAAAACTTAATGTTATAGGTATTGCGTTTAATAAAAATATACCCGTTAACATAAAACTAAAAACTTCTGAAAATAATAATATAGAATTAAGTGCAAAAATAGGTGAAATACCTGTTATATCTGGTGTCAATCATGATATACCAACTGACAGTGTAGGTATCACCAATGCTACACCATGCAAAAATAGGATGCTATACATTTATATCAAAGATAACTATGTATACATCTATAGACATGAAAATATTTATGTACCTGCTGCTGGTTATAAGTCTTATGAAAAGAAATTAAAAATTGATTTAGAAACCTTAATCTCTGACCCACTTTATTATGTGCTAGAATATGGTATGGGATTTAGTTCCAAAATTATGGATGCAATATACAACGCATTCTACAAAGAACGTGTAAATCCTATAGACTATAGCAATGTATTAAAGGGCTTTACATCAAGTAATGGCACACATACATTGACCTTAAATTTGCGAGAACTTACCGAAAATGATCAATTAGACACATTTACACTTGGTATCAAAGAAACAACTTATAATAACAAACAGGTTGTTGGTACTATT
Source organism: uncultured Clostridia bacterium (assembly GCA_934748015.1). GTDB lineage: Bacteria > Bacillota > Clostridia > Christensenellales > UBA1242 > UBA11490. Next base: position 326,774 of record CAKVHF010000001.1, on the reverse strand, counting down.
TTGCTGGATATGTTCATGCCGGTTGTAAATAATGTTGAGATAGCTCTAACTAGCAACAACTTAACTCATACATCTATTGGTCAACCTGTTGATATAAGCAGTATGTATGACTATATTAACAATTATAAATATAATATTGGAGCAGAATGGGATGCAATTGACAATGAATGGACTATTGCTGCATTACGAAAATTCAGAATTGATTTTGTAACAAATTGTCCAACAACAATCAATGCTGTAGAAGGGGTTGCTGGTGCAAGTTATCAATTACCTACACTTGATACATACTACACCGAAGATGCAGACAATAGATACACATACACATTTGATGGTTGGTATACTACTGACACGTTTAAGCCAGATACTGAGTATACAGCCAACGCTATCCCTAAGAAAAGTATTGTATTGTATGCTAAATGGAATGTGGCAACCACCAAGTATACTACTATTACATTTGTGACTAATGGCGGTGAAGCAATTCAAGATCTTAGGGCATTAGCCAATTCTACAATAAAACTTCCTACATACTTTGATTTGTTAATTGTAGAAACAGACGATGCTGTATACACCAAGCAGTTCGATGGCTGGTATATTGACGAGGCTCTTACTCAAGAATTTACTTCTATAACAATGCCTTCTAGCAACATGGCACTATATGCTAAGTGGTCTGTTGTGGATACTGCCTCTGCTTATACATTGACAGTGTACGAAGCTGGCGAAAAAGTATTAGTTAGAAAAATTATTGCTGAAAGAAATATAATATTGTCAGGTAATAAGTTCAAAGACACAACAAAATATTATCTTGATAGCAATTATGCGAGTCAAATTGAAATCAATAATTATTTAATGCCTAGTCAAGACTTAAATCTATATATCAGGAATATCTATACTGTTAGAGTTATTTCAGAAATGGGTAATATTGTCGATATAACATACACTGACAAATATACAGGTGATGTTATCACAATAATGCAACAATCTAGTAGTGAGTATGACGATACAAACAATGCTAATACTAGAACATATCGCACATTTGATACATTCTTGGGATATTACATCAATGATGATAAGTTGTCTAGCAACAATTATGTTGTATCAATCAATGATGTAACTATTGTTGCAAAATGGCAACGAACAATTAAGTATTATGTAACAATAACATTCAATGTTAATTGGGTTAAACCTAATGGATGGAAAGAAAACGAAAAAAATAAATTTAGCGAAATTAAATGTATAAGTAGTCCAAGTTCTGTTTCTTCTATCAGGGTATTACAAAATACCGATTTTGAGTTGTCTCCATCAACTTATAATTCTACATGTAAATACAAATACAGGGCTGGAGTTATTAGTAAAGAATACACATTCAAGGTTAAATCTTGGTGTCTAACAGGAACAGAGCAGTTATTATATAGAGGATCTGATCCTTTAAAAAATTCTGATTACTCAGTTCAGACTACATTCAATGTAACAGAAGACACAACAGTATTCGCTGTTTGGTATTACGCTGATTAATATTAACAAAAGTTATTAGCACTAAATATGCTAGTAACTTTTTTTGTGTAACAAACATGATTAAACAAGACATTCAATAGCAAACTCTATATTGATTATTACTGTAAAAGCCTGTTAATATATTGAATAGTCTGCAAATATTTAATATTCAGCCATAAAAAGCCGTTTTTAACAAAATTAGTCTGAAACAAAAAGTTAAATTTTGGTTAAATTATATTTGCAGATATCAGACAAATATAGTATAATTGTATATATAAATTTATGATAAAATTATAGGAGCTAAAAGATGAGTATATTTTTTACCGACAGCAATAGTGAAATCTGGTATGAAAGATTTGATAAATTGGGTATTGAGTACATAAGCATGCCATATACAATAGATGATGTAGAGTATTATTATGACCTTGGTCGTAACACCAATTTTAAGGAGTTTTATGAAAAGGTTTCCAAAGGCTCAATGCCAATAACTTCAGCATTAAATCCTCAGAATTATATAGATATTTTTACACCTTTTTTGGAGCAGGGTAATGATATCATTTATGTAACATTTTCACATGCAATGAGTGGTACATTTGAACACATGAAGACTGCTATTGCACAGTTGAAAGAAAAATTTCCAGAAAGATCAATCAAGTATGTTGACACTAGGAGCATCTCAATTGGTGCATCAATAATAGCTTATTATGCTGCATTGGAGTATAAGAAAGGTGCTAGTGATGACGAGATTATTAAATTTGTAGAAGACTTGAGAGACAATATTTCGGTTTATTTTGTTGTAGATGATCTTATGCATCTTAAGAGGGGTGGTAGATTATCCGGTTTCTCTGCTACAATAGGTACTATGCTGGGGATCAAACCTATATTGAAGTTTAATGAAGAAGGCAAAATCATTACTTATGGTAAGATAAAAGGTAAGAAAAAAGCGTTGCTTAAGTTGGTTGATTTAATCAAGGAAAAAGGGCAAAATGTAGCGGACTATCCTATTGCAATCAATCATGCAAATTGTCTTGATGATGCTCTATTCTTGAAGTCTAAGATTGAAGAAACGTTTGGCAAAGATATAGAAATTTGGCTACAGGATGTTGGCCCAACTATTGGAACACATTGTGGACCAGGAACGATCGGACTTGCTTTCCACGGCAAAAAATAATATTAAATATACTAATAGGATAAGACAAACTCTTATCCTTTTTTTGTAGTAATTAGTAAAAATAAAAACTTAATCATAGATATAATAATCATAAATATCATAAAAGTATAGTACATACAAGTCTTACTAGAGTGATTATTTAGCAAAACAACATAGTCAAATTGGCTTTTTTGCGTTATTATTACGATAATATATCGAATTTCGAGTGACTTAATTAATAATAAGTATTGACAAAATTATTGCAATAATGGTAAAATATGCTTGATCGACAATGAAAAATTATGTAAAGAGGTAAAAATAATGTCTGAATTTTTATGTTTTATTCTAGAAGTTGTAGTAATCGCCCTAATTGTTGTATTAGGTGCTTTTTTGCTATCATTGATCCTGGATGCTATTTTTAGTGCTTTTTCTATCACCGAAGGTGTATATTTTAACAAAGGTGGAAAGAAGGAAAAGAACACCAAAGATAACGACTATAAGGACGTTGTAGTTCATACTAACATCGACAATACAACCAATGTTGTACAGAAGGCTAACACTGAAGATCAACAAGAATATGTTGATATAGATTTCAACAAAGCAGTTGAAGAACAGAAGGCTCTACAGAGTAAGGAAGCAGTAGAAACACCAGTTGCTAAGAAAGAAGTTAAGCAGGGTATGACTGATGAAGAATATGATAAGATCCTTAATGATGTAACCAAAGAATCTCTTGAGATCTATAACAAGGAACAGAAAGAGATGCTTGCCAAGAAACAAGCCGAAGAAGAGGCTAAGCGTAAGGCTGAAGAAGAGGCAAGATTGGCAGAAGAGAAGAAAAAACAAGAAGAACTTGCTATCGCAGAACAAAAGAAGAAAGAGGAAGAAGCTAAACAAACTTCTAAGCCTAAGAAACAAGAGGTTACTGCTAATGATCAAGCTATTGACAAGCAATTGAAAGAATTGCGTTTGGCTAAAGAGATGTTCGAACAAGAGCGTAAGGAACTTGTAAAGTTGAAAGATGAAATGTACAAAGAAAAGTACAAGAATCCAAGAAATCATAAGAAAAATAAAGACAACAAACAATATAAATATTACAATAACAACCAAGACATTAACCAATTGAAGAGAGAGTGGCGTTTAAGAGAAACAGAACTACTAGAACTTCAACGAAAACAACAACAAGAGAACGAGAAAGAGATCAAGGCTCTTGTTGATGACCTAAACAAATCTAAAGAAGAAATCGAAAAGAAACAAGAACAAATTAATCAATTAATCAATAAAGAAAATGATTATACTAAAGAAATGCAAGAACTTGAAGATATGAAGACTGCTTGGAGAAACAAGGAAAAAGAGTTTACTAAGCGTCAAGATCAAGAAATTGCAGAATATGAGAAACTGTATGACGAGTTAAGTTATGCTCTTGATTCTTACAAGAAAGAGATTAATAACAAAGAAGCTGAAATTGAAGAATTGAAGAAACAAAATGAAGATTTCAGCAAAGAGACAGAAGACCTTCAGGAATTGAAAGACAACTTGAAAGACAAAGAACAACAAATCTTTGAACTAAAAGAAAATAGAAGACATGAAGATCAACAATATATTGATTCACTTGTTAGGGAACTAGAGGTTTCTAGAGCAGAAATTGCTACTAAACAAGAGGAAATTGATGCTCTTAAGAAAGAAAATAGTGATGTAACTGAGTATGTTAAAGAGTTAGAGCAATTGAAAGACGAGTTACAGAACAAGCAAAAAGAACTAGAAGACAGACAAGAGCAACAAAAAGAAGAAAACGACAAACAAATTAACAAACTTGCATCTGAATTACAAATCTTTATCAACAATATGGAACAAAAAGAACAAGAAATCTATCAATTGAAAGATAAAGAAAAAGATTATTCAGAAGAAATTAGCGAACTAGAAGAAATGAAGAAGGCTTGGGATCAAAAAGAAAGAGAATTGGAAATGATCCAAGCAAGAATCAGACAAGAAGAAAGACAAGAAATCGAGTTTATTGAGAAATGCATTGACGATATCAACAAACAAATGAAACATATTGTTAAAGAAAATGAGGTTGCTAAACACAATCTTGATATCGAAGTTAAAAATGTTTCTAAGAATGATACAGAAACGGTTAGTCAAAATATTGCTAAGATCAAAGAAACAATTTCTAACAACGAAGCTGAATATAAGAAGCTTCAACAAGAACTAGATAGGTTGCTTATCACTTTGATAGCAAAACTTAATACTGAAATAGACAACCTAAAGATTTTGATCCAAAATAAAGAATTAGAAATTGCTGAATTTGAAAAACTAAAGCAAAATGTTAATGCTCAAACAGCAGAATTGAAGTCGTTAAACAAACAACTTAAATTGAGTGAAGATGATCTTAAGACTTACAGCGAGAGATACAACAAATCAGCTACATCTAGAGATAATGATAACATTAGTGCTAAGTATCAAGAAATTAGCAAGATGAATGCAAGATTAACTAAGATAATCCAAAATGTTGCTAGTGTAGAAAAAGAAAGTGTTCAAGCCAAGAAAGAAGCTGAAGTTAAAACTCTTGAAGATAATAACAACCAATTGAAGAGTCAAAATGAAAAGTTGAAGAGAATAACCCAAAGCCTACAACAATTAAGCAAAAACAAGAGTACAAATAACTCTGATGCTCCTATCCAATATGCTAATAGCAACAATAGTGCTACAATTGAGTACAAAAAGAAGACAACTAAGAAACTTACAGAATCGGTAATATTGGAAGAAAGCACACCTAGCACTACACAGAATTCTATTGATTCAAACAATCAAATAATTGTAGAGCCTGTTGCAGAAACTAAAACTGATAACAAGACTGAAGCAATAGAAGTACAACCAGTAGTTGTAAGAAAGAAAATTGTTAAGCCAATAGTATTTCGTAGTCAATACGAAACTAAATTGGACAAATTGAATGACGAATTGGCTGATGCAGAGAAAGAATTGAAAAAAATCAGCAAAGAATATTTGCCATTGTTAAGAATAAAGAAAGCTTACGAGCGTGACAAAAATAAGTTGACTAAGAAAGAAATGCAAGTAGCTAAACAGAAGATCAGTATGTATGGTGTAAAAAACACTAAGGTAAGTGAAGAAAAAGCCGAAAAGATTAAGAGTGATATGGCTATAATAGAAGATTTGCGTGATAGTATTAGATCTTGCGAAGTTGTATTGGAACAGAACAAAAATAGACTTCCTGATCTAGAGAAAAACTACATGCTTATCAACAAGAATATTTCGCTTATCAAGGAGCAAATCGAAAACATTCAAGAATTAATTAAAACTGAAGAGTAAGATCTTCAGTTTTTTTGTTGTATAGTATTATCATAATACAATAAAAAACTCACAAAGCAGGGGAGTAATCCGTATCATTTTTTCAAATATCTAAGATAATTTTTATAACAAAAAAAAGCATTTAGCAGTTAATATGCCAAATGCGTATTGTGTTGTCAATTAATAATTTACAACAATATCTAATATTGATTATAATTAATTATAAAAAAAGTCATTGGCAGGGAAGAGAGGACTCGAACCCCCAACCTACGGTTTTGGAGACCGCTACTCTACCATTGAGCCACTTCCCTAGGTCAACAACACATGTAGTATACAATAACATTGTAATTATGTCAATTATTTTTCAATTTATTATTTATTATTATTTTATTTTTCAATATATATTTGATATACTTAATGTATCAAGGTAGGTGACGAAATGGTCAAGGATATAATACTATATACGGATGGAGCATGTTCTGGCAACCCAGGTGTCGGTGGCTATGGCTATATATTATTTTATAAGAACAAAAGCAAAGAATTTTCTGGCGTTGACCCTTGCACAACCAACAACCAAATGGAAATAACTGCAGTTGTTAATGGATTGAACCAAATAAAAGAACCCTGCAATGTAACGATATATACTGATAGTGCCTACACAATGAATGCTTTTGATCAAGGCTGGATAGATAATTGGCAGGCAAACAATTGGCGTACTGCGTCCAAAAAGCCTGTAAAAAACTGCGAATTGTGGCAGTCACTACTACGAGCAATTGCAAGACATAATGACGTAAAATGGGTTAAAGTTAAAGGGCATTCGGACAACATATACAACAATCGTTGTGATGAACTAGCCAGATCAGAGATTGTAAAATATAAGAAAACGAACAATATAGAGTAAAGAATTAAATTACTATCTTAGTGTTCAAAATTATTAATATAATTAAATAAAAATAACCAACTATTAAAATGAAGCGACCACCCCAATATAGTTGGCTATTTTTTTTGATTTTTGCATTCTATCTCTAATAAGATTTACGCTTAAATACTTGATAGCTTATTATATTAACTATCACAAAAGTAACTAGTGCAATAATTAAACTAATATAGAAATCCTGAACTGAATATGATACTCCATCTAATATCTTGTTCATTATATTTTCACCATTATAAGTAAACGCATAGAAATACTTATTTAGATTGAAATTGTTAGTTGGCAAGAATGACATTATAGGCAGAGATATCTTAGTTAGAGCAAAGATACCAGCCAAAATTACAACATTAACCGCCAATGACACAAAGAAATTCTTAATCATAACAGATAGCATAATTACAACAGATAACAAACATACAATTGCAAATATTTCACAGAGACCAAATATAATTACCGATACAATAGGGGATAGTGTAACAATGCCACTAGAATTAAAGACTGTAACGATTGTATTACTACTTTCTCCAAATGTTAATACCCCGGTAATGCTAGAAGCAATTATGCTAATAAACATCATAATTATCATTAATGTAAATATAGCAAGCGATTTAGCAAATAACACCGTCGATCTCTTATATGGAGCCATCAAAGTTATACGCAAATTGCCATTAGCTAACTCACCAGATAGCGAATTTGTTATTATGTAGATAAGATATACAACTATCAAAATACTTGCAATTTTGACCGCATAAACAACATAATCATAACATGATATTTCGCTATTAACTTGATAGTTTGGTTGGAAATTGGTATCGATTTCATTGTTATATGTGTTGTTTGCAATATAATACTCATCTAGTGCTATTTGGCTTTTGCATGCATATATTTGATTATCGTCCAAGTATTTATTGTATATATCATATTGCGAATAACATGTAACTGTTATATAGTTATTAACTAGACTAACTAGCGAATTTGCAAGCGAGTTTTGTTTTGCAATTGAGTTTCTTAATAATAATGAATTATTTTGTTCGTATCCTTTGGTAATTGCAATATTGTTTGTTTCAAAATTCTCAAAAGCTAACGTAACATAATTGCTTAAATTTTTTATAGATTGACTATCGACACTAATTATTTTGAAATTATTAATGAAGTTATTTATATTTGTTATTACTTTCGTTTTGTTGAAATTGGCAATAATGTCTTTGTGCGATTGCAGTCCGCCAACATCACCAGCCAAAACTATATTAGCTGAATTAATAGATTTGGTTGCATTTGTTATAATATTCTCTTTTGCAATAACTATCTTATAGTTATAATCAATAAGCTGATTAAGTAGGGTAGAGAACTCTTGCATATCTGCAATCAGTGCATATAATTTTTCTTTTGCAACAGTTTCATTGTAATATCTAAGTGAAACACTAGCTATATGATCGCGATAAGCTGTATAAGAGTCCATAATACGATCATAGTCTAGATTTAGGGTGTAATATATGAAATTAAGTGCAATATTTTTGCTTTTGCTAAGTAGTCCTTTTAAGTCCATGTTGGCTAACAATCTGTATGACAATGTGCCAAAATTATCTCCATCAGTGTTATAATACTCTGACAAAGTCCCATATACTTCTCTTACTTTGTGGAAATAAATGTTATTAATATATTCGTTATTACCCGCAATATTATTAATATAACTTATTTCGTGTATATCACTAAAATTGGTCAACAGATCACTATAAGTCTCAAAATTATCAAACAAAGTCTTAGCATTTTCGTTAATAAGTTTTTTGTCTCCAGAATTAAAGATAGATGACAAGTTGTTAAAATTGATCATAATCAATTCGCTTGATTCGTTTAATTTATCTTCTCTGGTTTTTAACTTATCATAATATTCAATAATGTCATTAGATTGATACAATTTAGTTCTAAGATCTGTTAGCTGGCTGTTCTGATAATCATAGTATATTTCACTTATTGTTCCAGAACTGACATCTTCAGTAGAAGTATAGACTGTGGTAGGTGAGTACAAAAATGCCAGCGATATCATCATCACCACTAGCACAATCAATCCAACTATTGTGATTGGATTGGATATTAACTTTTTAAACTCTAATCGATATAATTTAAACACCTCTAACTATATTCCTCTACCCACGACTTATTCATTGCTTTTTGCTGTAAAACTTCTTCTAATAGTTGCTCCAAAGACTTTGATATAACTTTGACACCGAACACCGATATCCTATAGTTTGCCAGCCTTTGAAGTATTTTATCTTTATTAAATTCTGGAGTATAAACCAGAATTTTATTACCACACAACTGTACTTTAAGATTAAATTCATTTATCACTATTTTGCCAGCAAAGTTAGGATAATCAACAGTTATTGCCAATTTCTGATCCTTCTGTGCATCCAATAACAAAGACTGCATGTTTCTGATTTCCAATATACTGCCATGATTGACAATAGCAATTGTGTCACACACTTTTTCCATTTGCCCAAGCATCTGGCTAGACAACACAAAAGCAATCTTATATTTGTCTGATAACAATTTAATTAGGTCTTGCAATTGTTTCAATTCTTTAGCATTTAAGCCAACAAATGGATCATCTAGGATTACTAATTTCGGGTTAGTAGCAATCGCACTTGCAATGCAAAGTAGATGCTTTTCAGCTAATGTGTATTTTGCTACTTTGTCATCGAGTAAATGTCCAATATTGGTTATATTTGCACAATTACGCAATATTTCGTCACTATATTTGCCTCTTAATTGCGTAATAAGACGCATATTCTGTATACCAGTCATATATCTATACAATTTAGGTAATTTAATATATCCATTGATGTCAGCAACAGCTTTTTCATAATCTTTGCTAAATGTATAATCATTAACCATGATTTCGCCATTGTTGGGTATTAAAGCACCAGATATGGCACGCAAAATTGCTGATTTACCAGAATCTGTTGGGCCAAGCAAACCAAACACTTCACCTTGGCGAACATCAAAAGATACATTGTTAATAACAATGTGCTTTCCAAAAGATTTTGTTAAATTTTTTACAGATAAAATTGGATTTGACAATTTTTAATCACACGCCTATTTTTAATTATTTTTATTCTACCATAATCTTTTTTTTTTGTAAAATCATATTTATTGTTATTTTATAATATATAATTGTATGAGTAAATATATTAAAGCGTTTATTACATTTATTTTTCCAATTGTTTTTTTGATTTTTGGATTAATATACAATAATAATTATATAGAATTATGGCTTACTTTAGCCATATTTGCATTTGTAATAGTTACGGGTATAATAGATGCAATATTTAATGCCAAAATGCCTAAAGTCATGAACAAGCTTATTGTTACAATTGACTATCTATTAGCATTTGCATATTTTGGATATAACTTCTTAGCATTTTATGATTTGCTTAAATACCTTACTTCCATTACTGCAACCAAAGAATTAATATTAGCTTCAGGATCAAAAGGTTATCTTGTATTTATCCTTATACAGATAGCTCAAGTTGTATTTCTTCCTATACCTGCAGTCGCATTAATGGTTGTGGGCTTAGTCATATATGGCCCACTTAAAACAATAATTTTTTGTAGTATAGGTGTATGTATTGGATCATATATTTCTTTTCTATTTGGCAAAACATTTGGCTACAAATTCGTAAGCTGGCTGATAGGTGAAGATCGAGTAAATAAATATTCCGCTATCTTAAAAAATAATGGCAAATTTATTCTCTCAGTTGTTTTTATTTTTCCTTTCTTCCCTGACGACTTATTTTGCATGATAGCAGGCATTTCTAGCATGACATTTAGAGAATTTTTCGTTCTTTCAAGCCTACTTAGACCAATAACCATCATTATTGTATGTCTATTTGGCGGAGGTGCAATATTAGAGTTGGGTAGTGCAGGGGGTATATTTATAGTTATCGCCGCAATTGCTATTATTTTTATTATGGCATTATTTTTTACAAAAAACAAAAAAATGCGGTCTATTATGACACTGATGAAACAAAAATAAAAAAGCACTTTTATATTAGGTGATAAACATCTTACAAAAGCACTTTTCATTTACAATTACAATCAATACAATCGTTTATTTTTTGATATTATTTTATATACAATCGGCCAAATAATTAAGTTAACAAACATAACAATTGGCACAAACAATTTTACATAGAAATATTTAATATTTGCTAGTTCAAATCCTACAAATGCATTAATTGCATAAGTAAGTGTTGTTAAAACAAAGAAGCTTAAAATGCCTAAACTAAAATTATATCCGAACTTAAATGTATTGAGTTTGCGTTTATTTGGATTAACAAAGAATGGAATAATTAACCCCGCACCAATGGCAATTGTTAAACAATATGCTACAACAAATACTACATTGTCTCCAGTATCCAGTTCTAGGAAAGAATTAAATAAAACAAGCATTGTTGTAAGTTCTACTATCATAAGAAGTAACATAACTATTCCGCACACGAATTTTGCTTTGTTAATTCTTATATAATTATTCTGATAATTTTGTATACTAATACCCGCATTGTTATATTCTGATATCTTTACATCTTTAGCTACTTTAATAGTTTCTTCTTCTTGAGGCTTATCATTGTTGTAGGCAAAATAATACGACTGATCTTCATTGTTCTTGTCTGCATCGTTATTGTCGTCAAAATTAACAAATGTATCTTCTTCTTCCTCTGATTGAGAGTAGTTGGATGCGCTAAACACATCGTCATCCATACTATAAGGTTTCATTTCTACGCTCTGATCAGGCTTGGAAGAATTTTTTACCATATAACTATCTGCTATAGAATCAAATTTTTCTTGGAATCGTTGATTTTTTCTACTTATTTCTTCTGGATCTTGGTCTGTGAAATCAGCATACTCTACTTTTGGTTCTTCTGTTTTTCTAGGTTGCTTACCACTTTTTTTGATAATTTCATCGAAATCAGAAGAGTTAAATAAATTGCTTTGTTCAATGTTGCTTACAGTTGTCGTTTTACTATTTACTGGCTTATCTTCGTTGTAGACAAATTGCTTAGTTATGCCGTTTTCATCAACATAATATTTTGGTTTACTTTCATTAAATGTATATTTTGGCTTTCCTGCTTCAACATTTACATTGTTGTCTTTGTCGCCATATAATATCTTCATTGATTCTTCTTTCTTCTGTTGTTGCACGATAGGGGAATAATTACTTTCTTCGTTGTCACGATGTTTTATGCTATTATATATATTATTCAATTCTCTACTATGATCACCAGTGTATTTTATAGTTTCTGTGTTCTGTGACTCGTTGGCATAATTAGAATGTATCTGTTGAATATTGTCATAGAGATCATCGTTCACATTATGTATGCTTCCCTCAAGTTCTGACTCTTGAATACTATAGACTTCCTCGTCATCATCATTATATTGATCAAATGTAGGCATATCGTCTTCAATAGTATCATCTTCGTCAAAATTTTTATCCGTTGATGTAGTATAGAAATCGTCATCTTTATCTACTATCTCTTCATCCTCAACAACTTCGTTAGGTTCAATCTCTTCAACAATACTTTCTTCTTCATTATTATCATCTTTCAATAATTCAGCCAATCTATCTTGAACGTTGAAATTATACTTGTTGTGATAATCTACGTCTTCTTCTGCGGTGTCAATATTATACTCTTGCTCGTAATCGTTACTGACAATATTGTCTTCAACATCTTCTTGCTCATCTGCAACATCTTCATCGAAATCTGCGTCATCATCATATACATAATCATCATTTAAGAATGAATAACTACTTCGCTTATTCAGAACTTTGTCTTCGTAATATGCTCTGCCAGCAGGGGTTAATTCGTAATAATGTCTTCTTCCACCAATACTACTATCTGCCCAAGAAGATGATACATATCCTTTTTCTTCAAATCTAGTAAGACTGCTATATAGGCTAGGTTGTTTCAACACAATCTTGCCGTCAGTCTTATCTTCGATTTCTTTAATTATTTCATAACCATATTTCTTGCCAGAATATAGTGACTCAAGAATGATATTGTTAACCGATCCTCTTGATGCATTTTTTCTGTTTTTCTTTGCCATAAATAGATGTCTCCAAATATAAAAAATGTTTGGTGTATTGTCCAATTAACTGCTATAATAATACCAATTGTTATTAAGTATATAAAAAAAAGACAGAATTAGTCAAATGAAATACTATGCAAACTAATAATTTTGTGTATATAATACTATGCAAAGTACCATTCAAACTGTAGAAAAATGCTAATTTTGCCAAATATTTCATAAATAGGGGATATTACTATGAAACCAGATTGTATAATACGAACTAATCGTCGAAGTATGTCACTTACAATTTCTAAGAGTGGTGAAATTATAGTTAGAGCACCTAGAAAATTACCAATTAATAAAATATTAGAGTTCGTTAACGAAAAAGAAAAGTGGATCAAAAAGCACTTAGAAACCATTAGGCAAAGCACTCTTATCAATAACGATATTAAGACCTATGATGCTTGTCTACTACTTGGCACCAAATATAAACTAAAACAATTTGATGGGTTGAAAAAAATAGAATTTTGTGACAAAGAAATAATATATCCTCTTGCTTGGGACAAAGAGATTTTTAAGCAAAAGATGAAAAAAATGTATAAAGAATTAGCACAAAAAATATTGGGGGAGAGGATAGAGTATTTTGGAAAATTAATGCAGTTAGATTATAATTCTTTTGCGGTTAAAAACTATAAAGCTAAATGGGGTTGTTGTTCCAAAGACAATAACATAACTATTAATTACAAGGCCATAATGTTGCCTCATCATGTTATAGACTACATAATTATACACGAATTATGTCACATGATAGAATTTAACCATTCACCAAAATTCTACAAATTAATAGAAGCTGTAATGCCTAATTGGAAAAAAGCTAGGAAAGATCTTAAGACATATAATTACCTTATAGAATTATATTAATATTACTAAGAAGTCTATAAAGTGTTATAGCAAGTGTAAATAATAAAGCAGTAAAGTAAAATATATAAAGAAAAAGTTCTAATAACAATAACTATAAAAGTTAATAAAATAAAAAAATAATTTCTAAACATAATATACCAAGATGTTACCATTAATTGTAGCATCTTTTTTTATTTACAACAATCGCAGTGTAGGGCAAATATTATTCAATTTAATAAAAATAACGATAAAAGAACTAATATTAGCATAATAAAATGCATAATACAACTAAAATTTAGTTACTTAAATTAAAACACAGACATCAAAAAACTGTTCGTAAAACAATAGTTTTACGAATAGTTGGGCGTATTTTTCATCAAAATTAGCAATTTTTACAATTTTTGTTGTAGTTTATATTTTAAATTCTGTATTAGGCTTTTATATAGAAATCTTTCAATTTTTATTAGTTTTTTATTCCAGTACTATGCATTCTTTTTGTAAAATAATTCAAAATTTTTAATTGTTTCTTTTAGATCCATTACACTATATTCTGTATTATCTGATACAAATGCGATATGTTGTTCATCCAATGTTTTATAATTTAAAACAGAATTATTTCTTAAGTAATTAATAATATTTCTTATTGCAATCATATTAATGTTTTTAGCAAACAAACTATTAGGTAAATTATATAATATCATTTCTATTAATTCAAATCCAACATTATTTACCTTTGGATTGCATAGTACTATCTTTTTAAATAGATTTACATATTGAGTATATAGATTATGTGTTTCCATATTTTTAAATGCAATGTTGTTCAAAGCATGGTTAATATACTTAGTCTGTACATCTACCCTATTTTTTGCATAGTACCTAATTCCATATAGATTATCTTCATTTTTGTATGATAATCCAATTACTAATTTGAAATCATATATATTTTGGTCCACTTTAGTTTTGCCACCCTCACCTTCTTGCGAGATATTTTCTACAAACCTAAGATATATAGCATATTTCGATTGCCATATTAATGTGCTTTTATCACATTTTGCAATCAATATATTATAAATTGATGTCTTTATTTTGTCTAAATTATAATTTGGATTTATTATAATTTGATCTTTTAATTTGTATGTTGGATTATAATCTTTTGGTTGTCTAATCTCTACATATAATGTACCAACATCATGCTCATTAACAAAAGTCCCAATCTCATACTCGTCATAGAAATAACTGCGGAAATTCCTTTTGATATCAAATCCATCCTTATCAGCAAAAAAATCTTCAAAAACTCCTTTAATTATATTTTGAAACTGATTTCTAATGTCTCTCATATCAACACTTAGTGACTTATCTAAGTTTGCAAAAATTTGATTTTCCATTTATCTCCCCAGTTTTGATTTACTTTTTTTTTGCTTTATAATAATATAATTAGTAAGTAAATTAACTTAAATATGTTTTGTAATTATATGCATAGTATATCAGATTTTGATGAGTTTGGAAAATAAACTTAAGTAAGAAATATAAATGAGTGAAAAATATGGATGATTATTTTGTAGAAAGAGACATTGAGAATATTGATAAAATGGAAGAGTTGTTGTCTACCCTTCCCCCTTTTTGCACCGAGTTCGTCCGTGGAATTGAACAAAGGACATCAACACTTACCAGGTGCGGATATCTTAGGGATATCAAAAAATTCTTAGAATATTTGTCACAAAATGTCAAAGAATTTAAAAACAAGCCGATCACACAATTTGATTTCAACGACCTATCCAATATAACACAAACACATATAGAAATGTATCTATCGTACATTCGTATGTATCACCAAGGTAATAAATACATCAAAAATGGGGATTGTTCTACCGCAAGAAAACTAAATAGCATCAGAAGTATGCTAAAATATTTCTACAAAAAGGACAAAATCAAAAATCTTGTTACTTCAAAACTTGAAAGCCCAAAAATACACGAAAAACAGATTGTAAGGCTGGAAGCCGATGAAGTTGCAAAAATACTAAATTTGTCGGAAGAAGGATATGACCTAACTAGGATGGAACAAGGATTTCATAAGCATACCAAAGAAAGAGATTATGCTATTTTATCACTGTTCTTAGGTACAGGCATCCGTATTTCAGAATTGGTCGGTATTAATGTAGAAGATGTTGACTTTACTCAAAACGCATTCAATATAACCAGAAAAGGCGGAAACAAAGTAACGCTGTTCTTCAATGACGAAGTTGCAGAAGCGTTACTTAGTTATCTTGATGTGCGTAGCAAAATTAAAGATCTATCCCCTGACGAGCATGCTTTGTTCTTAAGTCTACAAAATAAACGTATAAATGTTAGGACTGTCCAAATTTTAGTTAAAAAATATGCAAAATTAATTAACCCATTAAAGCATATTACCCCTCACAAACTGCGTAGTACATTTGGCACTAACCTATACAGAGAAACGAAAGATATATATGTTGTAGCGTCTGTATTGGGTCACAAAGATATCAATGTTACCCGTAAACACTATGCTGCAATAAGTGAGGATATCAAACGTGATGCTCTAACACACAATGTAAAATTGCGATAAAAATATTTTCGAAAAATTTAGAACAAATGTTTGACATGTGATAATTTGTGTGATATTATATAGTCATACAATATTTAACAACTTATTGAGGAATAAACTATGAAAGAGAATAAAGAAGAACAATTGTTAGAGTTTATCAAAAATTATATTAAGGAAAATTGCTATCCACCTACTGTAAGAGAAATGTGTCATGCAATCAAGGTTAACAGCACTAGCACAATTTCGTACTATCTTGATAAGTTGGAACGTAATAAATTAATAAAGAAAAATCCTAATAAAAATAGAGCATTGGAAGTTGTAGACTACAATTCGCCTGTTGTTGAACAACAATCTAACACTACAATGGATAGAGAAGTTGTTGCTATCCCTGTACTGGGAACAATCGCCGCCGGAGCACCTATACTCGCTGTAGAAGATTGTGAAGAATATTTCTATACATCACCTAACATGTTTCGTGGTGATGGATTATTTATTCTTAACATACATGGCGATAGCATGATCAATGTAGGCATCCTAGATGGCGATCAAGTCGTATTAAGACAACAATCAACAGCGACCAACGGAGAAATCGTTGCAGCAATGATAGACGGAAGTGCTACACTTAAACGTTTCTACAAAGAAAACGGCCACTATAGATTACAACCAGAAAATGATAATATGGAACCTATATATGCTGATAATGTAGAAGTCCTTGGTAAATTAGTTGGTCTAATACGCAAGTTCTAGTGCAAAAAAGATATAACAGTAACTATTCAGTTTATAATCAATAAAACAAAAAAACAGTTGTACGATTACAGTACAACTGTTTTTGTTGTTAAATTTATAGACTATTGTAATATATTTTAACTATAGAAAATGTGTAACTAATATGTATCTGCTTTATATCATAAGATATCAAAAGATCTATAGCAATACCATATTATATGATCTATTTCATCTCTAGTTAGATTTTCGCTTTTGTATCTTAATTGTTCTAATAAATTATATAACTCTTTGTATGTTAAGTTATTTATTAGGCTTCCATTTGTTAGCTCTTTGCCATCGGTGATAAATTTGTCTACATTATAATAATCCAAATAATATAGCAATGCTTGCCTGATATATGAATCATTAATGTAATAGTTATCCTTATCAAACATATATATTGACAAATATTTACACACTTTACTAGCAAAACTTTTTATCCTAGTCCCGCCTACTTTTACTAAATCATCAGGCAGATTAACATCTCCCTTACATAGACGATCAAAGAAACTATTCCGTGGATCTACAATATAATCTAATATTGCATACATCCCATCCCTATTCTTCTTATATCGCCATACATTAGTATTATTATCTCTATCCAATTCTCTTAATATACAGATGAGTGATTTATTATTGTTCTTAATAATATCATCTTTACTAAACGATTTGAATATTATTTCAGCAAATTGAATGCAATCATCATCGTGTAGAATTAAATTTCCGATTATATTGGCATTATGCTTTGTCAATTTTACTATATTATATTTGCTATCAAAATCCAAATTGTTAACGGTTACTAAACTGCTTAAATCGTCAGTTATTTTTTCTATTATTGGTTTGTTATTACTATATTTTAATTTACATACATCACTATTCAAAGCGAATCACCCCTTAAGCTATCATTGTACTATTATACAGCACTTTTAATAGTTTGAGAAACTATTTATCCCTCATAAACAAAAAAACTGGATGCATTTAGCACCCACTTTTTTGTTATTTTGCATAATCAACACTACGTGTTTCTCTTATTACATTGACCTTGATTTGACCTGGATATTCCATTTCTTTTTCAACTTTTCTAGCAATATCTTTAGCCAAGAACAAAGCGTCCTCGTCATTAATAACTTCTGGCTTAACAATTATACGAATCTCTCTACCTGCTTGAATAGCATAACTGGTTTCAACACCTTTGAAATTGTTAGCAATCTCTTCCAATTGTTGTAGACGCTTGATGTAAGCCTCCAGAGATTCCTTTCTTGCACCTGGACGAGAACTACTAATTGCGTCAGCAGTTTGAACCAAAATTGCCTCTAGTGACTCATATTCTACACCACCGTGGTGGGCGGCAATACAATGTATAACTTCTTTAGATTCCTTATATTTGGTTGCAAGTTCTACACCAATAGAAATGTGTGTACCCTCAACTTCGTGATCTACAGCCTTACCAATGTCGTGCAACAATCCGCCTCTTCTAGCAATTTTCTCATTAGCACCAACTTCAACAGCTAGTAACCCAGCAAGATAAGAAACCTCTAGCGAGTGTTTTAGACAGTTTTGACCATAACTAGTACGATACTTCAATCTTCCTAGCAATTTAACCAACTCTGGATGAAGACCATGTATACCTGCATCAAATACCGCAGCCTCACCTTCTTCCTTGATAGTATTCTCCACATCTCTAGTCACTTTCTCTACCATTTCTTCGATACGTGCTGGATGAATTCTACCATCTAAGATTAACTTCTCAAGAGCAAGCCTAGCAATCTCTCTTCTTACAGGATCAAAACAACTGATAACCACTGCTTCTGGAGTATCATCTATTATAAGATCAACACCTGTTGCACTCTCAAGGGCACGAATATTTCTACCCTCACGACCTATAATTCTACCTTTCAACTCCTCGTTAGGTAGAGCAACTGAAGTAACTGTAACATCACTAGTATGATCTACTGCAGTCTTCTGGATAGCAAGAGTAAGGATCTCTTTTGCTTTCTTATTTGCATCTTCCTTTGCGTTGTTTTCAATGTTTCTAACTAAGATTGCTGCATCCTTTTTTGCTTCCTGTTCATACTTTTCTACTAACTCTTTCTTTGCTTCTTCCTTAGTTAATTTTGCAACTCTTTCTAATTCTTGCAAAATTTTGTTAGTTATACCGTCCTGTTCTGCAATTTTCTTCAAAAGAATGTCTTCTTTAGCTTTTAGATCATCTTTTATTTTTTCGATATTTTCTGATTTTTTGTCTAAAGATTCTTCCTTTGTATTAAGAAAATCTTCTCTTTGAGCAATTCTGTTTTCCGCTTTCTGCATCTCAGCACGACGTTCTTTCAATTCTTCATCGCACTCTGCTTTTAACTTATGAACCTCTTCCTTGGCTTCCAAAACTACTTCTTTTTTCAGATTTTTGGCTTCCAATTTAGCTTCTTCTAATATTGCATTTGCTTTTTCTTTGTTTTTGCTATATGCACCATCCGAAGATTTCCTAATAACAAATATAGTTATAGGAATTATAAGTGCTCCACTAATTATAAATGTAATTAGTGCAGTTAAAAAGCTGAAGGCAGATAACGAAAATATTTGTGTTATATTAAACATGTTATCCCCTTTCTAAAATTATATATTAAACTTTAATTAACAACTTTATATATCTCAATAGAAGTTCTCTGCTATCTAATAAATAATTTTATATTTTTTAGCGATTTACTCTCGCTATAATTAATTGTATAATGTGACAAAAAAAAAGTCAAACAATTCAATATGTAATAATTGAATGTTTAACATTTTTTGTTAATTGTTGTCAATTTCAATGATTTCTATACTATTTAGAGCCTCTTTAACCAGCTGGTCGATATCCAGTTTGCTTTCTTCAATCTCGACTTTCTTAAGTGATGGCTTAATAACTGGGTATTTAGGCAAGAACACTGTACAGCAATCTTCGTAAGGAAGAATAGATGTCTCGAAGAAGTTTCTTTCCTTAGATATCTTAGTTATCTCTTCCTTATCCATTGCGATCAATGGACGCAAAATTGGCACTTCATTAGCAACAATATTGGTAGATGTTATACTCTCGATTGTCTGGCTAGCAACTTGTCCCAAGCTCTCACCAGTGATAATTGCTTTCAAATTGTTCTCTTTTGCTATTATCTCAGCAATTCGGATCATTATTCTTCGCATTATAGTAATCATATACTCTGGCTTACAATACTTATGTATTGCTTCTTGAACCTTGGTAAAACTACAAACATACAACTTAATTTTGCCTGTATAATCACTTAGTATATTGGCAAGTGACACAACCTTCTCTTTTGCCATCTCACTTGTATATGGAATTGATTGAAAGTGTAAAGCCGAAATAGGCATTCCTCTCTTTGCCATCATAAATCCTGCAACTGGAGAATCAATTCCGCCAGATAGTAGCAATAATCCACTTCCACTTGTTCCTACTGGCATACCACCAACACCATGAATTATGTCAAAGAATACAAATGTCCTCTTTTCTTCTCTTATCTCAACATTGATTTCTTTGTCATAAGTGTGTAGGTCAACCACAGCATTAGGATTATTGTCTAACAATATTTCACCAAGGATTTTTGAGAACTCTGTAGAGTTAATTGGAAAAGTCTTATCTGCCCTCTTGACTGTTACACGAAATTTTTCTCCATCACTCAACTTGATATTGCTGATGTATTCCTTGATGTTATCCTCTGTTGTCTCGAAATAATGACAAGGACTAACTGAATATACTCCAAACACACTAGCTATTTTATTTATCATCTTTTTTTCTAAATTGATGTCATAATTAGTTACTAATATTCTGCCACTAATCTTCTTGATATCGCACTTGTAATTAATTATGCTACTTGCTACATTATGTAATAATGTACGCTCAAAAAAGCCCTTATTTTTCCCTTTTAAAAATATCTCACTATATCTTACTAGTATTGCATTTTGCATTTTATCACCTATTTGTTTTATTTTTGTATTCGCTTATAACGTCCTTCAATTTTGCTACAAAGAAGTCTAAATCTTCTTTTGTTGTATCATAGTTAAAACTAACACGCAACGATCCTTCTATATATTTATCTTCAACATGCATGTTGGACAATATTCTATTTCCTTTCTTATGGCTAGAACATGCCGAGCCATTGCCTATCAAAATTTCATCTTCTTCCAACATTCTAAGTATTGTTTCTGCTCTTAAATTGGCTACCGAAAACGAAACGATGTATGGAGAACAATCTTCATTGCTATTTATCTTAATATCAAACTGCAGACTGCGTAACTTGTCTTTAAGATATTCACTCAACTGTTTTGCCTTGCTGTAGTGTTCAGCAAAATTTTCACAAGCCAATTGTACTGCTTTAGTAAAAGCAAAGATCGCTGGAGTGTTCTCAGTACCGCTCCTTAACATATTCTCTTGTCCACCACCAAACATAAATGGTCTTATGTTAACACCTTTTCTAACATACAATGCACCAATTCCTTTTGGACCAAATATTTTGTGAGAACTAAGTGTGTACAGATCTACTCCTAAATCGTCTAAATCAACAAATATTTTGCCACAAGCCTGAACACCATCGCTATGAAAAATTACATTTTTGTTAACATGTTTAGCAATTCCTATTAAATCCTTAATTGGATTAATAGCACCAGTTTCGTTATTGACATGCATAATTGATACAAAGTTGACATCAGGTGTCATTTTCGCTTTAAAATCATCTATATCAATTGTGCCAGCTTCAGTAATATTTACATAGTCAATATCATAGCCATCGTCTAACATCGCCTTTGCAACATTATAGACCGAAGGATGCTCTGACACGCCTATCAACGCTTTCTTTCCTTTCTTAATAAACGCACGCAAAGTCATATTGTTGGACTCGGTTGCTCCGCTAGTAAATATAATGTTGTCAAACTTAGATGCACCCAAACAATCTAAAATTATCGATTTAGCTTTCAAAATTTCTTGATGTATATTAGCACCTTTCATATACAACGCACTTGGATTAAAGTACTTGTCAATTGAATAAAAATTGTATACATCCAATGCTTCTTTGGATATTTGCGTTGTACTCGCATTGTCTAGAAATATCATCTTTTACTCCTAAATTATCTCACCATATAGTTTGTTTTTGCAGAATTTTACAACCTTAACAATGTAAAACTTCTTCTTGTCTAGATTGTCCGCATGTTCTACAATGATAGTTTTGCCACTATCGGTTTTAGTAATATATGCGTTATTTTGGCCATCATATTGTTCAATGTACACATTATATTCTTGACCTATTGACTCTTTGTTCTTGTCTTTAGTAATCTGCTTAGTCAAAGTAAGTAACTTATTAACTCTTTCGTTCTTAACTTTTTGATCAACTTGGTTATCCATACTAGCAGCAACTGTGCCATCTCTCTTAGAGTACATGAATGCGAAAACACCATCATATTTGATTTTGTCAAGTAAGTTATATGTATCCAAAAAGTCTTCTTCCGTCTCCCCAGGAAATCCAACTATAATATCTGTAGAAATGTAACAATTAGGAATTTTTGCCCTAATCATATCAATAAGGTGCATATAGTCTTCAGTTGTATATTTTCTATTCATGGCCTTCAATATTTTATTACTACCCGACTGCAAAGGCAAATGTATTACTTTGGCAATCTTAGGATGAGTTGCTATTACATCAATAACCTCTTCCGAAAGATCTTTTGGGTGATTAGTCATAAATTTTAATCTGAAATCACCATCCAAATCAGCAACAGCACGAAGCAAATTTGCAAAAGTTACTTTGCTATCATCAATATCGTTGCCATAACTATTAACATTCTGACCAAGAAGAGTTATATATTGATAACCATCCTTGATGGCTTGTTTGCATTCTTTAATAATATCGTCAAAACTTCGGCTACGTTCACGACCTCTAACATAAGGAACGATACAATAAGTACAAAAGTTGTTGCATCCATAACTGATATTAACCCATGCATTATTGTTGGATGTCCTATATGTCTCGACATCCTCGTTGATATACTTAGCCTCGTCCCAAATATCACAAATATATTTTTTGTTAGCATTGTAATTTTCAAGATAAGTCTTAAACTCATTTAAGTTATGAGTTCCAAAAATAATATTTACAAAAGGAAACTTCTTCTTAATAGTCTCTGGCCTTGATTTAATCTGCGTCATGCATCCACATATTGCCACAACAAGATTAGGTTTTTGCTTTTTTAGCCCTTTTAATGCACCAATATGTGCATATATTTTTTGCTCTGCACCATCCCTGATGCAACATGTATTGAACACAACCACATCAGCCTTGTTTTCTTCTTCAGTCTCTATATATCCCAAACTTTGCAACATTCCTGCAAGTTTCTCACTTTCATGAATATTCATCTGACAACCATATGTCTTAATCAAATAATATTTGTCCATAATATCCTTCCTTTGTTTTAACCAAATTATTATAACAAAAAAAATATATATTTTCAACACTTTGGCACATAATAAAAATATATATTTTGCAAGTTAATTGACTATAAATTAAACAGTGAATAACTATTTATCTTTATAGAAAAAACTTTATTTTTTGTTTGCGGAGATTACATGAAAAAATTTTTTAAAACAACCCTTATTATAGGTCTAATTGCACTATTAACACTAACAATTTTTATAGTCATATTTCTTAACAAAATTTCTCAAAATATCAGTTTAGAAGAATTGGATAAGTACAAACTCGTTAACAACTATACAAATATATCTGTATATGACAATAACAATAATTGCTTAAGCAAGCAAAGCAATAAGATACCTGTATCATCTCTTAATGACTATACCAAAAATGCTTTTATTAGTATAGAAGATAAAGAATTCTATAAACATAATGGGCTAAACTACAAACGAATAGTAAAAGCCGTATTTAACAACTTGCGGGCAGGAAATTTCAAAGAGGGAGCAAGTACCATAAGTCAACAATTGATTAAAAATACACAATTATGCAATGATAAAACAATCGAACGCAAAATAAAAGAAATGTACATGACGCAAGAACTAGAAAAAGAATATTCTAAAGACGAAATACTAGAGATGTATCTAAATAATATTTATTTTGGTTGTTCGGCATACGGCATAGAAGATGCTTCTCATATATTCTTTAACAAAAACGCAAAAGATTTAACTATAGCCGAGAGTGCTACCTTAGCCGGAATTATTAAATCTCCCCTACTGTATTCTCCCGTATACAATTATGATAATTGTGTAACCAGAAGAAATCTGGTACTTAACGAAATGTTTAAAGATGGGCACATCACTCAAGACCAATTAACTGATGCTATTGACAGCGAACTAATTATTTCGTCAGATGACAACAACACACATAAAGATAACTCTTATAGTGGTTATGATTATATATCGCGTGCAATATATGAAGCATCTTGTATTCTTGGACTAGACAAAGAAATTATCAAGCAAGAAGAATATCAAATATATACATATTTGGATCAAGAAATCCAAAATAAATGTTACAGTATAATTAATGACGAACAATATAAAGTCAAAAATGCCAACGACAAAGAATGTCAAGGACTAATAACGATTGTAGATAACAGAACTAACAATGTCATAGCTTATTGCGGAAATAGCGACTACGACATGTCCAATATGCTAAGACAACCAGGATCTGCAATAAAACCAATTATGGTTTACTCACCTGCCATACAAGAAGGACTAGTCAACATCATGACAAAAATCAATGATGAGCCAATAGATATTGATGGTTACAAGCCTCATAATGTTGGCAATACATTTCATGGATATGTGTCTATTAGAGATAGTGTAGCCTACAGTTACAATATACCAGCAGTAAAGTTAATGCAAGAATTAGGCATAGATAATTGCAAGGAATGGTGTCAGAAATTTGGAATAAAACTAAGCGAACAAGATTGTGGCTATGCCCTTGCTTTGGGCGGTTTTACAGACGGAACATCACTAGACACCTTGGTTAATGCATACACAGTTTTCGCCAATAATGGAACTTATCGCAATTGTACTATGATTAAAGAGATCAAAAATAAATATGGAGTGACTATATATTCGGACAATCGAAACACAACAAAAATACTAGACGATGATACCGCATATCTAACTACTCTAACTATGCAAGATGGGGTTAAATATGGAACAAGTAGACGCCTTAACACCCTACCATATGACATTGCCGGTAAAACAGGCACAGTAGCAGTTAGCGGAACCAACAACAATACCGATGCAATCAGTATAGCATACACTACCGACTATTCTGTTGGATGTTGGCTAGGCAATTATACATTAGATCCTACCTACAACTTAGATGGAAGCAATAATGGAGGAACATATTGCACAAGTGTTGTAAAAGATATTTTTGCCAATTGCTTATATAGCAACTCAAACACACCTGCACCATTCAATATCCCATCATCAGTACAAGAACTATCCATTAATCGCATAATCTACGATAGAGATAACAAAGTTGTATTAGCTAGTCCAAGCATTGATGAAAGATATACAACAAAAGCATATTTTAGTGCCAAAAACATGCCTGAAACTTGCTTAGAAGAAGAATATCAACCTAACTTAAATATTATACAACAGGATAGCAAGTTAACAATCACTTTCGATACTAAGCCAGATTACCAGTACCAATTGTATTGTATTAACAGCGGTAAAAACGAGTTGTTGTTAGATACGTTTTCAACAGAAGACCAGGCTTCACAAGAATACATATATAACTGCACTTCTTCCGGCGATTATACATTCTATCTCAAATATAGATCAAAAGAAGCAAAAAATTACTGCATTACAAATAAGTTAAAGATAAATTATGCTCAAGATATCTCTAATGACACACAATTGTTAGATAGTATCAATGGATATTGCGATGATAATTACAGTTGGCTATTCAATTGATATATTTTGTGACGCAGTGACCACTTGTAGATTATTTAATTTGTAGTATTCCAATATGGCAGGTAAAGCCTCTAATGTCTTTTCAGTTGGATGCATCAAAACTAGCGACCCACCACTAACTTTTTTCGTTGCCCTGTTATATATCAATGTACTATTTTTATCACGCCAATCTATGGTGTCATATGTCCACATAATTGTTGCACAGCCCAATGCTTGTGCAGCTTCAATAGTTGCATTATTAAATGCTCCACTTGGCGGTGCAAATAGTTTAATTTTGTATCCAAAATATACATTGACTAAGTCATTGCATGCTTTAATTTCTTCATAGTTTTGCTCATAATTCAACTTTTGATGATCACTATGGAAATAACCATGATTACCTATTTCATGTCCAGCAGAAATAATTTTTGCTAATATTTCTCTGTTCTTTTCTACCCATGCACCACCAACAAAAAAAGTAGTCCTGATATCATATTTATTTAGACAATCTAGGATACCATCAATATACTCATTACCCCAATACACATTAAACATAAGTGTTACATAATTGGATTGCTTATTGCCATTATATATAACATCAGAGTTGTTATAATTTGCCACCATATTAACGCTATAAGTTGTTGTACATGCGAATAAGAAAACAAGCATTATAGTTATTAAAATATTAGATATTGTAGTAGTTTTTTTATGTTTCATATTTTTACCCTACAATATTGTACGATTAACATTTTTTAATAATTACAATTTTTAATAAAACACTAAAAAACTATAAAATCAAGTAATAGATTTTTTCATGCTGTTATATAAAACAGCAACTTCAACCACTGCTTAATTTTATAGTTTTTTTACAAATCAAATTATTCATAAAATACTTTTATTATATCTTCAACAATATCATTGATTGACTGCGTGTCTGTGTTATACCAATTATTAATAGGTATTTGATTGAAAAATGTCAATTGCCTTTTGGCATAATGTCTAGTATTTAGTTTGATCAATTCTTTCAATTGATTAAGATTGATTTGTCCATCAATATATTGCTCAAATTCTCTATAACCAATTGCCTGCATTGCTTGGTTATGAAAAGTTATTCCAGAAGATAATAATGCTTGAACTTCTTGCTCTAACCCGTTGTCAAACATCATGTCAACCCGCCTATCAATCTTGTTATATAGATTGTCACGCGAGGATAAATTTAGACCGATTATTAGAGGTTTAATCAATTTATTATTTAGAGAAGTTTTGTTCTCTAGCTCCAATTGAGATTTGGTTTTGCCCGTGCTTTCATATATTTCAATGGCACGAACCACCCTTTTTGTGTCATTTACATGCAGTTTATTGGCAGAAACTTGGTCGATTTCTGACAAAATATTATAGACATATTCTTTGCCATATTTTTCTAATAATAAGTTGTATTTCTTTCTTATTTCTGCATTACCAGAGCAATTTCCATAATTATTATTGTATAACAAGGACTTAATATATAATCCTGTTCCACCAACGATGATAGGTATTTTGCTATCAGAAACAATCTCATTAAAACACTTCTCTGCCATGTCTCTATATTGCGAAACTGAGAAACTGTCTGTAGGTTCAACTACATCAATCATATAGTGTTTAACACCTTGCATTTCATCTTCAGTGACTTTGGCTGTACCGATATTTAATTTGCGATATATTTGCAAACTATCAGCACTAATTATTTCACCAGACAAGTGCTTTGCCAACTCTACTGACACCGCCGTTTTGCCACATGCGGTTGGACCAATTATGATAACGCAATTGTATTTTAAACTATTCTTTTGAACCATTTTTCGACTTCCTTTTCGGTGATCTTTAACACTATAGGTCTGCCATGTGGGCATAGAAGAATAGGTGTATTTTGTAACAACGACAGCAAGTAATCAATCTTGGATTCACTCAGCTTATCGTACGCTTTTATTGCGTGTTTGCAAGCCGTTGACGCAAAGAAATCTCTTAACACATCTGCTGACGAGATCTTAAGCTTGTTGTTAATGTTCGACAAAATTTCTTCAAAAAATTCTTGTATATTAATATTGTGTAGACATATTGGAACACTTGTTACTCTAAATTCGTTTCTTCCAAATTCATCAATATCAAAACCCATTCTTCTTAATAATTCCAAATTGTTTTCTAGATAATTAAATTCCATTGGATTAACTGTTATTACATATGGAATAAGCAGTGGTTGAGTAACTACTTCACTCTTTTCATACTGTGCCATTAGTTTGTCAAACAAAACTCTCTCATGTCCCGCATGTTGATCAATTAAGTAGAAATAATCAGTAAATTGCACTATAATAAATGTATCAAACAATGTACCAATCACTTTATAATCTTTAGTTTTGAAATTTTCCATTTCATTTTCAAAGCCATTTATTTCTTCCATTTTGGATTGTTCAACAGCTAGCTCTCTATTCTGCTTATCAAGTATATTGCGTGCAACCTCATATGCGTTTGGTGCATTAAATTCGATGTCACCACTTTTTAACATATCCATAGCCTTGTTATTAACATAAGTAGTGTTATTAATGCTAACCTTATAGTCATAACTGATTAATGGATCGTCTTTCTGTTCAACTTTAGCCTCACGGGATATATCTACATTTGAGCCACCCACTTTCACCTCTTCGACTGTAGGTATGGTAGCCGGTTCAACCCCTGTATTATAATTATAACTTATACCCTCATTAGTGTCTAAAATATTAAGGTTTTTTAGATCAATTTCTGGTTGAACATCAACTTTTTCATTATTGGTCAATACTACATTTTCTATATTAATAGAATCTATTAGTATTTTGGAGATTTCGCTTATAAATAACTCAAATATTTGATTGTTGTTAGAAAATTTTACATCCAACTTATTAGGATGGACATTAACATCAACATCTTTGTTGTTGATTTTCATATTTAGGACATAGAAAGGAAAATTATTTTTCATAATATAATTCTCATATGCCTTATAAATTGCAGTTGACACAGTCTGATTAATCACATATCTGCCATTAACAATAAGTGTCTGATATGTCCTATTAGGCTTAGTAAATCTAACTTTGCCAATATAGCCAGTTACTTTAATTCCATACTTATCTATATCTACTGGGATTAGATTGTCTACTATGCTTTTGCCATATATAGCATATATTGCATCAAACAATCCTTGACCTGACGATTTGTAGATCAATTTATTATCTGCCGAATATTCAATAGAGATATCTGGATTAGCCAAAATGATTCTTGCTATTATGTTAGTTATCTCACTTTCTTCAGACTTGGCTTTCTTTAAGAACTTCTTTCTTGCTGGGATATTATAGAACAAATCCTCAGAAATAACTGTAGTTCCATCAGGGCAACCAATAGGCTGTTCCTCTTCTATATCACCACCATTTATTTTGATAATAGTCCCCATATCAAGGTCACTGGTCTTAGATATCATTGTTACCTTGCTTACCGCAGTGATTGTGGAAAGAGCCTCACCCCTAAAACCAAGTGTTCCTATATTGTATAGGTCGTCAACTGATCTAATTTTGCTAGTAGCATGTGGCAAAAATGCAAGCCTAATATCCTCAGGACTTATTCCACAGCCATTGTCTGACACCTTGATATAAGTTGTTCCACCATCTTTGATGTCAACTAGTATATTTGTTGCACCAGCGTCAATTGAGTTTTCCAATAGTTCCTTAACAACGCTAGCGGGCTTGTCAATGACTTCACCAGCAGCAATCAAACTATATATTGATTTGTCTAATTGATTTATCTTATGCATTTATTAATCCTTTTTTATATAATTTTTCAATTGAATTAAAATATCAAAAGCATTAAGCGGAGTTAAAGTGTTTACATCAAGGTCATTTAAGATGCCCGCAACTTGAGTTAAACCTTTTCGATACTCTGCCATTTTCTTCTCTTCGCCATTATCAACACAGTTATTCTTAATTATATCTTTATTCAAGTCATGTTGTTCAAGGTTATGAAGTATTACTTTCGCCCTCTCAACCACTTCTTCTGGCAAGTTAGCAAGCGAGGCAACTTCTATTCCGAAACTTCTGTTTGCACAGCCTCTAGTGATTTTTCTTAAGAAAATTACAGAATTGTTGTATTCTTGAACCTGAATCTTGTAGTTCTTAAGCCCATCAAGGACACCCTCTAGGTCGGTTAACTCATGAAAATGTGTAGAAAATAAGGTTTTGCAATGGAAGTTTTTGGATATATATTCTATCACTGACCATGCAATACTCAATCCGTCAAACGTGCTTGTCCCTCTACCTATTTCATCAAGCAAAATCAAACTTTTGTCTGTAGCATTATGCAAAATATTGCTTACTTCTGCCATTTCTACCATAAATGTGCTTTGTCCAAACATAAGGTCATCACTAGCACCAATACGGGTAAAGATCCTATCTGTTATTGCAACTCTAGCCGATTTAGCTGGCACAAAACAACCTATCTGAGCCATCAATGTAATCAAAGCAACCTGCCTCATGTATGTACTTTTACCAGCCATATTAGGACCAGTAATAAGCATAGTACGAGAGTCATCATTGTTCATTATTGTATCATTGCTTACGAAGTCTCTTTTTAATATTTTTTCAACAACTGGGTGTCTTCCGCCTATAATTTCCAATTTTGTGTTATTTTTAGTTATAATTGGCTTAACATAATTTTGTTCAACTGCAACTGTTGCAAATGATACAATAGCATCTAGCATACCAATAGCCTTAGACACTTTCTGTAAGTTTGCAACCTCACCAAGCAACACTTCCCTTATTTTGTTAAACAATTCGACTTCCAATTCTTGTTTTCGGTCAGCGGCATTTAATATTTTTTCTTCAACATTTTTCAGTTCTTCGGTTATAAATCTTTCCCCATTAACCAAGGTTTGTTTTCTTATATATCTATATGGAACTGTTTCAACACTGCCCTTACTTACTTCTATGTAATATCCAAATACCCTATTGTAGCCGATTTTTAAGTTTTTGATACCAGTAGCTATTTTCTCTGCTTCTTCCATTTTTGATAATGTCTCAGCAGAAGAAGTCTGAATATTAATTATCTCATCTAGTTCTGCATTAAAGCCCAGTTTGATAACATCACCATCTTTGATATTGTTAGTACAATTTTCATTAATTGCCGAGTCTATTAACTGTACAATAGCATCAAAAGTCAATAAATTATCATTAATTTTTTTCGCAAAATCTGATGATAGTTTATTAAGCAAAGTCTTAATTGGTGCAATTATTTTCAAGCTTTTGCTAAGTGCAAGACAATCTTTTGGTGTTAAATTGTTATAGCTGATACGGCCAGTTAGCCTTTCGATATCAAAAATATTGTATAACAAATCACGCATTTGTTCCCTGACAACTATATTCTTGACAAAATCTTCAACACCACCCAGACGATAATTGATTTCATTTTCTGACAGCAATGGATTATCTATTAGACCTTTAATTGTTCTTTTTCCCATGCTAGTTTTTGTTTTGTCTAGTACCCAAAGAAGCGAACCTTTGGTTGTTCTATCCCTTGAACTCTCTGTAAGTTCGAGATTTCGTCTAGAAGTTGCATCAATTTGCATATACTTTTTGATATCTAACAAAGCCAATTTGTTAATGTGCGACAAATCTCTCTTTTGCGTATTTCGTACATACTTAAGCAATACACCAGCACTGACAATACTAGCAAATTTATTTTCACAACCTATTTCTTTTAGACTTTTTATCTTTAGTTGTGTTAACACAACATCTTTACAACTTTCGTAATCAAATTCTTTGTCATCTATATAGCCAAATGCTGGGATCAATTGCATCTTGGATATAGGTAGATCATCCTCTATAGCCTGAACAGCACTATTAGCAATTATCTCATGTGGTTTGATTGTGGAGAAAATATCGTTCAACTCCAATGATAAATCTTCTTTAAGTTGATAAGTATAGAAATCACCTGTAGAAATATCAATGTAGCTAACACCTAATGCATCATCTCCCTTGTATACACACGCTAGATAGTTGTTAGATGTATCTAGAAGTGACGCATCAATAAGAGTGCCGGGAGTAATTACCCTAACGACTTCTCTTTCAACTTTTGGATTGGAAGGAGTGGGAACATTTAGTTGTTCACATATAGCAACTTTAAAGCCAGCTTCTATCATTTTAGGAAGATATGCATCCAATGCCTTTGCTGGTATGCCACACATAGGCATCCTTTCCTCTAACCCACAACTTCTTCCGGTCAGAGTAAGCCCTAGTGCACGACTGCATGTTTTAGCATCCTCACTAAACATCTCGTAGAAGTCACCCAACCTATACAGTAGCATACAGTCTGGATAATCTTGTTTAACTGTAAAATAGTGTGTCATCATATCTGACATTTTGCTTAAATCTTTATCTTCTGGCATCTTTTGTTCTCCATAATATTATTTTTAACATACAAAAGTTTAAACTTTGCTGTTATTATTTTAAATTCTCTATTTTTTTCTTGTCTTGTACATAGTTATATAGTTATTATAACATATTATATTATCATAAAACTATCAAAAATACAATTACTCACATCATTTTTTAAACAAAATTTTATTATGATGGCACAAGGTTGAGTAGCGAGTCTAGTTCTGTAGATTGAAGATATGTGTATGGTACGTCACCAATTATAATATTTTCACACAGCAAAATCTCTTGATTTACCTCAACAACTTCCGTATGAAACGGCAACGCAACACCTACCTTTGTACTAATTTCTACATACAACCTGTGTATATTTTGGTTAATTCCTGCGGTCAAAAATTTAGACTTGTATACACAAGAAACCGCTCCAATTTGCCTGAACTTAAGTCTTAACTCTCTTCCAACTCCACTCAAAATAGGAATTGATGTAAATACTCCAGTATCTATCAATACACCGTTGCTACCCAATTTATTTATATTATTTTCGGTTGATTTTACTATTTCGGAGCAGATTTGATTTGCTCTGTATGTATTGATCCTTATAAGAGCAATGTCTCCATTATCTCTATATGTTATATCTATCAGCTCATCATACAATGCTTTATCACACCCAACTTCTATTATCCCTTGATTTATTGCCTTTTTTGACACTTTATCCATAGTTAATTTTGTATTAGAAATTATTACAGGATTAATGTTGGCAAAATAATATGCTAGCAAAATTATAACTAACACTATAAGTACTATTATTGATATTTTACATATTTTTTTAAACTTTCGCATTTTTGCTATATTATATTCTTATATACATAACAAAAATAACAAAAAACAACTTGCTCTGCTTGTTGTCTTGTCATACTATAAGCTAAATATTCATTTTTAGCCAAGCAATAACAAGTCACCCACAATTGCAAATTGTTTTTGTCAAAAATTAATATTTTTTAGTTTTACTATTAAATATAAGAGCCATAACGTAAGCAGAAATTACTGCAGCAGCAATTCCGCCAGCGGTCGCAGTCAGTCCGCCAGTAAAAACACCAACGACACCTTGATCCCTAACCGCTTCAATAACACCCTTTGCTAGACTTCGTCCAAAACCAACAATTGGCACTGTTGCTCCAGCACCTGCAAAATCTACAATTGGCTGATATAGCCCCAACCCTTCTAAAACCGCACCTATGCACACAAACAGAACCAAAATTCTGGAACTAGTTAAAGTTGTTTTGATTATAAGTAATTGACCAATTGTACAGATTAGCCCGCCTATTACAAAAACCTTAAGATACATTAACAACATATTATTCATACCTCTCTAGGTGTACTAAATGACATATACCAGGGATTGTATCACCCTGTTGCGAAGATAATGTGCTAAGCAAAGCACCTGTCGCACAGAATAACACTTTCTTATACACTCCCTCTTCCATTTTTTTAAACACATAAGAATTTAACACAATAGCACTACACCCAGCACCTGATCCGCCTTGAAAAGTTTTCTGCGTATCATTATACATCATTTGTCCACAATCACTATAATTAACGCCCAACTTATATCCTTCTCTCTCCATTAGATCCATTAGTATTTCACTACCCAACTTACCAAGATCACCAGTAAGTATCAGGTCATAGTCTTTAGGCTTAGTGTTAGTATCACGGAAATGTGCAATTAGTGTATCCATTGCTGCAGGTGCCATTGCTGCACCCATATTGTTAACATCAGCAATTCCATAATCAACAACCTTACCAAATGTTGCACTTGTAATTCGTATCTTACTACTATCATGCGCCAATATTGTACATCCTGACCCGGTTACTGTCCACTGACTAGTTGGAGGTCGCTGATTTCCCAACTCTAAGGGAAATCGATACTGTCTCTCGGCAGAACTAAAGTGGCTACCTGTACAACAAGCAACATGTAACATGCTTCCACTGTCGATCAATAATGCACCAACAGCAAGCGATTCTGCCATTGTACTACATGCACCATACAACCCTAAGTACGGAATACTCAATTCTCTAGCGGTGTAACTAGAAGTTATTATTTGGTTTAATAAGTCTCCGCTAACCAATACATCTAGTTGTGAAACATCTAACTTTCCTTTTTTTACAGCACCTCTAACCGCTTCAGTAAATATTTTTCGTTCAGAATGTTCAAAAGTTTTCTCCCCAAACAAGTCATCTTCCAGAATTATATCAAAATAATCTTTAAAATTTCCTTGTCCCTCTTTTAAGCCCGCAATTGCACAATACGATAATACCGAAGGCTTGTTTGTAAAAACTACAGTTTGTGACCCTTGTTTCTTACTCATAACACACGACCCTATATTATTAGATAAATTATTCCCACCAAAATTGAAACTGCTATGCCATTAACAATAACTGGCCCAGCAACAGTAAACATCTTAACGCACATACCAAAGATTATACCCTCTTTCTTGAACTCTACTGCCGGACTAGTAATAGAATTAGAGAAACCAGTAATAGGGACAATTGATCCACCACCAGCAAAAACACCAATTCGATCATACACACCTATACCAGTTAGAAAACTTGCTATAACAATCAGAATAATCAACATCCAAGTTCCAGCAATTTCTAAACTCATAGTAGGAAAAATCAACATAAGCAGATCTTGTATTCCTTGTCCAATACAACATATAAGTCCACCCACCCAAAAAGAATTTATCAATGTAGGAAAGTTTTTCGTTTTAGGTATTTTTGATTGAACATACTTATTATAATTTTCATTTCTTTCTTCAATAGTCATAACTATACCTCGCACAATCTTTGTAGTAATAATTGACAAAAAATAATATATTAGTCAAAAATTTTGAAAAAACATAAATAAAAAAAATAAAGTCACACAAACTAGAACTAACTTTAGGAGGATATATGAAAAAAATTTTTTCTTTATTAATCGCTGTAGTAATGATTGCAATGTTTATAACAGGATGTAATCAGACAACAGCAACATGTGAAATTTTGAGCGAAAATATAAGCAACAGATTAGATAGATTAGCTATGGCTGTGACTAAGTTGGATACAATAAGCAATGAATATATTGCAAGCCCAGACATTTTTCCAGCAACTACAACAGTAAGCCTAATTGTACCTAACCCTAACAACAATGTTCAAGAAGAGAATATTAACGGAACAGAGTTTCATAGTGAAATAATACAAAACAGAATTGCCGACAATAAGAATAATACTTCAGACTTAGTTAAAAACATTTTAATAAACAAATTAACGCAAAATTTAAAACATGATACCAATGGCAATTGTTATATTTGTGGCAATAACTATGGTGATTATGACAATAAACTTTGTGATAATTGCAATAACTCTATTATATGTGACAAATATGGAAACTGCACAAATTGTAACAAACAATTAATTATTGATAGCAATGGTAACTGTGTAAATTGTAATAAATCATGCACAACGGGCAATTGCGACAATGTCAATTATAGTTCATTTAACAATGCAAGCAACTCTTGTGCTAACGCACTACGCAACCAATTAGAGACTAATAATGATCTTAGTGCTAACAACATTTCATTAGTAGAACCACTAGATACAGACAATGTCATAATCAATAACAACGATAATGCAAGTGTCAACAATACTACAAATGCTTCAGACAAATATATAGAAACTAATCTTGATGAACTTGATAACGATACTGCGGATAACAATACTAATCGTAATAAGATATATTATTATTATGAAGAGCAAAGTTTTAGTCCTGAAAATTTACAATATCAACCAAGATTTATAACCAACAATCAGATGCAAAATGCAGAGAGCAACCTAAATAATTATGTAATTAAAATTCAAAAATTGTATGCTATGACTGCTGATGTAATAGAAGCAAACAACCAATTACAAGAATTTAAGAACAATGTTATTAATTCAATTAACAACACAAGAGCAGTTAATGATAATTATAAGAACATCACAACTAACCCTAATGCTTATCAAGCACAAGCAATCAAGAATTACTTGCAAGATCTAGACACTACCACCAAGCATTTACGCAATGCCAATGGTAGCCTAAATAACGAAGTTAACAACATTAATCGTACTAACAACCTAGGGGTATCTAATAGTATAGATGTTATGAACAGCAATTATTTGCGTATTCTTAATCACCTTGACACTCGTATTACTTATCATGAATTAGCTTTGTCAACATTGGATCAATTGCGTGTATTGTTGCTAGAGACTATCACCAACCAACCAGTTACAGAGCCTGATCAACCAATAGTTGATACCCCTGAAGTAACCGAAGATAACAATACAGAAGATGTTGTAACAGATAATAACGATTATGATGTAACTATTGATGATTCTGATGATAATTACAATGCTAATATAGATACTGCAGATAATGATATCGAAGATAATACAGATAATGATATCGAAGATAATACAGATAATGATATCGTAAATAATAATATTATTGACGACAATAACAATACTGAAATAGTTAACAATGATATTAACAACACTACAGATGATAAATATATCAACACAACTAACGAAAATACTGATGATAGTATAGTAAATACTACAGACACAACAGATATGGATAATACAACCAACGATCCAATGAGCGATAATAATGTAGATGATAACGTCAACAATATTGATAGTTATGGAACAACAGATAACACATACAACAATGATAATACCACGACAGTAAGCGATCAAAACAATAATGTTAACAACGAAGATAACAATGGTGGATTATTTAATATTAAGCCTAACATTGACACTTACAGGGACAACTTAAATAACAACGACATTAACAACAATATTTACGATGATAACAACCTAAATGATGCAAATAATAACGACAATATGTTAAACAACGACAACAATCTTAATAACAACAATAACATATTAGACAACAATCAAGCATACAATAATAGTGATGCAAATGACAGTTACAACAATCTCAATAATAACGAAGTAAATAGAAAAAATAATGTTATAAATGAAAACAACCTAAATACTGACGGCAATGTAGCTAACGGAATCAATTATCGATATGATGAAAATGGCAATCTGTACAACTATAATATGAATACCAACAACAGTGGAACTCATAACAACATTAATACTTACGAATATAACACTTTGCTTGATTCATTAAATCAAGGCACTGTTGATAATGGAATAAATAATCTATAACAATCACTATTTGCGAGGCAACAATGAACAAAAACATATATAACTTGCTAAAAGATGAATATTATAAGAAACGATACGATCAATTAGAAGAAACAGCTATCGATTATCATGATGACTCTAATGACTTAAGTGATTAAATATTAATTGTAAAAAAGAATGTAATTGTAACCCCTAAAAGGTTATTGACTTACATCCTTTTTTTTTGTATACTTTAGAGATAAAAAAGGAAATATCATGGACAAATTTTATTCTAGAACAGAATTGTTAATAGGCACTAAAGCCATTGAAAAACTAAAAAATGCAAAAATTCTATTATTTGGCTTAGGCGGAGTTGGTGGACAGGTCTTTGACACACTTATTAGGGCTGGCTTTGAGCATATAGACGTTGTAGATAACGACACTTTTAGTATAACCAATCTTAATCGACAGACCCTATCAAACCTAACCAACATCGGAAAGAAAAAGACCGATGTTGCTAAAGAGCATGCTCTAAATATTAATCCACAGGCACAAATAAATTGCTATAATATGTTCTTTTTACCTGAGAATGCCGACACAATAGATTTCTCTAAGTACGACTATGTCATTGATGCTATAGACACTGTAACCGCAAAAATGGAGATAATCAAGAAGTGTAACAAGCTTAATATTCCATTGATATCTTGCATGGGTACTGGCAACAGACTGGATGCAACCAAATTTGTAATAGATGACATATATAATACACATACATGCAAGGTCGCTAAAGTTATAAGAAAACTTTGCAAAGAAGCTAATATTTCGTCTTTAACAGTGCTTTATTCAACTATTTCTCCCGCTAGCACCCATATAGATGGTGACGGCAGACATGCACCTGCTAGCATTGCTTATACCCCTGCTGTGGCTGGACTGCTAATATCGCAATATGTTATACAACAACTAATAAAGGATTAAAAATATGAAGAGAGAACTAACCAAAGACAAACTAGTCGAGCGAAGTATAATAACCAAGTTTCGACAATCGATATGGGCACCATTTATACATGCAATCAAACAATACAAATTGATACAACCTAATGACAAAATTGCAGTGTGTATATCTGGTGGAAAAGACTCGTTTTTGCTAGCAAAACTAATGCAAAATCTACATTCATTCTCTGATGTGCCATTTGATATCGAATATATTGTAATGAACCCGGGTTACACCGAAGCAAACAAGAATAAAATAATAGAAAACGCAAAACTATTAAATATTCCTATCAAAATGTTTGAAACTAATATATTTGAAGTAGCAGACAATACTATTAAGAACCCTTGCTACCTATGTGCAAGAATGCGTAGAGGAAGCCTATACAAATATGCTCAAGATCTAGGATGCAACAAAATTGCCCTTGGTCATCACCTAAACGATGCGGTTGAAACCACACTAATAGCTATGTTCTATGGATCACAACTTCAAGGCATGCCACCAAAATTAAATAGTACTAACTTCCCAGGCATGCAGTTAATCAGACCATTGTACAGAATACTAGAAGAAGATATCAAGGCATGGGTTAAATACAATGACTTGTCATTCTTGAGATGTGCATGTAAACTAACAGAGAAGAACGAAGTCGAAGAGTTAAGCACTTCGAAGAGATTGGAAATCAAAAATTTAATCAGAAGATTAAAAGAAACCAACCCTATGATAGAGTACAATATATTTAACTCCTTACACCAAGTCAACCTAGACACATTTGTGGCATACAAAAGTGCTGGCGAATATATTGACCTAATGGATGTTGCAGATCAGAAAATACACAAAAAAGATAACTAAAATATCAAAAACAATATATAAAAAAGTCATATATTACAGAAATTTTATAATATATGACTTTTTTGTTTTTTTAAACAACTTTCACAGATATTTTTCACGTTTTGTTGTATCTATTATCCTCTTTTCCAATACTTATTAAGATATATAGATTTGAACAATGTAGAATTATAGAATGTATCTGTAGACGACACTTCTACATCAATTCCATCAGTGTAATTAGTATTGCTATACACTTTCCAGCCAGTAATATTACTAAAAGTTACACTATTTAGCAGTGAACAATTGTTAAATACTAACGCTCCTATTTTTAATACTCCACTACCTATGGTCGCCGAAGTCAATTTATCCATATTTGCAAAAGCATATTTACCTATAGATATAACAGAACTAGGGATTACAACACTTTCAAGTCTACTATATCTAAAACTTTCTTCACCGATTGTTGTAACAGAACTAGGAATGGTTAAGTTAGAGATATACACAACATAAAATGCATAATCACCTATAGAAGTGACCGTACTAGGAATTATTGAATCTATACATCCAACTACTAATGTGTTAGTTGCAGTCTCAACAACCGAATTACAATTATTTCTACTATCGTATACTGCATTTTCAGCATCAACTGTTATTGTTGTAAGATTAACACAATAACCAAAGGCGCGCAAACCAATTTTTATCACATTTTTAGGAATATTAATAGACTTCAATGGTGTTTGATAAAACGCTTGTACTCCTATAGTCTCTAAACTATTTGGCAAAGTTATAC
This sequence comes from uncultured Clostridia bacterium, assembly GCA_934748015.1. Taxonomy (GTDB): domain Bacteria; phylum Bacillota; class Clostridia; order Christensenellales; family UBA1242; genus UBA11490. The sequence goes on along the minus strand of CAKVHF010000001.1, from coordinate 286,449 downwards.
TACTAAATGAAACAGCTTGAAATGCTTTATCTCCAATTGCTTTTATTCCCTCAGGTACAGTAGAAGTTGCAATACCTTGAACAAGAGTATTGGTTGCAGTTTCTACAATAGCATTACAGTTGTTTCTACTGTCATATTTTGGATTATTCTCATCTACTGTAAGAGTGGCAAGGTTAGTACAGCCATCAAATAATGCTTCTCCAATCGTAACAACACTACTAGGGATGTGTATGCTAGTCAACTCTTTGCAATGTTGAAACGCATAATAACCTATTGCAGTCACTGTATTAGGTATTGTAGATTTGTTGCATCCAGCAATTAATCTACTAGAAGCAGTTTCAATAACCGAATTACAGTTGTCTCTACTGTCATACTTGGGATTGGCAGAACTTACTACAATACTATTAGTTCGACTTGTACATAATGCTACGCTTCCTATATAGTTGACAGAAGCGGGAATATAGAACTCCTCAATCGGAGCAAGGTAGAATGCATATCCATTAATAGTCGTCAAACTATTAGGTAAAACAATACTTGTCAACCCTGTCTGTTGTAAACTGCTAGTACCTAATGTTTTTACAGTATCAGGTAAGTTAATTTCTTGCAAATTACTCATTCCAAGGAATGCACTGTTCTCAATAGCCACTATACCTTCTGGTACAACAGTATTCTGACAACCATACATCAATGTATTACTTGCAGATTTGATAATTGCATTACAGTTATTTCTGCTATCGTAATTAGGATTTCCACTTTCTACTGTTATAGTCTCTAATTTAGCATCATATTTTAATATTTGCACACCAATAGATAATACACTTTTTGGAATATATAAACTTCTTAAATTTGTGCAATTAGCAAATGTACTATCTCCAATAGATGTTACAGTATTTGGAATAACAATATCTACAATAGTATTATTTCCCTTAAATGCAGAGCCAGCTATGGATGTAATTCTGGCATTGCCATGTGTGCCATCGTTGTGTACATCTGGTATAAATATGTCATTAGTAGAGCCTTTGTAACCACCAATTACTGCATAACCATCACCTGTGTATGTATAGGATAGTCCTGAAGTCTCATCTACATACTTGGGATATATCTTGGTGGTTGATGTTATCATGGCTGGCCACTCTACCTCTGTTTCGTTTCCACTCTCGTCCTTAGTGTACCAACCAGTAAAGCATTTGTTAGCAACTATTGGATATATTTTTGGGCTTTCATTCTCACAATCAAAAACTAAATTAATATCATCCAATTCGTCATCATTGACATAAGATTGATCAGTACTGATATTGATTATTTTGTCACCAGCAGTGCTGTCTGTATCCTTATCCACTACTGTTGCTCTATCTAGAACCCAACCAAATGATCCTGTTAGTTTCACATTTCGCATAAGATTGTCAACAGAGATAATAACATATAGGTACTTAGTTTCGCCAGCAGGAATAGCGATATTGTTAAGTGTGGTGCTACTTGCATACGCACCTGCACCCAACTTACTAGCAGTTCCCTTATATGATATACTAACATTGTTATATGTATCTGTTGGGACTACAGCATTGCCATTGCTATCTATACTTTGGCTAATAACAGCAGGAACAGTTGGTGATAGGTTCTCAAAAATATATTCAAATATTATTTTTCCACCATTATCTGGACTCAGTTGTATTGCTGTTCCCTCTACATTGGGTTGGTTAAGGCTACCGCTACGGTTAAGTGGCGATAGTGTTAATTCTGTATCAGAACCATTAACCATTGCTATCGGTGTACCATCCAGATAATAATTGGCACTAATCTTAAGATACACATCATTAGCCTTGTAATCTACATTAACCTCGCTTGTGGAATACTGCACACCAGCAGTCAATACTACAACTAATGCAGTAATACTGCTAGCAATTGCCAGCACAACCAGTAGCCATACCACTACCCATATACTCTTCTTTGTCATTTTGTTTTTCCTTTTCTTTTAGTATTTGTATTTTTCGTTATAAAAAACGAAAAAAGGATATGGTAAAATTTTTCATAATTCTTACCTTATATCCTTTAATTGATTAATTATTAAGTTATGTTGGTTATGAACTGGGGATAAAACTATGCTATCCTTAACAAAGGATACCCCCCCCCCGTTGGATATTCGCAAAAAGGCTAAAAATAGGAATTGTTAGATAATCCAACAAGTTATTTTCTACTATTAAGTTGTTTTGCAAAATAATATTTTTCATAACACAAATAGTATGGCATAAAATTAGCAATTTGCCAAATAAAATAAACCTAAATATGGTTTTTGTATCAATATTTGTATATTGTCATCGTGTAACAACTTAAATTTTAATATTTTACTTATTTAGTTAACTAAAAAAAATAAAAGTATATAAATGATTATGCACCCCACTTGATAGTGGGATATCACTTCTTTATACACTTTTAACTCTACTCTTCAATTTTTCTATTATCTTATACTCTAGTCTACTGACTTGCACCTGCGATACACCTAGGATATCAGCGATTTCTTTTTGTGTCATATCCCTAAAATACCTTAGCATTATTATTTTTCGATCCCTAGGGCACAAAGATTGTATCTCTTTGTATATCAGAAACAGATCCATATCATTGTCTAGATTGCTATCTTCCAGCCTATCTATCATGCAGATATTTTTGTTAGAATCGTCATCGTTAATGACCGAAAATAGTGATAATGGCTTTTTGCTACTTTCCATTGCAAATACTACATCTTGTGGTGAGATGCCAAAATGACCGGCAATTATATCTATATTTGGTGATTTATCATTTTCGTTGATATATTCACTAATATACTTATTAATCTGTATACTAAGTGTTTTTGTACTCCTAGAGACCTTAATTATCCCGTTGTCCCTAAGAAAACGCTTGACCTCTCCAGCAATCATGGGCACTGCATAAGTGCTGAATTTTACACCAAAACTTTCGTCAAAATTATTAATGGCCTTGAGAAACCCGAGACTACCCAACTGATAGAGATCATCATACTCTAGTCCCTTGTCAACAAATCTTTTTATAACGCTTTTAATAAGTGGTGAGTTTTCTAATAATAATTTTTCCTTTGCATCATTATCGCCTTGTTGCGACAACTTTACCAATGCTAGCATTTCATTATTATCATACATACTATACCCCACAAGCTATGCTACATTCTCCCAACGATTTATACATCTCTACTTTTGTGCCACTGCCTAGACTAGAAATGACACTTAGTTTGTCCATAAATCCCTCCATAACGGTAAATCCCATACCACTACGCTCACTAGAAGGCTTGCTAGTATAGAATGGTTGTTTTGCTTTGTCTACATTTTCGATACCTACTCCATAATCTTGGATAGATATATATACATCCCTACCAACAATGCTGGCGTACATAACAACATCACCAACACTCCCTTGCGGATAAGCATGGACAACACAGTTAGTCACAGCCTCACTAACTGCCGTCTTAATATCACCTAACTCATCTATCGTTGGATCTGCACTTGCCAAAAAAGATGCAATACATACTCTTGCAAAACTTTCATTTTCATTGATCGCTTTAAATCTTACACTCATTTCATTTTTATATATCATTTTTATCTCCTATTATCCGATTTTAGGCATAATCTCATACAATCCACTCATTCTAAATATTCGCTCTATCTGATTGTTTGGATTGGTTATATACATTGTTTTTTGAGCATTTTTTATCTTCTTATATCTACCTATTAACACCCCTATCCCTGTGCTATCCATAAATGTTAGATGTGACATATCAATCACAATTTTATTGTATCCACTCTGTCTAAACATATCGTCCAGCTTATCTCTGCAATATGGTGCTGTATACTCATCCAATTCTCCATTTAGCCCTATATATAGGGTGTTTCCCCTTATATTACCACTTATCTGCATACGCCCAAACCCCTCCTTTAAAATGTGTTTTTATAAATAATTATTAAGATATTATTAACTAATAAAACAGCTTGAAATTTCGATTGTTTTCATATAACTTCTGATTGTTTCGACTAGTAACAACATTCCTAATTGCAACGGAATTATAACTAATTATTACAATTATAATTGTACGCAAAAAAAGCGAATAACCATATAAGATTATTCGCATTATTTGTCGTATATTATACATTTTTGACTATTCTATTGAAATTATATAATAGTACACTGGCTGGCCACCATACAACAACGTAACATCACATTGATCGTATTTCTGCTCAACTTCTTTAAGCAATGCTTGTGCTTCCTCTTCCTTCATCTCATTGCCATAGAATAGTGTAATATTAACCGCTTCTGGTGTAACCAATTTGTCTAGCAATTGCATGGTTGTATCCTTTACTAGATTACCTTTTGCAATAATGCCTTTGCCATCAAGACCAATAATATCGCCCTGAGTTAGATCAAATCCGTCTACATGAGTTGTTCTTACTGCATATGTAACAGAAGCAGAAGTAACAGCATCCTTGCCATTCATCATTGCTTCCATATTTTCTTCTAGTGTTCCATCCATATTGAAGCCCAGAACTGCAGAAATGCCCTCAGGGACAGAAGTTGTAGGTATAACATAAATGTACTTATTAGTAAGATTTTTAGCCTGTTCTGCTGCCAAAACAATATTCTTGTTGTTAGGCAAAACAAATACATTGCGTGCAGGTACTTTGTCTACCGCCTTAGCGATATCTTCTGCACTTGGGTTCATGGTTTGACCGCCCTCGATAATATTGTCAACCATAAGATCAGTAAATACGTTAGCGATACCCTCGCCTGGAGCAACAGCAACAATACCAAACTCTTTCAAGTTCTGTTCTTGTTGATTACGCATACGCTTCAATTCTCTATTCTGCTCAACCATATTCTCAATCTTAATATTGATTATCTCACCCAACTCTAGTGCATATCCTAGTGCCAAGTTAGGTTCGTTAGTGTGCACATGAACCTTAACTAATTGCAAGTCACCTATACATACAACACTATCACCTATGTTCATTAGGTTTTCTCTCAATTTATCAATGTCACTCTCTGTTGTCTTCTTCTTCATGTGTGACACCATAAATTCTGTACAATAAGCAAATTCAATTTCTGCCAAATTCTCTAGATTGATGTATACCTCGTTAGAATTAGTTGCTTGTGCTACATTGTTGATCATTTCCTCTATTGTTACGTCCAACTCTTCGTCACCATTAAGTATACGTTGCATACCAGTAAAGATAACAATAAGTCCACGACCACCAGCATCAACAACACCTGCTTTCTTCAACACAGGCAACATCTCTGGAGTCTGTTGCAAAATAAATTCAGCATCCTTAAGTACTATAGCAAAAAACTCTTCAAAATCACTTACCTTCTTAGCGGTTCTGGTAGCCGACTCTGCCATAGTTCTGATCACTGTTAAAATAGTTCCTTCTTTAGGTTTAGTAACCGCCTTGTAGGCAACATTGGATCCTTCTACCAAAGCTTTAGCAAATATCTTAGTTGTGATATTCTCCTCAACTTTGGACAAAACTGTACTCATTCCCTTAAGTATTTGTGACAAAATAACGCCCGAGTTACCTCTAGCACCTCTTAGTGCACCTTTTGCCAAAGCGTCACTAATTGCAGCAAAGGAGTTATCTAGACAATTGTTAACTTCTTTGATTGCGTTGTTATATGTTAAGTTCATGTTAGTTCCGGTATCACCGTCTGGTACTGGAAACACATTTAACGAGTCTACTAATTTTTTATTTTCATCTAATATTTTTGCACTAGCGTTTAACATTTTTCTAAACATTAAACTATTTATATTCTTTTGCATTTAAAATTTGCTCCTTCTATATCTGTTGCTCGAGAAAAAAACTATACCCGAACACCAACTACATTAATATTAACCGAATCGATTATCATACCAGTGAAGCTCTCTACACCATACTTGATAGAACTCTTCAAGTTGTCAGTTACAGTAGATATTGATACCCCAAATTTCAAGATAACATCTAAGTCAATATATATTCTATTTCCAATGGTCTTAATCTTTACACCATTTGATAACGATTTCTTCTTAACAGAGTTAAAAGAGCCCACAAAGCCTTGACTAGACAAATCTATAACGCCGTAACATTCACGTGCTATATGCCCAGTAACACAAGCTATTGCATTATCATCTATTGTAATTTTACCATAAGCATTTGATGTTTTAACCGCCACAATTAACCCTCCATTCTTCGTACACTTTTATAAATATACTAACTTAATTATATATAATATACAGGAATTTTGCAACACCTTTTACTTAAAATTATGATTTATCAAAAAATTTTTAGGAAACAATCGCTCTATTTCACTTAAAAAACATACTTCAATTATCTTTGCAGTTGTACACTTTATTTATTTTTTGCATTTGATATTATTTTATTATCAAAAAAAATACCACTAGTACTATCTAGTGATATTTGTGTTATACAAATTTAGGATCGTCATCAAACTCGTAAGTATCCAATTGGTTAGTTAACTTATCAAGGTCATCTAGCAACTTGTCCTCATCAACTTCTTCAACGTATGCATCCTTGATATCTCCCTCTCTCTCAACCTCTTCTTGATCTTCCTTTTCCATCTCTTCTGGGATGTTGTTGAAATTAAATAGACTATTATCATCCTTCTTGTAAGAGTCTTTGATAACCTGTATCCTTTCTAACAACTCTTCATATTCTGGCAGATCACCTATGCAAGTCAATCCAAATTTCTTTAGGAAAGTATCGGTTGTCCCAAATTGCAACGGCTTACCAACTGTATCCTTTCTGCCTACAACCTCAATAAGATTGTTTTCTAGCAATGCATTAACGGCATAGTCGCAATTCTTAGAGTCTCTTATAGCCTCTATCTCCATCCTAGTTATTGGTTGCTTGTATGCAATAATAGCACATACCTCTAGCACTGCTTTGGTCAATGCACGTTCTCTAATAGGATTAAGTACCTCTGCTATTTCATTAACAAATTCCTTATTAGAGCACAACTGAGCTTTGCCGTTATACACCACAACCTGTATACCACTATTCGCTTTCTCTCGATCAGCTTTCAATTCCTCAACAGCAGTCTTAACCTCGTCTATCTCTATATTCAACTTCTCCGCTATATCTTCAAATGCCACACCCTCACCTGACACAAAAAGTATTGCTTCTATTATCTCTTTTAGATTATTCATTTTCATCCTCTACCTTAATAATATCTATATCTGCAAATAGATCGCCTTGTTTTACCTTAATAGTCTGCAATTTTAGCAACTCCAATAATGCCATAAAGGTTGTTACAATCTCATCCTTAGATGTTGTCTGAGACATCAATTCGCTAAACCTAACTGATTTACGACTAATAAGAACATCTTTGATATATGCAGTCTTCTGCTCTACCGTAAATTTTTCTTTTTCAATCTGCTTGGACTCAACTGTTTCCGCTTCTTTTTTGACATTCTTTAACATAAAATGTGTAAACGCATCAAGCAAAGCATCCAACTGCATGTCTTTGATAACTACACGATACTTACCCGCCTCTGGCTCAGGTGCTTTATAGAATACATCGGTGTTCTCAATGACTTTCAGTTTTTCACTCATTTCCTTCATAAGTTCGTATTCTTTCAGTCGCATCTTGATCAATTCTTCGCTATCCTCTTCTTCCTCCTCTTCTTCTCTGTTGGAAGGAAGCAAAGTCTTACTCTTAATCTCAATTAACTCTGACGCCATTACTATAAAGTCGCTTGCAGTCTCTAGATCCAATTTGTTAATATCTTTGATCATATTAAGATATTGATCGGTTATATCCGCTAGTTTAACCTCTTCTATCTCCAACTTGTTCTTCTTGATCAAAAATAGCAAAAGATCCAGGGGTCCTACTTGATCAGCAAAATGAAATTGCATTGTAGAATCACTATCTTGTGCATCTATTAAGTTGTCTTGTGGCGCTTCATTAACCACTTGTGTGTCTTTTTCTTCCATCATTTTCCTACATTTTTCTATATATTATAGTGAGAATATCCATCCCCAGAACATTGCCATAGGTGTAGCAATTATATTCATCAAGGATAGTAGCAAGTTATCAAAAATAAGCAAAATAGCAATAAGTATTAGTGTGCCATATCTGCGCATAAATTCTACAAACTTGTTGTTACTCTTGGTCATAGCATCTAATGCATTAAATCCATCTAGTGGAGGTATTGGCAATATATTAAAAACCATAAGGCTAAGATTGATCATGAATAAAAAATTAAAGAAATAGTACAAAAAACAAAATAAGTACTCGTTAGTTATAGCTGGTGCTAAAAACCTAAAAAATGCCGTAAACAATCCGCAACCTACAAAAGCGAGTATAAGGTTGACCGTAACACCCGCTAGAGATGTAGCAACCAGCCCTGATCTAAACTTTCTAAAATTAAGTGGATTAATTACCACTGGTTTAGCCCAACCAAATCCAAAAAACATACAGCAAAGAAAACCAATATAATCAATATGTGCAAACGGATTGATTGTAAGTCGTCCTTGAACCTTGGGTGTTGGATCGCCACACTTGTATGCAACAAGAGCATGTGCATATTCATGCAGACCAAAAGATATTAACATGACCAGACATAGTGCCAAAGTAATAATAATAAACAATCTGGCATCATGCACTTCTTGCAACAACTGAATTAACATAATTTCCTCTTATATTTTAATATATTTATTATACATTTTATATTGATATAATGCAAATATTTTAACTTATCCTTTTTGATTAAGGATAAAAAAAGAAAAGCAATATATTGCTTTTCTTTCAAAAAACTTAGTTATTCTCGTTTTTCTTCAAAGTCTTCAAACATCTTGTGCAGATGTATTTCTTTGTTAATTTGCCATCAATGTCAACATCTTTCTTTTGAAGATTTGCATTCCAACTTCTTTTTGTGGCAATATGTGAGTGGCTTACTTGATTTCCTGCCACCTTAGACTTTCCGCAAATACAACATTCTTTTGCCATTATTATATCCACCCCCATAGGTCTTTTTAATTTAACGCATTTCATTATAACAAATATTTATATTAAATGCAACAAGTTTTGTAAATTTTTAGTTTTTTTTAGTTTTTTATTAATAATTGCAGTTTTTAGGGGTTCTTGGGAAAGGAATAACATCCCTGATATTCTCTACACCTGTTAGATACATAACTAGTCTTTCAAATCCCATTCCAAATCCAGAGTGAACAACTGAGCCATATTTTCTCAAGTTAATAAACCAATCAATAGGCTTCATATCAACACCCATCTCTTCACAACGTTTGATTAGTTTGTCATAATTTTCTTCTCTCTGACTTCCACCCATTAACTCTCCTGCTAGTGGAACTTCTAGATCAACTGCAGCAACAGTCTTGCCATCATCGTTTTGCTTCATATAGAATGCCTTAATATCTTTAGGCCAGTTCTTAATAAATACTGGACCATTGAAATACTCTGTTATATACTTCTCATGCTCTTTAGCAATATCGTTACCTTCTTCTGGTTCAAACTCCCACTTTACTTTGGCTTCTTTTAGGATTTTAATACACTCAGCATGATCAATACGAACGAACTTATTAATTAGTATCTTCTGCAATTTCTCAGTTAATCCCTTCTGAACAAAGTTGTCAAGGAATGTAATCTCATCCATGCAATTGTCTAGAACATACTTAACTACATACTTAAGCATCTCTTCCTCGATATCCATCAATCCCTCTAGGTCACAGAACGCAATCTCTGGTTCTATCATCCAGAACTCGTTAGCGTGTGTCTTAGTGTTAGAATTCTCGGTACGGAAAGTTGGGCCAAAGGTATAAATTTTACTGAAAGCAAGAGCAAAGGCTTCACCATGCAATTGTCCACTACCAGTTATAAACGCTTGTTTGCCAAATAGATCTTTGGTCATATCTACCGTGCCATCTTCAAGTTTTGGGAGGTTGTTGAAATCAAAGGTTGTTACTTTGAACATTTGATCAGATCCTTCGCAATCTGTTGTTGTTATAAGCGGAGTATTAACATATACATAGCCTTTTTGTTGGAAAAAGTTGTGAATAGCAATCGCTGCCACACTTCTTACTCTAAATACCGCATTAAACAGGTTAACTCTAGGACGCAAATAAGCTTGTTCTCTCATAAATTCTAGGCTATGTCCCTTCTTCTGAAGAGGATAGTCGGTGTCAGTAGCACTAAGTATAGTTATTTCACTAGCATGCAACTCGTATGGTTGCTTGTTCTCAGGGGTCAAAACCAACTCACCTTTGATCAAAACACTGCTACCAGTATTAAGTTTTGCGACCTCAGCATAGTTGGTTAAATCGTTGTTAAATACAACTTGCAAACCTTTAAATGCGGTTCCATCATTTAGATCCATAAAACCAAAAGTCTTAAGATCTCTTACACTTCTGACCCAACCACCTACTGTCAATTCGCCTTTTAGGTCAGAATAACTTTTTTGAATTTCTTTAATATCTGTCTTCTTCATATACTCACCTCTTACACATTGTAGTTGTCCAATATCTTGTTAATTTCCATGATATCACCAGCGGTAACAATACCAATTGGTTTCTCTAGTAGACTACCTGTCTTGGTTATAACTATCAACAACAACTTTCTGTTCTCACTAAATAGTGACAATATCTTATCTAATGTAGTATTCTCATTAGCAATGGTATAATAATTATCTTCCACAAGATCCTTCAATGCGATCTCAATAGTAGTTTTGCTAATATAATTATCTACATCTACTTTTTGATATATTTTCTTACCCAACAATCTTGTTATTTTGGTCGCATTAGCAACGCCTATCAACATATCATTCTTGTATATTGGGATACTACTAAATCCACTCTGATACATATACTCAATAACATCTTTTAGTAGTAAATTATAATTAAGGCTGGCAAAATTCTTATTGCATATAGTATCCACTGCCAATGGTGGACTACATATTAGGTCACATATTTTCTCAAAATGCTCCACTGTAGACTGATTAGGTTCTGCAATAATCTGAGTATTATCTGCAGAGTGAACTATTGCATTTCTAAGTCTTCCATAATCAACCAAATCATCTTCGTATTTTTTAACTATTCCATTGGTTCTAGCAGCCTTTCTTACTGCCTCAGTATAACTAATAGATTTACTCATATCGCCTTGTATTCTCAATGCTTGGTCAATAGTATTATAACAATTAATAAATCTTTTTGCTCTGCTTGTATCTTCCATTGTATCTCCCTATGCATATTATATATAGATAAGTTTGTCAGCAAATAACTCAATCTTAGATTACTTGCAACGACTGTTTGATTAATCTATGGAACTTATTGTCAATCAATATTTATCGCAAAGTCTACTAACAATATAACAGACTATATGCTAACCTCATAGATTACAAATATACAATAAAGTATAGCAAACATTACAAAATTTTACAACTTATTTAGTCGTATAGCCAAAAATATAGTTGCAAAATATATTTTTTTTTGCTACAATACCTATACCGTGCTAGGTGGGGAGTTAGTTGTGCCCTGTACCTGAAACCAACTATACGCAGGACTGAATGGTTGGCTGAGGGGTGTCTGGTGTGTGTAATATTCTAGTTTTGCTGGGTGTTGATTTTAAGGTCTTATGCAATAGCCTGCTATGAACCATGTCAGGTCCGGAAGGAAGCATCATTAAGTAGAGTGTGGATATGTGCCATAAGGAAGCTTTAGATGAGTTCAACATTATTAGAAATTGCACATTACGATTTCGAAGCCAATCGCACGGTTTTTTTTAAACAAAAAATATAGTAGTTATATATATGATCCAATAATATCAGATCAAAATATAACTACTACTTTTTTTATTTTATATTAGCAATTGATAATTATAAACTTATCCCCTCTTCCAATATTTGTTGCCATATACTGCCGTTAACTTGGTAGCATTAGGATAATAATCACTACTGGATAATTCTACATTTTGACCATTGGTGTAACTAGTACTACTATATACTTTCCACCCACTTACATCCTTAAATTCAACACTGGTTAACTGACTACAACCTTCAAACGCCTTATGATTAATATATTGGACACTGGCTGGTATAACAATACTAGTTAGTTTAGCACAAGTATTAAATGATGCCGTATCTATATATGTTAAATTACTAGACAAAGTAATGCTCGTTATATTTGATCCATAAAAAGCCCAACTACTTATTTTTGTAACACTACTAGGAAGAGTAAGACTTTCAACATGTATAAAACTAAAAGCATATGTTCCGATTTCAGTAATAGTATCAGGCACTATAGACGATTTACACCCAGCAATTAATGTATTAGTTGCTGTTTCAATTATGGCATTACTATTATTTCGGCTATCAAAAGTTGTATTACCACTATCGACAGTAATTTCTGTTAAATTTGCATTAAATGAGAACACTCTTATTCCAATACTTTTAACGCTAGAAGGGATTGTTATACTCTTTAAAGCTGTTGCATAAAAAGCCTCGTCACCTATACTTGTTACACTATTTGGAATAGTTATACTTTGTATCATTATTCTTCTAAATGCGGCATTTCCAATGCTTGTAACAGTATTTGGAATAGTTGAATTTTTAAAACCCATTACCAATGTGTTAGTTGCTGTTTCAATAATAGCATTGCAATTGTTTCTACTATCAAATTTCGTATTAGCACTATCTACAACAACCTCAGTAATATAGTTGCACCCACCAAATGCAGATGTCGATATAGTAGTTACATTCTTAGATATAACAAGCTTTGACAATTTTGATTGATTAAATGCATAATCTCCAATTTCCACAACTGTATCAGGAATAGTTGTTGTCTCGCAACCCAAAATAAGTTTATTAGTAGCGGTCTCAACTATTGCGTTGCAATTGTTTCTACTGTCAAATTTTGAATTTGCTGTGTTTACTTCAATTTTGTTTAACGAAAAAGAAACAATAGCACAAGTTGTACCGATGTTAGTTAAGGTAGCAGGAACATATAACTCTTCTATTTTAGTTGCATTCAATGCATAGTTATCCAATGTAACAAGATTGTTAGACAGCGTTATTTTGGTTAATTCAGTACATCCATTAAATACTGCACTTTCTATCGTGACTACACTATCAGGAACAACAATTTCTGTTAAGCTGGTTATCCTTTCAAAAGCCTGCTTTCCTACTATCTTAGTGCCAATAGGAATAACTGTGTTTTGGCAACCAGCAACCAACCTATTTGTAGCCGTTTCCAAAATGGCATTGCAATTGTTACGGCTATCATACACTTGGTTATATGGATCAACAATAATACTTGTAATCTTGCTACAACCACTCAAAGCTGGCAAACCAATACTTGTAACACTCTTGGGAATTCTAACACTTATAATATTAGAACAGTTAGTAAAAGCTGAACTTCCTACACTTGTAATAGTATCTGGTATCATTAAATTAACAATTTTTGTGTTTCCTATAAATGCATGATCTGCAATACTAGTTATCTTGGCATTGCCATGTGTACCATCGTTATGGATATCTGGAACAAATATGTTACTAGTTGAACCATTGTATCCACCTACTATTGCATAGCCATCACCAGTATATGTGTAGGATAGTCCTGGGGTTTCAGTTTCATACTTAGGATATATCTTTGTGGAAGATGTTATAAGTGTTGGCCATTTAACTTCTATATCATTGCCACTTTCGTCCTTGGTGTACCAACCTGTAAAGCACTTATTGGCTTTCTGAGGATAATAATTAGGCTTTTCGTTCTCGCAATCAAGGACTAGGTTTATCTTATCCATTTCGTCCTTGTTAACTACATCGGCATCGTCTGTGCCAGATATAATTGTTCCGCCAGATACATTCTCTGTTGTGTTATCTACTAAGTCTGCTCTAGACAGCATCCAACCGAAAGATCCCTTGTATTGGACATCGTGCATTAGATCCTTGACCGATACTATTACATAGATATATTTAGTACTAAGAGGAAGAAGAGCAATATCTGATATTGTATCTTTGCCACCATAAGCAGACGCACCCATAACCTTGGATGTGCCTACATATTGGATATTTACGTTATTGTATGTATCAGTTGGGACATAAGGTGTGCCGTCTGCATTTGTCATTTGGCTGATCTTAGCAGGAACTGTACTGGATAAGTTCTCAAATATATATTCAAAGACTACCTTTCCTCCGCTATCCACATCCATCAATGCACTTGTTGTCTTGGCATTGGGCTGGTTAAGAGTGCCGTTGTGGTTGATTGGTGACAATACTACCTCTGTACTATCTCCATTGACCATAGCAACTGTGTTAGAACCTATATAATAATTAGCCTTAATCTTAACATACACATCACTTGCAGTGTAATCTACATTAACCTTGCTGGTGGAAGCTTGTTTGCTAGCAGTAAGCACGACTACTAGTGCCGATACACAAGAGATAATCGCCAATACCACAAAGATTGCAAGTATTACAAATTGTTTCTTCTTTGTCATAATATTTCCTTTTACATTATTACTTGTATTTTTTCTCAACAAAAAAACAAAAAAGGATATGGCAAACAATTTAACTCATTTACCTTATATCCTTTAATTGATTAATTATTAAGTTATGTTGGTTGTGAACTGGGGATAGAACTATACTATCCTTCCCAAAGGATACCCCCCCCCCGAACGCACATGCAAAACGGCTAAAAATAGGCATTGTTGGGATACCCAACAAGTTTTTTCTTACTATTGAAATATTTTGCAAAATAATATTTTTCATAACATAACAATTATTGCATATTTTTAATTATTTATCAAATTAATTATAGTGTTTTTTATCTAATAATTTATTTATACTGTTATTCTAGTAACAAACCACAAAAAAAGTCTAATTTGGGTTAACCAATTAGACTTTTTATATTTAGGCAAAGACACCTACTAGTTTTAAATCTACTTTGCCCTTTTCGATTTTGATTACAGATACTTCAACTTTGTCACCAATCTTGACAACGTCTTCCACTTTCTCCACTCTCTTGCTAGATAGTTTAGAAATATGGATCATTCCTTCTTTGCCATAACCTAGATTAACAAAAGCACCAAATTGCAATATTCTTTCAACTGTACCTGTGTAAGTTTTGCCAACTTCTAGATCTTCTGTAATACTTAGGATAATATCTTTAGCTTTTTGGCTCATCTCACTATCCACACCTGCGATTGACACCATACCCTCATCAGATATGTCGATCTTGACACCTGTCTCATCAATTATCTTATTGATCATCTTTCCACCAGTTCCGATAACATCTTTGATCTTATCTGGGTTGATCATGAAAGATATAATCTTAGGAGCGTAAGGACTTAACTCTTTTCTTGGTTCAGCAATAACATCAGTCATCTTCTTCAAGATAAATAGTCTGCCTACTCTTGCTCTCTCTAGGGCTTCTGTTAGTATCTTTTCGTCAATACCTTTGATCTTAATATCCATCTGAATAGCAGTAATACCTTTCTCTGTACCAGCAACCTTGAAGTCCATATCACCCAAGAAGTCCTCTAGACCTTGGATATCTGTAAGAATTGCAACTTTGCCAGACTCAGCATCTTTGATAAGTCCCATTGCTACACCAGCAACTGGAGCTTTGATAGGAACACCAGCATCCATAAGTGCTAGAGTGCTACCGCATACACTTGCTTGGCTAGTAGATCCGTTACTGCTAAGGATATCACTAACTGTACGGATTGCATATGGAAACTCCTCTTCGCTAGGAAGAACGGGAAGCAAAGCGCGCTCTGCAAGTGCACCATGTCCGATCTCTCTACGGCCAGCAGACTTAAGTGGTCTTGCCTCACCAGTAGAATAAGCAGGCATATTGTAGTGATGCATGTATCTCTTGCCTTCTTCTTCGTCAATACCATCTAGGATCTGCATATCTCTCATGCTACCTAATGTACAAGTAGTCATTGCTTGAGTTTCGCCTCTAGTGAACACAGCAGAACCATGAACTCTAGGAAGTATGCCTACTTCACACCAGATTGGCCTAATTTCATCCAACTTTCTGCCATCAGGTCTAACACCATCATTCAGTATCTTGGTACGCATTATTTCTTTCTTTACCTTATATAATACGTCCAATATTTGTCTTTCGCTATCTGGATAAGTTTCTGCAAAATGCTCTAGGATCCGAGCATTCATTTCTTCTTCAGCACGATCTCTCTCGTGTCTATCGAAATGCTCCATAACCTTCTCCATTAGTGGATGTCCATATTCTTTAACGTCTTTCTCTAGAGTTTCATCGATAACATAATATGGTAGATTCTCAGCTTTCTTAACGCCCAACTCTTCTGCCATTTTCTCTTGGAACTCTACCTGCTTCTTGATCTCTTCGTGAGCAAATAAGATACCTTTAAGCATAACTTCTTCGCTTACTTCTTTAGCGCCTGCTTCAACCATAAGGATAGCATCTTTAGTTCCTGCAACTTTTAGATCAATAAGGCTATTGTCCTTCTCTGCAGTATTTGGGTTAATAATATACTTGCCATCAACCAAGCCTACTTCTACACTACCAGTTGGGCCAGCAAATGGAATATCACTGATTGTAAGTGCAATAGAACTTGCAAACATAGCAAGTGGCTCTGGTGCAATATTGTAGTCAATGCTGATAGGTGTAGCAACTACTGTTACATCGTTGAAGAAACCCTTAGGGAACAATGGTCTAAGAGGTCTATCAATAAGTCTGCTAGTAAGTATTGCTTGGTCAGTTGGTCTACCCTCTCTCTTCTTAAACCCACCTGGGATCTTACCTACAGCATATAGTTTTTCTTCGAAATCTACGCTTAGTGGGAAGAAGTCTTGACCTGGTCTAGGTTCTTTGTTCATACACACATTACACATAACCATAGTGTCACCGCATTTTACAATACAATGTCCATTGGTCTGGAATGCATACTTTCCTACCTCTACAGAAACTTTTTTGCCACCAATCTCAGTTTCAAAAGTTTTAAATTCGTTCATCATAATCTCCTTTGATACTCTAAAAATATAGACGATTGCTAAAATTGCATACTCTTCGAAAAGCAATTTCTTAAAAGCACACAACAAAAAACAACCGTCTAAAATTTTTCTTATTATCTAATTCCTAATTTAGCTTTCAATTCTCTAGCACCTTGAAGGTTAACTCTTTCCATGTACTTAATTAATTTCTTTCTTCTGCTTACAAGCTTAATTAAGCCACGACGAGAATGTTCATCATTCTTATTAGCCTTCAAATGTTCTGTCAATTCTGCAATTCTAGCAGAAAGTACAGCAATTTGAACTTCGCAAGAACCAGTATCGCCTTCTTGTCTTGCATATTCTTTAATAATGCCCTGTTTTTTCTCTTTATTAATCATTGATTAATTCCTCCATTTATTTTATTAGCCTAGAACCAAGTTGCTGGTCGTAAGGATTCTCCTAGCACTTAGCAAAAGGTCACAAATATAATATATCACATCAGATTGATAAAAGTAAAGAAAATAACAAAAAAATTTTTGCTATTTTCAATAAAATTAAGTAAATTATCGACAAAATTTTTATTTATCAAACAAATCCAACTTTTTCTGTATCATTTCATCAATTCGAGATATATATTCTTGAATATTTTTAACATTAGCATGTCTATCAATGCGGTTCTTAGCATAATCAATCTTTTTGCTAATCGCATTAGCCCCACAGGCAATAACTGACAATGTCTCTTCCATACTGTTGATATTGAATTCACATATCTTTCCGTCACGACAATATCCTGTATTCTCTAGGTTGCCTAGCATATTTTTTTGACGATATAAATAGTATGGTTTATAGCCATTTTTAGCCAATTTTGCAATAGAATACTTTACCATTCTCTCCACTTCGTGGATATTGGATGTTTCTCCACCATCTGATTTAAGAGTACTTGCTCTCTTGATAGATAATGTATGCACAGTTATATTGTCTGGGTATAAACCTATTGTCTTATTAAGTGTATACTTGAAATCTTTCACTTTCTCATTTCCTAGCCCTGCAATAAGGTCCATATTGATTGCAAAATTATACTTTCTCGCAAGTCTGTACACGTCTACAACATCATCGGCAGTGTGATTGCGTCCTATTAATTTAAGAGTTTCATTTTTAAAAGTCTGCGGATTGATTGAAATACGACTAACACCATGGCTATCTAGCATTGCAAGCATTTTATCATCAATCGTATCTGGTCTGCCTGCTTCAACTGTTAATTCTTTCACACTTTTAGGCAAAATATTTAGCAGTTTTTCTAGATTATCCCTACCTATTGCTGTAGGAGTGCCACCTCCAAAATATATAGTATTTATAGTCATTTTTCGAGATTGTAAAAACTGCAATGTTGCTTTTATTTCCTTAATCAATGCTTCAATATATGGTTCAACCATATTTTGGCACTTATTAAGTGGCATAGAGATAAACGAACAATAATAACACTTGCTAGTGCAAAACGGAATGTTGATATATAGGTCTATACTATTGTGATCATATTTTACCACACTTTGCTCATTAGCGATCAATCTTAATTGATTAATTTTTTCTTTAGATACAAGAAATAATCTTTTCATTTCGCTCATAACAAGGTCAATATTCCCGCCCAACTTGTTAAGCAACTCATAGTATATTTTTGTTGGTCTTACACCAGTCAATGCACCCCATGGAGCTTTGTATCGCGTTATTTTGGACAGATACTTATACAGCACAATCTTTGCATATCGCTTAATATATTTGCTTGTGGTTTCGTTTCTCTCTACTTTATAGCCAAAAGTTTCTATATTTTTGTTTTTGCCATCAACCATAAGTGTAATTGTAATATTATCATCATCATGATCTTCTAGCACATTTACTTCGGTGTCTACATATTTTTTGCTAATCTTGTATGCAAAAATGTTATAAATTAAGGTTAATTCTTCATTAATATTATCTATATTTGTTAACAATCTCATTAATTTGTCCTAAACACATCTACAACATTAGGTATTACTTTTAACTTACCAATCAAGTCATCTAATTGGTTCTTGCTAGACACTTTGACACCCAAAGTAATAAGATGTTTATTATCCTTAATAGGTTTAGTGTTCATAAGAACAATTTCAATTTTGTTATCTGTTACTTTCTTAGAAATATCACTAAACACACTATTAGCGTTATTGGCAACAACATTGATTGTTCCAACAAATGCCTTAGCACTAGAAGAATTCTTCCAGTCACACTCTATCAATCTTTCGAACTCATAATTTTCGATAGTTCTGCAATCTTCTCTATGGATGGTTACACCTTTGCCACGAGAAACATAACCAACAATTTTATCACCCGGGATAGGATTACAACATTTTGCTAGTTTAGTCATCATGTTGCTATATCCCCTAACAACTACTTGGCTATCCTCCGTGTTGCTTGGTTTCTTAATAGTATCCTTCGCTGTTGGACTTAATTCTACTATATTTTTACTGTCAGAGTTGTATAAGGACATAAGTTTGTTTAAGACTTGGTTGGCCGTTATGCCACCATAACCAATAGATGCATACATATCCTCTAGGTTAGAAAAACTATAACGATCATACACCTCTTCTAGATATTTATCTACTAACAATTTTGACAAATTATAATTTTTTAACTTAGCTTGTGATTCTAAGATTGCCTTACCTTTCTTGATGTTATCATCCTTCATTTCTCGCTTAAAAAAGGCTTTTATCTTAGTTTTAGCACTATTTGTTTTGCACACTTTTAGCCAGTCTCTTGAAGGACCTTTGCTATTAGGGCTAGTGATTATTTCAACAACATCACCATTGGATAGCATTGTTGCCAATGGAAATATTTTTCCATTGATTTTAGCTCCAACGCACGAGTCGCCGATTTTAGAATGTATCGCATAGGCAAAGTCTATTGGGGTCGCACCTTCTGGCAATTCAATAATTTTACCTTGTGGAGTTTGAACAAATATTTTGCCAACATACACATCTGTCTTCAATATATCTAACAATTCGTTGTTTGATTTTTCTTTGTATAATTCTAAGATAGATCTAATATAGTTTATCTTTGCGTCAGTTTTATTTACTTTTTTGTTTAATTTGTATGCCCAGTGTGCAGCAAAACCATATTCGGCATAGTTATGCATTTCAAAAGTCCTTATCTGGACTTCAACCGGATCGCCATTATCAAGTATTATTGCTGTATGCAAAGATTGATAACCATTTGCCTTTGGGTTAGCGATATAATCTTTGAAATTGCCAAAAGGCTTAAAAATAGAGAAAATTTTGCCTAGAACAGCATAACACTCATCGACTGTATTGACGATTACCCTAACCGCCAATATGTCCATAATATGTGACAAAGTAATTTCACTAAAGCTCTTACCTTTAGTAAATTCTTCTATATTATTTTTTCTTCCATACACATCCAGTATTGCACTAACACCCATATTCTTTTTCTGCAATTTCTTAGCAATGCTATATAGTTGTTTTTGCCTTCCGTACACTTCGCACTTGCTTACTATTGGAGTTATTTCTTCCTTGATCTTCTTGATAACCTCTTGAATTGCTTCATTACGTTCGTCCACATACTCGTTAAGTGCTTGTTTCAATTCTTCGTAGAATTTTGGCTTATAATACTTAAATGTTGCATTTTCTAGTCTGTTTTTGATCTGACTAATACCTAGCATTGCTGCAATTGGTGCAAAAATATCACTGCAACCTTGCATTATGCTTTCTTTTTCTTCGTCCGAGAACTTATCAAAGATATTTAGTTTGCCTTGTTCAATACACAATTTGATAATAATTACCCTTATATCTTTAGCAATCGCAATAAACATATTTTTAATGCTATCCAACTGCTCTTGTTTAGTGGCAATATTTAGTTTCTCTAAGTTCGACAAAGAAGTAATCATTGTGTACACTTCGTCATCAATTTTGTTAACATCAACCTTATCCATTAAGTTATTCTTGATAAGCGGATAATATAGACCAACTATCACCGACTTATAATCCAATTTGTTATCAATAATGTCGTTGGCAAGTGTGATAGCAAAATTAATATCATAGACCGAATTAGGATCGTTGTACTTCTTAACTAAGTTGATTATTTCAACTATTTGTTGATTTTCTTCTAACGAATATAATTTTTTGATCCTTATAAGAAAATTCTCTTCCATTCTATTCCCCTTTAGTAGAATTTAGTAATAAATTGATAAAGTTATAACTTTGTGAATTATTTAAGTTGCTCTTAACATCTGTAAATGAAACCTTGCCACCATCGACCTTGCATATACCCAGTTCTTTCAATACTATAAGCACAAAGCAAAACTCATTAAACTTAATATTGGTAAACTGTTGATTGGTTCTCTTCACCTTATAGAATAGTGACAGAATGTCTGGTTCTTTGTTGTATTTCTTACAGCAATGCTTGATTGCATTGTGGTATCTAGCAAACACAGACCTATTGCAATCAAGATTTTTTAAGCATTTAGTATCAAATAAGGTGTTTGCAATAATTACTTTTTTGCCCATATTGATTAAATAATTTACATATCCTATATGGAATGGTGCATCAAGCAAAATAATAGTTTCGTAATTATTTAGTTTTACATTATCAAAAGGAGCAAATAACAAAGTATTTATTCCAGTCTTGTTATTGATATCATACAACTCATAATTAGTTATCTTAGTAGTGTTGAGATTAAACTGTTCATAGCTGGACACTGAATTAGAAATAATTAGTGTACCAAATTTAGATTTTAAATTGTTAATATGCTTATATAAATCGTGCACATTCATTATTTCTGGCTTATTTCTGGTCTTATTAACACAATTTATATTGCTTAACTGATACAGATATAATCCGTTTATCAATTCTGTTTTAATTGTTGTATTGAGCTTAGAAAAAGTAATATGTTTTATCACACCCTTCAATTTGTTTACATTAGTATACTTGTCTAAGCTCAACTCCATAATAACAGTTTTGTTAGAATTGGTGTTGAAATTGTATAAGTATTGCCCCATATTGAAGCCTATAAGTTCAACGCCGTTGACTTTTAATTTAACATGTGCAGGAAATTTTGGCATAAGTGTTGTGACGACATTGTTGAAAGTCAGCTTAAATAGAGGTTTCTCATTTGCTAAGCCAAAAGGCTCTAGAAGGAAAAGTTCTTTTACAAACTTTTCTGTTAATACAGATTTGGAAAGATCTAAATCATATTTTCGTTCCAACAAGAAATCATCTTGCTTATAATGTGACAAAATATATTCATTAAGTTCTTTTACAAACTTACTATAGTTCTCTTTCTTAAGTGTAACTCCAGCAGCCTGATTATGCCCGCCGTATTGTACTAGAGTATCTTTAACGCTTGTTAGAGCCTCAAATATATTGATATTAGGGATACTTCTTAGGCTTCCTTTTAATTCTCCATCAACCATTGATAACACACATGCTGGCTTGTTATACATATCAACCAATTTAGAACAAATTATGCCAAGAACGCCACTCTCCCAATTGTCATCTTTGACAATAATAACACCTTGCTTAGATGTATTAACATTATCAAGTATTGCAACTGCCTGCTCCACAATATGATTGGTCTCTAATACACGTTTGTCATTCAACAATAATAGACTTTCAATATTTTTATTAATTTCTTTGCTGTCTTCTGAAATATACAATCTAAAAGCAATGTTTGGATCACCCATTCTGCCTGTAGCATTAATTTTAGGCGCTAATTTGAAAGATATATCGGCAGAAGTCAAAGGCATATCAATTCTTAGTTTCTTGAGCAGTCTCATCAACCCCATGGGCATATTGCTAGCCTGTTGCTTAATGCCATAATAAGTTATTAGTCTATTTTCGTCCACTAGTGGAACTATATCAGCAACAGTAGCAATTGCTGCTATTGTTAGATACTTGTAAGACTCCTCAATACTAGTTAAAGCCTGTACAACCTTCAACGCAACTCCTGCACCGCATAGTTCTCTAAATGGATATTTCTGTCCATGCAATTTTGGATTAATAATTAGACAATTTGGGACTTGTTCTGGGATGTCATGGTGATCGGTAACGATTACTTCTACCCCTTTGCTATTAGCATACTCTATCTCGTTCTTAGCTGAAATACCGCAATCAACAGTTATAATCAACTTTGGATTATACATTTCTATTACTTTGTCAATTGTTTCATAAGATAATCCATAACCGTCTGCTATACGATTTGGCAAAAAAGTATAGACATCCTTGCCTATTGATTGAAAATATTTATACATAATTGCAGTTGCAGTGATGCCGTCTGTATCGTAATCGCCAAGTATCACAATGCTTATATCATCCTGCACTGCCTGCCTGATCCTTGCCACTACTTTGTCCATATTAGCTAATAAATATGGATCATAGAAGTTCTTAAGATCGGGGTTTAGAAAATTATAGATTTGTTCCTTTGTCGTATAACCACGACTTATAAGCAATCTAATAATATTTTGGTCTAACTTAAATTCATTAGCCAATTTATTTATTTTATTTTGGTCTACATTTATTGAAGTGTTCTTTTTTATAATCATTTATGCTTTTGTACATACAAAAAATGCACTCTTATCATAATTATGCTTTTGATTTTGTTTGTAACATATTACAAATTTTTTATGTTTATCTTGTAGGATAAACACTTTATACAAGTGGATTTTTTGTACTATCCTTTATATTTCTCACAGATATTATACTATATTATATCAATTTTTAAAAATATTTTTTTGTTATTTAATATATTTTTGCGATAAATCATTAAGTTTTTTTACATCCAGTCGTCTAGTGACTAAATTGTCTTATACATGAGATTTTGTGTTAAAATAATTTATTTACTGGTAATTATCCAATTCAACAACTTAATATAACAAGCACAAAAAATGATGTATGCTAATTTTTCAGACATACATCATTGTAATTATCTTATTAGACTAGGATCTTTCCTTGATCTTCTTCGTCATCTTTTTTCTTCTTAGATTTGTTAGTTTCAGCTTGTTTTGTCTTCTCAATTCTATTACGAAGTCTCTGATCTCTTTCCTTATTGTACATAATTGACCATAGAGAACCTGCCCCAAACATAGCACTATACATAGCAAGAATTATAGCGATTATTAATGCAATAAATACTAAGAATAGTTGCACATTAACAAATAGCATTACAATAGCAATAGCTAACAATACCAGCATTGCAAATGTCATAGCACAGGCGAATGACTTAGTTGCCTTAATGTTAGAGTCTGCTAAATATTGGTTATTAGTCATTGCAACCTCAGACATTTCCATATTTCTGATATTATCAAACAAGAATATTGTCAATGCAACAGTTACAATAAATGAAATAAACATGTTAACGATTGCCATAGCATCAAATGGAATACGACAAATTGCATATAGAACAAATGTCAGACCAATTGCAAGCACTCCACCTACAATTGTAGATGTAGCAACACTTATATTGTATCTTATCCATAAATACACAAAGATGGCAACAATTGCAACTGCAATAGCAATAATAGTCTTAACAATATAACCACCAATCGAACTGGATACATATTGTAAGTCTTGTACTTCAATTGTGCTATTGATACTTTCTTTCAAATTATCTTCTATTGCTTTTCTAACTTCTTCTGCTCTATCTTCATCCATCTTGGCAACGCTATTATCAATTGTAACAATTAACTTGTTATAGATACTTTGACCTGACTTAGAATAAGAAGTCATTTTCATATCATTTTCTTTCAATGCATCAGATATCTTAGTCACATACTCATCTACTTTGTTGTTATCTAGTTCAACACCAAAGTTAACAGTAACCTCATATCTGCCTTTGATTTCTGCAGTATAATTGACACCCAGCAGTGCTGTTATTGCAATCGCAATTGCAATTAAAATAACTGGAATAAGAAGGAAAAATTTAGCCATTTTTGAATAATTTACATTCAAACTATTAGTAATTTTTTCCATAAAGGAACAACTTTTATTATTCTTCATTTGCAGTCACCCCTTTTTCAAAATTCATTTTTTGATACTTAGTAGGATTGATATCCAAGTACCACTTAACCATGCCTCTATGAATTAACATAGTACAAAGAGCACTAGGAAGCAACAATATAGCAGTCATGATAGCAACAGCCTTAATTGCACCAGTTGCAAATAGTATAGTTGACAAGCAAGCAAGAATTACAACTACATCAATATCTACATTGGTCAAAACTGACTTAACAAAGCTTGATTTGAAACTTGCAAGCAATTTCTTACCATTTGCATACTCATTCTTGGCTTTCTCCAGATATACTACATGTCCAGCCAAAGTAATTGCATATACAATCAAGAATCCAATAAACGAAGCCAAAGTAATCTGAATAGCACTAAGCAAAGGCATAATTATCAATGAAATTGCAATAAATGATAACATTGACATAATTGGTGCAACTGCTAGTTGCTTGTATTTAAGTACCAAATATACTATTGACCCAGCAATCATCAAACCTGCCATAAGCCCTAGAATAAGCCCGAAATTTTCGCCATATTTAGGTTGAATTAACTCGATAATTGCACTGTCATCATCTGCATCTAACGACATATCTATATTAAGCATGCCACTTGCAACCTTGTCAGCAAATACTTGTGCATCTTCCTTGTTAGGAAATAGAGATACATCACTTATAAACAATTGATTGTTTTCTGCAATTTGAGTTAAAGAGTCCTTATCAACACTTATTCTAAGCAGTACGCTAGAATAATTCTTATCTTGATAAATATACAAAGTACCGTTAGAAGACAAACTATCTGCCATAGTTTTCAATGCTTCTTTGCCTTCATCATTGAACTTAATCAATGCACCAAAAACACCGTTGCCTGTATAGTACTCAGAACTTACAATGTTGTTACCCGTAAAAGTAGGTTCAAAAGTCTCCCTATTAGAGTCAGTTACTTCAGTTGTAGTAAAAGTAATATAGTTAACAAGATAATTGGTTGTGATTGTTGTAGACTCTTCCAATCTAGGAATAACTACCTTGATCGCATTATCATTAGATTTCTCAACAATATACTCGTTGAAATCCCTATTTAACAAATCCGATACTCTAGTAACAGCCTTGTCTATAGCATCGTCCATGTCACCCTTGAAATCGTCTGTGTAATTGACTGTATAAGTAGCACCCACACCACCTACAACATCAATACCCTTGTACAGACCATTAATAAAACCAACAAAATTGTCTACAGTTGAAGGAATTCTAAACGAAATGAAACTGAATAGAAAACAAACAAACAACAAAATTGCTAGTATAATAAAATTACGTGTCGCTCTTTTTTTCTTCATTATATACAAGTCTCCCCTTATAAACTTAATAAGTATACCCAAAAAACCCATTCTAAGTCAAACAATTTAGTAATAAATCGACCTAAAAATAAATTATTAATGCTCTAAATAGCCTAATAAATATATATTCTATATAATAATTGCCAAATAATTTGCAAAATTAACATTGCTTATTTACAATATTGCTATTTCTTAGATTTATTTTTAACAAAATCATTAATCAAATCTTCACCATTATAGGTTACTATCTTGGTTGCCCCTGCACAAATCATATCATACATTTCTTCAATCGATTTAGTCTCAGTTACTACTGCTAGTTCACATACTCCAGCAATCATGTCAGCAACCATCTTAACCAGCTCTGGCGTAACCTTGCGATGAGAATATATTGTGCCAAGTTCAATAGTCCTTACGCCTGCATCCATGCAAGTCTGACATGCCTTCACAATTTTACTATCCTCAACGTCACTTATCTCAATAATAGCCTTCACCTTGGCTTCACAGCAGTCAACAACCCTCTTAACTTCTTCGTCAATGTACTCATAGTTCTCAGCAACCATAGCCGATGTGGACACAACAACCTCTATTTCATCTGCCTTAGCATCACTTGCAAATACCGCTTCCATTGCTTTGATTTCTTGAGTAGCCTCACCTGCAGGATACCCAACTACTGTACATAACTTGATTTTAGCCTCTATATCATCTAGACACTGCCTAGCAAATTCAACATACTTAGGATATACACACACACTGTCATAACCTAGTTTCTTTGCTTTCTCGCACTCTGCCAAAACTTCTTCTTTCAACATGGTTGGTTTAAGCATCAAGTGCTCTATATATTTTGCAATTTCTTTCTTGTTCATGTATTCTTAATTACCTTCTTTCTTAATCATCCCATGTAGTTTAATAAAATTTCAAAAATAAATCAATCAATATTGACTATTTATCTACAAAAAAGTTAATAGCCAGCAAATATACATTGCCAACAACTTTTAATTAATTGATTTAATATATCTTTTTTCTTTTTCTAAATATATTTCCAATACATTTTTATAGCAAAAAAAAATCACAGTGTCCTATCACTGTGAGATCTTCAAATAAACACGAAATAAGTGTCAAATATTAACAGAAAAATATCCAGATAATCAGTGCAAAAACAACGCAAAGTGAAGCCAAAATACGATAAGTAAGCAAGACTTTGTCATCCTTCGCTATATTATTGTCTCTACGATGAACTCTAGTCAATCTCTTAGCAAGTACAAAAAATGCTACACCAATAACTGCCAAGCCAAAAGCAATCCAAAAATTAGTCATTTGGAACAAATTAACCAATCTAGTCCACAATTTCTCAAAAAACGATTCATTTAACAATAATTTCATAATCATTTCTCCATTAATGCTTTAATTTCAGTGCTAGTATAACACATATATTTCAATTTTTCAATCCCAAATTTGCAAATTTTTATTTATTTTATCAACTAAGCCATTTTTAACAAAAACATTGATAATAGAATAAACTATAATAATTGCAAAAATTAGGAGGCAAAAATGAAAAAACTTGCAATTGTATGCATTATGCTGATAGTTGCGATATCAACAACTCTAGTTGGATGTGACTGTGGCAATAATGGCAACAAAATAAGGCTTAATGAAGTAACTCATAGCATCTTCTATGCACCGCTATATATTGCGATCAACAAGGGTTATTTCGAAGAGTACGATATTGAAATCGAACTTACCAATGGTGGCGGATCTGACAATAGCATGACAGCACTGCTAACCAACGCATGCGACATCGCATTGCTAGGTCCAGAAACTGCCGTATACGTAGCATCACAAGGCAGAGACAATCTACCAGTTGTATTTGGGCAACTAACTAAACGGGATGGATCATTTATTATAGGCAGAACTGCAGTAGATGGCACATTTGACTGGAATAGCATGAAGAACACAGAGATACTAGGCGGAAGACGTGGCGGAATGCCAGCAATGACACTAGAGTATGTTCTTAAGAACAAAGGACTAATCAATGGCACTAACATTACTATCAATTATGATGTTGCTTTCAACAATATGACTGCTGCATTTATCTCTGGCACTGGTGACTACATGACTACATTTGAGCCAACAGGTAGCACATTAGAGAAGAACAATCAAGGACACATTATGGCTAGTGTTGGCGTAGAGGCTGGCGAAGTACCATTTACGACCTTCATGGCAACTAACGAGTATCTAGAGAAAAACCCTGAAATTATCAACAAATTCCTTAAAGCGATAATGAAGGCTTACAACTATCTAGTTACAGCAGACATCAACGATGTTGTAGATGCATTGTCCCCTTCTTTTGCCGATAGCGACAAAGAAATAATTAAGAGCAGTCTAACCAATTATATCGAAGCTGATGCATGGGTGTCCACCCCTGTTATGACACAGAGTTCTTATGATAGACTAATTGAAATAATGACAGCATCTGGCACTCTTACCTCATCTGTCAGATTTGACCAAATTGTAGACAACTCTTACGCACAAAATGTAATTAACGAAATGTTAAGTGCTTGACGCCTGCCCGTGCTAAAAAACCGTCAATACAGTAATTTATAGCCCAATCACAACAAATTAACAAAATTCAAACACTCACAATATAATGGAGTATATGCTAAATATATAGGAGTTATGTAATGAGTATTTTGAATTTAAAAGATGTCGGATTGACGTATTTCAGCCAAAACGGCGAAACTAAGGCACTTAATAATATAACATTTAGCATTGACAAAAATGATTTCGTAAGCATAGTTGGCCCAAGTGGATGTGGCAAAACAACCATACTATCCATCATATCTGGCTTAATTAAGCCAACTAAGGGCTCTGTCTTATTCAATAATAAACCAATGGACAAAAACGAAATTGGCATTGGATATATGTTCCAAAAGGACGAGTTGTTCGAATGGCGAACGATCTTAAAAAATATCTACTTAGGACTAGAAATTCAACACAAATTAACCGAAGCCAACAAACAATATATTGATACTCTTCTTAAGAAATACGGCTTGTGGGAATTTCGAAATAGATACCCAAGCGAACTATCTGGTGGAATGCGACAAAGGGTTGCATTAATAAGAACTCTCGCTACTCAGCCACAAATCCTACTATTAGACGAAGCATTTAGTGCTCTGGACTATCAGACACGACTAAATGTATGTGACGATGTGTATAAGATATTAAAACAAGAAAATATTACATCCATTCTGGTTACACACGATCTATCCGAAGCAATCAGCATGAGTGACAAAATAATCGTTCTAACCAAAAGACCCGCTAATATACTTAATATACACACTGTCAATATTGACAAATCTCTCTCACCATTACAGCGTAGAGAGAGCGTCGCGGGCAAGGAATTATTTGATAAAATTTGGAGGGAATTGCAATGAAAAATGTAATAACCTCACTAGAATATAAAAAATACTTGCGAAAAGAAAAAAACAAAAAATGGATAATTATAGTATCACAGATAGGACTGCTTGTACTAATCATTGGTCTATGGGAACTTCTTGCTAGAGTGGGTGCAATAGACACTTTCATAACCAGTAGCCCATCCAAGATAGCAGAGACAATATACAGCATTGCCGTTTCTGGCGAACTATGGTTGCATATTTCCACGACCCTATGGGAAGCATTGCTTGGCTTTGTTATAGCCACACTAGGCGGAACATTAATAGCAATACTCCTATGGTTCAGCGAAACTGCACGCAAAATTCTCGACCCATTCCTAGTTGTTCTCAATAGTCTGCCTAAGATTGCACTTGGCCCACTAATAATCATCTGGGTAGGTATCGGCACAGGCTCAATTGTTATGATTGATGTACTAATAATGATAGTCATCACTACCCTAACAATGCTAGGATCTTACACCAGTTGTGACAAAAGCAAACTTATGCTAATGCAAAGTTATGGAGCAAACAAGATCCAAACCTTAACAAAACTAATAATTCCAAATTCTATATGCGAATTTATCGGCGTACTTAAGGTCAATGTTGGACTTACCTGGGTAGGAACAATTATGGGCGAATACCTTAATAGCCGTGCTGGACTGGGATACTTAATCGTCTATGGAGGTCAAGTATTCAACCTTAACCTAGTTATGGCAAGCACTGTCATCCTATGCATTTTAGCCGGAATAATGTACTTTGCTGTAGCACAGTTCGAAAAAGTAATTAGAAAGAAATTCAATGCCAGACAATAACTTTTGTTATTTATAATAAAAAAAAGACTCTTGTATGTATTTATACAAGGGTCTTCTTTTATCTGATATTTAGCAAGTTGCTAAAGTTTCTTCAATAATCTTGGTTTATCTTAAATCTATTCTGTATCAACTGCAATACATAACAACTATTTATATGTCTTATTCCCAATATAAAGCAAAATCATTGTCTACATCCACTAGCACAAGTCCTTCAGCACCTGCAGTCTTTCCAGCCTTAGTTCTATCTTTAGCATCAAGTATTTTTTGGAAGTCTTGTACACTTATCTTGCCTCGTCCTACATCAATCAATGTCCCAACAATTATTCTAACCATATTGTATAGAAATCCATTGCCATGCAGTATGATGGAATAATACCCTAACGGACTAGCAACAATATCTGCACCCCCTATAGTCCTTACCTTGTCCACAACATCGGTGTTGCTCGCACAAAATGATGTAAAGTCATGCCTTCCTATCACTACATCCAATGCCTGCCTCATCGCCTTTATATCCAATTTGTCCCTCTTAACCCACAAACAAAATTGATCAAGATATGGTATAGGTGTCTTGCTATAGTAAAAATTATATGCATAAGTCTTAACTTTGGATACAAATCTAGCATGATAATCGGCTGGTGCAACTGTAATTTTGCTTAGCCGTATATCTTCCGGCAAAATATAATTTACTCTAATAACAATGCTATTCAAGTTCCTCTCATTTATTTCGCCCACAAACTTTTGCAAAATTACATCATCAATGTCCATGTGTCCTATTTGCTTGATAGCAGACACCCCTGCGTCTGTCCTACCACTAGCAACAAAATCAATCCTTGTGCCAAAGAAATCAGACAATGTTGCCTCTAACACATCTTGTATAGTGTTGCCACACTCTTGCTTCTGTGATCCGTTATATTTAGCCCCTAGATACGAGTACTCTACCTTTAGTCTCATGTTTTACTCCATTACTAGTTATATCGACTGCATTGCACTAAGTTATTGATATCATGCATGTCAATTAACTACTATTTTCTCAAAATAATACTACTATCCTAATCTATGTAATGTAAAATTTTAAGTAAGTTAAAATTTTATTTGCTATCGCAAATTCCACAATAATTGTGGTTACATAGATTGAATTAACATCAGTTGCTGGCAAATGCCACTTTGTGTCGCTTGCCGACAACTTCCGATAATATGATAACATTAAATAATGTAAAATAATAGCAATTTTTGATATTTATTTGACTAAAAAAAATGTAATAGATATACTCTTATTGTATACAATAAATACATAGGTAGGTACGAAAATGAGTAAAATTACAATTGATGGTAATACAGCCGCTGCTACCATTGCGTACAAATTCAGCGATGCAGCTACTATTTACCCCATAACACCTTCCAGCACAATGGCAGAATTATGTGACCAGTGGGCAAGTGAAGGCAAAACTAATCTATTTGGCAACACAGTCAAAGTCGTTGAGATGCAATCTGAGGCAGGTGCATCCGGTGCGTTACATGGTTCATTGACTGCAGGTGCATTAACAACAACATTTACAGCCAGCCAAGGTCTACTATTGATGATCCCCAATATGTACAAGATTGCTGGAGAATTAACTCCTTGTGTAATGCATGTTAGTGCTAGAGCATTGGCAACTCATGCATTGTCTATATTCGGTGACCACTCTGATGTTATGAGTGTTAGGCAATGCGGATGGGCAATGTTATGTTCAGGCTCTGTTCAAGAAGCAATGGACATGGCTCTTGTGGCTCACCTATCCACACTTAAGGCAAGTGTGCCATTTGTTCATTTCTTTGACGGATTTAGAACAAGTCACGAGATCAACACCATCAACGACATAGAAGATGACAAGATCGCTTCACTTGTTCCTTGGGACAAGATATCCGAGTTTAGACTAAGATCAATCAACTCCAACCGCCCTCACCAACAAGGAACTGCCCAGAACCCAGACATATACTTCCAAAATAGAGAACGAGCTAACGAATACTACAACAAGACACCTGGCATTGTTCAAGAAACTATGGACGAAGTTGCTACAATCACTGGCAGACACTATCACCTATTTGATTATGTAGGTGCTAAGAATGCAAAATATGTAATGGTAGCCATGGGAAGTTCTACAACAACAGCCGAATTAACAATCAAGTATCTTAACGAACACTATGGCAACAAATATGGTTTGATCAAGGTTAGATTATTTAGACCATTTGCAACCAATGCGTTCCTATCTGCTATCCCAAAATCTGCTAAGAAGATTGTTGTACTAGACAGAACCAAAGAACCAGGTGCAGACGGAGAACCACTATACAAGGATGTCAGAACTGCACTATTTGATAGCAAATACAAGAACATCACAGTTGTTGGCGGAAGATATGGACTAGGAAGCAAAGAATTTACCCCTAGCATGGTTAAGGCAGTCTTTGATAACTTACAACTTAAGAACCCTAAGAACAACTTTACAATAGGTATAACCGATGATGTTACTAACCTTTCCCTTCCCATTATCGACAAGATCAATCCATCCGATCCATCGGTTACAGAGTGTAAATTCTACGGATTTGGCGGTGATGGAACTGTTAGTGCCAACAAGAGCAGTATCAAGATTATCGGCAATAATACCGAATTCAATGGACAAGCGTACTTCGAGTATGATAGCAAAAAGAGCGGGAACGCAACTATCAGCCACCTAAGATTTGGCAAAGGCGAATTGCATCAAAGTTATATGCTAGACAATGTTGACTTCGTATCCGTTCACAACCAAACTTATGTTACAAAGTATAATATACTTAAGAATGTTCACGATCATGCCACAATGCTTATTAATACCGAGTGGGATCTGGCAGAGATCGAGAAGATGTTCCCTGATGCATTGAAGAAAGAAATTGCAGATAAGTCTATTAAACTATACGCAATAGATGCATACAAGATAGGCAAAGAAATAGGACTAGGCAACAAAATTAACCTAATAATGCAGTCTGCATTCTTCAAGTTAATCAATATCATGCCATACGACCTAGCAGTTAGCGAAATGAAAGCTTTTGCTAAGAAAGCATACGCCAAAGCAGGTGCGGAAGCCCTAGAAAAGAACTGTAAAGCAATAGATAGTGTCAATGACAACTTAGTAGAAATCAATTACCCTAAAGATAAATGGGCTAACCTAAATGTTGGCAAAGACGCTAAGAACACCGACCCTGTTAAGAACTGCACAGACAAATACTATAACGAAATAATGAAACCAATCCAAAGACTAGATGGTGACACTATTGAAGTAAGCAAATTAGACCCAAGAGGCTTTGTCCCAACAGACACTGCAAGACTAGAGAAACGTGGTGTGGCAGAGGATCTACCTTGCTGGCACTCCGAGAACTGCGTACAATGTAACTCTTGTGCATTTGCTTGCCCTCATGCAGCAATTAGACCATATCTAGTTAATGATAAAGATCTCAAGAATAAGCCTGACACTCTACAGACACTAGATGCAACAGCGGAAGCCGGCAAAAAATATATCTTGCAAGTAAGTGCCAAAGATTGTACAGGATGTGGTGTATGTGCCAATGTCTGCCCTGCCAAAAACAAAGCAATAACCATGACAGAAGCGTACAACATAATGGACAGAGAGGCTAAAAACTACGACTATGTATCTAGCCTACCTCATGTCAAGAGTGACGTATTCAAAGATAACACTGTCAAGGGCAGTCAATTCAACAAGCCATATTTTGAATTTAGCGGTGCTTGTGCAGGATGTGGAGAGACTCCATATATCAAGGTTATATCTCAGATGTTTGGTGACAGAATGGTTGTAGCCAATGCTACTGGTTGCTCCAGTATATATGGTGGCAGTGCTCCTGCTTGTCCTTATGCTAAGGACGACAATGGTCACGGAATTGCTTGGGCTAATAGCCTATTTGAGGACAATGCTGAGTTCGGTCTAGGCATCAAAACAGGTCTAGATATCAACCACGATGAGTTGATAAAAACCTTAAATGAAGTAAAAGAGAAGACAGATAGCAAAAAATTGAAAGACGCTATTAATAGTTATTTCGAAGCAAAAACTGTCAACGATCAACGTGCAACTGGCAAAAATATAGTAGAAATTATCGAAAAATCAAGTAAAAAGTGTTGTGCTTGCAATCGTGTACTTTCCCTGCAAGATCATTTTGCAAAGGACTCAATCTGGATCATTGGTGGCGATGGTTGGGCGTATGATATTGGATATGGCGGACTAGACCATGTACTAGCAAGCGGACAAAATGTTAATATCTTAGTACTAGACACCGAAGTATACTCCAATACAGGCGGACAATCTAGCAAATCTACACCACTAGGTGCTGTAGCCAAGTTCGCAGCATACGGCAAGAGAACAAATAAGAAAGACCTAGGCATCATGGCAACTACTTATAAGAATGTGTATGTTGCAAAAGTTGCAATGGGTGCTAACATGAACCAGTTCCTAACAGCAATCAAAGAAGCTGAAGCTTATGACGGTGTATCACTTATTATCGCTTATGCACCATGTATTAACCACGGAATCAAGATGTCTAATAGCCAAGCAGAAGAGAAGAAAGCGGTAGATACAGGATATTGGCACTTGTGGAGATACAACCCTACCCTAAAAATGGAAGGCAAAAATCCATTCGTGCTAGATAGCAAAGAACCTACTCTAGACTACGAAAGTTTCTTGCTAGGCGAAAATAGATATAAGTCGCTTATTGCTAAAGACAAAGACTTAGCAGACAAACTATTTGCTGAAGCCAAAGAACATGCAAAAGAAACTTACGAATACTACAAGTCCCTAGCAGACAACAAGTAAATCGTCAGTATTAGTTGTCAAACAACATTTTGACACACCAACAACGGATAAAACATTATAGCAAAAATGAGATGTAAAATACCAATTACATCTCATTTTTTGCAACAAAAAAGATGAATTACTTAAAACTCATCTTTTAAAATTTAATCATAATATCATTAATTACTTAATATTAAGTTGTCTGTTTTCCGTAGCTCTCTACCCAACCAAAAATTATGTCCGCATTAGCAATAAATAGCCACAATAATAACATTAACACAATCATTAATAATGCACCAACAACTACGTTAATGATACGTTTCTTAGCTTCTTCTTTTTGGTCAGAAGTCTCTGCTCTAGCATAATTAACACCAAGAACGATAGAATAAATAATACCAACAATCGCAACGCAAATCAAAATTGGAACTACAATTGCGTTTATTATATTGTATATTGGATTTAAAATCTCAACAAGCCATTTTGGAGCACCTTTGTCAACATAACCGTCAAACCTTCCACCTTCACCTAATAAATTCATAATTCCTATTAAAAAATTCATATCTCTTTTCCTTCTACCTTGTAAAAATTTTTTTAACTACACATATAGTAGCATATATTGACCCAAAAGCAAAACAATTTTGCCTATGTTTCAAAAAAATAATTATTTAGTTGTATTTTGCCATAAATAGACACTTTTTATTCTTGATAACACGCTATTATGTCACAAAACACCTACCTATAACTAATAGATATCATTATATCTTTTTTATAAATATTAATTTACTACATATATTTTTGCTATTTGGGATATGGTGTTATATTCTTTGACAATTTTAACCTTTTTATTATATTATCATTATATATAGTCTACTATAGACATAATAGAGGTGTATTATGGCAAAAGACAAAGAGAGCAAAGGCACATCAACCTTTGTCAGTATTATAAGATATTTTATATTTGGAGCAATAAGTGCATTTGCAGCATCATATATTGTAGCATCGTTTATCACTACTGGCACATTTGTATTTTCACTAGATGTATTTAGTGACTCTAGTTTCTTTTCGATATTTACAGTCGTGTGCGTGCTACTTGTATTTATATTCCTACTTAGTCTATCCGATGATGGATTTAAGTTATTTGGAATGAGTAAAGGCGGATCAAAAGCAAAGATAAAAAACAAAGATGGAATGGAAAAGTACTATAACACTAGATGGATGACACTGAAAGAGTTAAAGACCGACCCTCAGTTCAAATTCCATTATTATTCTGACCTAAGCAAGTCAAGCAACATTGGTGTGCCAATCAGAGCAGAGTTAACGGGCAATAAGTTGCAGGTCAACATGTACAAGAGCATCCACACCCTAGTAATAGGTACAACTGGTAGTGGTAAGACAACACAATTCGTTGATCCAACAGTTCAGATATTAGCCGAAAGTGCTGCAAGACCATGTATGGTTATCACAGACCCAAAGGGTGAGATATATGAGAACCATAGCAACAAGTTGCGTAAACGTGGATATAAGGTACTAGTATTTGACCTAAAAGAACCATTTCAAAGCACATGTTGGAACCCAATGACAAGAGCATACGAAATGAATATGCGTGCCCTTAACCTAAATAAGGAAGTTAAGGTACACCATGGCGATGATCCTAGGACATATAAGTTAAAGTGTGTTAATAAGGAATACTTCCATGAATGGTACGAATTTGACGGTCTGGCATTCTCTAACGAACCAGAACTCAAAGCACATCTAGAAGGCATAAGACAAGTACTAAAAAACAATGCCTTTGAAGACCTAAAAGACTTAGCAACTACCCTATGCCCTATTGAGAGTACTAACGACCCTATCTGGGAACGTGGTGCTAAAGATCTGGTATTTGGTACAATGCTAGCAATGCTAGAAGATAGTGAAAATCCTAATCTAGACATGACCAAAGACAAGTTCAATTTCTTCAACCTAAGTAAGATATTGAACACCAAAGATAATGACCAGTACAACCCTATTAAGAGCCTGCAAGAGTACTTCCAGGGCAGAGACAAACTAAGCCTAGCAACACAGTTAGCCAACCAGGTTGTTGCCAACTCTGAGAAGACAGCCAAGTCATACATGGGTATTGTTACCGATCGTATGGGATTATTTAGTGATAGCGGTATCTGTTTTGCTACTAGCAAGAATGATATGAAACTAGAGAATTTTGCCGATGAGCCAACTGCACTATTTATTAAGATCCCAGACGAAAAAACAACTCGTCACCCTATTGCAACAATGTTTATATCACAATTATATAAGATACTAGTTGATAGTGCTAACCGTAATGGCGGATCACTGGCAAGAGATGTATTCTTTATACTAGATGAATTTGGTAATATGCCTAAGATACAGAACTTCGATACAATCATAACAGTTGCTCGTAGCCGTAGAATATTCTTTACTTTGATCCTACAATCTTATGTCCAATTGACAACCAAGTATGGCAATGAAGTAGCATCGACCGTTAAAGATAACTGTAACATACACGTCTTTATAGCATCCAACGACCAAGGCACATTGGAAGAATTTAGTAAGAGATGTGGTAATACAACAGTAGAGACAGAGAATGTATCAGCATCCAAAAGCAAGGAAGGCAAAGATGCATCCAATAGTACAACCACATCGTTGACACAAGAATCCAGACCATTGATATACCCTGCTGAGTTGGCATCTCTTAAACCAAATAGTGGTGAATGTATAGTATATATTTTGCAACAGAACCCTATCAAGAGTATCTTTACTCCTAGTTACAAGTGTAGACAATATTATGATATGGAGAAGGCTGTAGATGCTTACAAAGTCCCTCGTCCTATTAACGAAGCCGAAATGTTCTATGATATAAGGGTAAGAAACAACAAGATACTTCGTGGCAACAAGCCAGCCCCTGCTACTAACAATAGTGGCAATGAAGAATTTTAATAGAAAACACAATGCAAAAAATGCGACAATATTAATTTGTCGCATTTTTTGTTATACTCTACCAACCATTTCCCCAAAAAAAACTGCTTGGCATTCGTTTAGAACAATATTAAAAAAAAACCAAACTAAGTATTTCATTAGTTTGGCTCTTCTTATATAACCGCAATATGTTATCTATATAGTGTTATTATTTCTCATCAGCAATAGCAGCCTGAGCAGCAGCAAGTCTTGCGATAGGAACACGATATGGAGAACAAGATACATAGTCTAGACCAATCTTGTGACAGAATTGGATAGAAGATGGATCACCACCGTGCTCACCACAGATACCACAATGAAGGTCTGGTCTAGTAGCTCTGCCTAGTTTAACAGACATTTCCATTAATTTACCAACACCAACAGTATCTAGTCTAGCAAATGGATCTGACTCATAGATCTTGTTAGCATAGTAAGAAGGAAGGAACTTACCAGCATCATCACGGCTGAAACCGAATGTCATCTGAGTAAGGTCGTTAGTACCAAAGCAGAAGAACTCAGCATCTTTAGCGATCTCATCAGAAATCAATGCAGCTCTTGGGATCTCAATCATAGTACCTACTTCGTACTTAAGATCAGACTTAGCATCTGCGATAACAGCATCAGCAGTCTCAACAACGATCTTCTTAACGAATTGAAGTTCTTTCAACTCACCTACAAGTGGGATCATGATCTCAGGAACAACTTTCCATTCTGGATGTCTCTTCTGAACATTGATAGCAGCCTTGATAACAGCCTTGGTCTGCATAACAGCAATCTCTGGATAAGTAACTGCCAATCTGCATCCACGGTGACCCATCATAGGGTTAGACTCGTGCAAATCAGTGATGTATTGTTTGATTTGCTCTACAGTCTTGCCTTTAGCCTTTGCAAGAGCTTTGATATCAGCTTCTTCAGTAGGAACGAACTCATGTAGAGGTGGATCCAAGTATCTGATAGTAACTGAATGACCTTCTAGTGCCTCAAATAGACCTTCGAAGTCAGCTTGTTGCATAGGTTCGATCTTGTTAAGAGCAACTTCTCTCTCTTCTACACTATCAGAGCAGATCATTTCACGGAATGCACCGATTCTCTCTGGGTCGAAGAACATATGCTCAGTACGGCATAGACCGATACCTTCAGCCCCCAACTCTCTAGCACGCTTAGCGTCAGCAGGAGTATCAGCGTTAGTCTTAACACCCAACTTCTTGTATTTGTCTGCTAATTTCATAATTCTTCCGAAGTATCCACTGTTAGGATCAGCAGGAACAGTCTTGATTTCGCAGTTATAGATGTTACCAGTAGAACCATCTAGAGAGATATAATCTCCTTCATGGAATGTTTGACCAGCAAGAGTGAAGCACTTGTTCTCTTCATCCATCTTGATGTCACCACAACCAGATACGCAACAAGTACCCATACCACGAGCAACAACGGCTGCGTGAGATGTTTGTCCACCACGAACTGTTAGGATACCTTGAGCATATTTCATACCTTCGATATCTTCTGGGCTAGTCTCTAGTCTTACTAGAACAACTTTTTCTTTGTTTTTGCCATGGATAACAGCATCCTCAGCAGTAAATACGATCTTACCAGCAGCAGCACCTGGAGATGCAGCAATACCCTTACCTACAACATTGTTCTTGTCTGCATTCTTAAGAGCAGTAGCATCAAATGTTGGGTGTAGCAACATATCTAGTGTCTTAGCATCGATCTGCATAAGAGCTTCTTTCTCAGTGATCATACCCTCATCGATAAGGTCACATGCGATACGGATAGCTGCAGCAGCAGTTCTCTTACCATTTCTAGTCTGCAACATATATAGTTTCTTATCTTCGATAGTGAACTCCATATCTTGCATATCACGATAGTGTTTCTCTAGAGTATCGCAGATCTTCAAGAATTGATCATATACCTCTGGCATAATCTCAGCCATTTTAGCAATAGGCATTGGAGTTCTAACACCAGCAACAACGTCTTCACCCTGTGCATTCATAAGGAACTCACCCATTAGACCCTTCTCACCAGTAGCTGGATTACGAGTAAATGCAACACCTGTACCTGATGTTTCGCCCATGTTACCAAAAGCCATCATCTGTACGTTAACTGCAGTACCCCAGCTATATGGGATATCATGATCCATACGATAGATATTTGCTCTAGGGTTATCCCAAGATCTAAATACAGCCTTGATTGCTTCGAACAATTGCTCCTTTGGATCATCTGGGAAATCTTTGCCCAATTGGTTCTTGTATTCTGCCTTGAATTGTCTAGCCAATTCCTTTAGGTCATCAGCTGTCAAATCTACATCATATACAACGCCTTTCTTCTCTTTCATTTGGTCGATAAGCTTCTCGAAATACTTCTTACCAACTTCCATAACAACATCGCTGAACATTTGGATAAATCTACGATAGCAGTCCCAAGCCCATCTAGGGTTGCCAGACTTCTTAGAGATAACTTCTACAACATCTTCATTAAGACCAAGGTTAAGGATAGTATCCATCATACCTGGCATAGATGCTCTAGCACCTGAACGAACAGAAACTAGTAGAGGGTTCTCTTTGTCTCCAAATTTCTTTCCAGTAATGTCTTCCATCTTTCCAATGTATTCCATGATTTGTGCTTGGATCTCTGGATTAATCTGTCTGCCGTCCTCGTAGT
Source organism: uncultured Clostridia bacterium (assembly GCA_934748015.1). Lineage (GTDB taxonomy): Bacteria > Bacillota > Clostridia > Christensenellales > UBA1242 > UBA11490. The sequence goes on along the minus strand of CAKVHF010000001.1, from coordinate 245,422 downwards.
ATTGAGTACAAGCTTCGGTAGAAATTGTAAATCCTTGAGGAACTGGTAGGCCGATCTTAGTCATTTCTGCTAAGTTAGCACCCTTGCCACCAAGCAACTCTCTCATTTTAGCATTACCTTCGCTAAATAAATATACATATTTATTTGCCATACTTTTTTCTCCTGTTTATATTTTTTCGGCTTAAATACCGATAAATATTATATAAAAATTATATACAAAATGCAAATGTATTTTTAAAAAAAAGTATATTATTTGTAGATAACATCACATAGTCGCCAACAAAATGAAAAAATAAGACAAAAAACTTGCCTTATTAATACATTGTGTTAGTTGCAATTGATCTTAAATAGTGTCTGAACCACTTTCAATGCACTAAGTGCAGTGTCATCGGCTGTTTCTATAGCCTCTAGATCAACATACTCGCTATTTGACACCCTGTTAATCAAGTGTATAACATTCTTAGCAATATGAGCACATTTGCTTGTTTTGCAGTTCCCACACACAATCGCACCTGCCACAAGGTCTAAATAAGCGTCATTTTCGATGCTTATTTGACATTTATCACACTTGTTATAATTGTGTTTGTAACCAAGGACTTTCAATGTTTCAACCAAGAATTTGAGATACACAAGGTTCAGATTGGTGTCAGTCTTAAGTAGGACATTTAAGATAGAAACAAAGGTTATAAATAGTTCAGTGCTATCAGGTTGATATTTTGATACAAACTTGATTACTTTGACAATATCCGTTGCCAGGACAAATTTTTCATAATTGTATGCGATTTCGAAAAAACTCTCGATCAGGTCGCAACTAATCACTGTATAATATTCGCCTCGCTTAGACAGTATTAATTCTGTAAAACAAAATAATTGTCCAGCAAAGCGAGATTTTGCAGTGCTCTTCTTAACACCCTTAATAACCGCCCTGATTACTCCCATATCGTATGTAAATATTGTTAGCAATTTGTCATACTCTTTGTAATCAGTGCTATCTATAACTATCCCTTTAGTTCTTACTTCTTCCAATCCTTTGCTCCTGTGTCATTATTTAGACATTTATCCAATAGTTGTTTTTCATTTAGTTTATACAATATATTACCACCTTTGTCCACAAAAAGAAAAATAGAATAACTATTTTTGTTAATATATTTTAACAATTTTAATAATTTTGTATCCTCTGGCACTATATATTCCTTGACTGATGTGACACTATTGTAATGTGAACTAATCTTGCTAACATAAGCATGTTGATAGTATATATCTTTCTTGACATCAAATATTGAACTAATAAGCAATATTGATACTAGTAGTAGTGTTATATTGACTTGACCAAAAGCAGACACCACAAATAGGGCTAACAACAATATAGCAAATATAATACTGTTAACAATATAGATCTTGAATAGTACCTTTGTTTTTCGAGTATTTTTGATACAAGCAACAACCACCCTACCCATATCCAGCGGAAATAGCGGAAGCATATTGAACACAAATAGTGCCATATTGGCTATAACGAAAGAATGAGTAAATATATATGTACTAGGAAACATCCACCATACAGCAACACACAAGACTGCTAGCAACAGATTGCACACAGGCCCAGCCAGTGCGACCATAACCTCATCTTTGGTCTTAAATACATTTTTGTTGCCATTCAGGACAGCGCCAAAAGGTGAAAATGTAATGTTATCAAAGTCATAACCTAGTTTTCTTGCAACATAATAGTGAGAGAACTCGTGCAACACAAGTGCTACTACATAGAATAACACCTGCTCCAGCCATCCAAAAATAATTAGTAAAAAAAGAGCCACAAAACTCAGTGGCTCAATGGTTATTTTTAATTTTGCCATACTAGTTTATTATTTTCAATCTTGAAGCCTTTGATTTGATTATTTCCCAGATATGCTTTGAACATTATTTCGTCACCCAATTTAGCAGTGCCGATCTGTTTGCCTCTCTCTACAATATTGCCTTCGTTAACTCCTAGTACATCCATATTAATATATTCTACTGTCAGATCATTGGAATAAGCAATTTTGATACTTTTTACGCCATCTTGTTGGCTTACGCTTACTACTACGCCATCTGCTACAGATTTAACCATAATACTCTCTTTTACTTTAGCAATAACTGTTCCGTCTGCCTCTATTCTATAATCCGAACTAACTATAGGCATATCAAAGTCTTGTACATCTTCGCTGAAATTATAGTTCCATGCAAATGTCATATTGCTGGTTTCTATATATGGAGAGTATATAGGATTGTATAGATTGCATGCGTTGTGATATATATTGCTTAGATATCCATTAGACCCTATCCCTATACATGCCAAAGCAATAACTGGCACTAATAATAGAAATAGCATACTATAGGTTCTTATCCTTCTATATCTTTTGTTATATCTTGTTAGTGTTATATCGCTCTTATATACTTTTACTATCTCCGCACTATGTATTTCCATATCCACCTCACTTGTTATCTACATAACTATATGAGATTGTATGTCCCTTTTATGATATCTATCTCCTAACTAATATATGATACATTCTTGATATTTCGACAATCCGCTTCTATCTTTATATGATAACACCCACTATCTGCTATACTTACATCTATATCTAGATCATAATCATTAATCTCTAGATAGTTCTTAAGTACATATAATATCTCCGACCTTAGTACATTACTTATCTTCTGTGGGTTATTGGCCTTATCCTTAATCATTATATTCTTTAATCTGTTCTCGCAATATACTTGCATGCTTGTCTTGTCCATATACTATCCTCCCTATATCACCTTACGCAGTTTCCTTCTTATACTTCCTATCAATCCTCTATACCTCTTAGTACAATCATATACATCAATTTTACCAGTAGACACACTCTTAGCGATTTTCCCAAATGATACATACGCAGGCGTAGACACATGTACATCACCACCCAATAGCAGTTGGTTATTGATTTCATCATCCTCTGGTACTACACCTATAATAGGCAATCGAAAGAAATCACTAATGAAGTCAACACTTATTGACTCGCCACTAACAACAAGGTCACCTCTAACCCTATTGACAACTATCTTGATATCTGTTATGCCTACACTTCTTAGTACACTACACATCTTGTCGGCATCTCTTATGGCAGATATATGCGGAGTGGTTACAACTATTGCCTCTTTTGCTAATCCTACGACTTTGGCAAAAGCATTGTCTATGCCCGCTGGAGAGTCTATCAATATATAATCGTAATTTTTGTCCAAATCATGTATAATCCCATCCAATGCTTGACTAGATAATCCCAACGCTCTGACACCTTTGCTGGATGGCAATATATTTAGGTTTGGGTTGTAATAATCGGTAATTATAGCCTGTTTTGCTCGGCATTTGCCATACGTAATATCACTTATGTCATACACTACTTTATCTTCCATGCCCATAACTATATCTAGATTGTTTAGAGCAAGATCACCGTCAATTATAAGTACTGAGTAACCCATTTTTGCCAGCCTTGTTCCAATGTTAGCGGATATGGTAGTCTTCCCCACTCCGCCTTTGCCTGAGGTAATCAAAATTTTTCGTGCCATCTCCTTCTCCTGTTGGTGATTGTATTGATACAATCATGTTAAGATTTTGCAAGAAAAAAGTAAACAAAATTTTTATCAGATTTTGTCTACTTTTAGCGTTATTTGATAAATATCTAATATTGTACTAACTATAGCGAGTTTAATGGTTTTAGTGGATTCTCTAATACCCTTAATCGGGGGCTGTGGCTATTACATTGTCCTTAAAATTTAGGGTTTTGTGGTTATGTGTGCTATTGATTATTATTTTTATAAATATGTGATCTATTTTTTAACATCATTGCATCATGGCAAGCAAAATTTCTAAGAATTACTATTATTGTAAACAAATTATTATATCTTGTTATCAATTGCAATCTTATCTATTTCGCCTAGATCGGTCATGATACTGCCGACACCAAGCAATGCCGAATACTCATCATGCTCGCTTGCTATGACATCGAAGTTTAGCCTACTGCTAAGAAACTTAGTTAGTCCCGTAATTTTGGCGATTTTGCCCGAAATGGTCGCACCGGCAACTTTTAGTTCTGCAACTATCTCTCGTGACAGAGTTCGCATAATTGCCTCGATAATATCACACACCTCGCAAGCATAACTTGTGTAATAATTTACAACTTCTAGCGAAGATATTTTGAAATCAATTGCTTGTTTAGTGTATGACTCTAGACCTGTATATTTTTCCTCCACACTGTCATTGGGGATAACAGTTGCAAGGTCGAATGTGATCTCATCTAGCGTCTTCTCATCCAATTCTGCCTGTTTGTTGGCAAATATATATCGCTCTATATTGTTGGTTATAATACTATAGCCTAGATCTATTGTGTATCCTCGCACAATGCTGTTATTATATATAACCGCAATATCGAAATAGTCTTTGTTCAAAACAATATACATGTTTGACAGCTTGTCTTTCTTCTGATTTAATCTAGCAATGGTTTGTACTCTTGGGATCAACTTTACATTTTTGGCAGAAAGAGCATATCCTAGATCCATATATCTGTCAAGATCCGCTTTACTCAGCCCACATGGCACAAGAAAGATAAGATTACGCTTCTTGAGTATAGATCTGTCTTCAACCTTCTTAAGCATATTATTGACCAAAATTACTGCATTATCGAAATCAGTTATTTTGCCACAAGCGGTCGGATAGCACACCTTGCAGTCTTCAATCTTATTGATAAGTTCATTGGCTTCATCACCGCAATATATCTCTTTTGGGTTCTTGCCCTTGCCAGACAATAGTACAATTGGTGATTCGGACAATACCACACCTTGACCAGCACGATATATAGCAATATGCTCCGCACATAGATCTATTGCAAAATTATATGTTTCCATTCCTTTTCCCCCTCTAATTAGTAATGATTATACACTATATTGTCACTTTAACCAAAACAAATATCGGTTGATAATTTTTAGTAAAAATATTAAATATATATGCATATTATTACCTTTGCGACACATACTAGTAATAGAAGTTAACAAAGACGATGTCTGTTATTTCTTCCTAACACAATGCCTACTGTTGGTTTGCATTGTTATGATCTAACGACTTAATAATTGTTATACTTCGATGTATGGCATATACCTCAAGGATACTGTGGCAAAGATTATTTTTGGTCAATTAAGTTTCGTAGTGGTAGCCATATACTTACAAAAAAGGAAATTAGTAAAATCATCACAGTTTTTCTAATTCCCTTTTTTTGTTCACATAATTTAAATATAACGCAGAGCATATATTTTACTAAATATTTTAGATAAAATTTAAATGCTTTTTATTTTTTTAGACCCAAAATGGACCCATTTAACATTTTGCAACAAAAAAAGTCCTAAAACTAGGACTTTTTGTTTGCTTTGGTGGGAGAGGCTGGATTCGAACCAACGAAGTCTGAGACGACAGATTTACAGTCTGTTCCATTTGGCCGCTCTGGAACTCTCCCAAATAAGTTGTCAAACATCAAAAAAAGGTAAATTTAGAAAGGAGATAGAGTTGAATATGAAAAAATAAAAAAAATAAGTTATTTTATATTCAATTTAACTTTTTCGATGTTTGGTTGGAGCTGGTGATAGGAATCGAACCCACAACCTGCTGATTACAAGTCAGCTGCTCTACCTATTGAGCTACACCAGCATATAATATGTTATCTATCAATTGATAATGTAATATGGTGCCTCGGGGCGGAATCGAACCACCGACACGAGGATTTTCAGTCCTCTGCTCTACCGACTGAGCTACCGAGGCAGACATAATGGCGACCTGGAAGAGACTCGAACTCTCGACCTCTAGCGTGACAGGCTAGCGTTCTAACCAACTGAACTACCAGGCCATATATATAAATATCTAAAACAATTTTTTGGTGGGCCTTCAGGGACTTGAACCCCGGACAAACCGGTTATGAGCCGGTTGCTCTAACCAACTGAGCTAAAGGCCCAAATTGCATTAGATAAGTGGTCGGGGTGAAGAGACTCGAACTCCCGGCCCCATGATCCCAAATCATGTGCGCTACCAAACTGCGCTACACCCCGAAATCCTTCCATTACCTTTCATAAGATAACGAACAAATTTTACTATATGTGGCAACCATTGTCAAGAGAATTTTGCAATTTTTTTCAAAATTTAGTAAATATTTGTGCACCACATATTTTTTATTTGATAATAATAATTTTATTGCCAAATATCACAATTAATTGTGCCACAAATATTGCGATATAATGCCTATTTTACATACATTCTAACATATATGTTAGATGCAACAATTAGGGTTTGTTTGTCACTAACCAGTTCTATACAACTTAGTTTTAACTCAATTACCCTACCGCTTCACATCTATCACCAATTATATTAATTTTAATTTTGTTATCCAAATACATTTGTTAACTTTAACCTTTTTGTGCTACACTGCTATTTAGATATTATACTATTAGGAGACAAACAAATGAACAAAATAATAGCTATTGTAGGCATGTGTGGTGCTGGAAAAAGCGAAGTTACTAACTATTTCGAAGAAAAAGGATTTGCTAGAATATATTTTGGAGCAATAACATTTGAAGAAATTGCAAAGCGTGGACTAGAAAACAACCAAGATAATGAAAGAAAGATAAGAGAAGAATTTCGTGCTAGTGGCGATATGGCTATATACGCTAAACTAAACGAAAAGAAAATTGCAGAAGCCTACAGCAAAGGCAATGTAGTAATAGAGAGTCTATACTCTTGGAGTGAATACAAATACATCAAAGACATCTACGGAGACAATTTCAAAATAATAAGCGTAGTAGTAGACAAGGATATCCGAAAAGCAAGAATTGCCAATAGACCAACTAGAGCCTTAACCAGTGCAGAGGTTGACAAGCGTGATCTAACAGAGATCGAGAATATAGAGAAAGCTGGTCCAATAGCAATTGCCGATTATTACATCCTTAACAATTCTGACATGTCTCACCTACTATCTGAATGCGAGAGGATCTTGGGCAGATTGTAACCAACCCCAATATTCCAAACCCAAAAACTAAGAGTAACATAAGAAAAATCATTTTTAGGTTACTCTTTTTTTATTTATATATACCCTTAAAATATCTATGATTGCATTGTTGTCTTAATATATCTGTCAATACCTTGTTATTTCGTTATATTTTCAGACCTAACAGACACCACCCACCGCACACAAAAAAAATATTGCAAAACCAATATTTGCAATATTTTTTAATTCACTTGTACAAAATTAAACAACTTTTATTATTAATTAAAAAATGTAAATTAAACAGATTTCTTTAAAAATAATTAAATTATCTTCACTATGCCCTGTGCCAATATTTACTTGCATGTGTTGTTCTTAGTAGTGTCGCATTAGCTTTTGTATCAGATTTTGACACGGTAACTGGATCTCCAGTGGTTGCGCTACTGTCATTTGTGACAGTCCAGCCAGTTATTGTATTGAATGTAATATTTGTTAAGTTACCACAATAATAAAAAGCGTTTACCCCTATACTTTTAACGCCATTACCAATTGTCACACTTGTTATGTTACAGCTTTTAAAAGCAGAATTTCCAATAGTAATTACACTATCTGGTATAACGACGCTACCCTTAATTGAAGAAGATTCAAAAGCACTAACACCTATTTCCGTTACAGATTTTGGTATATGAAGCGAGCCACGTGCCGTATTATAGTAAAATGCATAATCACCTATTTTAGTTATATAGGCAGGAATAGTACCATTTGCAAAACAACAATACAAAACAGTAGGTTCTGCTCTTAACATTACACAATTACTTTCACCCTTATACACTTTGTTATTATCTGAAACCCAAAAAGAATTTAATGCTGTACAATTAATAAAAGCTAGACGATCCAAACTGGTTACTGTGCTCGGAATTGTAACACTTGTTAGAGAAACACAGCCTCTAAATGCCTCTTTTCCTATACTAAGTAAGCCTTCTTTAAAAGTAACCCTTTTTAAGTGCATACAAGAAGAGAATGCCAATTCATCAATATTGACAACACTAGATGGAATAATAAGCTCAGCAAACTTATTATTATAAAAAGCATGCCTTCCAATACTAACAACACCTTCTCTTAATGCAATTGTTGTAGCATATGAACCAAAACATGCATAATCATATATTGATGTTACATATTTTGGTATATCATATTTCTGGCCTCCGTATATTAAGCAATTATCAGCCTTGCGTACTATACATGTATTCTCACTCTTATATACAGGATTAGCCGAAGATACAGACACTGTAGTTATGCCGCCTTTCAATGCCCTATTATCTCCTATACTTATATTACTAACAGAACCTGGAATTACAATACCACTAATAATACTAGTTTTTAAAAACGCACAATCGTTAATACATGTTACCGCATGTAATCCATTGGTTCCATTGTTATATGTATCAGGAATAACAATATTTTTTGTCGACCCGGAATATGATGTAGTTCCATCCCCAACAAAATAGCTTTGTGATGCTTCATTATACACATAAGTAAGATCACTTGTTGCTGTTTCATACTTAGGATACAATTTGGTTTCAGCAGTTGGAGTTAATGGAAAAACTGCTTTAGTTTCTAAACTTTCATCAGTATACCAACCAGTAAAACATTTGTCTTCTATCATTGGGTAGTCCGGCTCGGTGTTCTCTACTCCTACGACCAATTGTATATTCTCCATAGCAGATTTGTTATACAATTTCACGTCTGTGGTGTCTACAACGATAGATTGACTACCTGCAGTTGTATTGGATGTAATAGCCTCACCTTTCGCTAGATCCCAACCAAAACTGCCAGAAAAATCTACATCATTAAGTAGTTCTACAATAGACACAATAACATAGACATATCTTGTTGTACCTGCAGGAAGTCCTTGGGTATTAAGTGTAGTTGCGTCACTAGTTGCTCCTGAACCTAGGGATGTTGAAGACGATGTATATGTTAGTTTTACATTGTTATTGCTGTCTTTTGGAACAACAACATTGCCATTTTCGACCAGCTGACCTATAGTTGCTGGGATAGTTGTAGATAAGTTGGTGAACTTGTATTCATAGATTATTTTGTTATTAGTTTTGCTTAGCTCGACCGCTTCGTTAGATGGTTGATCAAGAGAACCTGATGTTTTATTAGCATCTAAATCTAGATATTTTGCATTGCTATTGCTCTTGTCTACCATGTCTGTACCTGTCGTACCTACATAATACTTAGCTTCTACTCTTACGTTAACATCAGTACTGGTATATTTAACATGAACTGTTGATTGTGCACTCTGGTTGCTGATAACCAATACTGCAATAAGAGTCCCACTGACCGAAACCAATGTTATAACCAATGCAATTATCAACGCTAGCATTTTTCTGTTTTTTGTTATCATTATTTTTCCTTTTTTAACGTATTCTTATTTTTGTACAAATATATTTGCTTTGTATACAATACATTTTTATTTGAGGGAAAATAGTTGATACAAGCAAGCGAGGGCTTTGGGTCATGCGAGCCAAAAAGGCTCGCATGGTGGGCGGAAACGCCCGCTAGATCACGACAGTGGTCGCCCAAAGCCTATAAAAAATACGAAAAAACAACCTAAGTTGCCTAGAAACACCATCGACTTAAGTTGTTATTATCGTTATATTGAGTTATATCGGTTATGATAATACTAGAATTATCTAGTAATACCCCCCGTTGAACTATTACATCTTGCCTAAAAGAAGCCATTGTTAAAACATTTAACAATGTAAAATCTCTTATTAAACTATAAATGCAAACATTTTTCCTCATACTTATATTATGTCACAATCATATATTTTTTCAAAATAAAATTAAATATTTCACAAATTTTTATAAAAAAACTATCCCATATTATCTATAGGATAGTTTTTACATAACAAAATCTAATATTATCTGATTTAGGACAAAGAAACCCTTGGAAGTGACACGGAGCCTGCCATCCAATATTTCTATCAATCCTAGTTTCTGATACTTATCTATAGTATCTCTGTATTTCTCAACAAAGTCACATCCTAGGCACTTATCTAGGTTATCTATAGTTATGCCATCCGTTGTTCGCAATCCTAGCATAATCATTTCTTCGTAATTAGATGATTGATCACACTTATCATAATCTACTATTGGATCTACGTTGTTATTAATCTTATTGATATAATCTTCTATAGATTTTGTATTCTCATATCTTACATTGTCATAATATCCGCAAGCCCCTGCCCCAAAGCCAAGATACTCACACATATTCCAACAATTAAGGTTGTGTCTACACCTATATCCATCCAATGCAAAGTTACTGACCTCATATCTATTATAACCTAACTTAGTTAACTCAGTATATGCAGTGTTATACATCCCAATAGTCTTAGCTTCTTTAGGCAGTTTCACTTTACCTTCTTTAACCATAGCATACAGCGGTGTATTTTCTTCCAATATAAGGCTATAACAACTGATATGCTTACACCCCAACTTGGCACATAGATCTACGGTATATCTCACATCAGATGACTTCTGCTTAGGCAATCCTATCATAAGATCGGTATTGATATTGTTAAATCCAGCATTATGAAGCACCTGTATTGCATTGACATAGTCCTTCTTGGTGTGTGTTCTGCCTATTAATTGCAAAGCACTTGATCTCGTAGTCTGTAGCCCCACGCTTATTCTGTTGACGCCAGCATTTCGCCACTCCAATGCTTTATCCATAGTTATGCTATTGGGATTAGCTTCCATAGATATCTCTGCATCATCTCTTATCTTATAATACTTTCGCACTTCTGCCAGTATTGTCTGAATAGCACCATTGAACATACAACTTGGTGTTCCGCCACCAATATATATAGTGTCTACTTCTCGCCCTTTGCACCTATCTGCAGTGCCTCTTATCTGTTTAATTAAGGCGAATAGATAATCTTTTTGCAAATGTGTTTTGCCAGCAAAAGAGTTAAAATCGCAATATCTGCACTTACTTAGACAAAACGGAATGTGAATATATATACCCAAGTTATCCATACTAGTCAATCTTAAGAATGGACATAAATGCCTCACTAGGGATCTCAACAGAACCTATCTGTCTCATTCTTTTCTTTCCTCGTTTTTGTTTTTCTAGCAATTTCTTTTTACGAGTTACATCTCCACCATAGCACTTTGCTAACACATCTTTACGCAAAGCTTTTACTGTCTCTCTGGCTATTACCTTAGATCCAATAGTTGCCTGAATAGGAATCTCAAACAATTGTCTAGGGATGACTTCTTTCAATTTCTCAGCTATTGCCCTACCTCTAGCATAGGCTTTGTCACGATGAACAATAAGGCTAAGAGCATCACAAATTTCGCCATTTAGCAAAATATCTAGTTTAACCAAGTCACTAGGTTCATATCCAACAATCTCATAATCCATGCTAGCATATCCATGAGAACGAGATTTTAGTTGATCAAAGAAATCAAAAACTATCTCGTTAAGTGGTATCTTATATATAAGCTGACATCTTTTTTCATCCAAGTACTGTAGATCCACATGTATTCCACGTCTCTCTTGACACAACTGCATCAACTCTCCCACATACTCTGGTGGAGTAAAGATATTAACTCTAATCATTGGTTCTTCAGTAAAGGCAATTGACTGAGGTTCTGGCAAGTCTGCAGGATTGCTCACATCAAGCACTTCGCCATTAGTCTTGTGAACTCTATAACTAACTGTAGGAGCGGTTGTGATCAGGTCTAGGTTGTATTCCCTCTCCAGCCTCTCTTGAATGATTTCCATATGTAGCAGTCCAAGGAATCCACATCTGAATCCATAACCTAGCGCCTGCGACACTTCTTGCTCATATTCTAAAGCAGCATCATTTAGTTTAAGTTTTTCCAAAGCATCCTTAAGGTCATTGTATTTTGAGCCATCTACGCAGAATATTCCGCTAAACACAACCGGTTTAGCCTCTTTATATCCCGGCAAAGCCTCATGTGCAGGTACGTCAGCAAGTGTAATAGTATCGCCAACCTTGGTTTCGTTAACATTCTTGATGCTGGCACATATATATCCAACATCGCCCATTTCTAGGATGTCTTTCTCTGTAGGCTTAGGTTCAAAAATACCAACCTCTGTCACGTCGTAAACATTGCCTGTCTGGAAGAACTTGATCTTATCCCCTTTCTTAACTTTGCCATCTACTATACGCACTAGCGATACTGCACCCTTGAAGTTGTCGTAATAACTATCAAAAATCAATGCCCTTAGTGCCCCATCTTCGTTACCCTTAGGTGCTGGGATATACTTTACTATCTGTCTAAGAACATCTTCGCAATTGGTTCCATCCTTAGCACTAACAGCAGGTGCTACATCGGCAGGGATGCCAATAACATCCTCTATCTCTTTTCTGACACCCTCTACATCGGCACTAGGTAGATCGATCTTATTGATAACCGGCAATATCTCTAGGTTATTGTCCAGAGCAAGATACACATTGGCAAGGGTCTGTGCCTCTACGCCTTGAGTAGCATCTACTATCAATATCGCCCCTTCGCATGCTGCTAGTGAACGAGAAACCTCATAAGTAAAGTCAACATGCCCCGGCGTATCTATTAGATTAAGGGTATATTCCACCCCATCACAAGTATACTTCATGGTAGATGGCGTCAACTTGATTGTTATTCCACGCTCTCTCTCTATATCCATACTGTCTAGCAATTGTTCTGTCATATCACGCTTGGCTACCGTGCCAGTAATTTCCAGCAGTCTATCTGCCAATGTGCTTTTGCCATGGTCAATATGTGCAACTATGCAAAAATTTCTTATTCGGTCACTTCTTTCGCTCATACTCTTCTTCCTTTATTATGTCACTACTCTTGTCTTTGAAGTCAATGCATATATTATGTGAAACATGATATAGCACAATAATATTGTATATAATATACATTGACCTACCTATGCTACCTACATAAGCAATCTATACGACTAAAAGTATACATTATAGATCGGCAAATAGCAAATAGAAAATCTCAAGAAAAATCAAAAAATGTGCCACTACCTGCCTCAAAATGATCAAAATGTGGTTAATTTTTGACAATAAATGGTTAATAATTGAAAAATTAAGTAAAAAAGTTTGGAAAAAACGACAAAAAAGTGTTAGTATAATATTGAAGAAATATCAGACTTATATTATACTAAACATTACATCACGGCTATTAAAACATAAGTTGATGTACCTAAGATATTGCAAAGCATCAATATCTATCAAGGAAAATACTCACCTATCACATTATCGGAAATGTGGGTATACAAGTAAAAATATAATAACACCTATTGCTATGTGCTATAGGTCTTGGGATATAAAGTATGAAAGAAAACAACAACGAAAATTTATGGAAGTCTTACAAAGTAGACATCCTTACCCTTCAGAGAGCAAACGCACTAACCGACATTAAATTTGCAGACGACTATTTCGATATCATGCATAACGAGTGGTTGTTAGAACAATATATATCTAGATTTGGGATTGTAAGCGAAGAAGCACCATGTCTAACTGCACCTGCTATAGAGGCTGCAGTCAAGGCTGGCTATGCCATCAATCTTGTGGTTCAAATCCTTAAGGACGATACAATAGTATGCTTTAAGCACAAGTCCCTAGGAGAATCAACTGGGCTAAATGCTTATGTTACTAATGTGTCTTATGATGAGATCAAAGAATTGACTATAAGAAATACAAAGGAACATATATTGACACTTGCTGAGGCATTAGACATTGTTGATAACCAAGTTCCTGTTGTGATTGAGATAATGAACGAGTCGTTTGTGGGTAAAATGGAATCTAAGATAGAACAAATCTTGGATGCATATTGCAAGAAGCATGATTGTCCTGGCAGAGTTGCAATAATGTCTGTCAATCCTTTTGTGCTAGAGTGGTTCTACGACAATGCACCATGGTACACACGCATGATCAAGAGTGGTTGCTTCAAAGATATCAAGACTTATGCCAATATCAAGACATCTAAGTTGAAGAAATTAAAATATCTTAAGCTATCCAAAGCAGATTTCATTGTGTATATTGCCAAGGATCTTCCTACTAAATACATCCGTAAGAACAAAGTTGTGGGTGTTATAGCGTACAATGTTATGTCTCAGGAAGAGTACAAACGTGTTTTGCCTTATGCTGACAATATAGTATTTGCTAGTTTTACTCCAGAAATATAGCATAAATAATATAGTATTATACAATATTATATAATATAAAATGATAATACAAAAAAACGACATATTGTTTTGTTTTTTACAATATGTCGTTTTTTTTGTAATCGCCTACATTATAGGGCTTAATTATATATTTCCCTCACAGCGTCACATACCCTAAAGTATTATTGACACTTACACACACTACATAGTCAAAATAGTTTGTTAAATATAAATATATCCTATTTATTGAATATTATTCTTCTGCAATGCTCACAAACGATATAATTAGAGTTCTTAAGTGAGTCCAACTTGTTCTTAGGCAACTCCATTCTGCAATATCCGCATGCGCCATTCTGTAGTTGAGTATATACTGGGAATATACCGTCATTCTTATATGCTTTGTATTTTGCAAATAGCTCAGGGTCTTGCTTAGACTCTAGAGATTTAAGATCTTGCATCTTCTTAGCAATAACCGGTTCTAGTTCTTTTACCTTCTTGCTATACTCTTCCTTAGCATCCTTGTACTTATTCTTAGCAATAACAGCAGTCTTCTTGTTGTTCTCAAATTCTTTCAAAGCAGTGCTAATCTTGGTTATAACAATATTTAGATTTCTTTCGATCATAAATAGTTCGCTACTGATAGAATTGATTTTAACAAGGTTATCTGTGATCTGATCACGATCCATTGAGTTAACATCTTGATTAATTAGGCTTTGGATTGCTTTAAGTTGCTTATCATAAGAAACTTTTAATTTGTTATACTCGTCCAACAACTTTTTTGCCTCGGAGTCAAGTTTAATACTATTGTTTTGTGCATTCTTGACAATACCCTTCATCTTCTCAATCAACTCGATTTCCTCAAAAGTGTTCTTCTGCTTAATTAACTTGTCTAATTCCATATCTATGGCTTGATATTGTAATATGTTATTCATTAATATCTCCTAATTTTTGTTTTGCTTGTCTATTTAAGTTTAGCATAGTCTCAACTAATTGTCTATCATCTTTAGCAACCTTAGATAGTATTTTTTGTAATTTCTCCTCTTCGTAGGCTAAATAAGACACAAAGTCTTGTGTATCACCTACATAGTTGTCTTTGCCGTAATGCAACTGAAACTCATTAATCGCATCACTATTATTGCAATCAAGTTGACAAATAATTATGTTATAGTACTTACCATCATCAAATATTATTCTATCATACACAATACTGTATTGTACACTTAGTACATATTTCTTGACATCTACCCAGTTCCTTTGTGGTTGCAGTACTAGAGTTTTTGTCAAAAAGCCTGCATTCTGCAATATTTTAATAGTCTCATAACCGCCCATTCCAGCAATAATCGTTGTGTCTAGACGGTCAGCACTGGATACAGTCTCAAGACCATCTCCGCATCTGATATCATATTTACTTTTTGCTATTTTGTTTTCTCGTAGCAACTTTTCCGCCTTTGCCACACTGGGTGCACTAATGTCTGTACAGACAACATATTCTGCAATATTATTGGCTATAAGGTAATAAGCCACTTTGCCATGATCACACCCTACATCAACGACCCTTTTGCCAATCACACAATTAGCAATTGCTTGCAATCTTTTAGATAATTTGATTGAGTTCATTATTCCATATAATCCATTAATTTTTTACTTCTATTTGGGTTACGCAACTTCCTTAGTGCCTTTGCTTCGATCTGTCTTATTCTCTCTCTTGTTACATTGAAATCTCTGCCAACCTCTTCTAGGGTTCTTGGGTGATTGTCATCTAGACCATATCTTAGTCTAATAACCTTCTGTTCTCTTGGAGTTAAAGTCTCGATAACTGACATCAATTGAACCTTAAGCAGACTCTGAGATGCGTCATCCGATGGAGATGTCGTACTTTCATCTTCTAGGAAATCACCTATTTTGCTCTCGTCTTCTTCGCCTACTGGGCTCTCAATAGATACTGGATCTTGTGCAATCTTCTGAATCTCGCACACTCTCTGCTCAGTTATACCCATACGCTCTGCTATCTCTGCATTAGATGGATCTCTACCCAACTCTTGCATTAACTGTTTGCTTACTCTAGATAGTCTATGTATTGTTTCAACCATGTGTACTGGGATACGAATTGTTCTGGCTTGATCTGCAATTGCTCTGGTTATTGCTTGTCTAATCCACCATGTTGCATATGTCGAAAATCTGAAACCTTTAGTATAATCGAACTTTTCGACTGCCTTAAGTAATCCTAGGTTGCCTTCTTGGATAAGATCGAGAAACTGCATACTGCTACGATTAACATATTTCTTGGCTATTGACACAACCAATTTCAAGTTTCTCTCACACAACTCAGATTTAGCATACTCATCGCCTTCTAAGATCTTCTTAGCTAACTCAACCTCTTGGTCGGCAGTAAGCAATTGCACTGTTCCGATATCCTTCAAGTACATCTTAACTGGGTCATCTACCTTAACCGAATTAATAATCTGTTTTAGGTCGGAATCCTTAATCTCGTCCTCTGGCATCTCTACGGTGATACCCTCGTTGTTAAGATAATCAACAACTTCATTGTACTCGTTAGAAGTCAAGTCGTGTTGTATTAATCTATCACACAATTGTTCTTGTGTTATGACACCATCTTTGCTATATTTCTTTACTATTGACTGTAAATCATTCATTATTCCGTCGTTCAACATTTCTATAATCCTTTTCTCTTTGAAATTAGTTTCTGCAATTCTCTTGCTATTTCCATTTTTTCATTATTATCACTAGTCTGTCTAAGTCTGCGTGACAACTCGTCCTGCTTAAGCAATAATCCGTAAGATGTTAGTGTATTTACACAGTCCTGATAATATTTTGCATTGTCTTCTTGCGGACTAAACTCGTAATTGATAATGTCATTGACATCCGAGTTATTAGTTGCATCCTCAAACAAGTCAAATATAGTAGAAACCTTAGGAACATTGCCCTCAACATATTGCTTTTCTATATATTCGTATATTCTTATATAATCGCCGTTCTTGATATTTTCCTTGATATTTTCATCCAATTTGGCATATTCTTTCTTAAACAAAAGTGCCGATATAACAAACTTAACCGCCTTAACATAAGCGTTTTCCTTAAGATTAACGCTGTCATTAGTGCCTTTAACACTATTTTCGTCTACCTCATCAGTTATGCTAGTAGATTTGATATTCTTTAGATCATCCTTAAGGACGCTGATTGCAATGTTAGTCATGTCACGCAGTTTGCTTAGATATATATCTTTCTCGCTCTCACTAGATAGAGTATTGATAACAGTTAAACATTCTGCAACAAATTTTGTTTTCTCTTCTAACTTCTTTAGGTCATATTTCTGGCTATAATAATACATTAGATATTCTATCCAATATTTTGCATTCTTTATCAAGTCCTCATAACTCTCTTTGCCATACTTTAGCACAAACTCGTCTGGGTCAACGCCTGCAGGAAGAGAGGCTACATATACATTAAGCCCCACACCTACTAGGATCTCAAGACTACGCAGAGTCGCCTTAATTCCTGCACCATCACCATCAAAGCACACAACGACTTTGTCCGTAAATCTCTTCAACTCCTTAGCATGATATTGCGTCAATGCTGTACCCATACAAGCCACTGCATTACGTATACCACTGCGATGAAGAGATATTACATCCATCTGACCTTCTACAATAATTATTTCTTTTAGTCCTTCAGTATTCTTCAATTTCTTAATGTTATTAATATTATACACTGTTCGGCTCTTATCAAATATAAGTGTCTGGGTTGTATTCTTATATTTAGCAAAGTCCGCATTCTCTAGCATTCTGGCACTAAAACCAATTACTTCGTTATAACTGTTGATTATTGGAAAAACCAACCTCTTGGCTTGAGCATCAAAATATGATCCGTTCTTCTGCTCCACCACACCCGATGCAACCATATCTTCCTTAGAATATCCCAATTTGCTTAAGTATGTAACTATTTCATTCCAGCCCAGACTATAACCTATGCCAAAATCTAGTACAGTCTTGGCATCCAAATGTCTCTTCTGAATATAATCCAATGCTGGCTTACTGCTAGGGTTCTTCAAATTGCCATAATAGTATCTTGCAGAATCTCGCAAAATATTGAGATATGTATCTTTCTTCTGTTTAGTCAATGCAATGGTGTTGTCTTTGTCAAATGTTGGCAACTCCATATTACACTCTTTTGCCAAAATCTTGCATGCATCATAGAAGTCAACCGCCTCAATCTTCTCAACAAAGTTGATTACATCACCGCTAACACCACAGCCAAAACACTTAAAAAACTGCTCTATCTCATTGATTGCAAATGAAGGAGTCTTCTCTAAATGAAATGGACAACATGCCCAATATTGTTTGCCTTTCTTATCTAACTTGATATACTTGCTGGCAATAGAAACAATATTGACCCTTCCTTTTAGGTCACTAATCCATGTATTAGAAAAACCAAATTTTTCCAAAATATTACCCTACTTTTCCAAAAAACTTCATCTAATATATACAACAAAAATTTGTCAAAACACTCTAAAAAAAGCAAAAACTGCTCAAATTTTGAACAATTTTCGCTAAAAAATCAAAAAATTACACATAAAATCATTAATTTTTGCATAAAATAGACATTTTTAAGTATTTTGCCTTCTAAATCCTACACTATATGAAATATCGGACTAAGATTGTGTGGGGATGCCACAAATATCTTGATATTGACCTCTGGTTCAACTCCTACACTGCGTAGATATTTGGTCACTGTATTATAACACAACTCTGGTGTGTTATTTTCCTCGCTAAGGTGTGCAAGCACCATTTGTCTAACATTGTTAGTCGCAAGCCTACTAACAACCTTGGCACATACAATATTGCTAAGGTGTCCGTTTTCTCCCTTGATACGCTGTTTTAATTGGAAAGAATATTTCGGATTAGCCATAAGCATTGTTTCATCATGATTGGACTCTAGTACAACCAACTTACTATCATAGAACTTAGCAATAATGTCTTCTGTTATGTGTCCCAAATCGGTTGCAAAACTGATTTTGCGAGCATTGTGATAAATGTTGAACCCACAACAGCATGGCACATCGTGCGGAAGCCTAAATGCTTCAACCACCAGATCACCTATCTTAAAAGGCACATCCGAAAAAGTAAGTACAGTATTTTCTCTAACTTTGCCCAACTTCTTGATAAGGCTATCATAAGCCAAAATATGGGTAAATATTTTTACACCGTATTTGCGGTTCAGAGCACCTACACTCTTGATATGGTCACCATGCTCGTGAGTGATAATAATTCCGTCAAGGTCTGCAACAGAAATAGACAGAGCTTGTAACTTCAACTCTATCTCACCAAGGGAAATCCCTGCATCTATTAAGATATGCGTATTGTCTGTATATACAACGCTACAATTCCCTTTGGAGGAACTAGCCAATGAACAAAATCTCATATTATTTACCTGACTATCTATCAAATTGTAGCAAATCTTCCAAAATAAATCAATTTTTTACATAAAAAAACTTTATAAGCTTCGATTTTTTGCTTATAAAGTTAAACCAATTATATAAAATAACAAGTTTTATGATTTAGAAAATGAACCATCTGCAGTTCTTAATAACAATGCGTTCGCAGTATAATCTACTTTAGAAATGTCAATACTCGTCCCTCCAGATTTCCAACCAATTGTATCATCAAATACAACACTAGTTAAATTGTCACAACCATAAAATGCTTCATTGCCAATATACTCTACACTTACAGGTATATTAATATTTGATAATTGTTTACAATTGTAAAATGCCCATGGTGCAATATCTGTTATATAATTAGGTATAACTGAATTTCGACATCCTATAAGCAGTATATTATACCTTGTATCTATTAAGCAGTTTCCTTCAGATCTTAGATATAAACTGCTAGATGTTACTTTGATACTGACTAAACTCTTACTACAATTATAAAAAACACTATTATCAAATGTCATAAGATTTTCGCTTTCAATTATTATACTTTTTACATTATTGCAATCTTTAAACGCATAGCGATTAAGTTCTATCAACCCTTTTGGAAGATTAATGCTTGTTAAACTTGAACATCCGTCAAATGCGTATCTACCAATAGCTACTAAATTCTTAGGAAAAACAACTTCTGATATATTCACACAACCACTAAAAGCCTCTGGATAAACACTTTTTACTTCTTTTAATCCATTAGTGCCATCATCAAACATGTCTGGAATTATAATTTCTGTTGCAGTTCCTGCAAAAGATGAACTTCCATCACCTATGTGATATGTTTGTGATGAGGCACTATACCCATAAACCAACCCACTCGTGGCAGTTTCATTTTTTGGATACAACTTAGTATCCGCAGTAACTACCATAGGGAAGACTGCTTTGGTTGTAAGTGCAGAATTGGTGTACCAACCTGTAAAGCATTTGTTAGCTATCATTGGATAGATATCTGGTTCTTGGTTCTCTACACCTACCATAAGGTCTATATTTTGTAGTGATGCTGCGTTGTAGAAACCTGTCTGAGATGTGTTAACATTAACGATACTATTTCCGCTACCTGTTGTATCTAGGCTAGCAGTAGTACCTTTTGCTAGATCCCAGCCAAATGTGCCCTCAAAGTCTACATTATTAAGTAGTTCTACAATAGATACAATAACATATACATATCTTGTTGTTCCTGCTGGAAGACCTTGCGTGTTAAGTGTAGTTGCGTCACTAGTTGCTCCTAAACCTAGTGCGGATGATGATGATGTGTATGTTAGATGCACATTGTTATTGCTATCTTTTGGCACAACAACACTGCCATTCTCAACTAACTGACCGATAGTGGCTGGGATGGTTGTGGATAAGTTAGTAAACTTATATTCGTATATTATTTTATTATTAGTTTTGCTTAGTGAGACCTCAGATGCGGGTTGATCAAGTGAACCTGATGTCTTATTAGCATCCAGTTCTATAGATTTTGCATTGCTATTGCTCTTGTCTACCATGTCTGTACCAGTTGATCCAACATAGTATTTAGCCTCTACCTTAACATTGACATCACTACTAGTGTACTTAACATGTACCTTAGACTGGGCACTCTGGTTGCCAGCAACCAGTACTGCAATAAGTGTACCACTGACTGCAACCAACATAACAACTAATGCAATGACTAAGGCTAACATTTTTTTACTTTTTGTCATTTATATTTTCTCCTCTTATAGTGTTGTTTCTAACTATATTTTATAGTCGCATAATAGCAACTATTATTTTTGTTATATAGTTACACATGTTATGTGTACAACAACAATATTATTGCATAGATTTACTTAAATACAAAATATTTTTAATTATACAAAAAAATTTTTTAACCTAAAAGAACAAAAAACACACTGTATGTATTTTGTAGTACAACAGTGTGCTTATGCTTAATTATTATTGTTCGTCAACCTCAACCTTGCCGGAGATTGCATCCATCTTCTCTCTTACCTTAGCCTCTACCTCTGCTAGCAACTCTGGAGATGCTTGCAAGAATGCCTTGACATTTTCCTTGCCTTGACCAATTTTGCTACCATTGTAAGAATACCAACTACCGCTCTTATTGATTATATCTGCATCGATTGCGACATCAATTATGCAACCGATCTTATCAATACCTTTGCCGTACATGATATCAAACTCTGCAACCTTGAATGGAGGAGCCATCTTATTCTTAACAACCTTAACCTTGGTTCTGTTACCTATGATATTAGCGCCATCCTTGATTGTATCAACCTTTCTTACATCTAGACGGATACTAGAATAGAATTTTAGTGCTTTACCACCAGTAGTTGTCTCTGGGCTACCATAGATTACACCAATCTTGTCACGCAATTGGTTAATGAAGATAACACAGGTCTTGCTCTTGTTGGTGATAGCAGTTAATTTACGCAAAGCCTGACTCATAAGTCTAGCTTGTGTACCGATGAAGTTATCTCCCATCTCACCATCGATCTCTGCCTTAGGTGTAAGTGCAGCAACTGAGTCGATAACAATAATATCAACCGCACCGCTTCTAACCAAAGACTCGCATATATCTAGTGCTTGTTCACCAGTATCTGGCTGGCTGACATACAATTCGTCTACATTTACGCCTAGATGTGATGCATAGATAGGATCTAGAGCATGCTCTGCATCTATAAATGCTGCTGTGCCACCCATCTTCTGAGCCTCAGCCAAGATATGTAGAGATACAGTTGTTTTACCAGAAGACTCTGGACCATAGATCTCAATAATACGTCCTCTAGGAACACCACCAATACCCAATGCTGCATCCAATGTTAAGCATCCTGTAGGAATAACTTCAACATTTTGATACTGGGTATCACCCAATTTCATAATACTGCCCTTGCCAAATTGTTTCTCAATCTGCAATAGAGCCAATTCTAACGCTTTCTTCTTATTTTCATCCATAATTGTTATCCTTGAATAATTTGATTTTACATCCATGATTATATCACATTGTGTATCAAAAATCAAACATTTGTTCACATATTTGCTAAAGTTTGATCAAAAATTAAATCGTTCTGTTTTAGTTTTCGGATCAAGTAAAAACACATATTGTGTGCAACCAATTTGCCGATAACCGACTTATCACCCTTGATAGTCTGCTTATATATGTGTATGCCGTCTTGATCGCCTACCGCAAGATAAGCAATGGCTTGTTCACTAGTCTCGTTGTACTCCGCCAAGGATGACAGAACCAGATCGCAACCAGTCTCATTAATTACTGCAGTAGATATCTCGTAAGTAGAATCAACTGAATATAGTCCCTTAGTTGATACAATATCTCTATCTACACCTTTGCAATCAATAAGGTCGGATATATTGTTGATTATTTTGAAATATCCAATGCTATCGTTGATTTTACCATTAGAAACATTAGCAAATTCACCAAAACACGTACCCATTGTTAGACTTTCAACCAACGCCAATTTCTTGCCAGTCAATCTCATCATATCTAAGGCAATTGTAAATATATCGGAGTCTTCAGTTGCATATAGGTGCTTTCGAAGTGTTTCACAGATCTGTGACACAAAATTATTAACTTCACTCTCTGACGCATGACTATCATAACCGATAGAAATAAGTGCATCAGTATACTTCTCTGCAATATTGATACTTACCCCTAGGCTATTATTAACAAAAGGCTTGATCTGTTGCATTATCTGTTCTCTATTTAGTCCAAATGTCTTAAGATTAATAAACTCTGTTGGAGTCTTGTACAGTCTAGCAAATATACTCGGTAAGCGATTGTTAACAATATCCTTAACCTGCTCTATCTTAGGTGGCAAAAAACAAAAATTATAGCTCTTGTAATTAAGCATATAGCCTTGCACAAAGCCCATATCACTATTAAGAGGTTCTGCACCATCAGGAATAAGCGATTCTTTCTCGAAATCTTGGGCATTGGCGATGTCAGATTGACATAATCTTAGATAACTCTCAATTGCAAATTTGTTAGCAGTGTTTTTAGTCAAAAATGTATCAAAACACTCACACAAGTATTTCTTTAATTGCTCGTTTTTGTCAAAAGATGTACTTAATTTGACAAAAACTAGGCTATTAGGGCAAATACTTAGAAAATTCTTGACATTATCAAGCGAAAAAGCCATGCCACTGAAATTATCAAGTGACATGCCATATTTCGCTAAACTATAGGATAAATATTCTAGGATCGGATCGCTAAAAGTTGGATCGTAATCAATGTCTAAATATGCATAATTTATCATATCAATACTCGCAATCAAGATTGTGCTGTAGTAGTCTCCGATTTCTTTTCTTCTGTCTTAGGGGCAGTCTCTTTTGGCTCATCCTTCAAGACATTAGGATTTTTGATAATATAGTTAACTTCGGAGATAATCATAAATAAGCAAGTTAGAACAATAAACGCATACATTACAATTAAATATACTGTATGTAATGTGTGATCAGCACCCCAAGATAATTCTCTAATATAAGCATAGAACATGCAGATATTAAGAGTAATATATTGGAAGATTGCTTTCAATTTGCCCGGTATATCTGATGCAACAATAATCCCCTTCAACTGACCTATCTGTCTAAAGCCAGTAATCATATAGTCACGTTGCAAGTTGAAGAACATAAAGATAATACCTGTGATTGTTGGTATAACCGGATTAGCGCCAGTAATTAACAATACCATACATGTAGTAACCAAAAGCTTGTCGGCAATTGGGTCTAGAAACTTGCCCAAGTTAGTTACTTGGTTGTTCTTTCTGGCTAGATATCCGTCCAAAAAGTCTGTCATTACACCACCAAAGAAACATATAAACGCAAATAGTTTGCCAAGGTTGTAAGGTATAAAATCAGCCAAATAAAAGAATAGCATTAGTGGGGTAAGCATTATTCTTACCATAGTGATTTTCGTAGGTGTATTCATAATCTTTCTCCTTCCAAGTCATAGCCTTCGTAAGCGACTATTTTGACTTTGTAAAACTCACCTATATGCATATTTAGATTGTTAACATATATGACATTATCCGATTCTGGATTTTGATATTGGCTACGGCACACAGCATAATCATCCTCGATCCTGTCTACCACGACTTCATATTCTTTGCCAACCTCATTTGCATTGGTTTCCAACACATTGGCATATTGTACTTCGGATATTGCATCCAGTCTACTCTGTTTGGTCTTCTCAGATACCTGTCCAGCAAAGTCGTACGCTCTTGTCCCCTCTTCTCGACTATATTTGAAGAAGCCCACATAATTAAGTTTGAAGTCTTTAACAAACTGCAACAATCTATTGAAGTGTTCCTTTTTCTCGCCCGGCAAGCCAACTATAAATGTGGTTCTTAGTGCTATGTTTGGGATCTCATGTCTTAACTTATTTATAAGGTTAACAATTTTGTCATAATTATTTTTGCGGTTCATTGATTTCAGAATATCAGAGTCTACGTGTTGCAATGGAATATCTAGATACTTGCACACCTTTGGGTTGTCTCTAATCTCTGTAATAAGGTCATCTGTGATACTCTCTGGATAGCAATATAATAGCCTTATCCAGTGCAAACCCTGTAACTCCGACAGTCTTCTGATCAATGTAACAAGGGTTGTTCCATCCTTGAAATCACTGCCATACTTGGTTACATCTTGGGCAACGAGAATAATCTCTTTAACACCGTTATCTACTAGGTTTTTTGCCTCCATCATAAGGTTATCAAGCGATTCACTGCGATATCTACCCCTAATGTATGGGATCTTGCAATAGGAACAGAAGTTGTCACATCCATCTGCTATCTTAAGATATGCATAATGATGTGGAGTGGTCAGTTCTCTTGCAACAGTGCTATATACGCACTCCACTCTTGGCTTTTCGCCATACAAGGCATATATTTTGTCGACTATCTTATCATTGTCTTTGATATTAACAAAAGCATCTACTTCTGGCAAACTAGACTCTAGGTCGGAGTACTGCATTTCATTTAGGCAACCAGTAACTATGATATGCTCCAGTTGCTTGTTTTCTTTGCATTTGCCAGCGGTCAAAATTGCCTCGATTGACTCTTCTCTTGCGGTTTTGATAAACGAACATGTATTGATAATTACCACATTAGCGGATTTTGCATCACCTGTTATCTCAAAGCCAGCCGAGTGGATGTTACTAATCATCTTCTCCAGATCAACACGATTTTTGTCACAGCCAAGACTTACAAAGCCTATTTTTTTCTTAAGTATGTCCATTAAAAGTCTTCTCCATAAATTTCTTCAAATTCTTGCTGAGATATAAATATAACTCTATTATTTTTATCATCCTTCTTGGATATATAATTTAGTTCTTCCATATCGTCAACCAACTTAGCAGCACGTGGATAACCTATGCCTAGGCAACGTTGCAACTTGGTGGTGGATATATTGCCGAACTTAATTGCACATCTTACCGCTTCTTTCATCAATGGGTCACTACTCTTGCCCTTCTCACCGGTTGATGATTCTGCCATATTTTCTTCTACATTTCTGTTAAACATCTGATCTTCTAGATCTTCATCAAAGATGCAATCGTTATTTGCTTTGACAAACTCAACAACTTTCTCAACCTCTAGATTGCTTAGGAAAGCACCTTGGATACGATGAGGCTTGTTGCAACCTACTGGAGCATACAACATGTCACCATAACCAAGAAGTGTTTCTGCACCGCCCTGACCTAGGATAGTTAAACTATCGGTAAATGATGATACTGCAAATGCGATACGAGATGGCAAGTTACTCTTAACAAGACCAGTAATAACGTCAGTACTAGGTCTCTGAGTAGCAAGAACAAGGTGAATACCAACCGCTCTAGACAACTGTGCGATACGAACAATCTTAGATTCCATCTCTTTCTTAGTCTGCATCATAAGTTCGTTTAACTCATCTACAACTACTACAATTTTAGGCATTTTTTCTTTTTCGCCACTCTTGACTAATTGGGAGGAGTTGTACTCATCTATGTTTCTGATACCAGCCTTAAGCGAGTCAAAATAATTAATACGGCGGTTCATTTCGTCAATTAGCCAATCAAAAGCATTCATTGCCTTGTCTTTGTCAGTTATTACATTAGGCACTAGCAAGTGAGGTAATCCATTGTATAGCGAGAACTCTAGTCTCTTAGGGTCTATCAATATCAGCCTTAGATCTTCTGGGCTAGACTTATACAACAAACTTATAAGCATAGAGTTAAGGCAAACAGATTTACCACTACCAGTTGTACCTGCAACTAATAAGTGAGGCATTTTTTCAATATTTCCGATTATGGCGGAATTGGATATGTCCTTACCTAGTCCATAAGCGGTTGTATATTTTGAGTTCTGAAAATCATAAGAATCGATAACCTCTCTTAAGCCAACAGTTTCCTTGTTCTCGTTAGGAACTTCGACACCAAAAGCACTCTTGCCTGGGATAGGTATTTCGGTACGGATTGAGCCTTTGCAAGCAAGTGCCATCTGCATATCTGGCACAAGGCTGTCAATCTTCTTAACTGATATACCAACTGGCATCGTCAACTCAAATCTTGTAAATGTTGGGCCTTGTGCAATAGAACAGACTTTGGCTGGAATATGGAAGCTTTCTAGCACACGCTCTAGGCTCTGAGCCCTTGCCTGTACGTCCTCTGACATGTGATTTTGGTTGTCATAAGTCTGCAATAGATCCAATGTAGGTCTAACATAAGGTCTTCGTTTAACCTTTTCTTTAGGTGGCTTAATCTTGTTGATTTCATTTACATTAACAATGTTGGATTGATATGCTTTAGCATCCGCACGTTGGGTATTTTCTTGCATATTGTATACTTCATTAGCACGTGCGATCTTGACGGTGTCAGTATCAAAGTTATTAAGAGTATTAATATAGTCAGTCTTATTCTTCTCATAACTCTTCATTGTCAAGTTAGGATCATATATGTCACTATTGCTGGACGAAATATTGTTTTGCTTATTGTTGTAGTTGTTAAACGAGTTGTTTCTATTGTTTCGATCATTATTAAATAAACTATTATTGCGTGAATTATCTCCCCTGCTGGTTATGTTATTATTGCTATTATATGCGTTTTGATTGCGAGCAGAATAATCATTATTTTTTCTATCATCACGACTGTTATCAAACATATTATTGGTTGGTTTGCCAAACAATTTTTCCTTAGCACTAGATCTAACTTCGCTCTGTGATCTGATTGTTTCTTTCTTAGTTTCTGGAGTGGCACTTGACCTACCCATTATATCATCTAGATATGCTTTGTTACGCATTTTGATTTCTTGTTTTTCTTTGTCAACCGGATTGCTAGTTGCAACAGATTGGACAGTTTGTGTAGCCATTGCTGGTGCTAGATCCTCTTCCATTGTGCCATCTATTGGCTCTTCCTCATGCACCACCATTTGAGGTTTCTTAACTGATACTTCGTCATCGTTTATAAATAGATCTTCATCATCCTCATCCACTTCCATACTAGGTTCTTTCTCCAAGCCTAATATCTTTAGCGCCTTCGACCTTTCAGCAGTTTCGTCTTCTTCCACCTTAGGCTCGTCATCAGAGATAAAAACATCTTCGTCATAAGGTGTCTCACTAGGTGTTTTGGCTACATAGTCTTGACTATCTGATACATCGTTAGGCTGATCTTCCGCCTTCTTGATATAGCCATTGCTAGCGTCTTCTACATACACTTGTGCTTGTTTCTTCTTGTACATAGTGTCAACAAATAATGCAATAAATAGAACTAGCAATATTGCCAAAATAGTTGTTGCCCCTGCTAAGTGTGTGATGTTGTATATAGGATAGCATAGAAAACTAAATATTATGCCACCGGCTGTATAACCCCTAGCACAAGTATAACTATCAACCAGATATTGTTTGTAAGAATTATTAATAATCCCACTGGATGTAAGAACATGCACTATTGCAAGCAAGCAAACGAACGACAAAATAAGATATGTCAACTCTTTGCCGGAAAGTTTGATCTTAACACGCTTAATCTTCATGATGCCCAGTGCTATAAGGAATAGTGACACTGGATACACAGATAGCCCGAACACACCATATAGAAATGAATTAACAAAGCCAATAATGTTAAATATCATATTGATAAGCAGAATAGAAAAAACACAAATTAAAGCTATACCAACCTTGGATTGGTATCGTTTTCTCTTAGATACAATTGAACTTTTTTTGCTGGGATATACTGGCATACTTACCTCAATCTTGTTGTTATTGATGCAAAAACTCTAATATATTGCACATCTATTTAGATAAAGTATAGCACAGAAATTAAATTATTAAAAATATATTGTTTAATAATGTAAATTTTTTCAAAAATTTTTAATTTGCTACCTTTATTATCTCCTTTTTTATCCTTGACACAATTTTTTTCTCCAGTCTACTAATATAACTCTGGCTTATGCCAAGATCGTCAGCCACTTCTTTTTGCGTTTTTTCGTCCTGACCTAGTAGTCCAAATCTAAGTATCATTATCTCCTTCTCTCGTGCATTTAGCCTATCTAAAATTTGCCACAATATCTGCTTTTCAGTTATTTTTTCCATTTCGAAATGCGGAGTATTCTCTTCGCTAGTTACAAGATCAACAAATGCTAGCTCATTGCCTTCGCTATCGATATTAATAGGATCATCTATGCTTATTTCTTGCTTCTGTCTACTGGTTTTGCGTAAGTACATTAGTATTTCGTTCTCAATACACTTAGAGGCATATGTAGCAATCTTAATATTCTTGTCACCCTTGAACGAATTGATTGCCTTGATAAGCCCAATACTGCCGATGCTTATTATATCTTCCATTTCCAAGTTGTTGTTTTCAAATTTCTTAGCAATATATATAACCAGCCTTATATTTCTTTCTATCAATGTGTTTTTTGCATTCACATCCCCTGCCATCATTTTATCGATTAGATCCTTCTCCTCTTCCTCAGTCAAAGTCGTTGGCAATGCCTCACCATTAGTAAAATAATGTAAAATATTTTTTGCCGTAACAAGATCGTCATTTTTAAGCCATGCGATTAATTTTTTTAATAATTTAAACATTTCATATTCTCCTTTCTTATCCACAAAGATTTTTGTGCAATATTAGATTATAATCATTGAAATTTCGTCTAGATAGCCCCACCATTACATTGTTATAACTACTGTCACCTGCGGTATTATGCAAAACAAGTTTTTCTACTCTAAAAACAAGCATTTTTTCTTTGCTATTGACAGTATCTACATTGATATAATGTGCTCCCTCAAGCAGATTGTCATCTACACCATTCATTAGCAATTTTTGCAAAGGAAAGTCCTTGAACACCTTGCAAAATGTCTTAAGTTCCATCACCAGCACTGGCGATCCATCGCTATCAGTCAGTTCGTTGCCAGTATCAAGAAAAGCAGTAAGATTATAATGTCCACTAGCGGTATATATAGTCGCATTGTAAGTTAATTTGCTATATCCGATCTTACTAATAACAAAGTGATAAATTTTGTTAACTAACACCGAATAAATCCATATAGGAACGACAAATAGACTAAGTGGTATCTCGAAATTAAGAAATAGTAGACCGCTAGTGGTGTATACAATATCAAAGATAGATAGAGTTGCTATCAGAAATCCACCAAATAGAAAAGTAATAGTTACAAAAGTGAGCAAAAACGATATGTATTTAGCAAAGTCCCACCGCTTTAAGACTAGACACACTAGTATTGCGACACCAAAGCGATAAAGCAGTAATAGATAAGAGATATTGCCTATCCATGGCATAAATACAACAGCGGTCGTTCCAACAATATCGGCTACAATAAGCCGTTTTTTACTAACACTAGCATTGCATAGTCTGTTAGCAAGAGTAAGTAAAATATAGTTGATGATCAAGTTATCTATAATTACATATTCGATATATACATCCAATCTACAACCCTCCCAATGATATTTATACAATGTTATATTGTTAGTTATCATTATATATCCGCCCCAACATATATCCATACAAGAAAAAAGTCTAACAATAACAATTATTGCTAGATACAGTCGAAAAAAAATATGCCACAAAATAATGCTTTTGCGACATAAAAATTATTTATGAAATTCTTCTCCACCAATATTGTGCATAAGTATCTCTTATCCATTTAGCATCAGTATAAGCAGAGCCTAAAGACAACGCAGTTCCACCAGTGGTTGCTGTCTCGGATGAAAATCTATACCAGTTATCTGATACTTCAAATGTTATACTGGATAAACCAGTACATTCGGTAAAAGCATATGCTCCAATCAATTCTACACTGGCAGGAATTGTAAGAGATGTTATCTTATAACAACCACCAAAAGCCCAAGATCCAATTTCCTTTAGCGATGTAGCATTGGTCATATCAATAGATTTAACATAAGATTTTGAAGATTGTGGATTGAACAAATATCTAGGAATACTCTGCACTTTGTAACCAACAACAAAGTCAATTCCGTATTGCGAACCAACACTATATGTTTGCGAAAATTCTGCAGTGTACTCCGCATTTATTGCATTCCAATTTATGGTTTTTAGCTTTTTCATATTTTGTAGCCAATATGCACCGATTGTAGCAACATTTTCCGGAACATTAATTGCAGTTACATTAGCACAAGCGGAAAAAGCCCTCTCGCTAATTGTTGTGATGTTGTTAGACAAATAAATATTGGTCAAAGTTGTTACATCAGTCAACGAATATGATCCTATAGTATCAACCACTGCAACCCCATGTGTCCCATCGTCATATATATCTGGAATTATTGCCTCTGTTGCAGAAGACGAGCTACTCCTTTCGACAGAGTATGAACTAGTTGTAGCATTCCAAGACAATGTCAGCCATGTGGATGCATCATAATAATTGGCATATAGCACATCACCCTTAGATAGAGTTACAGGGAACTTATCTACCTTCTGAGTTATACTACTATCTGTGTACCAGCCCTCAAATGTTTTGCCTAACTGATTGGGATTGGCTGGTTGTTGTACGACAGCAGTCTTAGTAACCTTGTCAACTTTGATGGTTGCAAAGTCACTCTTGTTAATGCAGTCATCACCTACTTCAAAAGTGACACCCCCCCCCCGCATAATGAATATCTAGGTCGGTTATTACATCTTGAGTTCCAGAAACCAATACCAATCCTAATGTCATCACAGTAATAGCCAGTGTCACGCACAATAGCACCAAGGCTAAAGACATTTTTCTTGTTGTATTCATCTTTTCACTCCTTTTTTTTAAGGCAATTTGTGCAATACTAATACTATATTGCAACAAAATATCCGCAATTCAATCTAATACAATAATATATCATTGTCATACAATTTGTCCAACAAATTGCGTAGCAAAATAAAAAAATATGCCACAAAATAATGCTTTTGCGACATATTAGAAAAAATTGTTGGATGTGGAAAATATCCACTATGTACTTAAAACTATTTTGCCATTTTTTTGACTTTGTCCTTGACAAAATTAGTGCCTTTGTCCACCATTTCTCTCGCCTTTGGGCTACAGTTGACCAAAAGAGCACCTGCAAGTACACCAACAGCCATTCCGAATATACATTCTTTCATGCTATAGTACCTCCAACAATAATAGTATTGGGTAAAATCTAAAAAAATATACATTGCATAATTATGACCTATAAACAAAAAAGTATATGCCAATCTATTGCACATACTTACTTTGGGTTAAAATTATTTATTCTTAGATTTGTTATAATTGTTGATTGCGTCTTCGATTGCTTCTTTGGCAAGCACTGAACAGTGGATCTTGTGTTGAGGAAGTCCACCTAGGATATCTATTATTTCCTGGTTCTCTATCTTAAGTGCTTCTTCAATAGTTTTGCCCTTGATTAGATCACAAGCAACACTGGATGATACTATTGCTGCTGCACAGCCAAAAGTCTGAAAACTTGCATCCTCGATTATCCCTTTTTTGTTTATTTTTAGGAATATTTGCATTATATCTCCACAAGCAGCATTGCCAACTTTGCCTATTGCGTTTGCATCTGGCATTGCACCAACATTCTTAGGATTTTTGAACAAATCCAACACTTTGTCGTTATACATATTATCTCCTTGTTAATTAATTCTTTCTAGTTCTTTTCTTCTTAAGCGGACTCATAGATCTAAGTCTAGCAACAATCTCGCTAAGCTTATCTATAACATAGTCCACATCGTCTTTGGTTATATCTACTCCAAAAGAAAATCTAATAGCTCCATTGATATCTTCGTGAGACTTGCCCATAGCCTTAAGCACATGGCTCTTCTGCAAACTACCCGATGCACATGCCGATCCTGTTGATACAGCAATCCCCTCGAAATCTAGCAACATTAGGATACTTTCACCCTCAATGTAATTAAAGCTAACATTGACAATTCCTGGAGCCTTCTGAGCCATATTGCCATTGATGCTAATATCTGGGATAGTAAATGTCAATTTCTTCAAGAAGTAATCAACTGTTTGGCTAATTATCTTGTTGGACTCTTTCATATTCTTGATATTTAGTTCCATCGCTTTACCAAAACCAACAACAGCAGGAACATTAGTTGTTCCGCCACGCTTGTTCATTTCTTGCTCGCCACCTAGCATGAACTTCTTGATAGCAACACCCTTACGGACATATAGTGCACCTACACCCTTTGGCCCATGGATCTTATGTGACGACATACTAAGTAGGTCAATATACATATCCTTAACATCAAAGTCAATAACACTCATTGCTTGCACTGCATCGGTGTGGAACAATGCTCCAAAGTGATGCACTGTCTCACCTATTGCCTTAATATTTTGGATAGTGCCGACTTCGTTATTAACACTCATGACAGACACTAAGATTGTATCTGGTCTGATTGCTTGCATAACGTCTACCAAAGACACCATACCTGTCTCATCAACTGGAAGATATGTTACCTCAAAGCCTTCCTTCTCTAGATCCTTAGCAGTATCAATAATGCTATGATGCTCTATGGAAGAAACTATAATATGCTTACCCTTCTTAGCATTGGCGTAAGCAATTCCTCTAAGTGCCCAGTTGTTAGCCTCTGTGCCACCTGATGTAAAATATATCTCATCACGATTGGCGTTGATTGACTTAGCAATAATATCTCTCGCCTTGTCTACTCCTGCACTTGCCTCTCTGCCAAAGGTATGCAAACTATTGGCATTGCCATATATTTTGGTAAAATATGGCAACATTTCATTCAAAACCTCACCATATACTTCGGTTGTTGCTGCATTGTCTAAATATACTCTCTTATCACTCATAATTGTCTCCTGTTATCATATCATGCAATGTCTTGTTATCCAAAACATTGTTAATCTCTCTATATACATAATTAAGTATGTCACGGTTTGGGCAACATGCTTTGGTGCAATCAGTTCTGTTGCAATCGGCTAAATATAGATTGCCTTCCAGTGATCGCAAAATCTGCCCTATTGATATCTCTTTGGGGTCTCTAGCCACTAAATATCCGCCATTTGCCCCTCGCTCTGTTTTGACCAATTTTGCCTTGCGTAGTATCCCCAATATCTTCTCTAGATATGGTGCAGATACCTCTGTCATCTTAGCTAATTCACTTAAGACATATACGTGTCCCGGATCTGTGCCTAGATAGTACATAACCCTTAGTCCATACCTACCTTTAGTTGATAATTTCATTTGATTTTCTAAAACCCTACCTTTTTAGTCTGAATTTATTGTAACCTATACTCCTCTTCTTGTCAATAATTATTTGAAATATTTTTGCAAAAAAACATAAAAAATAAGACAAAGCATCAAAACTCTGTCTTATTGTGTTCTAAAAATATAAAATCGCACTAGTGTTAGTTTATTTATTAGCGTCAAAAGCACTAAGAGGCAAACTATATACATTTCTCACTCTTACACGATTAAATAACTTATATTTATTGCAAGCGGACTCAAATAGCACATACAATTTACCATCCTTGACAACAATCTCCTCTGACATTGCTGGTGCATTGACTGTGGATAATAGTACACTATCATCCAATATTGCAAGTGGGACATTGGTGTCGCCAACCTTGATTGTTTCAGTGATTGACTTAGCTAGAACATTATCGTACATATATAGATTGCTATCAGCCAAGCCGTAAGATGTACTAAGTATAAATTTGCCATCTTCTGTCACAGCAATACCTTGGCACAGGCCTCTGATAGACAATGCCATAACTGGAGTATTATCTTTTACTCCAATATCGGTTGAAGAGTCAATAGTGTAGCCAAATGCAATAGCAGGATTAACCTCGCCACTAGATGTCGTAATGAAATGGCTTCCTTCGGTGTCATATTTACCTTTCTTGTAGAACTCTCCTACCCAAAGAGTTCCATTGTCGTTAAATACGAAATCTGCTCCGTTGTGAGTATCAAATTTGCCAGTTACAGCCACTTTGCCACCATTAGCAACAGCAATAACATCACTTACATATATGTGATAGCAATAACCTATCTCACTATCTTTAGACACTATCCAGATGCTATCTTGATAGCTGGTGATACCACCAGAATGTCCTACAAAGTCCTCACCATTGATTGTTAGTGTAAAATATTTTACTTCGCCATCAGGATCTACTACATAGTATCTAGATGGTGTATTGTCGGTCATATATCCCCCAACAATATACTCATCCGAGTTATCTAGATATGTCATTCCTTGTGGACAAAACTTAGTATCTAGTCCCGGGATATCAAATTCTTTGGTTGCTTTGTTAAAGAAATCTTTGTTCCATGGTGAACAGAAATAGATAAGACAAAACAAAGTTATAACCAAAATAATACTACCAACTACTATAAGTGTTATATTGCGTTTCTTATTCTGCATATTATCTCTCCTATATTATTATGATACTATCATTGTATCATATATAACCACAAAACAAAAAACTAATCGACTAATATAAAAATATTGCAAGTTTTAGAATTTTTGCACACAGTTATCTCTACTGCAACTGCTCCTCCAACATTGACAACACGGCTAGATTGTGTAGTGTAATCAGAATTGGCAACATTAACAATATCTATGTTGGTTGTTATATCGTTAAGTTTTAATATTTTGCCACTAGCCCAAGAAATATAATTGTATACGCCATCTGACGATTTAGTCAGATAATAACTGTCGCCATTATAAGAAACAAATGATGACAACATCTCTGTATAAGTGCTTGTCTCACCCAAATATAGTACTACATACTCCACCTCACCAGTGTTACTGTTGGTTAGTTGTAGGTGTAAATATTTGCAGTCTGCTTCTATCAATCTACAACCAGTTATTGTCCAATCACCAGAGTATTGGACGCTGTCACCTGCCAGATAATCTTCAACATTATCCTCTGTGATATCGGATGCAAAATCAAATCCGCAAATGTCACATATCAAGTAATTAGCAACTCTACTGTGATCACCAAACATATCGCTATTTTTTATTGTTATTACACAATCATCTGCACACGCACAATAAATCGAAAAATCGCTAAAATATCTAACCCTTACATCTACTGTGTCTTGATAAGAGATATACTCGGATATATCACATACATAATTAACAACTACGCTATCATGAATAATATACTCCCCGTCAGTCAATGACATATCTAGGCTATATAATCCACTCTCGGACAATGTATACTCAACCTCTCCCTCTATAGTGCAATCAACACCTTGATATGCAACACTATTACTTACAACGCCAGTTGTTGTAGTGATGTAGTTATAGTCGTTTCTTATTTTACTCTTGGAGTACGCAAAATTGTAGGTCAATGCAATTGTTCTCATCTCTACACAAGCATTGTTGCCATCATATACTTTTAACACAAGATTTTGCGACATACTCTGATCTTTAACATCCCACTCTAAGTCATCTATACAATTAATAGTGTGCGAATATTGTGTATTGTTTAGTTCAACTAATATAGCCTGCACATAAGCATTATTTATCGCAAAGTTATATTCGTTATCTGCAATATTTCTTGCAAGTTCAAGATTATTTATTGTGCCGTCAGTTAAATTCTTGTATGTAGCACTTACTATATTTATTGCAGTGATTTCTTCAAAATACAACATCAATGCAGACATTGTTTTGCAATCTTGTGTGTAGGTTACCTCTATATGGTCACAAAGTCTTACATCTGCAATTGTTATTTTGCCGTCTTCTAGCAAGATATTATCGCTATTATCTATAGACAGATACAATTGATATTTTTCTGCAATATTGCCATCAAAAGTTATTGTTACTGAACGAGAAAGATAATCATATCTATAGACTACAGCATTATCCAATTCATTCTCGTACATTGCGTGGATATTGCAACTCATCGATCTTTCGCCGTCAGTAATGATAATGCTAGGGATTATGTTGCGATTAAATACATGCAAAGTTTTAGTAAATATAACATTTTCTTCGTCAATAGCAATAGTCAAAGTAACATCCGTGTTGGCTGTATCAAGACATATTGTATCTGTTTCTACGCCATCTAGATATAGTTTTAGCCCTTGCGATGTGGTTACTAAGAGTTCATCACCGACCGCAATCTCTTCCATATCACATAGGTCTTGGAAAGAAATCTTAGTGTTGTTATATGTGATAGATGTTGTCAATGGCCTTACTTCCGCCATTACCCCTATCAAGCCTTCGTAATTGTTGGATACAATGTTAAAGATCACCTCTACACTATCGTCATCACGTGCAATATTATCAATGCTGACAATCTCAAATTCTGCGTCAGTTACTATCTCTTCATTAACGCCTCTAAAGTCACATCTAGGCACTGTCAAGTTATCAGTATTTTGCAACTGATATATAATTATCTCCGGCAAAGTTATAAAGTCATCAAACACAACAACCGCTTTGGATATAGTAAAGCCACCATTGACCAAAATCTTGTTGTTGCTCAAAAGAACATAATTGTTAGACTTGGATGCATCAATCTCTACAATCACACTATAACTGACTACATTGCCGTCTATGTCTAGCAATACATCTTTTGGCAAACCACTAGGATTGGAAAGCGTACTTGTGATAAGATTGTCAAACGCATAATACTTAATGGTTATATCAAAATCTTGGCTATATTTAGGGTTAAGCGAGATACTGCAAGCCTGATATTTGCCATTGTATGTTGTATTGTTGTTTGCAACAGATATAATATCAGCATCATCGACATCAACAACCTGCTTGGATATAACAAAATTATAAGTAGAATAATCGGAATACTCATCACCAATACATAGTCTGTACTGATTCTTGTCATACACATAGTGTGCAGTTGCTCTATAAGTGCCAGCATCTATTATTTCGCTTGCATCAATTGGAGTGTACTCACCAGTTGCTACATCACAATAAGCATAAGAATATTCTATGCTGGAGATTTTGTCACATTCTACACTATCCGTTACACTCTTGGCTGTGCCATCATACACCATGCTAGCGGATGTAATCCATGCTGGAGTAATATCAATAGTTATATTGTGGACAAACACCGGCACTGAAACTATTGCGTCATTGTAATAACCACTGCCGTGACGGAATGTAATATTGACATTAATTATACGACTGCCAGATGCATTGCCTAAATCACTGCTATATGATAGTTTTGCATTGCTATCAAATATATATTCTCCCACCAGGTTTTGCTTGCTGACATCCTTCCATGCATTGCACAACTTAACTGTGTCGATTATATCACCCAAGACTGCACCAAACTCAATATCTTTGCCATTGTTATCTGTAGCAATTACATAATCTTGAGGCAAAGTCCACAGAGAGTTACCATTGATATCAACATAACTGCCCTTGTCTAGATACCAATCAATAGTCTTAACATATACATTATCTTCAAACTGGAAATTATTGCGATAATTACTATCTATCTCAATAGTTGCAGTATGCTTACCGATCAAGCCTTCTGTGTCTGTGATGCCAGTGTTAAAGTTCATTATTTCTTCAATATAATTACTGTCTAAGTTAATATAAGGGCTTTGTGCCAAAGGCTCAACATAACTACAGTATGACACATGATTGCTAGTCAAGGTCGGAACAGCCAAAGTCCTCTTAGTTATATACCAACGGATATTAGTCATTGCTCCATCAGCAAATACATAATTGTGGCTATCTTTCAGGCTTATTACTGCATTATACACTCCGACATCAGTTGCGTTGAGATCACCGGAAATAGTCAATACATCGTTATCAAAAGCACTAGGGACGATTAGACTATTTGCAATACCATTGTAGTTATCGTCATGGTTATACTCATAAAATAAGGTCGTAAATTGTGGGACTAACACAGCCTTAGGGACAATCTTCCAAGTCACAGTCTTAGCAACTGTTCCCTTTGTTCCGTCTGACCAAGAATAATTGCGATCAGCACATGCAAAAGTAATTGTATACTCTCCCACTTCGGTTGCAAATGTATCACCACCTATTGTGATCTTATCAGAAATATTGTCAAATATGCCTAAATCTAGCAGGTCATAGCCGTCTTTGTTGTACTCTAAGTTAATTACCCCACCTTCATCGACATTGATAGTATCTAGCGATAGTTGTGGGACAGAAACAATGGTTGACGCTACAACTATATTTATTTTTACTCTTTTGCCACCACATGTGTATTGGATATAATAACTACCAGGTGCAATATTGCCAGTAGAAGGTTTAACAATGTCTGTGGAGAACTTATAATCATCACCCTCAATAATTGCAACCTCAGAGTCGTCATCATAATGGGCAGTAACCGTAATAGACGCTAGCAGTGTTTCTAGCTTATTATCCAATTCGCCATAAGCAAATTTTATAGTCTTACTATCTGCATCATATGTATAAGAACTATCATCAATATCTATTGTTAGGCTAGATATATTTACATCCCCACATGCCACAAACGCATAAGAACACAAAAAGAGTAGACACACTATGCCTACTATATATAATAAGTTCTTAGCAATCGATCTCATCTTCAATTTTTCTCCTAAACCAAACGAAATATAGTGCCTATTAACATTTTTCACAATTGTTTTTACTCTACTCTTTTTATTCCAAAAAATCAAACTTTTTGGCATTATATATCAAATTTTGTAAATTTTTGTCCAAAAACCATTAATTACTACCGAGATTTTAAAACATTTAAGCAAAAAAATACGGACAAAAAATAAAAAAATAATATTGCCAGCACCATATTAGCATCTTGATACAAACACAAAAAAACTTTATAAGCAATCGTTTATAAATGCTTATAAAGTTTCTGTATATTACAAATTTATTATTAAGTACAAATAATTACATTGTTAAATGTAAAATATTATTATCCTACAGCACACTTATAACAAAATAACAACTATGCTCTGTTCCAATACTTACTTACATGTGTAGTTTTCAATAGTGTCGCATTGGCAGCAAGATCAGTTGTTGATATTGTTACTGCTGTACCAGTCGTTGCTGTGCTAGAGGTGGTTACAGTCCAGCCGGTTGTATTCTTAAAAGTTGCACTAGTTAGTTTTGAACAATTGCTAAATGCGTTGTTTCCTATGTGTTTCACTCCGCTACCTATAGTTATACTTGTTAAGCCACTGCAATCAGAAAAGGCAGAGTATTCTATACTGGTGACACTATCTGGAATTGTTATACTTGTTAAGCCACTACAATAAGAAAAAGCACTTATCCCTATACTGGTGACACCTGATCCAATGGTTATACTTGTTAAGCCACTGCAATTTCGAAAGACATTCTCCCCTATACTGGTTACACTATCTGGAATTGTTATACTTGTTAAGCCACTGCAATCAAAAAAGGCATTCATCCCTATACTGATGACACCGCTAGGAATAATTGAATTTTTACAACCTAGTATTAATGTATTAGAGGATTTCTCTATTATACAATTTCCTTCACTGCGATATACTGTGTTACCACTAGATACTGTTATACTTGTTAAGCCACTGCATCCATCAAAGGCATAAGATCCTATACTAGTGACACTATTGGAAATTGTTATACTTGTTAAGCCACTGCATCCAGAAAAGGCAGAATCACTTATACTAGTTACACTATCTGGAATTATTATACTTGTTAAGCCACTGCATCCAGAAAAGGCAGAATCCCCTATACTGGTGACACCTGATCCAATGGTTATACTTGTTAAGCCACTGCAATCAGAAAAGGCAGAAGATCCTATACTAGTGACACTTTCTGGTATATTAGAGTTAACACAGCCATATACCAACTCATTAGTAGCCCTATCTATTATACAATTACTTTCACTACGATATGTTGCATTATTACTGTCTACTTCTATATTAGTTAAGTTTGGACAAGTACTAATTGCAGTATACTGTAAAATGGTTACACTGGACGGAATGAAAATACTTGATATTCTGCATTCATAAAAAGCCATCTCGCCTATTTCCGTTATAGTGTTAGGCATGTAGATACTATTTATGTCTACTTGAACCATATCGGACGCTTCTTCAAACTCAAAAGCACACCATGATATCCTTGTAACAGGATGTAATCCATTTGTTCCATCATCATATACATCAGGAATAACAATATCTGTCTCTGAGCCCTGATACCCAAAGGTGTCATCGCCTACAGCATAAGATTCTGACTCGTACATATATGTCAGGTCGCTTGTCGCTGTCTCGTGCTTAGGATATAGTATAGTATCGGCGGTTGGGATGATTGGAAATTCTACCTTATTGTTAAGGCCAGAATCGGAATACCACCCTGTAAAGCATTTATCTTCTATCATTGGGTAGTCAGGTTCGGTGTTCTCTACTCCTACTACCAATTGTATATTCTCCATAGCAGATTTGTTATACAATTTCACGTCTGTGGTGTCTACAACGATAGATTGGCTTCCTCCAGTTGTATTGGATGTAATAGCCTCACCTTTTGCTAGATCCCAGCCAAATGTACCCTCGAAGTCTACATCGTTAAGTAATTCTACAATAGACACAATAACATAGACATATCTTGTTGTTCCTGCTGGAAGACCTTGGGTGTTAAGAGTTGTAGCATCACTGCTTGCTCCAGCACCTAGTGATGATGACGATGATGTATATGTTAGTTTCACATTGTTATTGCTATCTTTTGGAACAACTACACTGCCATTTTCAACCAACTGACCAATAGTGGCTGGGATAGTTGTAGATAAGTTAGTAAACTTATATTCATAAATTATTTTGCTATTAGTTTTGCTTAGTGAGACCTCAGATGCAAGTTGATCAAGTGAACCTGAAGTCTTATTAGCATCCAGTTCTATTGATTTTGCATTGCTATTGCTCTTGTCTACCATGTCTGTACCAGTTGATCCGACATAGTATTTTGCCTCAACCTTGACATTGACATCACTGCTAGTGTACTTAACATGCACCTTGGACTGGGCACTCTGGTTACTAGCAACTAGCACTGCAATAAGTGTGCCACTGACGGTTACTAACATAATAACCAGTGCGATAGCCAATGCCAACATTTTTCTATTTTTCGTCATTATATGTAATTTCTCCTTATAATTTATAATGTGAAATTTTGTTTAAAATATGTTTTTGTTATGTATTTCTGAAATAATTAGTTTGGTTAATTATGTGCAGAGGCTGTGGGGCAATGCGAGCCGAAAGGCTCGCATGTGGGCAAAAGTTTTTGCCCACTAGACCACGCCAGTGGTCGCCCCACAGCCATTACCAATATTACAACTACACTCTATAACAAACGAAAAAACAACCTAAGTCGGCTAAAAACACTCTCGACTTAAGTTGTTATGATCGAAATATTTAGTTATATAAGTTAAGATATTGCTAGTTTTATCTAGTAATACCCCCCCCCCGTTTACTTCAGCAAAACGACTAAAAATAGACATTGTTAGAGTGTCTAACAACATATTTTCGCCTATTAAAATGTTATCAAAAAACATATTATTCATAACACGAATAGTATTGCACATATTTTGTAAAATTCAAAATATTTTGCATAATATTTACAAAAAAATATAAGAGCATGCTACTAAGGCAAAACTCTTATATTTAAGTAAGACTTTTTTACACATTTAACTTGCGGAATATCTTAACACCCTGTGTCATAAGGAATACGAGCAAGAATACAATAAGTGCTAGATATAGTCCTATAGTTATCAAAAAGATATTGAGAATAGATAATGCAGTAAGGAACTTAAATAGCAAGATTGGAATGATAGAGATGATCAAGCCAAACACCATAACCATTAACACAGCCATACTAGACTTAACCACTTGTGTCTCGTTATCCCACTCGAACTTAGGTAGCCATAAATTGATAACCAACCCAAGCAGACTAAGTAAAACAACAAATAATATTGGAACAGCATAAATGATTGCCGTTTGTAATGCAGATAAATGCAAAATGATTGTAAGCAAGGTTGATGCCACAATCACTGCTGGCAACTGAATAACTATATGAAACGCAATTTTGGACAGAAATATTAATCGCTCGTTAACAGGCATAGTCTTAAGTATCCACATAGAGCCACCTTCTAGCGAAATAGAACTACAAGATATACAACCCATGGAGTTAAATACACTAAATATTATAGCAATACAGCCAATAATCATATCTTTGCTAAAGCCAATCCCCTGCATTGTCATCCAAAAGTCATCGTTAATAAATATACATGCAACGACACTTAGTGCCACAATCATTATTGGGCTAATTATTGTATTAATGACATAAGCTGGAATATTGAAGTACACAGATTTTTCCTTGTTAAGCAGATTGACAAATGTACTCTTGCCATCACCAAAATGTAACACATCTGATTTATTAGCAAATTTCTCAAAGCTCTTACCAAAATTGTAATAATAAGCAACTAAGCCAATAGTGGCAGGGATAAGTGTGATAGCAAGCACAACTAAGACACATATCCAATTAGGCTCAGTAACAAATTTCAAGAACATATTGGATATAGGTCTATCAACAAAGAAATCTTCAATGTTGCTAGAGTTAAGAGAATCATTCATTGCAAAGGTCTTGGTGTACAGTAACACCATGATTGCCAAATATATTGTCAAAGCAAATAATGTCTTGAACAACTTAGAGTACTTGGTTCGGTTAAATAGTCTTACAACCAAGAAGTTGACTATATAAGTCACCCCTACACTAAGCAGTGGCAACAAAAATATTGTAAGAAGACCAAGGAAAGTAGTTGCCCAATTGAACCTGGTAAAAATCTGATAATTAACCAAATATGGAGCAAGAGTAAGTGCAGTAAGTCCTAGATCCATAAGATATGTACTAAGCACTTTGGACACAATAATACTACTCTTCTTGATAGGCAAAGTCATCAAAAAGTCGGTATCACCAGCAGTATTGTTGGTGGTTGTACGCATAACAGCAAAAATCATCAAGACCGATAACGAGATGATTACCCCTAGGAACATACACATTTTGGCTAGTCCCAC
This sequence comes from uncultured Clostridia bacterium, assembly GCA_934748015.1. Taxonomy (GTDB): domain Bacteria; phylum Bacillota; class Clostridia; order Christensenellales; family UBA1242; genus UBA11490. Next base: position 201,239 of record CAKVHF010000001.1, on the reverse strand, counting down.
AGGCGCAAGATCCTTGTACATAAGCGTACATTGCACTGAGTATAACGCAAGGACACCTAGCACCGCCAATATTAGTAGACACAGCGCCGACACATTGGATCGTTCTTTTTTCTTACCCTTAAATACGGCTATAAATCGTAAGAAATTAAGTTTTAACAGCAATTTCAGATCAGTCATTGGCAGTCTCCATAAAGACTTGTTCTAGTGACTCATCTTTTTTGATATCCTTCATATTGCCTTGTGTTACTATTTCACCATTCTTGATTATTGCCACCTTGTTACATAGTTTCTCCGCAACTTCTAGAACATGTGTGGAGAAGAATATTGCCCCACCGTCTTTAACAAACTCTTTCATAACATTTTTGATAGTAAAACTTGCCTTAGGATCAAGTCCTACAAACGGCTCATCCATGATGATCAATTTTGGACGATGAACGAAAGCGGATATAAGCACCAGCTTCTGCTTCATGCCGTGCGAATAGTTGGATATAGGTGTATTTAGATCATTTTTGATCTCCAACATATCGGCATACTTCAGCGTCAGTTCTTCTCTATCTTTAGCACTAATATGATAGAAATCCGCTACGATATTAATGTACTGGATACCTGTTAGGCTCTTATATATATCTGGGTTGTCTGGGATATATGCAATAATCTTTTTGCACTCAATAGGCTCAGTCTTGATAGAATGTCCATCAATAATAATATCTCCGCTTGTTATGTCATTGATACCAACGATACTCTTGATAGTAGTTGTTTTGCCCGCACCATTGTGACCGATAAATGCAAATATGTCTCCCTCTTCAACCGTCAGCGTAATATCCTTAGCACCTACTTTACCATTAGGATATATTTTGGAATAATTCTTTAATTCTAGCATTTTATTTTCCTTTTTTTTATTGATATTTTATTTTTATAATAATTGCAAATTCACAATAAATTGTGGTTACATAGATTGAAAAAACATCAGTTGCTGGCAAGTATCTCTTTGGGCTGTTTGCCGACAACTTCCGATAATATAATCTATGTGATGTTGATTTGTTCATTGCATTCGCAAACCAATTTGCTAAACGCAAATCCACAATAAATTGTGGTTACATAGATTGAATAAACATCAGTCATAAGAAAATATTGCTTCGCACTGCTTTCTTCTGACTTCCGATAATATTAATCCTTTGTTTAATGTTTGTCACCAGCCTCAAATATCTGCTTAGCAAAATTAACATAATCGTCATATTTTGCTATCGCAATACCTCTATCAATATCACCAAGAAGGATCAATGTGTCACCTTCTGCAATATGAAATATCTCTCTTGCTTCCTTTGGTATAACAATTTGCCCTTTGCTGGTTACTTTGGTTGTCCATAAATATTTGCCGTCTGTATTAGGCATTTGCCTCTAAACCTCCTTGTTTATGTTTTGTCGGTAAGATTTGTCTTACTTTTCTTACCAATTATACAATTTCTACTGAAATAAGTAAAGTAAAGATTGCAAGAAAAAATTACATAAAATAAGAAAACAAAATAAGCCTAACAAAAAAGCCAACAAGCGTTGGCTTAGTGTATTTTACTCATAAAACTTGAATGCATCAAGGTGTTTTACTGCATTACGATAGAATTTATGCATTTTTCTTCTATTAACCTTGTAGATGAAACTGATATGGCTATCTTTAACAGGAGTAATAATTGTTTTACCCGGCATATCGGTAGTGTTAACTAAGAAGTTAACCTTCATGGTCTTGAATAGTTTTGGGAAACGCATTGCAAGAACAGCACAAGTATCGTTAGTTGCAATACGCTTATCTGGATAATTATGCTCCCAGTATCCACTATACATATCAAATAGGAAATGTCCTACATCGTTAATTTCTTTCAACGCATATACTTCTTTCTCATTGAAGTTGGCCAATTCTCTACCCATACGAGAAGGAACGATTGTGATAGGAATACCACTATTCATAACAATCTGGAAAGCCTCTGGATCACTAGAAACATTGAATGATACATAGTTGATCCACTTGCCCTCACTCTTCCAGCCATAAGGTGAACATCCTTCGCAGTAAATATGGTTAATCATGCCAACTACATCTGGGTGTTGAGTGATAAGATGTCCCAAGTTGGTATGAGGTCCCAGTGCAATAATATTGATATTGCCCTTATTGGCAACAATAGTCTCGTACATAGCTTCAATTGCATCTTTTTTAATAGGTTTCAATTTAGTTGTCTTGGGCGGAATATAGTTACCCATTCCATCATTCTGATGAATAAACTTAGCATCTGGACTAATACGCTCCATCGCCTTAGGTGAACCCTTAGCAAGAGGAATATCTGTACGCTCAAATTTCTCTAATACATGCAACGCATTACGAGTTACTGTATCTATATCCAAGTTACCACATACAGTAGTTATCAACTTGATATCCATAAAATCATCATATAGCGACAATGCTATAGCAGCAGTATCATCGACACCTGGATCGGTATCAATTATACAATTTACTTTTCTAAACTCTTTCATATTGCTCTCCATTCTTAGCAGTGATCTAATATTTAGTCATTATATACAAAACATCGCAAATTTCAAAACAAAAACACACAACAAATTATTTTCCTATAAAAAAATAAACAAATTGTGTTTTTTGTCGAAAAAAACAAGTAAATTATTTAGTTAACCATATAAAACTCAAAAATAAAAACGTTGTATAACAATGTGTTATATAATGCTAAACATAATTATAAAAAATATATATGTCTTATAGTCAAAAAAAATGATAGTTGTTAAAACAATAACAACTACCACTGCTGAATTATATCATCTAGGATGTGTTTAATATTAATATTCTTAGTCTCATCTATTGCATATAGATCATCTTGATAAACAATGCCATCATCATAGCATACATACACTTTGCCCAATGGCGAATTAAGTGCTACAGGTGCTTCCACCGATTGTGGAATATCATATTTAACAGAATATCTATCGTGATCTTCTTTCAATATCAAGTCGCTATACTCATTAATTGTAACTAGACTAATTTTGTTCTTCTCTCCATTAACAACATTAACATCAGATACATAAGTATATGGTTGAACAAATTGCATAACCTCATACTCATCAAGAGCCTTTTCGGTTAACGCCCTACACTCTTCAAACATTGGACCACAATTGAACACAACAGAGACAATTCGCATACCATTCTCTTCATGTGCATTAACAAGGCATCGACCAGCATTATCTGTAAATCCAGTCTTGACACCTATACAATTTTCCATTGCAAATAGCAACTTATTCTTGTGCTTAAGATATCGTTCATTGGATACATTAGTAGCATCTAATACCGCCCTCTTAGTTGATACAATCTCACGGAATACATCATTGTCCAAAGCATAGTTAGTTATAACCGCTAGATCGTATGTGGAAGTATAGTGCGTATCACTATCTAGTCCATGCGGATTGTCAAAATGCGTATCAGTTAGACCAAGTGTTGTAGGCAACTCATTAAGCCATTGCATAAAGGTATCGTAACCAAAATACTCGGCAATTGCAACCGCACAATCGTTGCCACTAGCAAGCATAAGCCCTAGCAACAATTGTCGCATAGATATCTCTTCACCTTCCTTAAGATATATACTAGTTCCCTCGATACCCACTGCGTTATCTGATACTACAAATTTAGCATCTAAATCCTCACAATTCTCAATAGCAACGATAGCGGTTGCAATCTTAGTTGTGCTAGCCATTGCTAGTCTATCATGGCAATTTTTCTCATATAATACCTTACTATACTTACCCTCATATACTACCATTGATTTGGCTGTAGTATACATATTGTTGTCAGCATATACTATGTTATTGTCAAATACTTGCAACATAACGGCAAATAATATAAATATCACAAGCAACACCAAAACGCTATTTTTTATTATTCTTTTCATTACTTTTCACCTTATCTACAATATTATTTATTGTATTTTCTATAGATTTAGCAATATCATAATATGGCACTGGATCGTCTAGGGAGATGTATTTCACACTATCACCAATGACAGCAATCACTCCAACTGGACTATACGAAATACCTGTTCCACTGCCACCTAAATAGTTGCGATCACTCAACTTTTTGAACCGTTCTTTCCCTACGTCTCCACCGCCAGTAACCAGTCCCATGGTAAGCTTGCATATAGGAATTATAGTAACTGTAGAACTAACGTTGATTGGAGAGCCAATAACCGAATTTACGTCAAGCATACTTTTGAGGTCTTTGATAGTATTTGTAATAATTTGATCAACTTTGTTTTCCATAATTTTTCCTTTTTTCAAATACGGTTTTTGCAACAGCCCATACAAAATCAAGTATGCTAAATGAGACATTGGCAGTCAGAAATATAACTAAATTATTTTTGTCAAAACCCGTCACCACATTGTTGTCTACAACAGCCTCAACCTGAGTTTTGGTTAATAGATATTTGATTGTATCTAGTGCATTTTTTATCACACTAGACGCAATGCATGCAATAGCAGGATTAGTTAGTGACAGCATGCAATCTACTTCTAGATTGTTAACATATATACGGTGAGCAATATTGTTTTTTAATCTTTTAACAAACTCAATATTGGCAAGATTGACTATCAATTTTTTTTCTTTTTTCTTCTTATTTTTGCCAACAAAACTAATTGCATTACCCTCTACCTTAAGGTTAAGATACACGACTGGGATCTTAAAAACTTTGACAATCAGTCTGCCATTGTTATCCGCTATATTGTAGTATAGATCTACATCTACCTGCAGTCCTATTATTGATAAATACACTATTAGTCCTATAACAAAAATCCACCACTCCATATATATGTAGTGTGGGCTAAAAGTGCAAAATATATGTAAACTTAAGAAAAAATTTCTTATGTTATAGTCTTATTCTTTTTAAGACAAAACATAAGAAATCTTTATTATATATTAAATATTTTATCAAAGCATTATTATTGTATGACGACAACTCCTCATGTAGAACAAACACATCATCGTCTACATGTCATATAATGTCACACATTATAGATTGTCTAGATCTTTCAGATATGATTTGTATCTAGCAAAGCTATTTGGATTAATTTTTTCTGCCAAACTATCCAGCAACTTTTTCTCTTCTTTGGTTAATGTTTTAGGGCTTTCTGCAACAACTGTTACTATTAGATCACCATAAGTATTACGATTAAGCACTTTAACACCCTTGCCCTTGATCTTAAATACTGTATTGGACTGTGTCAACTCTGGTATCTTAAGAGTAGTAAAGCCGTCAATAAGTGGAACTTCTAGATCACCACCTTGTAACAATAGGTAGAATGGAACAAAGACTTTCAATCTTAGGTCACAACCGTCACGCTCAAACAACTTGTGTTCCTTGATAGATACAATAATGTGTAGGTCACCATTTGCTCCGCCCCTTTGTCCAGCATTGCCAGAACCACGAACGGTTATAACTTGATGATTTTCGATACCTGCAGGGATGTTAATTGAAACAATTTTGTTAACTTTCTTGACACCAGCACCACCACACTCTGTACATTTGTTACGGATGGATTTACCTGTTCCATTACAATCTTTACATAGTCCCTGTCTTACAACTCTACCAAATAGTGTTGTTTCGGAATATGAAACTACACCAGAACCTTTACAAGTTGAACAAGTTGTATAATCTGTTCCGCCTTTAGCACCTGTGCCATTACAAGCCGAGCATGTGTCAACACGAGTGATATTGATATCTTTTTGGCAACCCAGAGCAGCTTCTTTTAGGGTCAAAGTGATCTGAACCTGAATATCTTGTCCCTTGACGGCACTGCTAGCACGATTGGATCTACTGCTTCCAAATCCGCCACCGCCAAACATACTAAAGATATCATCAAAACTAAAGCCTTCGCCAAAGTCACTACTGCTAAATCCACTAAATCCGCCAGCACCTGCACCACTTGACGAACCACCACGGAAGAAGTTGCTAGCACCATTAGGATCACCATATTGGTCATAATTGCTTCTTTTGGTCTTGTCAGACAAGACTTCATAAGCCTCGTTGACTTCTTTGAACTTCTCAGCAGCACCAGCTTCTTTGTTTAGGTCTGGGTGATATTTCTTAGCCATTCTTCTATATGCTGATTTGATTTCGTCATCACTAGCCGACTTGTCTACACCCAATGTCTCGTAATAATTTTGTTTATTAGCCATTTTTTACTTTCCCTTGTTATATATGTATACAACCACATTAAGCATATCTAGCAAATACATGTTAGATATGCTTATCATGGTCGCTATTTAGTTAATTATTTAGTTTCTGGATCTTCTACAACAACATCGTCTGGGTTAACAGTTTCTTTGTTGCTATCACCGCTCTCAGCCTTAGCCTGAGCAGCTGCTTGTTGATACAACTTAGTGATGATTGGCTCGTTCTCTTTGCTTAATGTGTCCATAGCCTTTCTAATTACTTCTACATCGTCAGACTTGAAGTCTTCTTTTGCTTTGGCAATAGCACTTTCCAATTTCTCTTTGTCACTAGCTTCGATCTTGTCACCATTGTCTCTGATCATCTTCTCTAGAGCAAATACTAGATTGTCGGCATCATTACGAACTTGAACCAACTCTTTACGCTTCTTATCCTCTTCAGCATGAGCCTCAGCCTCTTTAACAGCCTTGTCAATTTCTGCTTCGTTAAGGTTAGAAGAAGAAGTAATTGTAATACTTTGTGCTTTGTTAGTTCCTAGATCTTTAGCACTAACAGATACTATACCATTGGCATCAATATCAAATGTAACTTCGATTTGTGGAACTCCTCTAGGAGCTGGTGGAATATCGTTAAGTTGGAATCTACCCAATGTCTTGTTATCAGCGGCAAATTCTCTTTCACCCTGCAATACGTGGATATCAACACCTGGTTGGTTATCAACTGCAGTAGAGAATACTTGGCTCTTCTTAGTAGGGATAGTTGTATTTCTTTCGATCAACTTAGTAAATACACCGCCCAAAGTCTCAATACCTAGAGATAGTGGAGTTACATCTAGTAGCAATACATCCTTAACATCGCCTGCTAGTACACCGCCTTGGATAGCAGCACCAAGAGCAACACATTCATCTGGGTTAATACCTTTAAATGGCTCTTTGCCAGTTTCTTTCTTAACAGCGGTAACAACAGCTGGGATACGAGTAGATCCACCTACTAGTAATACTTTGTTGATATCAGAATATGTCAATTTGGCATCTTTCAATGCAGTCTGCATCTTCTTAATAGTCTTGTCTACTAGATATGATGTCATATCATCAAATTTTGCTCTAGTTAGATCATATTCCAAGTGCTTTGGACCAGTAGCATCTGCTGTAATAAATGGCAAGTTGATTGTAGTCTTGGTTGTAGCAGATAGGTCAATTTTAGCTTTTTCTGCGGCTTCTTTCAATCTTTGCATAGCAAGCTTATCGCCTGACAAATCAATTCCGTTAGTCTTCTTAAATTCTTCGATCAATAGCTTCATGATCTCGTTATCGAAATCATCACCACCTAGCATGTTATCACCTGCAGTAGCAAGAACCTCAAATACACCATCACCAATCTCAAGGATTGATACATCGAATGTACCACCACCTAGGTCATATACTAGGATCTTTTGGTTCTTATTCTCGCCCTTATCTAGACCATACGCTAGAGAAGCAGCGGTAGGCTCGTTGATAATACGCAATACTTCTAGTCCTGCGATCTTACCAGCATCTTTAGTTGCCTGTCTTTGGCTATCAGAGAAGTAAGCTGGAACAGTAATAACTGCTTGAGTTACCTTCTCACCAAGATATGCTTCTGCATCGTTCTTCAATTTAGTAAGGATCATTGCTGAAATCTCTTGTGGAGTGTATGACTTACCATCGATAGTTACCTTCTTAGAAGAACCCATGTCCCTCTTAATGGATATAACTGTACGATCTGGATTGGCAACTGCTTGACGCTTAGCAACCTTACCTACTAATCTCTCACCATCTTTGTTAAAGCCGACAACACTAGGTGTTGTTCTATCTCCCTCTGCATTAGGGATTACAACTGGATCTCCACCTTCCATTACTGCGACACAACTATTAGTTGTACCTAAATCTATACCTATTATTTTACTCATAATTATTATCTCCTTATTTTAATTATTTGTTTAATGTATTATATTTTCTATCCTAATTTATTTACTTTGACGGTACTAGGTCGGATAACCTTACCATTTAAGGTAAAGCCCGCTTGATACTCCTCTAGAACTGTGTCCTCTGGGTAAGCATCATCTCTACCTACTAGTACTGCATTGTGCAAGTTGGGATCGAACAACTTGCCTAAGCAATCAATCTTAACTACATTAAGTTCGCTTAGACCCTTAATGAGTTGGTTATATATCAATTCTACACCACTAAGCACCGCTGGATCGGATATATTGCTCTTGGCTTGATTGAAACTATCAATACAAGGCAAAATCTTAGTCACCGCAGTTGCGATACCATTATTGTAACTGGTGGTTGTGATCTCTGCGTTACGCTTCTTGTAATTATCAAATTCCGCTTTGATCCTTTGGGCTAACTCTAGATATTCGGTAGCCTTATCAGAGATGTTATCGCTAGATTTGCACTCGCAAGCTTCACCGCAACAGCATTGATCTTTTTCTTTGATCTCTTCCTTGTGTTCATGATTGTCATGATGTTTGTGATGCTCGTGATGTTTTTCGTTATGTTTGTTATCTTCCATAGCTATTTGTTTGTTTCATCTCCTTTCTTATTATCCTCGTTTATCTCGTCAGTAATGTATTTCAACACCGATGCAATCTTGGCATAATCCATACGCTCCGGACCTACCACACCAATGCTTGCCACAATACCGTCAGACAAACTATAATTAGCCTTGATTATGCTATACTCATTCAATTCTTCGCTATTGTTCTCATCACCTATGGAGAACACAACTTCGCTGGAATTGGCATCGTCTAGATTATCCATAATCTTGACTATCTCGTCTTTGTTCTCAATAACACTTAAGAACTTCTTAGCAGAGTCAATATCTCTGCACTCTGGGCTGTCTAACAACTTGGTGGTATTGCCTCGCTTGAAACTTGTCTTGTTAGCGGCAAAATCTTTCAACACCAAAGTAAGATTGAAGAATAGATCTTGGAAATAATCCAATTCTTTTCGGAACAATGCCGAATAATCTTTGTAATGCTCTATTACATCATTGATCTTTTTGTTAGCCAAGTGTATTGTCAGAAACTTGCTTGCATCCTTGCAATTATCTTCTGTCACATTGTCTTTCAGTGGGACTGTGTTATTGATAATACCCGCATTGGTCTTGATCAACATCAGTGCCTCACCAGTAATAATTGGGATAACATTGACAGCCTCTATGGTCAATGTCTTGTAACTAGTAAGATTAACAAATGTAGGATATTCTAGTATCTCGCTCACCCTTTCAGCCAAGCCATCCAACATATCTTTCAGGTTAGATGTCCTTTTTTTAAACTTTTCCTCAACTTTGGCTATATTCTCTACATTAAGGGCATCGTTGCTAAGAACTGTATCTACATAATATCTATACGCTTTGGTTGTAGGAACTCTACCACCACTAGTGTACAACTGCCTTAAGTATCCCATCTCCTCCAACATATTTAGTTCGTTACGCAATGTCGCACTGGATAGTGTCGACAATATGTTGGTCTGCACACGCTCACTTGTTATAGGCGATGCATTCTCTATGTAATTCTCGACAGCATTAAGTAGTATCTGACTTTTTCGTTCATTCAACTTAACTTCTGTTACATTTTTTTCTTTCACTTAATACACCTTTTAGCACTCTTAGTTTTTAATTGTTAGCACTCTCTTTCATTAAGTGCTAATAAGATTATATGCGTATTATATCCCATTGTCAACAGATTTATGACAATTTTTTATAATTTTTTAAAAATTTTTTTCGCACTTGTTTTTCACACAAAGAGCACGCAAATATATTAATGTTATTATTAATATAATACTATATTTATATATATAATTACGGGGGTCGGTGTAAGGCGAGAAAAGTATAATGGGAAAAAATACCTCAATTTGTTGTAAGTCAACTAAAAGCAAGATAATGGCTTAATTTATTTATTTTTGCACAATAAAAAATTGCAAAGCAAGACTTTTTGCTATCTTAACTTTGCAATTTAGATTTGTTAAAATTATGTTTATACTAATTACGCCCTATTCCAATATTTGCTTACATGTGTGGTTTTTAGCAATGTAGCATTGGCGGCGAAATCGGTGGCGGAAATAGTTACAGCATCACCTGTAGTACTATTTTCTTTATCAGTTACAGTCCAACCAAAGCAAACCTCAAATGTTACACTTTGTAAATTATCACAACCAGCAAATGCCAAATGTGAAATTCTTTTCAACTGAGCACCAATAACGATACTAGTTATTCCAGAACTATTAAAAGCACTTGTTCCTATTCTCTTAACATTGTGTGGTATGTTTATGTTGGTCAAGTTTGTACATCCATAAAATGTGTAATCTCCCAAATCTGTAAGTGAATAAGGTAAATAAATGTTTTCTAAGTCATTTTTAAAATATGCCATACCATATCCACACATCATCCCAGTTACCAATGCTTTGCCATTTTGACCGTCATCATATATATCTGCAATTACAATAGTAGTGCTAGACCCTGAATATTGTATCCAGTCACCGCCAGCAGCATAAGTTTCTGTATTAGTATTATAAACATAATCAACATCTGTAGTCGCTGTTAAATGCTTTGGATATAAAATGTCACTTGCAGAAGGTGAAAAAGGAAATTCTACCTTAGTCTCATAATTAGAATCCGTATACCATCCCACAAAACACTTGCCTTCAATTACAGGATACTCAGGCTCGGTATTTTCTACACCAACTACCAACTGTAGATTTTCCATAGCGGACTTGTTGTACAATTTCTCATCTGTGGTATCTACAACAATTGATTGGCTTCCGCTTGATGCATTGGTTGTTATAGCTTCACCCTTCTCTAGAGTCCAGCCAAAATCACCATTGAATGCTACATTCTTAAGTAAATCAGTTATGCTAACAATCACATACACATATCTTGTTGTGTTGATTGGAAGTCCTTGTGCATTTAGTGTTGTCATATCGCTTGTTGCTTCAGATCCTAGAGATGTAGAAGATGATGTGTAGGTAATACCCACATTGTTATATGTATCTGTTGGGATCATTAGTGTATTATCTGCGTTTACTGTTTGGCGAATTGTTGCAGGGATTTTGTCCGACAAGTTAGTGAACTTATACTCATAGATTATCTTATCATTGTTCTTGTCTAGCAAGACCTCATTAGCAACTTGATTAAGTGATCCAATCTCCGAAGTTGGACCAAGATCTATATAGGTTGACGTTCCGTTCATCAAGTCTGTTCCAGTTGTTCCAACATAATATTTTGCCTCAACCCTCACATTAACATCAGTACTTGTATATTTAACATGCACATTAGACTTAGCACTCTGGGTGTTGGCCACCAATACCGCTACTAATGCACCGGTAACCGACACAAACATAATCACCAAGACTATTATCGTAGCCAACATTTTTTTGCTTTTAGTCATAGTTGTATTCCTTTTAATTTTTGAAACTTTATTATTTATTAAATATAAATAATACTCAAGTCTATATATTTTTATCACAAAATTTTGCTTTTTCAAAACAATTTTAGCAATTGATAAAAAAATAGCAAAAAAATAACACTTGCTTAACTGCTGTTAAATATATTTCTAACAATAGTATCGGCAAGTGTTATCATAATATCTATTTAACCAATAACATTCTGTACATTTCTTCCAATTCCTTGGCATTCATAAGCATTGGCACTGGGTACAACGGGTTACCCTCTTTGTCCGCTATTTTTGCTAGTCTTGGGATGTCTTCTTCCTTCAATTCCTTAACCTTAGTAGGGATATCCATGCTTGCACACAAGTCCTTGACCCACTGGATAAATATTTTGCTACCCTCATGGTTATCTTGTGTGTCTGTTAGTCCAATAATACGGGCTAATTTAGCCAATTTTTTATAAATTTTTGGCTCGTACTTGTCCAAAAAATATGGTAAAATAATTGCATTGGCTAGTCCATGAGGAACACGATATGCACCACCAAGAGAGTGAGCTACAGCATGGACATAGCCCACATACGACCTTGTAAAAGCGATGCCTGCCAGATAAGATGCGTGTAGCATATTTGCTCTAGCCTCTTTGTTTTTGCCGTCAGAATATGCTGTGTACAAGTTTTCTTTGATTAACTTAATACTTTCTTCCGCTTTTGCTCTGGTGTACTTAGTGGAACTCTGCCCAATATATGCCTCAACCGAATGTGTTAAAGCATCTAGTCCTGTAGAAGAAGTAAGGTGTGGTGGCAAGCCAATAGTTGTTTTGTAATCAAGGACAGCATATCTAGGAATAAGATTGAAGTCATTGATAGGATACTTGAAATGCGTCTCCTCATCGGTTATAACTGCAGCTACAGTCACCTCGCTACCCGTTCCTGCAGTTGTTGGGACAGCAAATAGAAGTGGCAATTTTTTACCTATTTTAAGCAATCCTTTCATCTTTTTAACCGATTGTTTTGGCTTTACAACCCTTGCACCAATTACTTTGGCACAATCCATAACCGAGCCACCGCCAAATGCAATTATTGCATTGCAATTGTTCTCGTGATATAGTTTTACCCCCTCTTCGATACAAGCAATTGTTGGGTTGGGAACTACTTTGTCATAGACTGTTAGGTTATATTTGTTATTCGCTAGATCATCTTCCAACTCTTTGGTTAGTCCCAAGCCTCTAACACCATTATCTGTTACTAGCAACACATTGGTTATACCCTTATCTTTAAGAACCGACTTGATATCCACCACAGAGTGTAGTATCTCTGGTTCTCGATATGGCATCAATGGCATAATAATACGAAATGCAGTCTGATATGTTCTGCACCAAAATCTCTTAAAAATATTCATAGTTATTTAATCTCCTTACGTGATGAATAGAATACTGATACTGCAAGCATCCACTCTGCTGGGTAATAGAACGCCAAGCAAAGTATACTAAATGTTCTGCCAAGATGAGCAAAAATCCTAAATAGCAAGAACAAGTCTGACAAAAAGAAACATAAACTACCTACAAAAATAAGCCATTTTGCTAAATTGCTTTGCTCTTTGTCGAACAAATTGCCAGCACTCTTGCCAAGCATGCAACTAATTATAACTGCATATACAACAACCACAACAAGATCAAATGTGCTGAAATTGAAACCGTCATACAAGAAAATTATCAGTAATGCAGCAGCTATTATCCCACAAATTATCAACAAGTCTTTCCAGTTGATCTTATTAAGTCTAGTATATGAAATTAAAAACATTACATGACCCAACGCAAATAGTCCTGCACCTATCTCAAACTGGAACTCTAGTACAACATCACCCAGCATTGCAAATACTAGTCCTATCAACATGCATAGTGCAAACTCGCTATATTTCTTTGCTTCAAAGTCAGACTTGCGTGCATAAATATAATTAACAACCCCTGTAGCTACAAATAACGCACTTGTGATTGTCTTAATAGTCACACTAACTGGCTTAGTTACATTGGTACAAAGTATATACACTAGATCCATTGCAACAATCAGTGCCAATGCTATCATATTGATAATAAATATTTTTTTATCTTTTAACATACACATCTCCCCTTTTTGTTATACATAGTTATTTTAACATATTGACATTTTTTTTACATTTATTTTGCTACATATTTTAAAATATATTGATTTTTTGGAATATTTAATCTATACTATCAAAGACGATCGGATAGTGCTTACAAAAAAAAATATTTATAAGCATAGCAATCGTCAGACAAGCGACAAGGTTTTGCGATAATTAAAATTATGCAAAAGAAGAAGTTAGGCTAAGATGAAGATAATTGTAAATAACAAAAAGGCACATTTTAATTATTTTGTAGAAAGCACCATCGAGGCTGGAATTTCGCTATTGGGTGCTGAGGTAAAATCGATCCGTGCGGGCTCGGTTAGTTTAGACGAGTCATTTGTGTATATTTCTAGCAACTTAGAAGTGTTTGTTAAGAATATGTTTGTTAAGAAATTTGATCTAGCAACAAGTACACATATAGACGAAAAGCGTGACCGAAAACTTCTTTTGCACAAAAAAGAAATTGCTAAACTATTATCAAAGGTCAAAGAAAAAGGCTATACAATCGTTCCGCTAAAGGTTTATTTTCAAGGTAAAAATGTTAAAATTGAGCTAGGACTATGCAAAGGCAAACATACTTTTGACAAAAAAGAAACATTGAAAGAACGTGATATCAAGCGTGAAACAGATCGCACACTGAAGTCGTACAAATAACGAAACATGGGGATGAAATGGTTTCGACAATTAGTAAGATGGGTTACTAAGCAAGTGGTAGTATGTCGCTCTACCTAAAAAAACGACAACTAAATTTAATTGCAGATAATAGAACTGCTCTAGCTGTTGCTGCGTAAGTTAATTTACGCCAACCTAGTGTCTTATTTTAGCCTTTCTCGTGGGCTATTGTAAGGCATAATTATTAGCGAGATACCTATTGGCAATCGGTTTTGCGTTGCCGATTAGGGAAAACTTAGCAAACTAGCCAAATTTTACTCTTAGTTGTCATAGAGTTTTTGGCGAAACAATTATGACGACTAAACTTGTAGAAAAGAACTGGTCGCTATTTTGGACACGGGTTCGACTCCCGTCATCTCCACCATGCAAAATAAAAGGTTTTCCGAATGGAAGACCTTTTTTTTACAATAAGCAATATTATTTAATTGACGGGAGTCTTTGTGCTAAAAAATTTAGCACAAGCAAGCACTCGCTTGCCAACCCGTGTCCGCCATATTAATGCAGGTTTTGCAAACTTATTTCAAATATAAAAAATCCTTTTTCATTGTTTGACAACACACACCCACTAAGCATAAAATAATTATGAATATATAAGTTTAAACATTTATTGAATTATTTAAACAAGTATATTTGCCAAATAGATAAACTAATAAAGGAGGAAAAATGGAAATATTTTATGGATTATTGTTTCCGTTTCTAGGCACAACCTTAGGTTCTGCATGTGTATTCTTTATGAAAAGTACACTTGGAGAAAGAATACAAAAGGCATTGAATGGTTTTGCTGGTGGTGTAATGATTGCAGCATCAATATGGAGTCTAATAATTCCGGCAATTAATCAATCAAAAGATATGGGCAAGTGGTCTTGGGTTCCTGCGTTTGTGGGGTTCTGGATAGGCATATTATTTCTATTTCTATTAGACAAAATAACCCCTCACCTTCATCGTTCTAGCAACACTATAGAAGGACCAAAGAGCAAGTTGCAACGAACAACAATGATGGTGCTAGCTGTAACTCTACACAACATACCAGAAGGCATGGCTGTGGGAGTTGTATTGGCTGGTGTTGTGGCAGGAAGCACAACAATAAGTGTAGCAGGAGCATTGGCATTATCCATAGGCATAGCAATACAGAATTTTCCAGAAGGAGCAATCATATCTATGCCTTTGCGTGCAGAAGGTCAAAGTAAATGGAAGGCTTTTGGTGGCGGAGTATTATCCGGAATCGTTGAACCAATCGCCGCTGGAATAACTATACTTGCATCGTCTATTATACTACCTGCCCTGCCATATCTACTTAGTTTTGCTGCTGGTGCGATGATATATGTTGTTGTGGAAGAATTAATCCCAGAGATGTCACAAGGCAAGCACTCTGACATTGGAACAATCGCTTTTGCAATTGGTTTCAGCGTGATGATGATTTTGGATGTTGCATTGGGATAAAATACTAATAGATAAGCAAAATGGAGTAAGCATATTCTGCTTACTCCATTTCTTTATCATCATTTTCTTTTTCTTGTTTTTCGACCATTAAGCCATTTTCTTGAATTTCTGATTTCATAGCAACCGCACTAGCAAGTCCCATACCTAGTGCAATTGAACCAATTAAACTTTCGATTGCAATTGCGGTGTTTTCGTTATAATAATCTTCCTTCAACTCTTCATCAGCGTATTTATCAAGAATTTTTCGTTTTTCGGCATAACCATGCAGAGATCTCAAATCTTCTATTTTGGACTGCTCGCTAGCAGAACTTTCGTTAATAACGTTTTCTTGTTCTTTGATGTATTCTACATATTCGGCATTGTTATATACGAAATCATTTATTGTTTCATTTAACTGAATAGATCTCTTGTTGGTATCACTAAACAATGCAACACTGCCAAGGGTTAAAGAAAGTGCAACCAAGCCAGTAACTACCGCTTTAGAATTTACAACCATTTTATTTGATATTTTTTTATTATTATCCATATATCTCCCCTATTGATAATGATACATATAGTATAACACAAATTTTTGAGTTGTCAATATCCGCCATTCTTTTGGATTTGGAAGGGAAATGTGATATGATAGTTAGCACAAAGGTGTGGCTATGAGATTGCGACCATTTAGGTCGCAACGGGGTTGCTAATGGCTAGCAACCCCGAAGGGAGTTGTCTTTTTTGCATTGCAAAAAAACCTCCTCTCATAGCCACACCAACCTCATTAGGAGCATACAAAATGGATACCGAATTAAGAAACTCTATTTTACTACAAAAACTAAGTAACTATCTCAATAACTACAGCGATTTTATAACCGCCGATATGGTGGGAAAAATCTCTAAAGACTATGATCTGGATACAAACACAAGCTACCAGATACTTCTATCCCAAGCACTGGATCTTGATCGTGAACTGGAACATGATCTAAGGGAGATAGTAAAACCACTGGATATCAACAAATATACCAATAACCCATATTACAAAAACATCAAACTAGACAATGTTACCCACAACGACTGGCAATTTCAACTAATGAAATATAAGCCATACGAAGCTTTTGTATATAACGACTTGGTGGTAAAAAATGGCAAAGTCTATCCACAAGTTGGCTATTTTGATACAGAATACTTCTACCCA
The DNA here is from genome assembly GCA_934748015.1 of uncultured Clostridia bacterium. GTDB lineage: Bacteria > Bacillota > Clostridia > Christensenellales > UBA1242 > UBA11490. The sequence goes on along the minus strand of CAKVHF010000001.1, from coordinate 184,191 downwards.
GCTATACTACAAAACGGAAGAGAATGGATGCTAATAACCCCTAATGAGATTGAAACTATGAATGAGCCAATCAACAATGCACACGGCAAAGTCTTAACCTATGGACTAGGATTGGGATATTTTGCCTATATGGCATCCAATAAGCCTAACGTTAATTCTGTAACGATTGTAGAAATGGATAAGAGTGTTATAGACCTATTTAACAAATATATTTTGCCACAATTTCCACATAAAGAAAAAATAATTATAATTAATGCCAATGCCATAGAATATGCTAAAGATAACAGTGACAACATAGATTATGTATTTGCAGATATTTGGCACGACCCATCCGATGCAATAGACATCTACTGTCAATTAAAGCAATGTGAGAAACCTAACACACAGTACGACTATTGGATAGAAAAAACAATCAAATACTATCTAGGACAAACAAATTAACATAATGTTTGTAGTATCAACAAAAAAAATAATTAGAAGATAAAAAGACAATTATGTTTTAATGATAAAAACGGCTAATTTTAGCCGTTTTTTGTTTAATCTATCTGCCCCATATCACAATATTGTAAAAATATCAAACAAAATAAGACAAAAATATTTTTTATTAAAATTTTAAGCAAATTTTAGTTAAATTTTTTACAATATTTGACATTATTAGACAAATTTTTTATTTTGCGAAATTCGCTTGGGTTATTGATAACTCTTTGTTATAATTAACAACGATTTCACTAAAAATAACAAAGGACTAGATGGGAATGACAAAACAGACAAACATAGGCGCTTACGGTTTAATCGAAAATAACGGCAAGGTTCTACTAACCATACATAAAAATGGTCCATACAAAGGTTTGCTTGACCTACCTGGCGGAAACTTTCTACACGGAGAAACCGCAAGAGAATGTGTAACTAGAGAAATGGAAAAAGAATCTGAACTAAACATTAACGAATTAAAATTATTTGATGTATTGACTGACAGAATATCCTGGAACAACAACAATATACTAGAGGATTTACACCAAATATGCATTTTGTTCAATATTATTGCTGATATCAAAAATTTAAAGGACTCTAACCTGAAATGGTTTGATCTAAAAAATATCAACTATAACGATCTAACACCTATCGCAATCAAGGCGTTAGACAACTACAAAATAGTATCACCAGTCTAAAACTAAAGATTATGGTGATATTTTTTTATTTCCATTACCATTTTGTCAACTATAATTACGATGATACATATCAATATCATACACATACCCCACTAATACCGATTTATTTTTTTATACCACCACTTGTATTTTTCAACACATTGCTATGAAAATATTTTATTTGATTGTCTTTGTGTTGCTTATCAAAGACAGCGTTGTCAATGATTATATCCAGCATATGAGCAAATCTCATACCAGGGAAAAGATAATAAGCATAAGAGCCTGGAATGGAATTAACCTCATTTAGATACAATTTTTCGTTATCCACATCGTAAATAAAATCAAATCTTACCACAGATGTCAGATCAAGGCTGGAATACAACTTACACGCTATTGCACTAATTTCTTTTGCCAAACCATCATCAATATCCGCAGGCACTTTGCGTTTCAGACTTGCCATACCTAGAGACTGCTTGTTTCCAGAAATATATTTGTCATTGAAGTCTAGAATTGCCTTGTAATTAATTGGTTCTTCAATAGACGATACAATCAATTGGTTTCGTGATCTAACAATTGCTATATTAAACTCTCTAAAATTTTCTAGCTTCTCCTCTATTAGGATCTTATTATCAAACCTTAGACAAAATGCTAGCTTATTGATCAACTCTTCTTCGTTATTTGCAATAGCAATACCGATACTACTACCTAGAGTAGCCGGCTTCAAAATAAGTGGATAACTCAATTTGTTTATTTCAATAGCAGATGCCAATTTGTCTACGCTATTTCCTTTGACATACTCAACCGACTTAACAACATTACTTATGCCTAAGCCCTTAACATAATCCTTGAATACACATTTGTCCATACACACAGCACTAGAGACTAGTGACGGACTGCAATTGCCACAACCTAGCATATTACTAATAGCGACAATAGATCCATCCTCACCATTAATACCATGCATAGACACTAATATGTAATCTAAGTTACATATTTTTTTCAAGCCCCTCAATTTTCCAACAGCATATAGCGTATTATCACCCATTACAAAAGTACACTGTTTAGAATTATTGGAGTAATTAACAACAGAATCTATATCATAGAAATTCTTGCCATAATACCATTTGCCCGATCTAGCTATGTATATTGGATACACATTATACTTAGTCCGGTCTAGATTGTTGACAACCTGCATAGCAGTAATAATAGAGATATCATGTTCACACGATACCCCGCCAAATACAACACCAATATTTAACATTTTATCATTCTCCTAAAAACAATTTTTTTACTTATATATATCTGGCAAATCATTTTCAATAACTACCAGATTGTTATCATCTAAACCATCAATATTGTGTAGCATATCTTTAGTCAAATTATCAAAGTATTTTACTATACAATTATTGCTTACAATAGCTTCACTAAAGGCATCTCTATTGACCTTATTAATCACCCACACTTCATTAAAAACATCATACGACTTGCTTGCAATATCTCGATTGATTTCATACTGTCTGCAACCCAATTCGATTAAGCCAGGGGTAACCAAAATCTTATATTCGGCATCAAAATTTCTAACAGTATTAAGCATTTCACAATAAGAATTGTAATTGGAATTATACGCATCGAAGATGACCGATGCACCTCCAGAAGCACGTCTCAATTCCATACGATTATTATAATAATCTAATGATGCTACAGCCATCTTAATCGACTGCATTTCCATACCAATTAGCATAGCACACTTTACTGACAACGCAATATTTATACACGCAGAACGTCCTAGAAGCCTTGTGGATAAATATACGACTTTGTTTATCTTTATATCATAATATTGCAGTTTTATACCATTTTTATCGGTCTTTATAATTTTTATATTTTCTATTGTTTTTACCATATTATTGTCATTATATATATACTTATTGTCAATTTCATATATATTTATGCCATAAATATTAGTTGTATTAATGTAATTGCTTAGATGCTTTTTTATATTTGCATCGGAATAGTTTAGTATTACTACACCTTTATTATTAATAATATAATCATATAATTCAAACTTTGTTTTGACTATATTATCAAGTGATCCAAATGTATCTAAGTGTTGCATACCTATACTTGTTATAATCCCAATATCAGGTCTAACAATATCACATAACTTAAGTATATCACTCCTTCTCACTGCACCCATTTCTACAATTAGATACTCCATATTATCTAGATCAGAACTTAAGATAAACTTGCATATTCCCATTGGAGTATTGTAACTAGCCGGTGTGCAAATACTTACATGTTCTTGCGATAGTATGTGCTGTAAAATATGCTTTGTGCTGGTTTTACCATAACTTCCGGTTATTCCGATTTTTACTAAATTAGGATATCGTTTTAATTTGACTTTAGTTAATTTGATATAATAATTTGCAATACAATTTTCTAGTATTTTGCTGATACCTATTCCTACTAAAACAGCAACCAAAATAATTGGAGAGTATATAAATATTGAGTTAGATATTATATAATTAATATATATCAAACCCACAAACAAACATGTCGTTATTAATAATTGTCTTATTACCCTTTTTGTAAATTTTAATTTATTTTTTCTAGTGTTGCTTTTTATAATTATAATTGCAAAAATTATGGTTGTTACAACTAGACATATTTGTATACATACACCTAATATATTTGATTGGATAACGTTGTAGACTACACAAGAAATAATATTGATCGCAAGTAGAACACTAATTATTTTAACTAATCTCACACCATTAAGTTTGATCATTTCCACAACTTCGTATCTATGCAATTGCAGACAGTATATAACTATATATGCAAACATCACAAAACTAACCAGTGACAACACAAGCACACTATAAATCATAATTCCAAAAACTCTTTTATTTTATTATTACATAGATAAGTATGAGTAAAGATGCAAAAGTGTGCTCCAGAATTGATTAACATTACACTGCTATCAGTTATATTTTTGTGCAATTTACTACACATATACATAGGTGTTTCTTTGTCCATCTTTCCCCAAACTAACAGGGCCTTAGACTTAATGCGATATAGTAGATAGTCCAAATTCTGATTAACAACTCTGGTTAGGACTTTTCGCATAACACTGTTGGCACTGTTATAATCTCTGCTACCGCTATCTAAATACAGCCCCAATCTTTTGCATAACTTATATAATCCAACCCTAATATAATAACCTAGACTGTGTTTTACCTTTAGTCCGGCACAGCCAGTTAACACCATTTTGGTTATTTCGATATCAAATAAACTGGACAAAATCAATGCAAGACGGCCACCAAAAGAATGTGCCAATACATGCACTTTCCTTAGACCCAATCTATATAGCAACAAATATATCTGTACTGCATACTCATAGGTATCAAAAAAAGGTTTTGGATCAATACTTTGTCCAAAACCATACAGATCAACTACTAAAATATTATATTTATCTTGCAAGTTGTCTACATATTGCTTAAATATATCACCCTTACATCCCCAGCCATGAAGCATAAGGATAGTGTCCTTATCATCAGAGCTAAAATAATATTTGTAATTAATATCTAGATTTAGCATAACTATTTTTTACCTACACAATGCAAAAATTTACTTAACAAACATCTATCAGTTATATATTTTTTCGCATTATAACTGCATCACTACCATCATGATAGTACTTTTGCCTAACAGAAATCTCTTTAAATCCAAATTTCGTATACATTTTTCTTGCATAAATATTATTTTTAGAGACTTCTAGAAATATACTTTTGATATCTTTGCTTAAGTATTTATATGATAATTGTAAGATCTTTGTGCCTATGCCAAGGTGCCTATATTGTGGAATAACTGCAATACGCAACAACTCACATTCGTCAAGTACTGCCGAATAATACATATAACCTACACATTCTCGACCTATGTATGCGGATAGAATTATATTCTTAGGGTTTTCCACCTCTTCAATCAATTGTTTAAAAGTATATGGGTGACCAAAGCACTTGCTTTCGATATCTGCAATTGTCTTAATTTGATCAGCATCTTGAGCTCTTACCAACCTAACATCTTCACACATTTTTCTTTTCCTTATTCAACAATTGCACTTCTGCCTGAGATAATTGCACATAATATGGTTCAACTATATTAGCATCAACAAATTCTCCATTTTGGGCTTTCTTTATCGCATATTTAACAATTTGTTCACCATAATTTTGCAATCTTATAACATTTATAGTCTCATCAATAGGTTCTCCAGCAACGCAGAAGCATTTCTCCAGCTTGCTACTCTCTGCAACTACAGCTGTATCCAACACAGAAACAGCACTAATAACACCATTGCTTACTTCAGCACAATACATAGTTGTATTAGTACTCTTCTCAACAATCATGCCCTCACCAACATTTTCCGCTAAACATTCAAATGCATTGAAAGCAACCAATTTAGTACCTAGTGCGGTTACGAAAGCCTTAATTGTAGCCATTCCAACTCTGATACCAGTAAAACTACCTGGCCCAATAACCACACCAAAACAATCAATATCATTAATCGTTATATCGTTAGCAATCAACAATTTTTCTATCGCTGGCAACAAATTTTCTGACACTTTGTTTTGCATATCTAAGATAACAGTCTGCAGTTTGTCACCTTTCGCCAAAGATATATAAGAATTAAACTTAGTAGTATCTATAACTAAATAATTATTCATTTCTCGCCTCTATATTAAACACTCTATTCATTTGGTCATCAAACTTGATAGTTATATCCAACCTCTTCCTATTCAAATAATCTTGTGCAACGCTTGGCCATTCTATAATGGACAAATAGGACTGATCCAGCATTTCTGCAAAACCAAGTTCCCGCAACTCATCCGAATTATTAATCCTGTACAAATCAAAGTGAGATATACAACCTTTGCCCACATGATACATCTTAACTATAGTAAATGTCGGACTAGACACAATATCCTTGACCTTAAGATACTTAAGCAAAAACTTAGTAAAAGTAGTCTTGCCAGCACCAAGATCACCAGTCAAAGTAATGATAGAATAATCATCTACCATTCTAGATATTTGCTTAGCAATCTTCTTAGTTGATCTTAAATTTTTTGCAATCAATTCCATTATGCACCTACAAAAATTATAATTTAAAAAATTAACTAAAAATATTTTTTAGCAATTCATAATTAACCTACTTATTTTATCACTTAATAGACTATGTAGTCAATTGTTAGTAACATAGTTTAGCAAAGTTAGAACACACAAGTAATCAAATAATATCCAAGCATCATACTAAAAAAACTTATCACAGTCTAGCAGAACCAAGTCAAAGCATTGGAAACTAATATACTATTGTCCCTCCAGCAATTCTCACATATTACACGTTTAATTTGTCGAAACAAAAGCAAAACAAAACTACATATTGTTTCAACATTATCGATCGGTGCAATAATTAACATATGACAAAAGTATATTCTATAATTTACTATATTTTAATATTTATATGCACCTTTGTTGTCTCATTTATATGGGTCAGTTATTTTACAAAAAAGCCAGTTGCATTACTATCGATTTCTGCTATTATTGGATTAATATTTTGCTTAATTATTTATACTAAAAATCGCAAAAATAATAAGCAAAAACTGGTTGAAAAAACTGATGAAAAAAATTTAGATATTATAAAAAAATATCTGCTATTGTCTGATCAAAATTCTGTAAACAAATTTATGAACAAATACATTGATAATACAAAAACACTTCCCAACAAAAAATATATTGTATCTCAAGACAACAATACAATATACTACCCAATAACGCATGTTGAGCAAGCAGATATCTATACATTATCTGCATGTATCAAAGACATAAAATCAAAATATGAAAAAATCGTTTTTATAGTATTTTTGTATGACAATAGTGCATATAAGACAATAGATAATACTTTTTTGTCACAAAATATAGTTATTAAGACAATAAATAATTTATACAAAGACTATATCAAAAACAAAAATGATAACCTACAGGAATATAACCTAAGCATAGAACAACCAAAAAAAATAACTTGGAGTAAAGTAAAAGAAACAATTTTTAACTCAAATAACTGGAAAAAATATTTGTACTTTGGACTAATAATATTATTGTTTAGTTTAACTACTAGATATAAGATATATTACATTACAGTTGCCTCAATATTGTGGATATTGGGTGTTGTATGCCTAGCAAAAAAGTTAGCCAGAAAATAACAAAAAGAGCCCTATATGGACTCTTTGTATTTGTTGGATTCTGCTATTAATTCAATAGAGTGTAGATTAGCAAAATTGTTGTTAGAAATACTCCCAATCATACGAGCAATTTCACTTACTCTTTCTTCCTCATTTAAGTAATAAATTGTGGTGTATGTGTGTGCGTCATCCTCCGTCTTAACTATCTTATAATGGCTATCGCCAAAGGATGCAATCTGTGCCAAATGTGTGATGCAAAGCACCTGATTGTGTTTAGAAATTTTTGCAATCTTTTTACCTACAACACTGCCAGTATTGCCACCTATACCTGTATCAATCTCATCAAAAATCAACGTCTTGTTGTTGCTATCTGTATTGACTATTGTCTTGAAAGCAAGTGAAAATCTACTAAGTTCACCACCAGATATTATCTTGTCAAGTGGACGAACATCTACACCTAGATTGGCACTAAAAAGAAACTCTACCACATCCAAGCCGTTAGTATTAATATTCTTTTCAACACTAGCAATATCAGATACACCAGCAATATCAATAACAAACTTTGCATTTTTCATGCCAAGTTCTTTTAGTTCTGTTTCGATTTCTTGTTCCAACTTAGACTTGTTGTTTATTCTCAAATTGTGCAACTTGTTGCTTACATCCAAGATTTCTATCAAAAGTTTGTTTTTTGCCTCATTCAATTCTTGTAATTCTTTATCACAATTAAGCAGTGCTTCCCTTTTTGCAACGCACTGGTCATAATACGCCAAAATCTCTTCAATAGTGTTGCCAAATTTTCGCTTGTATCCATTGATAAGATCTAAACGCTCCTCGATCTTATTTAGTTCGTTCTCATCATAATTGATAGACTGTGCATACGCTTGCAATGTACCAGCAATATCTTCTATTTCCCATCTAACAGACTGGGTTCGCTCACGACATTGGTCAATATCTTTATCTAGTCCAGTTATTGACCCCAGTTGTGAAACCACATCCTTTAATGTCATAGGGATATTATTAATACCCAAAATCTTATCAACGACTTCGTTCATCACCCTGCTGATTTTTTCTGAATTTTGTAAGATCGTTCTCTTGCCTATTAGCTCCTCATCTTCACCTAGACGCAAATTTGCCTCTTCAATCTGGTTGATTTCGAAATTCAACAAGTCAACTTCTCTTTCTCTTTGCCTTTCATCGCCACCTAGTGCCGAAATCTTGCGATTGATGGCATTTAATTCTGATATTTGCTCTGCCAAAACACTCTTCAATTGCAAAACATTATTACCGATATATTTATCTAAGAACAAAATATGATTGTGTCTATCAAGTAGTTCCTGATTGTCATGTTGCCCAAAGACATCCAGTAACTCGCTAGCAAATTTCTTGAAAACATTGAGTGTAACAATTTCACCATTAACCCTATACTCGGACTTACCACTAATATTGATTGTTCTGCTAAGTGAAATAGTATCCTCTCTGTCCACACCGATCTCGTCAAATAATCGGCTAAAGACATCAGTGTCACCTTCCACATCAAACATTGCATCAACCTTAGCAAACTGGCAACCGCCTTTGATCAAAGACTTGTCTGCCTTTCCGCCCAATAATAGCCCTAGAGAACTTATAAGAATTGACTTTCCCGCACCAGTTTCACCAGTAAAAACATTAAAACCTTTACTAAAATTAACTCTAACTTCATCTATAAGTGCTAAATTCTTGATATGCAAATTGGTTAACATAACAATTTCCTCTATACTCTTATTATTAGCCCAATTATACAACATCCTTAAGATTTTACAAAACGAATTTCACATTTTTCGAAAAAATGTTCGAGAAATTGTTGTTTTTATTTAACAAAAATTATGCATTTTTTCAATATTAACAACAAATAAATTCACTTTTTATAAATTTTCTTTATAGTTTTCAGAAACTAGTATTATTATAATTTTTTTCATAGCTACATAATACAAAAAAGCGTGTAGGAATTGCGGACACCGCAATTAGCAAGCAAGGGAAAAATGTTTCCATTGCTTGCGTGCAGACTGAAATAGTCTGCACACCTACACGCTCCTATTGTCTATATAATCTACTAAAACATCTCGGCAAGATCGTTCAAAGACACAATATGTCTATCCATAGTCTTTCTTGTTATTAGTTCGGCATTGCCATCGGCAGTATTCTTGCCTACAACAATGATATTGGATACACCGATCAATTCAGCATCTTTCAACTTAGCACCAATTGCATCACTTCTGTCGTCTAACAATACTTCAACGTTTCTGTCTTGCAAAGCTTTATATAACTTCTCACCAGCATTTACTTGCTCTTCTGATTTCATATTAGCAATAACAATCTCAACCTTGTATGGAGCAATTTCCTCTGGCCATACAATGCCATTATCATCAGCAAATTGTTCAACCATTGCACTAAGTGTACGAGTTACACCAATACCATAGCATCCCATTAACATATATTGACTTTTGCCATTAACATCTAGATACTTACACTGCATCTCTTCTGTATATTTAGTTCCCAACTTAAAGATGTGTCCAACCTCAATACCTCTAATTGACCTAAGAGGTCTACCACATACAGTACATACATCGCCTGCTTGTGCTTTCTTGATATCAGCAAATGTGTCTATATCTAGATCTTCTAGATTTGCGTTCTCATAGTGATAATCTGCTTTGTTAGCACCAATAATAAAGTTAACCATATTCTTAACAGAATTATCCGCAACAACCTTGCAGTTCTTTAGTCCAAATGCACCAACAAATCCAGCAACTGAACCAATGCCTGCAATATCCTCGATAGACGCCATCTCAATATTGATACCACCCACAACTCTGATAAGTTTAGTTTCCTCAACTTCTCTGTCACCAGGAACTAGCGCTACAACTATATCCTTATCGTCAACCTTGTACACAACTGCCTTAAGCAAATCTTTAGCATGCTTATTAAGTGGCTTAGTAACATCCTCTATTGTCTTAAGATCTGGAGTATGTATCAAATTCTTTTGCAATTTAACAACTTTGCTATTATCCTCTGCCACAAAGTTACATTCTGCCTTCTCAGTATTGGCTGCATAACCGCAATCGCACACAATGATTTCATCCTCACCGATATTGGACTTAACCATAAATTCCTGTGATGCATTACCACCCATAGAACCATTGTCTGCATTAACTATAACAAAATCTAGTCCCAATCTGTTAAAGATCTTCTTGTATGCTTCTGCCATAAGATTGTAAGACTTATCTAGTCCAGCCATGTCTGTGTCATAACTATACGCATCTTTCATAAGGAACTCTTTGCCACGCATTAGTCCAAATCTAGGTCTAACCTCATCTCTAAACTTGGTCTGGATCTGATATAACATCAGTGGCAATTGCTTGTAACTAGTTATAGCATCTCTTACTACCATAGTAAAAGGCTCTTCGTGTGATGGGCCTAGGCACATCTCTTTGCTTGATCTATCTGTAAGTCTAAACATATCTTTGCCAAAATGCTCTATTCTGCCAGCATATGTTTCTATAGGAAGTAGACTTGACATTTGCATCTCAATAGAACCTGCTTTGTCCATTTCTTCCCTTATTATATTGCACAAATTACGCAAAACTTTAACCCCAAGAGGCAAGAAAACATATACACCTGCTGTCTGCTTTTTGATATATCCCGCTCTTACCATCAGTTGATGGCTTTTGATCTCTGCATCTTGTGGATTTTCCTTATATGTTTTAAAAAACATCTTTGATATTCTCATATTTTTCTCCCAAAACTGTTTATCTTTCAATTATTCCAAATTTTCTTCTATCATATCTTCTATTTTGTTTCTTAGTACAGTCACATTTCCTTTGACTTTGGCTAGTTCTCCAACACAACTCTCGATTATTTCACATGCTTCAGTGTATTTAGCAACCGATTCGTCCAAAGTTATGCTATCGCTCTCCAATTCTTGCGAAATCTTCTTTAATTTGTCAAATTCTTTATCAAATTCCATAATTATTTATCTCCTTATGTTAGATACAGTCGCTGACACACATCCATCGCCAAACATAAGGTCTAGCGGATCGGATATATGCACATTTTTTGCACTTTTGACTATCTTGCCATTGTTGTAAACACGCACATAGCCATTATTTAATATCGTCTTCGTGTCGTATGTCGAAAGTTTCAATTTGGTCTTATGCAAGTCTTCCGCATACATATTGATCTTTTCTAGCATTGTTTTTTCTAGCAAATTAAGGCTTTTAGTCAAAATATTTCTTTTGCTGTTTAATTTTGCATCAAATGATTTTGCTATCATCATATTGGCAAAATTAAGTTCTTGTATCTTGTTATTGCATTTCTTAGTAACTTTGTCTGATATTTCATCCAAGTAAGCTACTAATCTATCAACATCGTCACTCTTAAGGTTAACGACCAATTCTGCCGCTGCAGACGGTGTTGGGGCTCTAAGGTCAGATACAAAGTCTATAATAGTAAAATCGGTCTCGTGTCCTACGGCACTAACTATAGGCTTGTTGCACCTATATGTCGCATCTGCAACAATCCTTGTATTATATGGCTGAAGATCCTCTAGGCTTCCGCCACCTCTTGCTACAATAACAACATCTACCTTGTCATAATTTGAGAAGAAATCTATTCCGCTAGCAATCTCTTTCTCTGCACCCAGTCCTTGGACTTTGACAGGATACAACACTATATCCACACTATTATTTCGTCTAGTTGTGACATCTATTATATCTCTAATAACTGCACCAGTCTCGCTTGTAACAACTCCTATTCGTTTGACCCTTGCGGGAAGTGGTTTTTTGTGACTAGGATCAAAATATCCTAAATTCTCAAGCTCTTGTTTTAATTCCAAAAACTTTTGATAAAGTAGTCCTATCCCAAATCTCTCTATACTAACTGCATTTAGGTTAAGTTTGCCACCCTTGGCATAATAACTGACACTGCCACGCACCACAACCTGATCACCTACATCAAACATAGGAAAATTGTTAGCACCAAATAGCACGCATGATATCAGCGAATTCTCATCTTTTAGGTTGAAATACGCAATTCCGTTAGTTATCTTGTATGCCCCAATTTCGCCGTACACAAAAATATTTTGAAGCATCAATTCTGCATCAAAAATATTCTTAATATAATTATTAACTTGTGTAACCGAAATTGCGTTATCCATGTTATTCCTTAATATCTAAATCCTTAATAATTCCAGCCAAAATACCATTAATAAAGCCAGAACTGCGGTCTGTTGAGTATTTCTTAGCCAATTCTACAGCCTCATTAACAACGACTTTAACTGGCGTTTCCTTGTAATAAAGGATCTCGTTAACCGCAAGCATAAGTATGGCTAGATCTATCTTGAACATATTGTCAATGGTGTAGCCAGAGATGTGCTTGGCAATTATATTCAAAACCTCTGTCTTATTCTTCAATACACTCAAATAATTGTCTTTCAAGAATTGTGCATCTTCCTCACTAAGATCGCTTATGGCAAAAGTAGCACCACCAAAGTCAAGTGTCTCACCACGCAAAAACTCTTCATAAGTGATACTATCACTAGCCTCTACAAAAAGATTTTCGAAAATCAACTTAAACAGAACATCTCTTACATTCTTTCTTCCCATGTTTATTTACTCCATTTATTTATTATTCTTGTTGGGCTTTGCTACCAATATATACAACAAACAAAAAATGTCACACTTGTCAAAAAGCACTAAAAGTACATAATTTCTTTAATAACAAGAGTGACATATCATTATACATCCGAATCCTCTGACTTAGAGAAGTCAACCCCGATGACATGCACATTGATCTTATCAATATTGATATCGATCATGGATGCAATACTATTTTTAATGTTCTCCTGTACTCTATATGCTATCTCAGACACATTGTATCCAAAGTATACATTGATGTACACATCTACTGTCATTGAGTTGTTAAGATATGATATTTTAACTCCCTCTGCGTAGTTCTTACTAAACCATCTCTTCAAGATGTTCATATACTTATTGTTGATCGAACTAACACCTGCTATCTCCTTGGTTGCAAGGTTGATAACTGATAATATTATGTTGTCATTAAATGTTATTTTTCCTTTGGTTGGTCTCAATTTGATTTCGTTATTAGACATATTTGTCACCCCATTTTTCGAGAAGTTTTTGCTTGGTTGCAAAAACAGATTGACTAATTTAGCCAAAATGTTTTCAAATGCCTTATACCCAATATACTTATTGTAATTTATGCATTTTTGCAACAAATATCATGTATATAATATCATATAATCAATATTAATGCAATTACTTGATTTGACTTTTCATTAAATTTTTTGTCTACAACAATATAGCAAAGAAATAAGGCATTATCTTAACTTTTTGATAACGCCTTTACTTTCTAAACATTTATTGCAATAAAATATACTATTCAACTGGGATTATTTTGATATTTTCGATATCATAGGTTGTTTGATTTTGAACCACATCAACTATCTGTGCAACCTCTGCCTTATTAAGTTCAGCACTCTTAACGATAACAGTAATACTGTTGTTAAGGTCAGAGATAATTACATCCTCAAAGCCTTTAGCCTTAATAAGTCCCTCAATGGTCATTTCTGACTCCATAGCAGAAACAAGTTTGATTTTTTCTTTTTCAGCATTAGCAATCGCTTCAGTACTGGAAGTTGAGCTGGCAATAATAGCATCTAGACACAACAATTCTTCATTTCTGGTACTGGTTCGGTTAGTACGATAGTTGGTGAAGAAGTTACCTGCTGTAACAACTGTAGCATCTGTAGGTGTAGATCTATCCTTGCTAATGATAGAATTATTAACTAGAACATTGATTGTTCCTGTAACTAACAAAAGTAGGCAAAATGCAGTAATGATAAAAAATCTTTTTTTCTTAGACATAATTTAATTCTCCTATTTATATTTTTTTAATTTCCGGACAAAACTTGAATTTTTGAAACATTGATATTAAGCAAAGATTGCACTGCTTGAGTAATCGCTAACCTATCCGCAACTGTTGCACCCGTACATACTATAAGCACCCCTTTGATCTGAGGCAAAATCTCTTTTACGACAAGTGGTGCTTCTCCTGATGCTGTGTCTATAAGGATTGGGCTAGAAACCTCAACCATTCCGCTTACCCCAGCACTATTCTTAGCTTCGCTACTCTCAGCCAATATAAGCTCCATACTAGAATCTAGCGTTATCATAACTTCAACATTGCCGATACCATTGTAAGAAGATAATACACTTTTTAACTTCTGTTCCAACTTGTTACAATATTCTAGGCTACTGACGTAGTAAGTTGATCCAGATGACGTTGGCGTTGAGTTACTCTTGCCAGAACTGCTTGTCTCAGAACTAACACTAGTATAATTGATGTACACAACCGCAAGCACAATAAGAACAATGATAAGCAACAATAGTTTGATTTTCTTGCCAGTAGGCATCCCAGCAACAGCTTGTCTTAGGCTAGACAGAAATTTAGAACCCTTGCTATTACTACTCTTTTCATCCATCAAACATTATCCTTTAACCCCTTATAATTTAGAAACCAAATTGCATCTTTTTGGCTCGTTACCATATCATACTAATCTAGCACAGCAAAATAGAACTATGACACAACAAATAATCAAAATTCAATCGACATATATCTACATCCACCGTGCAATCGGACTACCTAGCAAAGATATAATATTAGTAACAACTACAAGTAGTGCAACAAGATCAAATACAAAAGAAATCATGCTATTGCTATCAGTATTAACAACATCCAACATTACCCCCAATATCGCAAGAGCAAGTAGTGAAAAAACAAAACTATTTATCATTAACCCTACCCCAAAAACAAACATAACAACTACAACAAGTTAGCAGTGCAAATCACTAACGAAATTGACATAACAAACATAAATGCAACACCAAGCAATATTGCTACTGGAAACGCAAAAATTTTAGCAACTTTATCAAGCAAATTGCTTATATCTTTACCACCTACAATATCTACAACCGATGCAGTCAATTGGATCACTAATTTTGATATCAGAAGGTACATTGCTGGGGACATTACTATAACCAAAATTATTATAATACCTGCTAGTCCAACTGCGTTCTTAACTATAACGCTACTTAGCATAATATAGTTAAAGCCTTCAGATATATAAGACCCTATTATTGGTACATAATTTTTTACCGCAAACTTAGTTGTATAGACACCAATGCTATCGTATTTGCCAGCCGATATGCCTTTTATGACAAAAACACCACTAAATATGACAAATACAAAAGATACAACACTCTTAAATAATGACGCTAAAAATGAAATAAATTTATCTAGTTTCAGCCTGCATGACACTGCACCGACACATATAAGTGCAAATGAAATAACAAATATCGGATAAAGAAAATTGCTTAAAATATTGGTCACTCCAACATTAAGAATTGTAGTTATTGGAGTATAAATTGATACACTAGAGACAGCCCCTGTAGTTGCCATTAGACTTAGTAAAATCGGAAACAATATATTTGTTATATTTTGCATCTGGTGGATAGTTGCAAATACACTAGCTGAGACCTTAACAACGATACTACTAAGCAGAATAATAACCACTCCAACTGATACAAGATTGATGATTTCTGCAACACCATTCTTAAACATATTGGGACTAAAAATATTGAGTATTCTGACGACTACCGCAATAACAATAACTGCAAAAATAAAAGGCAAAAGAGATTTAAAATTACTAAGACTGGCACGCAAAGCATACTGCAAAATATTGCCTGCATCAATATCTGCATTGCCCTCTAAAATACTGCGTGCTAAGTCGTAAAAATTAGAGGATAGAATAGGATCTTCAATGTCACTTAATATATTGTTTAGTTGTGAAAAGTCTATATCATCTAGTTGTAAATAAGTGCTGTCATATAAATCCTTAACATAGTCTTCATCACCAGCAGTATTGGCTAGTCCAAATGTGGTACTTTGCAACAAAGTTATAATTATAATAATCACTACAACGCGTAAAAATTTTGTTATTTTATGACCCCTGCTTGTTCTATCCTGACCCATATAATAATTATCAAATTTTAGGCTTATCATAGTAGATCACCAATGATAGAAATAATTGATTGCAGAATAGGAATTGACAAAGATAGTATTGATATTTTGCCAAGCAAAACAACCTTGTCGCCAATAGAACTATTGCCACTATCTTTGCAAACACCACTAGCAAATTCTACAAGATATCCTATCCCAATTGCTTTAAGCAAAATGGAAAAATACATTGAGTTGATATTTGTTTTAGCAATTAATTGGTTATAAAAAACTACAATGCTATTGAACACACCTAGCACATAACTAAGCAGTACGACCGATCCTACCATGGTTATCATTATTGCTAATTCGGGCTTGATCTGTTTAGTGAAAGTTATGGCAAAAACAATAACAATTGCAAGCATTGAAACTTTCATAATATCCATGTTATACTCGCCCTCCTTAAGCACTTACTATTTAGAAATTAAACAGTGTCTTAATAGTATCAAACAACTGGCTAATCATGTTGATGACCATAAACAGAACTATCACAACCCCTGCCAGCGTTGTCAATGTAGCAATCTCATCCTTGCCTGCATATTTCAAAATCTGATTAGTGACAGCAGTTATTATGCCAATGCCAGCAATCTTAAATATTATATCTATTCCCACTTACCCTCCTCTCTTACTTGTATTTAGCGTTTTCTATACAACAATAAATATTGACATAGTTATATCAATAACAAAATTAAAATTATGCCAACAATAACAATCAACTTTGATCGCAACTCGCCCTTTGTTTTACTTGTTTCGTCTATAGATTTTTTCATATTTTGCAATTTTTCGATAACTCCATTGCAATATTGGATTTCGCTGACAACATCCATTTTGCCAATACTTGCAAAACCATTAATAATTTCACTTTGCTCATAATCATTAAAACATGTCAAATTTGGCTGGCAATTCAAATAATTTTGCAAAATTTTTTGAGTAACCTTGCTATATTTGACTTCGTGTTTTGCTACAATTTCGCTTACACTTAATTTTAGAAAAGAAATTTCATTTGCATAACACTTATAGAAATCTATTAACTCACCTATTACACGGCTCTTTGTTCTATAATAGTTGAGATTGACAATTGCGACCAAAAGCACGCATACAAGAACAACACATAACAAACAAAACTTCATAATCCAATGCACTCTAGATTGGAATTGTATACACCTAGCAGTGTTCCAGCCCTACCATTAGTTGTCCCAAGGACAATGTATCTATCGAATAGATGCTTGGACAGAATATCGCTAAATTGAGGCTTATTCTTAAGATCAACTATGCTTGAAGCATGCATAGTCGCAATTACTTTTACACCACAGGTCATTGCATTTTCGACCGAAGATATGTCATCACAAGACAACTCATCAGTCACTATCACATCAGGCTTAAGACTACGGATGCCATTGTCGAATGCGTACTTTTTCTTGCAATTAGACAAAATATCACAGTTCATCCCTCCAAACATGGCATGTCCATTGGCAATGCCTGTTATCTCACACCTTTCATCAACCACTAAGATGTTTTTTTGCTTAGAGGTTTTCAACAATTGTTTTACAAGATCCCTAATGTATGTAGTTTTGCCAGCACCTGCTGGGGATAGGACAAGTGTGTTGCTAATATTGTCGTTATTTAGGACATATTTTAATGTCGACAGGCTACAGTTATTAACCTCGTGTGGCAAACGGATATTAAGCCCTTGAATATTTTTAATTGTTTTAATTTTATCTTCTACATACACAAATTCGCCAGCAACACCAATTCTGATGCCACCAGTATACGAAATATACCCATTAACTAATTGATCATTGATGCTATAAAGCGAATTGTTGCTAGCACGATCTATTACATGTGAAATATTTTCTTTTGCACAAATTAATGCTTGGCTAGGGTTATTAATTACACCAAATTTGCCTAAAAACAGGTTCTCTCCAGCAATTGTAATCACGATTGGCATATTTAGTCGCAGTCTTATCTCGTTGCAACAATCCATTTTGACATATTTAAGCGCATTATTGATGTCGTTATCCAACAAATCTTGTAACATACTTCTCACCACCCAATATTTAACTTCTGGTTAAAATATTGTATTGTACTGTCTGCCATATAATGAGTGGAGCTATCCTATAAGGCAGAATAATTTAATGTTTTGCAATGATATTTTTACAAAAAAAAACATTTTATTGTATTTTTCTGCAAACCGCATAAAGCGATTTAAAGCAAATATTTAATAAAATGTTTTAATAATATTTATTTGTTTTAATAGTAGCAAAAGTATATTGACTATGTTAGTGAGTTATATATATCTCGCATCTTTTTAGCATCAACTGCCATAATTTCTCTGCTCTCACACACAATTATTGGCTCTAGATTTAGCTCCTTTATCGCCTCCGCTAGTGGCAAAAAATCTGGTCCATAGGTTGTGTCTTCAAATGTCAAATGCTTAACTTCGCCCTTAGAACCATACTCGATCTTGCTAAAATGTATATGCACATGTTTGATTTTATCCATGCCCAAGGTGTCGATTGCAAGTCGCAAGATATGCAAATAGTCTTCTTTGGTCTTTAGGCACCCTTGGCCCAATGCATTGATATGTCCAAAATCAAATGTTGGGATATAATTGGGTGCAATTGTGCAAAAGTCTATTATCTCCTGGTATGTACCAATTTGAGCCGATTTCCCCATGGTTTCTAGGCAAATAAAGATATCATCACAGTTGTTGTCATGCAAAATTTTGGCTAGAGTACGCAATCTTTCCTTAGTTAATGCAACTGCTTCCTCTCTTGCCATTTTGCCACAAGATGCTGGATGAACAACCAACCTATTGCCACCCAATAAGCGTAATTTCTTAATGCTATTAAGAATATAATCATAATTCTTCGCTTCAGATTCTGGATTGGTGGTTGCTAGGTTAATATAATAAGGAGCATGCACAGATATCGAAATATCATATTTTTTGAACTCCTCACCTATTTCTTTTGCTGTTTCATCCGAAAGCAATATGCCCTTGCCAAAAGAATACTCATAATGAGTAAGCCCTTGTTCTTTTAGCCAAGCGGGTGCCTCTATTGTTCGCTTATGTCCCGCTTCATAAAAAGTGGCACAATTGCCTGCTGGTCCAAATTTTATCATAATTTACTCCATTAGATATGTTTTTAACTTAATTTCGCCATCAACTTTCTCTGCAACACCTAAAAGATTGCCTTCATGTTTTGCAAAAACATATCCTTCTATATTCCATCTATCCATTATACTTAAGCCGTTTCTTAATCTATCAAATTCTTCATCACTAAGTTCAATCTTAGCAAAATGAGGAAAAACCTCTTCAATTGGGGTTATAAAACAACTTTTGTCTTCTGCTTGCACGACCTCATCTATTGCAAATGAGTTAACAATATCAAATATACCAGACTGAGTTCTAGTCAGTGCCGTCATTGTGCAAAAAGTGTTCAACTCTTTTGCAATATCACGACCTATTGCCCTAATATATGTTCCACTGGAACATGTAATATCTACAGTCAATAAGCCATCTATATAAGTAAGAATTTTGATTTCTGTAATCTCGATGTTCTTGGGTTTTAATTCCGGAGTTTCTCCATTCCTGGCTAATTTATAAGCCCTAACACCATTAACCAATTTTGCACTAAAAACGGGCGGGATTTGGGCAAATTTACCAACAAATCTACCAATTACCTCTTGTAACATCTCCAGTGTTGGGATGTTGTTGGTTGTATCAACAACTATTCCTGTGCTGTCTAGAGTATCAGTTAGCATTCCGAATTGAAATGTTGCCCTATAACTCTTATATTTGTCCAAAAAATAATCAAACATACGAGTTGCCTTTCCTATAGCAATAGGAAGAACGCCCTCCGCCATAGGATCAAGTGTACCCATGTGTCCAACTTTTTTGATATTATATGATTTTCTGATCTTAACAACCACGTTGCTAGAGGACATTCCACTAGGCTTGTTAACATTAATAAATCCTAACATACTAACTTTCTTGTTGCCCTTATTAACTTATTGATTACACTGCCACAAGAACCAAAAATGTTGCATCCCGCAGCATCTGGATGTCCACCACCGCCAAACACCATAGCAAGTTTAGAACAATCAACATTGCCTTTGCCACGGATAGATACTGCAAATAAGTTGTATTTGATTTCGCTTATAAGTATGCCTACTTCAACCTTTTCGATATTTACACAATAATCTACCAGTCCGAAACTTTCGTTATTGCCTACGTCGCATTCCTTGAAGTCGTTTGCTTTCAAAAACATTATTGCAAGTTTGCCATCAAGATACAATTTCAAGTTCTTCAACGCTGTCTGAAGTAACTTAATTTGACCCCAAGATCTACGCTTGAACAAGAAATAATTAGCCTTATTGATGTCAATCTTGTATCTAAATAGTTGACCTGCTATCTTATGTGTTGTAGCTGTTGTATTGGCGTGTTGGAAACATCCTGTATCGGATGCCAAAGCCGCATACAATGCAGTTGCTATATCCTTATTAGGTGCTACATGCAACGCCTTGAATATAGTGTAAATTATCTCTCCTGTACTACTGCTATTGATAACACAATTGACTTGACCGAAATTGCCGGAAGTAATGTGGTGATCAATATTAAGTTGTACAGGGATGGACTTGTACATCTGTCCATATTTGCCCAGTCTAGAGAAATCTGCACAATCTAGTGCAATTGCTGTATCATACTCTCTAAGAGAAGGCGTGTTAATTTTTCTTACACCTTTAATAAAGTTATAATTAAGAGATATATCTTCAGCATCCACATATATATCCGCCATTTTGCCCATTTTCTCTAGATACATCTTCATTGCACATGAAGAACCTAGCGCATCGGCATCCGGTCTGATATGTGTAAATATTGCAACCTGTTTTGCATTGTGGATTGCTTCAAATATTTTATCATTAATTTTCATTTGTCGAATCCTTTCTTCCTTCATTAATCCTATCTATAACTGCGTCAATACGCTCACCATACTCGATAGAATTGTCTAAGTAAAACTCAAGATAAGGTATCTTGCGGATAATCAATCTTGAAGCCAAAGTCTTTCTAATATAGTTGGCAGAGTGTTTGATCTGGTTCAAAACTTCTTCTTGCTTATCCTTGTCATATACACTTATATAGATTTTGCTTATTTCAAGATCTTCAGTAGTCTTGACATCTGTAACACACACAATTGTGTCCTCGATGATAGGATTATTAAGTTCTTTGATAATAATTCCGACTAATTTCTGAATTTCTGCATTTACTTTTAATATTCTATTTCCCATTATGATCCTTTCAATTATTATAATTACGACTATGTAATACTGCAGTCGGTTATATGGATAGCGGGTCTATGTGTGTGCCATATTCATGGCACGGATGCCTCCGATCTGGGAGGCATCCCAGCGTTGACCGTTGGTCAACGCCACATAGACCTACTTTCTCTCAACCTCTTGCATCTCATAACACTCTATTACATCGCCAACTTTGATATCATTATAGTTCTTCAACTTAATACCACATTCGTAACCATACTTAACAGACTTAGACTCGTTCTTGCCTTGTTGCAAAGTATCAATCTCTGTCTCAAATATAACAATGTTACTTCTAAGCAATCTAACCTTAGACTTATTGTTGATTACGCCATCTGTTACATAACATCCAGCAATAGTACCTACGCTAGAAATCTTGAATGTCTGTCTGATCTCTGCATGACCAACAATCTTCTCCTCAAATTTCTTAGTAAGCATACCATTAATGGCATTGGTTACATCATCTACTGCGTCATAGATAACTCTGTATAACTTAATATCTACGCCTTCCTTCTCAGCCAATTGCTTAGCCTTAGCCTCTGGTCTTACATTGAATCCGATAATGATAGCATTACTAGCCTGTGCAAGCAATACATCACTCTCATTGATACCACCCACTGCGTTGTGTATAACCTTAACGTTAACCTCTTCATTAGCAATCTTCTCTAGTGTCTGTTTCAATGCCTCAGCACTACCCTTAACATCTGCCTTAACGATAATATTAAGTATCTTAGTCTCATTATCTGCATTCTTCTGCAAGAAGTCTTCTAGAGTAATACCGCTAGATTGTTTTAACTTCTCCATCTGAAGCTTTGCATTTCTCTCATCAATTATATTCTTAGCCATCTTCTCGTCAACCACATGCACCATATCACCTGCTTCTGGTACTGAGTTAAACCCAAGAACTGATACTGCCATACTAGGAGTTGCCTTAGCAACATTCTTGCCAGTATAGTCCATCATGGCTCTTATTCTACCACTAGCAACACCAGATACCACAAAGTCACCAATATGAAGAGTACCATTCTTAACAATGATAGTTGCAACAATACCTCTACCCTTGTCAATCTTACTCTCTAGGATATGTCCACTAGCAGGAACGGTTTCATCTGCCCTAAGGTCAGCCATCTCACTTACTAACAATACCATATCTAGAAGTTTATCAATATTTTGATTAAACTTAGCCGAAATAGGCACACAGATAGTGTCTCCGCCCCATTCTTCTGGCAAAATATCATACTCTGTCAATTGTTGTTTTACTCTGTCGATATTAGCTTCTGGCTTATCCATCTTGTTAATCGCAACGATCATAGGAACTTTGGCAGCCTTAATATGATTGATTGCCTCTACTGTCTGTGGCATAATTCCATCATCGGCGGCAACAACCAAGATTGCTATATCTGTAATCTTAGCACCTCTTGCACGCATGCTAGTAAATGCTTCGTGTCCCGGTGTATCAATAAATGTAATCTTATGTCCTCTAACTTCAATAGAATAAGCACCAATATGTTGTGTAATTCCACCAGCCTCACTGGCAATTACATTAGTCTGCTTGATTGTGTCTAGTAACATTGTTTTACCATGGTCTACGTGGCCCATAACAGTAACAATTGGAGGTCTGGTTGTTGCAGTTGCATTCTGATTATTGAACATTTCTTCCAACTGCTCTTCGTAGTTTTTCTCTAGTTTCTGTTCTAGTTTAACACCAAACTCATTAGCTACCAACTCTGCTGTCTCAAAGTCTACAACCGAGTTAATATTAGGCATCATGCCTAACATCATAAATTTCTTAACAATCTCAGTAACTGGCTTACCGATCTTCTCGCTAAGTAGTTTTACAGTCAAGTTCTCAGTAGTTATAACAGCCTTGTCTATAACCGTCTTCTCAGGAACAACAACTTCCTTAACCTTTGCCTTCTTCTGCTTCAATCTTCCGATTACTCTAGTGTCGTCATCATCCATATCATAGTTATCGTTGATGTCGACATATCCCATCTTGATCTTAGCCTTCTTGGATAGTTCCTTCTTGTCTGTATCTATCTGCTTAGTCTTATTTTTGTTACCAAAAATACGCTCTGGCTTAGCAACAATAATAGTATCATCACTATCGGACTTAGGCAAAAGTCCAGATGTTCTTGGCTTATTAAATCCATCCTTAGGCTTATCTGCTTGACCCTTAACAAAAGGTTTCTTGCCAAATGTTCCCTCAGTCTTGCCCTGATAATTATTGTCTCTAGACTTAAACTCGCGTTTCTGATAGCCATCTTTGTTCTGGAAGCCATTACGATCCTTGTTGTAAGGTTGCTTAACAAATTGACCATCCCTCTTCTGATAGTTCTGTCTATCATCCTGTCTAGGTTGTCTATCTCTGCCATTGTTAACCAATTGTTCAACTCTCTGAACAATATCTGGCTCACTCGCCTTCTCTTCTACCTTACTAGCAACAACTGGCTCAGACTTAGCCTTTGCTACAGTCTGTTCTGTCTTGCCTAGTACAGCATCTCTATCCTTCAAAGATTTGCAAAAAGCTTCCAAGGATTTCTTGGAACGAGCAAGAGAAATTGCAAAGCCTTGGATGTCACCACCCTTAGCTAAGTAATTTTGCAAAGTTCTCAAATTCTCAAATTGAATTGTTTGTGAATTGTTTGTTTGTTGTAAATTTTGATTATTCAACGTCTTACCTCTTCTAATATATTTAATTCTTGTATGGCTTTTGCCAAATCTTTTGATGTTATGCCTATTGCTTTGCAGTTGTGCGTTGCAAGAATTGAGTCAAGATCACAATTGATTGTCTTATACATCTTGGTGTTATTTCTAATACACAAGTTGCCAAGTTTGTTAACCGAATTGTCGCCTAGTCTATCATCAAATATTGCAATTACAACCTTGCTCAACTTCGCCTCAATATTATCTACACCGTACACTACATTGCCACTCTTAATCGCAAAGCCTAAATAAGTAGCCATCTTATCCTTCATTCAATTCTACCTTCTTCAAATCTTCATAAATACTCTCAGGCAAATTGCACTTACATGCTCTATTAAATGCCTTGGACTTAATACACTTGTGTATACATTGCTCATCCCTACATATATATACGCCACGACCACTGGTCTTAGGAACATCAATGCTATACTCAGTGCATTCTGGGTTGTGAAACACTACCCTAATTAAGTCATCCTTTGGCTTCATTTGCCTGCACACGATACACATTCTAAGCACTTCTTTCTTCAAAATCAATCACCTATCTTATATAGTATTATTCTAGATCCTCAAATGCACTATTATCTTCAAACAAATCATCAGTTGTTTCACTAGTATTTGCCTCAGCGGTTTCTGCCTCTGTATCATCAAAGTTAAGTGATGGAACAGCAGATTTTGCCTTAACATCTATCTTCCAACCAGTAAGTCTAGCAGCAAGTCTTACATTTTGACCGCTCTTGCCGATAGCAAGTGACAACTTGTCGTCAGGGACAATAACTAGTGATGTTTTAGCATTGTAGTTAAGTTCGATGTGCAAAATAGTTGCTGGGCTAAGTGCTGATGCAATAAATTCTGCCGGGTTCTCGCTATAAGGTACGATATCTACTTTCTCACCCTTCAATTCGTCAATAATAGCACCTACTCTCATACCCTTGTTACCTACACATGCACCAATAGCATCTACATTAGGGTTAGGACTAGATACAGCAATCTTAGTTCTGTAGCCTGCCTCTCTAACGATATTGTGGATTACAACCTCGCCGTTAACAATCTCAGGGACTTCTAACTCAAATAGTTTCTTAACAAATCCAACATTGCTACGAGATAGTTGTACATAAGGCATGCCAAAAGACTCTCTTATAGTCTTAACATATACTTTGATACGAGAATTGATTGCAAACTTCTCATTAGGGATGATATCCTTAGGACCAAGTACACCTTCACACTCAGTGATACCTAGATCACAGTAGATATTCTCTCCCTCTATCCTTCTTACAACAACGGTGATAAGCTCGTCTTGCTTAGTGTTGATCTCACCCATGATCTTAACACGCTCAGCTTCTCTAAGTCTCTGCATAACTACTTGCTTAGCAGTCTGTGCTGCGATACGACCAAAGTTCTTAGGAGTGACCTCTGTCTTATCAATCTCATCGCCCACCTTAGCTGACTTCTTGATAAGCTTAGCATCTCTTAGACTCATTTCCTTGTCTGGATCTGTTACCTCATCTACTACTACTTTGTAAGAGTACACTTTGATAGAATTGCTATCTGGATTAAGCTTAACTAGTGCATTCTTGCCCTCGCCAAAATTCTTCTTGTATGCACTGGTTAATGCTGACTCCAATGACTCTATGAAATACTCTTTGTTAATTCCCTTCTGTGTTTCTAGTTCTTCCAATGCTAGGAAGAAATCCTTATTTACCATTTTTTCTAACTCCTTATCTTTTTAAAACTCTATGTATTTCTGAATTAATGCTGTGTCTTTCTTGGACAATGTGTGCATCTCACCATCATATTCAATGGTTATGTTGTCCTTATCAAAACTTTCTAGAATTGCTCTGATTTCTTTTTTACCATTCCATGGCTTATAAAACTTAATAACAATCTCTTGACCAAGATGCTTGTTGAAATCATAATCGGTCTTAAACGCTCTATCTAGTCCATAGGACGAAACATTGAGATTGTAACTAGCACCATTGGTTACATCTTGATCGTCTAGAGGTTGATCCAAAGCCTTAGACAATCTCTCGCAATCATTGATATCTACGCCACCTTCTCGGTCTATACATACCCACAGTGTCATGCCTGCGACTTCCTTCTTGTACGACACCTCAACCAAAGTATACCCCAGTTCTTCTGCTATAGGTCTGATTATTTCCTCAGCACGCTCTTGTACACTACTTCCCTTCATATCATTAATCCTTTTTTCAAAAATTAAAGTGAGTCATCAAGTAACTCACTTTGGCATAGTCTATTAAACTCTTTGTTATTGTATCACAATAATATATATTTGGCAATACTTTTGGTTACTTTTTTGCGTCATTCGGTCGCATTATAACACAAGTTTTTACATTTTTAGCATAATTGCTCTATAATAACTTGGGTTCACTCACCCAAAATCTGCTTTTTATCCTCTTCAGACAACATATTAAGTGTCACCTTAAGCACCTCAGCAGTTGCAATTGTATCGAAGATTGCACGGTGTGCATTGTCTAGAGTTATATTCAAGATTTTTACAACTTTGCCTAGTTTATGACTCTTATATTCCGGCAAAGCTTTTTTGGCTAATTTCAAGGCATCAACCTGCTTGTTATTGATCGCAAATCCATTTTTGTCACCATATGCTTGCAATACACCGCAGTCATAAGCGATGTTGTATGCCACAAGTACGCAACCGTCTATAAACTTATAGAAATCTGGAAAAATCTGGTCTATATTATAGCACTCAGCAACCATCTCATCGGTTATATTGTTGACAGCAGTTGCATCATCAGGGATATGTCCTATCGGCTTAACAAGTGTCTCAAATGTTTCGACAATTCTGCCTTGTCGCATTTTGACTGCACCTATCTCTATTATTTGGCACTCAACAACATTTAGTCCCGTTGTCTCTAGGTCAAATACCACAACATCATTGTTCAGCAAAAATTCGTCTATTTTCTCTTCTTTTACAAATAAATCAGATTGATTGGCAGATACATATGGCTTAGGCGAAACATAATAATATTTGTCATTAACAGTTTTAGCCTCGACAACCCTCTCTGGCTTAACAAATGGCTCAAAGGCACATAGTGCTATTGCTTTAACTTTGAATGATAGTCCTCTATCTTCGTTATCTACAATATCGCCCTTAACTACAATCTTTTCACCATCAGCCAATTCTTCTATCTTCTCTACATCGGCATTGTTAGGGAAATACACGCAGTTCATTTTGTCACTGCCGTCTTTCAAGACAAAATTAACACGTTTGGCAGTCTTGGATGTGCCATCCTTGTTCTTAAATCTGCTCTCATACTCGGATACTCTATAATAACTAACTTCACCCACTATAACTGCCGACTTTTGCTCAGTTGTAAACGTGGCTATTGGGTAGACAAAATCTACATCAATCTCACCGACCAAATTGTGTATACTGCTGATCTCTATAGGATTGTATTCGATATGCTCAAAGTTGTTATTGTTAAGCAGACTATATCTCTGTTGCAATATGTCCGCATCGTACTCGCTATCGCTATCTATCACCAGCATTCTGATATCATAATCCTCTTTTGTAACTCTTCTCAAATATTCTGAAATGCTATCTTCAAAGCCACTCTGCCTTAGGTGTGCATCATTTTCGGCATTGGTCTTAATCACTATCACATATACGCCATCTTCCTCTCTAAGATTGACATCTACTGCAAATGTGTTGTCAGATTGCAACACGCTAGCAAAATTTGCCGACACGTACGACATAACATAATTTTTGATTACATCCGTATCTATTATGTATTTTTTTAGTTTTAACTCAACCGCAATTTTTTTGTCAAAATACTCATATATTGCGTTCTCTAACTTCTTTCGCACATCGTCCAAAAAAGTATCACAGGTGTACTGTGCCTTAATAACAATGCGATTGCTATTGTAGTCATACTCTACACCTGTAATAATTAGATCTTTGGATCTATCGTCTATTGAATTCAAATATTCTAGAAATTTCTTCATGTTGTATTATTTTTTATATTAATGTGTTTTTATTATGTTTGCAAAACATTAGGTTCTTAACGGACTTAAGTTATTATATTGGAATTATAAATTCGTTACTATACTTGGATATGAAATATCTGTAACACATCAACCAGTATAACAAACGCAAATAGTATCATTAGTCCAACAGAATGGATAGTCTGTTCCACCTTCTGGTTAATAGGCTTACGCCTTATCCCCTCTATTATTACAAAGACCGCTCTTCCGCCATCCAGTGCTGGAAAAGGCAAAAAGTTAAACACTGCTAGGTTGACCGCAATAACTGGGAATAACAATAATAGATACAAATAACTTGTCGTAGTGGCATTAGCCACCATACCTATTGTGGTTATTGGCCCACCTAGATCAGATAGCCTAGTTACACCTGTAAATAGTTCTCCAATTATCCTTATGCAATCACCTGCCATTTCAAAACAAAATGGTGTACTCATCCATAAAGATTGGAAAAAACCATACTTGACATAACTGCATTGAACTCCCAATCCATACACATCTTTGCCGTTCTTGTCCTGTCCAATAACTACATTGTTAACTTCGATATCTACTTTAATACCATCTCTATCTACTGTGATAGTATATGCATCTGTACCCTGGCGATTGGTAAGATTGGTTACACCGCCATTGGTGTAAGTAGGTTTTCTGCCGTCAATTGCGACAATCTTGTCACCCACCTGGATTGTTTCCATATTGGCCTCTATATGATTAGGACACCCCTCTGCAAAGCCTTGCACTTGTGGAATTGCATTGCCACACACCATAAGTAGCGGAATGGATATAATAATTGCAGAAACAAAGTTAAAGAATACACCTGCAAACAAGACAATCAGTCGCTTCCACCAAGCCTGCTTGTTAAATGCACCCTCTACATCACTTCCGCCTTCTTCTCCCTCAAAGGCACAATATCCGCCAAGCGGGATCAAACGGATAGAAAATATCTCGCCATTTTTCTTCTTCTTAGTGTATATCGCTTTGCCAAATCCGATAGAAAACTCGTTGATTTTAAATTTAAAAATTTTGCCTGCTGTATAGTGTCCTAACTCGTGTATTGATATAAGAATAGCAAATAGGATCACTGCCAATATTATACCCCAGATTGTTGACATCACACTAGCAAAGCTATTAAGTAATATTATCATTTTATCTCCATTTACACTCTATATTGCTATAGATATATTGTACTACTATCGTTTCAAGAAAAATGAACAATATTGTCATATTTCTACAACAAATATACTATGTAACATTATTTTGTGGCTAAAATCTTAACAGAACTGACAATCTGTCTTGCTTAGTAACCAACCCCACAATTGCTGTTACATAGTACAACTTAATAAATACCTATAGGCACACGCAGATACTTATTATAAGAGCAAATGCACCTACAAATATCTGACCATCCATTCGATCCATAACACCGCCGTGTCCTGGGATCAAAGTACCATAATCTTTAATATTATTTTTTCGTTTAATTGCGCTGGCACAAATATCACCTACCTGACATAATATTGGTGCCACCACTGCAAATGAAATTACTGGAAGCCAATTAACCTTAAGTCCCTCGATCAGCCCCACAAAAGCCTCGTTAGTACTATAAATCATGTATAATCCTAATACACCAATTATTCCAAATAATAGTCCAGATATAGCACCACTAACAGTCTTCTTAGGACTGATATTTGGACACAGTTTTGGCCCACCAACTTTGCAACCAATAAGCATTGCAAAAGTATCTGTTAAGGTTGAACATACAAAGCATGCTATGATCATGTAGTCTAGGAATATAGTGATTGACTTAATAGTAGTCTCCTCTGTTACGATATAGAAACTCTCTAGATGGTTAAGTACAATCAAGCACATAAATAACACTGCTGGGTAAAAAATTATTGCAATTGTTCTAAACGCTTTAGCAAAAATATACCTCGCAAATGACTTAAGATAGCCGTTTCTTAACATTTCTGCCTTAACATCTTCCTTGGATAGCAAGGACAAAAATATACTAAATAGGAAATATGCTACAACCATACAACCAACATATAGTAGCATATGAAGTAGTGTGCCTTTGGTAAAAATAACATATAGTAGACCAATGTATAACACAGGCATATATGTACTGGTCATATTGCTATTGATAGTCTTCTTGTTGTTGCTATATGCTCGTGTTACCTCAATTGTTCCAACAACACCAGCGATCAAAAATATTGCATCAAATACATAAGGTGTAAGCAGTCTAGAAGCAATAGCAATAGCAATAATTGCAAAGACTGCAACACTTGACAAAATTCTAGTTTTCATTAGTTCCTTCTTCTTTAATGCTTCCAAATCTTCTATTTCTTCTAGAGTATTCTTTGAGAGCATCTATTAATTCTTTTTTCTTAAAGTCTGGCCACAAAGTCTTAGGGAAATACAACTCGCTATACGCACATTGCCATAGCATAAAGTTGCTAAGCCTCTCCTCGCCACTGGTTCGAATGATATAGTCGGGTTCTGGCTGACCTGCTGTGTATAGATATCTATCTACAACCGATCTGTCTACATCCTTCACGCCATCACGGATAATATTGTTAATAGCACGAACAATCTCGTCCTTTCCACTATAATTTATACCTATATTTAGGACAAATTTTGTATTATCCTTGGTTGCATCAATAAGCTTATCTGCTGTATCAACCAACACTTGCGGAAACCTAGTATAATCACCCATTATGTTAAGTCTAACATCGGGATAATCTCTAATAAACTCTTCCGAATTGAAATATTTCTTAAATATCTCAATTAGTCCATCAACCTCTGCCTTAGGTCTATTCCAGTTCTCAGTAGAAAATGCATAAATTGATACATACTTGATACCAAATTCAAAACAATATTTACATACTTTTTTCAGAGTATTAAACCCTGCTTTGTGCCCCATATTGCGAGGAAGCCCCCGCTTTTTTGCCCATCTTCCATTGCCGTCTATTATAAAAGCAATATGCTCAGGCAAGTTGTTTAACTCTACATCTTTTGCCATACTCTTATTTTAACTCCTATACCATATAGTTACATCCAACAAGACATCTTATGTATGGCGACATGGATTGTTAGCCCTCTCCACTCACCTCTACTACTCCGTTAACTTTGTCTTTCGCACTAGTCCTACTTATCGCACCTTGCAAAACAATGTATCTATATGTCCGATTATTATCCATACGGCATTGTTGCCATAAATACAATAACCGCTTGTTCGCAAAATTACATAGAATATATATTATATAATAACCCAAAAAGGACTTATGTTGTCATTATCTCTTTTTGTTTTTGTTCGCTCGCCTTGTCTATTTTTGCCGAAACATCGTCTAGGATCTTCTGAACATCCTTTTCTAGCTTTGCTAACTCATCCTCAGTCAACTCGTTGTCTTTCTTCATCTTCTTGAACGCATCAAGAGTATCTCTACGAGCATTACGGCACACAACTTTGCAAGCCTCTGTCATCTTGTTAATTTCTTTAACAAATTCCTTACGCCTCTCCTCTGTTAGTTGAGGGAAAACAAGTCTAATAACTCTACCATCGTCACTAGGAGTTACACCAATGTTGGCCTCTTGAATAGCCTTGGATACAGCCTTCAGTTGGCTATTGTCCCATAGAGATACCAGTAGCATTCTTGCCTCTGGAACAGAAATAGTAGCCATCTGGTTGATAGGAGTAGGAGTACCGTAATAATCTACTGTTATCCTCTCAATCAATCTAGGATTGGCACGACCCGCTCTAATTGTAGCCATTTCTTCAATCAAGTGATCATAAGCCTTAGTTAGATCCTCGTTATAACTATCAATATACATGTTGATTTCTTCGATATTCATATTTTAACCTCTTTATTTTTATATGAAAATTAAATTTTTAATTTACATATATATATTACTAAAATTTTTATAATTTGCCAAAAGAAAATACATAAATATTTGTGTATTTTTTTGTTTTTCTTCTACCACTAAGATACAATTACGCAAAAATCGTCTATCAAATATTGCAATTAGCGTTAACTTATATATTCCCTACCACACAATTAGCAAAAAAGACATACCTTTTTTAAACCACATTAATATGTTTTCAAAAAAAACTATAAAGTAAAAAAACTTTATTAATAAAATATAACACTCTAACAAAAAATGTGTCAAACCTGTAACCCTGCTTGCTACCAAAAAAAACAACCTAAAAAGTAAAGCACAAATTATTTTGCCACTTTACCTCTTAGATTGCTATATGATTACGCATATATCTACTATTTCGTTATAACTTTGCTGTTGCTACTCATATTGTATCACAATTAATCCTTTTTCCAATACTTATCTTTATATACAGATAGTAACTTAGTTGCATTAGAATAAAAGTCTGTTGCCGATAATGCAATTTCTTCTCCATTAGTATAACTTGTGCTAGCATATGCTTTCCAACCAGTACTATTCTTAAATTCTACACTATTAATAGAACCGCATCCTTGGAATGCCTGCTTATTAATATATTGAACACTAGCAGGAATAACAATGCTAGTTAAATTTCTACAAATATAAAATGCAGAAGCTCCAATGGTTGTTAAATTGCTAGGTAATGTAATACTAGATATAGTTGATCCATAGAAAGCCCATTCGTCAATCTTAGTCACACTAGCAGGAAGAGTAATACTATCTATTATAATCCCCTGAAACGCATATTTTCCGATTGTAACAACAGTATTAGGTATTGTTGATGTCTTACACGCTACAATTAGTGCGTTAGTTGCTTTCTCTATTATTGCATTACAATTATTTCTACTATCATAAGTCGCATTGGCACTATCAACAACTATACTAGTTAAATCTGGACAAGCAGCAAAAGCTTTTGATGCAATACTACTAACACTCGCAGGAATTAATATATTTTTCACATATGTAGCAGCAAAAGCATTCTCACCTATACTCTTAACACCGTTAGGGATAGATATATCAGACAAAGCTGTTCGATAAAACGCATTATCACCAATTGCGGTTACAGTATTGGGGATTGTGGAGTTAACACAACCCTTAATTAATGTATTAGTTGCGGTCTGAATAATCGCATTGCAATTATCCCTGCTATCAAATGTAGTGTTAGCACTATCTACAACAATTTCCGCTATGCTAGGACAAACATCAAATGCAGAAGATGCTATTTTTTTAACGTTCTTAGAAATATATAATTTTGTTAATCCTTTTTGACTATCAAATGCATGTGCACCTATCTCTATTACACTATCCGGAATTATTGTATTCATGCATCCTGCTACAAGGATATTAGTTTTCGTTTCAATAACAGCATTGCAATTATCTCTGCTATCATATACAGTGTTGCCACTATCTACTACAATGCGTTGTAAGTTAAATGACGACAATGCATATTTTTTGCTAATAGATACACAACTAACAGGAATATAAATATATTCTACAATTGTTCCGCTAAAAGCATATTGGCCTATTGATACCACATTGTTGGACATTCTCACACTCTGCAATGCTGTACATAGGTTAAATGCTCCAGCAGAGATCTCTGTAACACTGTCTGGTATATCAATTGATGTCAATGTCTCAATACGATCAAATGCCCCACCAATTATTTTAATTCCGTTAGTAATAATTGTAGTTTGACAACCATGAACCAATTTGTCTTCCTGTGTCTCTACTATCCCATTGCAATTATTTCTGCTATCATATACTGGGTTATCAGGATCAACAACAATACTTGTTAATTTATTACAGTTTCCAAACGCTCTCAAACCTATGCTTGTTACACTTCTAGGAATATACACGCTTACAATTGTTGTACATTGGAAGAATGCATCCTGTCCTATAGTTGTAACTGTGTCAGGAACTGTTAAATTGGTTATCTTAGTATTACCACGAAAGGCACTAGCTGCTATACTAGTTATCTTGGCATTGCCATGTGTGCCATCGTTATGAATATCTGGTACAAATATGTTACTAGTTGAACCATTGTATCCACCTACTATTGCATAGCCATCTCCTGTGTAGGTGTAGGATAATCCTTTAGTTTCATTCTCGTACTTAGGATATATCTTGGTGGATGATGTGATCAATGCTGGCCACTCTACCTCAGTTTCGTTGCCACTCCCGTCCTTAGTATACCAACCAGTAAAGCATTTATTTGCTTTCTGTGGATAATAATTAGGTTTATCGTTCTCACAATCAAGTACTAGGTTAACCTTGTCCATTTCGTCTTTGTTGACTACATCTGCGTCATCTGTGCCGGATATAATTGTTCCGCCAGATACATTCTCTGTTGTGTTATCTACTAAGTCTGCTTTAGTTAATATCCAGCCGAACGATCCACGAAACTTAACATTGTACATAAGATCTCTTACGGATACAATTACATAGATATATTTAGTACTAAGAGGAAGAAGTGCTATGTTAGATATTGTATCTTTGCCACCAAATGCAGACGCACCCATAACCTTAGATGTGCCTACATATTGGAGATTAACATTGTCATTGCTATCCTTAGGAACATACGGCGTGCCGTCTTCGTTAGTCATCTGGCTGATCATAGCAGGGATGCTGTCTGATAAGTTCTCGAATATGTATTCAAACACGACCTTGCCACCACTGTCCACATCCATGCTTACACTAGTTGTATCCACATCAGGTTGATCTAATGAGCCTATATGATTGATAGGTGACAAGACAACCTCGGTGCTATTGCCATTGACCATAGCAACTGCATTAGAACCAAGATAATAATTAGCCTTGATCCTAACATACACATCGTTAGACTGATACATTACATTGACCGAAGAATTGCTAGTCTGCACCCCTGTCACAAAGGCAATTGTTATAACCGAACCCAGTGTTAACATCGCAAACATAATACATAATATCACAAATACTAGTTTCTTACCTTTAGACATTGTCTTTACCTTCCTTATTTTATTCTTTTACTTAACTTTACAAATTATTTTATTTGTCCAGTAAATATTTACTTTTTTATTTCACCCAAAAAAATTTTTAATAAATCTTTTTTGTGTCTATTTCTTGACTATACTTTGTAAACAAAAATATTTTTTTGTTATACTAATTATTTCTTTTAAAAATTTTTAATTAAACCTTATTACATTTTGCTTTTTATTTTTTAAAACAAAAAGCAAAATACAAAAAAAAGATATAAGGCTTGAATTTCTTTAATATACTACACACTTACAAAAAGTTGTAAGTGTGCAAATATTTCACCTTATATCTTGATTTTTCTAATAATTTTAAACTAATTGTGTTATGAACTGGGGATAGAACTATGCTATCCTTACCAAAGGACACCCCCCCCCGTTGGATATTTGCAAAACGGCTAAAAATAGGCATTGTTGGGTTGTCCAACAAGTTATCTGTTACTATTAAGTTGTTTTGCAAAATAATATCTTTCATAACACAGATAGTATGACACAAAAGTGTGCATTTTGTAAAATGATTTCGAGGAATATGTAAAGGTTAACAAAAATATTTATAACTATTGTAATTAGGTATAATCTTAACTAGGGTTGTATAGTTCTTGTGTTGTTGTATAGGTATGCAATATATTGTATAAGGATTTTTTTGCGGTATATAGCCCATTTGCCAGTGCCACGACAGTGGCACGGATGCCATGCAATGGCATCCCTATTGGGCGAAAAGCCCAATGGCAAATGGGCGATCCGATAATAGCATATACAAAGCATAAAAAAATTGCCTGTCTTATCAAGCAATTTCCTATTATTATCAAAATTTAACCAGCTATCAAATCTATTAATATTTGTAAATAATTTTCGATAATTAATTCTATCTAGTTAATTTCCAAGCAAAAGAACCTGTAAATGTACCTTCGTTAGACGAATCTGTTACATTAAGTACGACATAGATATACATAGTAGATGATGCGGTTGTCGCATCTGGGGTAATAGTCTGAGTTGTATATGATGTAGAGGTTGTCAATGTTGAATAATCTGTAACTTTGGTTGTGCTATATGCATAACCTATCGTAAAGTTAGAAACAATAGAACTATTGTTAACCAACTGTACCTTGATAGGCACATCTGGCGATGTGTTGGTGATAACGTATTCAAATACAATTTGCTCACCCTCTAATTCGATAGTAGATCCGCCATTGTTAAGATATCCACCTGATGAAGTTTTGCCATCAAAAACAACACTCGTTTGGTTTCCATTCTTTAGAGTAGTTTTGGTTCCGTCAATTGTGTAACTAGCCTGCACTATAGCACTGACATTGGTTGCACTGAAGGAAACATTGATATTAGAGGTAGTTGAACCAGCACTAGAAACAAACACAACAATCAATGTGACGATTGCTGACACTAGTGCTACACATACTGCAATTATTGCTATCAACAGTTTCTTCTGTGAACTCAAAGTTATCTACCTCCCCTTGTTATCTTTCATAATATACAATTATTTGATATCTTAAATCAAATAATTCTTATAATTTTTCAAAAAACAAAAAATCTCTTAGTACCAAATATTTTTTGCCACTAAAAGATAATTTCTTATATTATTCTACGTCTATACCCTCTGCCTTAAGCAATGCATAATATTCTGCAAATACTTTGTCAATTACCTTGTCTTCCGTAACAACAACAAGACAATCTTCCTCATCAATCTCTTGAATTTCGAACACAATTGCTTCGTCTTCTGCCACATTTTCCATTGGCGCTACTGGCTTAAGAATAACATATATCTTCTCATCCATAGGGATAGTTGCTATTTGTTCGAACTCCACACAATTATTTTTCTCGTCATACAATTTGATATTATCGTTGTTATTCTCATCCAACAACAACTCTACTGGTGATTTCTCATCTGCCATATCTTTCATTCTCCTTATATACTATTTAGATAATCTTGCAAGATTATTGTTGCAGAAAGTTTGTCAAGAACGCCTTTTCTTTTTGCTCTAGACATATCCGAATCAATCAACACCCTTTCTGCAATCTTAGATGTTAATCGCTCATCTTGATATACAATCTCTAAGCCAGATGCACTAGCAAAACTCTCAGCAAACTGCCTAGTTTTAACCGTCTGATTACTGTCTGTACCGTCCATATTGTATGGCAGTCCAAACACAACCTTGCGCACATTGTTGGATCTTGCGATATCTACTAGATGTGCCATATCCGCATTAGGCTCTTTTCTTGTATAATTCTCATAACCATTGGCAATTGTTCGGGTTAGATCGCTAAGTGCTATACCTATCCTAACATCGCCATAGTCAATAGCCATTATTCTATAATAATTATTGTCCATTATCTCTCACTTATTACATCAATATGTATTATTTGTAGCTTACTTCGCTAGACTTAAAATTAGCATGTTATATTGCTATTTAAGTTATAGCAATAATTAAGCAGCAAATGAATTAAGAACTAATTGTAGAACAAAGTAGATGATTGTGAAAGCAAATATGCAAGACATTGAAATAATAATCAACTTCTGCAATCTACCTTCTTTGGTATTAGATTTGTTATTCATATAGTACGAATTGCTTATACCAGTGATAGAGTTAGTACCGCTCTCTGCATCTGATGGCTTAGTTAGTACTGCAATAATAACAAGTAGTGAACTAATAGCGATCAAAGCAAGCAATACGATCTGGATAATAGGAAAAGATTTCTCGATCCATACTGGCGTACTTTTTGCGTTTAATAAAATTCCTAACATGATTTCTCCTTGAATTATTTGTATTACACAGATTAGTATAGCAAATAATTATTAAAATAAATAGTAAAAACAATAAATTTTTATTAAAATTAAAAAATTTTTGTCACACAATAGAATTGATAAAGTCCTCAGCATTGAATGGTTGTAGGTCATCTATACCCTCACCAACGCCGATATATTTTACTGGAATGCCATAATTCTTGACAATAGAGAACACAACTCCGCCCTTGGCAGTTCCGTCCAATTTAGTTAGAATTATGCCGTCTAGTGGGATGATTTCGTTAAATATCTCAACCTGACTAAGTGCATTCTGACCAGTGGTAGCGTCTATAACTATATAGTTGCGTCTTGCACCTTGCCATGTCTTATCTACAACCTTATTGATCTTACGCAACTCTTCCATTAGGTTGGATTTGTTCTGCAATCTTCCTGCAGTGTCAATAAGTACAATATCGTCCTTCTTAGCAGTTGCACTAGTAAGTCCATCGTAGACAACAGCACCCGGATCTGCACCCTCGCTGTATTTTACAATCCTTACACCTGCTCTCTTGCTCCATTCGGTCAACTGATCCGCTGCTGCTGCACGGAATGTGTCACCTGCAACTAGTAAGACACTCTTCTTTTCATCCTTAAATAGATGTGCCAGTTTGCCAATGGCAGTGGTTTTGCCTACGCCATTGACGCCTACTATAGTGTATGCACATGGGGTTTCTTCTCCCTCGTCTTCGACCGAGTTAAGTATTTCAACCATGGCTTCTTTTAGGCATTTTTTGAAATCTTCGATAGTTTTAACTTTCTGCTTTTTGGACGACTTACGGACACTAGCAATAATCTCCTCTGTTGCCTCAACACTGATATCTGATGATATAAGTGTATACTCTAGATCTTCGAAAAATTCATCATCTAGTTCACCATGAAATATAGCACTGATTTTGCTAAATAACGCATCTTTTGTCTTCTTAAGTCCTGCAAATAATTTACTAAAAAATCCCATTATTTTACCTCTGCCATTTTAACTGCTTCGTTCAATTTAACTGACACAACCTTGGATACACCCTTTTCTTCCATAGTGATACCAAATAGGCAATCGGAGTATTCCATTGTTGGCTTCTTGTGGGTAATAACCACGAACTGTGTCTCACCTGCATAACGTTTAAGATATTGAACAAATCTATATACGTTAGCTTCGTCTAGTGGTGCTTCGATCTCGTCCAGCAAGCAGAATGGCATAGGCTTTAGTTTTAGTATCGCAAATAGGATTGCGATAGCAACCAATGCCTGTTCACCACCCGAAAGAAGCTTAGTACTATTAAGTTTCTTCTCTGGTGGAACTGCAACGATCTCTACACCTGCGTCTAGGACTGTTGGTGCATCCAATAATTGCAATGATGCTTTACCACCACCAAATAGTTCCTTAAATATAACACCAAAATTCTCGTTAATCTTATCAAAAGCGGTTACAAATATTTCTGTCATCTCTTCCGACAATGATTTGATAATATCCTTGATATCATTCTCTGCCTTGATAAGGTCTTGTGCCTGCTCATACATGTTGCCATGTCTCGCCTCTAGCAATTTGTAATCTTCGATTGCATTGATATTGATATTGCCTAGTCCTTGGATTTGTCTTTTTAATCTATTGATCTCCGGCAAAGCAGACTTAAGATCGAAGATATCTTGCTTATATTGCAATGCACTAGCATAAGTCAACTCGTACTCTTCCCATACACGTTCTTGCATTGTCTCAATATCAGTATCCACCTTGGTTAGGTTAAGATCTTGTTGATATTTTTTGTCTTGAAGTTTGTTAACCTCTTCCATAAGACGTAGTCTTTCTTCATCATAATATCTTAGATCGCTCTGCAATGTAGACTTGCTGTTTTCCAATTCTTCCAGTTTTGCCTTCTCTTGTCGCAAAGTCTGTTCAACCGATGTGTTAGCAATCTCCATAGCACTAATATCAGTACTCTTCTTATACTCTTCCAACATTGCATTGTTAAGATTATATACTTTCTGCAACTCAACATTGTTAGCAGTGATGTCACCGATCTCAGCATTAAGTCTGTCAATTTCTTGATCAAGTGCCAAGATTTCACTCTCTCTGCCTGCAATATATATCTTAAGTTCGGTTATCTTATTGATATATTCTTCTCGTCTATTCTTAAGAACAGCAAAGTCATTCTGGTTAGTGCCAAAATTGTTCTTTTGCTCACTAATTTCACCCTCAGCAGACTCTAGTTTTGCCAACTCATTATGGATACTTTGTAACATTTGGTTATATTTACCAATACTGCCATCCAATTTCACCATATCATTCTGAGTAGCAACCTTGTTAGCATTGATATTGGCATATATTTCGTTTACTTTAGCATATTCTATCTCAATATTGTGGATATTATTGCTAAGTTCTGTCATCTTGCTATTAACATCCTCATACTCTTTCTGAAAATGTGTCAATTTGCTCGATAACTCGCTATATTCTGCATCCAATTTGCTTAACATTTTGCTTGTTTCAGCAATTTCAGTCTCACGGCTCAAAATATTAGTGCCTTGAGTCTTTTTGCTACCACCAGTTATGCTACCTTGGGTAGAAATTATGTCGCCATCCAATGTTACTATCCTAAATGAATAACCTGTCTGTTTAGCCAACTCTACCGCTGTATCTGATGTATCAACAATAACTGTTGTTCCAAGTAGGCTGGATATAACCGGCTCGATATTGCTATCATATTTGATAAGCTTACTAGCAATACCCAACACACCACGATCACTAAGATATCTAACATATCTATCGTCAAACTTTCTTGTTTTAACCGAGTTAAGAGGCAAGAATGTTACTCTGCCATACTCGTGTGACTTAAGATAAGATATAAGGTACTTAGCATATTCATCAGATGCAGTGACAATGTTCTGAACTGCATTGCCCAGTGCCATCTCGATAGCAGTCTGATATTTGTCTTCCACCTTAATAAGATTGGCAACAACACCTATAATTCTGCGTTTCAATTCCTGATTGTTTTCGGCATCTTTCAATAATTTTCTTACCGATCCTGCAAAACCCTCATATTCCTTCTGCATAGATTGATATATAGTAAGATGCTGTCTAAGGCTGATACGGTTGGAATTGCAATCGTTAAGTTTGCTCTCAGTTAGTCTTATATCACCAAGCAAGTTGTTGTGGGCTTGGGTGTATTTGCTAACTTCGCCTTCCAACTGCTTCTTGTTGTTGGCAAATTCTTGTAATTTGGTTAAATTCAAGTTCTCTTGTTCAACCAACTCGTTAAGTTTGCGGTTAAGCTCCGCTTTATCAGACATTGCTAGATTAAGATTGGCGGTGTAGTTGTCATCCTCTACTCTAAGGGCACTTACTTTAGCCTTAACATCAGACAACTTGTCAAGAGACGCAAATAGATCCTTCTGCATATCCATTGCCTCTTCTTCGCCCACCTGCAGTTCTTTGCATATGTCTCTATAACTATTTTCGTATTCGCCCAATTTATTTTTGGACACTATTACTTCATTCTCTTTGGCAGTTTTTGCATTCTTGTTGTTATATAGATCGATGTTAGTCTGATCTATTTTCTTCTCATTAGATGTGATCTGATCCTTAATACGATCCACTTCCACAACAAGGTTCTTGATCTTCTCTTGAACAAGACTGCTCTGACCATATTGCTTCTCTAACTGCACGGTTAGATCCAAGATACGACCATGCACCGCCTTGACATCAATATCTAGGTTATTAAGTTTGTCAAAGTCACTATTATATCTTTCAACAACCTTATCCAGTTCTGACTGCTTTGCATTAAGATCCTTAACTATTGCATCAATCTTGGCATTGATTATTTCCTTATTTTCGCTAGCATAATCATATTGATAAATATATGCATTTACCTCTAATAGTTTCAATTCTTCTTTAAGTTTTAGATAGACTTTTGCCGTCTCAGATTGCTTCTTAAGGGGTGCTAATTGTCTGTCTATTTCGGTCAAAATATTTTGGATATTGTCTAAGTTGGCTTGGGTTCGCTCTAGTTTTCTTTCCGCTTCAACCTTTTTTGCCTTGTAGCCTGCTATGCCGGCTGCTTCCTCAAATATTACTCTTCTTTCCTCTGGCTTAGACTGCAAAATCTTGCTAACCATACCTTGGCTGATGATAGAATAACCGCCTTTGCCAACACCTGTGTTGTGCAAAATCTCTACAATCTGCTTTAGTCTACAAGGAGTATTGTTAAGCATGTATTCGCTATCGCCATTCTTATACAATTTTCTTGTAATCGTAAATTCTTCAAAAGGTGTGTTGAAGAGTTTGTTGGAGTTATCAAAGCAAAGGGATACTTCGCAATAACTTGTGCCTTTTCGCTTTTCAGTTCCTTTGAATATAACATCTTGCATTGTGTCACCACGCAAGTTCTTACTACTCTGCTCACCCAAGACCCACTTGATCGCATCGGCTACATTACTTTTGCCACAGCCATTGGGTCCAACTATCGCATTGATACCCGGTTGCCAAACAATCTTGACTGGATCGGCAAAAGATTTGAAACCTACCATCTCTATCTGTTTGAAGTTCATTGTATCCCTCCTTTGTTCTCTAGCACGGCTTTGGCACATGCCTGCTCGCCCGCTTTCTTAGATTGTGCAATATGTGTTGCACACACTTTATCATCTATTATTATTTTAGTCTCGAAATTGATTGTTGCGCCATCTTTAATCTCATTCGACTCGTACACAGCATGTTTGCCCACTGCTTGCAATCTCTCTTGCAAAGTTGTTTTGTAATCCATTAACTCGTAGAATATTTTGTTGATATTAAGTTCACTCTTAATAAGTTTGGTCTCTACAAAAGTTTTCGCATTGTCTATTCCACCATCTACATATATTGCTCCAACTATGCCCTCAAAAACATCAGCAACGATATTAAGTGGGATATTCTTATGATCGACACTGCCACCCACTCTTATGTAGCCGATCAAGTTAAGTTGTGACACAACATTGTATAGGCTATGCGCACTAACCACTCTTGCCCTTATTTTACTCAAGTCGCCTTCGGCATAAGTCTCGAAATGCTTATATAGATATATCGACATTATGCTTTCTAGCAAACTATCACCCAAGAACTCCAACCTCTCATAATCGGTCGTATCATGCTCATTGGCATAAGAGGAATGAGTGAATGCTGTTATTAAATATTTTTTGTCATTGAATGTATAACCAACGATACTTTCAATATTGGATATATCTACACTATTCACTTTCCACTTCCACCGATTTAACAGAGTTCTCTATAATTCCGCACACATCAGCCTTGTATGCATCCACTACTTGCATTATGCCACACTTGATGCTAACAGCCTTGCTGGCACCATGGCACTTTACAACCGTCTTTTTGCAACCTAGTAGCACCGATCCACCCTTGGTGTTGAAATCCATTATACTCTTCAATTCTCTAAATGACTTCTTCATCATAAGTGCGCCAAGTTTGCTAAAGAAGTGTGCCTTAATTCTGCCTTTCAACATCTTAATTAGCGCAAGCACTGCACCCTCACTAGATTTAAGCAAAACATTGCCAGCAAATCCATCGCATACAACCAAGTCATATTGACCACTAAGCAAATCTCTTGCTTCCATGTTGCCAACAAAATTAATACAATCTAGTTTCTTTAGTTCAGTAAAAGTTGCTTTGGTTAGTTCATTACCTTTGTGATCCTCTACACCAACACTAAGCAGTGCAACTCTAGGGTTCTCGATACCATACACACTCTTAAGATATGCCGATCCCATAATTGCAAAGTGAACCAAATTGACAGGCTTGGTGTCCATATTAGCACCGCAATCACATATTGCAACGATCCCACCATCTACAGTTGGCAAAATTGGACAAAGCGCTGGTCTAGATACGCCGGAAGTTCTACCCAATTTTAAGAAAGCACCAGTAAGCACCGCTCCGGTTGACCCTGCGCTAACAAATCCCGCAACATCGTCTCTAGTGCGTAACTGTTCAAAACCCTTAACAATAGTGCTATTAGGCTTGGTTCGGATAGCAACTGTTGGCGCTTCCTCGTTGGTTATCACATCCTTGGCATCTACTATCTCTATTCGGGACTGATCAATATTATGTTCCTCTATCAATGGCACCAAGGCATCTTGATCACCGACCAAAACAATCTCTAACTCAGCGTCCTCAGATAATGCCAATGCAACACCTTTAATCACCTCTACTGGCGCATTGTCCCCACCAAAAGCATCTACTACAACTTTAATCATTTTTACTCCACTTTTTATTAATTTTGCTAAAATATTATCTCTATGTTGTGTATGTAACAAAAATTAACAAATTACACAATCCCACAAGTATACTTACACTAGTCTATTATAACAAAAAAGTCCTAAATGTAGCAAACAATTTGCACTTAATAACCGAATAATAAATATTTATTTTGCAAGACTTATTTTGACAC
The DNA here is from genome assembly GCA_934748015.1 of uncultured Clostridia bacterium. Lineage (GTDB taxonomy): Bacteria > Bacillota > Clostridia > Christensenellales > UBA1242 > UBA11490. The sequence continues at coordinate 139,491 of CAKVHF010000001.1, read as the reverse complement.
TTTATATTGTTTTGTACACATTATTCTACAAAAAATTTTGAAAAATAATATTGGAAAAACAAAATGAACCCACATTTTTGCTCCGCAAAACAAAAAGGTTCACTAATATTGACTTTAGTTAAAAAGGCACACCTTCCAGTATCAAAATTGATTAAAACTAAATAATTGTTAAAAATCGTCATAAAATAAACACAATAAGTTATAATGCAAAAAAATATCCCTTATTGCACCGATAAACAAATCACTCCAAGTAAATATATTGTAAGTAAGAAAAATGCACCATATAGGTGCATTTTTTGTTATTTGTATTCAAATAATTTTACTCTGCTTACTCCTGACCCATTTCACTTTCGTCTTCTCTTTCTGGTGCATTAGGTGCATTACGAGTAGTTGGAGCAGTTGGTGTTGTAGGAGCAGTTGGCTGACTAGCACCACCTTTGACATCCAATCCTAGATTTTCTCTTTCAGCTTTTGCCAAGGCGTCTTGCATTTTTACCTCTTCTGCTTTTGCCTTTTTCGCTCTATACGCTTCTAGGCTGTCCTTGTCAAATTTTTGACTTAATTCTTCTTTCAAATTTGCTTGCTTAGCATGTCTACGATCGGTTTCAATCTGAGCGTTTTCCTCATCAGATCTAACCATGCTTTCAGCCTCTTCTTTGCTAGCAATCATTTCTGCTTCTTCTTTTTCTTTTCTGGCTTTTTCTTGCTCTTTTCTTGCATTAGTGATTACGTCTTCTGCAATACTATATACATCTTTGGAGTTGGCGACAGCATCCATTGACACCTCTTTGGTCTTATACGCCTCAAACATCTGCTTAACCATATCGTACTGCTTAGGCTGAGCACCATCCTTGACCAAGTCTTGTGCTGGCATCTGAGAATATATCTGGTCTATTGCAAACATAATAAGTCCATCAAGACCGCATTGTGACAAATCTTGTTTTGGTGGAACTTTGGCATCACCCAACATTGTTTTGCCGTTTTTCTCTCTAGGCATTGCATCCAATATCAACTTTACATGACTAGTAGGCACACACTCGTAAGGAAGAGATGAGTTAGGATCAACCATTGCATTAACTAGATTGTTAATAATCATGTTACCATTCTCTATCTGCATACCACCTGCATTGTTAGACTCTAGTTTGCCAGCAGTATAATGCTTAGCCATACTATCCATTGCTTCCATAACATTGATGTTTATCTTACTTGTCTTGTCCTTTTGGATAGCATCAACCACAACTGCAGTGATTTCTTCAGGCGTCTTGCCTATAAATTGACTATAGAAAGCTTTTTGCTTTTGATACTCTGCATTCTGTTTATCCCATTCTTTCTTGTCTTTTTCCCATTTTGCAAGACTAGCCTGATATACAGGGCTACTAGTGTCATAAGCAGGCAGTCTCTTATCTATGTACTTACGATCATTGTTTTTGTACTTCTCTAGCTCTTCTCTGGACTTTGGCTTAGGAGGCATTTCTTGCAATCTGTGTATGCCATGCTCACGCATTATTCGATCGGTTTCAGCTTCTTTTTTACGAACTTCTTTGTTTTCTCGCTTTTCAATTTCAGCTTTTTTCTGAGGGGCTTCCTTTTTTCTTAAAACATCTTTATAATCGCCCTTTTGTTCATTAATTCTTAGAGCTAGTAATTCAAGAAATTGCCCATACATTTCTAGTGCCATATCAATATTTTTTCTCAAGCCCATTACTTTACCAAGACCACCCATCTTAGTTAAAGCCATAGCAGCTATTTGATCTATACTTTTTGCCATAACATTTATCCTCCTTAGTATTTCTTTATTTTGTTAGCTGATGCTTTTAGTGAATTCTGCAACCTCTCCACTCTTTCCTTAGATGCTTCATTAATCTCTGTTTTTGCAAGAGAAACGTCATCATCTATACTATTTAACTCTGCTATTTCATCATCTTCTATATCATCAGATTTACCTACATCTTCGTCTTTAGACTCTTCTCCATAATACTCTTTAATATCTTCATCAGATATGTTAAGTAGCCTTACTTTCCACTCCATTACCTCTTGTTCTAGAGTTTCTTTGTCCTCATCGTTAAATAGTTCAGTCCCATCAGGAGCAACATAATAACCATCATCATCAAAGTCTAGCGAATTAGCAAACTCCCTCTGCTTCTTAACAATCGTACGAGCTATATACATTGTTGTTTTCTTCTCTACACTCTCTATCTTAGCAAGTTCTGGATCTTTGTTAATAGTATATACACTTACGATTATATGACCTGTAAAATCATCTACAAGGTTACCTTCTTCATCAATGTTCATTGTATCAATTGCCGAATCTATCATCTTGTTCTGAAGCATAGTTATTTCACTCATCTGTAGCAGAAACGAGTTAAGTCTATTTTCGGCTTTTGCAATATCCTCATCTGTAGACAAATCATCAGACAATACATCAATGTACTCGTTAGCATAATCAAGCATTGGCAGATGTTCAATATTGTCAATATCATTATGCTCTTCAACATACTTTTGCAACATTTCACATACTTTGTCAAAATCTTTTTCGGAAATATCAAGGTTTGCAGTTCTAAGCAATTCTACCCAATATGCTTGATTATCTTTAAGCTTGTCTTTATTGTCCAAAAAATCATTAATTTTAGTCAAAAAATCTAACATCTCTAGGTGAGATATAACATCATAACGTATTTTCCTTAAACTAATCTTATCTGTAACAGTAGTTATCATAACTAACTCCCCTTGTTATAAACTAGTACATTGTATAACTATAATTGTTTAAGATTTATCAATTTCTTCAACTATATTATACATGTAACGAAAAGCAGATGTCAATATCGAAATCACAACAACATTTATAATTTCTTACCTACATCTGCCTTTTCGATTCATTTCATTATTTATACTTATTTCTTCTTTCTTGTTTCATTCAACAATTCTCTTAACAATTGTGGAATAATGTTTTCGGTTTTTGGATCGTTCTTGACATTTTGAGTATGTTCTTGAGCCTTAACCATAGCCTTATATACAACCTTGTCAAGTGCTGCTCCATAATCCTTGTTAGCAACCGACTTCTGCAAGGTAGCACTCTTAATAGCTTCTTTCATTTGTCTAATACTATCTTGATCAATCTTAGCAAATGATTCAACTTTCACTTTTTGAGCACTATTCTTTGCTTCATTCACCAACTCTGCTTTTTGCTTACTATCAGTTGTATTTTTTGATTTTTCCAATGCATTTATCATTGCACTCATTGCTTTTTCAGCATCTGCACCACCAAAAACTCCAGCAGATTCTACAAAATCAGATTTGTTAGCAATCAAGTTATCTATAGCCACATCACTAAGAGTACCTTTTTGTGCATTAGTAAATACATCCTTTATTGTGTTAGCCAAATCGTTTAAAGATTTTTCATCTATTGCAGCACCAACTTGTTTCCCTTGTTCTTGCATAGTTTCAAAATTACTAAATTTAGCAACTCTTGAAGACAAGCCACCTTGCGTTAGACCTGCAACCCCTGATCTAAACGGATTTCTACTAATATTTTTACTAGCACCAACCATTACTGGATTTCCGTTCTCATCTCTTACAATCTTGCCATCCTTTACTTTTGGGATACCATGACCTTTAAAAGATGATGTTTTAGAAAGTGCAACATTTTGCGCTCTTTTAGTATTTCCTGTTACAACAACAGCGGCATCATCACTCATCTCTGATACTTGTTTTGTTAGATCCTTTCTTCCTTTTGATGTAAGCAATCCATTTGTCGCTTTATTAACTCCTTGAACAATTTTGTTAGAGCCTATCATGTTAAGCATCATTTGCCTACCTTGCAATGCTCCAGTTTGATGTTTAAAGAATTTATCTTGATAACCTTCATGATATACATCATTTTCATCAGTATAACCGCTGATAGCTTTCTTCTTCTCTTCAATGATTTTTCCGCTTTCCTCAGACACACGTGCAGCCTTTGCCTTTAGATCTTGATACTTTTTGAAGTTATCACTCTTTTCCACGCCTTCGATCTTACTTTGTAAAGCGTTAACATTGTCCTGCTCTGCATCACGATCTGCAATCAATTGATTGTATCTTTTCTTGGCTTTTCCTTTTAGTGGTTTACCACCAGCCTTGTTTTTCATTTCTTCAATTTGTGTGTTATAAGACGCAAGACGATCTTGGCTAGAAGCTAACTCCGATTTATCACTTTCATAAGTTTTAAGATTTTCATCACTATTTACTAAATCGTCAACTTCCTTGTTTGCTGCATCTATCTTTTCTTGTTCACTAGCCATTTCACCGGCAGCTTTATTTGCATTGTGAGTATTAATAGCAGCACCTATTGTTCCTGCAGCACCTTTGGCAAGTGCAATACCACCCATTGCAACACCTACAGCAGCTGATCCTGCTTTCTTAGCAATATCTCCTACCTGTTTTTGCATACCTTCACCTTGGCTTAGGACATTGCCTCCGCCTACAAATTCGGATATTATGCCAACGATATCTTTAATCATCAAACAGCCAACTAACAAGAAAATTATTTGGACAAAATCATTAAACAATGAAATATACCATGCACTTCCGTAATATAGTTTAATTTTATCAATTATTGGGATTAATGTAAGGAAAAGATTTAATCCAGCAATGGACCCATAAGCAGAGAACAATTCAGCTAAATATTTACCTTTCCATTTGTTAAGTGCCGATCCATTATCTAACACTGTGAGGGCAACCGGATATGGGGATATAATAAACAATATTGATACCTTGTATATCCTCATTACTAAGCCAAAAAGAATTGTTATCAATGTTTTAAACAAATACCAGCCACAGAGGAATAATACAAAGTAGTTGATTTTTCCAATATTGTAAAAGAAATATACTGAATCAAAATCTGAAAAATTTAATAGATCGCCATTTTTTAAAGTAACAGCTTTATCTTTATTTGACTTTTTTACTTTAGTCGCACTATCCATACCTTGCGCAAAAATATTATCCAATTGTTCAGCACTGACTGAACTGAGTCCTACATAATCAGAGCCACTAATTTGTCCATTTTCAATGTATATTTTCCTTTCACCTGCATTAGTGTAACCACTCTTTTTCTTATAAATACCCGTATCTCTGTCATAAGTGTCCCCTCCGGGCATCACATCAGCAACTATTACATCAAATACATGATCCCAGCCCACAAAGACCCACTCAACCTCACCAGATCTATACGGGTTTGCATCTTTCGCAGCAATTTTAAATATCCTACCAGCAATAGATGTTGAACCAGAAGTACTTGTAGCAGCATCTACAGCCTTAAGCAATTGATTGCTTACATATACTCCAAGGAAACTAGTAAATGGAATAAGACAGAATAAGAATATTGACTTTAGACAAGTCTTAACCAGAGGACCTACAGCATTTTTGCCACCCTCTGTTGTGTATTGTAGTCTTATTATTTGTACCAAAGCAAAACCAAAAACCAAAATGATAGATAATGCTAATATTGCAAGCAGAGCAATCTTAACTTCTTCAGATCGTATAAAGGTATCAAACAAGACATCGCCATTTTTATCATCTAATCCACAAAGTTTTCGCACTAAACTTTGCATAAAATCTATCACTATTAGAAACCATCTAGCAATGGCATATAAACATGTAAAAAATATATTACCGACGGCATTAAAGCCCATCGATATACCAACTACCAAACATGTTGCTAAAGCAATAACAAGTGCTGTAATCATTTTACTTTTCTCATCCTATATATATATTATAAGTATTTTACAATAAAATATAGATATTGGCAAATTATTTTGTATTATTGACAAATTGTTACATTTTGCAACATTTGTGGTTAAGATATAATATTGCAATGAAAGAAGTCGTTTATTTTTTATATTTTTACACTTATGCAAAGTTACAAAAAAAGACTATGTATAGGCACATTTCGGCCTTATATACATAGTCTTATTTTGTGATATATTTTTTAATTTTTAATAAGAATTAATTATTTGTTTTTATTCTTCTTAGCTTTCTTAGAAGATAAGATAAGATATACAACTAGTCCACCTGCAACTAGTACAGCTGCGATAACTAGGATAACACCAACAACATTGGTTGGGTTAACAGTTGCATCCTTAGTGTCAGAAGATACAGTGATAGTCTTAGTTACTTTCTCTTCGTTTACACCATCATCAAATGTGATTGTGATAGTATAAGTACCCTCTTTGTCAAAAGTATAATCGCTAGAACCATCGATAGTCTTCTTAGCACCATCTGGATTAGTAATAGTTACAACAGAATCTGTTATTGTAGAAGTCTCACCGTTCTTAACATCAGTGATCTCATACATGTCTTTAATGCCCTTACCCCATTTCTCATTAAGTTTGATAGTAGATGGGATTTCTTTCTTCCAAGTCAATACTGGAGCATCGGTATCACCTACATAGATAGTATATGTCTTAGTAACAGAACCTTCCTTGTAAGTAATAGTATAGATACCTTGTGTAGCATTGAATGAGTATTGGTCGCCATCAACACTTACTGTCTGAGTAACGTTGTTCTTGTTCTTAACGGTAGGCTTAATAGTCTTACCATTAATCTCAGGATCTACAGTGTTGGAAGCAGTACCACCTGGAATAGTGATCTCGTTAGTAATCTTAGAATCATCAAATGCATAAGTGAAATTATCTTCAAATAACGACTCGTCAACAATAATAGTTGTATGATCTTTAGCAGTAACCTCTAAGCTATATGTCTTAGAGAACTCATTGCCAGAATTGTCTTTGCAATCATAAGTGATTTTGTACGTACCAGCAGTAAGAGTTGTAAAACCACCGTTAAATACGTTCTCAGTCAATCTAGCACCCTCTGGATAGTCGGTAAGTTTTGCTGTATATTCGCAGTTCTCGTCTACATTATCTACTATTTTTGCTTCTGGGAACGAAATAAATTCACCAGTGTAATAAGTTTTGCTAATAGTGCTCTCACCTACTAGATCAGTATCTAGCACAATATCTGAAGGGCTAGTAGTATCATTAACCATAACACCAAATGAATATACTGAGTAGTTGTCTCCCATATCTTTAGCAGTTATTGATACAGTATACATACCTGCAGTAGTCAATTCGAACTCGCCAAGAGTTACATAATATTGATAACCAGTACCGGATAGTAGATTAATACGATCGATTGTAGGTACAAATGTCTTAGTATTGCCTAGGCTATCAGTGATAGTACCTGTTACAGACAATTGTGTTCCGTCCTCTGCGTCTGTAATAAGTAGATCTGGGAAGGCAACCTTAGCACTATTTTCTGCACTATATTGGTTAAATGGAGCAATGTAGTGTCCATTGCTGTCTCTCAACATACCATTATTCTCGATAGTAGCAGTAAATGTGCAACCTTCGTGATTTTTACCATTTTCATATCTATCAATTGTTTTTGCAATTGTTGTAGCATTTTTCTTAGACAAGATACCTGCAAGAGTTGTCTCACCACCAAACTCTGCAAATGCAATAGTAGATGCATTTGTATCAGTAGCAGACTTAACATAAGTGATTTTAGAACTCTCTACAGTTTTCTTTTCTAGACCAAGAGAAGTCATCCAATCGGTAGAAGCAGTAGTAATAACCTTGAAATATGCAACTCCAGCAAGTTCGTCTGTGCCAAACACTTTCTTCATATCAATAGTATACTTACCGTTCTCATCAATATCGTCTTTTGTAAATTCGTAAGATTTTCCATCAACTTTTTGGTCAGTAGAGTCATAAGCTACAAGAGTTGTAGTAAGTTCTACCTTGCTTGTCCACGCAATTGAACTAGATTTTAGTCTAGTAAATTTCTCTTTCAATTGAGTAGTAATAGTATCAGTTGCAGTAGGAACAGCAATAGAGAAAGTGCCGTCAGACTTAACTGTACGAGGAGTTGTACCTGTAGTTACCTTTGGCTTAGATGCCTCTACAATTGTATGACTAGTTTCATCAATTGCGTTAACATCGCTCAAAGTAGCTTGTTTTACAACCAAGATAGACTTCTTAGCAATAGCTTGTTTGTTATTGCCATCAGTTACAGAATATTGGATAGTATACACACCCTCGGTTGTTGCAGCAAATGTTGCTGCCTTATTGCTATCTTCTTCGATATCAACAGTATTGTTGTCAGTCTTAGTGATAGTACGAGTAAATGTATATTTGCCATCAGTAGAGTTATCCTTAGCATAAATCGCTGGGATATTAATTGTTACACTGTCGCCTGCAAGTACATAAATTGACTTAATAACGTCGGTTTTGTCTACTAGAGACTCTACAAAGTCAGTCTCGGTTGCATCAGTATGGCTAGTAAAGTAAGCATCTCTGTCATAACCTTCTACAAACATAACCTCTGGGCTGATCTCGTCCTTCATCTCTACAACAAAGTTTCTCTCAACTTTCTTGTCAGAATATGGATAAGTAGCAGTATATACTACATGGTAAGTACCAATAGTATCTACAGTCAACTTGTAACCGTCTAGTTTAACCTTGGCATTAGCGATATTGCTAGCTGGAGTAACCTTGATAGTTACAACAGCAGGGATTGCGTCTGTTGAACCAGATTTGCTATTGTATACAGTAGCAGTTGGCAAAGAGTACTCGATGCCGATATTGCCTGATTTAAGCTCTGGATCGGTAATTGTAGTAGACATAGCAAGAGTAATATCGTCTAGATATTTGTCATTATCTGCTACTTCGCAAGTTATTTTAGCATCAGCACATAGTTTTGTACCATTTGCGATATAAGAATAGATAAATGTATATCTACCTTTGCTATTAAGAGCAGTTCTGTCTTCTGCCTTGAATGCAAAATGAGTAATGTTGCCATCTGTGTCCTTGATAGGTTCTAGAACCTTAGCAGCTTCACTAGTAGAACCAGCAGGGATGCACTTTACAACTACATTTTCTATTTTGCCATCTTTGTGCAATGTAGGAAGAGGCATCTTGAAATCTTCGCTCTTGATCTTAGCAAGAGAGATCTTAGCAGGCAATACAATACCATTAGTGCCATTGGCTACAACAGATGTGCTGGATACAGCAATGCTAGCATCAGCCTTAGTTACGTTGATCTGAAGTCCTTTGACAACAGTTTGTAGTTTGTCATCTTCTACAGTGTGGATATCAAGAGTATATACGCCCTCTACAGTAGATACAAGATAATACTTATTTGTATCTTCGCCTAGATCAGCAATACCCTTTCTAATTTTAGCAAAAGTAGTATCTGTAGTTACAGTTTTGCCAGTAGATGTCTTAACATCATATACAAGGCCAGCATTTTCTTCTGTAACATTGATTGAACTGCCACCGTTAACCTTAACAGTAGGCAATGCAATACCCTTACCTACTTCACCGCTACCTTTGAAACCTTCAACCTTAACATTAGCACCGGTTATATCAGTAAGTTCTGATGGGGATTCAGCAAAAACCTTGGCTACTTTACCAAAAAACTTGGTAATAGGAGTGCAAAGGAATGCAAAAACTAAACATACAGAAAGTAAAACTTTTGATATTTGCTTTAAAATTTTGTTGCCTTTCATAATAGTAATTAATTCTCCTTAAAAAATGTTTATAATTTGTAACATGTAGAGTTTATACTTTACAAAAAAATTTGTCAACTATATTTCACAACTATAGTCCTAAATTGTAAAATTTTGTTGTTTTGGGCATTTTTTGCTACACAGCAAGCAATCTTACATAATATATCATACTACCCTCCCACGATCACCTTTGTTTGTATTACTTTGTGTAGATTTTACCAAATTATGTAAATTATTTTTACATTTTTTGGGAAAGTGTGGAAAAAGTGGAAAACGAAAACAAACTTAAAACAAAAAAAATAGACATATCAAGTATCAATATGTCTATTTCTTGTGCTATTTTGCTCCCAAAGTTGTGACTCTACGCAAAAAACAATAATTTAGGTAGTCCATTTGTTGAATATCTTATCAAAGATGTCTAGCATGCCCTGTCTAGCAATATCATCTAGCAATACTACGTCTACCTCTGCTACTTTGTCACCATTGCACATAACCGCAATTGATCCGACTTTGTCTCCAGCAGACATAGGTGCAGAGATCTTATCAGGTATATTATATACAACCTCGCTAGCCATTGCTTCATTTTTGCAAAGCAGATAACTTAGATCTTTGCTGATGCCCACCCTTGCAGTATTCGACTTTGCATTATTGGTTGCGATGTCTTGGACAAAATCATCTTTTGCTAAAACAACTTTGTTCTCGAAATTAGCAAAACCATAGTCGTACAATTTCATGCTTTCAAAGAATCTACTAGCAGAATCCTTACAATGTAGAGTTACTGCAACCAATTTAAGACCATTTTTGCTAGCAACACTGCTTAGGCAATACCCAGCCTCGTCTGTATAGCCAGTTTTGCCATCCAAACATGGCTCGTAATATCTAATAAGTCTGTTGGTGTTAACTAGTTCTGTCACTCTGCCAGATGGATGTGTAAGGTTATCCATCCAGATTTTAGCAAACTTACTGTATGTTTCGTGCTTATTGATCTCTCGCAAAATAAGACAAGTATCATAAGCTGTACTATACTGATCTGCAGTTGTCAAACCAGTTGCATTGGTGTAATTAGTATTGTTCATTCCTAGTTCTTTAGCACGATCATTCATCATTGTCACGAATAGTTCCTCACTACCAGCAATATGCTCAGCTAAGGCTATAGCGCTATCATTGGCAGATGCAACAATCACACTCTTAAGCAATTCACCTACTGTATAACTACTGCCCGCATCTAGAAATGCTTGACTACCTTCCACCTTTGCTGCATGCTCACTGACCAAAACCATATCGTCCAAGCTGATCTCTCCGCTATCCAGCCTCTCCAAAGTAAGTAGACTGGTCATTAACTTACAGATACTAGCAACCGGCATACGCTCTTCTTCGTTGAAATTAACTAATACTTTGCCAGAGCTAGCCTCCATAAGGATGTAACTAGTGCTGGAAAACTTATCAAAACCAGCAATGCTCGCACCATTGGTACTGGCTTTTGTCACCTTGGGTTGCAACAGAAATGCAAGGATAGTAATACAACATAGTAACAAAATTAATATTTTTTTTCTTATCGCCATATTTTCACCTTCTTCAACTTTGTGTTACATATAGTGTGCGAAATATGTGCAATAAATATACAAAGAGGATAATAAATATATCACTATACCCCTAAGAGGCGACCAAAATAATGAAAAAGAATTAATAAACAATAATTATTATGTATTATATATACTCAAACATATATTTTGAATAACAAGTAGCGAAATATGTGGGATATAACATCTCTTAACACAATTTATCGACATTTTTCGACAAATGCGTGGGAAATATTGGGTATTGACAACCGAAGATACTTGTAGTAAAATATAGGTATCGATTACTAAAATAGGCAAATGTAATCTAATTGACATTTTTTAACTTTTACCAATAACATATATGGCAGAACGAAATGGAAAATAAAAAAACAACAAACCATTAAGGAGATAAACAAATGAAATTAGATGCAAAGAAAATAGCAGCAACTGCAGCTATAGTAGGAGTTGCTGCCCTAGCCGGCTTTGGTGCTTATACCCTAATCAACAATGGCATCACTCGTAATGACCCAGTTAAAGACCCTATCATCAGCACCGATGTAACCCAACCAGGTCAAAACACACAAGATCCAATCACCAACCCAAGCCAAGACAAACAACCACAAAAAGCCGAGGATGTGTATAATATCTTCAATATTAACGACGACTACGAAATCGAAATTAACGCAAAAGAGTTTGTTAAAGCATTCCCTATCGAAGAGACAATGAAATTGTTGGAAGACAGAGATATCCCTAACCTATATGTTATGACAAGAGCAATGCATTATGGCAAAGTTATTAGAACAAGCAATCAATGCAATGACATATTGGATGATATCAAAGATTCTAGAGTGGTTAACAACAGTGGATATAAGCACAAGCGTATATCCTTCGACAATTACGAAGACCTATATGTAAGTCCAGAGTACTCCGAAAGAATGAGCGAAATACAAGCCCAAGCAGAAGAATATGCCCTAAAATACATTAAAGATGGCGAAGTAGACTACGAAGCACTAAAAAAAGATAAAGGCTATAAAAAACTAGAGGAAGAATATATTGAACTTTCCCCAAAAATTGAAGCCGAAAAAGCAAAAAGTGAAGATATAGTTGCATACGACAAAAAGTATGACCTAAAAGCATTTGCTGTTATCATGAACGATATAGGAATTAATAATTATACAGACTTAAAAGAAAAGATGGAAAAGAATAATATCATGGGTAGCACATCACTATACAATGTTGATGACTGCTACAAAAATACCAACTTCGGCAAACCACTAGATGAAGTAAACTCATCATCATATGTAGATCTAGATATATTCAACGATTATTATAACACTGACAAACTATCTCAATATATGGATGATCATAACATATATAGCACTGAACAATTGTTATATAGCATGAACCAAGCTAAGCAAGAAACTGGTTGCCATGACGAAAGATATGAAGCATTGAGTGAGCAAGTAACAAAAACTCTAAAAGTTTACGAATCACAAAGCAACAATTATAACGGACCTACTATCCAAACTGTATTGTACAAAGATGAACAACCTGTAGAGTACGATTACAACAATAACAAAAATTATTTCAAAAATGTAGGAGACTTACTTGCTATATTTGATAGCCTAAACATTGATAGTTATGATGAGTTCAAAGAAATGATGGACAAAGTACCTGTATTGGACCCAGCAGAACAAAATATGTCAAACGAAACAGATAGTGATCGATATGAATATTATGAAGAAGATTGGAGCATGGAATACTAAATAGTAGTCAAATAAGCCTACTATAACAGAAAAAAGATTGAGAAATGAGTAATATTTCTCAATCTTTTTTTTCGTACAAAACAATAAAAATTACATGTTTTTAAAGTACATTACATCTCTACCAGAACCTTCTGTTATATAATCAATGTTTCCGTTTTGTTCCCATTTCCCATTTCTTACAATACATTGTTGATCTATAAAGTATGCATAATCTCCATCAGTATATAGGTATATTGCAACATGTTTATCTTCGCCGCCTGCACGCCAACGAACAACTGCACCTGGCAGTATTTTATTTCTGTTCCCCAGTTCTGTAATATCTCCATAACTTGTTATTGTTACCTTATTATACGCCAACATTTGCACTATTCTTACAAAACCAAAACAGTCACTATATATTTGTTTAGCTCCTTTCAAACAGTTTAGAGTTTCACTCCAACTATAATCAACACAATAGTCATTTCCAGATTTTCGATTTGGTACAGGATATCTAGGAGACACACTACCATTGTAATAATTACAAGCCCAATTGTATGCTATCACTTTTTTAAATTCTCCCGGAGGTGTATAATGTGCCCCACCGCTTTTCCTTGGGAAATTTTTACCATCATAAGATCCAACATCCATAGACGATAGTTGATTCCCAGGACTTACTTCAATTTCACACATTTGCAATGCACCAAGACACATTAGATAATTTCCGCCTGAGTTATTGATTATATTACACACTTTGGTGTAAGTCATTGAATTTTTATTTAAATTACTACCGCTTCCTAACTCAGTTTCTCCACTTGTAGAACCACCTGCTGTAGAAGGGGCTTTCTCTTGATCTTGGGCTGTGTGTGAACCTAGATAAGTAGCTAAGTTGATATTGGAACTATCAGTATCTTCCCACCATACACTGTAATTATAAGTAAAACCTGATGTAAACAATGATCCTGTTGTTGAGTTTGTAATATCACTTGTTTCATCTATTGGGAATTGCGATTGATCTATCGTTCCTCCAAGAACCCCCCCAAGTATAGGTTTAAATTTACCTAAAATATTTTTCTCAGTAAATGCTGTTTGATCTACAACTTTTACTGGTAAGTTTCCTTTACCATCAACATCCAACACCGTATGTGGAATGTTATATTTAAATGATTGTATTTTCTGAGTGTTGTTAATATATGATAAACCAACAGTCTTAGGTGGAAATGCCCCAAAACTATCTATCTCTATACGCTCCATTTTGGACAAACCACCAGGGTCGTGTATAAGTTTATACGTTAACATATTATATAATCTCAATGTCCTGCTATACTCTCCATCCATACCACTAACACCAGAATCACACATCATTTCAAATTTTATTTCTAACGCATAAATGTTAATTGTAGTATCTTTACTTTGTTCACATATATAATATTTATTATCTTTAAACACATATGCAATTTCGTTAACATCCTTCCAGTTATCTGTTCCCCAGTCTTCCACATTCTCTACAGTCCAGTCTCTAAGAGATTGTGTATGTGTATATCCTGAAAGAGTATTTTTCCTATTGAGTTCGGTGTCTATATCAATATAACAATCCGTTCTGACCCATTGCATTGACATGCTTACATCAATATCGACCGTACCCTCTTTGTACTTATTGGTTGTTAATTCTATCTGATCACCAATCAAAACATCGTTCCAGGTAAGATCATTATCATCCACAACATTATCTGCATGATTATTGTTGTAGTTAAAATATCTCTTATCCCCTATAGTAATGCTTGTACCCTTAGGGTTCATATTGTCTAGATATCTATTGCCTACTATGTCGCCTATAAATATCGCTTCGCTAGGAGGATACTTCTTGGTAGTACTTCCTGCAGAAACCTTATAGTTAACGGTTATTGTCTGACCAACCGACTTACTTGTACTACCAGAAGATGAATCCGGTCTATGTGTAAACAACATATCACTAATGTCAGATTGGAAAGCACCATTGCTACCTGCCAATTCATCCCATGTCTGTTCTACATTCTGTTCTTGGACAAAATGTAACTTAGCCTCATCAAAGCTAGAATATTGCACAGCGCCTGATGTACTAGCATCATCCTCTCTATTGTAACTATTGTTAATATCCTTAATTGACTTAGCGGTAAATGGTTTTTTCCATCTGATAGTTGCATCTGGGTTGCATTTTGCAGACGAACCAGAACCAAGACTTATTGTCTCACTTTCATCAATATTATTACTATCATATGATGTGTTGATATACTTAACACCACCGACATCACTCTCGCCAAGGTCTTCATTCTTAAATATAACACCTGCACGGTCAATATATCCAGCGACACCACCGATATATTTCTCGCCAGATACATCAGCATTGTTTGTAACACCAAAGATCATTATACGATTTCCGCTACCAATGGTTGAATCTGGGTTATAATCATTGACATCATATTTATCGTTTGTATTATTAGTAAATTTGTGATAACCGATAATACCACCAACATAGGTAATACCTTCGATAGTTGTATCACTTACACTTACTGGCCCAGTTGTATTAACACCTCCACCAGAAACACAACCACTAATAACAACTCCAACACCGTATCCAACTATTCCGCCGACACATTCTTCACCGACAACCTTAGTTGATACAACGCTACATCCAACAACAAATGTTCGTTCTTCATTTTTGTTGCCTATTTTCTTATAGCTACTATCTGTTATATCAACACGACCAACAATACCACCGATGTTGTTCTTACCTCCATGTATAAATACACGGCCCGATTCATCAGATTTAGTCAATCCAATCTGGATACCCATAATAGATGCATTGTGAGCCATGCCGACAGCACCACCGATATTGTCGCCGGAGTTAGCATTTATCTTAGGGAAAATAATTAATGGATCGCCATTCTCGGCATTGCTCAATAGAGATCCTTCTAAATATCCAACCAGACCACCAATATTGTCACCAGTAGATTGTACAACTGTGTTATAGAATCCTTCACTTATAGTTAATTTGCCATCCGACTTAGCTCCGCTTTCTTTGGAAGCAAGACTAATCTGAGCATAGCTAACTGAACCAAACCAACCACCTGCATTGCCATTGGCAATTACATTGACATTAATTGTTCCAATCTTACAGTTAGCCATCTTAACAGCACTCTTTGTTCTAGCATCGGAAATACTTACCGCATTGTCTCCTTCCGCGTTTGTGCCTTCTATTAGGCCACTGATTCTGCCTACTAAGCCACCTGCTTCAGAGTTACCTTGAACGAAGAATATCTTATCAGTAAGAGTATGTGAATCAAAATAATAATAAGTATCATTAACAGCTTTAGCACCATATCCATATCCTTTATCTCCAGCAATCAAAGGAAGTTGGCTTTTGTGTACGCCATTGGATATATTAATAATAGTATTATTTCCTTCTGGACTACCAATATACGAATAACTAGCCGCAGAGTCTGCTCCTACATTAGGATCTTTACTATTCTTGTATACATTATAGATTATGGCTGAATTTATTTGTGCTTCACCCCTAACATAACCGTCTTTGCCAATAAAAGCACTTTGTATGTTTTTAGCAATTGCAGTTTTCATACTGCCAAATAATCCGATTGCACCGCCTACGTTAGTTGCTCCCATATTACCTATCTTATAATCAATTACATTAGAATTGCCACTAAATACTGCCTTAATTATTTGTGCTTCATCTTCTTTAATCCTCACCGCATCTAGTTGTGCACCAATAACACCACCGACGCATGAATTACCATTGATCAAGTATGTGCCTGTTCTATCACCCATAACATAGGTAATACCAGGTTGATAGACACCTTCTAGCACACCGGCTACACCACCGACACCGGACAAGCCTTCAACCATAACGTTAATAACTTCAATACGGTTAAGCAATATACCTCCACAACCTCTTGCCTTAGCCACATTAGAATTTTTTAATATTTGATCACCTAATGTTGTACATACATATCCAAAGATTCCACCAACACAAGAATAGTTATCATTGTTCTGAGGTCCATTGTTAGCATACTCACCTTCCTCATAGTATGACATTGCATATACACCAAAGTTATAAGTATTGGATGCATTATCTGCTCTAACAATACTGTCATATACCCCAGCAAAACAGGTGTTGTTATCTACTGCTTCGCCATAATTGCCATCTCTACCCACTATATTATCAGCAATTACTTCTCCAAATAAGCCACCTACATTGTAGCCACCTGTAACAGAACTAGAATTGGAAACATACGCCCAACCCAGTTTTAAGTTTTTGCCTATTTCACCTGTAGGATTTGGTCTATGATCGTATCTTTTGTTAACACTACCGGCAATTCCGCCTACATAGCTATAACCAGATACTTCAACATGGCCTATATGAGCCAGATATCCATCAGCAGAAGCATATCTACCGAGCATGAAATCAGCATAAGTTTGACCTACAATGCCTCCTACAAATGTATTACCAGAGATTTTAGAGTCCGAGACATCTGCTGTAATATCTTCAATACTGAAACCTGCAATACCTCCCACATAATTGTTACCAACTATTGTGACTTGCATAGTCGATCCATGGACTTCACCAGTATTTCGACCTATCGCACCACCTAAGAAGTTATTTCCGTTGATGTTAATATATTTCAAATTATCTGCAGTAAATGCAACCTCAGCACTACCTTGATTGGCACCAACATATCCTCCAAGATAATCTCTACCTGTAATATTGATGTATTTTGCAATACCTGTTATGTTACCGCTACTTTGATAATAACCTGCTATACCACCAGCATAGTTGTTGTTAACAGTTATGTCTATGTTGGAAACATGCCCTGGATCATTGACAAAAATATAATCGTTAACACTATAACCTGTTACGCCACCTGCATATTGCGTTGCAGATATAGTAAGGTTATCAACTGCAATAAAATATTTGTCATTTTTTGCATGTTGTTGTTGATCTGGTTCTGGCCCAGTTCTAGGTTGGAAATTGATTTTGCCAACTTTGACATTATACACAATTACCGAATCAAATCTTATATCTGAATATAAATTGTTACCTTTATTTCTGATTTCTTTGATCAACTTCATTAATTCGATATATTGAGATCCGCTATATATTTTTGATGTTTTAGTTGCATCTTTATCTTTGTTTAGGAATGTCACTTTTGCCTTAATTTTGTCCTGCATTCTTTCCGAAAGACTAAGGAACATATTGGACAAGTGGTTGTAGTCATACTTATATGTATCACCAAAACTAAACTGTAAAGTTGCTGTAGTCATAGGTATAACGTCATTTGTAACAAATTCTATCTTTGCTATAATATACTTTGCTCCTAATGATAACCAAGGTTCTTGACCTTGAGTTCCTCCTGTTAGGCACTTATTATATCCCATCATTTGTTCGGTATTCTTTGTTCTTATGAATTCAATTTTACTACTATCTTTTTCTCTATCATTATCGCTTGGAATGTATAAGTTCATTCCATAAGTACAATTTTTAATAATATTATCGTATTTATCATAAGCTGAAAAGTTAATAATAATTCCATTATAAGAATTTAGATTATCATCCTTTAGCATTTTTTCCAAATAGTTCCCACCATCTGGTTTTTTAAACAAATCCGTGTTTATCTTAGTGTAATCATGATAATCAACACCGCCTATCTTTATTCTTTCCGGATAGAACAATTCAGCAACCGCTTCCATGTTCATTGCAGTTAAACTTGCATTGAATGAATTATTGTCATAAGGAGCCAACTTATATTCTGTATAATCATCTTCAATATAGACTGCAGGCTCTCTAAGATATCTAGCAGCAGTTCCGTCATAGTATTTAAGAGCTGTACCACCACCTACGACACCACCTACATATTGGTCTCCATAGATATGAGTGTTCTCTTGGTTATTTCCTTTGATAGAAATAGCTGGTTCATATTCTTTTTTGTAATCCTTACCTTCTTCTTCAAAGAATTTGTTAGCATAAATATTCTCCATCTTGTCTTCTAGATAACCAACTACGCCACCGACGGATTGTCCAGATGTCTCAATATTGATTACTGACTCCATAAACACAGTAGAGTAAAATTCTTTAACATAACCAACAATTCCTCCAACAACACCTTGTAGTGCCGTTATTGTTAAATTGTTATTTACGACCACATCGGCTCGCCAAGTTGTTTCTAATGGGTTGCTAGATTGATAACTGAAAGTTAAATTATCTTTTCTTATTGGCTGAGCAGCAGCACTAAAATTTACTAAATCTGTGGTTGCTGGAGCTGAACCAAACTTGTTAGCATATCCTGCTATACCGCCTACATATGCATCATATACAAAGATATTGCCTACAGCATCACTACCGCCATCAACTACAGTGTATCTACCTGCAAATGTTGAATCGATTGTTACTGCTGAATTCAATTTTGTATCAGTAATTGTGCCATCACATCTACCAACTATACCGCCTATAAATCTACCATTGGAGGACAGCTTTAAGCCATAACCATAATCAGACAAGGCTGCTGTCTCAATATCACCCGTCGTCATACCGATACATCCACCTACATAGTGACCATTAGAACCAGTGACTTCAATAGTTATAATATTGATAAGAAGATTAACTAGATGTGTTTTGTGATTAGGGTTATCATGATCGACTAAACCAATCAATCCACCTATGTATTGCGATAGACCTGTTGCAGTAATTTCGCTATTATACAAGTATGCCGCACCGCTTACTACCACGTCATTTTCGCCATATCCTCGCAAATGTCCTATTACGCCACCTACATGACAAGCAGACACATTCATGGTCAATTGTTCAACCTTGACTGCTTGCTCGGACATAATAATGTTATTGTTAATACGCAATGCACCAATTGCTCCACCTACACCATATGTTGTGCCTATGATATAATTAGAACCATTTGAAATATTAAATTTTAAACGCTTAACATAAACATATTTATTCCCATCACCTTGATGCTCATTGCCACTGAAATCTTTCATAAATGTTCCATTTATTTTACCAAATAGTCCACCTATGTATGTAACTTCTTTGGTTGAAGTAGAAGTTATATCTGAGCCAACCAGTACATAGTTACCATTTACAAACTTTGCATCACCAACAACACCACCTACTCTTTGTTGAGATGAGGTGATATTGATAGAGTTAATACCAATCAAACCAGTTCTATGTTCATTGCCACTTGTAGTATATTTGTTTTCTATTGGTGCTATCCAATTAGCAGCTACATTAACAGCATATCCTGCAACGCCACCTGTACATTGTGCTGATGATGTAATATCCATATTTTCGATAATTATCTGGTGATCATCTTTCATTGCTACTTCGATGATAGTATTATTAACATATTGCTTATTAGCAGTCTCGATAATCGTATCAACATAACCTGCTATACCTCCTACATAAGCTATACAACCGCTTGCATTAATTGTTGACCTCTGCAGGCTAGTGCTTTTAACTTCAATTTTACTAATGCTGGAACCAATACCGTCATATAAACTATTTATATCACTCGAAATCAGTTCATTTTGGGCATTACTATTGAATAGTACTTGTAGATTTTGTTTGGTACAAGTCATGATGAAATGTTCTTCTTGAACACTAAGATCTACATAATCATTGTCTACCCTGCCAACTTGCTTTTTGACAGATAACTTACCAATAACACCACCTACAAATTCGTTGGCACCTTTAACATTAATATTGGTTATATTAATATTAGACAAGTTAACAGGGTTGATAATTTCATAAGTTTGTGTATCATAAACATATTGTCTGTTGTTACTGCCTGTAACTGCACCTATAATACCACCGACATAGTCATAACCCTCTACTTCAACATTGTATATCGATTGACTATTAATACTATTATACTTTTTAGTAGATGAATCAAGCAATTTGTAAACTATATCGCCATCTTTTTCTCCACTAAAGTAATTAATAGCGCTTTCTCTTCTTGCAACTTGCTTAGCTTCCAGATTGTATCGAACACTTTCCAGTGTCTTAACTACATAACCACCAACGATACCACCAATATATGATGTTTGGCTATTATTGGCTTTGATCTCTGTATTGGATACTGAGCAGTTGTTAAGATAGTTGTCATAATTACTGCCCAGATTTGTTTTATTGCCTTCATCACCATTGTATAACTTACCTACAATTCCACCAATATTCTTATTGAAATTGTCTGATGCTGTAATTATGTTATTACTCTGAACAGCTGCACCCGCTACTGTTGTTAACATTACATTATATAGTTTTGCAGTAGTCGATCCAGCAACACCACCTACGTTAGCTTCTGGGTAAGTATCTGGATTGAATTTATCAAAATTAACACCTGCCTCACCTACTGACTTAGCAGAAATTTGAACATTTTGAACAACTGAATTAAATATATTGTTAGTTGTTTTACCAACAACACCACCTACGTGGTTGCCGTTAGTACTAGTAATGTTATTGTACTCGCCAGAAGCCTCAGATGTAACTATTACTCGGTTAATTGGGGCAATTGTGCTACCAACTACACCGCCGACATACGCACCATTAGCTCTGACTGTTGCATTGGATACCACTACTGTATTAAGTAGGGTTTCTGTTACTTTAACATCCCCTAGAGATGTAACATTTCCCTTTTTAGCACCATTGATATATCCACTACCTACATAGGCACTAGTCCATCCAACGATACCGCCCACATAAGCTTGAGCTGCAAATGATGTGCTAGAAACGCTGATTTTGGATACCTCAACTGCTTTAATTTCTACACCAGTTTTGCTATATAATGCATCTTGTTTTGTTGACGCAGGGTCATTATCATTAAGAACTCTGCTCTCAGCAACTAAGCCTGCTATACCTCCTACATAGTGTCCAGCAGCAACAATTGTATTGCTACCAGTAGGATCAGCAATAATTCTAACTCCATAGATAGATCTATTGGTATAACCAACTGCACCACCTACATAAGAGCCTGAAGAACTAATTGAAATATTAGTTATTACAACTGCAAGAGCAGCTTGGGTCTCAGTAGTTGAGCCAGTTGCTGGAGTTGAGCCAGTACCTGGCTTTGTGGTTTTAACCTGTCCCCTTGCAATCTCGTGATATGTAACACCTGCGATTCCGCCTACAAATGAACCACCGCTTAATTTGATATTATTTAAAGTAACTTGGGTGTCACCACTAAATAATTTAATAGCGTCTTTGTTGCTATATTGAGATGCCTCTGCACCAAGCAATCCACCGACTCTGCCATTGTCCGAATACTTCTTATTATCATCAACTGAAGAAGATGTAATAGATATAGTAATATCATTCAAACTTATTTGATTGGTCTCACCTGTTACAAACAATGTACTTGTAGAGAAAAATCCCTTAGTTGCTGTATTGTGACCATAATAACCAACCAAGCCACCTACATTACCTGTAAATGCATTGATAGTAAGATTGGATATAATTGCACCATTGATCGAGCTATTAACCGCAAGACCAATAACGCCACCAATGTTTGATCCGCTATCAGCATTGTCCGACTTGTAATTGGATACGATAGAGTTACCTCTTGCTGATGTTATATCATTTTTGATTTCAACATCTTGAACCAATACGCCATTAGCATAACCAACAATTCCACCAATATTCTGTCCATTAGTGTTCTCAATATTAATTTCGTTAATATTGATATTGGATAGTTGAACAACTGCTGTTGTGCTATTATTGATAGGATCTTGACCTGCAAATATACTACCAACTACGCCACCAACATTGTTAGTTGTAGCACTAATCTTAATAGATCTTAAAGTAATATTGGTTATTAAAACATTTTTACCCTGGCTGATTTTGTCAGCATTGACATAACCGATTAAACCACCTACATTTGTGCCAGATGCTTTAACCGAACTATTAACCACAAATATTTGATCAACTTTAACCGATTCGCTCGTTACATCAACGGCTCCGATTGCAATACCGGCCTTAGAGTTGCCTGCTATATCTTCGCACTCAATAGTAGTATTATATACAAAGACATAATGCTTATTGTCTTTAACACCAGAGATAAGTGACTTGTTAGTATGGCCAACAATAGCACCCGTATTCTGACCAGCATTGATAGAACTATCCAGCACAGCAGCTGCTCTATCCTTGCTATAATTGCCAGCGGTTCCTTTTTGGATACCGATTTCACCTTTGTTGTCACCAACTATTCCGCCTACATTGCTAACAATACGTGCATCAATAGTAGATCTCATTAAGCTAACTGCATTTAATTCGCCTGTTTTGTTATTAATACCTACAATTCCACCGACCGAAATATTGTTGGAAGAGGATGCAACATAATTAATTCCGACACCATTAATTGTTGCACTATCGTAACCTACTCTCGCATGCTGTATTGTGCCATTATTAATACCTGCAACACCACCTATGCCATAATACACATCTGTCTTCTTTGTGCCCAAATTATATAGTTGAACACTGATTGTATCATTTAACAAGTAAACACTGTCAATTGTGCCTTCGTTCTCAGTTGCAAACAAACCAATGTTGTTGGCATCTACAGTAAGTGTTGTGTTGATAATAGAAACATATTGTATTGTTCCATTATTTTCATCGGTAAGTACAGAATGTCCGCCTATTATATTAGCATTATCTATAACTAGACCTTTGATCTCACCATTGTTTTTAACTACCAAAGGTGTAGACAATGTCAAATTCTTAATAACCACACCCATGTTAGGCAATGTATTGGTTGAACCAAAACCATATATATTGCCTTTTAATTTCTCAATACCAGAATAATTAACACCTAGCAATCCTGACATATCCAACTCATCTGCCAAAAGGTAAACATTAGCCGTAAGTGTAGAATTGTTATATTTCTTAATCAATCTTGCAAAGTCTCTAGGAGTCTCAATAATAATTGCATTGGAGTCGTTTTGGAATAATTTATAAGAACGTGTTTTGTCACCAGTTTTTTGAATAGTCTCCAAAGCATCTATTTGATAATATTTTCCGCTACTAAATACTCCAGTTTTGTCAACTGCACCACTTTCTGCTACAGACAAACTATTATATTCTGCATTATTCTGAGTTTTGCCAGAGTATGTAAATATTGCCTGAATACCAGTCATAGCATATTTATCTTTGCCTTCTACACAAATGTTGTTGATATAGTATTGGTTATAGTTGATATTTTGGCTATCAGCCTTTTTCCAAATATTATAACCCGCATCGTCTGTGTCGTTGAAATATTTTACAACGCCATCTTCTAGATCTTCTACATTGCTATTGTCATAGATATTATTACCTTGACCACTATAATCTTTGGTTAATATACCTATATTTCCATCTTGATCTACACCATATCTAATTGCTGGTGTTGTATAATCAATTACTTTGCCAGAATGGAAAGAATTGCTTACATATACATTGTCAGTCTTAGTACTTTGTTTGTAAACAAGACCTGCAATGTTAAGATGATCTGACGTTTTGCTATCTCCAGTTAAGTTGATTTGGTCGTCACGTTTTTGTTCTACCTTATTGATATGATCAATATTTGCAGTTGAATAACAATCAGATATACGACCATTGTTATCACCTACAAATCCAGAGAATACAAAATCACTATCAATGCTTGTTATTGCACCCTTATCTTCGGTATATGTGCCAGCAATTGTGAACTTACCAGTATAAGTTACAACTGCGCCAGATCTTACAATATCACCCTTATTTACTATAGCAAATGAGCTAATTTGGTCATTTTCATCAAAATCTCTAGTAACTTCACCGTAAGTAATACAGTTAATTATTCTACCATTATTTGTATTTACAAATGGTGAATAAATATTTTCTGCAGGCTCTGTGCTATTAACTATTACACGAAGAGAAGAATAAATACTATTTGAATCAATATCTATAGGAGCATCAAATGTAATATCGGTAGTATTATCATTTGCACCTACAAATACAACTGGTTTTCCTCCTAGAGTATCAGTAGTAGTAGTTCCAACTACATAATAATCTGTAATGCTATCTGTAACACCTGTCTGTGCATTCATCTTAGCATATAGTTCTGGATAATAAGATTCTTTCTCGACTGCAGTGTTGTATTTCAATTGCAAGTTGTTTGAACCAATTCCGTCTCTCAATGCATTGAAATATGCAATTGTATTGTATCCATATACCTGAGTGCCGTTGTACTCGGTGTTTTGGATCTTGATTTCGTTATTTCCAGTAGTAGGATCTACTACTTTCACTTCATTCTTGTAACTCTGATATAGATCAGAATATTTAGCATAGAACTCTTGGATGTAATATACATCTTTGGTTCCGTTGCTGTTGCAACCCTCTGCTATTGTATATAGATTAGCATTATATCTGCTATTCTGAGCATTATCATAAGTATAGAATCTAGCATAAGATATACCACTATTTAATGCAATAGGAGTAAGTCTACTATAACCAATTATTCCGCCATAGAAGTTGTTGGAGCCTAGTACATAATAGATATCACCCATGTTGGCAAATTGCTTGATTGTTGCATTGCTTGCATAACCAATCAATCCACCTACAAAGTACTTTGCATTCTTAGTGTTTTTGGTTATATCATCCTTTAATAACTTAGCAGTCAATTTATCATTATTCATTCTTGGATCTACATCAGGCTTATTATTATTAACAAATCTTCCATAGTTCCAAGTCATAATATCGCCATAATTGGTTACTAATTGATACTCGCCAGAAGCAGAATATCCTGCGATACCACCCACATAGATAGACAACGTCTTAAGATCTATGCCATCATTGATAAGTATTGTGCCATAACTTACGCAATTAGTGTTAGTTTTGCTAGCACCTGTTGCGTTATAACCTACTATTCCACCTACAAATGCACTATTAGAGCCTGTAAGTGTCAAATACATGTCTACCCATGTCTGGTTATCATTGCCAGAAACAGAACTGTTTCTTCCATTGTAACCTACAAGTCCACCGATATATGTATTAACATAATCAATTTCTGCAATCAACTTAGTGTAAGTAGCAACACCTTCACTTACCTCACTAGCACTAGCAAGAGCATTAGTTATGCTATTGTTGATTGCGTAACCAGCGATACCACCAACGTAGATTGCCTGATAACCACCATCTAGTGTAAAGCTAGATCTTGTTAACGAAATATTAACATTATTAGCAATATACTTAGCGTCATTAGTAGAACCAGCCATAGAATAGCCGTATAGTCCACCCAAGTAGATATTGAAGTTGAAGCCAAATGTCTTAAGAGCTTCTCTCTCTACTTCGTTATAACTTAAGTCTATATTAACATTGCTTATTACATTATTATTAACATTGTAATTGTTCTTGGCAATAACGCCACCTATGTTAAGCGAGTTGCCGTTGTTGATTCGGTTATTGTTAAGTCTAACAAATAATGTCTTATTGCCCTCACTACCCTCAATACTAAATCCATTGATAATATTACCGCTAGCATAACCGATACCTAATGACAGACTGTTGGTCAATCCAGTAGTAATATATACATTATTGTTATAATTGATAGTCAAGCCATCAATTGTTGTATTGATAGAAGAACCAAATACCATACCAAAGTTGTTAACAACCTTTAGTCCTGATTCCTCTACTCTGTCTACCAACTTCAAGTAAATCTCTTTGCCACTCTCCATGCTACTAAAAGTAACTTTTACATTGTTGATAGTAGTTGTTGTTAGGCTCGTTGCAAGGAATCCGAACGATCCATTGCTGTTGCCATAAATATTAGTATAATTATCTGCATCGCTTGCATCAATAATGATATTGAAGTTAACATTCTTGATAACGGCAGAATCAAATTGATTGATTAGTGCATATGCACCACGAGAATTGCCTGTATAGATATTGATAACTGGTGTATGGTCAACATCAGAATCTAACACAGCATTATTATTAGCTACATCATAATACTTACCTTGCAAAGTTCCACGGAAGATCGTGTTAAACATTGCATAGTTATATATTACATCTTTCTGATTGATATAAATGTTATATTTAATTGCCTCGTTAGACCCAGCATTGTTGTACATCAAAGAGTAAATCTTGGTTGTATTGTTGCTGGATAGTGCTTGAATCAATTCTTCGGTATTATGAATAGTTACATAATTAGAGTACTTGCCTACTATATACTCTGGCAATACATTGTTATCTTGCATCTTCCATACTGGCTCTTGTGTGCCAGTTGCTTCTACAAACTTAGCATCAATTGTCAGAGGTGTAACAGACATATCTCTTTCGCCATCAGCAGTGTAACTATATTCTACATAATCTTTCTCAAATAAGTTAACAGATGTAAACGTATCAATCTCTTGTTGAGTGTAATCGTCTGTATCTGCTTCCTTAAGATTGTTGTATACCCCTAGAATATTCTGTAAAAATAATTGTCTAGTCTGCTTGCCTAATGCACTAGCATAAGAATAATCTGCATATACTTTGCCCGCACTATAGTCAGCAGTATTGACAACATACAACTTACCAGTTAAGTTAAGACCTTTACCTTCTGCTACTGCCTTAAGAAGAACTTCGCCTGTAGTCTTATCCCAATAATATGTTGCCTTCTCTGTATCTTGTTCTTCGATTAATAATTTATCTAGTCCAAAGCTCTCGTCTGCAACACCATTGTATAGTTGAGCAGTTGCAACATTGTGTCTGTCATCATACTCCATAACAGTCTGATCAACAGATTCGCCACTCTTTCTAACCAGTTTAGCATAAGTTGTGCTAAAGCCTTTTACCTTCTCTGTATTTGCTTCTTTATCAAATATACCAGCAAGATAATTTTTGCTATTGTCAAGCATAATTACATCGTTGCCATTGGCATCTTTTACATAATAGTTAGTTACATAAGTTTTGCCACCAGATATGATAGTTGCAGAAGCAGTCTTACGGCTTACACCTGCATAACCAATCATAGAACCTATATATATATTCTTAGAATTATTAATGCTAGACTCGTCAATCTTCTCAACATAATTATATTCTGTTCCACCCTCTTGGATAGGAAGAGCCTGAACCTTAGTTGCCTCGGCAATTGGCTGGTTGCCCAGTTCTGGCATACGAAGAACATAATCTTTGGTCATATTGCTATTGTCTTGCAAAATCTTATCTATCTGATTATCCCATAGGTTGATTGCAAAGCACTTGTCAACTACAATTACGCTTGTATCATCTAGTGCATTCTCGATATTGTAGAAACCTACAAGACCACCAATTACTTTGCTAGAAATAACATTAGCAGTTGTAAATGTATAACCAATATATGACTTATCAGATGCATAACCCACAATACCACCAGCAACAAGTGCATTCTTGTTAGTGACATTAACTCTGTTATAACTATCTATGATAGAACCATATTTGTTAAATCCTGCGATACCACCTACACTTACTACATTGCCAGTACCTACACTGCCTGTAGATCCTTGTGCAAGTGAGAAGATAGTATCAATATTGTTTGTCTCAGTATCTGCACCTGTATAGTTGTGGCTAGCAACCTCGACATCTTTTTCGGCTTGCGTATCATCTACATACACAACCTGTCCACGCTCTATGATACCGTAGTTCTCCGCAACAATACCACCTACAAAGTTAGTTCCTACAATCTTCTGATTGATACGATCTGCCTCAGTCTCAGTATTGTTCTCGACTATCAATTTTGCATTCTTGATATGTGTATTCTCTGATACATAACCAAATAATCCACCTGCATTGATAGATATTACGCTAAAGTTATCCATAACCTTAACATCATTGATCTGGTCTTGTGCACTTCTAAGAGCATCAGCAGTCTGTTCAAAGCCATCCAGTGGCTTAGTGTTGATAACTACACCGGCAACCAATCCTGCATAGGACATAGAGTTGAAACTAGATGACATCTCTACATTGATCTTAGCATTGAATTGACTATAGATCTCTGCGACACTCTTGTCAGTATAATCTAGATCAAATGATTTAAACGAAGTAATAATTGTCTGATCCTTGTTAGAACTATCTATTGCACGCCAACTCAAATAGTCGTCATACATATTGTTAGTAATACTAGGAACAATTGAACTGTCTGTAGTTGTAACTACTGCCATTCTTGATACTGTAGTGTCTAGTATCTTGCTATCAATTACTATACCAGAGATAGCACCTACATAGTTTCTACCTTTGATAATAGAATAATCACTCATAACACTAGCGATATTGACATTGATAATTGCACTATTGTATACAATACCAGCAATTACGCCTGTCGACATTGCGGTAGAAGAGAATTCTACAACCTCAATATTAACATCCTTAAATACTGCTGTATTACTATATACTATTACATTATTTACATTATTAGGATCCGTTGTTGATACAGTGTATATACCCATCTGAGAGAATAATCCATAGAAGTTCTTAGACACACTAGATTGATCATTGATCATATCTGTAAGGTTAAGATTGTTGATATCTAGGCTGTTACCTTGATATACACCATTGAAGATTATTTCTTTCAAATATTTATTATAGTTGTTGTTCTTATCTTGCAAAATATTAACATCATCTTTGCCATGCTTGCCAAAGTCAAGATGGTTGATTTGTCTTAAGTATTTTACGACATTATTAACAACTAAGTTGTTGTTATTGTCATCCTTATAACCAGCACCAAATATACGATCGATTACATTGTCGCCATTGGCATCCTTAACCTCGTTACCATTCTCGTCCAGTCTATTCTCTTCGTGAGAATTGTTGATAATATAGTTAACAAATCTCTCTGCACTATCTACCAACAATGGATTGTTCTTAGTTCCATACACACAATCAGCATCATACATATAACTGAAGATGTAATTGTTGTAATCCTCTACTGCAATATCTAGTAGATCTAGTGTTGACCATACCTCGTTGCCATCTTTATCCAAAGTAGCAACTAGAGTACTAAACTTATCCAATCTATTAAATACTTCTACATCAATAGTAATATCTGTTCCATTGTCAGTAACCTTAGTGTCACCATTGTAGTATACATATTTGTCTCCGTCCAACTTATATAGTCTATCTTCTAGATCGCCCTCTACCTTAAGAGTAGAATCGCTATTGATGAACAATCTCTTAAATCCGCTAGTGATTGTGTCATTGCCACCAGCATCCTTAGTTGTGTAATTAACATTAAGTGTAACATATTCAACTACTTGATAACTTAGTTCTGGTGAACTAGAATTTTCCAATCCAGTTACGCCAACAAGTTGTCTGTGTGAGAATGTACTACTAATAATAGACAATAGTTTTGGACCATTAGCAGTCATGTACCATACACTACTGTCATCATCTATGCCGATTTTGCTAGCAAAAGCAAAATTGATAAATGAATCTGGAGTCAAGAATGACAGATTGCTTGCACTATGTTCAATAGCAGATGCTGGATCATCGACTATAGATTGTGTCTTGCGTGTATCAACTAGATAATAACAATCTTCAAATGTGCCAGTATAATTGGAGTCC
Organism: uncultured Clostridia bacterium; assembly: GCA_934748015.1. Taxonomy (GTDB): domain Bacteria; phylum Bacillota; class Clostridia; order Christensenellales; family UBA1242; genus UBA11490. Next base: position 109,062 of record CAKVHF010000001.1, on the reverse strand, counting down.
TGCCTACGGAAGAATGATCCGTATGCTCTAGAAGAACTGCCACCTGTACTGTCTATAACTGTACTGTATGTTGAAGAATATGCATGCTTGATAGCGCCAGAATTGATGTATACAAAGCCTGCAGTATTGTTAGCCTTAGTTGCGAGTGCTAATGCAGAGTATGCATTGGTGATTATACCAGTAGATTCGTTATTGTACACAAATCCGCTAATATTGCCTGAAGACCTTACATCATACTTGTCTTTGTTAGCAATAAATTCGCCCATATTGTCAGCACTATCATAACTATAAGCACTGGCATGTGCATTAAGGATAACACCAGCGTTATTTACTACAAAACCTGCAGTATAGATACTAGCATTGCTTTCGCTAGAACTCTGTGATATCTGAGTTGTATTGTATATGCCCACGCCCTTAACAAATGAAGAACTGATAACTGCATCGTTTGCATTGTTAGCAACAAATCCGGAGATATTTCCGCTACCTGCTACATAATATGGTTTGATATTAACATAAGCACTTGTTCCTCTGCCATCTACTGCATTATTTTCATTGAAATAATACTGCATTCTGGTAGATGTGTTTTCGTTAGAAGGTTCACTAACTACGATGTTATTAAGGTCATCGACTATGTCCATTTCTTTGTCAAGTATACCGGAACTGCTGTTGGTTATAATTCCACTATTGACTGCTACAAATGGAGCAATATTGTTAGATGTGTATGTACCATCTATTACTTGGCTAGAAGCAACATATAGATACATACAATCATTGGTTGTTACATAACCTGCCTTAATACTCTCGTCATTAAGCACTGTATAAGCATCACCTTGATAAGAAGTATTGCTGATAGTCACCTTCTTGGTGTCATTGTCATACTCAGAATTTTCGTTATCAAGAATATTGTCATCTAGTGCAACTATCTTAACATTGGTTACGCTACCTTTGTTCTCACCAGCAAGGATACCAAAATTGATACCTGACATAAAGCTTAAATCTACGCTGGCACTACCAAAGTAACGGCTAGTCTGAGCATTTAGGTCTACACCATAGTATCTGCTAAGATCTCTATAATCACTACTACCAACGTAAGCATTGATTGCTTCCTTGGTTGTATAGTTCTTGATCAAGTCTTGTGATGTATTAACATTGTCACTAGTAACTAGCAAAGGTGCAATGTTAATATTTAAGTTCTTAATAATTGTATTTTCGCTAATTGTACCAAATATACCAAAGTTAGTTAACTTGCTATCTCTAACACCAGTGGTATCAAAACTCTGGATTGTTAGAGTATAACCATTACCATCAAGAGAGCCGATATTGCCAATAGCGTTGTTGTCTACTAGCGAATAATTAGTCAACTTGATGTTATTCATCATAATGTAATGTTGTCCTACAACCACCTGACCATTGTCATCTACCGATGATTGACCATTAAGCATTGCTTCGAAGTCTTCTTGGTCATAGATAGGGATAGGATTGTCATAACTAGAGTTAACATTGATAATCAATCTAAATTGATAATCGTAACGATACAACTTATATCCACAACAACCAGAATATGTTGCCTTGGTGTAAGTATTGGTTGCTTCATCATAGATATACTCGTATATTAGATTACCTTCTTTGCGGTATTGAACCTTGTTGCCCTCAGCGTCTAACTCGTATCCCTCTCTAGCATCATGGATACCATCACCACCTGATGAATTACCTAGTCTATCAACAAATGCTCTGATTATACCGTCCTTATCATAGAAGTAATCAACCTGTGCCATAATCACAGTATCGTCACTAACACTGATTGCCTTAATAGCGTAATACTCTAGATAATATGTTACGCCATTCCTTACAATTGTCTTCTCAGTACGACACAATTGGAACTTATTTAAGTAACTAGCAGTTGTATCACCTACATTGATAGGGATATATCTAGTAGTTGAATTGGCTGAGTCAAGATAATAGAAGTTAGCCCTAGAGTCAACTACATAATCTTTATTACCATCTTTGTCTACTGTAAATACAGATATACCGCTAAGAGTAAATCTCTCCTTCTCTAGTGTTGTGAAGTCTGCAATTCTGTAACGATAATAATCTGTTGTAGTTGCAACACTAGTTGTTGTGTATGTACTAGCGATAAGTGCATAGTTATTGTTACCCATATCAGCATAATAGTTAGCAATTGTGCCATATGTTGCAGGTGTGTTGATATCACCTTGCACTTCATCCTTGCAATATATCTTGCCTCTAGATTCATCTACATTGATATATCTACTATTGTAGTTGATATATTTACCAAACTGGTTCTTGATGAACTTAACATTGGTATATCCATATAGATAAGAAGTAACTGCAGTAGGGTCACTAACATCAATGATTGTATGATAGATTACATTATTTAGATCAGTACGATCTACATATTCAATCTTACTGTTATCAGTGGATAATTCATAGTTATATCCATATTCGGTTAATACATCTACAAATCTATTAAGTGTAGATGATCTGACACTGGATTGAGTGATAGTAGGGAATAATTTCAAGAATTCCGAACTGCCAACGTTGTACCAACCTGCAGTGATAACCTCAGGAGTATTGCCAGTTGTTACTGGAACATCTTGTTCGTTATAATAACTGAAGCCTTGATTGCCCTCCAACCTCTTAACTAGAGCAATACTTTGTCCTCTTTTGGCATCATTGTACACAAAGTAGTATACATATACATTGTCTTCACCATAACCAGCGATAACAGCATTTTGGTTGTCATCAATATAACTAAATCTTGCTTGACTATTGTTGATAGTCATTCCATTAATACCATAATAGCCACTATCTATACGGTCATATCTGTTGGTTGTGGCATCGTCTGCAAAGTTAATCTTAACATATACTGCCTGATATATCTCACCCTTATCAACCGAACTATATAGATAATAATAGTTGTCTGGAATAGTCTTGCCATCAGCAGATTCTCTAGTCCAAATTAGATCATCAGAATTTACCTTGTAGATGCTATATACTTTGTCAGCATAATCAGCAATATTGTAGTACTTGCCATTGTAATAGAAGTAATCATAATTTTTTAGTTCTGCACCATTGCCGGCATTCTTATTATTGTAAGCCTCGTAAGAATACTCACCCTCGATAGATCTTATGCTCTCTTTGTTAATATCAAAGCCAAGACCTGTGTATGTTCCGTTAAGAACCTGGAATGTATGCTCGTTACCCACCTCTGTGTGTCCAGTAAGGCTCAAATCTTTAAGTTCTACTGGTACTAATTGTACACCAACCTCGTCAGTTGCAACCTCGATAGTATTATTGATGGTCTTCTCAACACTAAGAGTGATAATAATAGATGCATAACAATATTTCTCAATAGTCATGCTGTTACCGTTGGCATCCATACGATCATACATATATCTGTATGGATCATCGATATCACTATCCATTATATCTGCCCTAGACACTAGATAGTACTTGTCCTTAACGTTAGTGTTAGATATATAGAATGTGTACTCTTCAGCAGAGATATATTTAGTCAAGATATCTTGATATTTAGCACGATCAGTGTCGCTGATATCGTCCCTCTTAAGGTTGATATAAGCCTCTAGTCCTGCCTCATCTACTACGAACATATAATCTTTTAATTCATCATAAGCATATTTTACATTAACCTTAACACCATATTTGCCGTCAACTTCATCCTCTGGCAAAGTGTTGTAATTGTAAGCATCCCAAACGATCTCTTTGTAGTCGCCTACTTCAAGAACTGTCAAGTCTGTGCCGTCAATGGAGATATCTGCAACAGGAAGAGTCTCAATAATCAATCTCTCCGATCTATCTGTCATAACTTGCTGACCATTATAATCGTATGCCTTGATAGTAATATCTAGATATTTGTCACTAGCAATTAGGCTTGCAGGAGTTTCGTTCTGCATCTTCAACTTAATATAGAATATATTGTTAAAGAACTCGGTATTGCCGTAGGTAGAAGTAATATTGTCTAGTCTTATACCTATTGCACGACCATTTTCATAGATAAGATATGGTTCGATATCTTTATAGCCAGTGATATATGCCATATTGTTAGTAGCAATTACACTAGTCAATGCAGTCATCTGATTGTAACTGATGTATTGTAGATAGTTGGTATCAAAATACATATCAATACGATCGGCAGAGTTGAAATCTTCAAATATTTGCAACTTAATAAGTCCATTTCTGCCCGGTGCAATATATTTACTCTCAACCTCTTGTGGGTTAAACTCGCCGTCTTTAGTCTCCGCATTGGTATAGAAATTGAAGTCTATATCTACTGGATTGTTTAATTTGATTTTGCAATCGAATACAGTATCAATTGTACTATTGGAACTAGGAGTAAATACAATGTGATAATCAGCATTGATCATATTGATAGTGCTGTAGTTGCGTTGATACTCTGTCTTGTTAAACACAAGTGATAGATAATATGTTACAACATAATCGTTGTTACCTGTTGCAGAAATTTTAATTCCTGTCAACTTAACATTCATAAGTGTATCTTTGAAATAATTGTTGCTAAATACAATGTTGTCGAATTCTGTAATTTCGTCAAGTGTAAATGTTGCATTCTTAACTTCATCAACCAGTTCACATACATTATTAACTGTTCCAATTAATTCGTTGGATACTTTGGAGTATACAGACATGTTGAAAGAATGATTTTTCAATCTGTACTTGCCGTTTTCCTCAACCACATTGGCTGTTGTAATAGCCAATTCTAGGTTCTGAGTACCGATAGCAGATAACTCAGCACTAGTCTTGTTGCCATTGATAACAATACTTGTCGCTCTTGCACTAACCTTAATAGTATAGTCTGCAGATCTGCTATCAACCATAACCTTAGTTGTATCAACTGTGTAGTAAGGTGTGATATTGAATATGATGTTCTTGTTCTCTACTGGAGTAATTGTGAAGATACGATTAGTTAATATACTATCTATATATATATAGTTATTATCTTTATCATTTTCATCATAAGAGTATGTTGTGCCTGCATATGTGAACTTGCCAGAATCTTTCAATATTTCTAGTCTTGCACCCATATCTGTTTCAACATCAAAATAGATATTCTGAGCAATAAAGCCACCATCGTACATATTAACTACATTAGCAGTTAGATACATCTCTTCGTTAACAAATACCTTGTTAGTTGTGTCTTTAAGATCGGTTGCCCTACTAAGGCTATCTGTTGTATATGTCATATTCATCTTGTAAATATTGCTATATACAATAAGTTCAATCTCGGCATAGATAGAACTATCTAATAGATAAGATACAACTAGTGTTACTCTGCCATAGCCATTGGTTGTAATAATGTTGCCATCTATAGAGATAATGCCAGTATCATTACCCTTAACTGACAATGTAAAGCCATCTTTTGCCATTAACTTAATATAATCAGTCTTAATCACACTACCTAGCAATTCTAGTGCAATAAAGTTGTTATATGTATAACCATCTGCAGTATTGAAGTTAGTATTCCCTTCCTTGGTTACACCAATTACATACTTGTTAACATATCTATTTGTTTTGCCTTCTGAATTGGAACTATGGAATATAATTACTTGACTATTTCTGTTTGGATTATCAGTGTCATTATTTACAATCAACCAGCCAAGGTTATTATTTCTAACTGTGTCAGTTTGGATCTTAATATCAATACCGGATGGGATGATATCGTACAATACTGTGTTGCGATACAACAACATTGGATGTCTATTGTTGACATCTGCATAATTTTTATTATAGAACCATGCATAAGTATTATTGTTATTGTTTGCATTAATGCCTAATCCGTCAGTTATGGTAGAATTAAGACTGTAAGTAATCTCTTGACCATTGATATATAGATAGCCATTTTTGCCAAAACTAGTTAAATAATTACTTATAAATGTTGTTGATCCAGTCTCTTTGTATGTCATTTGATCGGGAAAGTTAGTTCTAACAATTGCGTATGCACCTGTAACATTGCTAGCAAAGTTGCAATTATTTTCATTAGCATTTCCTATAAGTACGTTCTTAGCATCATTTTTACTACTTTTTGTTGTCAACCCGTTGAAGCCGATTGTTGCATCAAAGTACACACGATCAATTATTAACTTTCCACTTCCTATATTGGCAACCAAGCCACCAAAGGAAACTGTATTAGATGGAATATGCATATCACCTAGATAGTTCTTACCATCAGGATTATTGCGATTGAAACCACGAACATAAGAATACTCGATTGTATTATTATTACCATCAGCATTAGCAACCATGCCACCAACCATATCGCTAGCATCAATTGCTGTAACTGACTTCTCGTTGCTGTAATTACTTATGAAGTAAACCTTAGATAGGGATATATTTGAGCCACTCATTGTTCCTACCATACCACCTACATTGCGTGTAGCTCGGATATATGGATAAGACTCGATATTAGTAAGTTTTGCATTTCCTGCAGAGCCAACTACGCCACCAATATAACTTCCGTTATCAGTGCTTAATATACCATCAAGATATGTTGCTTCAATTATCTGTGCAAATACAGACAATCCGCTATATTTACCTTTAGTTTGATCACTATTAGTGATAGCACCAAATGCACCACCAATCATCATTTTGTTAACGATGGTATTAGATACACCAGTAGTGTCAGACTTCTGTCTATATAACTTGATATTGGTGTAGACATCAAAGTTTTGACCAAATTGCTTAACCTCGTCTACATACACTTTACTATCGACAACCTCGCCTGCCATAGAGCCAAGATATACAGTTTTCCCGTTAATGCTAGTTGTTAACTCAGTATATAGGATTGTACCCTCAACCTGACAATTGATCAACTCACTACTTCCGCTAATCTTACCAGCAAATCCACCAATATAGGCATCATTATCTATTTTTGCTAAGATATTAGCATTGATTGAAAGTGTTACATTGGTAATCTTTACACCACTGATAGATGCAAATAGACCAAAGGAATTAACTGTGTCAGAGGTAGAGATAGTTGCATTAGACCAATCTAACATGATCTTGTGTCTAGCGTTGTTAATAACCTCACCAGACATAGATGTATAACTATATTTACCGTTTATGGCAAATGTTTTACCCGATCCGTTAACAACATTGATGTCACTCAACGCACTAGGACTAAATCGAGTATCATTGCTAAGATTGATATCTCTTACAATTGTATAGTGATAGTAATTATCATTTCTAATATCTTGCAACATCCTAGCGTAGTCATTTACATTGTATATCCTATAAGGATACTCTGCCGAACCATCGCTAACCGAGATTGTGTAACTAATAGTCTTAGAGTTATCTCTTACAATGTTTTCATTTACTATTGTAAAGGAGTCTTCGCTAGAAATATACAATATCTGAGTACCAGGAACACCAGTTAGTCTGATGTATGCATGATAAGAATTGTTCTTGAAATAATTAGTTGCAACGCCATTGGCATCAACCAAAACATTGCCATTTTCATCTACAATCTCAAACACATTTCTGCCATTTACCGCTGTAGAATTGCCATATTGCAATCTTACATTGGTGTTATATATTGCTCTATTGGCATCTTTGCCAGTTATAACATAATTGATATCGTAGATGTTATTGCTATTAGTGATATTTCTCTGCTCCGCATACAAGCCATCATCTTCTACCGCACTAGATACGCCATCATTGACAATATTACTTAGCACAACCTTATCTACCATGTTGGCAGCAGTAAGAGTAAGAGTAACATAGTCTAATGCTCTACGAGAACTAAATTGCTCAGCAACAATTGCCAAGTCTAGTTTCTTAGATGTATTGTCTTTACCAAATATAGCATCATATATGTCTTGGTCACTGATATTTGATTTGTTCAAACGGTCTATTACATTAGACATATTAAATATCAAGCGCAACTCACCATTAACCTGCTGTAAATACAATACTTCATTAAGAGAAAATTGTGCTTTACTATTGCCTGTATCCACTGTGTATTGGGTATCTGCAATAATATACTTATCCATTAGTGCTTTGAATTTTTGTGAGTCTAAGCCATTAAGCTTTCCTAGTTCGTCTTTTTCATCTTTAGTAAGATTTTCAATATTCTTCTTGAAGAATCCCCAACGAATACTTACGCCATCACCCTTGTCAGAGTCGGTAGCCACACCACCCAAGTTGGTTATTGCTGGATTAACAGAGTAAGACAATTCGTACATACTATTGCTCTGTCTAAATGCACCTACTGTACGATAATCATACAACGTAGTATTGTCTCTGTTAAGTTCGATAGATTGGATGCTATCATATACCCAGACTAAAATATTTTGAGTAAATGTAATTGGCTTCAAAGACTTAACACCATTGTCTGTTACATAAGCATAACCCGAGTATGTTATCTCTACAACATCTGGATTGTTACGGTTGGATATTGTATTGCTTGCATTTAATTTACCACCAGAGTAACCTTGCAAACTATATTTCTTACGGATATTAATTCTTAAGTTATTGTCTACTGGGATATTATAAAATTCTATTCCTAGACTTTGACCAGTCATCTTATACATATAGTTCTGGACACTAAGTGCTAGACTAGAGCCTTTGGCAATAACTAGATTGTGTAGAGTTGTATAAGTATAACCGCTTATAGTATCCCCATCTTGGTCATGTTGGATATATTCTTGATATCTAGTCCATGCAGTGTCTGCATCCTGCATATCAAACAATTGCCAATAAGCACTATTACCCTTAAATACGGCTTCGCTTAGTAGCGATCCCTTGTACATAAATGCGGAATCTTGTTCGTTATACGCAATCGCAACACCGCCATCGCTATCACCAAACATAAATGGAATTACACATTCTACAAACTTATTAACAGATGTTCCGTTGATAAAGTTAAGAGTTAATCTCTCTTTGCCAGAGGTTGTTAAATATTCTTGGTTAGGAACTAAGATAAGATATTGTTGGTCAACACCATTAACTTGTTCGGTTATAACATCTAGAGTAAAATATCTCCGGTTGTATACAGCACCTGTACTGGTTGTCCAATTGATATAATCAGACACCTTTAGATCCGCACCTGGCGTCCAAAGTTTGTATACTTGTTTGTCTTGATAATCTGTTACATCTAGCACAAACTCATCCCTTAAGAAACTACCTTCTATATTTTCCTTGGTCAAACCCTGCACTAGACTAAGATCGATAGACTTAGTAACATAGAACTTATCATATTCTGCACCATTACTGCTGTTGCCAGACAGATCGTAAGTCAACTGAATTGTTAAAGTAATTTTTCCACCAAAACTAGCCAGGTTATCAAAATTATGTGAAACATATAATTTATTCTTTTGGCTTATATCTTCGTCAGATGTATAATCTACGCCTGTCAATCTTCTTACATTGATAAGAGCATTGCTACCAGTTTGGATATAATCTGGATTATTCTCGTAATCAACATTGTTATATAATCCGCCATTGTTATCCATAGATAGCGAATATCTATAGCTCATGCCGATAAATTGGCTTGTTGTACTAACTTCTAATACACTACCTGTTACACGGCCTGTATTGTATGTATCCTTGTTGTATACAACGAATCTATTTAAGTCTAACTCACTATTAAGATATATATCATTCTCGGTAGGAACTTGCATTCTGATAAATTTGATATATATATACTGAGTAAATAGACCCGGATATTCTTTGTAATCAATTGCAAATTTAATAGTATTAATGTTTTGCAACTTGCTTGCTGTAACACTCATTGACAACTTCTTAGTATCATCTATATTAGGTGAAATATATAGAGAATTGGAAATTGGTGAACTAGAGCCTACAACATCAAATGAATATGTATCCGAATTAAACCATACAGTGTTGCCACTATCTAGTCCAGCAAAGTAAAGGTTACGAGATGTAAGATATGTATTGTAACTACTTGTACCTGTAAGATCGGATGTATTAACCAACCTTACTTCGTAGTAATCTGCACCAACCGAACCATCGTTAACAAACGACTCTAGTTTGATTTTGCTATTTCCGTCCAACTTGTTCATATACACATTGGCTACTTTGGTCAATTCTACAATCTCAACCCAATGTACTGTATTTTCGTCAGCATCCTTCATATAGATATTGGATGTAATATTTCTTACAGTGATAGGCAACTTAGTATTAGCAAGTACTGTGTTACGCAATGCATTGGCTGTTCCATCGGCAACAGTAATTTTGCCATTAGCAATTGTTATATACTGCTCTACAACCTCTCTCAAGGCTTGCTTAGCTGCATCTGATGCAAGTGCATTGTATGCAATCGCAACCTCAACATCAGTCTTGGTTGTGTTAGCTGTATACTCTATAAACTTGTCTTGAGTTGCCAAATCGTTAAGATTAAGGACTCCGCCATCTGCTACAGCCATATCGTCCTTGGCATTCATAATAGCAGTAGCCTTCTCCACATAGACCTCAACCGATTTCTCTACCAAGCCATACACCTTGGATGACATTGTGATTTTAGCATAGCCCGAGTCAACTGCAGATATTGTCAACCTAGTAACGCCACCATCCACAACAGATGATAAAGAAACACAGTTGGAAGAAGTTTTGTAGACAATATCCTTGTTGTCATTATTGGAAACACCCTCAACCTCAACATCTAGCACAAGCTTATTGTACATCTTGGTCTTTCCAGCATTGCTCTGCAAGATATACTCCAGTTCGGCATCGGTATTGCAATATAACAAATATTGGTCATCTTTGCCCGCAACTGTTTCGTAATTGCCAACTGCAGATGATCTAATCTTCATATTGTCTTGATTGTTGGAACAATCACATCCTACAAGTGACATAATTGCACCTAGGAATAATACAATAATAGCAACTAATTTCTTTCTCATGTTTCACCCTTATCAATCTATTGATTTTATTATTAGTTTGTTGTAAAAAATTTATTTATAACTAAATGTATAATAAATATAATTTATTATAAAAAATATAGCTAATTATGTCAAACAATAACACTATAGATAATATTTTGTAAAAAAATAAAAATTTTTGGCAAAAATATTTATCCGATAACTTCAAAATACTGATAATTTGCGGTTGTTTCCAGCTTTTGTATACAATTTGTGGAAAAATTGGCACAAGTTATCCACAATATTGTAACCAGCAAAAAATCGGAACAAAATCTCCCTATTTACAAACATATAAAACTTTCCAAGTACGATCTAAGGCAAAAAAAGAAATACTGACCAAGTTCTTTAGAAAAGTTATACAAAAAAACAACTAACTCATGCCGTTTTTTTGCATGAAATAGTTGTTTTTCTTTTTTATAAATTTTATAAAATTTCCCTTTAAAATATATTGCAATAAATATTGTAATAATATTAAAAACTACTTACTTTTAGCCATTTTCTCGATTTCTTGTGCAGTAATATTGAAGTGTTTAAATAGGTCGTCTTTCGATCCACTAAGCCCAAAATCGTTGATGCCGACAACTCTTGCATCGCTCACTATTTCCTTCCAGTACACGCCACTGCTTGCCTCGATACACACCTTCTTGATGCCAGCAGGTAATAGTCCATCAATATACGATTTTGATTGTTTTTTCAAAACTTCCATGCAAGGAACACTAACTACACGCACACCCAATGATTTCTTTTCTAGCACCTTCTTTGCTTCCATTGCTACAGGCACTTCACTACCAGTTGCACATATTATTAATCCCAATGGATATTGCTCTTTTGCGATAACATATCCACCTCTTTCGATGTTTTTTAACTCTGTTTTGTCAGATGGATACAATCTAATATTTTGTCTAGTAAGCGAAATAATATTTGGTGTTTTTTCGCTAGAAAAAGCCATATTATAAGCAGTCACCATCTCCTCTACATTGCATGGACGCCATACATTAAGGTTAGGCATACAACGGAAAGAGTCCAGTTGTTCAATTGGCTGATGAGTTGGCCCATCCTCACCTACGGCAATACTATCATGTGACAAAATATATGTTACCGGAAGCCCCATAATGGCACTGCTACGGATTGCACTACGCATATAGTCACTAAACACCATAAATGTTCCTGCAAATGGTTTAAATCCACTTAGTGCTAGACCATTGGTCATACAAGCCATGCCAAATTCTCTTATGCCATAGTATATATTTTTGCCAGAAAAGTCATCTCTATTAACTATTGCCGAATTATTGACAAAAGCCTTAGTACAACTAGCAAGATCGGCATTGCCACCAACTATGCTTGGGTTATTTTCGCACAACTTATTAAGCACAATTTGACCTAAATTACGAGTTGACTCGTCACTCTTGTCCACCTTGACATCACCAAATTTGATTTTAGTGATTTTGCCAGATAGCATGGATACGAGGTTCAAATAGTCAGTCGGATATTGTGCTTTGTATTTATCTAGTCTTTTGTTAAACACTTCGATATTATCATTCTTTTTTGCAATAGATTGCAAATGTTTTGCTACATCTGGTTCCAACTCAAAAGGTTTGCTCGAAACGCCTAAATTAAGGCGTAATTTCTCTATTTGCATATCATTCATAACCAAGCCATGACTCTTGTTAGAGCCAGCCAATTCTGACCCAAAGCCAAGGCAAGTTTTAACCTCTATAAAAGCAGGTTTCTTGGATAATTTTGCTTTAAATATTGCCCTATCAATACTTGCAACATCATTGCCGTTTTTTACCAAATAATAGTTAAATCCTAGGGATTTAATATAGCCTTTGATATTTGTTCCAAAAGTATTGGTTACATCACTATCCAATGTATTGCCATTGCTATCATACAAAACAATTAAGTTATCCAATTGCAATGTTCCAGCAAGGCTTAGCGCTTCGTACGATACCCCTTCCATCAAGCATCCTTCGCCAACAAGAGTGTATACTTTGTAGTCGAAAAGTCTGTTATTTTCTTTGTTATATCGAGCCTCAAGCATTTTCTCTGCAATTGCCAAGCCTACAGCAGTGGAAACACCTTGACCCAATGGGCCAGTTGTACATTCTACACCGATGTTGCGATTATATTCTGGGTGTCCGGAAGTTATTGAACCCAATTTTCGGAAATTTTTTAGATCATCCATGCTGATATTATAGCCCATATAGTGAAGCAACGTATAATATAATGCACTGCCATGTCCAGCACTAAGCACAAATCTATCTCTTAGTACATTGGTCGGATCGGAAGCACAGCCACGTAAATTGTGTGCAAATAGCGAGTAAAGTATAGGCGCAGAACTAAGTACAATTCCGCTATGTCCACTTTTAGCATTAGCAATTACTTCGCTTGCAACAACTCTTATGTTATTTACCGCTTTTTGATCTATTTTCATGTCTCTCTACCTTCTTATAATAATTTATTATTTCTTTCTTGATACTATTTACAATATCCATTTCCGACTTGTTCTTGCACTTAACAACGATATCACAAATAGATGAAAAATGCTTATTTCTAGGCTTATATACACCTTTTTCCAACTTTGCTTCCAGTTCTGTTAAGTTCTCATCCTCTATAAGTTTAGCATATCTTTGTTCGGGCAAATCAAGATATATTGTTATGAATTTCTCCCTAATAACCGGTCTACACTCGCTATATTGCAAGATATAATAATTGAGATACACTATGTCATTTTCGTAAGTTGTTAGTTCTTTTAGTTTCTTAGCAACCAATTTCTTGTAATAATCCAATCCGCATATATTGATGGTGTTGCGGATATCTATTATATCAAATTCTAGCATGTTGATAACATTGGCATAATATAGATCCAATTCTTTTGCCAATTTCTTGGTTATATTTTCGGTAAATTTTCCCGCTAATCCTGTTATACAAATGCAGTTTTTCATAACAACCACCACCATTTATTATTTGTACTTTATTATATATTCGATTAATTGCATCCAATGTGCTTAATAATAGCTAATATATAAGTCATTGATTTCTTATAATAGTTTACTTATTTTTAGCACCCGATACCTTGTACCACTAATATACCACAGATCTTACAAATAACCAAATAATAACAAAAAAAAACTACAAATGCATTATTTGTAGTTTTATAATTTTATTATTAAACAAGCTCGATTATTGCCATTTCAGAATTATCACCATTTCTTGTACCAAGTTTGATAATTCTAGTATATCCACCACCGATGCCCAAATCTGCTTTTCTAGTTGCATACTTTGGAGCATATTCGTTGAATATTTTTTCGATCAATGGATGATTGATATCCTTAGTTCTTGCTACGAAATCTGCTTTAGTTTCGTTAGCACCCATTTTCTCTTGGATGTCATATACTTTGCTCATGATAGCTCTTCTAGCATTTAGTTTCTTAACGCCATCGTTAATAACTTCCTTTTGAACCTTAACACCTTTCTTGTCTGTAACAGTCTTAACAACTTTTACATTATCATCGTAGGAATTAATAGCAAGGGTCAAAAGTTTTTCAGTATAAGGTTTTAACTCTTTTGCTTTTGCAAGAGTAGTTTCTACCTTGCCATACCATAGCAAGCTAGTTGCTAAGCCTTTAATAACAGCCATTCTTTCATCAGTAGGTCTATTTAACTTTCTCATTGCTTTCTCCTTTATTATTCTTCGTCATTTCTAAGAGACAAACCATATTCGCCTAGTTTTGCTATAACTTCTTCTAGTGATCTCTTGCCCAAGTTCTTAACTTTAGCTAAGTCAGACTCTGTCTTCTTAGTCAAGTCTTGAACTGTTAAGATATTAGCTCTCTTAAGGCAATTGTAACTACGAACAGACAAATCCATGTCATCAATAGTCATCTCCAATACCTTAGTTTGTTTGTCTTCTTCTTTGCTTACAAGTAAATCCATTTGTGACATACTCTCAACCAAATCAACAAATAATGCGATATGATCTTGAATTAATTTACCAGATAGACTAATTACCTCTCTAGCAGACAATGTTCCGTTAGTTTCTACTTCAATAGTTAATTTGTCATAATCAATACTTTGACCAACACGTGTGTTAGTTACAAAATAATTAACTTTCTTAACTGGAGTGAAATTAGAATCTATGGCGATATAACCTACAGGAGCATCTTCTGGCTTATGAGCCTCTGCAGCGACAAAGCCCCTGCCTCTGCCAATAAATACTTGCATCTCAAACTTAGCACTACTATCTAGTGTACAAATATGAAGATCTGGGTTAAGTATCTCAACCAAATCATTAGGCTCGAAATCTGCGGCAGTTACTTCGCCTTCGCCATATTTATTGATAGTAAGAACGGTACTGAAATCTTTAGTTGTATCAAAAGCCTTAACAGCTAAGTTCTTGATATTAAGAACGATATCAACAACATCTTCCATAACACCCTTAAGTGTTGAGAACTCGTGTTGAACACCTGCAATCTTGATACCTACTGCAGCAGCACCTGGTAGCGCTGAAAGAAGAACTCTTCTTAAGCAGTTACCAATTGTGATACCAAATCCTCTGTCCAATGGTTCTACAATAAATCTTGCAAAACATCCATTCTCAGTTTCTTCACAAGTAATTTTTGGTTTTTCTATTTCCATCATATTGAAAATTCCTCACTTTTTAGGATTATTTAGAGTACAACTCTACAATTAAGTGCTCTTTAACATTCAAGTCAATATCATCTCTTTGTGGTAATGCATTAATTTTGCCAACCAATGTCTTGTTGTCAAATTCCAACCACTTAGGGAAAACAACTTTAACATCTTTCAAAGCTTTGAAAGCTTCAATATTCTGTTTGCTTTCTTTGATAGCAATAACATCGCCAACCTTAACTAGGTAAGATGGGATATTAACACTCTTTCCATTAACAGTTATGTGACCATGATTAACAATTTGTCTAGATTCTGCTCTAGAAGCACCGATACCCATACGATATACAACATTGTCTAGTCTTCTTTCTAGCAAAGATAACATGTTCTCACCGACAATACCTTTCATATTCTCAGCCATATCATAGTATCTCTTGAATTGTTTTTCTAGCAAACCATAACTTCTTTTAACTTTTTGTTTCTCTCTCAATTGTAGACTATATTCACTAGCCTTTCTTCTAGCTTGACCATGAACACCAGGAACAGCAGCTTTCTTCTCAATTGGGCATTTGCTTGATAGGCATCTCTCGCCCTTAAGGAAAAGTTTGCAACCTTCTCTACGGCACAATCTACAATCTGCACCAGTATATTTTGCCATTTAATTATTATCTCCTTTGTTTTTTCATAAATAGAACATTTCAAATCTTAATAGTTATATCTAAAATAAGACTTGAATATTGATCGTACAATCGAGGTATCACCTCGATTATTTTACTTGCGATATACTCGCTAGTATATTTTTGTTTCGATCAACTAACAAACTTAAAAATTTTGTACCAAAAGATACTATATTCTTCTTCTTTTTGGTGGACGACATCCATTGTGAGGAATAGGAGAAACATCCTTGATCATTGTTACATTCAAACCAGCAGTTTGTAATGCTCTGATAGCAGTTTCTCTACCATTACCTGGACCTTTAACATATACATCAACACTATTTAAGCCTTGTTCTTTAGCTGCCTTACCTGCGATCTCAGCTGCTTGTTGAGCTGCGTAAGGAGTGCTCTTTCTAGAACCGCTTAGTCCTAGGCTACCAGCACTGCTCCAAGTAACAACATTGCCAGCTTGGTCAGTGATAGTTACGATTGTATTGTTAAAAGATGCATTAATATAGGCACATCCCTTGTCTAAGTTCTTAGTTACTCTTTTTTTCTTAATTACTTTTTTCTTTTTTGTAACTGTAGCCATCTTTATTATTCATCTCCTACAAATTAAATTTTAGCTTTCTTTGATTTAGAAACTGTCTTCTTAGGACCCTTTCTAGTTCTAGCATTTTGCTTAGTATTTTGACCACGAACAGGCAATCCTCTTCTGTGTCTAACGCCACGATAGCAACCAATTTCTTGTAATCTCTTAATGTTAAGAGAAATCTCTCTTTGTAAGTCACCTTCTACAACACAGTTCTTCTCGATATAAGTTCTGATTAGATTGATTTCGTCCTCAGTTAGATCTTTAACACGAGTATCTGGGTTAACGCCGGTTTCTTTTAAAATTTTATTAGCAGTTTGTCTACCAATACCAAAGATATAAGTCAAGCCGATCTCAACTCTTTTCTCTCTTGGTAGATCAATTCCAGCAATACGAGCCATTTAACTTCCTCCAAAATTTATTTAAAAAATAAAATTATATATATAACACATATTCCGGGAAAGATTGTTACATCTTCAGCCGCCCCAAAACATGATTATTTTCAAATTTATGGTGTTTTTTTTGTTAGATAACATGGTTGACATAGAGAAAAACACATAACTCTTAGCAACCGTCTTGTGTAATTTTAACCATAATCTCTGCATAGCTTGCGGTCACCAAAAAAGGCTTGCCACCTATCTAGTCCCCCAAAAGCTCGCAAATATCATATATATTGTAACATTTTTTATGTAAAAAATCAATACTATACACAAAGAATAACAACAAAAAGCAAAAACTATTACTAGTTTTTAGCCTTGTCTTTGTTTGTGTTTAGGATATTTAGAGCATATAACCATTACAGTTCCATCTCTTTTGATGATTTTACAATTATCACACATTTTCTTTACTGATGGTCTTACTTTCATTTTAATTATTCTCCTCAGTTTTTTGTTGTTTATTACGCCAAATTATTCGGCCCTTAGTTAGATCATACAAGGACATCTCTACCTTGACACTATCGCCAACCAATATCCTTATATTGTTCAAGTGCAACTTGCCTGATAGATATGCCGTAATGATATATCCGTTAGGCAATTTTACCTTGAAATTAGCATTTCGTAAAACTTCTACAACAACGCCCTCTGTTTCAATAACATCTTGTTTTGACAAAATAACAGCCCCCTTATCTAAAATCTTTTAAAACTCTAATTATATGTGAATTGTCTAATTTTTTATTATTTATTAAGTCTAATATTTCCTTTGACAAGCCCACTTTTATAATATGTTTAATATTTTTCTTCTTGGGGTTATCGAAAGGTCTATTTTTGCCATTGGACAAATATGCATGTCTGCCATCCATATCAATCACAATAAAAACCTCATTTTTGTCGTGACCTGAAATCGTGCGTACAATTAGTCCTTTTTCGACATTTTGCATATTACTAATACCTACTCTTCTATAAAGTTAAAATTTCAACACCATTTTCGGTTATTAGCACAGTATTCTCATAATGTGCTGCTGGCAAATCATCTTTGGTCTTGCATGTCCATCCATCACTTAGGAACACGACCTTCTTATCACCCATATTAACCATAGGTTCAATTGCGATAGTTGCACCAGCATTAAGCTTAATACCACTACCTGCTCTGCCATAGTTAGGCACCATCGGATCTTCATGCATTTCATGACCTATGCCATGACCGACCAATTCTCTTACTACCGAATATCCATTTTTCTCTACATAAGTCTGAACTCTATTAGAAATGTCACCAACAAAAGCACCAGCCTTAAGTCCCTTAATACCCTCAAAGAAACTTTGCTCTGTTACTTTTATTAGCCTTCTGACCTTAGGACTGACCTTACCTACTGTATAAGTACGAGCTGCATCACCATGGAAACCTTTGTAATAAGCACCGCAGTCGATACTAATGATATCGCCGTCTTGTAGGACAGTATCATCTGGTATACCATGCACAACAACCGAATTAATAGATGTGCAGATGGTTGCAGGGAAACCACCATATCCTAAGAAAGATGGTTTCGCCCCACGACTTCTGATATAATCATACGCTAACTTATCTAGTTCCTTAGTTGTAATGCCAACTCTAACTTTAGACTTCAAATAATCAAGTGTATCACGAGTTATTTCGCACGCAATACGCATAATCTCTAAATCTTTTTCTGATTTCAATTTTATCATAAAAGTTTATCTAACTCACTTGTTATTTTGTTATACGTTTCTTGAATTTGCTCTTCTGGCTTGCTACTAGCAAAATTTCTAGTATTAACTTCAAATAGCAAATCTTTCTTCTTAAAATATTCTACAAGAGGATATGTTTCTGCATTATAAGTATTAATTCTTTCTCTTATATTGCTATCCTCACTTCTTACAATCAACTCGCCTCCGCACTTAGCACAGGTTGGTTGATTATAAGTTTCTGTGCTATATATCTCACCACACTCTTTGCAAGTTCTACGATTAAGAATACGATTAACAACCACCTCTTCATCGATGTCGAAATATATAACCTTGTCTAATTTTCCACTCTTAAGATATTCCTCAGCCTGATTAACTGTTCTTGGAAAACCATCAAAGATTACACCATTGGCACAATCTGGCTGACTTAATCTCTCTTCAACTAATTTAATTACTATTTCGTCTGGAACAAGTTTGCTCATATATTTTTGAGCAAGTTTGCCCATTTCTGTTCCTTCAGCAATTGCTTTACGGAATATATCTCCAGTTGAGATATGAGGAATATTGTATTTTGCACTCAACTTCTTAGCTTGTGTACCTTTACCACAACCTGGAGCACCTAACATAGAAATAATCATTATTTTATCTACCTTTATTATTTATTTAAGAAACCTTTGTAATTCTTCATAAGCATTTGAGCTTCCAACTGCTTGTCAAGTTCGATTGCAACAGAAACTACGATTAGTAGACCAGTTGCGCTGAACGCTGTAACCAATGTACCATCACCGATGATCTTAAAGATCAAACTTGGGATCATTGCTATAAGGGCTAAGAATATAGCACCAAATAGGGTTATACGGTTGGAGATTTTCTTCAAATAATCTGCAGTTGCTTTACCTGGTCTGATACCTGGAATAAAGCCACCATTTTGTTGGATATTCTTAGAGATATCAACTGGGTTAAATGTAATTTGTGCCCAGAAATAAGCAAATCCAATAATGAATATTGCCATTAAAATGAAGTACAACCAACTCTGAGTACCAATATATTGGTTAATAAACTTAGAGAAGCCACTCTGAGAGTTTGGAGCAAATAAGCTTATAAGAATTTGTGGAAGAGAAATGAATGTCATGGCAAAGATGATTGGCATAACACCAGTAGAATTAACTTTTACTGGAATATATGTGCTTTGACCACCATACATTTTTCTACCCTTGATTTGCTTAGCATATTGTACAGGGATTTTTCTCTCGGCTTGATCCATAAATACGATAAAACCAAAGATAACAATCAATGCAACTAGGAAGTAAGCAATATTAACTAATTGGTGAAGATTGCCGTTAAATAAGCCATTAGCAGCAAATAGAGTATTATATAGACTATTGCCAAATGTAGATAGGATACCTACGAAGATAAGTAGTGACAAACCATTACTTACTCCAGCCTCGGTGATCTTCTCACCTAGCCAATATGTTCCCATAGAGCCTGCAACTAAGATAAGAACAACCATGATAGAAATCAACCAAGCTGGTCCAATCTCAGTATTGATAATAGACTGATATGATAGAACAATTGCTACTGCCTGTATTGTTGCAAGAACCAATGCACAATACTTAGTATAAGTAGACATTTTTTGTTTTCCCTCTTCTCCTAGACGAGATAGTCTCTGAAGTCCTGGGATAACCAATGTTAATAACTGAATTATAATTGATGAACTAATGTATGGCGAAACGCCCAATGCAAATATTGCACCGTTGGCCAATGCACCACCACTAATTGAGTTAAGAAGTGTCATAAATGTAAGTTCATCACCTACACCTAGGCTCTCCTTAAATGCAGTTGGGTTAAGACCTGGAACAACAATCCAGCAACCCAATCTGTATATAAGAACAAGACCGATTGTAATAAAAATCTTTTTTCTTAGTTCTTTATCTTTAAAGGCATCTACAAGTCTTTTAAACATTATAGCACCTCGATCTTGCCACCTGCGTTAACGATTTTTTGTATTGCGTTTTCAGAAAACTTCTTTGCTTGAACTGTAAAAGGTTTAGTGATATTTCCATTTCCCAATACTTTTAAACCATAAGGGGCAACTTTACTTATAATATTTTTCTCTTGCAAGAATTCGATGTTTATAACTGAATTTTCCTTAAATTTCTCAAGATCAGAAACATTGATAATGTTATAAACTTCTTTGAAATTTTTATTGTTAAAGCCTCTTCTTGGAAGTCTTCTTGTCAATGGCATTTGACCACCTTCAAATCCTGGTCTAACGCCACCACCACTTCTTGAGTTTTGACCTTTAGTACCTTTTCCGGCAGTCTTGCCTAGACCAGAACCGATACCTCTACCCAATCTTTTGTTAGCAAAAGTTGAATTAGGTGCAGGAGCTAATTGATGTAATTTCATAAAGTAACCTCCTAATCAATATTCTCAACACGAACCAAGTGTTTGATTTTGAAAATCATGCCTCTAACAGCATCATTATCAGGTAGTTCGTTTGATGAATTAATTTTGCCAAGACCTAGAGCTTTAGCAGTTCTAGCTTGGTCCTTGTTATAACCGATAGTACTCTTAATTAGAGTAACTCTTACTTTTTTGTTTGCAACTGTTTTAGAAGATTTAGTAGTAGCTTTCTTAACAGTTGATTTTGTTTTCTTTTCTTCTGCCATGATTAAATCTCCTTAAAATTATAAAATTTCCTCAACAGTTTTACCTCTTAGGGCTGCAACTTCTTCCTTAGTTCTTAATTGCATCAATGCATCAAGAGTAGCCTTAACACAGTTGATCTTATTTCTTGAACCATAGGATTTAGCTGTGATATCTTTAATACCGCATAGCTCAACTACTGGTCTTACTGAACCACCAGCGATAACACCTGTACCTTCTGGGGCTGGAAGCAATTTAACCATGCTTGTACCAAACTTACCAACAACTTCGTGTGGAATGGTTGTTCCTTCTCTAGAAACTTTTACCATTTTCTTCTTAGCAATAGCAGTTGCTTTCTCAATTGCGTTAGGAACTTCAGCTGCTTTACCGCTACCAAGACCTACTCTACCGTCTTTGTCTCCAACAACTACTAAGGCGCTAAATCTCATATTTCTACCACCTTTAACAACCTTAGTAACACGATTTACGTTAACCAACTTACTAGTAATTGGATCTACTTCTTTTTCTCTTCTTGGAGCTTTACGGTCAAATGATTTTTTCTCAAATGATTTTTTCTCGTTATTTTGCATTATCCTTCTCCTTAAAAATCTAATCCACCGTTACGGGCACCATCAGCCAAAGCTTTAATACGACCAGTATAGATGTAGCCTGCTCTGTCAAATACAACAGACTTAACACCTTTCTTGATTGCTTTTTTAGCTACAGTTTCCCCAACTATGAAAGCTGATTCTTGTTTTGTTTTACCTTTGATTGCTTCTGCAACATCCTTGTCAATTGTAGAAGCACTTACGATAGTAACACCCTTGGAGTCATCGATAACTTGACAATAGATTTGATTAAGACTTCTGTAAACATTAAGTCTAGGTCTTTCTTGAGTTCCGTTAATCTTACTTCTAACACGGATTGCTCTTACTTTTCTTTCAACATTTTTATCAATCTTGTTAATCATATTAACTAATCACTCCTTATTATTTCTTACCACTCTTAACTTCTTTTCTAACAACAGTTTCGTTACTGTAGTAGATACCGTAAGCGTGATATGGTTCAACTGGTTTAATATCTCTAATCTTCAAAGCTACTTGACCAACCAATTCTTTGTCAATACCTTTTACGATTATTTCATTCTTGTCGCAAGATAGTGTGATACCTGCAACTGCTTTAACTTCTACTGGATGACTGAAACCAATGTTAAGTACTAAGTCTTGACCTTTCTGAGTTACTTTGAAACCAACGCCGTTGATTGTCAATCTCTTCTCATAACCTTTGCTTACACCCTCAACCATGTTATTGATGATCTGTCTGTATAGACCGTGATAAGCATTGTATTTAGTTTCTTTAGGGCTATTCTCATTGTGGATAGTCAATGTGTTGCCATCTAGTTTGTATGTTAATTTTGGCTCAACATACTTAGTTAATGTTCCTAGAGGACCAGTAACTGTACATTGATCGCCATTGATCTCAACTTTAACTCCGGCAGGGATTGTAATTACTCTGTTACCTATTCTACTCATAATATCCTCCTACCATACATATGCCAAGACTTCACCGCCAACATTTGCTTGTCTAGCCTGTTTGTCTGTCATAAGTCCTTTGCTTGTTGAAATGATCGCAATACCTAATCCGTTGATAACTCTTGGAAGCTCCTCAACGTTAGCGTATATTCTTAAGCCTGGCTTAGAAATTCTCTTTAAGCCATTAATAACTTTCTCACCCTTAGGGCCGAATTTGAATTCGATAACTATATTAGATTGTACACCTTCGCCCTCAACCTTATAAGAAGAGATGAAGCCTTCGTTAAGTAGCAATTCTGCAATAGCTAATTTTGTTTTTGAAGCGGGAACGGAAACACTTTTATGTTTTGCACTAAGAGCATTTCTCATTCTTGTTAGCATATCTGCTATTGGGTCTGTAAAATACATAAAATTTATCTCCTTTTTACCAACTTGATTTCTTTACACCAGGGATTTCGCCTTTGTATGCTAATTCTCTAAAGCATACTCTGCAGATGCCATATTTTCTCAAAACTGAGTGTGGACGACCACAAATATTACATCTTGTGTATTCTCTTGTGCTATATTTTTGTTCTTTTTTCTGTTTTTCTTTTAATGCTTTTCTTGCCATACGAAATACTTCCCTCCTATCTCTTTCTGAAAGGCAAACCCATATATTCTAGTAATAGCTTTGCATCCTCATCATTTTTAGCTGTAGTAACTATAACGATATCAAGACCTCTGATCTTGTCAATCTTGTCATAAGAAATCTCTGGGAAAACCAATTGTTCCTTAAGACCAAGAGCATAGTTACCTCTACCATCAAACGCCTTGTCAGAAATTCCTTGGAAGTCTCTAACACGTGGTAGAGCGATAGATATAATTTTATCTAAAAACTCATACATTTTAGTTCCTCTAAGAGTAACCTTAGCACCAATTTTGTTACCTTGTCTAACCTTGAAGTTAGCAATAGACTTCTTAGCAGTAGTAACGATTGGCTTCTGTCCAGTGATAATCATAAGTTCGTCAACAGCTTTGTTGAAGCTCTGAGCATTGTCTTTGCAATCACCAAGACCTCTGTTAACAACGATCTTCTCGATCTTAGGAACTTGGTATACGTTAGTATAACCTTTCTCTTTCATAATAGCAGGAACAACGACTTTGTTGTATTTTTCTACTAATCTATTTACTTCTTTTGCCATCTTTATTCCTCCTATTCCTTATCACTTTTCTTAGTTGTTTTCTTAGCTGCTGTCTTAGTAGTAGTTGACTTAGTAGCAGTCTTTTTCTCTACTTCCTTAGTAGCAGTAGCTTTCTTAGTTGTAGCTGTCTTCTTAGTAGTTGCAGCCTTAGTAGTTTCTTTAGTAGCAGTAGCTTTCTTAGTCTCTTTAGCAACTTTAACATCTAGAGAAGCACCGCACTTCTTACAAGTTCTGATCTTCTTATCTCCATCCAACTTGTTAGCAACTCTTGTTGCCTTGCCACATGCTGGGCAAATAATTTGTACATTAGAAGCATCAATTTTGCCTTCGTGCTTCATAATGCCACCTTTTTCACCGGCTTTCTTAGGTTTTTGATGTTTAGCAATAATGTTAACACCAGCAACAACAACAGTGTTATCAGATGGGTTAGCAGAAATAATATTACCAGTTTTGTTCTTATCTTTACCAGCGATAACAACTACGTTATCACCTTTCTTTACATGTAATGACATATATTAATTACCTTCCTTTTATAACACTTCTGGAGCCAATGAAATTATTTTCATAAAGCCTTTGTCTCTTAATTCTCTTGCGATAGGTCCAAAGATACGAGTACCTTTAGGCATCTTTTGGTTATCAATAATAACTGCTGCGTTATCATCAAATTTGATATAAGAACCATCTGGTCTTGAAACGCTCTTGTTAGTTCTTACGATAACAGCTTTTACAACATCGCCTTTCTTAACAGCACCGCCTGGAGTAGCAGATTTAACAGATGCAATAATGATGTCACCAACACTACCGCTTCTTCTAAATGAACCACCCAAAATTCTAATACACATGATTTTCTTAGCACCGCTATTATCAGCAACTTTTAGTATTGTTTGAGGTTGTACCATAATCCTTTACTCCTTATTTTGCTCTTTCTATTATTCTTACAAGTCTGAAATACTTGTCTTTGCTAAGTGGTCTTGTTTCCATAATTTCTACAGTATCACCGATATTGCACTCGTTGTTCTCATCATGAGCCTTAAACTTCTTAGTTGACTTATATACTTTGCTGTACAAAGGATGTCTTTTGTTAGAAACAACTGAAACTGTAATAGTTTTGTCCATTTTGTTACTGGTAACAACACCAATCTTAGTTCTTCTTAAATTTCTTTCTGTATTATTTTCCATAAACTCTTCCCCCAGCTATTAAGCATTAACCTTTTTGTTTAATTCTCTTTCAGTTAATACTGTTTTAACTCTTGCAATGTCTTTTTTGCAGGCATTAATCTGCATTGGGTTTGTCAATTGTCCGGTTGCATTAGAGAAACGAAGATTGAACAATTCTTGCTTAAGTTCTTTCAACTTCTTGTTTAGTTCTTCGTTTGTCATTTCTTTAAAATCTTTAGCTTTCATTAAACAATACCACCTTCTTGTATTTCTTCACCCTTCTTAACGAACTTAGTCTTGATAGGCAACTTGTATGCAGCAAGTCTCATAGCCTCTCTAGCTTGTTCTTCGGTAACTCCACCAAGTTCAAATAGTACTCTGCCTGGCTTAATAGTAACTACCCAATATTCTGGGTTACCTTTACCTTTACCCATACGAGTATCAGCAGGTCTCTTTGTAACTGGTTTATTTGGGAAGATGTTGATCCAAACCTTACCACCACGCTTAGTGTATCTATTGATAGCTACACGGGCTGCTTCTACTTGGTTAGTAGTAAGCCAGCATGGCTCCATAGCAACTAGACCATATTCGCCGTAAGCGATCTTGTTACCTCTAGTAGCCTTACCAGTCAATCTTCCTCTAAATTGTTTTCTTCTTTTAATTCTTCTAGGCATTAATAACATTATTCTTGTCCTCCTTCAACAACTGTGTCTTCTTGAGGTGCAACAACTTTTTTATTAAGGATTTCGCCCTTGCAGATCCATACCTTAACGCCAATAACACCAAATGTAGTGTGAGCTTCGCAAGTTGCATAGTCGATATCAGCTCTTAGAGTGTGTAGAGGAAGTCTACCTTCGTGATAATGCTCGCTTCTAGCGATTTCGGCACCATCTAGTCTACCACTTACCATTACTTTACAACCCTTAGCACCTGCTCTCATAACTCTTTGCATAGCCATCTTCATTGCTCTACGGAAGCTCATTCTCTTCTCTAGTTGTTGAGCAACTGTTTGTGCAACTATGTTAGCATCCAAATCAGGTTTCTTAACTTCTTTGATATTGATATTAACGTACTTGCCGTTAACCAATTTAGCAATATCATTCTTTAATTCTTCAACACCTGCACCCTTAGCACCGATGATAACACCTGGTCTAGCTGTGTAGATATCGATATTAACTTTGTTAGCAGTTCTGTCGATCTTAATATCAGATACAGAAGAACCAGCATGTTTCTTGTTAATATATTTTCTAATTTTGTTATCTTCTAATAGATATTCGGAGAATTCTTTTTTATTTGCAATCCAAGAAGAACTCCAATCTTTATTAACACCAACTCTAAAGCCGTGTGGATTAACTTTTTGTCCCATTTTGCTTCAAATCCTCCTTATTAGTTTTGTTTAGAACTGTCTAGTATTATAGTGATGTGACAAGTTCTCTTAATGATTGTATCAACTCCACCTCTTCCACGGAATGAAACTCTCTTGAAAGATGGACCTTGGTTAGCATAAGCTTCTGATACATATAGTAAATCTCTACTTAAACCTTTATTGTTTTCAGCATTGGCACCGGCAGAAACCAAAACTTTTTTAACAACTAAACTAGCAGTGCTAGGAGTTGTATCCAAAATTGCACAAGCTTCAACAAAAGATTTGCCTTTGATAAGATCTAGAACTCTCTTAGCCTTAGATGCACCCATACGTACATATCTAGCAGTAGCAAAAGGTCTAGTATCTTTATTTTCTCTTCTCTTAGCAGTTTTTTCTTTAACTCTTTTTGCCATTTCGATTATCTCCTATTTTTTGCCCTTAGTTTTTTTATCACTACCATGACCTCTAAAGGTTCTAGTAGGTGCAAATTCACCAAGTTTGTGACCAATCATATCAATTGTACAGTATACAGGAATATGTTTGATACCATTGTGAACTGCGATTGTGTGACCAACGAATTCTGGATAAATAGTTGATGATCTGCTCCAAGTCTTCAAAACTTGTTTCTTACCTTCGCTATTTAATTTCAAAACTCTTTGCATTAATCTTTCTTCTACATAAGGTTTTTTCTTTAAACTTCTACTCATGATTCACTCCTACTTAGCACGGCTAACAATAAGTTTATTGCTATGCTTCTTAGTATTTCTTGTCTTCTTACCCAATGCAGGTTTGCCCCAAGGAGTAAGAGGTGATTTTCTACCTACTGGGCTCTTACCTTCACCACCACCATGAGGGTGATCGTTAGGGTTCATAACACTACCTCTTACAGTAGGTCTAGTTCCCATATGTCTAACTCTACCAGCCTTACCTAGAGATACAATCTCGTGCTCGATGTTACCAACTGTACCGATTGTAGCACGGCAATTAGATAGAACTTTTCTTGTTTCGCCACTAGGCAATTTGATTGTTGCATATCTGCCCTCTTTAGCCATCAATCTAGCTTCCATACCAGCAGATCTAACGATTTGAGCACCACAACCTGGGTTCAACTCGATATTGTGGATAACTGCACCAACTGGCATATCCTTTAGTTCCAAGCAGTTACCTACTTTGATCTCTGCAGTAGCACCACTCATAATGGTGTCACCTACATTTAGTCCCTTAGGTGCAATGATATAATTCTTTACGCCGTCAGCATACATAATAAGTGCAATGTAAGCTGATCTATTTGGATCGTACTCGATGCCAACAACTTTAGCAGGAATACCGTCCTTGTTTCTTTTGAAATCAATAATTCTGTATTTAACTCTGTTACCGCCACCAATGTGTCTAACAGTGATCTTACCTTGGTTATTTCTACCAGCAGTCTTCTTCTTAGGTGCAAGTAGAGATTTCTCAGGTTCGAATTTGGTTACTTCATCATAAGATGCTGTAGTATAAAATCTTCTAGCAGCAGATGTAGGTTTGTATGTTTTAATAGCCATTATCTTTCCTCCTTACTCCTAAGCCAAACTCTCAAAGAACTCAATAGCTTTGCTGTCCTCTTTTAGTTGAACATAAGCTTTTTTGTAATCTGAAGTGTAACCTTGTGATTTTCCTTGTCTCTTTAATTTTCCATGAACATTTGCAATGTTAACTGATGCAACTTTAACACCAAAGATTTCTTCGATAGCTTGTCTAACTTCAATCTTGTTAGTGTTCTTAGCAACTAGAAAAGTGTATTTCTTGTTAGCAATATCTGCATAACTCTTTTCACTCAAAATAGGTTTAATAATAATATCGTAAGCTTTCATTATTTAACATAAGCCTCCTGTATTTCTTTTATTGCATCAACTGTAAGAACCAATTTGTCGCAACATACGATATCATAAACATTTAGGATATCAGCAGTTGTTACATCGATATTCTCTAGGTTGCCAGAAGCTTTGATCAAATTCTCGTTATTCTCTTTTGTTACGAAAATAGCTGTTTTGTCAAGTTTAAGAGCGTCAACTACTTTAACCAAGTTCTTAGTCTTGTAATCTTTAAGATCGATATTGTCGATAACAATGATCTCTTTGTCTTTCAACTTAGCACTGATAGCACTGATGAAAGCGTTTCTCTTAGCTTCTTTATTAACTTTCTTAGAGAAGTCTCTTGGCTTAGGTGCGAACACGATACCACCACCTCTCCATTGTGGACCCTTAGTTGAACCTTGTCTAGCTCTACCAGTTCCTTTTTGTCTCCAAGGTTTCTTAGCATGACCTCTAACTTCAGAACGAGTCAATGCACTCTTAGTACCTTGTCTGTTGTTTGCTAAATAAGCAACTACTACTTGGTGAATCAAAGCTTCGTTGTATTCTGCACCAAAAACTTCTTTCTTAAGAGATAGAGTTGAGCCTGTCTCTTCACCTAGCATATTGTATATTTTAATACTTGCCATTGCCTAATTCCCCCTTATGCATTTACCTTTACGGCATTTTTGATAGATACTAGGCTACCCTTTGATCCAGGAATTGCACCTTTTATCAACAAGATATTTCTCTCAGCATCTACTTTAACTACTTTAAGATTTTGGATAGTAACATTTTCGCTACCCCATCTACCTGCCATCTTCTTACCCTTAAATACTTTAGCTGGGAAAGTGTTAGCACCGATAGAACCAACGTGTCTGTGAACTGGACCGTTACCGTGAGTCATTCTGTGTCTTTGGAAGTTCCACTTCTTAATAGTACCAGTATAACCATGACCCTTAGAAACACCAGAAACGTCAACCATGTCGCCTTCTTCGAAAACGGAACAATTGATCTCGTCACCCAAAGAGTATGTACCATCTAGTTTAAATTCTTTCAAATACTTCTTAGCAGAAACATTTGCTTTCTGTAATTGTCCAAGTCTTGGTTTGTTAAGAGCATTCTCTTTAACATCGCCATAAGCCAACTGAACTGCATTGTAACCATCGTTTTCAACGGTCTTAACTTGTGTAACGAAACATGGACCAGCCTCAACTACTGTAACAGGAACTACTAAGCCATCACTGCCAAATATTTGAGTCATACCAAGTTTTTTACCTAAAATTGCTTTCTTCATAATATTAATCTCCTCCTACAATAATTAAAGCTTAATATTGATATCAACACCTGCAGGCAAATCCAATTTCATCAAAGCATCAACTGCCTTAGCTGAAGGACTATAGATATCAATTATTCTCTTGTGTGTTCTCATTTCAAATTGTTCACGACTGTCCTTGTATTTGTGTGGTGAACGAATGATAGTAACTACCTCTTTTTCAGTTGGTAGTGGAATTGGACCACTAATCTTAGCACCAAATCTCAAAGCTGTATCAGCAATTCTCTTGCTAGCTACATCAATTAGGCTGTGGTCAAAAGCTTTTAATTTAACTCTAATTTTTTGTGTTGCCATTAATTTTTTCTCCTTTAGAAATATATTAAAATTAATTTACCTAAATTTCTACTCATAACGAGTTATGTTTAACTTATATATATTTAAACACTGCTCCGGGTGTATCAAGGCAAATGCTTAAAAAAATCGCTGCATGAAAATATATTGTTAAACGAAATTTAGTCGTCTGCAATCTAGTGCAAACACTTATCTTACACCTTGCCATGAACTATCTTATTTTTTGGCATAAATAAGTAACCTCACACAAGGATAAATTATACAGCTTTACTAGTTTATCTAATTTTTGCATCTATGTCAATGGTTTTTCCAAAATTTCTTAAATTTTTTCAAATTATTGCAAAATAGAAAACTAGACAATATCTGTATCCTATTTTTATCAATTGCCATCCCTCTGCTGTGCTTGGCAATCTCGCAAAATCTCATCATATATTAATGAAAAATTATAACACATATAATATAATATATAATAAGGAAAAAAGCAATAGCAAATTGAAAATTTTAAAAAGTTTTTTCAAAAAAAAACAATTTATGACTAGATTATTATCATTTTTTAGTCATAGATTGCCTTTATGTTTGTCTTCTTGATTGAATTTTTAAGTTTTTTATTTTTAAGATAGTATATTAAGCACAAGCATCTCCACCGCATTAACTGGGGTGATTTGGCTTGTTTTCAACTGATATTCTAGATCCATACACATGTCGTTGATTTCTTTCAACTTCTTAGGCTTAAACATATATGCCTGCTCGGCAGATTTCTTAACCGCATACTCCTTGATGCCAAAAATCTCAGCATACTCGGCAAAACTCAATTTCGTTATAGCGATATGAAGAAGTCTACGGAAATGCGAATATATCAGCGCTAGCAAACCCTGATAACCGTTTTTCTTATGCTTTAGGTCGCCAAGTATCTCATACACCTTGGACACATTCTTCTTAGCCAAAGCCTCTGTTAATTCATAAATCTTATAATCAATACCCTTGGCTGTGAGTGTATCTACATCCCCTGCCACTATCTGACTGCTAGAGTAATTGGACAACTTGTTAATCTCGTTGATCGCATACATAAGGTCACTGTTGGTATAATCCAGAACCATTGATACCGCCTCGGGTGTAATAGTCCTTCCCATCTTCTTTGCCTCGATAGTAAGTAATTTAATAGCAACATCCCTTGGCAACTCATTACATTCCACCTGAGTAAACGCCTTGGTGTTAACGCCTTTCAATCCGTCAGCATTATCACCTACCCTAACAACCAAAGTGTTAATATAATCATTTGCATCCAAATACTTATTAAGTGCATCAATGTTCTTGTACTTGTTAAATTTGTTAGTCATGTCAACCAAAACAATCTTGTTATCCGAAAACACCGCTGGCGAGTTAAGAGCAGACACAACATCGATAAAATCAACTTCCGCACTTGCGAACTTGATTTCGTTCAATTCCCTCATCTCTATATTAAGCGAATCAAAAATCAGTCTATATGCATTGTCACATAGAAACAAATCTTTACCCGCTATGATATAGTTCTTACTCTTGCTATCTGCAAGACTTTTTTTCAATTCCTCAAATTTCATATGTATACTAATCCTTCTACTTATAATTTATAACATAATATTGCAAGTCTGACAAATGTATTGCGTTAGTGTAATCAAATTTTTTACCAAAAATATACCTGCCAGCATTTATATCATACTTATCTACATCCACTGCACTACAACTAACTAAGCAGTCAATATATAGATCATTAATTACGTTAGACAGATACACCGCATTAGCATTAGATAGTTCGGTAGAGATATACACACAAGTTGTATTACTAGACAATACAACATAGCCTAAAAGTTTATCATTATAAGTAATCGCAGAGAAGTAAATGCCATTGTAACTAACATAACCCTCATCAATATTAGGAATGTATACAAGGCTATAGCCATAGTCAGCCAAGAAACAATCCACATCACTGTAATAATCCGGTAGCAACAAAGTCGACACACCATACTTATGAGCAAAAGCATCTATGTCATCTATGTCAATAAGATTGAAATCACTGAGCACAATGCTGTCCACCTTGTTAACCTTGACATCTCTCAGCATTGTCTTAGTGTACTTGTTGGGTGTGCCAACCATAGTAAGACCATTGTCACCAGAATAGAACATTGACATGTCTGAATAAGTATGGTTAACAAAAATTGTATCGGAGTACACAACAGGTACAAGATTGACAACAACAGATACAATACAAGCGACAACTATAGCAATGCAGAGTGGATACTTGATAGTCTTAGAACACATTAAATATTTTACAATATACGCAAGCAAGATAACCAATGCTAAACATAAATACCCCACTCTAAAACTTTCAATAATTCCACCAGGGAGGCTAGCAAAAATAGTGATAACAAAATATAAAACTTGCATCAAAACATCGGGTACAAAAAGTATAAAAGACAAAAATCCAAAAATAGATGAGAGTAGTGTACAAACAAACAATACAGGATATACAAACCCAAACAATGGAATAACAAAAATGTTGGCAATCACCGACCACAGACTAGCCGAGCCAAATACATTAAGAACGATCGGCATAGTCACAAGATTGATACAGAAAGACGACAAAAGCGGTGCAGAAATCCATGCTGGAATATGCCAAGAATTGGTCACACGCACACCCCTAGGAACAAGGGTAATTATTGCAAAAATACATAAGAAAGATAATTGAAAACCTACGTTAAATAACTGTAGTGGCCATAGTGTCAAAATGATAATTCCCGCTATGCTAAGAGAGTTAAGAACATCATATTTCTTTCCCAAACTTTTGCTAACTAGATACACCATAACCATTATAGAAGCACGACAAACCGATGGCGAAAAACCACATAGATATGCATAGAATAATAGCAGTATTGAAACAATAGAAATAAGCACAATAGATGATGTTAGATGGGACACTTTTCTCTTATTACATATCCAATTTATAATCATAATAATAAGCCCAGAAATAACGCCAACATGTAATCCAGATACCGCAAGCAGGTGCGATACACCCGCTATGCTAAATACTAAGTTAGTATCATTACTTATATCGTTTGTGTCACCAAATAGCATACTATATGACAATATACTATTACTTTTTGACATATTGTTATAAATTACACTTTTAACATAATTTAGTATTTTAGACCTAAGTGTGATACTAGACCTAATTATATCGACATTTCCATCCACATTTATTGCACAACCATTTCCGTTAACAAACATTAGAAAATTATTGTCATTAAATACATTGGGATCGCCAAAATCACCATCAAATTTTATAACAGTTCCTACCTCTAATTTACCAACTATTTGATCGTCTGAAACATATACTTTTGCATGGTCTACTGTATATGTCTGATCACTAATTTCTACTTCTACATCACATAAATTAACTGCATAACCATATTCATATTCTGTGATATTTTCAACCACTGCAGTTACGATTGCTGTGCCAGAAATGTTATACTCTGTCACATATGATAGTAGTGAAATTATCGCCAGTATAACAGCAACAATTAGTGCCACAAACATAAGTATTATTGCCTTACAATATTTATAACATTTTGCTACAACCTCACCTCCGATGCCATACTTGTGTAGTACGACACAGACGATGGATGCAACAGCAAGCAACAACAAAATTGATGATATAATTATAAGAAAAACCACACTGGATTTTGCGAAAATTTTGATAACAAAAAAGTATGCTAGCAGTATCCCTACTATCATGCCCACAAAGACCGTAAAAGGTTTTCGGATATTTAATACTCTCTTATTTTCTTCATATGTCATTACTATTTTTTCGCTATTAATTTTTACCTTTCATCGCTAGTATACAACAGTTACAGATTTTAGTAAAATCATTTTGCCTTTGACACTTGCATTTGGTTAAAAAATTTTTAATTTTTTTGTAATTTGTAAAAGTGAAAGTTGAATTACGATAACAATACTGGGCACTATGGAAATAAAAAACTATTAGTTAATATATGTACTAATAGTCGATATTATATAAAACCAAGGCTAATAAGAAGAGCATTGTTGACCATATTCATCTTGGACACACCTAGCTCTCCAATCTTCTCTCTTAGTCTTCGCTTATCAATTGTTCGCACCTGCTCTAGCAGTATGACAGAATCTTTTGGCAAGCCAAATTCCACCGCAGACAACTCGATATGAGTTGGAATCTTTGCTTTGTTAATCTGACTGGTTATTGCTGAAACGATTATAGTTGGGCTATACTTATTGCCCACATCATTTTGGATAACAAGGACTGGACGCACTCCACCCTGTTCACTTCCTACAACAGGGCTTAGGTCTGCATAAAAGATATCTCCTCGTTTAATTTCTGTCATTAACCATCCACTTCAAATAATTAGTATAGTCGTCATTAAGTAGTCGCATTATGGCATTATTCTCTTTGACAAAGAACTCTGGGTTAAGAGCATAGAAGTTCTCCATATCCGCAATCATACTATCTATATTTATATTATGATTATATTTACTACTTTTGTGAACTACTGTTAGACTTTTTAAATGATTGGCATATTGACTAAATTTATTCACCGATCGACTTACTTTTTCCATACTTTCACCTATCTGCAATAATATTTCGGATAGGGTTTTGCATTTTATTGTAATTTTCGACATAACAAAAAAATGCACACCCTTTTCATTTATGGTGTACATTATGTGCAAAAATATTTATAGAAAATATTAAAATAATATTTAAAATAAGTTAGCATAGTGTTTATATTGAGTTAATAAACTATCTATAATATGTTAGTGATCCACTATTTCTTGATAATTAGCTAACTTTTAACTGCACTATCGCCAATCATTTTACTAACTACTTGTATACAAACTACAATAAATAATAAAATATAATACATTGATAATAGATTAATATTGCATTAGCAATAAATTAATAAACGATACATATAGCAACTGTTGTGTTATTAGAATCAGAAATACTACAAGTAATATAGTTGTATCCTAACTCTTTGAACTTAAAGTTTGCTTTGCCAGTAAGAGTGATGATAGGTCTGCCAAGATCGGTGTAATCGATACATATATCTTTAAGGTCAATGCCTCTGCCTATACCTATCCCACAAGCTTTAAGAAATGCTTCTTTGCAGGAATAATATCCCGCCATAACAACTGCTTTGCTAGATTGTGGCATAGACTCAATATAATCTATTTCTTTTGGACTAAAAAACTTATTTAGAAATGTTTTTCTGTCCGTCAAATGCTCCATGCGTGCTGTATCTAATATATCTATCCCTACTTCCATATTTTATCTCTCCTTAGTTACTTCCATCATAGCATGATTGATATCATCAAATTCAAAGCCTCTGCTTGCCAGAAATCTTGACACTTTTTGTCTATTTTTGATATCATTTAAGTCAATATTCTTTGCTTTTTTCTTAAGCAGTGTAATACATGTGGATAATGTATCCATTTCTTCCTCTAGACTATCCATATATTCGTCTATAAGTTTTTGACTTACACCTTTGCTACGCAAATTATATTGCAATCGACTAATGCCAAACTTGTTAGAATATGTATTGAAATATGCCCGTATATATTCCATGTCGTCAATATATTTATATTCTAACATTTTATCCACAACATAATCTATTATTTCTGGCTGAAATTCCTTTTTCTTTAGATAATCTACAATCTGCTTTTTGGTCTTAAGTGCTGTGCTTACATATTTGACCGCTAGATTAAGTGCCATGACTTTTTCACTCTCTAACACCAATTCATTCAAGCGATCTTCCTCTATCTCAACCCCTGCATGTAAGCCATATTTGACACAAGTATCTAGATACATCCTTGCTTTGTATTCACCGTCAAGATATATATTAACTTTTTGCTTATTGTTCTTCTGAACTTCTACTTTAGTTATTTTTGCCAAAAGTTTTTACTTCCTTTCTATTTTTTTAGCCATAATTACATCAATTTACGATCCACAATTTTCATGTCTTTTGCAAGATTTTCTAGTTTTGCAAGTATTTCCTCATTTTCTTTAACTAACAAGTTATATTTAACAATTTTGCTTGCAATATCATGATAATCGGTTGAAACTATCTCTATATCCGGATTGTTAGCAATATAGTATGCATTGTCTAGTTTAATGCTTAGATTTATGGCTAAATAATAAGATAATTGGCATATTTGCATAGTACTGATAGTATCCTTAACAACATTAGCATAAGCCCTAGTCAATCCCCCAGCACCTAGCTTGATACCACCAAAATATCTAACAACCACAACCAATATATTAACCAAACCCAAACGCTTGATACAATCTAGCACTGGCTTGCCAGCAGTCCCACTAGGTTCACCATCATCACTTGCTTTCTCTACACTAGGACTAAACAAAGTATATGCATACACTACATGTGTTGCATCACTATATTCTTTTCTAATTTTATTTAAGTTTTTGTCCACATCATCCACACAGGTTACTGGGATACAAAAGCAAATAAATTTAGATTTTTTAATTATATACTCTAGTTTATTTTCGATCTTGATTGTATTCATAATATTATTATATCTTTTTTGTAGCAATTTAGCAAAACAAAAAAGTCCAACTTATATATTTTTTAGGCAAATCACCTTATATTAGTTGGACTTGTTTTTGTGTTTGTTAAACAATTTTATATATATATTTGCTAAATATCTAAAATTTACTGGATTATATTTCAATTATTTCAAATTGAAGAATGATTTGATACCCATATACTCGGCAGAATCACCCAATTCTTCCTCGATACGAAGCAATTGATTGTATTTAGCAACTCTATCTGTTCTAGAAGGAGCACCAGTCTTGATCTGACCTGCATTGGTTGCAACTGCGATATCAGCAATTGTAGCATCTTCTGTTTCACCACTACGGTGTGAAGTAACTGCAGTGTAGCCACGTCTGTTAGCTAGTTCTATTGCGTTCAAAGTCTCTGTCAATGTACCAATCTGGTTAACCTTGATCAAAATACTATTTGCAACGCCTAGATCTAGACCTTTTTGCAATCTCTCTGTATTAGTAACGAATAGGTCATCACCTACCAATTGGATCTTGCCACCCAATTTCTCAGTAAGTGTCTTCCAACCTTCCCAGTCTTCTTCTGCTAGACCATCTTCTAGTGAAATAATAGGGTATTTCTTAGCCATTTCTTCCCAATAAGCAACCATTTCGTCTTTAGTAAATAGTTGTTTTGTCTTCCAGAAATAATATTTGCCTTCTTCACCAATCTTAGCTGCTTCTTCATACATTTCAGTT
Organism: uncultured Clostridia bacterium; assembly: GCA_934748015.1. Classification (GTDB taxonomy): domain Bacteria; phylum Bacillota; class Clostridia; order Christensenellales; family UBA1242; genus UBA11490. The sequence continues at coordinate 71,447 of CAKVHF010000001.1, read as the reverse complement.
GCTGCAGCATCAATAGCGATACGGAAATCTTGACCTGGCTTGTAGCCTGCTTTCTCAATAGCCTCTACAATATATTGCAAAGCCTCTTCATCGCATTTTAGGTTAGGAGCAAAACCACCCTCGTCACCTACTGCTGTGCTATAACCTTTGTCTTTCAATACACTCTTAAGGCTATGGAACACTTCTGCACACCATCTAAGTGCTTCACTGAACTTGCTTGCACCTACTGGCATAATCATAAATTCTTGAACATTAACAGAGTTGTCAGCATGCTTACCACCATTTAAGATGTTCATCATAGGAACTGGCAATCTCTTAGCATTAACGCCACCGATATAGTTATATAGTGGCATACCTAGTGCCTCTGCAGCAGCCTTAGCACATGCAAGTGATACACCTAAGATTGCGTTAGCACCTAGTCTACCCTTATTAGGAGTCCCATCCAACTCGATCATAGCCTTATCAATAGCCACCTGATCAAGAACATTCATGCCGATAACTAGATCAGCCAACTCAGTATTAACATTGTTAACAGCAGTCTCTACAGACTTGCCCATATAATATCCTTTTTTGCCATCTCTCAACTCAACTGCCTCAAATGATCCAGTAGATGCACCAGAAGGAACAGCCGCTCTACCCATATAACCATCTTCGGTTACAACTTCTACTTCTAGTGTTGGGTTGCCACGAGAATCCAAAATTTGTCTAGCAAAGACATCTTCAATACCAATAAAACTTTTCATAATTTCTCCCTTTTCTAGTATTAGTATACCTAGATTATACCACTAACCTATACTCAAAAACAACCAAATAAACGAAATATGTTGGTTAGATAATGAAAAAAAAGACCAACAAACAAATTATAATTATTTTGTCTATTGGTCTTGTACTCTAAATAACTATTCCTTATAACAGCTATGCTCTGTTCCAATACTTAGACACATGTGTGGTCTTCAGTAGTGTCGCATTAGCAGCAAGGTCAGTTGTTGATATTGTTACTGCCGTACCAGTTGTTGCTGAATAAGATGTTGTTACAGTCCAACCAGTTGTAGTCTTAAAGGTTGCACTAGTTAGTTTGGAACAACCGCTAAATGCACTACTTCCTATTTTCTTAACTCCGCTACCTATTGTTATACTAGCCAACTTACTGCAATTTTCAAAAGCATTGTTTCCTATACTGGTTACACTATCTGGGATTGTTATACTGGTCAATCCACTGCAACCAGAGAAAGCAGAGCTTCCGATACTTGTTACACTAGATGGAATAATCGAATTTTTACAACCAAGTATTAATGTATTAGAAGATCTCACTATCAAACAGTTTCCTTCACTACAATATATTGTATTGCCTCTGGATACTGTTATATTTGTCAATCCACTGCATCCTTGAAAGGCATTAGTATCTATTCTAGTGCTACCCGACCCAATAGTTACCTTTTTTAATCCACTGCATTTAAAAAAGGCCCACTCTGGTATATAGGAGACACCATCCGGTATGGTTACACTAGTCAATCCAGTGCATTCAAAAAAGGTACTTGATCCTATCATCGTCACAGTATCTGGTATAATTACGCTATTAATTGACTTTTGAAAAAATGCACACGCTCCAATCGACGTAACTGGATGTACTCCATTAGTTCCGTCATTGTATACATCTGGAATAATTATACTAGTGGCAGAACCTGTATAACTAGGTGATCCCATAGAACCATCAGTAATTCCATACGCATTATTAGAATAAGTGAAAGGCAGATCGCTTGTCGCTGTTTCATTCTTAGCATATAATTTAGTGTCTGCGGTAATAACCAGAGGGAAGACTGCTTTGGTTGTAAGTGCAGAATCTGTGTACCAACCTGTAAAGCATTTGTTTGCTATCATTGGATAGATATCTGGTTCTTGGTTCTCAACTCCTACCATAAGTTCAATATTTTGTAGTGCTGCTGCGTTGTAAAAACCTGTCTGTGATGTATTAACATTAACAATACTATTTCCGCTACCTGTTGTGTCTAGGCTAGCAGTAGTACCTTTTGCTAGATCCCAGCCAAATGTACCCTCGAAGTCTACATCGTTAAGCAGTTCTACAATGGACACAATAACATAGACATATCTTGTTGTTCCTGCTGGAAGACCTTGGGTGTTAAGAGTTGTAGCATCACTGCTTGCTCCAGCACCTAGTGATGATGACGATGATGTATATGTTAGTTTCACATTGTTATTGCTATCTTTTGGAACAACTACACTGCCATTTTCAACCAACTGACCAATAGTGGCTGGGATAGTTGTAGATAAGTTAGTGAACTTGTATTCATATATTATTTTGCTATTTTCTTTGCTAAGGCTAATTTCATTTACTGGTTGATCAAGTGAACCTGATGTCTTATTAGCATCCAGTTCTATTGATTTTGCATTGCTATTGCTCTTGTCCACCATATCTGTGCCAGTTGATCCGACATAGTATTTTGCCTCTACCTTGACATTGACATCACTGCTAGTGTACTTAACATGTACTTTGGACTGGGCATTTTGGTTGCCGGCAACCAGTACTGCAATAAGAGTACCGCTGACTGCAACCAACATAACAACCAATGCAATGACTAAGGCTAACATTTTTTTACTTTTTGTCATTTATATTTTCTCCTCTATTGTTTTTTGTTCTGTTATTAGTATTATGCAAGATTTGGTTTTTTTACTATTTCTATGGGTTTTGATAATCATTGCATAATACTTATTATGTAAAAAACATTGTGGGTGAATAATTGGGATATATCATGGCTTTGAGCCATGCGAGCCAAACGGCTCGCATAGTGGGCGGAAACGCCCACCAGACCACGATAGTGGTCGCTCAAAGCCACCACTTCGATCAGCGTTCTTAACAACCGCCTTCAAAAACCGAAAAACAACCCAACCTAAGGGACACTTACCCCTTGGTTGAGTTGTAGTTTGTAATAATATTGAGTTTTGCTAAGAAAAGTACTACAAAATATTGAATGTAGCACCCAACCCCCCGTAGTGCATTGCAAGAAAAAGCCTTTGTTAAGCCATTTAACAAACTTTGACTATTTATTAAACTAAATTTTGCAATTCTTTCACTCATAACGCTTATATTTTTAACACAAAATTACAAAATCTCAAAATAAATATATGTATTTGTCCAAAAAAAAGAAAGTTGGTTGATTTCAACTTTCTAATTCAGATCTATTAAATATATATAATTACTTCTATCAATCAAACATTTTAACTTATACACACAAGCAAACTGCAGTCAAAGTCTATTAAAACTGAACTTGGTCGATTATTCCACCACCTAGACACTCTCTATCCTCAATACCATAATCTGCATATAGTACAACAAATTGTCCCGGAGTGATTGCACGTTGTTTCTCTGCAAACTTGACCTCTATCCTGTCATTATCTAGTACATTAACCATAACTTCTTGGTCTGGTTGTCTATATCTAAACTTAGCATAACACTTAAATTGGCTATCTTTAGGCTTATTGATCCAACTAAACTTATCCGCAACTAGTCCTACTGAAAATAGTCTATCGTCCTCACCCTGACTTGCATACAAGATGTTATTTTTGATATCCTTATCTATAACAAACCACCTATTGCCATTGCCACCAGCAATTCCGCCCAGATCCAATCCTCTTCTCTGACCTAAAGTGTAGAACATTACGCCATCATGCTCTCCAACTACATTGCCATCCAAGTCCATTATTTTACCCTTCTTGGCAGGAAGATAGTTCTGAAGGAACTGCCTAAACCTCTTTTCGCCTATAAAACATATCCCTGTACTATCCTTCTTGTCATAAGTAACCAAACCGTACTTCTCAGCAATCTTTCTCACATCCGGCTTGATAAGATCCCCTAGAGGAAATAGTACATTACTTAGTTGCTCTTGGGATAACTGGTTAAGAAAATATGTTTGATCCTTATTTAGATCTTTTGCCTTAAGTAGATGCACTCTGCCATCCACAACCTCTGCCTTAGCATAATGTCCAGTTGCGATATAATCTGCACCCAAGGTCTTAGCAAATTCCTTAAATGGCCCAAACTTGATCTCCCTATTGCATAGCACATCAGGATTGGGGGTTCTGCCACTATTGTATTCTTGCAAAAAGTAACTAAATACCCTATCCATATATTCTTGCGAAAAATTAACGCTATAATATGGGATATCTAACTTAGTGCATACACGCCTAACATCTTCATAATCGGTTATAGAAGTACAACAACCATTATCGTCCTTTTCTTCCCAGTTATTCATAAATAGCCCTATTACATTATAGCCCTGCTCCTTAAGTAGTGCTGCTGCAACCGAACTATCTACGCCACCGCTCATACCTACAACCACTGTCTTCTTACTCTTATCCATAGCCTTATCCTATTATCTATAATTACATTTTACTTTCAGAATTTAATATAACACTGCATGCTATATATCTGTCACAATCTCTATTACTAGCAAAGCACTAAATATATTCTTAAACAAAACAAACGTCTATATATCAGCAAAACATCTTATATATTGTAATATCAAAAAAAGTCTAAGTCAATACGCACCTTGCAAAAGCCTAAAAAACAATTATGGCTACTTGGTGTCCGTATGATCATTATTGTCTGTAGCCGATTGCTCGGTCTTGCTATTTGTCTTATTTGCCTTCTTCATCTCTTTTTCGTATCTTTTTTCTGCTTTCTTGGTTTCTCTATCAACCTTGCGTTGTTGCTTCTCAGCCATCATCTCTTCATGGCACTTAACCCTATACTGCAACTGCTCGGCAGTAGGCAGAATTATCGGATACGTTCCACTCTTGAAACACACCCTAATAATATTGCTAAGCCACGATGCCGTAAAGCATGCCGCAACGATAGTTATCAATTCCATCAATGTCTTGATTACTGCAATAGTAGGATATATGATCCTCAAGACAACAATCAGAAATGTAAGGGTTATAACAGAAGCATGAATAGTCGCCTTAATATACCTACCTACATAATAACTATCTATTCCAAAGAAACCGCCAAATATAGTTATTAATAGCATCTTGCCTCTATCTATATCATACGGCATAGTATGGGACATAAGAACATCATCTGTATCCTTGTTCTTTATCTTCTTCTTAGCCTCATGGTTGCTAGCAAAACGCACTTGGTCACCAGTTATCTTGCAGTATGGGCAAATAACTTGCTTCTGCATCTTGCAACCACATTTAGGACATCTCATAGCACACTCTCCCTATGTTATTATCTTATCACTTAGATACATTGTATCACAAGTTAACAAAAAAACTAGAATAAATATAGCAACAATTTCAAATAACAAAGAAAAAAAGACCACAAAATTGCAGTCTTTTGAAATAATCAATCTTCTGATTACGCCTCTTTCTTCTCTTTGCCAACTTTGATCTTTTGCTCACCATTGTAGTAACCACATTTCTTACATACAACATGAGGAGCTTTTAATTCGTGACAATGAGGGCACTCAACCAAAGAAGGTGTTGTCATTTTCCAGTTTGCTTTTCTAGAATTCCTTCTTGCTTTTGAAATTTTTCCTTTAGGTGCTATCATTACTACACACCTCCTTGTTTATCTAATATTTGCTTGAAAATTATACATTAATAAAACATGTTTGTCAATGCAATTTCGTAAATTATTTTAAAATTATAGAGTTTTAACCAATTGTTCTGTTTCTCTAGCGATAACCATTTCCTCATCAGTAGGGATAATGAATATTCTTACCTTTCCGCCATCTGCTGTGATTTCTTCGATTTCGCCACGTTTAGCACCAAAGTTCTTCTCATTATCAACCTTGACACCTAAGAACTCTAGACCTTCTGTTACATCACGTCTTAGTTCTGGAGTATGCTCACCTACACCTGCTGTAAATACGATAGCATCTACTCCGCCTAGCACTCCGATATATCCGCAGATATACTTCTTGATCCTATAAGCATACATGTCATAAGATAGCTTTACGGCTGGATCACTAATATTGGCAATAATATCTCTCATATCTGATACTACGCCATTAGCGCCCAATAATCCGCTCTCCTTGTTAAGCATCTTAAGAACCTCAGATACACTCTTGCCCTCTTTGTTGCAAATAAACTCGATAATCGCTGGATCTAGGTCACCGCTACGAGTGTTCATCATTATACCCTCTAGAGGCGTAAAGCCCATAGAAGTATCAAAACTCTTACCATTCTTAACAGCAGTAATACTAGCACCGCTACCTAAGTGGCATGTTACAATGTTGATATCTTCAACGTTTTTGTTAAGTAGTTTTGCACATTCCTGAGTAACATAGTAGTGGCTTGTTCCATGTGCACCATAACGTCTGATCTTGTAATCCTCATAATATCTCTTAGGGATACCATAACGATATACTCTAGGCTCAATTGTCTTGTGGAAACCGATATCAAATACTGTTACATTAGGAGTCTTAGGACAAATAGCCATACAAGCCTCAAGTCCTGCAATTGCACCCGGCATATGTAGTGGAGAGAAATCCATCTTAGTCTTGAAATCCTCCAAGATCTCTGGAGTAACAATACATGGATCAAAATACTTATCACCAGCATTAACCACTCTGTGACCAAATGCATCAATCTCGTCTGTGGATGTGATAACACCAATCTCTGGATCGGTCAACTTCTCTAGAACAATCTCCATAGCCTCTGTATGATTACGGATATCTTTGTCAAAGATTGTCTCTTTACCCTTTGCCTTGTATCTAAGGAATGATTTACCCTCGTTGATACGCTCAACATTACCCTTGGCAAGTACGTGTTCAGACTCCATGTCTATAAATTGGAACTTAAGTGAACTACTACCTGCGTTGATTACTAATACTTTCATTTTTTTCTCCTTATATTTTTTGTTTTGTTTTATTAAAATTTTGCTTGAATTGCCGTGATTGCAATAGCCTCTACTATCTCGTCTACTGTAGCACCACGACTAACATCATTAATAGGCTTACGCATACCCTGTGCAATAGGGCCTACTGCCTTAAAGCCACCAAATCTTTGCATCAATTTGTAGCCAATATTTCCGCTCTCTAGGTTAGGGAAGATAAATACATTGGCTTTGCCACCTACACTACTTCCTTTGCACTTCAAGTTAGCAACCTCTGGAACAATTGCTGCATCTAGTTGCAATTCGCCATCAAAATCGAAATCTACATTCTTATCTTTTAAGATCTGGCAAGCAGTACGCATCTTGATAGCACAATCACCCTCAGCACTGCCCTTGGTGGAATAGCATAGCAAAGCAACCTTTGGGTCCATCTCGCACAAAGAACGAAGTGTCTCTGCACTCTGGATAGCAAAACTAGCTACATCATTAGCATCTGGCGCGATATTTACACCACAGTCAGATAGCAAATATACCTTTTCCGATCCATCATCCATCTTCTTGATCATAACGAAGAAACTGCTTACTTTAGTCTCCTTATCCTTACTCTTAATGATCTGGAATGCTGGTTTGAATGTCTTAGCGGTTGCAATCTCTGCACCTGCAACCAATCCGTCTGCTAGACCCAACTCTACCATCATTGTGCCAAAGTATACGCTATCGTTAAGAGTATCTTCGGCAATCTCCTTAGTCATACCCTTGCTAGCACGCAAAGTAACTAGGCTGTCTACCAACATTGGGCGGATATCTGCTGTCTTAATATTGACAACGCTGATATTCTCTACGCCATCTAGGTTATACTCATCTAGAGCACCCTCTCTGTCTGTTAGAAGTATTATTTTTGCAATTCCGCTTTTGGCTGCCTCAATACCTGCTTTGGCAACTCTTGGGCTAAAATAAGCCTCTGGCAAAACAATTGTAGCACTTGCTTTCTTTGCTTTGTCGGTCCATTTCTTTTCTAATTCAGTATCAAAACTCATAATTTTAACCAACTTTTATAAATTTATTTGTTTTTTGGACATGTTTTATATATAATACAATTAATTACATATTACATATCGCATTTATCTACTACGAGATTTATAATAAAATAACGATTTGCAACTTTGTCTTAACAAACTATGCCACAAATCATCACTTACTTGTAAATTGTACTATATTTTAGATCATAAGTAAATAAATTAAGGGAGATTTTTTATGAAAATTTGTGCAATTATATGTGAATACAATCCTCTACACTACGGACACCTTAGACATATCCAAGACAGCAAAGAATTGTCGGGAGCAGATGCTATAATGTGTATCATGGCTGGCAACTTCTCGCAACGTGGCAATCCTACTCTAGTCAACAAATATGTAAGAGCAAGGATGGCACTGGATGCAGGTGCTGATATTGTTGTTCAGATCCCCACCGCTTATGTTTGTTCCAGTGCAGAGACTTTTGCCCTAGCAGGTGTCAAAATAGCCAATTCTTTTGATAACGTAACCCACCTATCCTTTGGATGCGAATCTCGCAATCCGGAATTGTTAAAGAGCCTTGCCAAGTTCTTTGTCAATGAGCCTAAGGAATACAAAGAGGCATTGAAGAAATACTTAGACGAAGGCAACTCGCTAGCAACATCCAGAGAGAAAGCACTGGAAGAGATGATAGACTCTAACATCGTGAACATGGGCGACAAAAAAGAAGTCTTGACAACCATCCGCAAGCCTAACAATATCCTTGCGATTGAGTATCTTAAGGCACTATACAGAACAAATAGCAAGATTGAGCCGATCTTCTCACTAAGAGAAAATAGCGACTATCTAAGCGATGTTATCAACGGCAAAGACACTAGCGCAACTGCCATAAGAGCCAAAATAGCCAAGCATCCTAGAGCAATAAGTGTTAAGAGACTTATCCCTAAGACATCATATAGACTGCTTAAGGACGAAATGAAAGCATCTGGACTGCCAAGCGATAAACTATATAGCGACATCGCAATGTACATGATCAAGACAACTACTCCAGAGAACTTTGCTAAGATATATGATGTATCAGAAGGGCTAGAGAATAGATTTAAGGAAAAGGCAACCAAGATCAAGGATCTTAACACCCTGCTATTGGAGGTTAAGTCCAAGAGATACACATATACTAGGTTAAAGAGAATTGTGGCTAGTCTAGTACTAGGCATAGACAAAGAATGTGTGAGTGAGTTATACAAGATAGACATATTGCCTTATGTTAAGGTGCTAGGGTTTAACAACATCAACACAACCCTTCTTAACGAACTAAACTGCACCACCAACCTTATTATCCGTAATAGCAATGTTGTAGACAATCCATCCCCTCTATACACTAAGTTGTCTCAGATAGAGGACAATGCCAATGCGGTGTATAATCAATTGTTGACTAAGACCAAAGCAATCACAGACTATGCACCCGACCTATTAACCAAGACGATTGTGTATAAATAGTTATTTTTGAAAGAATAATATTTTGGATGAAAAATGGAGAAAAATATGCAAAACAAAGTAACAAAAGCAGGACCTTTGCTAGACCGCAAAGGACATCTAATTGAACGTGGATATGCTACAAGCCTAATTAAAACTTATGATCGCAAAAGCATCAAGGCTGGCAAATTAAGGATCAAAGAATGGGACTACTACCTAATATATAACGATAATTATGCAGTAGCAGTGACTGTAGATGACAACTCGTACATGGGACTTAATTCTTTTACCTTGATAGACTTCAGTGTGCCATGTGAAACGACCGTATCCCCTATGACATTTATGCCCAAGGGTAAGACTAACCTGCCTAGCACTAGCAAAATAGGCGATGTTTCTGTAAGCAAGAAAAAATATGAATTTAAATTGCTTAATGATGGCAAAACAAGAAAGATCAAAGTATGGATCAAAAATTTTTTGAAAAATACCGATCTAAATGCAGAATTTGAGTTAACAGATGAGCCTCAAGATAGTATGGTGATAATAACACCATTTAAGAAGAAAAAGAAAGCCTTCTATTACAATCAAAAGATTGTGGGCATGAAAGCGGTGGGCAAAGTAGAACTGGGTGACAAGCTTATCACCTTTGACGAGCCAACTAGAGCGATCCTAGACTGGGGTCGTGGTGTATGGACATATCGCAATACATGGTACTGGGGTGCTGGTGCAGGGATTGTGGATGGACACGAAGTTGGGTTTAACATTGGCTATGGCTTTGGTGACACATCGGCTGCTAGCGAAAATATGGTGTTCTATGATGGCGTAGCACACAAATTAGATGGCGTATCATTTAATATCCCGCTAGATGCTAAGGGCAGAGAGTTATACACTAGTCCTTGGACTTTCACCTCTACTGACGGCAGATTTGAGATGGATTTCCAGCCAATAATAGATAGACACAGCAATGCCAACGTGGTACTTATCAGTAGCAATCAACACCAAGTATTTGGCAAATTTACTGGCAAAATAACCCTAGATGACGGCAAGGTTATTGAGTTAAAAGACTTTGTTGGATTTGCAGAAAAAGTAAAAAATAAGTGGTAAAATAAAAGAAAAATGCTGGACGACAGATATTTATCGTTCAGCATTTTTTTATCACATCCTAAGTCTATTATGTTGCAAAACTACAGGACATGATATTAAAAGGAGTATTTATTAATTGTCAGAACAACCATAAGCCGAGTTCTGTATTGGATGGTTATCTATCTGGTATTGCTGTCACCAACAATCTCATGCGATGTAACGAGGGACTGGCGAACAACATTATAACGCCCCTCTATCTTGCATCAGGTGGGGTTTACAGAGCCCCTATGTTACCATAGAGCCTAGTGTGCTCTTACCACACTTTTCCACCCTTACACATTGTATTGCTACAACATGCGGTATATTTCTGTTGCACTATCCTTGAAGTCACCTTCACCAGCCGTTAACTGGCACCCTGTTCTGTGATGCTCGGACTTTCCTCAGGAATTACTTCCCGCAACCATCTGTTTGTCTGACGGATACATTATATTACACCAGATCCATTTTGTCAAGGAGAATTGTATGTGACGGTGGAAAAGACCAATAAACAAAAATTTTTATTTTTATATTAATCTTTTCTTTAATAAAGTTATTGTCTTTTAGTTTAAAATTTTATGCTCTGTTCCAATACTTACTTACATGTGTTGTTGTTAGTAATGTTGCATTAGCAGCAAGATCTGTTGTTGATATTGTTTCTGCCGTACCAGTTGTTGCTTTCCAATCTGTTGTTACAGTCCAACCAGCTGTAGTCTTAAAGGTTGCACTGGTTAAATTTGTACAATTTTCAAAAGCATTACATTCTATTCTTTTTACACTTTCTGGAATAGTAATAGCAGTTAAATTAGCACAACCAGAAAAAGAAGAGGATCCTATAATTTCAACTGAATTAGGTATAATTGATGTTTTAATTCCTGCATACAGTCTTTTATTTTTTCTTTCTATAATACAATTATTATCACTAAAATATATTTTATTTGATTTTGCGACCTCCAATTGAGTTAAATTGCTCCAACTATTAAACCGAACATAACTATTAATATCTGTTATTGATCCGGGAATAGTAATTTTTTCTACACTTGTATCTTCTCTAGCAAACTCAGTGTCAATTGTTGAAACTAATCGAATATCACTACTTCCAAACTTATGTGCGTCTGCTATTACTAATTCTGTTGCAGATCCTCTATAAGCACTCCAGTAACCTACTCTACACTCTTCTGTTCCCCAAGATTCGTCATATGTATCATACGTAAGATCACTTGTAGCGTCCAAATGCTTAGGATATAACTTGGTGTCTGCATTAACAACCATAGGGAAGACTGCCTTGGTCTGTAAATCTGCATCTGTATACCAACCTATAAAACATTTTTCCGCTATTATTGGATATATTTCTGGTTCTTGGTTCTCTACACCTACCACAAGGTCAATATTTTGTAGTGCTGCTGCGTTGTAAAAACCTGTCTGTGATGTATTAACATTAACGATACTATTTCCACTACCTGTTGTATCCAGGCTAGCAGTTGTACCCTTTGCTAAATCCCAGCCAAATGTACCCTCAAAGTCTACATCGTTAAGTAATTCTACAATAGATACAATAACATATACATATCTTGTTGTTCCTGCTGGAAGTCCTTGTGTATTAAGTGTCGTTGCATCACTAGTTGCTCCTGAACCTAGGGATGTTGATGATGATGTATATGTAAGTTTTACATTGTTATTGCTATCTTTTGGCACAACAACACTGCCATTCTCAACCAACTGACCGATAGTGGCTGGAATTGTTGTAGATAAGTTAGTAAACTTATATTCATATATTATTTTGCTATTGATTTTGCTTAGCTCAACCGCATCGTTAGATGGTTGATCAAGTGAGCCAGTAGTCTTATTAGCATCCAGTTCTATAGATGTTGCATTGCTATTGCTCTTGTCTACCATATCTGTGCCAGTTGATCCAACATAGTATTTTGCCTCTACCCTAACATTGACATCACTGCTAGTGTACTTAACATGTACCTTGGACTGGGCGTTTTGGTTACCAGCAACCAGTACTGCAATAAGTGTACCACTGACTGCAACCAACATAACAACCAATGCAATGACTAAGGCTAACATTTTTTTACTTTTTGTCATTTATATTTTCTCCTCTATAGTTATTATTTTTCTTCTGTTATTAGTATTATGCAAGATTTGGTTTTTTTACTATTTCTATGGGTTTTGATAATCATTGCATAATACCTATTGTATAAAATCATTGTGAGTAAATAATGGGATATATCATGGCTTTGAGCCATGCGAGCCAAACGGCTCGCATAGTGGGCGGAAACGCCCACCAGACCACGACAGTGGTCGCTCAAAGCCACCACTTAGATCAGCGTTCTTAACAACCGCCTTCCAAAAACGAAAAAACAACCCGACTTAAGGGACACTTACCCCTTGGTTGAGTCGTAGTTTATAAAAATATTCAATTTTGCTAAGAAAAGTACTACTAAATATTGAACGTAGCCCCGTAGTGCATTGCAAGAAAAAGCCTTTGTTAAGCCATTTAACATACTTTGACTATTTATTAAACTAAATTTTGCAATTTTTTCACTCATAACACTTATATTTTTAACACAAAATTACAAAATCTCAAAATAAATATGGCAAATAACTAAAAAATATAAGCTAATGTTGTTCTGCAAGGCAAAATCTAAATATAATCACTCTTACTCATTACCGAACGCAAAGTTTTGAGAGCTTTCTTCTCAAGCCTAGATATATAACTACGGCTTATACCTAACTTGCTTGCAACTTCTCTCTGTGTCAGTGCTGGAGAATTTTGCAACCCATATCTCATACGCATTATTTCCAGTTCTCGCTTAGTTAGGTTGTCTTGCAATATCTTATATAGTTTCTCACTCAAGACAACATTGCCAACGACACTATCTAAGTCATTTCCCTCCTCATAGGATAGATCCAGCACTGTCACCTTGTTATTTTCCTCATCGGCACACACCACATCGTCTATGCTACAATCGTTTTTCCGCTTCTTATTAACTCGCAGTAGCATCAATATTTCATTCTCGATACATTTTGCAGCATAAGTACTAAATTGTGTACCCAGCCCCTCTCGATATGTATTGATTGCCTTAATAAGCCCAAAACTACCTACACTGATCAGGTCATCAGCCTCTTCAGTCTGGCTATACTTCTTAACAATATGTGCCACCAATCGCAAGTTGTGGTGGATCAATATCTCCTTAGCCCGTTCATCCCCTGCATGAAATTTCCTTATATATTCAGCCTCTTCTTCCGCTTTCAACGGCTTAGGAAAACTGGAATTGTTATTGACATAAGCCGAAAAGAATAATAGTTTCTGCATAAATACAGCAATACTCTCTATTATCATCTATCTCCCCCTGATATTAGTAGTCAAATATTTTACACATGTATGCTTATTTGGCGACATGATACAATACTATATGTCGAAAGATGTCGTATTTTGCTTGTACAATTATTTTTTGGACAAAATGTGTATAATGACAAAAAAAAGGTGCAACCAAAATATTATCTATGGTCACACCTTATGTTTTTTTGCAAGTCTGCTAACAATGATATAAGATTAGTTCTTCTTCTCTTTGATCTTAGTAGCCTTACCAGTTAAATCTCTTAGGTAGTATAGTTTAGCTCTTCTAACTTTACCACGTTTAACAACTTCAATCTTGTCAATTCTTGGAGAATGAACTGGGAATATCTTCTCAACACCAATACCAAAAGAAACACGTCTAACTGTGAAAGTCTCTCTTATACTAGAATTCTTTCTAGCAATAACAACACCTTCGAACACCTGAATTCTTTCTCTAGTTCCTTCAACGATCTTGTTGTATACTCTAACAGTATCACCTTCTCTAAAATCTGGAACTTCTGGTTTTAAATTTTCTCTTTCTAATGCTTCAATTAATGTCATTTTGACTTTTCCTCCTAATATTTCTATTACACAACTTATTGTTCATAATATCACATACGGATATGTTTTGCAATACCCCATAATTTGTCCTTGGCATACATTTGCCATGCTAGTGATGTTAGCGGACCAATCGAAGTCACTAAAAGAATATAACATATATCACAAATAATTTCAAGCGTTTTCAAGAAATTTTTTTGTAATTGATATATATTTAATATATATTTTATGCCTCAACCGATTTTGTTATACTATTAGCCCACTATAGCATCCACTATCCAACATTGTATCCAGCACAGCCTTTGCTTACTGCTAGAAAGCATTGGCAATATAGTCCACCTTATCTCCCAAGATGTCTATTACATCAAATCTTACTGCACTGTCTAGCTTCTTAACCGACTTAAGATAGTATGTTGCTGTGTTTCTTATTTTCATAATTTTGCGATAGTCTATTGCATCTCTGCCGTAACCAAATGTAGCAGTTGTCCTATATTTCACTTCCACAAATACAATTGTAGTGCCATCCATCGCAATAATATCTATTTCACCGATTTTGCACGAGTAATTTCGCTCAATTATTTTGAAATTCTTTACTTCGGTTAAATAATTGCATGCTAGTGTCTCTTTTTTGACACCACTAACATGATTATAATGTTTGTTTGCCATATTCTTATACTTTGCACCTAATTTTATAAATTTTTTACTATTTATCACACAAAAAGCAAATGCATGCGTGTATTATTGCACAAAGTGCTTAATGAAACTATCTCTATGGATCTCACACTTGCCATATTTCTTAAGGTTGTCTATATGTTCCTTAGTGCCATAACCCTTGTGCTTAGCAAAGTTGTACTGCGGATATTTCTTGTCCAGTTCGACCATAAGCCTATCCCTTGTTACCTTGGCAAGAATGCTGGCACATGCAATGTTGTAACTTTTGGCATCACCCTTGATTATGCTATCTGTCACATAATCACTACTTAACTCCACCGCATCAATCAGTGCTATGTCGAACTTTCCCCTTAGTGCATCTAGACAATTAAGCATACCTAGTTTGGTTGCATTCAAGATATTGATCTCGTCTATTATCTTCTCGTCTATCAACTCTATATGATAAGCAATAGCCGTGTCTTTGATTTTGTCAAACAAGGCTTCACGCTTTTTCTCAGTTAACTTTTTGCTATCATTGACACCTTCAATAATTTTGTCATCATCCAGTGGCATAACTGCTATTGCCACGCATACTGGGCCTGCTAATGGGCCTCTTCCTGTCTCGTCTATCCCTGCTACATGCTTAACACCCAAGCCAAGATAATTTTTGTCAAAATCACTTAACACTATTTTTTCTTTCTCATCTTTTGTTTTCATTCATTCCCTCAACCAAAAGTAAAAATTTTTATTTGAATTGTATAACACAATTTTATAAAAATAACAGATAACTTTTAATAATTCTTGCCTGTATAACATTAGTAATTTATGGCTAAGAATTATCAAAAATTTATCCGTTATTTTTTTAGTTGTTTTCTTTACGATCTTTCTTTCTAAGCAGTGGCAAATCTTTAACTGTTTCTAAGGTCAATCTTCCGAATTTACCATGTTTGAAATCGGAAATAATTGCCATACAACATCTATCATAATCTAGGTCACCACCCTTAAGCAAGTATCTTCTAGCCTCACAGATCTTGTCCAAAATATCTAGTGGTTCATCCTCTGGTTCAATTGTTATATCGTATCTATCCTCGATCAATGTTTTGTCAATCTTACAGATATCTTTAACAAAATCAAAAGCAAGATCGTTAATATCTACAACGTCCTCTTTGATACTGCCTAAGTATGCAAGAGTTCTTGCAACACGATTGTTATCAAACGCTGGCCAAAGTGTACCAGGAGTATCCAGTAACTCAATTCCGCTAGCAATTGTAACCCATTGTTTTCCTCGTGTAACACCTGCGATATTGCCAGTAAGTGCCTTGCTTTTGCCAGAAAGGTTGTTGATCAAGGTAGATTTACCGCAGTTTGGGACACCAAGTACTAATGCACGAATTGTTGCATTTAGTCCCTTATTTTTGTATTTTTCGATCTTGGGTGCACATGCCTTACGCAATGCAACCTCAACATTTTTGCCTAATCCACTTGCGGTTGAATTGATTGTAACACATATTCCGCCTAGCGACTCAAAGTACTTGATCCAATCATTTACTTTTGTAGGATCTGCCATATCGATCTTATTAAAAGCATATATAATAGGCTTGTCTTTGATAATACTAGCGAACTTGGGATTGACACAAGAATACGGAGCTCTGCTATCCAAAACATAGATGACAGCATCTACAACTTTGATCTCATTTTCCATCATCTTTAATGCCTTGGACATATGTCCCGGAAACCATTGAATTAACATATTTATACTCCTCTTGCTTCTTATTTATCTTTGTTTTTTCTCATGTATTTACGATACATATCTGGTCGCATTTTTTTTGTCATTGCAATGCTCTGAGCATCTCGCCATTTCTTGATTTCTGCATGATTGCCGGATAGCAAAACATCTGGCACATCCAAGCCTTGAAACGTCCTAGGGTGTGTATATTGTGGATACTCCAGTAGCCCATCACTGTGACTTTCTTCGCTTACACTTTCGCTACTATGTAGCACCTCTGGGATGTATCTAAGTACGGCATCCACCAGCACCATTGCTGGCAATTCTCCACCAGTAAGCACATAATCACCTATGCTTATTTCCTCGTCTACACATAGGTCTATTGCCCTCTGATCTATCCCCTCGTAGTGACCACATAAGAGAACTAAGTGTTCTGTACTAGCCAGTTTTGTAACCATGTCTTGAGTTAAAACTTTGCCCTTAGGTGACATATATACAACCTTAGTGTTTGCATCCTTTAGTGGCATAATCGCATCGTATATTGGCTGAGCCTGAATAAGCATCCCAGCACCACCGCCATAAGGATAATCATCCACTTTGTGATGTTTCTCGGCACTATATTCTCGGAAATCAATGATATTGATATCCACAATATTTTTCTCTTGTGCTTTGCCAATAAGACTGGTCTTAAGAGGTGCAAACATCTCTGGAAATAGTGTCAAAATATCTATTTTCATAAGCTTATTTCCTCAAAAATTTTGCGGTCAACTGTAACCTTTTTGGTAGCTACATCCACACTCAATATAACTCCACGTGCATGAGGGAACATAACCTCTTTGTCGCCATCGGTTACGGTTATTACACTTGCTCCGCCATAAGAATTAACTGCAGTGATACTGCCTATCATCACACCTTTGTCATCAACAACATCACAACCAATTAGGTCATCAACATAATACTCGTCATCATCCAACTCTTCTTCCATGCCATCTTCGACCATTATTGGCACGTTTCTTAGTCTTTCAACCTCGGATATATCCTCTATTCCTTTTACCTTCATAATAACAAAAGTATCACGGAATATAACCTTCTCTATCTCGTATGTTTTGCCATTGATACTTACTTCTTTCAAGTCTTTGAAATCTTCGAAAAGTACCTTGGTTGGCTTAACACGAAATTGTCCCTTTAATGCTTGTGGCTTAGTTATTACACCTATCTGCATAATTTGTTTTCACCCCTATATTGTTTTATTTTTTTAACTACCAAATAGTCTATCAAAATATTACATATTTTGCAAGTCATATTATTTAATGAAATTATTATTTGATTTGTATTTTGATTTCCAGTTTTAATTTTTGCTACACATTTAGCATTTCTATGCATTTTTTCACTATTATGCAAAGTGCTTTAAAACACATTAATTTAGCCAAAAATAAAATATCTGCATACCATATTGGTACACAGATATTATCAATTACATTATTCGTTAACTTTTAAGATATATCTTTTGCCAGTTTTGGCACTAGCAGTACGCAAAATTGTACGGATGCTAGAGATTGTCTTGCCACCCCTACCGATTATTTTGCCTACATTGTCTTCGCTTGCAGTAACCTTGATTATAGTTGCTTTAGGCTTAGACTCGTCCATAGTTATCTCGAAGTCGTTGCTGTCTAGTACAGCGGAAATAATGTATCTAACCAATTCTTCCATTAGTATTTTTCCTTTTTTAATTCTTTGATTGATAGCAATTTAGTTAAAGATGTTATTATTTCTTCTTCTTAGTATCAGTCTTAGGAGCTCTAGCCTTCTCTGGTTGCATTAGACCTTGTCTAACCAAGATAGTCTTAGCAGTCTCTGTAGGTTGTGCACCATTAGCCAACCACTTCTTAGTCTTTTCTTCGTCCAATACGATCTCTGCTGGATCTGTTAGAGGATTGAATGTACCCAATTTCTCGATATATTCGCCATCTCTTGCTTTTCTAGAATCTGTTACTACTACTCTGTAGAATGGAGACTTCTTATCTCCCAATCTTGTCAATCTGATTTTTACTGACATTGTTTTTTCTCCCTTTTGTTTGATAATTACTCTTTTTTACTAATAATTTTACCACTCATAGTAATTGTGTATATTTTTAGTCCTCACAAGATCTCTCAGTTATGTTAACCATACATCTTGTAGTACAAAAAATTCTAATCTAACATGTCTAATCTTAGAATGGAAGTCCCATGCCCTTTAGTGCACTTAAGCCTTTGCCACTCTTGATCTTCTTCATCATTTCCTTGGATTGTTCAAAGTTCTTAAGCAGAACATTGACATCTTGGATGCTTGTGCCACTACCTGCCGCAATACGTTTCTTTTGGCTACCTTTGATAATCTCTGGATTGATACGCTCTGCCTTGGTCATAGAATATACGATTGCTTTGGTCTTTTCGATCTGCTTTTCGTCAATAGAATTTTCGTCAATCTTCAATTTGCTCATTCCTGGGATCATAGATAGCATACTTGTTATGCCGCCCATTTTCTTAACTTGGTCAAACTGCATAACATAATCTTCCAATGTAAAAGCGTTTTTGCGGAACTTCTCTTCCATCTTCTTGGCTTCTTCTTCCGAAATATTGGCTTGTGCCTTTTCAATCAAAGTAAGCACATCACCCATACCAAGAATACGGCTAGCCATACGATCTGGATAGAATGCCTCGATATCAGATATCTTCTCACCTATACCGCAGAATTTAATAGGCTTATCTACAACCTGCTTGATACTAAGTGCAACACCACCACGAGTATCGCCATCCAACTTAGTAAGGATAACACCTGTGATATCCAGAGCCTCATTGAATGTTGTTGCAACGGTTACGCCATCTTGACCTGTCATGCTATCGATTGTTAGCAAAATCTCATTAGGCTTAGTGATAGACTTGATATCCTTCAATTCGTTCATCAACTCTTCGTTGATATGTAGTCTACCTGCGGTATCAATTATTACTACATCATAGCCTTTCTTAGTCGCTTCTGCTAGTGCGTCTTTCGCAATAATTTGTGGCTTCTTAGTTCCTTCTTCGAAAACCTCTACCTTAGCATTGCCACCTACAACCTTCAACTGATTGATTGCTGCTGGCCTATAGATATCACACGCAACAAGCATAACTTTTTTGCCTTGAGATTTCAGCATATTAGCAAGCTTGCCACACATGGTTGTCTTACCAGCACCCTGCAAACCACACATCAATATGACTGTAGGATGACCACTTAGGTCTAGTTTCGAATTTTTGTTACCAAGCAGTTCTGTCAACTCTTCGTGAACAATCTTAACAACTTGTTGTCCCGGAGTTAAACTCTTCAATACCTTATCCCCAACTGCCTTCTCGGACACATTTTTGATAAAGTCTTTTACAACAAGATAGTTAACATCCGCCTCAAGCAAAGCAATTCTGATCTCTCTCATTGCTTCCTTGATCTCCAACTCGGTCAACTTACCTCTCTTGGTTAATTTATCTAATATGTGAGTTAATTTCAAACTTAAATTTCCAAATACTGCCATTATTACTCCTTTAGTGTACTTAGGATAGTCTGTATACATGTCTTAGGCACATTGTGCTTAACAAGTATTTCTTCTATTGTATCATATTTTTTGCAAAGTCCTAACTTTTCTTCGTAAAAATTGAGTAATTTTAGCGATTCTTTTATATTAAAATTAACTGCTTGTCGAGAAATTCCATAATTATACGAAATCTCGGACAATGTAAAGTTATTAATCAGATAATCTTCCAAGCACTGCTTCTGCTTGTCTGTCAAAAGTTCGCCATACATATCAAATAACTGAACATTTCTTAAATTGCTGACTAAATCCATAACCAAAACAACCTTTTGTAAAGTAAAATTACTTGACAAGATACATTGTATAATATTATCCCCAACCTTGTCAATACTTTTTTGCGATATTTAGGTAGAAAAATTAAATAAATCACAAAAAAATAATGTAGTATTTCAACTCTGTCTTCAAAAAGCCTTATCTACATTATTATTTTTTTATACACTCTCTTAAGTTGCATTATATCAATTCTAATTATTTTTGTTCAACTTTTTTTAAAATATTTTCCTAAGTAAATATTGCCTTAAGTATCAACCCTATGACAAAAGATAGCACCGCTAGTAGCACCGTTCGCAAAATAAGCATATTAGTTGTAACTTTGCTATTATGTCTTTCTCTTGCAAATGCTTTGCCCTTCTCCGCTAAGGATATGCAATACACCGTCTGACCTTTCTTGTCCGAATGTATAACACTAAGATATTCGTCCAAAGCAAGATTGTTAATTATTTGATCCACCTCATACTCAGTTAAGTCAACCTTGCTATATACTGCCACAGAGATCTCTTTGGCGGACAAAAGACACTTGTCACCATTGGACATACATGTATCAAATAGATATTGCATTACAATTTTTTCTCTTCTATTCAACATTTTATCTTACTACTCCACCTATTAATGCTCCGATCAACGCTCCCACAAAGGCACATGCAAAGGCAATAATCCCCACGATCAACGCAAAACGGAAAAGCCTTTTGTTAAACTTCTGCGTTTCGTTCTCTTCTTCTTTAACGCCTCTCGCCTTAGGTAGCAATGCTAGGCATATCTGCTTGTCGTCATAATATTTGATATCCACATATTCATTTTCTGCTAAATAATCCATATACTTATGCAACACTTCGCTATCACACACAGTCGTCAGAGCAGTCAACATCTCCGAAATTTCCAATATAACATAACTATCAGTTTTGCACAATGTACATAGCACATTAAGTATCTTTTTGCACAATTTATCCAACATGTATCGCTCCTTGATAATTTACCAATTATATTGATATATTAACTTATTTTTGATATTTTGGCAAATATTACTAAGCAACTTTGCATAATTACAAAATGTGCTTGATACCCTTCTTGTCAGACAACTTATACACAACAATCTTTGTTCCAATAATTGTTACAACATCGCAGTTAACATATTCTTCAATTTTGTCTGCCAACTCGTGTATATCTTCCTCACAAGTATTCTGAACCTTGATCTTAATTAGTTCGTGTGCAGTCAAGTTATCTCTGATCTGCTTAAGCACTGTATCACTCAATGCTTCTTTGCCGATATATACTAGGTCTGGCATTGTTTGTGCTAGACTTCTCAATTTTATCCTATCTTTTTTCTCTAACATAATATTTTTTCCTTTTAAAACTGTATTTGGTTATTCTGCGTACTCAAACTCGATATCACCCAAAATAACCTTATCGCCCTCTTGCAAGCCTTCTTTCTTCAATGCATCGATTATGCCACATTCCTTAACACGTTTCTGGAAATATGCATTGGACTGATAATCATCCAAGGCAACATTGCCAAGCAATTTCTCCACCATATCACCAATAACCTCGTATCCATCCTCGGTGCGAATAATCTCAAACTTAGAGTAGTCCTTCATATCGATATCAAACTCTTCAGTCTCCAGCCTGTCCTTCTTAGGCAATTTTGCTAATTCGCTAATAACCTCAGTCATCAATTTCTCTACGCCATCATTGGATACAGCACTGATAACAAACACTTTGACATCTTTGCCTACTTTGGCTTTGAAATCTTCTACATTGCTATCGTCTTGCAATAGATCTGCCTTATTAAGTGCAACTATTTGTGGCAACTTAGCAATTTCCTCGCTATACATCGCTAGTTCTTTGTTGATATCCACATAGTCTTGATAAGGATCTCTACCCTCACTGCCAGAAATATCTACTACATGAATAAGCAATCTTGTACGAGAAACATGACGCAAAAACTCATGTCCCAAACCGACACCCTCACTAGCACCGCTAATAAGTCCTGGGATGTCTGCCATTACAAAAGAATCTCCGTGTACTTGAACAACACCAATATTAGGATCTAGTGTTGTAAAGTGATAGTTGGCAATCTTAGGTCTTGCATTGGACACAATGGATAGTAGCGTGCTCTTGCCTACATTAGGGAAACCAACCAAGCCTACATCTGCTAGAGTTCTTAGTTCCAAAATAAACTCATACTCTTTGGTCTTAACACCCTTCTCGCTAAATCTAGGAGCTTGTCTAGTAGGGGTAGCAAATTTTGCGTTGCCTCTTCCGCCTTTGCCACCCTTCAATATCTCGATAGTATCACCCACATTCATAAGATCGGCAAGCACATTGTTATTTTCTGCATTGCGTATAACAGTGCCAGCAGGAACTTTGATCACAACATCTTCGGCACTTTTGCCATATTTGTTGTTGCCACTGCCCGGCTCACCATTTTCTGCTCTAAAGACTTTTTTGTACCTAAAATCTATCAAATTGGACATATTTTTGTCCGCAACAAAGCATATACTTCCGCCTTTGCCACCATCACCACCGTTTGGCCCACCATTAGGAACAAATTTCTCTTTGCGGAATGCAACAGCTCCATCACCGCCATCGCCAGCCTTACATTTGATCTTTACCTTGTCTATAAACATAACCTTTTCCCTTTTTGCTTATATTTTTTAATTTTTTCGTTGTTTTTTTAATTTTTTCGTTGTTTTTTTGATTCGTTTATTTTTAACACAATTTGTTGCTTTGTGCTAAGAATAATATTTGTAATTTTGGGCATTTGAAATTTTATATTCAAACAACTTGTAATTAGAGCTTTTTTATTCAACCCTACTAATACTTGACGCATTATACTATATTTTTTTGCTATTTTCAATAAATATTGCAATATAATTTTAGATTTTTAATATATAGCATGCAGTTTTGCTATAGTAGATTATTTCTTTTGATCAAACTTGCATACGTCGTGTAACACACAGTTTTCGCAAGAATATCCCACCGCTTTGCAGTGATATCTGCCAAATAATAGTAATAAATAATGCAATTCTATCCAGTTCTCTTCTGGAAACAATTGCTTCATCCTATTCTCCACAACAACCGGGTCGGACGAGTGTACAAAGCCAAGTCTGTTGCATACTCGCAAGATGTGTGTATCCACCGGAAATGCAGGGATCTTGTAGCCTTCGGCAAGCACAACACTAGCAGTCTTTCTGCCCACACCCGCCAGTGTAGTCAACTCTTCCATTGTTCTAGGGACTTGTCCGCCAAAGTTATCCACTAGCGATTGTGATAATGCCTTGATATTTCTAGCCTTGACAGTATATGTTCCGCACGAGTGGATAATTGCTTTTAGATCATCCATATCAGCCTTTGCCATAGCATAAGGAGTAGGATATTTAGCAAAAAGTGTTGGAGTCACCAAGTTGACACGCTTGTCCGTACATTGCGCACTAAGAACAACTGCTACAAGCAATTCAAACATATTGTTATAGTTAAGTTCACACTTCAATTCTGGCAACAATGCTTTAATTTTTTTATATATTTCCCATTTGCTATCTGTAGTATTCAAAATTATCAAAAACCCCTTTACCAACCGACATTTTTGCACTATGCATACTACATGTTAAATAGTAAACTTTTGCTTAACAATAACACAATATTACGCACTGCACAACTTACATTTAGATTATATCAAAATAACGCAACAAAAGCAATCAAACTATATGAGTTTAATATTTACTTAGTTGCTAGATCACTTTCTGATAGACACTACGATTATTAATTTTGCGTTCTCTGAAGATCTTGTATGACTGTTTTATTTGCATTTTGCGTATAACAAACAATACTTTGTCTAAATTGCTATAAGATGTCTGCAGCGACAACCCACAAGACACACTAAGTTGATTGGGAACAGGCACTATTACACATCTAACACCAATCTTTCGCAAAAGTGTATATAGTTGCATAGTTGTATTGCGATTACCAAAAATTACTAAAATATTATCCATGATATCACCGTTTGTCCTTCTAATTCATAATATTTAGTATACAATAATTTTGTGAATGAAATAAGGAATGTGACTTATGATATATTTAGACAATTGCTCCACTACCCACACCAAACCTAGATGCGTAATTCGTGCAATACACAAAGGAATTACTCAATACAACTACAACCCCGGCAGAGCGGGATATCGCAACGCAATTGTTGCTAACCTGCAAGTATTTAGGCTTAGACAAACCGCTTGCGATTTCTTCAACACAACTAGCCCAGACAATGTTGTTATCACCAAAAGTTGCACAGAAGCACTTAATATGGCACTAAGAAGCAATGTTATAAAAGGCGGACACATTGTTGCGACTATATTTGAACACAACTCGGTCCTTAGGACATTGCAATATCTAAGCGACAACTATGGTGTTACTTATACCCTAGTCACCCCTGACAAAAATGGAATAATACAGGCGTCATCCATAGAACAAGCAATACGCTCTAACACATATATGGTCGTTACCAACCATATATCCAATGTAACAGGATTTAAGCAAAACATTGTTAAAATCGGAAAGTTGTGCTTTGACAAAAACCTTATATATGTTGTAGACGGTGCTCAAAGTGCAGGCCATGAAAATATAGATATGAAATCAATGCACATTAACTACTTAAGCATAGCAGGTCACAAAGGTGTGTTTGGCCCTCAAGGGATAGGTCTGCTTATCTGTAACAACTGTAGTCCTACTCCACTACTATACGGTGGCACAGGAACATTTAGCGAAAGCATAATTCAGCCAGTCGATCTACCAGAGGGACTAGAAAGTGGAACGATGAGTGTATCTAACATCATGGGACTAAATGCAGGAATATGTTATACCTCAAAGCACCTAGACGCAATCAAATATAGAGTTGCTAAACTAACCAAATACCTAATTACTGAATTAAACAAAATAGACGATGTAATATTATACTCCAACCAAACAAGTGTGGGGGTAATATCATTTAATATCAAAGGTCGAACTTCTAGTGAAGTAGCAACCGAACTAGACAAATACAATATAGAGATAAGAAGCGGTCTGCATTGTGCACCAAAAGTGCATGAGTATTACGGAACACTAAATACCGGAATGTGTAGAATAGGATTATCATATTTCAACACAATCTCTCAAGCCAAGAAATTTGTTAAAACACTAAAAAAAATAATAGCAAATTTCAACACCGAAAAATAAAATAATTGTGCAAAAAAAAATATCAATGTTAGCATGACACTATATATTGTAAGGTGTCCTAACATTAATATTTTTTTATAATATTTTACTTATATCCAACCACCCATAACCCTCAATATTTCGATCACCTGTTATTGGATGACAATTGCTTATTAGTATCTTCTTAATCTGATCACAAGAGTGCTTAGGATACTTCTTAATAAGTCTAGACACAACACCCGCAACTATTGGTGTTGCAACACTAGTACCAGACATCTTATCATAAAATTTTCTCGTCAATCCAAAGTTGACAGCACCAACTACATCCACTCCACTTACAACTAGATCGGGCTTGTAATTGCCATAGGCTGGGCCTCTACTAGAGAAGTCTGCCACAGAAAAATTTGCTATCGAATATTTATCATTAACCCTACCATCATCCAGAGCGCCAACACTAATTACTTTGGGGCTAGCACTAGGCGACTTAATAGAAGAAATCTCTGGTCCACTATTGCCACACGCACATACAACAACAACCCCTATATCCCACAATGCTTCAGCACCTAACACTAGCGGATCATTACGATCTAACATTGTGCTACCAAAACTCATACACACAATTTTTATATTATATTTTGCTTTATTATCATATATCCATTGCATTGCCCTAAGTATGTTTATAGCATTTGTTTCGCCATTTTGATCCAACGCCTTTATCATTATTATATTAGAATTATTGTCAATACCTTTATATTTTGTGTCAGAAACTATACCATTTCCAGTCAAAATACTAGTAACCATTGTCCCATGCCCATTATCGTCATATATTGTATTTTTTGACGAAATCAAGTCAATAAATTCAACAATTTTGCAATGCCTACCTAACATAAAATCTAAATGTGGATAAATCCCCGTATCAATTATTGCGGTTGCAAAGTCACTACTTGAGCTAATTTTATTGGGGACACCAATTATATTTTTTGCAACATTGATCAAGGTACAGACGTTGCTAGTAGATGATATATATACTACATCGTTTCGCATTGCCATCTTATATATACTACTTAAGGATAGTTCCACTGCAAGAGCATTAATACACTTGAAGTATTCATACGATTTCAACTTCTTATCTTGCACATAATTGATAGCACTTTGATCACTATCAAATCTAATTATGCAGGCTTGAGTTTCGTTACTTAAGATATGTACTTTATTAAGCAATTCTTTATCAATTTTATTATGCATTTCTACTTCACCATATTTAATAACTGATCTAAATATTGCTTTTGCTCTTCACTAAGCATAGGCGATAGAGTATCTTTGATTGTGTTAATTTTTTCTTCACTAAAACTTCCTTTGGACTTTGACTCACTCGCCTTCTTGATATACTCTTGCATAAGTTCATTTTGGTCATAGTGCGAATATTTTTCTAACATTTCTTCAATTTTTTTAGTATCATTATTTTCTACATTTTGTGTTGTTGTTTTGTTTGATATTGTACTTGTATTGTTATCATTTTTATTGTCTTCGTTTGCATTACTTTTGCAGTAGTCTTTGAAATTCATTTTCTTACAACACCTTACAATTTTTTGTTATACAATTATGTATTCTTTTTTGTTACAAAATGTTAATTATTATATTACTAATTTAGAAACAATAACAATCACACAAAATAGCACTTAATCATATATGTAATTAATGATTGAATATGGGGGAGAAAAAATGTCCAACTATAACACACAAATAGATGAGATAAATAAGATGTATCCTTATGGGCAATTTCCTACCCAATACACCAAGAAACAAAAAGAAGCGGACATCAATAAGTCGTCCACTTACAATTATTATACTAACGAAAAATTTAACGAACTAAATTCTATCAAAGTAGAAACAATGAACAATCAATCCAAGCCCAAAGAGTCTCAAAACTCTAATATCAATATACAATCACTTATGCCCCTGCTATCTAATCTAACCGATCACAAAAAAATGGATAGCATGCAACTGCTATCCACTGTATTACCACTTATGCTAGGCAAAAACTCTAAAGACATCACTAGTCTACTAAAACTATTTGGCAAAAAGCCTGAACCGCAACATGATGATCGCCACGAACCCAAGCCATTACCCAAAAGCAACTACAATCCAATAGACTCGTACGACAGAGCATAGTTGTATAGTTACAAAACCAATTTTGCAATAATTTCATATATAGTCTTTTGCAAATTGGTTGCTATAAATAGGCAAACCTATCAAACAATATGCCCTACTTCATCCAATCCAATATTTTGTCTAATTGAGCAACGCCAACATATCTTTTGACAACCTCGCCGTCCTTGTACATTATAAGAGTAGGAACGGAAACAATATTGTTAAGATCTGTTACATCTTCACTTTCATCGACATCTATTTTGTGTATAGATAGGTTGTCGATTTTTTTGTTTTTCAATTCTTCTATTATACTTGTTTGCATTTTGCATGGCATGCACCATGTTGCAAAGAAATCAAATAGCACATAACCTTTGCTAGCAACTATTTTGTTGAACTCGTCTAATGTCATCTTATATCTCCTTCTTGATATCAATAGCCGAAATAATATTATTACAATAGATTTAATGTGAAACTATTGTGAATTACTTTCCACGCAATTTTGTATATTGTGTGTGTTTTTTTTGTTTATCCACATTTGTTTCACGCAAACACCTATTTTGTTATATAATTTGCAACATCGTCTACTTTTATTCTATTTTGCTCACCTGTAGACATATCCTTGATTGTTATTTCGCCAGCAGTCATTTCTTCGCTTCCAATAACACCAACATATCTTGTATTCAATTTGTCTGCATACTTGAACTGCGCTTTTAATCCTCTTTCCATTAAGTCAGTTTCTACACCTATGCCTTTGTCACGCAAAGTTTTTGCGATTTGCATAGCATATATTGCACATTCTGGAGTGGATGCAAGATAGATGTCTACATTATTCTCTTCCTTGAACTTGTATCCAATACTCTCTAGATACAATATAAATCTCTCGATGCCTACACCAAAGCCAATAACTGGGACACTCTTGCCACCCAACTCTTCAACTAACTTGTTGTATCTTCCGCCAGCACCTAGTGCAGTCTGACCATTTTCTTTGTCAATATTGATTATTTCAAATACTGTGCCTGTATAATAATCTAGTCCACGAACCAGCATGTCATTCTCTACATATTTAATGCCTAGATCACTTAAACCCTTCTTGATCTCAGCATATCTATTGCGACAATCTTCGCACAAGCAATCGGAAAATTTAGGAATACCACGTAATAATTCTTTGCAAGACGGAACTTTGCAGTCTAGCATACGCAAAATGTTTTTGTTATAACGCACTTTGCAATCTGAACAGAAATCGCTTAATTTAGGCGTAATACACTCTCTTAACTTCTGCTTATATCGTTCGTTGCATTTGTCGCAACCTAGATAGTTGATGGAAAATGTAGGTTTGATCCCAAATGCTCCAAAGAAATCGCTTAAGATCATAAATATTTCCAATTCGCTATACACACTGTTAGAACCAAACATCTCTACGCCAAACTGGTGGTGTTCCCTTAATCTTCCTGCTTGTGGTCTTTCGTATCTAAAACAAGGTGTCTTATAATATGTCTTAAGAGGCATTGCATTGTTAAATAAGCCATTTTCAACAAACGACCTAACCACGCCGGCAGTTCCCTCAGGTTTAAGTGTTATACTTCTTTCGCCCTTGTCTAGAAAAGTATACATCTCCTTGTTAACAACATCACTGCTGTCACCAACACTACGCAAAAACAACTCTGTGCTTTCAAATGTAGGCGTCATGATCTCTTTTAGGTTATATTTTTTGCTTAAACTCTCTATTACACGATATATTTCATGCCACTTGTAGCTATCCTGTGGCAAAACATCTTTAGTACCCTTAGGTATATTAATCATATACACCCTCCTTAATCTCTCTTATAATCTTGTATGATTGTTGCAAAATCACTATCAGCAACAAGATCTAACTTATGCATAGCCCTACTTGCTTGGATAAATAGTAGATTTCGATCAAAATCATTATTATAATTATCTTCGCTAACATTATACATTATAACATAATCAAACTCAAGTCCTTTGGAGTTAAACGCAGAAATTATGCTAACTTTTTTGTCCAAAACATCTTTGTTGCTGGATATAAGTGTTAGATCTTCCAACTTGTCGTGTAGCAATGTATACAGTTCCTTGGCTTGTTTGTTAGTCTTGGTTGTAATAGCAATGGTGTTATATTTATCATTGCTCTTCAACAATTCTACGATCTTATTCACCATGTTTCCACACTTGATCATGCCTACTTCGTCACCCGAACGTTTAACATATTCAATGTTGCCCAATCCGCCTAAATATCCAAAAAATTTAGTTATTTGCATAGTAGATCTATAACTCTTATTTAGATCCATTCTGTTTATTTCTTGCCCAAAGATTTTGTCATAATTGTCTAGTATCTTCTGTGCTTGACCTTGACTAATAAATTGGCTTACATCCCCGAGCATTGTCTTGCAACAAGGATATAACATATCTATTATCTTCAACTGCACAGCACTATATTCTTGCATTTCATCAATAACCAAGTGTTTAATTTTGTCATTAATCACATAGCCTTTCAAGCACATATATATGTACCATATTGGATAAGCATCTTCGTTCTTGATTTTGCCATTTCTTAGTTTCATATCCAGTCCTATCGACTTCAAGAAATCTAGATAATGTCCTAGTGGCTTTTTATTTTCAACAAAAGAATATAATTTTTCAAAAATCTCAATTTTTAACTTCTTCAACACGCCTGTGTTCTTAACATTGTAGAAACAATCGTTGACAATCCCATCACTCATCCAACATATTCGAGTAAACAGGCTCTGACCAGCAAAAGTCTTGTAGTACATTGCACTTAACTTCTCTTTAGTCAAGATCGTACCCATAATAACAAATGTTTTTGGCTTAAATTCTGCAATCACTACATTGTTGACATATTCGTTCAATTTTTCATAGAACTCATAGGATGTTTTAATCGACCAACTGTTAACTTGGCTAGGATTATTGATTATTCGATCCATTTGCTGATACTTATCCTCTATATCCGCAATCCCAGATATTGCTTTGTGGCATAGACTATCTAACACAACCTTATTGACATCTCTTTCCGCCAATTCTGGCAAAACTTGTGAAATATAACTAGAAAAAGCGTTATTATGTGATAGCACTAGTACAGAATCGGATGTCAACTTGCCTTTTAACTTGTAAAGCAAATAAGATATTCGGTGCAAAGCAATTGCTGTCTTACCCGAACCAGCAACACCATTAACAACTAAGTCCACACCAGATGGACTACGGATAATTTTATTTTGCTCAGCCTGAATTGTTTGTACAATACTCTTCATGCTATGCGAACTATTTTGCCCCAAAGCATCTTGTAACAACTCGTCTTCTATGGCAATATTGGTGTCAAAATAATATATCAACTTGCTGTCTTCTATCTTGAATTGCCTTTTACCAAGCAGGTCAATCCCAAGCGTTGCGTTGTCCGATACAATCTGTGCTCTGCCAACCTCGTAGTCATAGAACACACTGGCAATGGGCGATCTCCAATCTAGCACAACAAAGTTATTGTTCTCATCATTTAGAGTATGTCTGCCAATGTAATATTTTTCGTCCTCATTGCTATCATCAGGTCTTATATCTATCTTGGCAAAATATGGACTATCTTGCATCTTCTCATACACATCTCGCTCTAGCCTTAGTCTATCCAGTTCTTCCACCCTCTGTTGCAGAGCCGATTGCATGTTGCCTACTATCAGTGCCGTCTCTTCACTCAACGTGTTAAGATCCATATCCTTCATTGCATTAAGATATGCTTGATTTTCGCTATCAAAAATTCCTTCGGCAGTTTTACAGTCGCTATCCTCTTTGGCAACAATACCCTTTAGAATATTCAGCGTCTTATTAAGATATTTTTCCTCTATTATTTTTTCCTGTTCATTCATGTCTTTTGTACTCTCTTTTTGTGCTCGGTTTTTGCAACATGTTTATCAGTCGATTATAACACTTTGTATACATTTTGACAACACTTTTTTGGCTATGTAATACTTATGCCAAAATAGACAATTTTTTTGCAATTTATATATCACAAACATTGTTGCTTACGCTGGTTACAATAGTTGCAATCAAACACTTATTAAAAAAAAGTACAAAAAATATCCGTTGACATACTAAAATTGTCAACGGACTTTGTAAGAATTGTTAACTTAATATAATGGTACATAATAGATAATTAACTAATACAATTAGGCATTTTTTAATATTTTGCATACTATCCAAATTGTATAAAGGCTTGCATATAGTTACCTCTTATTTTAAGCACCCTCAATAAGCATCTTATCTGCAACCAAAGCTATAAATTCGCCATTGGTTGGCTTCTCGTTATCACTATATACTTTGATGCCAAACAGATTGTTAATATTCTCTATCTTACCTCTGTTCCATGCTACTTCTATAGCATGTCTTATTGCTCTTTCTACTTTGCTAGAACTAGTATCAAATTTCTCAGCAATGCTAGGATATAACTTCCTTGTAATACTATTGATAATATCAGGACTCTCTATAGCCATCTTGATTGCTTCACGCAAAAATTGATAACCCTTGATATGTGCAGGTATGCCTACTGTTATAAATATATTACTAAGTCTGCTATCGATATTCTTAAGTGCAGGTGTCTTATCAATTTCGCCAGTTGTATGTGTGTCATTATCAAACATCTCCATAATTCTAGCAATAAGTACATTGAAGTTGTATGGCTTGATCATATAATAATCTGCGCCCAACATCATAGCTTTTTGGACAAATACATCACCTGACACCGCAGATAGTATCAACAATTTAGTCTTTATGCTATTTTGTTTTAATTTCTCTAGCAAATCAAAGCCATCAGAATTATGCAATAGTATATCGCATATAATAAGATCAACTGCGTTCTTCTTAACATATTCATATGCGATATTGGCATTGTCAAAGATTGCCACAACTTTGTAACCACCATGTTTTTCTAATTTGTTTTTTAACTCTATTGATTCTTTTTCGTTTGTGTCAACAATAACAATATTTTTGTTTTCCATAATATCCCCTTCTTGTTTTGTAAAACATTAGTGTAATCTTATACTTTTCCAATAATTTTGTCTAACAATTTGTCTTTCGTTTGTTGCAAATTTTGAAAAACAATGTACATATTTTGTCGACAAATGTCACAAAAGTGTTAATTTCGCACCTTTTTGACAATCAAAATCGGCAAAATATAGGCATATTTCGACTATGTTAGATTGTTTTTTACATCGTACACTTTTTATCTAACTTACTTTACAAAATAATTGACTAAAAACAAACAAAATATTACTTTTATCCAATATCTTTTGTATTTTGTGCTTACAACAGCACCCCCAAAGTAAGGTTATTAAGTATACAAATTATCCAAAATCTATTGACTAAAGTAGACTCTAAGATCTATTATATAAGCATGGAAAAAATATGTAGAATGTGTGCACGGAACTGTGCAATAGATAGATCAATGTCAGTAGGCTACTGCAGGTCAACTGATACTGCAAAAATAGCGAAAGTAATGATACACAACTGGGAAGAGCCAGTTATATCGGGCACAAAGGGCAGTGGTGCAATATTTTTCAGCAACTGCAATCTTAGGTGTGTATTTTGCCAAAACTATAAGATCAGCCACGAAGGAATCGGCAAAGAAGTCACCCCTGCTAAGTTAGCCGAAATTATGAAAAATCTTGAGGCAAAAGGTGTACATAACATCAACCTTGTCACACCATCACACTACACTGACCAAATAATAGAAGCACTTAATATTTATCGCCCCAACATCCCAGTTGTATGGAACACCAATACTTACGAGTCGATTGAAACTATGCATAAGATCAAGGACTATGTAGACATATATCTATTTGACCTAAAATATAAGGACAGTGTTTTAAGCAAAAAATACTCCGATGCAAGCAATTATTTCGACATAGCAACCAAAAATATATTATACGCTAGATCAATCGTTCCGCAAGACATAATAGAAGATGGAATAATGAAAAAAGGCATTATTATACGCCATCTTGTTTTGCCTAACTGTACTAGTGACTCGGTAGAAATATGTAAATGGATCAAAGAAAACACCCCTAATACTATTGTCAGTATCATGAGTCAATATATCCCTTACTACAAGGCTTGTGACTATCCAGAGATCAATCGCAAGATATCTAAGTTAGAATACAAGAGAGTGGTGACAATGTGTGACGACCTTGGACTAGACGGCTATATGCAAGACATGTCCAGTGCAGATACTTGCTATACCCCTAACTTCGAAGAAGAAATAGATTTCTGAGATAAAAATACAAAAAAATTGTATGATAATATGTCATACAATTTTTTATTACATTTATTTTATTTTTTACACAATTATTAATTATCCAATTACTTACAACACATATCTACAACTATGCTCTGTTCCAATACTTGGATACATGTGTCGTTTTAAGTAAAGTTGCATTGGCAGAAAGATCGGTTGTAGAGATAGTCACTGCATCACCTGTAGTTGCTGTGCTGGATGTAGTAACCGTCCAGCCAGTTGGGTTGCTAAATGTTACACTGGTTAGTTTGGAACAATTCTTGAACGCATTTGATCCAATCTTTTTAACTCCACTGCCTATAGATATACTTGTTAATTCGGTACATTCACGGAACACTTCTTCACCAATACCTGTTACAGAATCTGGTATAGAAAAGCTCGTCAATCCAATACCATAAAATGCATAATCTACAATCGTTGTAACAGAACTAGGGATAATTGATGTTTTGCAACCAAGAACAAGACTATTATTTGCCTTATTAATTAAGCAATTGTTTTCACTCTTGAACGTTGCATTATCCTTATCGACAACAATACTTGATAAGTTCTTACAATTAGCAAAAACTCCCATTCCATAGGTTTTAAACCCCTTACCAATATTAACTTTTGTTAAACTTCCGCAAAGGTAGAATGCTTGTTGATTAATAGTAGTTACACTATCTGGAATATCAATTTCAGTAAATGCACACCTTTGAAACGCAAATTTACCAATAGTAATAAGACCATCAGGTAAGCTTATACTCTTTAACTTGGATGCATTCAAGAATGCACTCTTATCAATTGCTGTAACAGCTCTTCCTATCTCAACACTTGCCAAGTTAGAACATCCTGAAAATGCTTGTTCGCTAATTGTTGCAACACCTCGTCCTATCTCAGCACTCACCAACTTCGCACAGTTAGCAAACGAACCTACACCAAGAGTCTTGACACTATCCGGTATAACAATTTCCTTTAATCCACTATTATAAAATGCAGCATATCCTATAGATGTTACCGATTTAGGAATGTTTATTTCCTCCAACCCTGTTACATTAAAGAATGCATACTCACCTATCTCTGTAACATAGTCTGGGATTATAGTTGTTTTACACCCAATGTATAACACATTGTTAAATTTGCCAATATAACCATTTCCAACCACTTTTATGTACGGATGCGAACTATTTGATAGTAATTTTGTTATATTATTACTATTGTTTTTCATGTTTCCAACCATTATATGTAGACTATTGGGAATTGTTATACTAATAATTGAACTGTTGTTGGCTAAGGCTAAAGCAGAAATTCTTACAACTGGTTTAACCCCATTAGTTCCATCATTATAGACATCTGCTATAACTATATCCGATACCGTTCCTATATAAGAATTAGTTCCATCTCCGACCTTATAACCATTATATTCAGTATCATAGACATAAGTTAGATCACTGGTTGCATCCAAGTGCTTAGGGTACAATGTGGTTGATTCGGTTACTAGTAGTGGAAATTCTGCTTTGGTGTTCAATGCACTATCGGTATACCAACCTACAAAACATTTCTCTGTTATCATAGGATAGATTGTTGGTTCGGTATTCTCAACACCCATAACTAAATTGATTTTGGCTAGATCACTGCCATTGACTAATCCGGTTGCACTGGTGTCAATATTGATTATTTTGCCACCACCGGAACTGGCTGTACTGCTATTGACTGTTGTACCTTGTGTAAGTGACCAGCCAAATGCTCCCTCAAAGTCTACATCATATAGACCATTCTTGATTTCAACAATTACGTACACATATTTTGTTTCACCCAAGCCTAGTCCTGTGTCGGCAAAGGAGGTCTTGTCGCCAAGTGCACCTTGCATAAGTTGTGTAGATGATGTTATATAAGTTATGTTAACATTATTGTATTTGTCCACAGGCACCATTGGTACATCATTTTCTTTAGTTTGGCTGATAACAGCTGGGATCTTATCTGACTTGTTGATAAATATGTATTCGAAGATTATTTTGCGATTATCTCTACTTAGTATTGCACCATTGTCTAGGTCTACTTGGTTCAATGCACCAGTCATGTTAAGTGGTGACAAAGTTATAGTTGTATTACCGGCATCATCCTTCATGGCTGTAGCGGTTGAGCCTATATAATAATTGGCTTGCATCTCTATATACACATCTGCAACAGTGTATTTTACTTTGACCTTGGATATGGCATTTTGACTACCCTCCACCAAGGCAATGACCAATGTCACGCCTGCTGTAAATAATGTCACCGCCAGTACCACGACTAGAGCAACTAGTTTTTTGCTACGACTCATATTTTTCTTAGTCTCCTTTATTTAGGGAATATATATTTATTGTTAAAAATTTTTTATTTTGCCGATATTGATAGCCGAAAACGTTATAGCATCCATGTGACAACGACTGGAAGTCGTCAAGATTGCGGGAGCAATCGTGCTTTGGCACACGGATGTGTACAAAGCACAGTCACATGGATATTATTTGTATTTCTATATGCAATTATTTTTTTAGGTCACAAATAACAATACTTATAAATATATTATCGGAAGTTAGAGACAAACTTACCCGAAG
This sequence comes from uncultured Clostridia bacterium, assembly GCA_934748015.1. GTDB lineage: Bacteria > Bacillota > Clostridia > Christensenellales > UBA1242 > UBA11490. The sequence goes on along the minus strand of CAKVHF010000001.1, from coordinate 34,620 downwards.
GGTAGCTTGTATATAACTGATGGTTATTCAATCTATGATGCCGTTAGCAATAACGGATTTGCGTTTAGCAAATTGGTTTGCGAATATTATGAGCAAATCAACATCCATAGATTATACTAACGCTATATTTTTACCACATTTTTAGTTTTTTGACAATTAATTGAATACACTTGCGCAAAAAAAAGGAAAAGATATATATCTTTTCCCAAAAAAATCTACTATTTCTTCAACTCAATTGCTTTGCTAATCAAACCGTCAAATAATGGATGTGGTCTATATGGCCTACTCTTAAATTCTGGATGAAACTGCACTGCAACATAGAATGGATGATCTGGCAATTCAATAATTTCTACAAGATTACGCTTTGGGTTAACACCGGCAACAACCAATCCTTTTGCTTCCAACAACTCTCTATACTCGTTATTGAACTCATATCTATGTCTATGTCTTTCCTTAACCTCTTCCTTGCCATACAATCTGGCAGACTTAGTACCCTTGATAAGACGGCAAGTATACTCACCCAACCTCATTGTGCCACCTTTCTGTGTAATTATCTTCTGATCTTCCATAACATTGATTACTGGATATGGGGTTGTCTCATTTAGTTCCACACTATTGGCATCTTTAAGTCCAGCAACATTACGAGCAAATTCTATAACAGCAATCTGCATGCCCAAGCATAGTCCAAGATAAGGGATGTTATTCTCTCTGCAATACTTGGCAGTAAGTATTTTGCCCTCTGTTCCACGACTACCAAAACCACCCGGAACAACGATTGCATCAAAGCCTTCTAGATGCTTCTTAGCACCATCTTTTTCGATAAGTTCACTGTCTATTATCTCTACCTTAGGTGATACATTGTGTGCAATACATGCATGCTTGATAGACTCTGTAACGCTAATGTATGCATCTGGAACCATTGTGTATTTACCCACAATTGCAACTCTTACAATTGGCAAGTTTTTGTTCTCATAAGTCTCAACCATTTTGTTCCATGCCTTCATGTCTGCCTCTGGTGCAGTTATCTGCAATTTCTCTAGCACAACATCGTCAAAATGCTGTTCTTTTAGGACATTTGGCACTTCGTAGATACTGCCACAATCTGGGTTGTGGATAACATTTTTAGGACTATCAAGACTACAGAACATAGCGATCTTATTCTTAAGATCATCAGTCAATTCCACATCCGCATTGCTACGGCATACGATAATATCTGGCATAAGCCCAAGAGAAGTAAGAAGTTTTACGCTATGTTGTGTTGGCTTGGTTTTGATCTCTCCAGCAGCACCTAGATATGGCAAAAGTGTTGTATGAATATGTACATAGTTGTTGTATCCCAATTCTCTCTCGAACTGTCTGATTGCCTCTAGGAAAGGTTCACCCTCCATATCACCTACTGTTCCACCAATCTCTACAATGACCACATCAATATCATCACCAGCGACACTACGCATTGCAGTTTTGATCTCATTGGTTACATGTGGCACAACCTGAATTGTTGCACCTAGATAGTCACCAGCACGTTCTTTTGCAATAATGCTAGAATAAATCTTTCCGCTAGTATAGTTACAATTTTTGTGAAAATTGATGTCCAAAAATCTCTCGTAGTGTCCGATGTCTAGATCGGTTTCGCCACCGTCCTCGGTTACAAAAACTTCACCATGTTGATATGGGCTCATTGTACCCGGATCTACGTTGATGTATGGATCTAGTTTCTGGATAGTTACATGCAGTCCTCTATTGATAAGTAGTCTACCAAGTGATGCTGCAGTTATTCCTTTGCCTAGGCTAGATACAACTCCCCCTGTTACAAACACATACTTACTCATCTCAATAATTTCCTCCTAAAATATACAAAAAATCTCTAAAAATCGGTTATTCAAAAAAACAAAAAAACATTTGCTGTTGCGGGGATGTTTGGGTCACCTGCTAGCAAATGTTTATGTGTCTTGTTGTAAGGGGTGGAAAAAGACAAGTAAAAATAACAATGTCAGCTATTTTCTGTCTACGCCAAAAGTCCATGATACCCCTCCAAAAAAAATAACTATTTCTAGATTAGCACAGTACAAATTTTTTAGCAAACAATTTTAAAAAAGTTTTTTAATTTTTTTTGAGATACTGTATGACACGTGGTGCACAGTTAAGAAACCATGTACTGTACTTAGTAGGATTATTAACTAAGTCTTTTGCCAAGTCATCAATATTAACCCACTCGACCGCATTGACTTCTTCGTGGTTGAAATTATCCACTCTGCCGTCAAACTTAACCACAAAGACATTATCCAATTCGTACTCGGTCAAACCATTGTCAAACTCGCTATAATAGATGAAATCAAATAGTTTGGTTGGAGTATCTATATCTATCCCCAGTTCCTCTCTAGTTCTATCCACTACGCAAGCAGTTATCTCTTCGTCTAGTGTTGGGTGTGAACAACAAGAATTAGCCCACTTACCGCCCGAATGATATTTGCCATAAGCCCGTTGTTGCAAAAGAACACAATCACCGCTATATATAAATAGCGAAAAAGCCCTGTGCAGTTTCTTCTCCCTATGTGCTTTCAATTTCTCACATACTCCTAGTGGGTTATCAAAAATATCAACCAATACAACCTCGTTAGGCATACATTTTCCTCCATTCTTTGTTTATTTACAATTAATTTGTGACTTTTAGTATAGAAGCCCATTGTTTTAATAAATCAGTATTTTTGCAACATATAATTAGTGATGCATATATAGTAGCATTACCGCTGAATGTAGCAGAAAAAAGGATCTCTCGTGTATTGCACCTACAAGCAAGGTGCAATCGGCTCGAGCCATACGTCTCGAACCGCAAGAGGGCGGAAAAATTTTTGTTCGCAAAAATTTTTAACCCTCACACGAGAGATTGTATCACATAACCAACCATATTACGAAATTAAAAAAATAAAAAAATAAAATTTCGCCGAAAATGTTGACAAAAGACAATATTTATGAATAATATATAACGACTATAAAAATAAGGAGGACAAGTCGTGGAAATTATAAGTAATAACGAAGATTATCTCGGGCGGAAGAAGCATGGCTTGTCGCCTATACAATAAAATTTTTGTAAAATTTTCTTAAAAAATTTTATTAAACAATCTTTGTTTGTCTTTTTTCTTATGACCATACAATGCTATGAAAAAAGATATTATTGAATTAATTGACCAAAAAAATTATGAAAAAGCATGCGAAATGATTGCTGAAATGCAACCTAAAGAGATTGCAAAAATGTTGAATAACATGGATGAAAGCCATGTTATGCCTATTTGTCGTAACTTAGATAGTGATACACTGGCTGATGTATTGCTAGAGTGTGACAAAGAATTGAAAAACAAGATTATTGAAAGCTTGCGTGATAACGAGCTAGAAGAAGTTATGGATGAGGTGTCTGTAGATGAGACTATTGACCTAATATCCGAAATCAGCCATGCCAATGCAACCAGAATTGTGGATAGTGAGGAAGTAGAGAAACTAATCGCTAACAAAGACTACACTACCCTAAAATCTGTCCTAAGCAATATGAACGAGATGGATATTGCCGAAATTTTTGGCAGTCTTAACTCAGAAGAAATAGTTGTATTATTTAGACTATTGCCAAAAGACCTTGCTGCGGATACATTTGTAGAGATGGACAACAACTCGCAAGAAGCATTGATCGGAAACTTAAGTAATATAGAATTGAAGACAATGATGGACGAACTATTTATAGACGATATGGTTGATATCGTGGAAGAAATGCCAGCCAATGTTGTCAAAAGAATCTTAAGTGCAAGCGACAAGGAAACAAGGCAGTATATCAACGAAATATTGAAATATCCTAAGGACAGTGCGGGAAGTGTAATGACAATTGAGTTTGTTTCGCTTAGTCCAGACATGACTGTAGAAGACGCATTTGACAAAATAAGAAAAACCGCCATTGACAAAGAAACAGTATACACCTGCTATGTCACTGATACTAAGAAGAAGTTGATCGGCGTTGTCAGTGCTAGAGAATTGATGATGGCTGACAAAACTAAACAAATCAAGGATATTATGCACCAAAATGTCATCTATAGCAACACCCTAGACGACAAGGAAGATGTAGTACGCAAAATATCCAATTATGGCTTTGTTGCCATGCCTATCGTGGATGAAGAGAAGCGTCTAGTAGGTATCGTAACCGTAGATGATGCTATGGATATCATGATAGACGAGAACAGCGAAGATATTGCAAAAATGGCTGCAATCACCCCTAGTGACAAAACATATCTTAAGACAAGTGTGTTCGAAATCTGGAAAAATCGTATACCTTGGCTACTAATACTTATGGTTAGTGCAACTTTCACCGGACTAATCATCAATGTATATGAAGCAAAATTAAATGCAATAAGTTCAGTACTATTTGCCTGTGTGCCAATGATGATGGATACAGGTGGCAACTCTGGATCTCAAGCATCTGTAACAATCATTAGATCCCTTGCCCTAAATGAACTGAGTAGCAAAGATATATTCAAAGTTCTGTGGAAAGAATTGCGTGCATCTATCCTACTAGGTGCAACACTAAGTGTAGCATGCCTAGCAAAACTACTACTTATAGACAACCTACTATTTGGCTACAGCGGATACACTTTTATTAGATGTGCTGTTATATCTATTGCTTTGTTTGCAACAGTAGTTATTGCTAAAGTAGTGGGATGTGTCTTGCCAATGATTGCCAAGAAATGTCACCTTGACCCAGCTGTTGTTGCCAGCCCATTTATTACAACAATAGTAGATGCTTTGTCATTGATATTATACTGCTGGCTGTCTATTGCAATACTTGGTTAGACAATATTGGACTAGAAAATATTGTTATTATACACAACTAAAAAAGTGGCTATATATGCCACTTTTTTATTGATTTGCATAGTATAAAATGTTTTTTTAAAATATTTTAATTATAAATAGAAACTATATATAGCACTAATTATACAACATATTAACATATCTAATATATTTGCCACAATTACATCAAAATTATATTCAATTTCTTTAGCCATCGCTTGCAAATACTAACCGACTTATCTAACAATTTGTCAAAATGCTCCTCGTTAAAAAGCACATATTTCCGTCTGTCGAATTTGTCTTTCTTGCCACTATTAAGATAATCTATTACGTGCTTAATGTCATCAGTGGTTATCGATACTCTATCCACCAATTTAGTCAACTCCACTGCTTCTTCGTAATCTTCGATAATAAAAGTATTGGATATATACTTGTTGTTATACTTGTTGAAATCATTGTGTTTAAGATCTTTCAAACTCTTGAAATAAAGTAGCCCAACATCGTCTTGTGCTTCGTATTCTTTGTAGAAATCTTGGTTCCAGACATAATCAACAAGCAAGTGTAGGAAATATCCCACAAGTATAGGCTGTGTAGCAATTGTGTCCTTGTACTGATTATAGAAATTTAGAAACATCTTACCCTTTTCTTTATCAACAAAATGTGTGCTTCCGCTATTAAGCATCTGCGATATATCTTTTACTATAAAGCCACTATTGATGTCTGGCAATATACTGCCTAACATAAAAATATTGAAATCGTGATCATTATATCCAAGAGTGTCTCTTAATCTATTGCCGATTTCTAGATGTATTTTCCAATTTGGCATTTCTTCTTCCTTCGTACTTTTTCTTTATTTTCTAATCAACTCCACCAATGTCTCCACATGGCTAGTCTGAGGGAACATGTTGTATAGACTAATATGTCTAATCTTATAATTGGGCATATTTCTAACATCTCTAGCCAGACTATTAGGACTGCAAGCAACATATATTACTTTGTCTATTGACGTGTTGTTATTGATATACTTAGTCAGTCCAGCATCCAGCCCTTTGCGTGGTGGATCTACCACAAGGGTTGCTTTCTTCTCTTTTTGTAATATTTTTGGGATCAAAACTTCTGATTTACCGCAAAGATTGTACATATTGTCTATATTATTTGCTTTTTTTAACTCTTCTGCGTTGTCCGATGCATTGTTAACAACCTCTACTCCGTATACTCTTTTGGCACTGCTCGCAAGTATTGCAGAAAGCACACCTGCTCCACTATATGCATTGATTACAACATCCCCGCTTGCCAATTGTAACACTGCACTATATAGTTTCTCACTAACCTTGCGATTGACTTGCAGAAATGAATTGGCACTGACTGGATACTGTATACCTAAGAAATTATCATAGATAACATCCCCTGCCAAAACAGTCAAGTCATTAGTTATTAGATCTTTAATTCCGTCATTGTGATTGTACACTATTTGATAACATCCAGCATAATTAACATCCAACATCGCTAATAATTTGTCCAAAGAATGTGGCTTGTCCTTAGCAATCAATACGCATTGGAACTTTTCTCCAATTTGCCTAAATGCTATATGGTTAAGATCTGGCTTAGCCTCTTGCAACCAACTAGTGACATTAGAGACAAAATTGTTTAATTCTTTCGATATCAGCATACACCTATCGATTGTAACTAAGTCATGAGTTCCTTTGCGATACATCCCAACACTTCCATCATGCACTGCAAAAACTATTTTGTTTCTATACCCAAAAGTTTCAGTTCCATTAACAAATGCGTTAATTGTCACATCCAATCCTGCTACATGTTTCAATGCTTGCTTAACTACATCTATCTTATACTTTTGTTCGAAATCATCACTAGCATGCTGTAGATTGCAACCGTCACAGTATAAGTAATATGGACACTTAGGCACAACCCTCTCACTGCTACATTCGACGACATCAATACAATCTGCTGTCATATACTTGCCCTTGTCCACAACATTATCAATTGTAACAATTTCCTGTGGCAGAACCTTGCCTATCAATACGGGCTTATTATCTATCCTTGCTACTCCTACACCATCACTATCTATTTTTACAATTTCTACTTTTTGCATATAGTCCCTTTCGTCCTACAATTATTCAACAAATATCTTAACATGATAATACTACAAATTTTCGTTTTTACCAAATTGTTTTTTTCGATTGTTCAATAAAAAACATGCTATGCCATATTAACGACACAACATGTTTATTACTTTAATCTTTGTTATTACTAATTACTTCTCAGATTTAGAATTGATAATATTCTGGATATCAGCAACAGTCTTAAGGTTAAGGGCTTCTTCGTCAGAAATAGAAATTCCCATCTCATCTTCCAAAGTCATAAGTAACTCTACAACATCAAGGCTATCAGCACCTAGATCTTCAATTATTCTACTCTCGTCAGTAATTTTGCTAGCATCAAGATTTAATTGTTTTGCTAGAAGTGTTTTAATATCTTTGCTCATAATATTCTCCTATAATAAGATATGATTAACATAAATAATTATACAAAGAATATAATTTTAAGTAAAGCAAATTTAGACAGTTTTTATTTGCTAGACAAATTCAAATAACCAGCAGGATCAATTCTTTTGCCATTGTTGTCACTCATAGCAAAATGCAAATGCGCACCATCATTGGCCTCGGCAGTAGCAGAAGCAGATACATATCCGATTACTGCATTGCTTGCAACATTGTCACCTTTCTTAACCTTAACATCATCACTAAGAGAGCCATATTCGCTTACTATCCCGTTAGCATGTTTAATCTTGACTACAGTACCCTCTAGATGATTGGTGTATACATCGATAACTTCACCACTGGTGATAGCTCTAACTTCGCTACCTGCTGTTGCTAAGAAGTCAATTGCTTTATGTGCTTCCCATTGATTAAGTGTAGCATTGTATTGCAACTCTGTAGCACTGTATTCCTTAGATATAGTAGCATTAGCAACTGGCATGTAGTACTTGGTTGTATTACTGCTTACTGGTGGCTTATTGTCAATAGGCTTGGTCTTAGTGCCAACTGCACTAGCGATTATGACAATAATACTAAGCAACAAGACAACACCAGCCAAAATAAGTAAATACATATTCTCTTTCAAAAATTGTTTTATCGTTGGTTTGTTAGTTTCATTTTCCATATAATATCCTCCACATTTATATTTTTTTGGGTTATGCTACAATATTGTCCATAGTTGCAATATTTTAAACATCAGAAACTGTCGAAAATTGCAGGATATCCTATTTTTGTTTTTTCTCCAACCGTACTTAATTGGATGTTGTATACTTGATTATTGATAACTCTGTAGCAAGGCAATGCTCTGCTATACAGTAGATACACCTCGTGTCCATCAATCACCTCAGTCGTCACAATCTGTAATTCGTTATCTTGCACAAATTTATCGATATCAATATCACCATTAACAACCAGGCTTTGTCCAAATGTCAGCGGATCAAAATTTTTCGAAATATAGAAATTACCACATTGTGTTTCGCTAGGCATATATGTACAATTAACCTCTCCCACAACACCATCTACATGTAGTAGCCTAATGTCAGATGTGACTTTCAACGACACTAGGCACAATAGTAGAAACACAAATATAATAAACATTCTTTTCATATCTAACCACCTTACTTTTTTTAACTTACAAATATTTCAACAAATTTTTATACAATATTATTTAGATTATTGACGGCTTAACGATTTATCTATACCCAGCAATTTTGTCGAAGTATGTATATAATTAAGCCAATCAAGCATATACATATTTAGAAATATAATATATAATTGCAAATTAAATTCATATTGACTATTCAAATAAAATTAAATTTTCAATTATTGTAATAAGTTTATAAGGAGAGTGCGGATGGAAAACAATACAAAAAAGGAAAGCACAACTAGTTCAATAATACTTAACAATCAAAGAAATCTAAAGTTAACAGGCATATCAGACATTATCAGCTGTAATGACAAAACTTTGATCCTAAAGACATCCAATAACAGGTTGACAATCACCGGTTCGGACATCAATGTAACCAAACTAATAGTTGAAACAGGCGAACTAGAAGCCACTGGCAACTTCGACTGTATCAAATATTCTTCCTCCAATAATGGCGGTCTTATAAAAAGGATATTTAAGTAAATGCTAGACACCTATCCACAAATTATTCTTGCATTAATATTCTTGGGTATAGGCATAGGCATCGGTATAGTTATTGGCATATTGAAACTATTGTCCATATTGTGCAACAACAATACCTTTGTCAAAGGCATTCTAGACTGCCTAGCCTGTGTAGCTACGACCATAACCTATCTATACTTAGTCAATGCAATAAACTGGGGCGAACACAGATTGTTTATCATCCTTGCCTATATTTTAGGAATATTTATCGAAAGAAAAACATTGGGAAAATTATTTGCAAAATTATATTATAAGTTATATACTATTATTGCTATTAGAATAAACAAATTATCCAAAACCAAACTGGGTACATTTGTTAGAAGGTAGAAAAAAATGGATACACAAAAAAAGGCAAAGTTAATAGTAATAATAGTAACTTGTTTTGCATTTGTTCTGTTAGTAACTCTTACCTTTCAATTTGTTAAACTAGGCAATATGCGGCAGAAAGAGGCAGAATTGTCTAAGACATTATCACAATTGGAAGAAGTAGTTGCTGATTATAACAAACAGAGAAATTACTATCAAGATCGTGAACAATATCTAGACGAATATGCTCACGAAGTATTGAATATGTCTAAAGATGACGAAACTATATACAGTTTTGATAAAAAATAGTAAGTTGTTAATATTTTTTTGCCAAATGTATTGACTAAAAGATAATTTAATAGTACAATATTTATACTGATTGTTAAGGATCAGTATTATATCGCGGGGTGGAGCAGATGGTAGCTCGTTGGGCTCATAACCCAAAGGTCGCGTGGTTCAAGTCCCGCCCCCGCTACCAATATTACAAAAAACAAGCATTTACTAAATATAAAGTAAATGCTTGTTTTTATTTTTTTATCTATAACTTTTTAATTTCCAACTAGTTCCTAATGCTTATTTATATCATAATGAACTAGTAAAAGTTAATTTACTGCTACTAACTTCTAGTCCATTTTGACCTACTATATGTATTTACCAGATATGTAGCATTAGTTGCCGGATCGGTTAACTTGCCAGTCATATCCACACTTCCCGCCTTCCATCCATCAGGATCAGCAAATGTAACACTTGTTAACTCACCACAATTATAAAATGCAGAAGCTCCAATACTAGTTACGCTATTTGGAATTGTTATACTCGTTAGCTTTCGACAGTCGTGAAAAGCATAGCTTCCTATACTTGCCACACCTTCTGGAATAACGGAGTTATTACATCCTAATAATAATGAGTTTGAAGTTTTCTCTATTATACAATTCCCTTCACTGCGATATACTGTATTTTCGCTACTTACTGTTATATTAGCTAAACTGTTGCAGTCTTGAAAAGCATTATTTGCAATACTAATCACACTTGCAGGAATTGATATACTAGTTAAGCTGTTACAGCCATAAAAATCAAGATAGTTTAGTCTCGTCATATTATTTGAAAGTGTCACATTAGCCAAATTACTGCAATTATAAAATAAATTTGAGCCCGTACTTGTTACAGAATTTGGAATTACTATGTTTGTTAGACCACTACAACCACTGAAAGTAGCAGCACCAATACTGGTTACACTATTGGGAATTATTAAACTAGTTAACCCACTGCAACCACAAAAAGCAGCTTCACCAATACTTCTTACACTATCTGAAATAACTGAATTTTTACATCCTAATACTATAGTATTTGAAGTTTTCTCTATTATGCAATTTCCTTCACTTCGATATATTACATTCCTTTCGCTTACTGCTATATTACCTAAGCCACTGCAATTAGCAAATGCCCTATTGCCAATACCGATTATATTATCTGGAATTGTTATGCTAGTTAATTTAGTACAACCAGACAGTGCATAACTATGTATAAATTTAGCACTATTATTAATCTTAACAGACGTAATATTCTTATCAATACTAGCATATAACAATAAATATTGATTGTTATTACTACCTATATACTTAGCATTATCATAATTGTTGCAAACCAATGAGGTGCAATCATCAAATACATCGACTCCTATTTCCATTAAATTATTTGAAAGAACCACATTAGTTAATGCACTGCAACCATAAAAAGCACTATCGCCTATATTAGTTACACTATCTGGGATTGTTATACTTGTTAAACTAGCGCAACGCCTAAAAACATCACTTCCTATATTCTTTACACTGTTTGGAATCGTTACACTTAGTAAACTACTACAATTTGCAAAAGCTGCTTGAGCAAGACTTTTTATTTTGCAACCCAATTTTACACTCTTAACATTTGAAAGTTGCCTAAAAGCGTAATAACCAATATAATTCATTTCATGTCCAATATAGATAATAGTTATATTATCAATATTATCTTTATTATAAGAATGATTATTATCAAATTCTTCTACTAATGCAGAATTATTCCCGTTATTGTAATAGTCAGGTATTATTAAACTATTTGCATCAACAACTAAGTCAGATGATGAAGAAACAATTATATGAAAATTTTTAGGACCATTCTGATACTTATAAGCAGAACTGGCAATTGTGCCCTTAAGATAACTGGCATATATGGTCATAGAATTGGATATAGTCATTGTGTCTGGGACATCAATATAGTTCTCTGCAATATCTTCTGCACCATCAGGCAAATATTTCCAACCATCGAAATATGCATTGCTGGCATACGGCATTGGCACTTTTTCATTTAGGTTAATATTTTCATTTTGCTTTTTGCTTATTTCTACTTTTTTGCGTAGTTCAACACCATTCCACAAAGTATCAGCATTATAAAAATTGTCTGTATTGCTATTGAATGTATCTAATTGCGTTTCTCCGATATATTGAGTGCTTACATTGGGATTGATCGCAATATTATATACAATAACATACACAGCTTTTCTGATCCAAGTGACTGCTAGGGATGTGGTGATTGTAGTTGTATTTAGTCCTAATTCTTCGTACCAACCACCTGAAGACGAATTGTCATCATCACCTATTTGCCATTGAGTTGGATCGCCTAGGTTGATATTGGCTAGATTAGCACAACCGCCAAATGCTGTTCCGTCAATCGTCATTACACTCTGCCCTAACGCAAGATCGGTTAAATTGATATTGTTCTGTGCAAATCCGCTAGGGATTTCGTCTATCTCATTGCCCACATACAGGGATGCTATTGTGGGATTATTGGATATTGAACAACTAGGATCAAGATGAGCAACCGCTTTAACCCCATGCACACCATCGTTATACACATCTGGGATCACAAGAGTATCTGTGGCATTGTCAATACTGCCAAACACATAATATATCATTTCTGTTCTGTTATATGCAATATTATTAGCACTGACATTGCCTTGCAAATATTTAGCATACAAATCCACATTGGCGGTAACAGTTATAGGGAACTGTGCTGGGATCATATAGTTATCGTCTAGATACCAACCACAGAAATATGTATTGTTGCATTTAGGATAATTATCCAATTCTTCCAAAACATAATTTTCGTCTACCTCGCTTGCACTAAACAAGGTCTTATTGATTGCATCTCCTACATGATAACAGATACTATATGTCTTTGGGGTTTTGTCCTTGGGCTTACTAACTGTTGCGACAATACATACAATAACAACTAAGGCTAATATACAGATTACGCTTAGCAAAGTTATTATTCTTTTTCTTTTTACCATAATATTCATCCTATATATATTTATATTATATTTTTGTTATATATAAACATTAAGCAATCATTGTAATTATTTACATAGCAGTTATTTTGGGACTAGTATATTATCTTGCGATTGCCTAATTACCGCTACTTCCAATGAAATAATTTGTGTGCCAGATGCCTATCTTGCAAATATGTAGCATATATTTTATTCATTGTTATATTCTTAGAACAAACCCGGTTGATTGCCTTATGGTCGTACTCCATAATAGATTTCGTTCTTAATCTTCTCACCTCTTCTACATCTATCTTGGCATAATCGACTATTGGTTGTCCCCCACCATTGATGCACCCTCCTGGACATGCCATTACTTCTATTAAGTGATATTTCTTCTTGCCTGCTCTAACATCTTCTATCACTTTTCTAGCATTGGCTAAACCAGAAACTATACACACACTCAACACTACATCTCCACAAGTAACTTGTACCTCTTTGATGCCTTTGCAATTTCTTACTTCTTCAAAGTCAACCTTAGTGTCATGTGGAGACAATATCTCTGCAGTATATCTCAATGCAGACTCTGTTACACCGCCAGACACCCCAAAGATAAGACCCCCTGATGTGTATTCGCTAAAAGGACTATCAAATGATGATGGTTCCAGATTGACATAATCTATCCCCGCTGATTTTATCATCTTTGCTATTTCTCTAGTTGTCAAAGTGTTGTCTATGTCTTGTGCTCTTTCTCTTTCATGTTTCTTAGCAGTACATGGCATAATGTCCACTACCTTGATATTTCTAGCAGAGATATCCAGTTGCCTGCCATAATAATCTTTCACCAATGCACCCAACATCTCTGTCGGGCTCTTGCATGTAGATAGATTATCCATCATATCGGGATAATTTCGCTCCAAAAACCAAAACCACCCCGGGCAACACGATGTAAACTGTGGTAAATTTTCACCCGTTTTAATACGCTCTATCAATTCCTTGGCTTCTTCATATATAGTGAAGTCGGCACCGATATTAACATCAAACACTTTCTTGAAACCAAGCATCTTCAATGCAGTTACCATTCTTCCTTCATCAAATGTGCCTATTGGTTCTCCAAATTCTTCTGCCAAGGCAACTCGGACAGATGGTGCAATCTGACATGTTACATACATATCTTGATTAGCAAGCATGGCATTGACTACCTCAATCTCGCTATGTTCGGTCAATGCACCGGTTGGACATACTAGAGTGCATTGTCCACACCCAATACAAGGGCTATCTTCCATAGGAAAGTTAAATGGAGTACCCATAAATGTGTTAAACCCTCTTTGTTGCTTGCACAATGCATGCACAGACTGTGTATTACCGCACACTTGCATACATCTACCACACAAAATACATTTGTTATTATTTCTGATTATACTTGGGCTACTATCATCTATCTTAAACTTGTTGCGACAACAATTATAATCAAAAGGTTTAACATTATACTTATCAAACAATTCTTGCAGTTTACATTTCCCACTTTTGTCGCAATGATCGCAATCTTTGTCGTGGTCAGACCAAATCAGCTGTAATGTTTTAATTCTTGATTGTTTTACCATGTCTGATTCTGTATATACAACCATACCATCCGCAACCACAGTATTGCATGCAGGAAGCAATCTTCCATTGATCTCACACATGCATATCCTACAATTATTGTTGTGGCACACATTTTTCAAATAACAAAGTGTTGGAATTTCTATATTCTCTCGGCGTGCAACCTCTATCAGCAATTCGTTTGCATCACATTTAATTGGTTTGTCATTAATTGTAATTATCATAATCTAGCACCTCTCTATTGCACCAAATCGACATGTTCCATAACAAGTCCCGCACTTAACACATGCTTTCTGGTCTATTTCATAAGGAGACCTTAATTCTCCATGTATTGCGTTAACTGGGCATTTCCTACTACAAGCCGAACATCCAATGCATTTAGACTTGTTAATACTATATTTTGTCAGATTTCTACACACACCCGCTCTACATCTCTTATTAACAATATGATCTATGTATTCCTCTCTGAAATATCTTAATGTAGACAGAACTGGATTGGGTGAACATTGACCTAGACCACACAGCGAATTTGCTTTAACATACTTTGCTAAGTCTTCTAATTCTGCCAAATCCTCCATAACACCATTTCCATCACATATTTTTTGCAACAGTTCCAACAACCTTCTGTTTCCAATTCTGCAAGGGGTACATTTTCCACAAGATTCATCCACAGAAAACTCTAGGAAATACTTGGCTATATCCACCATACATGTATCTTCGTCCATAACAATCATCCCACCAGAGCCCATCATTGAGCCTAGAGCTTTTAATGTCTCGTAATCTATAGGGGTGTCAATGTCTTTTGCCGTAATACATCCACCGCTTGGTCCACCCATTTGCACCGCTTTAAATTTTTTGCCATTCGGAATACCGCCACCTATATTAAATATTATTTCCCTGATGGTAGTTCCCATTGCCAATTCTATTAGCCCAGTATGCTTTACTTTACCTGACAATGCAAATACTTTAGTCCCTTTGCTACCAGCTGTACCTATACTTGCATACCATTCAGCTCCATACAAAATAATGTGTGGTATATTGGCATATGTCTCAACATTGTTGATATTGGTTGGTTTGCCAAGATATCCACTAACCGCTGGATATGGAGGCTTGCTACACGATTCACCTCGATAACCCTCACACGAACGTATTAATGCAGTCTCCTCTCCACATACAAATGCTCCTGCACCTAGTTTGATTTTGATATCAAAACTAAAACCACTTCCAAAAATATTATTTCCAAGCAACCCCTTCGACTTAGCATCATCAATAGCCTTTTTGATTCTTTCACATGCTAGTGGATATTCTGCACGAATATATACAATACCCGTGTTAGCGCCTATTGCATAGCCAGCAATTGTCATAGCTTCTACAATGGCATGCGGATTAGCCTCAATAATACTTCTATCCATAAATGCACCCGGATCTCCCTCATCCGCATTGCACATTACATATTTTTCATTTCCAGCACTTGCTCTGGTTAACTCCCATTTCCTCCCAGTTGGAAATCCAGCTCCGCCTCTACCTCGCAAGCCAGATCTTTTGACAATATCTATAACCTCGACAGGAGTCATATCGTGCAAAGCCTTGTATAATGCAAAATATCCGTCAAGAGCAATATAGTCCTCTATGCTATCTGGATTGATATACTCACTGTTCATTCTTGCAATAAAGTGTTGCTGTTTATAGAATGCAATTTCGCTCTTGTGATGACAAAACTTACCTTCATCATCTTTGTACATTAGACTCTCAACTGCTTTATCATTTACTAAATGTTCATTCACTATCTTCTCAACATCGCTTTCCTGAACTTTAACATAGAAAGTTGCCTCAGGATACACAATAACAATAGGCCCCATCGCACATAATCCAAAACAGCCAGCATGATTAATCTTAACATTGGTTATACCTCTATCTTTCAATACTTGGCTAAACTTGTCATACAACGAGACACTTCCGCCTGCTCTACAACCAGTAGAACCGCATATCATGACTTCATATTTGCACCCATCGACAGCCTTTGGATCAAGATTTTTTCGGAAATTAATAATATTCAATCTATCTTTCTTGATTTGTTTTAACTCTTTTATATCCATTATCCACCCCTACTTACAAGTTTCCAGAATTCCTTCAATATCTGCAACTGTAAGATTGCCATACACTTTTCCATTGATTGTTATAACGGGAGCCATACCACAACAACCCAAACATCTTGCAGTAGAAATATGCCACTTGCCATCATTGCTTATACCATTAACTTCGGTGCCAGTTATATTAATTATCTCATTTAATATCTTATCAGCCCCCAACACAAAGCATGTTGTACCAGTGCATACACATATGTTATATTTTGCCTTAGGGATAAATGAAAACTGTGAATAGAAGGTTGCAACACCATACACTTCACTCTCGCTCACACAAAGCACCTTAGCTATATTAGAAATACTATCTTTTGACAAATATCCAAATTTATTCATTTGTAGTTGCAACGCTTCCACAATAGTTAAGCCTGCATATTCTTTATAATAATTTTCTTTTTCTTTCATTTTCACCCCTATAGTGCAATCTTTTATAAACTGTTGCATACTTTATTAAATATGTTACATATTATCTATTGGCATATACAATAAACTATATGCATTGTTCACAACCAGTTTGTATATCACTAACACCATTATACTATAATATTTGGATCTTCCCAAAACATCTTGCGCAATATTACAGAAAATAGTAAATTAAAAAAATTGTTCATTATAAATTATAATATAATTTAATTTTTGCTTTCATTGTGCAATTTCCTTACGAAAATGAATTTAATAAAATTTTATAATAGTAACATACAAACTGTGAATTTTTATTGACAAATAATCATAAATAATATATAATGTGTCATGTTTTGAAAGAACAAAAAAGGGAGCCCGATAAGGTTCTCAATATTTTTTCGAAGGAGGCTTTAATAATGGCTGAACAAGTATATTTAACAAAAGAAGGCTATAAGGAGTTAGAAGCAAGATTGTTGTATCTTAAGAGCGAGGGAAGAGTTGCTGTGGCCGATAAGATTAGCGTTGCTCGTTCTTTTGGTGATATTAGTGAAAACAGTGAATATGATGCTGCTAGAGAAGAGGAAGCATTGCTAGAACAAGAGATTGTTCAGATTGAGAATACTCTTAGAAATGCAAAAATCATCAGCAAATCAAAAGTTAATCAAGACACTATTCATGTTGGTGCTACTGTTAAAGTTTATGACAAAGAATTTGACGAAGAATTGACTTTTAACATTATAGGCAGTTTCGAATCTGATCCAGCAAAAGGTCTAATCAGTAATGAGAGTCCAACAGGCAAGGCATTGCTTGGCAAAAGTGTTGGCGATGTTGTTACAGTAGATGTTCCTGGAACTGAGCCTATTCAATATAAGATACTAGACATCAAGTACTAATTGTTCTTGACAAGATTATTATCAAGCACCGACAAAGGAGATATTTTGTAGGTGCTTTTTTTGTCGCCTTGTTAGAGCCGTTGCACGGATGTGCAACGAGCTCGTTTTTTTTGCCACGGCAAAAAAACAGCGGGAGGGCTTTCCCCTCCCGCCAAACAAGGCGACCTACTCACCAACCATTATCAATCTATCATCATAAGCATCTTCAATCTCTTTGCCAGTATTATGCAAAATCACATTCAAGCCATTAATATAGTCAGCATCTGGTTTCATTCCATACTCGTTTTCTATATCTTCCACAACCTCTTTCATACCAGAATTGTTTGTCATAAAATTCTCAAAATTATTAAGATATGTCTCAATTGTTTTAGTCTGAATATAGTCAGATATCCTAAGATCTAAATAATAATCATCCATCTGTTGCAAACTTTCTTCCACTCCAAAGATTGCCATAACCTTACCATCAATATATCTACGCTCCAAATTGTCTATCTTGGATAAGTCCACCAATGTGCTCATATATGTATTAGAAAAATCATATAGTATTACGCCATCTTTGGCAGGGTCTGTCTCATGACGATATACAGCCATATTGCCGATATGTCCATCTCTGCCACCTGTCGCAACCAATATAAGTGACGCAAGTCCCAGATCATTCATCTGCTTGTCTGTTATTCCATACAATCTGTTGCCGTTTATTGGATCTTTATATAACTTATCACTTATATATTTCAAACAATCTGACCTATCAAAATTATCATTATATTCCTTATCTTTCATAAGCAAAAGATCGTCCAAAACAATGGAATCTATATGATTTGCATAAAAATCTTGCGACACAACGCCATATGATGTCCCAATCTTGGCTAAATGGTATCTAACTGCCTCCAAACCCAATTTCTCGACAATTCTACAATTTACTATTTCTGCTAACAATGCTGGGTCTGAAAACGCTAATTTGTTAGATTCATAGTCAACAATTGTTCCAGAACTAGATTTCTTGTAATAATACTTTATTTTTTCATCAGTGAAAACATAATGATTTTGACTTCGATTGTTTCTAATATAATCTTCTAGGTTCACAAAACCATTTCTATCTTTTTTTAGTGTATTTATTTCCATGCTTCATCACCTACCCAATTAACACATTGCATCATATTCTAGTGTGCCATTTTCTTTTCTTTTACTATAAGATATGTCCAGTTTTTCGCCCATAGTTTCCATTGCATAACATATCTCATCTTCGTACCTTGCATCTACTGCAACATTATATCTCTCAACTAATTCATTGTGTATTTCTTTCATCTTACCATTAACCAAAAAGTCATCCAACTTACCCAAAAACTTGTCAATAACTTTGCCACAAATAAATGGACTAGTTCTGACATCTTCTAGATACTCCTCGGTTGTGCAATGTGTCTTGGTAATACCCATAGTAGTCTGAAATCTATTGTCGATATATGCATCCAAAAATGTCTTAGCACTATCCACACCACGCCCAACAAACTTTGCATTTCTTCTACCCTCAAAAGCTATTCCATTGTATCCGTGATCCAAGATAAGTACACCATTATACTTATCACTATCATTTTTGGTTATCATAACATTTGTATCATTTCTATCTACTTGAAGAGTTGCAAAATCAAATAGAGATAAGTTCTGCAATTGACCAATCACCCTAGGATCAACCACCTCGTTATCAAAATTGCACATAACATATTTTAGATCATTTCTAGGTCTATAAAATTCTACATTAAGGAGATCACCTATCTCTGATGTTGCCTCATTATCAATATTGTAATCCTTGCTTAATACACCCAGGGTTCTGCCCTTCTTGGCCAAGTCATATTGCACACTGTTGATCCCAAAGTGTTCTGCCATACGAGAGATATATAATTCGTTAAGATATATGTAAGTGCTATTAGCAAGACTATCTTCTACATATTCAACTTTCGACTTAGGAAATAACCCGTTGATACTGTCATGCTTGAAATAATACTTGTCATCACCTATATACACTTCTCTTGCCTTACGGATAGTTCCCCCGAATTTACACCCCTTTAGATCAACATAACCCTCAGCGGTTCTTTTAATTTCCTCCATATATCCACTCTCCTTTTATATTTTTTCAACTAATAACTCACACATTTACTATTATATATTATATCATATATCTTTTCAATACCTTACTTTCAGAGCTATGCATAGAAGAAAAAAAACTATAAATTTAAACACTTTATAGCTTTTAACTCAATTATATTACATCTCACTTTCTGTATCGCTCATAGACTTGTATTCACTGCTGTTAAACCATCTGTCGTCAACAATGTTGATAATTTCATCTATACTATTTCGCATTTCATCATCACACTCAGTATTGTATCTGCGATAGTGTAATTTGCCATTGATAAGATTAAGACTAGCAACTGGCAATCTATCTATCAAGTCTATCGCATCAATATTTGACTCGTATTCGTCATCATTCTCAGACCTGTATGTTTCGTCCACCAACCTGTCTGCACATGATTGCACCATAGTATCAATCAATGTAGCAACGTTTCTACCGCTAAACTCTTCCAACTGGTCACCAGCCTCGCATGTATATATATCTTGCATATTAATATCAACTACTGCAGACTTGCTATCCATTGTACCTATTGTTGTTAGATCAGTTACTACCCCTACCAGACTATCTACATCCATGTTATCAATCAAGTCTATCATGCTCTCTTTCATCAAATTCGACTTTGATGCAGTTGGGATTGATTTTCCCATCTTAATCCATTGTTGCATAAATATATCATCTTTGTCTCTTTGACGCAAAATCTTTGCATTATCACGTAGCAAAGCCATAGTCTTATTCGATATATTGATCATATTACACCTCTCCCATGCAATAAATTACTATAGATTATTCCAAATCCATATCGTCATCGTTTGTGTTATCTTTGTCCATCTGTCTAGCAATAACGCTATCTACAATATCACAAGCTCTAGAAACGATTTCGCTTTGTGTTCCTTCACCATTAATTGCTACTTCTTTCTCTCCAGCAACACACTCTCTTACTTGTGGCAAAGCACGCTCACTGATGCTTGATGCAATAGAATACAACTCAATTCTATTCTTAGTATCTTGCAACAATTGCTCCTCGCTAACATCCTCTACATTTAGGTCGTATACCGCTGTGTTTTCAACCAAGCCAATCATGTTGTTGGCATTGACAACCGACAACATTTTACCTAGCCTATTAAGCATTTTTATGCTTTTTCTAGTCTCTTCCAATTGAACAGAATTAAGATCCATGCACTTAGCTTCTTCTATAGTAGCCTCCTCTGCTCTGGAAATACTATTAAGCATAACTACCGCATCTTTTCTATCCAATCTATACATATCCGCATATAGATTTTCTTGCAGTTTAACAGATTTAGCACGATAACTAATTATTCCTTCCCAACGTGTAGCAAGAGCTCTTTCGTTTTGTTCTGCATCAACAATCCCGTCCATTTTCTTAAACATACAATCTAATATCTTACTATAATTCATAATTACTCCTTTATTACAACAATTTGTGTTTTAGTCTAACAAGTATAACATAGCAACAAGATGTTTTCAAGACCCATTTTGAAAAAAATAGTCAATTTGCTTGCTAAGATTGCTTTGTTTATCGTACAATACTTAGCGTAAAAGGAGTAGAGAGATGGTAAAAATATGTGCACGACTAAAGAACAAAGACAAAATATTAGACACATACATTTTTGAAGACTATGTAGACTTTGAAATTGGCGAATTTGAACACTATGTGGCAGATATTTGCTATCACCTTGATATCCCAAACCCTATAACTTTGGTAAAACATATCAAAAATTTTATGCTATTTAATCACACTATTTACACCAAAGATGATTTTGTGGAAAAAATATTTTTTGACAAACTAGAATTAGTTAACGAAGCATAGATAGCGTGAAAAAGTATTATCGTTGATAGAAATTGTAACACAAAATTCCATTCAATTTTATAGTTTTGAAATATAGCAAAAGTATATAAAACTTGAATAAATCTACCAAACCAAAAAAAGACTATATGACTTATAGCACCTTTATCGATTTGGTAGATTTTTTTTGTTGTTTACTAACTTTGAAGCAGTCATGCATAAAAAATATTTGAAATGCACAATTTATAAATATAACAGGAGGAACAAAAAAATGTTAGGATTAATTTCTTTTATTTTGGTTATAATTGGCGGAATTAACTGGTTTTGCATAGGTCTGTTACAATTTGATTTCGTTGCAGGACTATTTGGTAGCCAGAGTAGTATATTTTCTAGATTGGTATACATTGCGGTCGGACTGGGAGTACTAGTGTTGTTATTCAATCTTATTGAAAACAAAGGTCAAATCAAGTTTAATTTCAAAAAACACATGAAACAAGCAATTAGCAACGAGTCCCCTACTTATTACGAAAAGCCACGCACAGCAGGATCGGTAGAAGCATCCAAAGACAATACTATTTCAGACGAAAAACAAAATATGGAAACAACTAAAAATAGCACTGTGGATGCAAACAATGCACAAAATAGTAACATAGAGGCTGGCAAGGACTATAGCGAAAATGACCATGTAAGACATATTGAACAAATAGAATATGACCAAAGCAACAACTCTGTGGAAGCATCATCAGACGGCTATGATCGCAGAACTAAAAATGGTGGAAATAATTGCGACAACGACAGTTGCAAAATAGACTATAACGACAATAAAGATAAAAAATAGAAGCAAAGATTACATTTCTTTGCCTCTTTTTTTACAATTTTTGCAATATTTTGATTAACTAAAAAGTTGTTAATAAAACGCAAAATATACAGTTGTTGTTACCTCACTAACTATATCAACTTACATCTTCTCTGGGATCTTTATGCCCAAAATTCCACTAGCAAGTTCTATAGCATTGTAGATCAACTTACAGGTATTTAGATAATTTTGTCTAGTTTCATAGTTCTCTGTGCCAAGTATCTTAACATTGTTGTAGAAATTGGAAAAACTACTACACAAATCGTACAATGCAAGTGCAATGCTATGAAGTGAATAATCCCTGTATGCGATATCGAAACTATCAATTAATTTCAACATCTTAACAATCATGTCTCTAGTATCTACTCCAATTGTGATATCATGAGATACAATATCACTCTTAGCAAGAATAGATTTAATACGCACTGCGGTGTATTGTAGATAAGGTCCTGTTTTACCCTCAAATGTCATAAACTTGTCCAGATCAAACACATAATCTCTAGCAATAATGTTGCTAAGGTCACCAAAAATAAGTGCGCTTAGTCCTATCTTCTCTGACAAATCTTGCATGTCTGCAACATTTACACCATTTGCAACCAATTTCTCATATGCTTTGTCTCTAACCATATCTATCAAATCTTCTAGTTTGAAAGTTCCGCCATCTCTTGTCTTAAATGGTTTGCCGTCCTTGCCATTAACAGTACCAAATGTGATATGTTTTAACACTGTGTGGTCATCTACTATCCCAGCCATGCGAACAGCACGGAACACTTGGTTGAAGTGCAACATCTGGCGATTGTCGGTTATATATAGTATTTCGTCTGGATTGTAGACCTTAACCCTATCAAATATTGTTGCAATTTCGGTCACTGGGTACATCTGTGCACCATTACTCTTCTGAAGCAAAAGTGGTGGCATTGGTGAAGTCTCGTCCTCGGTTGCAACATCTACAACTAGTGCACCTTCGCTTTCTCTAGCAAGTCCCTTACTTTTGTATAGATCAACTATATATGGCACTATGTCATTAACACTGCTTTCTCCGTTCCATAGATCAAAAGTAGCACCCATACGAGAATATGTACCTTTGACCATCTCTACACTAACACGCTCCATTTCTTGCCATATCTGATAGTATCCATCTACTTTCTTCTGAAGCAACAATGTTATTTCGCTTGCCCTGTCATAGAACTCTTTGTCTTCTTTCTTTCTGGCACTAGCCTTAGGATAAGCCTCGTCTAGCATTGCAATTGTGATATCAACCTTGGGAACATTGTGTCCAAAGTAATATCCCATATCATAATCATCCATAAGTTGTGCAATCGTTAGACCCATCTGAAGTCCCCAATCACCTAAGTGAACATCTGCAACAACTGTATTGCCCAAGAAACGATTAAGTCTCTTTAAAGCCTCACCAATGATTGCCGAACGCATATGCCCTACATGCAATGGTTTAGCCACGTTTGCTCCGCCATAGTCGATAATCATACACTTAGGCTTGTCCAATTTAGGCACATTTAGTCTATCGGACTTAACGCACTTATTGGCAATCTTAGATAACATTGTATCTTTGATCACAAAATTGATAAACCCCTTAACGTTGGTGATTTCAAAATCTTCACATAAACTTCCGCATTGCGAAACGATGTTGTCCGCAATAACAATCGGCGAAGTATGTAGATCCTTAGCAAGTGCAAAAGAGGCGTTGCATTGTAGATCCGCAATATCTGTACTGCTAAAATTAATAACCGCCTTAGATGTGTCATAGCCTAATTTAGCAAAGACCTCTTTCAACTTGCTATTCAAATAAAACTTTATATTCATTACCTTTTATTTTCCTTACAAAACGTCGTTTTTTAATTTTCTTGAACTTTCTCAAAATATCTAATATTCTCATCCTTAGACATCTTGGCGAACAATTCTTCGCTAGTGATTGTCTCATAACTATAGAAAGTGATATCGGCTATCATAATATCGCCACTTCTGGTTGTTCTAAATTGTATAAAATGCTCTACATTGTATTTCTTCTTAAATTCTTCAATATATCCATCTGTTATAACAAATTGCACTCTTATCGCAACATATTTCTTAGTCTTGAACGACTTAATAGGTGCATGAAGAAACAATTGAATAAGAAGTGTCATTGCTGTTGCAACACCACCCATAACAAACATACCTGCACCAAACGACATACCTATTGCTACATTAAGACATATACCAACCGCGGTAGTTAGGCTCTTAAGACTCTCCCTCTTATAAAACAACATACCAGCACCAACGAAACTAAGTCCAGTAATAACTGTACTTGCAACCCTAGAAGAATCGTAACTCACCCCAGAAGGTATCAAATCTGCAAACGCATACTTAGAAATAATCATCATAAGTGCAGAAGTTACACATAATATAGTCTGAGTTCTTACACCAGCATCTTTAGCCCTTGCAGTTCTCTCTAGTCCAATCAAAAAACCCGCAACTGCAGCCAACAGCAACCTTACAACCAACTTCCATACATCAGGAACTGCATCAATGACTGTCATAGTATCAAAAATATCCATAAATTTTACTCCTATTTAATCTTTTGCACAATAGATACACTTGCAAAAACAATATCTATAATAATATACTATAAAATAGTATGTATTGTAAAATATTATAGTGCAAATTGTCAATAAACTTTTTTACCAAATTTATTATTGCACACTTTTTTTAATATATATATTCAGTGTTTTTACAACATTTTTGCAATATTTTTAACTCTACGAATAGTAGAATTGTGTCACAAAATGGCTTCGTTTAGTTTTTCTGTATACGCTGGATATTTTTATTTTCTTATTTTTGTCATCGCTATTTAACACATGTTGCAATATAGTCATCTATATAATTATCCATTTCAACTCCACTCATTGCTCTACCATGTCCCGGATAAACAATCCTAGGTGGGTTGATGGATCGAAGTTTACTTAAAGATGCATGCAAATCGTCAATATTAGAATTGGGCAAATCGGTTCTGCCAACAGCTACCGAAAAGACTGTATCACCCGAAAACATAATATCGTCAAATATATAACAAACCGAATCATTAGTATGACCATAAGTCCTAATAACACGAAACTTGAAATCGTCAATAGTACACACATCTTGATTGGGCAATTGACATATTTTAGATGATTGAACAGTAAACCCCTCACCATAATATTTGCTATAATTCATCTCTGTATCATTTAGATTTTCAACGCCTTTGCCGTCAATATATGCCTTGCAATTAAATTTATCCAAATAATCATCTAACCCATATATATGATCAAAGTGCGAATGGGTTAAAAGTATTGCCACCACATCCACATTATAACCTAACCTACTAAGAACCTCATTCACTGTAGCGTATGATGCGCCAGCATCTATTATTATTGCTTTGCCATCTTGCACAATTATATATGTATTGCATGCAAAATACTGTTCCTTTAATCTTATTACTTCCATCGATTTTCCTCTGTTATCACTTACAAATAAATTTTTATAGTCTCTATAATAGCATAATAATATATACTTTTCAAGCAGAATCTTGGCAAATATTACTTATTATTGCATTGTTTTATTCAATTGTATTACACATTAAATCATCATAAAAACTATCTCGCAAAATTAACAAAATAGGCCAATAAATAATATTATGAATTGAACGATAATTGTATTTATCGTTTCTAAAAAATAAATAAAGGAAGCAAAATATATGTGTTGTTGTAATAACAGGTGGAACAGGTTCAGGAACTGTAGATGTTGCACTGCTTGCAATGGAGCATTTGATATATGCAGTTGTTGCCGTAGCCCTTTTGATGCTTGTGGCAACCTGATTTCTAGTCTGGATCAAACACTGTAAAATAGTATTAGAAAACAAAAGTGTAAATATCTAACAATAGATATTTACACTTTTTTATGTTTTATTAATCATATAGATTGTAAAAAATTTTTGAATTTTAACTTTTTTGCCTAACAAGTCAACCGATTATATAACTCAAATATGCAAAAATAATACCTATGCAACCAAAATCATGATCAACCTAAATAATTAGTTAAGTATCGCAATTGCTAGATTTAAAATGGTCGCAAATGCAATCCATACTGCATAAGGTATCTGCAAATATGCTGATGTTTTATTTATTTTTTTGAAACTTATAATCATCATTACAACTAGATAGTCTAAGATCAGCAACCATACAAACGACAGCCAAAACAATTTGCAATTAAAGAATATTATTGGCCAAACAAAATTAAATAACAATTGTAGACCAAAATACCAAAGAGAAATATTGTCACTTTTGCCACTATTAAGCACCATATATAGTGACACACCCATCAAAATATATAATATCCCCCACACTACGCCAAACAAGAATGCCGGTGGTGCAAAAAATGGCTTATTAATCTCGTCATAAATATTAATCGAATCTTTGATAAGCAGTGTTGCGATTCCACCAACAACGATCGGGATAAGTAGAGAAACTATCAATAGTTTCCAATTTATTTTTTTCATATTTACCCTCTACATTATTATTTCAATATTTATTATTAGTTTATTACTATTGATATATTTTTATGCCACACGATTAACATTTTACAACAAAAAAACTGCTATGCAAAATTATTAAAATCTCGCATAACAGTTAGTTTTTTTACAATTTAACTACAACTATATTACATCTCACGATCATTGTCATGATTAGCACTTGAAGTATCGTTAGAAGCATCCTTGTCTACAATATCAATTCCACGTGCTTTGTCGTTAGTTCTGATAGCATCATCAATGAAATCTTTACGATCTTGTAAGTCAGCTTTCCTTTGATCCAATCTTTCGTCTTCTTTGTCTAGTTTGCTTCTCTTCTTGTCAAGATATTCAGCATAGTCATTAGCATTACCTGTTCTAATGATATCAGCAACAATTGCGTCATCACTCAATATTGGATTGCCTGGTAGTTCAGAATAAGCCTTCTTAGCAATCTCAGTTGTCTCCTTAACCTTAGGATAATTCTTAAGAGCATCCCAGCTAGCAGCAACCTGACCAATACTAATTGAAGCAGCAACAGCTCCGCCTGCCAATGTAGCATATCCACCTACTTGAAGAGCAGTATTTAACATACCCATGTCGCCACCTTGTGAACCAACAAAAGCACCCAAAACACCCAAACCTGCCACAACAACGGCTCTGCCAATTCTTTCTCTTGATTTCTCATAGTTATCATACTCTCTCTTTACAAATGGATCATTAGATAACAATAGTTGACTTATTCCTCTTACTTCTTGAAAGAATTCTGTCATTTTATCTTGTTCTTTTGCCATATTTTTCTCCTACCTTTTATTATTTTAATCAATATTATCTATATAATACATCACAATCACCCAAATGTCAATAGTATTTTTTCAAAAAATACCCGACAAAAAAGGAAGAAATTATTAATTTCTTCCTTTCATATATTATTGAGCCTATATGTTATTTAATTTCGATTCTCTTCTTTTCTTCAATCTTCTTAGTCTCCTTAGGGATAACAATATTAAGAACACCGTGCTCAAGTTTAGCATCAATCTCCTCTTCCTTGATATCACCTACATAGAAACTTCTTGTACAAGAACCAAATCTACGTTCACGTCTGATGTAATTACCTTTCTTGTCTTTCTCATCAACTTTTTCTTCCTTCTTGCCAGAAACAGTCAAATAACCATTGTCAAGATCCATAGAAATATCTTCTTTCTTAAATCCCGGCATCTCAATCTCAATATTGTAGTCGTGCTCATTCTCTCTAACATCGGTCTTCATTGACTCAACTACTTCTTTGCGTCTAGGCATTGCAACTGGTGAGAAATCAAAAAACTCATCAAACAATGGATCAAACAATCCAAAATAATCTCTTTCTCTATTTGCTATATCTCTTTTCATAATCTTAATCCCCCTATTATGTAAATTTCCTTCTTTGAAATTTACGCCTATATTATATGACCAAAAATTAGCAATGTCAACTAAAGAGTGCTAGTTTTTAAAAAATTTTTATTATTTTTCTTATATTTATTGGTCACTTTTTGTATTATTGTCTAAAATCTCAACAATTATACACAATATATCTATTGTTTTTTATCACTTTATCACAACAGTGTGAAATATTGTATGCAAAAAAATATTTGCAAGCACGCCTTACTTTTTTGCTTACAAATATTTTTTAACTTAATTAAATTTTGTAATTATATAGGTTTTCAAATATATATTAATATTTTTAACCATGCAACTATTCCTCTTGGATCAAAACATTGCCTTCCATCTCAACTGGGATAGGCATCTCCATCATATATAATAGTGTTGGTGCAACGTCCGCAAGTTTGCCGTCTTTTCTTAATTTTGCTTCTTTATATCTATCGCCTACGACTACTAGAGGAACTGGATTGGTTGTATGAGATGTGCATACAGAGCCATCGTCTTGTAGCATCTTCTCTGCATTGCCATGATCCGCAGTAACTATTGCTTGACCGCCACCAGACAGTATCTTATCTAGAACCTTGCTTAGACACTCATCTACAGTCTCTACTGCCTTAACTGCACAATCATACTTGCCAGTATGCCCAACCATATCACAATTAGCAAAGTTAAGTATCAATACATCTACACCAGCATCCAAGACTTTTAGAACTTGGTCGGTTACTTCATATGCACTCATCTCTGGTTGAAGATCATAAGTCGCAACCTTAGGTGAAGGGATAAGATATCTCTTCTCGTTTACATTAGGTGTTTCGACACCACCATTGAAGAAAAATGTTACATGTGCATATTTCTCAGTTTCAGCAACCCTTGCTTGAGTTTTGCCGTTCTTGGCCAGATATTCACCCAATGTGTTTTTAAGACTCTTTGGTCCAAATGCAATCATTACATTATCAAAACTAGCATCATATTCTGTCATACATACATAGCAAGTTTTTCTGTACCCAGTTTTACGCTCAAACTTATCAAAATCTTCAAATGTTACCGCTCTAGTTATTTCTCTTGCACGATCGGTTCGGAAATTAAAGAAGATAATAGAATCATTTTCTTTAACACCCTCATAATCATCTAGTACAATTGGCTCTACAAATTCATCGAACACATTAGCCTCATAAGATTTCTTAACCGCACTCAAAATGTTGTTAGTCTTAGTTCCAACACCGTCCATAAGCATGTCGTAGCCCTTCTTAACTCTGTCCCAACGATTATCTCTGTCCATTATATAGTATCTGCCAATAGCAGTAGCAATCTTGCCTACACCTATCTGCTTGATCTCTTCTTGCAATTCTTTGATAAAGTGTACCGCACTATTAGGTGCTACATCTCTTCCGTCTAGGAAGCAATGTATATATACTTTTGTCAAACCTTTTGCCTTTGCAAGCTTAATAAGTTCATATAGATGTCTTACCTCAGAATGCACACCACCATCTGATAGCAAACCCATTAGATGCAATGCAGTATTATGCTCTTTGCAATTCTCAATTGCTTTTAGGAACGCTAAATTTGTTACAAATTGACCCTCTCTAATCTCTTTGTCAATTCTGGTTATGTCCTGATACACAACCCTTCCTGCACCTAGGTTCAAATGTCCTACTTCGCTATTACCCATTTGACCATCAGGCAACCCTACATACTCACCACTGGCGTTGATAAAAGTGTTAGGATATTTCTTAAGCAGTGCATCCATACAAGGCGTTTTGGCATTGGCAACCGCATTACCTTTCAACGTTGTACTATAACCATAACCATCTAGTATTATTAACGCTGTTGTACTCATATTATTTTTCACCTCTTTATTTTTATTTTTTTGCTGAAATATATTCAACCAATTACTTCCATATAATTAGTTTAATGACATCAGTTGTATTATGGTTGTTTTATTACCTCAATACATTTTAAATTGTACCACATAAATATATTAGTTAAAAACAAAAATAAAGAATTTTTTTTGTAATATATTTGGTAAAAAGCAATTTTAAATAATATAAATATTAGCACTAAAAATCAAAAAACAAAACTACAAATAGGATCAATACCCTACAAATTATATATCACAATACAATATATATAATATTTTTTTAACGACACAAACTATGATTAAAAGCAAGTTAAATAAATATTAAATTTTCAAGCCCAATATCAAATTTTTCCAAATTTTGCAATTTTAACAAATATTTGCATTTTTGAGTGTTTTTATCTATTTACACAACTTTTTGACAAAAAATATACTATTGTTGTCAACAATAGTATATTTTATTACAAATTATCAATCTATCAACGCTTATCCAGCACTCTTATAAAATCTAAGACAATAATTAAATATTGCACAACAAATTACCGCAAATACAATAGATACCCATGGATAAAATATAGCAAATATCCCAGCGCTAGAACCATATAGTAGATACTTTAGTGGAATATAATTAAATGTTGCATACGGGATAATAAATGTAAAAAACTTTGTTATAAACTTCTTAAACACATCCAGCGGATAGTAACAAATTTCTCTTCCGCCATATGTTAATACATTTACAAATTCGGGAGTTTTGATCGTAAATATTGTAACAGTAGCTGTTAGCAAAAATATTCCAAAAAACACAATTACGCCTGCGATCAACATCTCTATCAAAACTATAACTTTTACAATACTCCACTGCACTGGAGATATCACACATGCAACAACAAGTAGTGCAAGACTGAATACAACTCTACCCAGTTTCATTGTTTCTATCTTCTGCCCGCATATCTGAAGCACTATGTTTCTAGGTCTAAGCAGTAGTGCATCCAGAGTACCCATTCCAACCAATCTATCAAATTCATCAAAGCCACGAAACATCATTTCGCTAAATGAAAATGTAAATGTAACAACCGAATATGTTATAAGTATTTCACCAAAAGAATATCCGTTAAGTGTATGAAACTTTTGAAACAAAATGTAAATAGCAATAAACGATGCGATGTTATTTAGTGTCTGACCAATCATTGCCATAAATGACGAGCCACGATATATGAAATTGGTTTTAAGTTGTTTCTTGACATACATTAGATATAATCTCATCAGCCTCTATCCTCCCTGCACCACTAGTTTTTTACTTTTGGCAGTTAGGATCAATCGACCAATTATCACCAGTGCAATTATCCATACGATCTGTATTCCTATCTGAACAAGACCATCAGTCAATCCAATGTTGCCTATGTATATCCTGAAAGGCAAATCTGATGCATATCTAAATGGCATAAAGTTGAGTATCTTCTGCAATCCATCCGGCATCATAGGGATAGGAATAACCGAGCCTGCAAGTAGAGAGCAAATAGATATAAATAATGCAAAGACACCTTTGTTATCCATTGTGTAAAGCACACAAATGTATGCAAACATTTTGACCGCATTGATTAGCACACAACCCAAGATCAAAGCAAGTAAGAATAATGCAAATGTTGCAAAACTATTGGGAAGCATGAGGCCATATCCTTTGGGCAGTAGCAATGCCACCGCAATAATGGGCATGCATCTAAGAGTAGCCATTGACATTCCTCTACTTATATTTTCGCCAAACCAATAATCATACAAGTTGATAGGTTTAAGCAATTGATAACACACATCACCATTCAATATTTTTTGTGTTATTTTTGTTTTGTTGATATCGCGATATATAAACATTGCAAAGAACGCTTGGTTAAGGCACACATAACTAGACATTTGATATATGTCAAAATTTTGTGGAATACCCGATTCGTAGAACGCCCGATATAACACTATGTAGATAATAGCAAAAGCAAATTGACAAATAATTCCTGAGATAAAAACGCTTTTGTAATTCAACTCTTCTAGCAAATTTACCTTGTATAATTTTGCAAAAGTCTTCATACATCATACTCCTTGTAGAGATGATATATTATTTCTTCTAGGTTAAGATGATTGACATCTATATCTTTTACATCATATTTATCGTAGACTTCTTTGGTAAAATCTACTATATTGAATTCTTTGTCGTCAGTTGGTCTAAGAGTAATTTTGCCCAGCTCATTGCTTACAACTTCGTAGTCATCCAATGCAAACTCGGGATATTCTTTATTGACTTCTAAGTCTATAGTTATTTTGTTTTTAAACTTATTTTTGATTTTGCTAAAAGTCCCATCATATAGCAATTTACCCTTGCCGATAAGAATAATCCTATTAGTCAATGCCTCGATATCATTCATATCATGAGTGGTTAAGATAACTGTCATATTCATTTTTTTGTTAATTTTTTTGATCATGTCACGCACAACCAATTTGCTAGTAGAATCTAGACCAATAGTTGGTTCATCCAGAAATAGCACCTTGGGGTTATGGAGCAAAGCCCCTGCCAGTTCGCTTTTCATTCTTTGTCCCAGACTCATTTGCCTAGGTGCAACATTAAGTAGTTCTTCCAGCCCCAATATTTCAGTAAGTGATTTTAAATTGTTTTGGTAATCCGCATTAGGTATCTTGTATATTTCCTTTAATAACTCGAAACTATCTATAATCGGCAGATCCCATGACAGATTGGATCGTTGGCCAAATACAGCACCTATATGTCTTACATATTCTTTACGTTGTTTTTGCGGATTGTAACCATTAACAACACATTCGCCAGAGGTTGGAGCAAGTATCCCACACATTATCTTAATGGTTGTGCTTTTGCCAGCACCGTTAGGACCTATGTATCCAACAATTTCGCCTTCATCTATCTTGAAAGATACATTGTCTAATGCGTCTATCACCTTGTACTTTCTTTTGAACAAGCTACGCAAAGCACCTCTCAAGCCTTTTTCTCTTTCAGCAACTTTGTACTGCTTAGAGACAGATTTTAGTTCTATCATTTTTCCTCCTTATTTAGTTGTAATTTTTTTTCTATTTAAAATCATATACCTCCTTTATTAATCCATAGCGTTCTGTACAAAAAAAATAACACCTTGCAAAACTTGAGTTACTGCTCAAATCTTTAAGGTGTCGTTATCATAAAACTCAATATTTATTTTGATTGTTGATTTATTTGTTCCAAAATCTTTTACTTTCAAAATATTTTATCCTACCTAATCTTTAGTATTTTTAGCACTTAAGATTGTTCATATTTTCGCCACCAATTAAGCGAAAAACTAAAGATAGTATACCACATTACATCCACAATAGCAAACAAATATCGGCAATTAAATCAAAATCAATCACTTTTTTACAGCACTTTCTATCTCTTGCAACTGAAAACGATATTCTTGGTTGCCTTTATTTATCTTTTCAACAAACATATCATAAGGTCTAGCATAAACCTTGCCATCTCCGTACAACGCCCTATAGATTACCAGTTTTTCACCCGTTTCAGAATGTGTGGCTATATTTTCTACAATATAATAATCACCCTTATAATGTTTGTAAACTCTTCCTACGATAACTTCCATTATATCCTTCTTTTTTTTAATATTAATAAATAAAAAAATTCAAACTTAGAGGTCAAATTATTTTCTTATTACGAAATGACAATGCCTTATACATGTCTTATTTTTCATATCTTTCCCAACCCCACCAGCCAGGCATTAAATCAATCAATTTTACCGTTTTTCTACTTTCATAATCAGTCAAGATTTCCATATCTTTATTTTTGTCTGAAAGTTGTAAAAAAAATTCTCTACAAGCACCACAAGGCATTCCGCCGTTTTCTTTTGGAGGCTCGTTTCTAAAAGCAATAAGTCTTTTTACAACTGTTTGTCCACTTTGAATATACATATTTAACCCTGCAACTCTCTCTGCACAAAGAGCAATAACGCCACTTGCACCTTCAATACAAAAACCAGTATATATTTCACCATTTTCTGCTTCAATTGCACATACTACATGATGAGCATCAATAAACGGCGAAACTTCTTCCGGATGATATTCTTTTTTTGCTGCATTATATAATTTTTCCCAAATATCCATATTAAACCTCATTTCTTTTTACTATACCATATATAAAACAAATTTCAAAACATTTTTGTAAAATGAAAAATACGCACCCCAATATTTCCCAAGGGTGCGTATAATTCTCTACTGGCGGAGAGTTAGGGATTCGAACCCCAGGAAGCTCTCACTTCAACGGTTTTCAAGACCGCCGCTTTCGACCGCTC